>JACJZQ010000016.1 GCA_020635495.1 Flavobacteriales bacterium | reverse complement strand
CAAAAACAGTGTATTGTTTCACAGGCAAGAAAACCTCTGATGCAAACATGATCTTCGTTCCTTTTGGGAATTCATACTCATAGCCTAGCGCAAACGACCACGGGAGCTTATAGTTTACATCCAATCTGCGGTTTTGCGATTCTACAATGAGCGAGCTCAACGAGAAAAACGGTTCAGGATCAGCAGCACCAAGTCTGTCCATGTTATACTCGATCTGCGCGGCACTTGCATTGGCCCTGCCCCAAAGTTTAATGTTTGGTGAAGTGGCCGTTACCCCTAGTTTGTGTCCATTACTTTGGAACGAAAAGCCCACTTTGTAAAGCAAACCCACGTGGTTAATGATGCTGTTATTCTCAGAAAGCAGCTGTGCCGTAAAACTGGCCGAATCGGCACTTACATCAACACTTCTGTCAATCGACAATCGCGAGTCGTTATTGAGGTAGGATATGAACTGGGTCAACCCAACCGAGAATTTCTCGTTGATTTTATACCCAAGGCTGATCGCACCCCACTGCTCAATGTTTGATAACTCATAGATGAAGTTCGATTTGTAATACTCATCTCCTGAACCGAGCGGGGTAATTTCAACCTGTTGCTCTGTGAGTAGGTTTAGCTTCGTTCGATTGCTGAAACGCGTGAGTATTCCATAACCAAGTTTAAATTTTGGAGCCTTTTTAAGATTGATCATCCCAGAAACGATCTGTGGATAGATCAATGTCTGAAAAGAAACAAGGTCAAGACCGTTCCCGGCACCATTTTTCAGCTTCGCGAATTCAAATCCGTAGGCGTTTGCACTGACTGATAGATGTCCATTTTCGATAAGAGACAACAACGCAGGATTGTAATAGAGCGCACTGTTGTCTGTAGCACCAGCAACTACGGCCCCGCCAAGCAAGGCCGACCGCGAACCATACTGCTGCGCCCAATACTGGTTCTGGCCCCAGCCAAGACTCGGAAGTAGAAGTAGAAAAAGAATAAGCCGATTCACGGTTTCAGAAATTCGATGTTGCGTTTCAGTCCGCTGAATTTAGCACGTTTTACGGCTGATTTCTGAAACACCTTTTTGAAGACATCTTCGGTCAATTCTTCCCAATCCTGCTTGGTCATTTCCAACAGATTAGGATGAGGGTCGAATTGCGGTTCTGAATGTGGTTTGGAGAAGCGGTTCCACGGGCACACATCCTGACAGACATCACAACCAAATGCCCAATCGTCAAACTTTCCTTTCATCTCTGTGGGAATGGCATCTTTCAACTCTATGGTGAAATAGGAAATGCACTTGGAGCCATCTACAACATATGGCGCCACGATGGCCTCGGTTGGACAGGCATCAATGCAGGCGGTGCAAGTTCCGCAATGGTCGGTTGTCGGGCCATCTGGTTGCAATTCAATATCTAGAATCAACTCACCAATAAAAAAGAATGATCCTGCTTTTGAGTTGATGAGGTTGGTGTTCTTACCTATCCAACCTAAACCTGCTTTTGCCGCCCAAGCTTTATCCATAACGGGCGCGCTATCCACAAACGCTCTTCCTCCCACTTCACCGATCTCTTCATTGATGAAGTTGACCAATTCACGCAGTTTACCTTTTATCACATGGTGGTAATCGTTGCCGTAGGCATACTTGGAAATCTTCGGAGCTTCGGGGTCTTTCTGTGTTTCTGAAGGGTAATAATTGAGCAACACCGTGATGATACTTTTGGCGCCATCTACCAACTTTCTTGGGTCCAATCGCTGATCGAAATGATTGGCCATGTAGCCCATTTGGCCGTGCATATTGGCGTTGAGCCATTTTTCCAAGCGCGGAGCCTCTTGTTCGAGGAAGTCTGCTTTGGAAATACCGCACTGTAAAAAGCCCAATCGCTGGGCTTCTTGTTTTATTAGAGTTTCCTTTTTCATTTCTCGCTAAGGTGAAAAGACGCGAAGAGATGGATGCTTTGGATTTTACAAACCATTTACCACACGTTTGATTCCGTTCTTAATGAGGGTCTCATTGAAATTGATGAGCAGGCCCAATTTCATATCTGACAAGCGCAAATAAGTGAGAAGTTGCTTAAAATGGACCGGCTCTAACTTCTGAACAGACTTCAACTCAATAATGACTTTCGAATCTATTATTAAGTCTGCGACAAATCCCTTCCCCAGATTCTGACCATCCCACTCCACTTCAATGCCTCGCTGCCGCTCGACAATTAAACCACGGTTTTGAAGTTCGTAGGCTAAAACTTCTTCGTAAACACTTTCTAATAGACCGGGGCCAAGCTCCACATGAATATTATAGGAAGTATCCACGACAATCTTAGCTATTTCGTCTTCCGTCATATCTTGAAATTTACCTCTTGGCGTCTTTGCACCTTGGCGAGAAACTGATCTATTCGAAGAGCGTTCCTTCCCTTCCTGGACTGATCTTACCCAAATGCTCATAGGCTCGTTCCGTTGCCTGTCTACCGCGTGGAGTTCTGGAGATGTACCCTTCCATGATGAGGAACGGTTCGTAAACCTCTTCAATGGTTCCTGCCTCTTCTCCTACCGCAGTGGCAATGGTGGTCAATCCGACAGGTCCACCTTTGAATTTCTCAATTATTGTTCGGAGAATGCGGTTGTCCATTTCATCCAATCCGTGCTTGTCTACATTCAGCGCATCAAGTGCAAACTGAGTGATCTCCTTGTTGATCGTTCCATCTCCTTTTATCTGGGCGAAATCGCGCACGCGCCTTAAAAGTGCATTGGTAATTCGGGGTGTTCCGCGGCTTCTTCTGGCAATCTCTACAGCCGCATCATCCTCAATCGGAACATCCAGAATAGCCGCAGACCGTTTCACGATTCCAGAAAGAATCTTGGCATCATAATACTCCAGTCTTGAGGTTATTCCGAAACGGGCACGCAATGGTGCGGTCAACAATCCAGAACGGGTAGTGGCCCCGACCAGCGTAAACGGATTGAGATTGATCTGTACGGATCTTGCATTCGGTCCTGTCTCGATCATAATATCAATCCGATAATCCTCCATGGCAGAGTACAAATACTCTTCTACCACCGGAGACAATCGATGTATCTCATCAATGAACAAGACATCATTAGGTTCAAGGTTCGTAAGAAGTCCAGCAAGGTCTCCAGGCTTATCCAATACTGGACCTGATGTCAGTTTAAGACTCACGCCAAGGTCATTGGCTATGATATTTGCCAAGGTGGTTTTCCCTAAACCCGGAGGACCATGAAGAAGTACATGGTCCAAGGCTTCATCGCGCTGCTGTGCTGCTTGCACAAACACCTTCAGGTTCTCAACTACTTTATCCTGTCCGCTGAATTCCTCAAAGCCTTTTGGCCGTAAGGCTTTCTCAGTTTCCCTGTCAACAGGAAGCTGGCCCTCAGCAGATGGATCCAAGTTCTGATTCATGGGCTAAATGTATGAAGACCTTGACTTCCATCAGTGCTAAGAATACGAAGAATTACCTAGTTTAGGGTTCAACCTCGGCATTACATTTGTAAGACCAAAACACATTAACCAAATTCAATTGATCATGAAAACAATTAAACTATTGACCACTGCAGTGCTGATGGCGGCCACGTCTGTTGCATTTGCACAAAAGACCAAGATTACCAAAGGAGACTTTACAGAATTGAAAGGTCAGACCGAAGTAAACGTAGTTTGGGATTATTCTGAAGCACAAGTGAGAGGCGGCTCTCCATTTGCTACATGGAAGGCGATGCCAGAAGCAGATTGGCTGCAGAAGATCGTAGACAAGAAGAACGAGAAAGAGGCAGGTACCGGAGACGATTGGAAAAAGCGTTGGGAAGCTGCCAAGCCAAACAACTTTGAATCGAGCTTTGAAACCAAGATGGCAGAAATGTGGGAAGGCGCTCTAGTGAAAAGAGGTCTGGACAATGCCAAGTACACCATTCGTGTAAAGGTAACGTACATGGACCCTGGTTACAGCGTTGGTGTTTCGGCTTCAGATGCTTGGTTGAGCGGAATCATAGAGGTTGTGGAAGGGGATAATGTGACATCTTCACTTACAATGGATATGATCAAGGGAGCAAGTGCTGCTAAGAGCATTCCAGGAATGGCCGTTGTAGCGGCTATTGAAGGTGCTACTTTTGAAAAGCGTCTTGGAGAGTCATTTGAGAAAATGGCGAAGAGTTTTCACGCCAAAGTGCTTAAGAAGGCTTTCAAGTAAAAACACCAGGATAATGTCCTATTGAAAGGGTCGGCTAAAGCCGACCCTTTTTTATTCTGTCAACTCGAAACAATGCTTACATTGGGCGTTCTATCAACCCTTACCTACGTTTATGAAAATATCGATCGGTGGCAGGTTTGGAATCCTTGCCCTCTTGATTGCCTCAATGGTTCTAGAAAGTGGCTGCGGCTACCTATCACTGACAAGAAAAACGCAGTTCGTCCCGGAAACAGAAGATGTAACCATCTCTATCTCAGAAACCGAGGATGGAAAATACAGGAAGATAACTGAGGCCAATTACAAGATAAAACTCAATCATTGGCGGAAGAATTACTGGGTTCGGCAAGAGAAGAATGGGTTTGTCTCGCAGACCATTAAGGTTGAACGGAATTCTCCGAACCATCTGAAACGAGTTGATATTCTTACAATGGTTTCTGTGGACATTGCCACAACCATCATGGCGGCTTTAAAGATCCAAAGCCTTAGAGGGGTTGGAGGCCCAACACCCCCGCCCGATCCGGTGCTTTATACAGCCGCTGCCTTAGCTTTAGCAGGTTGGGGTGCATCCATGCCAGCTCCTGGAAGAATATTCCCCAAAAAAGTGGAGTTGCCAAAATTGTTGCCTATTCTAAAGAGAGATACTGGTCAACTTTGGTTGGTTGCAAATGATATGGAATTCAAACTGAAGAAGAAGGGCATCCGCGTAAGAGATTACGAATCAAGGGACCAGTATGTGAACGGTTACGGTTACGAAACGCGCGATTCTGCAGATAACTTCTCCTTCTTGGAAGACCTGAAACTCTATGACCCCGTAGTTGAATCTTTGACAAAGTTGGAATACAACTTAGACTCTGCTGAGGCAACTAACCTGAATTGCCTACGCATAGACAACCAGATCAGTGGCATTACTTTTTCTGTTGCTGACGACAAGTTGCTCTGCGAAGTAAAATCTGCTTGGGCACTGGAAACCAACGATCAACTACAATTCTTGTACGACAGAGGCTTCACAACCAGATCGGAATGGGTGGAGTTCAAAGAAGCGGCCATGTCTGCAGAGCTACAGCAAGAAGCCATCACGGCAGCCTTTACCCAAGCCATGGACCTTGGTCTAAAAGAATTTATTGCGCTGGATACTATTCAAAGTATTTTGAGTGCTCCAGCTCCAATCCCTCTGGCAGAGGAAGAAGAACTTACCATAAAAACAGGTTCAACCTATGCAACCAGTGTTGCTGAAGTGGTAAAGGCTGTTTTCACCATTGTTACACCAGAAGGTCATGGAAGTGGATGTCTCATAACACCAGATGGTTATATCATTACCAATGCCCACGTTGTGGATGAAGACACTGCAGACCTGAAGGCCATATTATCTGCAGATGTGGACAAACGCTTCCCGCTGAAATTCATCAGAATGAACGAAGCCGTTGACCTTGCTCTGTTGAAGATCGACACAACTGGATTGGTTCCTGTCAAAATCGGCAAAGACGCCAAAGCAGAAACCGGGGCTGATGTTTATGCTGTTGGAACACCTGCTGACATTGAACTAGGTCAGTCTGTAAGTCGCGGCATTATTTCCGGAAAAAGGAAGTTCGGGGGCCATGCCTTCATACAAACAGATGTGGCCATAAACCCAGGCAACAGTGGCGGGGCTCTGATCAATAAAGACGGAATTGTACTCGGAATCGTAACCGCTGAACTCAAAAACCGAGAAATAGATGATATCGGCTTCGCTATTCCGTCAAGCGATATTGAATCTGCTTTGAAAATCATTTTAACAGAATAACAACAACCAATTCAACCTACCCACATGAAACAACTTGCTTTATTAGTAGTGATCACGGCCATTGGATTTGCCTCTTTCGGTCAAAAACTGAAACATGAATCGGAGTACTTCGATGTCTATTTCGGGCCAAATGAAAAGCGCGAATTGGGCACCTCTGTAGATTACTTTCTTGGTGCAGATGACGAACATTTCTACACCTATTTCCAGAAAGGAAAAGACGTGGTAATTGGCAAATACAGCCATGAACTGAAAAAGATCAGAACCAAAAGCATTGAGCTTCCAAAAGAAAAGGTGGTTCGGAACATAGAATTGCATATGGAATTGGACGATGAGTTGTATGAGTTCTACTCCATTTCAGACAAAAAGACCAAAAGCAACAAGCTTTTCTGCCGTACTCTGGATAAGGAGAAGCTTGTATATAACAAAGACGACAAGGAGCTCTTTGACCTGAAGGGAGATAAGTTTTACAAGGACTTCAAGAACGCTTTCACACAGTTCGACCGTTCTCCTGATGGTTCAAAATTCCTTATCGCGTTCAAGCTTCCAGAGGAAGAAGACCGTTACAGAAGATTCCATTTCATGGTGTTTGACCGTGAGTTCAACCTTCTTTGGGAAAAGGACCAGAAATTCTTCATGGATAAAGGCAACATATTCAAGCTTGTTGGTAGAGATTGGGTTTCTGCAGGTGGTGGAAATATGTTTTTCAGAATGGGAAACACTGGTAGCTACCGCGCATTTCAGTTAGGAAATGATGGCGAGATAGTTACTTGGGGTATTCAGGACAAAGGCCGTGATTTTGAGAAGGAAGAACGTTTTCAAACCTACGTGTTCCGAATCACCGAGAAGGATACCGAATCAATGCAGGTTGGATTCTCTGATAAAAAGATTCAGCAATACAATGTCAGACTTACCAACTCTGGTAAGGTTATGATCAGCGGTTTTTACAACAATGATGTAAACACCCGTCTTGACCTTATTGACGGGGCTTTTCTCAGCTACTGGAATGTAGGTAAGGGCGAAATGACCCACGCCAGCTTCGATGAATTTGAAGAAGATTTCAAAACCAGCTACTGGTCTGAAAGAAAAATGAATAACTACGAAAAGGAGAAGAAAAAAGGAAAAGACCGTGTTGGAATGGATAATTACGATCTTGACTACGTAATTGAGAAAGAAGATGGTGGTGCAGTCCTTATCGGTGAGGTTTCTTACAGCTACGTGGTATACACAGGTAGAAGTTCTTACACCGTATACGTTAGAGGAAATATAGTTGTGATAAATGTAGATGCGGAAGGAAACATCCTCTGGTCCAAAAAGATTCCTAAATACCAATCGAACAGAACTATGGTTGGCCTTGGATATGAAGTAGCATGGACCAACAACCGTCTGTATTTCCTATTCAACGACAACTTCAAGAACCTTAAATCTGACTGGAAAGGCGATCGTGTATATGGATTCTCAGGAGGAGACAACCCGATAAACATGACCGTTTGTAACCTAGAGAACGAAGGTGAAATAACCAGAGAGCAGGTTTGGACAACCGATGATGCAGGTGGTATGCTACAACCGGGGAATAAGGTAGACCAACTGTTCGATAATGAATCCATCATCTACATTCAAGGTGGTAGAGGAACCCAACGATTGATAAGAATCGAGTACAAATAACACACATTATCTGAACAGGAACGGGCTCACTTTGGTGGGCCCGTTCTGTTTTTAACACTTCTTACAACACCTTTGGAAATCCTCGCTACGGGGTTTTCTATATTTGACCCCTCTCTAAACCGAAATCTATGAAGCGAATTATGATGATGGTCGCTGCGGTCTCCCTACTCGCGGCCTGTAACCAAGGAACTAAGGACACGAAGCTTCCTGAAGGGATCAAACTCATTGAGAAAGTTGAAAAGGCCGAGTCTGGCCTATCTATTCCATACGAGAAGTATGAACTGGAAAATGGATTGCAGATCATCATCCACGAAGATCATTCAGACCCAATAGTACACGTAGATGTAACCTACCACGTTGGTTCTGCAAGAGAAGAGCCGCTACGTTCAGGATTTGCGCACTTCTTTGAGCATATGATGTTCCAAGGCTCGGATAACGTAGCCGATGAAGAGCACTTCAAAACAGTTTCTGAAGCTGGTGGCACATTGAATGGCACCACTAACAAAGACAGAACGAATTACTTCGAAACACTGCCAAGCAATCAGCTTGAGAAAGCCTTGTGGTTAGAAGCAGACAGAATGGGATTCCTTTTGGATGCCGTTACACAAGAGAAATTCGAAGTGCAACGTGCTACTGTCAAGAACGAGCGCGGGCAGAGCTACGATAATCGTCCTTACGGATTGGTTGGTGAGAAAGTAATGCAGGCGCAATATCCGCAAGACCACCCTTACCACTGGCCAACCATTGGCTACTTGGAGGATCTTGATGCTGCCAATGTTGATGACCTGAAGCGTTTCTTCATGCGATGGTATGGCCCAAATAATGCAGCCTTGACCGTTGCTGGAGATGTTGATCCATCTCAGGTGCTTGAATTGGCAAAAAAATACTTTGGCACCATTCCAAGAGGAGCCGAAGTTGTAGATCAAGAAGTAGAAAGAGCTGTTTTGGATGAAGACCGCTACATCTCTTACGAGGACAACATTCGTTTCCCGCTCATCCAGTTCTCATACCCAACGGTACCGAACTTCCATCCAGACGAAGCGCCATTGGATGTGCTTTCAGATATTTTGGGAGGAAGCAAGAACTCACTGTTTTACAAGAACTTCCAAAAGAATCAGACCGCTATTCAGGCTTCCGTTTTCCACCCTTGCGGGGAGTTGGCCGGACAGTTTCAATTAACTGTTCTTCCTTATCCTGGAAAAACGTTGGCAGAAATGGAAGAGAAAATCAGAGAAACTCTGGTTGAGTTTGAAGAAAGAGGCGTTAACGAAGACGACCTGAAGCGATTCAAATCATCTCACGAAAGCCAAGTAATCAGTGGCCTTGAGACCGTTTCTGGTAAAGCTTCTCAGCTTGCTTCTTACCAGTTCATGCACGGTAACCCTAATTATGTAGGGAAAGACCTGCAACGTTACATGGATGTAACTGCTGAGGACATCATGCGCGTGTTCAACCAGTACATCAAAGGCCAAAAAGCAGTGATCTTGAGTGTTGTGCCTAAAGGACAGTCACAACTAAAGGCGAGAGAAGACAATTTCGTTTATGAGCGAGACACCACGCTAGAGGCCAACATGGCCCAGTACGAAGGATTGGCTTACACCAAACCAACTCCAGAAGAAGATGGTTTTGACCGTAGCGTAAAACCTGCTTCTGGTCCAAGCCCTGTTATTCAAGTTCCAGAATACTGGACAGAAAACTTCGATAACGGACTGAAAGTGATCGGGGCTAAGAATGATGAGATTCCAAAGGTTTACCTGAGAATCGGAGTGAAGGCAGGTCATCGGTACGAAGACCCAGCTAAGGCAGGAATCGCTAACCTATTCGGTTCAATGCTAGGTGAAACAACAGAAGGTTATTCGGTTGAAGAATTGAGCGGAGAATTGGAAAAACTCGGTAGTTCCATCAATGTTTATGCTGGCGATGATGAGGTTGTTGTGAATGTGAGTTCATTGACCAAGAACATCGATGCTACGCTTGCTCTTCTTGAGGAGGTAATGATGAAGCCGCGTTTTACGGAGGATGATTACAATCGTCTGAAAACGCAACAGATGGAATCGATTGCCAACCAAGTAAACGAGCCGACCACCTTGGCAGATAACCAATTCCAGAAGGTGCTTTATGGCGAAGGACACATCATGGCCATTCCATCCATCGGAACAGCAGAAACGCTTGCCGGAGTAACACTGACCGATGTTCAGGAATACTACGAAAATAAGTTCGCTCCTAACATCTCTAACCTTGTAATTGTAGGAGACATTTCTAAAGAAGAGATCCTTGGAAAGCTGGATTTCTTGAAGTCTTGGGAGAAAAAAGAAATCACTTTCCCAGAAGAGCCAGCAACACCAGAAGCAGCAGCAACCAAAATCTATTTGGTTGACAAGCCAGGTGCTGCACAGAGCGAGATCAGAATGGGATACTTGGCGCTACCATACGATGCTACAGGTGAGTACTACAAATCGAAGATGATGAACTTCACGCTTGGTGGAAACTTCAACAGTAGAATCAACCAAAGCTTGAGAGAAGACCACGGTTGGACGTACGGTGCATTCACCTACTTCAACGGTTCTGAGCACGTTGGTCCGTTCGCAGCACAGGCTGGTGTTAAGAAAGAGGCTACAGACAGTTCTGTAGTTGAATTCCTAAGCATTATGAAGGACTTCAGCGAAAACGGAATCTCTGCAGAAGACCTTGCGTTTACGCAAAGTTCAGTGGGTCAGAAAGATGCATTGAAGTATGAGGCCGGATACCAGAAAACCGGATTCTTGAACAGCATCCTTCGTTTTGGACTTGATGCAGACTTCACCGACAAGCAGAATGAAATACTTAAGGCACTTACGGTAGAAGACATCAATGCACTTGCCGCCAAGCATATTGATGTGGACAAGATGAACATTGTGGTTGTTGGCGATAAGGCCACCATTTACGAGGGCCTTAGCAAACTGCCTTACGAAATTGAGGTGGTGAACCTATCGGTTGACGTAGCAAACAACTAAGACCATTGAAATTGTTTTAAGAAAGCCGCTCAGGAAACTGGGCGGCTTTTTTGTTTACAATCCGAAAGATTAAGGAATAATTCTTTCAAGGATTCGTTGCATTACTTCAAAAGGACAAAAGCTAAAATGCAGGCTACCATAAGATTCGTGGGTTTCCTTTTCTATATCGTAGTGTGTGGAGTCTCAAGTGTACAAGGTCAAGCCATTGACAGAGACTCGCTGATACAAGAGATTCAGAAGAAAGAGATTCCATACAAAGTAGAATTCAATAGGGTCTGTTTCATGGCAAACGATACGATCTATCATTTTACCCGATTCATAAGAGAGAGTGGATACATCTACTATCAACTTGGCCATAAAAGCATCGACTACTCAATTGCAGAAAATCATATCTACAGATTTGAAGATGACCGAACCTATAGGATTGAAACCATGTTCAATCCCCGAATAGATACCATTTACAGCTATCGAAAGAACAGCTATGTGGAATATGACACTACCTTTTCCGAGGTCGAAATCAAGGATGTTACTTACCTGAACTCGCTCCCGCTGGATGACCTGCGCTTTTCAGATATCCTCCAATCAATCAATGAACTTCACATAGGCGAAAACTCGAGAGAACTGAGGTTGGTTAATTTTTTCCCTGGTGCGTTTTATTGGACCCACCCGACCTTCAGCGTTGAGCACATCGTTTTTGCTACTAACTCAGCAACATGCACCCGTATCAAAGGCGAGTCAACAGACTTGAATGGGTTTAAAACAACTGAGAAGGAATCTTTCGCGGTCAGTCCGAAAGATTTAAAGCGTATCGATAAAATGTTGGACGGAATTCCTTCACAATCGGAGACATGTCTAGTTGGCGAGCCATGGCTACTTGAGTATCGGAACAAGAAGACGTATTCCAATCATATCATCTCTTACGTATGCGACAAATACAATTCATTCGGTTTGCGAAAAAACCGTAACAACTTGTTCAGAGTGCACTCACTCATTACCAGCTTGCAGCCTTAAGTGCTAGATAGAGTGTTACTTCCTCTTCTTCTGAAAGAAGACTTTCAGTAGGTCCGCACAATCATCGGCCATCACACCACCTTTTACAATGGTTTTAGGGTGAAGTAGATTTCCAACTTTGGAAAAACCACGCTTTTCGTCTGATGCCCCGTAAACCACTTTATCCACCTGACTCCAAAAAAGCGCCCCGGCACACATCACGCAGGGTTCGAGCGTTACGTAAACGGTGCAACCTTTCAAATACTTGCCGCCAATGAAATCAGCGGCTGAAGTAATTGCTTGCATTTCTGCATGGGCGGTTACGTCATTCAGCATTTCGGTGAGATTGTGTGCACGGGCAATGACTCGTTGCTTCGAAACCACCACAACCCCAACCGGCACTTCATCCTTATCAAAAGCCTTGTTGGCCTCCTTCAAGGCCTCTTTCATGAAATGTTCGTCTGAGAAAACGCTTAACTCCATGCGGTCAAAGGAACTAAATGAAATGGAAATCAAAGGCTACGAAATTCCTACCTTCGCGCGCTCAAAATCAAGCACAAATGCATCGTTCACATACCTGCGGAGAATTGCGTGCCGAACACATCGGCAAAGAAGTGACATTAAGTGGTTGGGTTCAGCGTGGCCGCGATCTTGGCGGAATGACCTTCATCGACCTTCGTGATCGTTACGGAATCACGCAGATCGCTTTCAATATGGAAGTGAACGAAACGCTTTGCCTCAAAGCCCGCGAATTGGGGCGTGAGTTCGTGGTGAAAGTGAACGGCAAAGTTGTTGAGCGCGAAAGCAAGAACAAGAACAACCCTACGGGCGATATTGAGATCATTGCTACTTCATTGGAAGTACTTAATCCATCAAAAACTCCTCCTTTCACCATCGAGAATGAAACCGATGGTGGCGAGGAGATCAGAATGAAATACCGCTATTTGGATCTGCGCAGAAATAAGATGCGTAGCAACATGGAACTGCGCCATCGCCTTTCCATTGAGACCAGAAAATTTATGGACGAGCAGGGTTTCTTGGAAGTGGAAACACCTTACTTGATCAAAAGCACACCAGAAGGCGCGCGAGATTTTGTGGTTCCATCAAGAATGAACGAGGGACAATTTTATGCTTTGCCTCAAAGCCCCCAGACCTTCAAGCAGTTGTTGATGGTTTCCGGTTTCGATAAATATTATCAGATCGTGCGTTGCTTCCGCGATGAAGATCTACGTGCAGACCGTCAGCCAGAATTCACACAGTTGGATTGCGAAATGGCGTTTGTGGAGCAGGAAGATATTCTGAACATGTTTGAAGCGCTTGTTCGTCACTTGTTCAAAACGGTAAAAGGCATTGAACTGAAGGATTTCCCACGAATGGAATATGCCGATGCAATGCAATTGTACGGCTCGGACAAACCAGACCTTCGTTTTGGTATGCAGTTCGTAGAGCTTAACAATGTGGTTAAAGGCCAAGGTTTTGGTGTGTTTGATAATGCCGAATTGGTTGTTGGCATCAACGTGAAAGGTGGAAACGAATTCACCAGAAAGCAGATCGATGCATTGACGGACTTCGTGAAGAGACCACAAATTGGCGCAACCGGAATGATTTACTGCCGCCACAATGAGGATGGTACTTTCAAAAGTTCAGTAGATAAGTTCTTTGCAGAAGACAAACTGGCTGATTGGAGTTCTGCCTTCAAATCAGAAGCTGGTGACCTGATGTTGATCATGGCCGGCCAGACCGATAAGGTCAGAAAACAACTTTCTGAATTGCGACTTCATGTTGCGGCCGAGCAAGGCCTGATGAATCCAGAAGAGTTTGCTCCGCTTTGGGTTGTGAATTTCCCACTTTTGGAATGGGATGAGGACACCAACCGATTCCATGCCATGCACCACCCGTTCACTTCGGCCAAACCAGAAGACCTTCATTTGATGGAGACCGATCCGGGGAAAGTTCGCGCCAACGCGTACGATATGGTCATTAACGGAACGGAGTTAGGCGGTGGATCAATCAGAATACATGATAAAGGCCAGCAAAAACGCATGTTCGATCTGCTTGGTTTTACGGAAGAAGAAGCTAAAGCACAGTTCGGGTTCTTGATGGATGCCTTTGAATTCGGTGCGCCTCCTCATGGTGGTATTGCGTTCGGATTCGATAGACTTTCGGCCATCTTCGGTGGTCAGAAAGATATCCGAGACTTCATTGCTTTCCCAAAGAACAACGCTGGCAGAGATATGATGATAGACTCGCCATCTGTAATAGACAAAGCACAACTTGATGAATTGAACATCAAGGTTTTAGTCCCTCAGAACAACTGAAACAAAGGTTGACTTAACACGTATATTTGCGCCATGAAATTCCGCCCAGCGATTCTGCTGTTGTTATTTTCCAGTGTTTTAATGCTTTCTCAATCGTGTATCACACGGAAAGACATATCCTACTTTCAGGATATTTCAGATTCATTGAGCGTACAAAAGATAACTCAAGGGTTTGAGGCACGTATTGCCGCGGGCGATATCCTATCTATCCACGTATCAAGTTTAAGTGCTGAAGCAAGTAGCTTTTTCAATGTTGTGGGAGAAGAAACTGACCAACAGGTTGCCAATACCTATTTGGTTGATGCTGATGGAAACATTGAAATGCCGCTAATCGGATCAGTGCAAGTTGGCGGATATACGGGTATTGAAGCCAAGGAAAATATCAAGCAAAAGCTGGATCAGTACTTGGTCGACCCCTCGGTTAATGTTCGTATCAGAAACTTCAAGGTTACGGTTCTTGGTGAGGTCAAGACCCCGGGAGTCTACACGATTCCTAATGAAAAAATTACACTGATCGAGGCCATAGGACTGGCAGGAGACCTTACCATTTTCGGAAAGCGCGTTGATGTGCTCGTGGTCAGGGAAGAGGCCGGAGAGCGTAAATTCTTCAAAGTAGACCTTAGGTCGAAGGAATTATTCGAATCCGATTTCTACTACTTACACAGCAACGACATCATATATGTGGAACCTGGGAAAGGCAAAATCGCATCGGCCGATGCATGGTACAGAATTCTACCTATAGTACTAAGTGGCCTTTCCACTGTTGCCCTATTCCTGAGGCTCGGAAATGCATTCTAAATATCTGATTTCTTTTCATGTTCGATAACGATACAGACATACCATCTCAGGAAGAGGATTTTGACTTCGGAAAGTTTCTCCGGATCATGCTCGAAAACTGGTTTTTTATTCTGATCTGCTTGGTTCTGTCTATGAGCATTGCATATGCCTATGTGTGGTACAAGCACCCCGTTTACAAAGTTTCAGCCACCGTTATGGTAGACGACAATTCTAACGATGTATCAAGTGCTATTCTTGAAGAAGTTGGTGTTGTAAACAAGAAAAGGAATATTGAAAATGAGATTGCCGTATTGACTTCTAGAAGTCAGATGAGCAAGGCAATGGAATCATTGAATCTGAATGTTTTCTATCGGGTAAATGATGGCTACCGTTGGCGCGAACTGTACAAGGAAAGTCCGGTTCGGTTGGCTTTTGTCCCATCGGAACAGTGTGGTCCTGCCGTAAGTTTTGACCTGCACATAAATTCAGAAGAAGCTGTTACTTGGACCTTCGAACTGCCAGGAGATGAAGACGAAACCACCACTAACGCAATGTTCGGTGAAACCATTTCGAATGCGTTTGGGTCGTTCACGTTGACCAAAGCAGACAATTTTTCATCCATAGTTTCACCTTCTGGAAACATCAAAACCCCTAGTTATACGCTTGTTTACCGGAGCACCGATAACCTCACCTCGCTTTACCTTTCGTCCCTAGAGGTGGAACCTGCCAGAGAAAGGGCATCAATTCTTCGCTTGACCTTGACTGACCTTGTGCCAGAGAGAGGGGTTGACATTCTAGATGCGGTATTACAAGCCTTCATCCAGGGCAATATTGAGAAGAAGAATCAGTTGGCGGCCAACTCGCTCAAGTTCATTGACTCCCAGTTGGAGACCAACTTGGCTGAAATGAGTTCAATTGAGAAACAGATCCAAGATCAGAAGTTAAAAACCGGGCTCACCAGTTTTGATACTGAAGCCGAATACTTTCTTTCCCAAGTGGGCGAATTGGATCAGAAGATCTCTGAAATAGACATTCAACTGAGTTTCCTGCAATACCTACAAGAATATGTCAGCAGTGGTAAAAATCTAGATGGCAATGCTCCTTCAAGCTTAGGTATTAATGATCCACTACTTCAGTTGCTAATTACCAGATTATCTGAGTTACGGTCCAAAAGAGCAAATGAGCTTAGACTCACCAAGGCTGATAACCCAATCATTACCACCTTGGACTCCAAGATACGGGAAACGGAAACCTCACTATTGGAAAACGTTAAGAGTATTAGAAGTGGGCTCGAAGCTTCCAAAAAGGAGGTTAATGTTCAATTGAAGAAGCTTGAATCGAAAGTCGGAGCAATTCCTAAGGCCCAGTATGAATTGCTTGCATTGCAGCGTAAATACGCAATGACCGAGAATCTTTATCTACTGCTTTTGGAAAAGAAGTCGGAAAATGCAATTATGCTTGCCTCTACAGTGTCGGACAATTCGATATTGGATGAACCGAGGAATACTGGTAAGCCTGTAAGTCCAAAGGAAAGTCAGATTTTACTCCTCGGTTTCCTAATTGGTATCGGTCTTCCTGTTGGTTTACTATTCGTTTATTCGATGGCAAATAGTGTCATCAACGATAAGCAAGACCTGAAGAGCGCTGCCCGAATTCCTTTTTTGGGGATTGTTCCGCATCATAAGGGAATGGAGAAAATCGTGGTAACGGAAAAGTCAAATTCGCCCATTGCTGAAGCGTTTCGTTCCATCCGCACTAACATTGGCTTCTTAGGAGACCCTGAAAAAGATCAGAAACCGTACAAGATCGTTCAGGTTACCTCTTCGGTAGGAGGAGAAGGTAAGTCATTCTGTTCCATCAATCTTGCGGCATCATTAGCGCTGGCGGGATCAAAAACGGTGATTATTGGTCTAGATCTTAGAAAACCAAAATTGGCTGAATACTTTGATTTGTCTAATGCTGTAGGTGCCAGTACGGTATTGGCTGGGCTTTCAAGTATTGATGAAGCCATTGTAAAAGATGTAATTCCAAATTTGGATGTAATGGTTGGCGGGCCAATTCCTCCAAACCCTTCCGAACTTCTAATCGGAAAAGCCATTCAAGACCTCTTTGAAGAGCTTGGAAAAACGTACTCCTACATTATTTTGGATACACCGCCAATTGCTCTTGTTACAGATAGTCTTATCCTTTCAGAACATGCAGACGCAACTATATACGTTGTAAGACAAGGTGTAACGCGATACCACAACTTGGAGTTTGTAAATGACCTTTATCACCAGAAAAAGGTTAAGCATATTGCAAGTCTTTTCAATGATGTTAGAATGTCCAAATTCGGGTATGGATACGGATATGGGTATGGGTATGGATACGGGTACGGATATTACTCTGAACAGAAACCTACTGGACTTTTAGGCAAATTGAGAGCCGCGTTAGGCAGGTAATCACCAACTACTCATCAGTTACTTCTGGCTTTTTTGATAATGATGTTGTAAAAAGCCTTGAAGAAATAACGTACATCCGTAGTAAATGGAGACCTCATGTAGCTTTCGAGGTACCTTCTTTCTGAGTCTTGAATTTCAGCTAGCGTTTTAGGAAGGTCTGCATAATACGGAGGCACCAAACCAGGCTTGGTCTTCAGGCGGAGCTCTTTTAGTTCTTCAGAATACAGACTCAGGTAATGTTTGCTAAGCGGTCTGACCCCAACCAGTTTCATATCGCCCTTCAGAAGATTAAAAAACATGGGAAGTTCGTCTATCCAGAACTTTCTGAAAAAGCGTCCAATACCACTGATCCTGAAATCATCAGCAAACTTTCCTCCTTCCTGTAAACTATTCAACTCATAAATATACTCTTGCAGGTACTCGGAATAAGGGTGCATTGTTCGCATTTTGTAAACCCCAATGATCTTACCATTTTTTCCTACCCTTCTCATTCTAAATAGTGGACCATAGCTGGGGTTCTCAGCCATGGTTCCTTCTTCTACCTTTTTCACGGCAAAGAAAAGCTTGTTGTCAATCTCGGTCTCTTCTACGATCTTGAATCCGCAACTCACCAGTCTTCCTAGAATCTCGGCCCTTGATAGAACTCGTCTCTTACCCTTGGTCATAAAGAAGTAAACCGTCTTTAATCCCCCGATTTTTGGAGAGACTCTATGAAATAAAAAGTCTAGGAAATAATAGATGTCCGCCATTGGCCGTCTATGCCGAGCATAGGCACGTTTCTCACGCTCCGTAATGGTTTCTGCTCGTCCTAGCAAAAGTCCACCCATTTCAAGCTTCTTATTGCAGGCTAGAAATACCTCATTGATCCAGCGCATTTCATTGATCATTGCCAAGTTGACAATGCTCTTATAATTCTTTTTAGGCTGCTTTAGAATATTGAACTCATGACGAGTGTCTATCAGAACTGTCTGTTTATCAGCCAAATCGTGAGCATACTTGAGAAGAAATTCAATACCGAGAGGACCTACCTCTTTTATTACCAGTTCGGCAATGTTCTCATCAACTCCTTCGTCAATGAGTTGATCTTTCTCGATGGCGGCTTTCAGTTCCAAAAAATTGAATTCTTACGAAAGTACACAGGAAAATCTCGGAAGGCGTGTTACAGCCCTATGTTTAAACCAAATGAAACATTGTGCTGAGAGTTAAGAAGATAGGCAGGTGTATAGATTCCTGTCACATCTTCCAAAGTCGTATACCAATATCGAAATGAGGTAGAAACACCATTCACAATCTCATAATTCACTCCAATTCCAACTTCATGTTTTTCGTAAATGACCATTTCTTGAAACGACCTTCCTAAAGAATAAGGTTTTCCAGTAGCAGGATTTATCGTTTCCCTGTCATCTGGATTATCCTCGCCTTTATTGGCAAAAGTGTAGTCTATGTAAGTATGCAACCGTGGCAATGGCCGCCATTCCAGCATCACAAAGATTTCTTGAGAATTATCCCTCAGGTAATGTCCAAGATTGAAACCGGACGTTTCGTACGTAGTTGTTGGAATAAAATGCTTGTACACCATAGGAGCGGTGTATGTGTATTCTGCTGTAAAGAAGAAGTTAGGTACGAAATCAGAGAACCTCCACGAACCTTTAAAGCTCCACCAATTACTGTGCAACTCCTTATTGGTTATGTTGGAGAAATTGATCTCATCAACAAACATGGTAAAACTGAGGTGGTTCTTTTTAATGTTTCTTGAACTGATGTCGATAAAGAGTTGTGCGTTGGTATTTCTATCTCCACTATGATCAACCGACTTGTAGAATAGGAATGGAATGAAATAAACCGGATTTACCCTTTCAGAATAGACCACAGAGTTACCGACTGAAATATGGAATTTCTTGAACGGTCTGAAGGTGTAAAGATTTGCCGCTATGAACTTAGGGATGAAGTTTCTCTGCCTTCCGGTGGTATATTGAACGGTTCTGGTACTGTCAAGCACATCAGAAGATAACCACCCATGGAAATAGTTGACCTCAAACCATTTTACGGGTTTTATCTGCAAGAAAACCATAGGAAATGAAGGGTTCCTGCCTCCGTGTATGTTTGAGCCGTTGTAGTTATTTCCCCAAAGAACATGATCCTTTATTACTCCCAGCGTAACACCCTTATAACTGATAGTTAGGCCCCCACGTGCTTCGCTGTAATCTCCAGATTGACCGCTTCTTTTGGCAAAAGCGCTCGAGCGCTGATTTAAGAACATCGGATCAGACAGATACTTGAGCTCCGAGTTATCGCGATAGCTTCCGTAGAAACCGAACTTCCAAACGTAGCCTTGCATTTCGGCACCAAAGAAGCGATGCATGTTGAATCCGTTCTGATTGTACCAACCAGTCCCGCCTAAAATGGGATTGAGCGAAACGGTAAAATTGGTGTCCGAATAGAAAAACAGATCGTAACGCTTATTCCGATTCTTGTACGGGAATACTTTTTTCGACCGCAATCCTTTTCCTAGGAAATCCAATCGTTTTTCCGCGCTTCGCGATTCTTTGATGTACTCGCGCATAAAGAATTCCAGCTCGCCCGCCTGACGCTTGTTCAGCTGATCTTTGACCAGCTCAATTTCCTTCAGCTTCTCATAAATGAACATTCGTGAGTAAGGCTTTACAGCCGAATTCAGTTCAATGAAACCACGGTTGGCCGCTTCATCCAGATAATCGTATATCGGCCTGTTTGAAACATGCTCAAATACCACCTGAGCCTGTGCTAAAACAGCAAGGGAACAGAACATGAAAGCCGCGAGTAAACGCCTCATAGTTGTAATCACAACACGAAGGTACGTGAGAATAAGCTTAAGGTTCTAAGCTTTGTGCTCAAGTATGGCTTTGACGCAACGCTCTGCGGTTTTGCCATCCCAAAGCTCTGGGCGGTTTGGCTTTGCAGTTTCTTTCAGCGTATTGGCATATTCGGCTTTAATGCGCTCGATATTATTACCGACCAGCACGCTGACGCCACCGTTTTCTTTAAGCGTAATTGGACGTTCGGTATTCCAACGCAACGTTAGACATGGAGAACCAAGTACAGTACATTCTTCCTGCAATCCGCCACTATCCGTCAATACAATGCGCGAAGCCATGTTCAGGCGGAGCATTTCATGATAACCCAACGGGTGCAGTAGCACCACATTTACATTGCTGCTAAGAACGTCCCAAAGGCCAAACTTTTTCAGTTGTTTGATGGTTCTTGGATGCACAGGCCAGACAATTGGCATGTCTGAAGTGACTTCGTTTGCGAGAAAATCAACAATTGCCGTGAGGATGTTTTTGTCATCCACATTTGATGGTCGGTGCAGCGTTACCAATGCAAATCCTTTCTCTAGATCAACTGCATTTTGACCATCCAAAGAATTTCCTGAGAGAATGTCATTCAAACTTAAAGCCGCGGCTTTAGCACGGTTCGACTCCAACGTATCGATCATGATGTTGCCGACAAATACAATCGACTCAGCTTCAGCACCTTCCTTTTCCAAATTCTTGATGGAAAGTCTATCAGGAACCAAAAGAAGGTCGGAAAGTCGATCGGTTACCAAACGGTTGACCTCCTCAGGCATTCTAATGTCCCCAGAACGAAGTCCCGCTTCAATGTGACAGACCTTGATGTGAAGTTTTTTGGCAGTAACCGAGCACGCCAACGTGGCATTCACATCTCCTACAACCACAACCCAATCGGGTTTTTCTTCCAAAAGCACTTTCTCAAAAGCAATCATGGTCTGACCGACCTGTTCGGCATGAGAACCAGAACCGACCTCCAAGTTGATTTCAGCCTCCGGAATGCTCAAGGCCTCGAAAAAGGCCCTGGACATGCGGTCGTCATAATGCTGGCCAGTATGGACCAAAATATGCTCTATATGACCTGCAGATGCTGCGTTATGCGTTTCAATTGCCCGAATAAACGGGGCAATTTTCATGAAATTAGGTCGTGCTCCAACTACTGAAATGATCTTCATTCGCTACGACTTCAAGTATTCCTGATTGACGAGATAATTGTACAAATACGCTGCAAGATTAACCTTTTCGGCAAGCATACGGGCCTTTTTCGCCTGATGATTCTGAAGTTCCTGCTCCGAAAAATCGACTTCCTCGATGGTTTTAAGAAGGCGCTCCGACTCGGAGGGTTTGATTCCAACGCCAAGGTGGTACTTGTTCTCCAACTCATCGAGATAGCCGATTCTTCCCACAAAATCGTTGAAACGAACAAATGGTACTCCGAGAACTCCCGCTTCAGCAGCCATTGTCTGGCTATCGCCAATGTAAAACCGCGCGTGTGCCATTACATGATGCATGTCCTTGGGATCGATGGCTTTTCTGTACGGTTCAAGTTCAGCTGAGAACTTTCTTTCCGATGTGATAATCACATCAGAACGATCTTTCAGCAGGTCGATGATCTGCAACGCCAAATCATCAGTAATTCCTGATATGCCAGTATCGTGATGCGCACCCAACTTCGCGAAGCGGATAAGCGTGACCGGCTTCTCCAGCGACATGTACTTTGACGCAATCTGACCGTCTGGCGTGAAATTCTCAGGATGCAGGTAAGCCAGCTCGTGATAGCCTTCATATCCGACTTTCTTAGCTTGCCATTTCCCAACGGAACAAACATTTGGAGCAATGATCTTGGTTGCCCACGGGTAAGCCAGCTTAGCGTAAAGTGGTACTACTTCGGCATCGTCTTCATTCAGGTTTACCGATGGAATGCCAAGCAATTTACCGACATGTGATATGGCAACAGAAGTACCCACCAGCACGTCAGGTTTTTCCTTTAAACTCAGTTTCAGCAATTGAAAATCCTGTTTGAGTTGACCTAGCGCGATACTGAGCTTGTCATCTTTTCTTCCGTCAGGAAGAATGTTCACGTAATCGAACCCGGAAGAAATCAGCAGATTTTCAAGCACATCTTTCTTCTTGATCGCGATAGCGGTTGAATGCCCGTTTTCCTTCAGTTGGGAAATGACATTCTTGAACAAATGAAAATGAGCTGGGTGTCCTAAGTGGAAGAGAGCCTTCATTTATTCATGCTTGAAAACAGGTAACTGTAGGCTGCAAACATCCATGCGTCAGACCATCTCATAAACGAGGTTTTTTCGGTGTACCTGCGGTACTTTCTGAACGCGAAACTACCATTCTTCTTTTGCATGTTGCGATTCATCCAATCGGTCACTTTCGAGGCCAATTCTACATCTCCGAACCGAACGGTACTAAGAATTGTTTGCGAAGCTGCCGTACAATCTATCGGATAACTGTTGTTGTGATAGAATTTCGGTGCTCCTTCTTCTGTGATAAAATGCTCCAGATAAAACTCGTAGCCTTTTTTCAAGTTCTCGGAATAGGTTTCAATTCCACCCAATCGTTGGAATTCATGCAGACAATCCAACACATAACCCGTGTGGTAATTGTCTGACCAACCTCCTGTGCTCGCCAACGAGTAACCCCATTTTCCGTTTTCGTCCTGCTGGTCAACGACAAATTTTACCGCGCTTTCTGCTAATTCCAGCAGAGATTTGTCCTTGTTGATCGAGTATGCCTGAACAAGAATTCGAACACCTTTCATCGAAGCATTGAACACTTGTTGTTCGTCATCAGGCGAATACGAGAAACAAATATTTCCATTCAACTCCGAACGGTTGAGGTCGTTTAACACAAACTGCGCTGAACTGGTAACCGGTGCGGCCAGTTTCTCTTCGCCTGTTATTTCATACGCCACAAAAAGCGCATTGGAAATGATGCCAGTTGCAACCACCGTTGGCATAAAGGCGGGCATTTTCGCATAGCGCGCTTCCCAATCAAAATCGTAACCCCAGCAAGCACCAGAATAACCTTTGGATTGTAGTTTTATCAATTCATCTGTCAGATGCAGAATCTTCTTTCGATAAGCTTCCTGATTTTCCTTTTCAGCTTGAAACAGATATGCGTAGCCCTGAATACAAAGGCCGAGTGTGACAGGATTGTATCCTTTCGGAACCAATAAAAGCGGCCTGATATTGAACGGCAATCGCTTGACCAATTGTTGCGTTCCGAATCGAATAAGTTTATTCGACTTTAAAATCGGCAACTTGAAAAACGGAGACTGCAGCGCATCGTACGGATCGTAACCACGATACTTGTTCTCCTCAATGTATGATTGGAGTTTACTGAGACTTTGCGCGAAATCGGATTCAGAAAAACTCAATTTCCGTTTGATTGCATCAACAATTAAAGCAAGATCTTCCGATTCTCGCGAATGCTTTCCAGCACCTTTAACGTGGCTAAAGAACTAACGTAGCAATCTTCGAACGAAATAGGTTGCGGCCTTCCTGCTTTGATGGCTCCGAAAAACTGTTTCAACTCTTCGGCATGCCCTTTATCCTGCTTGAATTTCTTGACCGCATTCTTACCTCCAGAAATGGTCAGACTGCGGAAATCATCAATAATGGCCACAGTCTGCCCGCAGAAAACCTCAATGTATTCCTTCGCTACAGATTTACTTCCGTTGGAGAAATAGCTGACTGAGGCCACGCTTCCGTTGGCGAATTCCAAGTTAACCACAACGGTGTTGTTCAATCCATTGGCATCTTGCATGGCACTTGCCGAAACAGCCGTGATCTTGTTTCCAGCCAAGTACATGGCCAAATCAATAAAGTGGCAGCCTTCTCCGATAATTCTTCCACCACCAACCTTCGGGTCGTTGACCCAATGATCTGGCGGAACAACACCAGCATTTATCCGCATCATGATTGACTTCGGCTGCTCATCTACAAACAACTTTTTCACTTCCTGAACGGGCGGTGCAAATCGTCTATTGAAACCAACCATCACTTGGACAGGGTTCTCCTTCGCGGTGCTGTTATATGCTTCGCGAATGCTTTCCAACTCTTCCTCGTTCATGGCAAGCGGCTTCTCCACAAACACGTGTTTTCCAGCCTCAATTCCTTTGATGACGTACTCCGCGTGCGAATCGTGGCGCGTAGTGATCACAATCGTGTTCACATTCTTGTCTTCGAAAACTTCTGACGCAGATTCTGCACAGTAATTGAACTTGTACTTCTCGCCAACGTACTTCGACATGTTGCCCCTTCCAGTTGCAACTCCAACAAAGTTGCAATGGTCTTTCATGTTAGGAAGAAGCGTTCCTTGCGCGAAGTTTCCTGCACCGATCATTCCCACATTGGGTTCTGATGCAGGGAAAGACTTTGAAGCCAACTCCAACCGAGAACTTGGAACCCCCTCTTCGTACTGAATAACCACACCGTTGAACGCTTCAGAGCGGCTCAAAATCATGTTATAAGCCTCTGGTGCTTCTTCCAATTTGAAGGTATGCGAGATCAATCCGCTGATGTCCAACTTACCAGCCGCAATCAATTCGAGATAACTCTGCATGTTGCGATTTTCCGTCCAACGGACGTAGCCGATCGGATAGTCGATTCCCTTGTCTTCATAAGTAGGGTCTTGACGTCCAGGGCCGTACGACATTGACATTCTCAGGTCCAACTCCTTCTTGTAATAATTGGCACGATTGAACCCTGTTGGAACAGCGCCAACAATCACAACCTTGGCTTTTTTACGAGCAACCGCACCAGCCAATTCAACAGGATCCAAAGAAGACGTTCCAGCCGTAATGATGACCGAATCAACCCCGCTTCCGTTGGAGAATTTCATGATGAGGTCTTCGATGCCAGGTGTGTTTCGATTGTAAACGTCCTGTATTCCAACTGCTTTCGATTGTTCTACCTGCGCATCCGAAACATCCACTCCAATTGGTCTGATTCCAGAAGCTGAAAGAATCTTAGAGGTCATCTGACCAATCAATCCCATTCCGATGATGAGGCAATTCTCGCCCATTCTCAGATCAGCTTGACGAATTCCTTGTACCGCTATGGAAGCGATGGTTGTAAAAGCCGCATGCTTCAGATCAACATTTTCAGGAACCTTGACGCAAAGGTTTTTCGGAACACACACAACATCTGCATGAGATGCACTCACGCCACCGCAAGCCACTCGGTCTCCAACTTTGAATTCCGTAACATCATCAGCCACCGCAATCACTTCTCCAGCCGTGCTGTATCCCAACGCTGAAGGTGCCTCCAACTTATTCATTACCAACTTGTAGGTTGGCATCAGGCCATTGGTTTTGACCATGTCAATTACCTGCTTCACTTCCTTCTGGCGACTTTGTGCCTTTGCCAAATAACCCTTTCTGGCATCGGTAACGGTTTTTCCTTCCGTTCCAGCACTAATGACCGAGTAATGATTGCGCACCATTACGCTGCCTTTGTTCAAAGCTGGAAATGGCACTTCCATGATCTCCATTTTGCCCGATTTGAGCTCTTGAGTAAGTTGTTTCATTAACCGTTAGGTTGTTTCAATTACCGAGTTAAAAATGCGCGTGTAATTATTAGCAAGCTGCTCTCCAGTAAACTTCTCCTCGTACAACCTTCTGCTTGCCTTTGCCATGCGTTGGCGAAGTTCGGAGTTGTTGGTCAGTAACCCCAATTTTTCTTCAATTGCCTTGCTATTTCCTGGGGGAACAATGAATCCGTTCTCTCCATCAATAACCGATTCTGTGATGGCACCTTGATCGGTTGCAATTATTGGTAACCCAGCGGCCATGGCTTCAACCAGAACCCAAGGATGGCCTTCTGGCATAATGGGCGGAAATATGAAAATGTCTGCGTTGGCAAACATCTGGAACTTCTTTTCTCCAGAAGTTGGTTTGTTTACCTGAATGTTTTTGGCGTTTTCTACGTCCTGAAGAAATTTTGTCTTAAAGTTCTGGTCATCGCGCCAGCCACCTGTAAACGTGAATTTGACGTTTTCAGAATCAAAACCAAGCGCAGCATCCAATGCCACACGAGCGCCTTTCGATTTGTAGATGTTGGCGAAGTAAAGCACGTTCAGCTCAGTCCCGCTTACCGTTCTTTCGGGAAAGGAATAATCTCCACCGTTGGGAGCCACAAAGATTCTGTCGCTTGGGTAAAAATCTTCGAATAGGTATTTCAGTTTTTCTCCGAGAACGAGAACTCCTTTTGTTCCTGAAATGGTTGACCTAAAGATAAATCGAGTCAACCCCGATGCGCCTTTCAGCCATGTTTTGAGGTTACTTCCGCGAAGCTGTATCAATACCCGTTTTGAAAACCACTTGGCCAACAGAATGTATGGCGCATCTTTAATGAAGCCGATGGTTGTCTGACTAATCGGAATGAGGACCAAATCAGGCTTTTCTGAGCGTAAAAGGCTTATGAATGAAAAGTACAATCCAATGGTCTTGAACACTTTTCCAATTCCCGCTTTTCCCTGTGTATCAATGGTCTTGTTGATAGTATTGTCGAAATGAATCAGGATGAATCGATTCTTAAGATCGGAATCCAATAACACTTGCGTGGCAATTGCAGGCCCCATGTATGGTGGTGGCAATTTTCCGTTTATCACGACCTTGTACTTCTTCTCTGCCATGCTATGCTTGCTCAACCTTTCCTTTAGTAACGTTGTTTGTACCAAAGTAAAACAGCTTTGAGTTATTTAGCGACAACGCCATCCCGCTGAACAGTAGAAACATGAGGCTTCCGCTACTTCCAAACGGGTTACTGGTTACAGAATAAAGACACATTATACCTACAGAAGTTACAATGAAGAACTTTTCTGGCTTCCGATATTTTCTTCCTCCCACATAAACCCGCAGATAAAACAGCAGGAAAGCGATGAGTCCCACAATGCCTGCTGCGAACAGAAATCTTACATAATCGCTGTGCATACCTCCACCTGTCATGGCGTTTTTCTGTTGGGCGGGCATTCCATCTAATGAAACTCCGAAAAACTTAGAAATCGTTGATGCATCTTCCCAAACGCTGAAATGTCTCTCCCACCGAATCAAGCGACCATTAAGAATCCGGTCAGAGTCCGCTTCTCCGGTGTAGGCCTTAATCTCTTTAGCAAATAGTGTTTCAACCTTAGGCAAAATCAATACTGGAGCTAACAGAAGTAAGGGGAATCCAATGAAGACCATGTAACTCTTTACCCGTTGATGATTAAATCCAGTAAGTACCACACTAACAATGATGAACAGTGTAACAATCCAAGATGCCTGATGTTTGAGCCCGGCAATTCCGACCACGGCAAGGGCGACTACAGCCGCAATTTTCAATACACCTATCTGCGTTGAACCCGGCCTCAATGAACGAACGAAGATATACCCGAAAATCAGCAGATCTCCTATCAGATACGACATGTAATTGAACAAATCGGCATAAAGACCGGTAAGTCGGTAACCACCCCCACGGCTCTCTGATAGCTCCACATACGATATCGGATCGAAAACGGTCTCATAATACAACATGGCCAACGGGAAAATAGAGGAAATGAGAAACGTAAAAAGAAAGCCGTGAAACCGCTCTTCACTTTTCATCACTTTTACGAGATAAGCAAACAAAATTACTGGGGTAATGAATCTTACAAAACGGATCAAACCACTGGCCGAACCGAGCTCCACCGATATCAGCAACAGGTTCATTACTAGTAATCCAGCAAATAAATTGAATGAGAGCGGAAACTGTCCTTTGCCCTGTCCTGGAAGCCTCAAACTATAAACAAGGGAAAAGAAAAATGTTAACATCCCTGCTAACTGAAGAGGAGAGAAAAGCGCGTTTTCCTTCACATACCAGAAAACATCAATAATTGGTCTCAACAGCACCAACCACAGAAACCACTTATATGACCAAGGTTGCTTGGAAAACCATCTTCGCCATTGCTTAAGACGCTGCAATTCCGTTTCTGTTTTATTGTAGATACCTATTACTGCAATGCCTTATAAACCCGTTGACACCAACTGTCAACTGAAAGCGCTTTACCAGCAGCATAGCAGCTATTGTAAAGTTCGGGGTCAAAGTTAACCAACAAGCGTGCAATACGGTCGATGTTTTCCTGGGAGTTTCCTTTTAGAATCAAACCGATTTCGCCATCGCGGACATAATCTATTTCGGGCGGTTGATGAATATTTCCGAATGTAACGAATGGCCTGCCATAGCAAAGGGCATGATTCACAGACAACCCAGAGTGCCCTGGAATAAAAACAATTGATGCTCTGGACATAAGCGGAGCAATTAGAGATTCGTCTGTTATCGCACCTTTCCATTCTATGTTAGAATCGTTCCTTGAAGCTTCTTCTACGATTTGAGATTGAGGCCCGTCTCCAATGACAATTAACTTCAGATTCTTCAACTCGACCCGTTTTTTCAACTCATTGAAATACTCCAATAAGATCGGGAGTCTCTTCCTTTCTACCAGTCTACCGATAAACAGAATTGTGGGTTGCGCCTGTTCTGGAAGGCAGAACGTGTAGTTGCAATTGATCTCGTCCGTATCAATGGTATTGTTGGCCCAGAAGGCTTTTCCCTTGGAAATAAAACCGCCTCCGATCATCCGCTGACAACCAATTTCCGTGTAGAAAACCACCCGGTCCAATCGGCTATAATAGAACTGCGTAATCAATCGATTAAGCAATCCTGCCTTACGCGGTCCATCAAGCGTTAAATGATGATTGTACGAGAAGAATCTGGTTTTCTTCCCTCTGGAACCAGCAACAAAACGGAACCAAAGGGCGGAAACGAACAACAATAAATTCTTGTTCTCCTTCGGAATCATTATCCAATCGTAGTTGCCAATGGCGCTCTTCAGTTCAGCCCGAACTTTTGCTGAGAATCCGAAATCTTTCTTTTTAACAGGAAGTTGAATAAGGTTGAATGTCGCCTCATCGTTCCGGTCTGGGTCTCCTTGGCCTTCTCGCCCTGTACCCGCCAAAACCGTGATGTCAAGCGGATAATCTTTTTGAAGCTTACTCAGAAACTTCGCTTTGTAGTGATTCAGCGTTGGGCTTAACCAAAGAACCTTCATTCAGCACCTATGGTTGGTTTCCAATGATTCATCCAAGACATGAGAAAGTAGATGGTCCAAACGTTGTTGGTGTAATTGGCGTTACCCGATTTTAGAGCTGATGCCTGACCAAGGATCTCATCTGCATTGAACAACCCGAATGTTTCTGCAAACTGCTTGGCATTGTCCGAAACATATTCGGTCAAAATATCTCCTGCCCATTCGCGAATAGGCACGTTGAAGCCTTGCTTCTTTCTGTAAAGCACATCATCTGTCAGAATCCGCTCCAACGCTTTTTTCAGAATGTACTTCGGTTCTCCGTTCTTGATTTTGAACTTGGATGGAATTGACAACGCCAAATTGACCAACCTGTAATCCATGAACGGTGCACGTGTTTCGATGGAATGCGCCATACCTAAACGGTCTGCTCTGAAAAGATACCTGTCAGCATCGGCAAAGCGGTAACCCATGTAGCACATCCAATCTACATGATCCAAGGCATGACCATTTTTCCGGTCAGCAAACTCCCGTTGGAAACGTTCTACAACTTCGTAAGAATTATAACTGGCCGATCGGTTCTTGAACTCTTCCGACAGAACCTGATTCTTGGTGCTTTCCTTAAAACCACGGGCTCCGATCCAAGCCAATTCTTGCCCTTGTTCAGCCCGATTCAAAATCTCATAAACAGGCGAACTTTTGTCCATTATACCGTAGCTAGAAGCCAGCAGTTTTCTGAATGCTTTCGGGGTTTTAAGCAGCGCGTTGTACTTCTGATAGCGTTTATCATACGCCATGAAATTGCGGTAACCGGCAAAGATCTCATCGGCACCATCTCCCGTCATTACAACCTTAGTATCATTCGCTCTAGCAAGTTGCGAGAGAAAGTAGATCGGAATGGCCGTTGTGTCCGAAAGCGGTTCATCAAATACCTCAACCACTTTCGGTAAAAAGTCGATAAGGTCTTGCTTGGTAACCGTTTTCTCGAAATGCGTAGTGCCGTAGGTCTCGCTTATTCCTTTGGCATACTTCAGCTCATCATAACCAGGTTGGTCTTCAAAACCGATGGAATACGTTTTTATCTCCTCCTTATTGAACTTGCGCATCAGCGCAACAACCGCGCTTGAATCCACACCACCACTCAAAAACGCACCAACAGGGACATCGCTTACCAAGCGGTCTTTCACGCTTTCTTCCAAAGCCGCATAGACCATGTCTGAAAGCTCTTTTTCAGACTTTGACGTAAGATTCTGATACTCGACAGACCAATAATGCTCTGACCTTACATTGCCGTTCAGATCAATTACCAAAGACTCTCCCGCATCCAATTTTTGAATGCCTTGAAACATGGTATATGGAGACGGAAGCACGTTGAATGTCAGGAAATGATAGAGCGCCTTTTCATCCAACCTGGGCGAAATTCCTTCTATGTGAAGCAACGCTTTAACCTCTGATGCAAAGTAGAACCTGCCCGCATGTTGCACGTGGTAAAACGGCTTTTTACCCGAGCGATCTCTGGCAGCAAACACACGTTGGTTCGCCTCATCCCAAAGGGCAAAGGCAAACATGCCTTCCAAGTATTGCAGCATGCCTGTTCCGTACTTCTGGTACATTTTCAGAATGACCTCCGTATCGGAAGTTGAACGGAAATTCTCGTTAGGAAAATGTTCCGATTTCAGGCGTTGGAAGTTGTAGATCTCCCCGTTGAAAGTGATACAATTTCCAGCTTCATCGGTCATTGGTTGGTTGCCCGATTCAGAAAGATCGATAATGCTAAGGCGGGTTTGTCCGAAACAGACTTTCTCTGATGGATGCTGCCACGTTCCATTAGCATCTGGACCGCGATGATGAAGCCTTTCATTCATGCGGCCAACCTGAGTCAGGCCGTTTTCGATAGGCCGACCATCAAGACTGATGATACCGTTGATTCCGCACATTTGCTACTTGAAAAGCTTCGCGAAGCTATTGAATTATCGAACGCCAAGCTTGTTTGAAGTAGGCTTGGTCGTATTGCGCCACGAACTTGTAACCAGCCCCCGCCAAAGTATCCGTATTGGTCAGACAGTCTTCTACCAGATCGGGCAAGCGCTTAAAGTCCGTTGTGATGGTTTGACCAGCGCCTTCCAGTAGTTCCTTCATTCCGCCAGATCCACTTCCGATAACTGGTGTTTTACTGAGCAAAGCTTCGTGAGCCACGCGGTTCCAGCCCTCCATCATGGTAGACATGGTCAAAACCACATCGCAGGCAGCGATAAGCTTTCTGTAATCTTCTGCATTCAAGCTCAAAAACTTGACGGGAAGGTCAGCGGCTTTGTTTGTTCCACCTGTCATTACCAGCTGATAGTTGGAATCCTTCAACGCCTCGTAAGTTTCATAAACTCCCTTTCCGGGCGCAGCATTACCAATGTAGATGATCGGTCGGTTGCTTTCAAAACCACGAATCTCCCTAAACTCCGCTAATTGATCTTGGCTGAACGTATAGTCTGTAGGGTTAAAGGCGTTGTAGATCACCTCCACATTTTCGCATCCATTCTTATTGAGATAGTCTTTCCAGAATTGGGAAACGGTTACAACTTTATCGAAACCACGGATCCGTTCAAATAACCTTTTGTAGAACCATTTGTGCTTGACACCACCCGTTTCTGCGTGGGCATCAACGTGATGGATCATGGCAATGTTGGCGGTTTCATTGAACTTACCTCCAAACACGATAGGGTACGGTTCTAATATGCGATGCGATGCCTCGGGCAAATGATTTCGCATACGCCACCAGTAGCTCAATGGATTATCAGAGCTACAGTAAACCGACATCGAATCTGCGTTCAGATCGAAATCTGAACTTAAAGCCATCGCTGCTTGGAAATCGTAAGCGTTGCCACCGTTTGCTTTCGGGCTCAACTGCTCATTTACGATAGAATCGTGTAGAATCTGCGAACGGGTTTGCCAAGCTATAGACATAAGCGTGGCGGCTATTTATCCCAATCGTATTGCTGACCGATCAGGTCGTACAATTTCTGATTGTGCGGTTTGAAATACGCCACCAATTTCTGGCGCAATTCATCGCTCATCTTATCGTAACTAGGATAAACTGACTTCTTGAAGCCCTTCGGTTCATAGTGTTCGAGACCAAGGAAATCCAACACCTCGTTGTAGCATTTCTGCGTGTTCTTGTAGTAGTAAGAACTGTCAATTATCATGATCTGCTCCTTCGGGAAATATTTGAACCAACGTTCCATTTGATCTCCGTACATGCCCCTGGCCAAGTAGCTGAACCTTGCAAAAGATTGACTCCAATAGTTGGGGTCGGCTTCCATTTTTTCAAACTCACCGTTGAGGCGGTCGGGTTCAGCAGCAATCGCTTCGTCAAATGGCAGTTTCTCCCTCAGCGGTCTGAAGCTATGGAAGTAATGCGAATACGCCCGATCTACAGGGTTTCTGAACATCACAATGATCTTCGCATCCGGGTTGACCTCTTTCAATCTTTCTGCCACATGCGGAAAAGCAACGTAAGACGGTGTAGCCTCAAATGTGAGGTGTTTCTTACCGCTAATTTTTTGCTTTAGCCAAACCGTCAACTTCAATGGAAAATGAGCCAAATACCAGTTCTTTCCTTTCTGGAAATTTTTGGATTCATCGAAATAGTGCACTTCCTTCTTGATGGAAGCAATCAGATTCGGATGCTGAACAAGCGTTCGATGGAGTGAACTTGTACCACATTTCATGGCTCCAATTATTACCAGGTCAGGCTCTTTCCTCAATGAGCCGGTGAGCCGGTTGATACTAAGTCTAAGTTTGTACAACGAACCAAAAACGGGGCCGCTAATGGTTTTTTTCAGCTTCCATAAAAATGGCGCAGACTTGTAAAAAAACGGAATGCTGGATTTGCTGATCAATGCTGAAAAATGAACTGGGTCGGGTACGAATTCAAGGCGCAAAGCTAAGAATAATGAAGGCCTTTTCAGGCCCGCACCAATGTGTTTTACACCACCTTCAAGCTCGATGCTGGAATTAAAAACCCCGGGAGTCGGTTGGAGTTATGCTTCCGAAGTTGCGAAAGCAATTGAAATCGCCTTTCTACCACAGAGCCCTTTTCAGAAACTGAATACGGGAATGTGACCTTAAATCGGTTGAAACGATTCAACAGATTGAAGTGCTTTCTGTCCTGAATCAACCCAAAGTTGGGAAGTACAAAACCACTCGAGATTGCTCCGAAATTTCCGTTCGAAACGCTGATATTCCTTGAGATCTGGAACGATTCTGTGGTTGGAAGGTACAGCGGTGCTTGTCTCAATTCTTCGATCAGAAAGTCAGTAAGAGATGCGTACAACTTCTTGATGAGGTTTTTCAGCTCCGCTTCGGTTGGCTGCTTTTCCCACCAATCGGCCCGGATCTGAATAACCTGTTGAACAAGTTCAAACATGTTTCCGCTATTGATTCCAAGAAACTCCAGATCGTAGATGAGCGCCTTGCCTTCAAGCAAAAAGCTTCTGAGTTTGATAATATCATAACGTAATTGAACGGTAAGTACGATGTACATTTTGACCAAGAACTCAAGCGCTATCTGACGCTTCAATTGCCGGATTTCATCTGAATCAAGCTCTGTCCTCAACTCAGGCAATTCCTCTCCTTCGATAAATCTGTAGTTATGGAAAAACGTGAGTGACCGCAGCTCGTTCCAATATCCTTTTGGCACTCCGTAGACCTGATGCGTGAACAAATATGTGTCCGATTGAAAGTTGCGCACGGGATCCATTAGAATTTTTGCATCATCTTCAAACACAACCAGCATATCAATATCTGATAGGCCAGGGTTAGAAACGCTCCCGATCTGGTAGATGCCCAAAACCCCCTCTAGCTTACGGATTCTTGAAGTCATTTCATCAATGGCCAATGAATAATGCTCCAGGGTTCTTGGTTGTGGCTTATCAATGAACTTCATCTTTGTTTAGGATATCCGCGAGCTGCAATAAAAAAGCTTGAACATTTGTCCTAGTATTTCAATGTCCTTGAAACTAATGGAGATGCACGTATCAATAACCCAATTCGGATGAGTACCGACCGCAAAGTTCATTGTATACGTGCTGGTATTCCATTGGCCAGGTATCAAACTTGCCCAGTTCGTCTGATTGAAACTGCTTGCCCTTAACCTTGGCATAAAGAAAACGATAAGCCTTTTTCGGGGTCTTATTGGTCTTTTTCGTCTTGGCCTGATTCCATTGGGTTTCCGTTAGATCAACACCAAAAGGTTCAAGCAGGTTTTGCTTCAGGTATGAAAAGTCTGACGTGATCTTTTCAAACTGTATCGTTGGAATTTCATTCTCCACCAATTGATCCATGGCTATTTGCCAATTCTTGCAAACCTGATAGAAACGGTCGGCCGCCAACCATTGGCTCACTTCTTTCTCGGTTTTAGGAAGAAGATGAATATCGAAATCGTTTCTTCTTGTGTAGATGGATCGAATAACTTCTTTCGGGTCTCGAACCAAGTGGAGCACGTTTTCTGTTCCGAATACGGTTTTCAGCTCATTTGTTGAATTCTGCAGGTACGAATTCACATCAACATAGGTCTTTTTATCAATGTGTTTCTGATCGATCTTCTGCTTTTCCTTCTTAAGAAACGGTATACTGTAATTCGACCCCAGATACCAACTCAGTAGCCAATACTCCCGATTTCCGATTCGCTCGTGCCCAGCCGAAACATCAGGAACCGATGACAGCAGATCGCCCAAGAAAGTTGTTCCTGATCGTCCCATTCCGGTTATGAAAAGGTAATTCAGGTCAGTTTTGGCCATTTGTTGCTTTTGCTCGTTCCAACATCAGTCGGGCGAAGGTCAGCATTTTGGTGGACTTGTCTTTAACTGATGCTTGAAGATCCGCTGCAACTTTTGGCGCAACTCGCTTGGCCATTTTACGAGACCAAGAAGGATGAGTTGTGATCATCCACTTTCTCCATCCGGCCATGTTCTGATTCCAATCCTCTCTGATGGTTGAAATTTCATCCATGATATTCCATTCTTCTGCAGTGAAATCGACCTTAGCCAGTTCAAAACTGTCTTTCTTGTACACGCCCTCTCCCTTGCAAACCTGCATATACAAAGCTGGAAGCAGCATGAATTTGCTTAGCGTGGATTTCAGTTCGTACATATTGTTCAGATATTGACCTGAAGTTATCTCACGCTCAATTCCGGCAACTGTGTTATTCAAGTGATAATGGAAAGCAGATGGGTCTTTTACCAGATTCAACTTCAACTCTGATGCCCTAGCGGGATAAAGCATTCTCGAATGGTCGAATATCACGGCCGGGAAAAAATCATCCAAATGATGGTTAAGCAGTTTTTCTGTGGTGACAAACCAACCATGATGTTGCAACGGATCATGCTGATAAATGTACCTGGAAAGCAGTTGCAGCCTCACCACTAAACTCAACAACACCTTCGGGTTGTTGAAAACCGCGTCTTCAATTATCACCAGCGCATCAAAATCGCTGTATGGTATTTCTTCATCTGTTGCCAAACTGCCCTGCAGAATAACCGAGGAAATGCCTTGCTCCTTCTGCAACGCATGCACCAGGCCTAGCACGTTCTTGTTCTTTCCATCGTAGAGCGGTATCGTTATTTGAATTGACTCACCGAATTGTTGAATGCTTAATGCATCGTGCGCTTCACAAATGTCTTGAAACTTCTTGCTGCTCTCTCCCCGCAATGGCGAGTTGACCCATGAGTTGAGTTCGTTGAGAAGTTTTCGAGCACTATCCATCCTCTGGTCTTTTCAAATGACTCAAAACGACCCAAAGGAAACTGGATTGCAACAGCACCGCCCCAATCAAAATAGCAAACGCAATTCCTGCAGCGCCAAATGTATGTACCAGTCCCAATGCAATTGCTACGGTTACCGCAGATGAAACCAGACTCGCACGAAGCCTGAATCCTGTTTTACCCAAACTGAGAATGTAAGACACAGCCCAGAAGAAAACAATTTCCAGCCCAATGGCCATAACGAGGAAAAAAAGTGGCGTGGACGACCCCAAGAATTCGGAGCCAAAAAGAAGCCCGATTATTTCATTACTGAACAGGAACAGAATTACCATGCCTAAGCTGAATGGTATGAATCCGACCAGCGATATGGTGCGTAGAAAAGCCCGAATTTTTTGAATTTCTTGAGCCGTGATGAGTCTGGCAATTTGTGGGTAAATGGCCATTGACAAAGGATCTTTGACTACCAATAGCGAGAACGCCAACTTGCGGGCCACATCATACAGACCAACCTGAGCCGAATCTGCAAAAGCAGCAAGAATCAGGACATCACCCTTCTTCATCAGCTTCTGTAGCGTTTTACTCACCGAGTTGTTGAGAAGGAAATTGGTCATGGTCTTTTTGTCTTCGCGAAGCAAGGAAATCTGGCCCGACCAAAATCCTGAAACATGCTCCTTAACCTCCCAATAGGCTGTGATCTGAAGCAGTACAAAACTCACCACATTAATGGCCGTCAGATTGATGATCAGCATTATCAGATCATTCTTGAAAAAGTACAGCGATAAACAGATGGTTGCAAACTCTAAGGAGTAAACAACCATGTTCACATAAGAATTCACTTTGAACTTATCATACACCCGCAGAATGGCTCGCGCAAGCTGATTGAGAAATGCCAACGAGCTTCCGGCCGCAAAAAGAACCAAAATGCCATGCAACCCATCTACATCGAAAAAGACGGAATAAGCCAGCATAGTTACTGCACCAATCACCACAATAGATAACAAGCCTGCGGCAGCACTTATCAGATAGCCAACTTTGATCAACGCTTTTACCTTATCTCGTCTTTCTTTCTGCCGATAATCAGTGGCATATTTTACAAATGCTGAGGCAAAATTCAGGTTGAAAATCTCTTGAATGGTGGATACAAAAGCGAAGATTACCGCATAGGTACCGTACTGTTCAACACCTAAAGACCGCGCAATGACCATGGATTTAACAAACGCAATTCCAGCTTGATAGATGGTAGACAGAAACAGCCAAGAACTGTTCTTGGCAAGTGCTTTGGATTCGGAGTCAAATATTTTCTTGATTCGATTGATCATTTATTCAACTGAATGAAAGCCGACATCCGCCTTGACCATCTCCGAAACCAGTTCCTTCAACCCGATCTTCGGTTCCCAACCCAACTTTGCTTTCGCTTTCGATGCATCGCCAATAAGCGTATCCACTTCTGCAGGCCGGAAATAATTCGGGTCAATTTTAACTACCTCTTGACCGACTTTCAAGTTTTCATTTTGAGTAGAAACAGAGGAAACAACTCCAACCTCGTTCTCTCCCGAACCCTTGAATTCAAGCTCTATTCCAACTTCGCCAAACGCCATTCTGGTGAAATCGCGAACGGATGTGCTAACACCTGTTGCAATCACAAAATCCTCTGGTTCATCCTGCTGAAGCATCAACCACATGGCTTCTACGAAATCCTTCGCGTGACCCCAGTCTCGTTTTGCATTAAGATTTCCGAGATACAGAACGTCTTGCTTACCTGAAAAGATATTGGCTACCGCCCGAGTTACTTTTCTGGTGACGAACGTCTCACCACGCAACGGAGATTCGTGATTGTAGAGGATTCCGTTACAGGCAAAAAGGCCATGTGCCTCGCGATAATTGACCGCAATCCAATAAGCGTAAAGTTTAGCCACACCGTAAGGAGAGCGCGGATGGAAAGGCGTGTTCTCATTCTGCGGAAACTCCTTCGCCATTCCAAACAACTCCGATGTGGATGCCTGATAAACTTTCGTCTTGTCTTTCAATCCTAGCAACCGAACCGCTTCTAGAATCCGAAGTGCGCCAATTCCATCTGCATCTGCGGTGTATTCGGGAATTTCAAAACTCACCTGCACATGACTCATCGCACCTAGATTGTATATCTCATCCGGCTGAACCTCTTGGATGATTCGCGTAATGCAGTTCGAGTCGGTCAGGTCGCCATAATGCAACTTGAAGCGTATGTCCTTTTCGTGCGGGTCTTGATACAAATGATCCACCCGCTCCGTATTGAAAAGGGAACTTCTGCGTTTGATGCCATGCACCTCGTAGCCTTTGCTGAGCAAAAGTTCCGACAGATACGCGCCATCCTGTCCGGTAACACCAGTTATTAAAGCCACTTTCTTAGCCATTCAACTGGTCTTTTCGCTTCAGATAATCGGCATAGGCCAATTGGATTCCCTCATTCAGTCCGATGGTCGGTTTCCAACCCATGGCGGCCAATTTACTTACATCCAACAGTTTTCTGGGCGTGCCATCGGGCATTTCAGTGTTCCATTTTATGGCCCCTTCAAAACCTACAATTTCTTTGATGGTTTCTGCCAACTCCGAAATGGAAATATCCTCGCCAACTCCAACATTCAAGAACTCTGTTCCATCGTAATTCTGCATCATGAACAAACATGCAGAAGCAAGGTCATCAACATAAAGGAACTCACGTTTTGGAGTTCCCGTGCCCCAAAGTTCCACTTCAGAGTTTCCATTTTCCTTTGCGAAATGGAACTTTCGAATAAGCGCTGGCAGAACGTGCGAATTCTGCGGATGGTAATTATCTCCAACACCATAAAGGTTGGTTGGCATGGCGCTGATGAAATTACAGCCATACTGTTTCCTGTAATTTTCGCACAGTTTCAGCCCAGCGATCTTGGCAATGGCATAGGGTTCATTGGTAGGTTCCAAAGCTCCTGTCAGGAGATATTCTTCCTTGATCGGCTGATCAGCCATCTTCGGATAGATGCATGAAGAGCCTAGGAATAAAAGTTTCTTAACCTGATGCTGATAAGCAGCATGAATTACATTGGCCTCGATCATCAGGTTATCATAGATGAACTCAGCACGATAAGTGTCGTTGGCGAGAATGCCTCCGACTTTGGCCGCGGCCAGAAATACAAATTCTGGTTTTTCTTCCTCAAAAAATGCGATTACCGCGGCTTGATTTCTTAGGTCGAGTTCTGATGAGGTTCGTGTGATAATGTTTGAGAATCCTGAACCTTTGAGCAATCGCACAATGGCTGAACCGACCATTCCATTATGACCTGCCACATAGACCTTGGAATCGGGTAACATCATTGACCGAGCAAATCAGTTGTCGAAACACCCTCAACCAATGGAATAATCACTACTTCATCTACGATATCCGCCCCAACTACATCCCTGGGTTGGTAATCTCCGCCTTTTACAAGAATCCGCGGTTGCAGTTGTTGAAGGAGTTCATATGGGTCATCTTCTTCAAACACGATAATGGCATCTACCGATGGCAATGCAGCAAGGGCTTCAACTCGTTGGTCAACTGAATTTATCGGTCGCGATTCTCCCTTTAATCTTTTGATAGAATCATCAGAATTGAGCCCAACCACAAGCAAATCTCCCAACTCGCGGGCTTCTTGCAGCAGTTTTCTGTGTCCTTGATGAAGCACATCGAAACAACCGTTGGTGAAAACCACTTTTCGCCCAGCATTCTTCTGTTTAAAAACTTCAATCTGATTTCGGGAAACTTCTTTGAAACCACCTTTCAGAAAAGATTCCAATTCTGAACGATGCACCACGGCTGTTCCGCGTTTGCTGACCACAATTCCTGCGGCCGCATTGGCAACAAAGGCACTTTCGGTGACCGATTTTCCTTCAGCCAGACTCATTCCGAATGAGGCAAGTACTGTATCACCTGCTCCACTCACATCAAAAACTTCTAGAGCGCGCGTTGGAATGTTCAACACTTTTTGCTCCGAAACCACCGTCATTCCATAGCTGGAACGCGTAGCAACGATATTTTCAATTTCAAACTGGTTGCGTAGTTTCTGGCATGCACTCACAACCAGATTGTCATCATTCTTGATGCCTTTTCCCGCTTCCGTCATGGCGAGTTCCGCCAAATTCGGAGTGATCAGAAATGCTCCATTATAAGCTGACCAATCCGCACGTTTCGGATCAACTAATACTCGTTTTCCGTTAGCTAAAGCTAAATCGAGAATCAATTTCAGAACCTCGTCCGAAAGTGTTCCTTTTGCATAATCTGAAAGAAGAATCACATCCGATTCAGGAACAAGCGTTTCCAACTTTGAGGTTAGTTCCGACAACTGCGCATAACTCCAAACCAGCTCTTCTTCTCTATCAAAACGAACGATCTGCTGACCAGAAACCACGCGTGTTTTCACTATCGTTGGCTGGTTTCCTTGAACTACGGCAGCAGTAATTCCAACATTGGCGCAAGAATCGAGAATTGTTGCTGCCGCAGCATCATTTCCAACCAATCCGAGAAGCGTGGCTTTTCCTCCTAGTGAAGCCACATTAGCAGCTACGTTTCCAGCACCACCGAGTGTTGACCACTCACGGTCAACTTTCACTACGGGAACGGGTGCTTCAGGACTGATACGGGTCACGTTTCCCGCCACATACTGGTCAAGCATGATGTCGCCAATTACCAATATGCGCGGTTGTGCTGCCATAAACTGAGGTTGAATTTACACAACCATACACGCACCAACGGTATTGTTGGTTGCTTCGTCCACAAGGATCATCGATCCCGTGTTGCGGTTTTTGCGGTATCCATCCAAGAAAATCGGCACCGTGGTTCTCAACGTAATGCGACCAATATCGTTCAGACCAATGGCGTTGTCATCCTCCAATTTCTGAAGGGTGTTGATGTTCATCTTGTACTTCACATCTTTCACAATGCAACGGGCATCGCGAGATGTGTGCTTCAGCGCGTACTTACCACCAACTTGCATCGGTTTTTCGTTGAGCCAGCAAACCATCACATCAAATTCCTGCTTAGCCTCTGGCTGATTGTTCACCTTCACGATCATGTCGCCACGACTGATATCAATATCATCCTCCAATGTCATGGTCACACTCATTGGAGGAAACGCCTCCTTGATAGGGCCATTCATCGTATCAATGGATTTTATCTTCGATGTGAATCCCGAAGGAAGCACCGCAATTTCTTCTCCCTGACGGAAAACGCCACCAGCAACACGTCCTGCATAACCACGATAATCGTGATATTCAGTTGTCATTGGGCGCACCACATATTGAACTGGGAAGCGTGGGTCGATGTGGTTCTGATCGCTACCGATATGAACGTTCTCCAAGATGTGCATCAAGGTTGGCCCTTGGTACCAATCCATTTTCTTGGAACGGTCCACCACATTATCGCCAAGCAGTGCACTGATCGGCACAAAACGGACATCCTTGATGGCCAATTTGGCCGAGAAGTCCTCAAAGTCGTTGTGCACTTTTTCGAAAGCCGATTCGCTAAAATCGACCAGATCCATCTTGTTGACACAGACCACCACGTGTGGAATTTGAAGCAGCGAGGCGATGTACGCGTGACGCTTAGTCTGCTCAATCACACCATGACGCGCATCCACAAGAATAATGGCCAAGTTGGCGGTTGACGCGCCCGTGACCATGTTTCGGGTATACTGAATGTGCCCTGGAGTGTCGGCAATAATGAACTTACGCTTTGGCGTTGCGAAATAGCGATAGGCCACATCGATGGTAATTCCCTGTTCGCGCTCAGCACGAAGTCCGTCTGTCAAAAGAGCCAAGTTCACATGCTCCTCGCCTTTTCGCTTGCTCACCGACTCGATGGCTTCCATCTGATCCTCGAAGATCGACTTGCTATCGTACAGCAATCGACCGATGAGGTGCTCTTTCCGTCATCCACGCTACCAGCAGTGGTGAAGCGCAAAAGCTCCATGTTCAGGTATCCTTTGCTATCGTATTTTTCTACTTGTGCCTCCATTTTTCTTCGCTAAAACCTAAATCCTATTTGCTGACCGCTTAGAAATAACCTTGTTTCTTTCTGTCCTCCATAGCCGCTTCCGAACGCTTGTCGTCTGCACGGCCACCACGTTCCGTAACTCGTGTCGAAGCAACTTCTGCAATGATGTCTTCCAATGTTGAAGCTGAAGAAAGCACCGCTCCCGTACACGTGGCATCACCTATGGTTCTAAAACGAATCTGCATTTCCTTTACTTCTTCCGTATCACGCGTCTGAATGAAATCGGTCTTTCCGAGAATCATTCCATCACGCATAAAACATTCCCGTTTGTGACTGAAATACAGACTTGGGAGTTCAATTCCTTCCAAAAGGATGTACTGCCAGATGTCCATTTCCGTCCAGTTGCTGATCGGGAACACGCGGAAATGCTCGCCCATGTGCTTCTTTCCGTTGAAGATGTTCCAAAGCTCTGGACGCTGATTCTTCGGGATCCCATTGTCCGAAATCATCTCTGTGCGAGAAGAAACGCTCTTTCGCGCGTGCCTTTTCCTCATCACGTCTTGCACCACCGATGGCGCAATCAAACTTGCCCGTTTCAATGGCCTCAAAAGCGTGACGGTTTGCAAACCGTTTCGACTTGCGTTGAAGCCTGTTTCCTCCACAACCTTTCCTTGATCGATGCTGTCCTGAACCGAAGCCACGATCAGATTCGCTCCCAATTTCTCCATGTATCTGTCACGGAACTCGATGGTTTCTGGGAAGTTGTGTCCTGTATCAACATGCATCATCGGGAACGGGATCTTAGCTGGCCAAAAAGCCTTTCGGGCCAAGTGGGCGACAACGATCGAGTCCTTTCCTCCTGAAAACAAAAGAACAGGGTTTTCGAACTGAGCAGCCACTTCGCGCAACACGAACATCGACTCCGATTCCAGCTCTCTTAGGTGTGATAATTTGTATGATTCCATATTCTACTTTCTGATAAGCGGCAACACCGCATCAAATATCTGTTGGGCACATTCGTCAACCGAACGGCCTACTGTTTTTACATCCAAAAACGGATTTTCCGGCGCTTCGAAGGGAGCATCTAAACCCGTGAAATTCTTGATCTGTCCAGCACGTGCTTTGGCGTAAAGTCCCTTCACATCGCGCTTTTCGCACTCCTCGAACGGTGTGTTGACGAACACTTCCAGCATGTCATCTCCCAAAATATCCTTCGCCTGTTGGCGGATGTCTTTGGTTGGGCTCACGAAGCAATTCAAGGTCACAATTCCGCAGTTCACAAACAGCTTCGATACTTCTGCAATTCTGCGGATGTTCTCCTTTCGATCTTCCTCAGAAAAACCGAGATTGTTGTTGATGCCAGAACGAATGTTGTCGCCATCCAAAACCTGCGTGAGAATTCCTTCCTCCGCAAGCAGTTTTTCTACCGCTGCTGCGATGGTGGTCTTTCCCGAACCTGAAAGTCCCGTCATCCAAACCACCAAACCCTTCTGATTCAAAAGGCTTTCCTTGTCCTCTCGTTGAAGGATACGGTCGAAGGTTGTATGAATGTTCTCTGGCGTGCTCATTTTGGGCGCGCAAAGGTACGCAATTGCCTCCGCTTTACCGAATCCCCGCAATCGGAAGAAACAAGAAGCCCCATTGAACATTGAGTTCAACGGGGCCTCCGAACACTGAAACGGGGTTGGATCACTTTACCAACTGCACTTTTTCGGTCATGAGCTCTCCAGATTGTGTTCTGACTGAAACGAAGTAAATGCCAGTTTCCAGACCTGAAAGATCAGCATGGATGTATTGCACTTCGTCCATGAACAGTTCCACATCATTGGCAATGTTCATCACCAAGCGGCCATCAATTCCGTACACATCAATGTTTGCCACATCATCCAGATCCATCATGATATTCAAATCCAAATGTCCATCTGTTGGGTTCGGATAGGCTGTCAAACCGTATTCACCTTCAACTTCAGGCGCAGCCAAACGCGAATTACAACCCCCAATCGATCGCCATGGCTCAAGTGATCTGCAACTTGGTTGGTGCGAACGCATCTGGTTCTTCCTCTGTGGCACACATAAACCTTGTTGTTTCCACATCGGATGTCGTTCACTTCAACGGTTACATCATCGGTTGCGGTGTAGCCATTGAAATCGGTAACTGTTACTGTGTAAGTAGTTGTCGAGGTTGGACAAACGTTGGCTGAAGCACTGTTTGAGCCATTGCTCCAGCTGTACGTGTATGGCGGAACGCCTCCGCTTGCAGACGCTGAAAGTGTCGTGCAGTTTGAACCGTAACCATAGATCACTTCCACATCTGCACCAGCATCCACACTTGGTGAAACAAGGTCAACGATCATGTCAGGCTGACCATTACAACCATAAGGAGCAACACCAACGCCATCACCTTCAGCACCCATCAACTCCAACGTATTTGGGAAACCATTGGTGACGAAGCTGAACGTAACGCAATAAGAACCAGGCGTCCCTGAGTTCAACTCAACGTTTGCCCAGCAGTCATTCCAACTGCTCAATGGTCGGTCGAAAATCAAGTAATCAGGGCCGTAAAGATTATTATAGCCTGTATAAACCGCACCAGTAAATGGGCTCGTTAGCGTAGCAGGAAAACTGACCACAGTTGCTCCGTTGTCCACTTTCACAGCCCACGTGCCCGTATAGCCTACCGCACCGAAATCGTTACCTGCACGACCTGCGCCAACACAGAATTCAACCGTGAATTCATACTGATTTCCACCAAGGTCATTCATGGAAATTAAGTTGAAATAGGAATTGTGGCAGCCCATCGCGTCTGTTCCAACCAGCGCCAACACCATCATCATCATCGAAATGTAAATCTTCTTCATAACTCTAAATTTTAGGGATTAGAGTTCAAAGCTACCGTGGGGTTGAGGCTGAATTTTGGCCGATCAAACCGTGGTTAGGCTTCAAGAAACAACTGTAGCCGAATGGCGTACAACTGTGATTTTGTTCGGAAACGCAAAATCCGACCACCGACCGAAATTGTACATTAGCACCATCAATCTGTAGGATGACGAACAACGAATTGATAGGTCTGAAACGCTCCATCGACCAAGTTGGAGTTGAGGAAAGAACAGCCCGTTTTCAGACGCGGAGCATCAAGAATGCGGCAAAAATTCAGGGGCTGAAAATGGCCTTGAACATGATCGATCTGACCACGCTTGAGGGAAAAGACACGGAAGGAAAGGTGCGGCAGATGTGCTACAAAGCGGCCCATTTGCACGATGCGCTGCCCGACCTGCCAACGGTTGCGGCCGTTTGCGTGTACCCGAATCATGTGGCAACTGCGGTGGATGCGCTGAAAGGAACAGGCATCAAAGTGGCTTCGGTGGCAACGGCTTTTCCTTCTGGAAATTCATCGAGAGAGATAAAATTGGCCGACACCAAGATTGCGGTCGATGCAGGTGCAGACGAAGTTGATATGGTCATCTCGCGGGGCGAATTCCTTTCGGGGAATTTCAGTTTTGTGTTCGATGAAATTGCGGCCATTAAAGAAGCCTGCGGCAAAGCGCGATTGAAAGTGATCTTGGAAACAGGCGAACTTTCCACGTTGGATAACGTGCGCCACGCCAGCGACATCGCCATTCTGGCGGGAGCCGATTTCATCAAAACCTCCACGGGGAAGATCAGTCCTGCGGCTACAATGCCCGTAACGTTGGTGATGCTGGAAGCCATTCGCGACCACTATTACGCCACAGGAAAAATGGTGGGCATGAAGCCTGCGGGCGGCATCAGCAAAGCCAAATTGGCGCTGCATTATCTGGTGATGGTGAAAGAGACGTTGGGCGATGCGTGGCTGAGCAACGAATGGTTCCGTTTTGGGGCCAGCAGCCTTGCCAACGATGTGCTGATGCAACTGGCAAAACAGGCCGAGGGCCGATATCAAGGATTGGATTATTTCAGTAAAGACTGATGGCAAAAAGACAGAAAACAAGCTCGATTTCGGTTCAAAATGGGAGTACGCGGCTGCGCCTGAAAGTGCCGACCACGCCACCATCAAGGACGAATACGGGCTGTACATCAACGGCAAATTTGTGAAGGCCGAGGGCGGCAGAAGTTCGCTTCCATCAACCCAAGCAACGACCAGCACATTGCCTATTTCGCGGAAGCGTCTGACAAGGATGTGGACAAGGCGGTGAAGGCCGCGCGAAAGGCGTACAAAGAAGTTTGGAGCGTGATGCCCGCCAAGGAGCGCGCCAAGTACATTTTCCGCATTGCGCGGTTGATACAGGAACGCGCGCGTGAGTTTGCCGTGCTCGAAAGTATGGATGGCGGCAAGCCGATCCGCGAGAGCCGAGACATTGATATTCCGCTGGCGGCCAACCACTTTTTCTACTACGCTGGCTGGGCCGATAAATTGGAATACGCTTTCCCAGGAAAGAAAATCGAGCCAGTTGGCGTAGCTGGACAGATCATTCCGTGGAATTTTCCGCTGCTGATGTCTGCGTGGAAACTTGCACCAGCATTAGCTTGCGGAAATACGGTGGTGCTGAAACCAGCCGAAACCACTCCGCTCACGGCCATGAAATTGGCAGAACTCATTCACGACAGTGGACTGCCAGCAGGTGTAGTCAATGTGGTTACGGGAGCAGGTGCAACTGGTGCAGCCATCGTCAACCACCCAGATGTGGACAAGATTGCGTTCACAGGATCAACGGGCGTGGGGAAGATCATTCAGAAGGCGATTGCGGGAACGCACAAGAAGGCAACGCTGGAACTGGGTGGAAAGGCGGCCAATATCATTTTTGATGATGCGCCCATCGACCAAGCGGTTGAGGGCATCATCAACGGTATTTTCTTCAACCAAGGACACGTTTGCTGCGCAGGATCGCGGCTTTTCGTTCAGGAAAATGTGAAGGACGAAGTGCTCAGAAAACTGAAAGACCGCATGAGTTCGCTGATCGTTGGCGACCCGCTCGACAAGAACACCGATGTGGGTGCAATCAACTCGAAAGAGCAGTTGAACACCATCAATAAATACTTGAAGATCGGACAAGAAGAAGGCGCAGAGATCTATCAGCCGAAATGTTCGCTTCCTAAAAAGGGGAATTGGTGTCCGCCAACGCTTTTCTGCGAGACATCGCAAAGCCACCGAATTGTTCAAGAGGAAATTTTCGGTCCAGTCTTAACGGTCCAGACTTTCAGAACAGTTGATGAGGTGATCGACAAGGCGAACAACACGCCTTTCGGGCTTTCAGCAGGTGTTTGGACGGACAAAGGTTCGAAGATCTTCAACCTGACCACCAAGCTCCGTGCAGGTGTGGTTTGGGCGAACACCTACAACAAATTCGACCCGACATCGCCATTCGGTGGTTACAAGGAAAGTGGTTTTGGCCGTGAGGGCGGGCTGCACGGGTTGTTGCCTTACGTTAATCTTAGTTAGGGTTACGAATTACGAATGAGTACGAATATGACGAATAGCGGTGGTTGCGAATTACGAATGAATACGAATATCCGAACGTAGTGAAGGCTCCCGTCAATAAAACCGACCTACTTTATCCCGAACTGAGTTATCAGATCATGGGTTGCGCATTCGATGTTCATAATGAACTCGGTGGCGGTCTTTTGGAAAAAGTATATCAGAAAGCATTAGCTGTTTCATTCAAGAACCGAAACATCAACTTTAAGGAGCAAGCACATTTTCCGATTGTATTTGAAGGAGAAAAAGTAGGGACAGGATATTTTGACTTTCTGGTTGACGAAAAAATTGTGGTTGAACTGAAGCGGACACAGCATTTCTCAAGAAAACAAATAGAACAGGTGGTCTCCTATTTGAAACAATCAAACTTGAAATTGGGGATTCTGATACATTTCGGTCAGGAACAGGTTCGATATAAACGCATTATCAATGATTGACCCGAATTCGAATATTCGTACGTATTCGCAATTCGTAACCACATTTGAACAAGAGCATGACAAGATTGACAGTCAATAAAACATACAAGATCTACATCGGAGGGCAGTTTCCGAGAACAGAAAGCGGTCGTTTTTACCCCGTTGAATTGAAAGACGGTACGGTGACCAACATCTGCCTCAGCAGTAGAAAAGACCTCCGCAACGCAGTTGTTGCTGCGCGAAATGCATTCGAAGGCTGGAGCAGTCGAGCAGCTTTTAACCGAAGCCAAATTCTGTATCGTATTGCTGAAATGCTGGAAGGAAGAAAAGCACAATTCGTTGAGGAATTGGTTGCGGTCGGTGCTTCACGAGCTGCCGCGACCAAGGAAGTGGAAGCTTCTATTGACCGCTGCGTGTATTTCGCTGGTTGGTGCGATAAGTTCACACAGGTTTTCGGAAGCGTGAACCCCGTTTCATCCTCGCATTTCAACTTTAGCGTTCACGAACCAACAGGCGTTGTGACCATCATCGCGCCAGAAAGTCCATCATTACTTGGAATGGTGAGTTGCATCATGCCAGTCATAGCTGGAGGAAACACATGTGTCGTTTTAGCTTCTGAGAATTCACCGCATGTGGCGGTAACGTTTGCCGAAGTGTTGAATTCATCAGATGTTCCAGGTGGTGTGATTAATATTCTCACAGGAAAAGAAGATGAGCTGGCCGACCATTTCAGTTCGCACATGGATGTGAATGCTACCATTTACTGTCGCGAAAAGCACCTGAGAAAGATCCAAGAGAACGGAGCGTTGAACGTGAAACGTGTGCTCAATTGGGCCAAATACGATTGGAACAAACAGGGCGAAGATCCTTACTTGCTGCTCGAAACGCAGGAAGTAAAAACCACTTGGCATCCGATCGAGAACATCGCGGGAGCGAAATCGGGTTACTGATGTAAATGCCTGAATTCGCGCCCATATTGGTCGGGATTTCGGTCCTGTTTCTGCTGGTAGCCCTTTATTCGGGCAAAATTCGGGCAGAAGTGGCCTTTTTCTCAGCCGTCATGTTCCTCACGGTTTTCGGAGTACTTACCCCGAAGGAGGCCATTAGCGGTTTCGCCAACGAGCAATTGGCAGTCATCATTCTGCTGCTCATTCTCAGCGATACCATCCGCAAAACGAACGTGATGGACGCACTCTTCAATCGCCTTTTCAAGGGAACGAAAAGTCAACGGTCGTTTGTTGGGCGAATGATGCTTTTCATAGCTCCCGCTTCTGCATTCTTCAACAACACTCCGTTGGTGGCCATGATGATGCCCTACGTACACAGCTGGTCGAAGCGCAACGGGATGTCGCCCGCCAAACTGCTTATTCCGCTTTCGTATGTGACCATTGTTGGAGGCTGCATGACGCTGGTCGGGACCAGTACCAACCTAATCGTCAATGGTATGGCCGTGGACGCTGGTCTGCCAAGTCTTGACATTTTCGATTTCACGTGGATCGGGCTTCCATTGGCAATTATTGGCGGCATTTACATGTTCTTTTTCTCCGACCGTCTTCTTCCCGACCACAAGGATGCGATGGACGAGTTCAGCGAGGATTGGCGCGAGTATTTTGTGGAAACGGAGGTGGGCCAAACTTCATCACTTATCGGAAAGACCATCCAGCAGGCTGGATTACGGAATTTGAAGGGCAATTTCCTTGTTGAAATCGTGCGGAACGAACGTATCATCACTCCCGTATCGCCTACCCATATTCTAAGGTCTTACGATAGGTTGATCTTTACGGGCGGCTTGGATACGATTCAGGATATGGTGAAGGCCGAAATGGGGCTGAGTCTGCCGAGAACCTGCGAGAGCGATCACCTTTCGGATGTGGTAGAGGTGGTCATTTCTTACAACAGTTCGCTGATCGGCAAAACGGTTAAGGATTCCGATTTCCGAGGGAAATATGATGCCGCCATTGTGGCTGTTCATCGCAATGGCGAGAAACTATCCGGAAAACTCGGAGATGTGGAACTGCAAGCAGGCGATGCGCTGCTCCTTTTTGCTGGTCGCGATTTCTACAAGCGCGCCACGGAGAACGCGTTCTACACCATCTCGCGGAAGCAGAACGTGCGTGTTCAGGGACGAAAAGCCCTTTACGTTATTCTGGGCGTTATGGCATCCATTATCGTTTCTGCAACCACACCTGTTCCATTGTTCACGTGCCTGCTGATCGTGCTTGCGGGAACGCTTTTAGGCGGCATTCTCACGGCAACTGAAGTAAGAAAAGGATTGGATGTGAACCTACTTGCCATCATGGCTTTTGGCCTTGCAATGGGCAGAGCATTGATCAATAGTGGCGCTGCTGATATCATTGCAGAAACTGTTCTCAATATTGGCAAAGGCTTGGGGCCAATTGCTGTGATTGCGGGAATATTTGCCGTAACCAATATTCTTGGAGCCTACATGACCAATAAAGCAGCCGTTGCGCTCATCTTCCCGATATCGGTGAGTTTGGCGCATAGCATGAATCTTCCCGTGGAACCGTTTGTTCTCGTTGTTGCCTTCGGTGGCGCGGCCAGCTTTATAACGCCTATCGGCTACCAAACGAACTTGATGGTCTATGGTTCTGGCGGATACAACTTCAAAGATTTCATGAAGATCGGTCTACCGCTTACGCTGATCTATATCTCACTTGGCACAATTCTACTCGCGTTGAGGTACGACCTCGTTTAGTTCAAAATTCAACGTTTAAGGTTCAATGTAGATAGGGTTGAGCTTGGAACTTTGAACTTTGAACCTGTACTTCGCGGCCATGATAGAGCAAGCGATAAAAGGTGCCTTTGAAGGCGGATTGGAAATACTTGAAGTTTACGGAACGGAGTTTACGGTTGATGTGAAAGAGGACAAAAGTCCGCTTACCGAGGCCGACAGACGTGCTCACCTCAAGATCATGGAATACCTTAAAGACACAGGCATTCCGGTACTGAGCGAGGAAGGAAAAGACATTCCATACGCAGAACGAAAAGACTGGAAACAGTTCTGGCTGGTGGATCCGTTGGATGGCACCAAGGAGTTCGTGAAACGCAATGGCGAATTCACCGTGAACATTGCGTTGATCGAAGATGGTGTTCCCGTTTCGGGTGTTATTTACGTTCCAGTAAAGGATGAAATGTACCTCGGCATCAAAGGTTTAGGTGCGTTCAAGATCAATGATTACTCAAAGGTTCATGCTTCTTATTCCGACCTGAATGATCTGCTATCAAAAGGAAAAAAATTGCCCATTGCTTCAGACAGGAAAACCTTCTCCATGGTGGGAAGTCGCTCACACATGAGTGATGAAACCTTGGAGTATTTCGACAAGATGAAAGCCGAACACGGAGACGTGGAAATGGTCTCGATGGGAAGCTCTTTGAAACTTTGCTTGGTTGCGGAAGGCGTGGCTGATGTCTATCCTCGCTTTGCACCTACCATGGAATGGGACACAGGCGCTGGACAAGCAATTGCGCTGAACGCAGGCTGCACCGTGACCGAAAAGGACGAAGTAACTCCTCTCCGCTACAACAAGGAAAACCTGTTGAATCCGTGGTTTATCGTGAAGCGTTAAATCGTCCAAACGAGCATCGCTCCGTCCAGTTTTTTCCAACCGAGATTGAGCTTGGTTTCAGCTCCTGCGTAGACAAAACTGCTCGGTAGAATTTCAGACTCGATTGAATGAACCGTTATCGGGTCGCGGAAATCCAAGCCTGGTTTAGCGTTGTATTTGTAAACCGCCTCTTTCGCTGCCCAAAAGAGTGTGGTGGTTTCGATGTCCTGAGCCATTTCCAGTTCGCGGTCATCCAGAAAGCGGTCGCGCACTTTCATCACATTCGGTTTGTAATGCTGCACATCCACGCCCAATTTTCCCGTTCCGAGAAGAACAGCTGCATAGCCTTCCGTATGCGAAATGGAAATCTCCAACGAATGGTCAAGAAGCAACGGCTTTCCGTTTTCATCTTTTGAAACTTCGGGCATTTTGCCCAACATTTCTGCCAATAACAATCGCGAAGCATACCGTTGTAATTGGGTTCTTGGATGGCGTACCGACAATTGCGCTGACAGTTCAGGAAATTCTGTTTCAAACCGAATTTCCGAACCATCGATCTTCCAAAGACCGAGACGGTTGTTGCCAACCTGTTTGTCTTCAATGACCGGCATTACTTGTGGCTATTCAGATGCTCAAGAATCGGAATCGCACATCCTTCAAAATCCTCTTGGATCAACCAATGACTGGCCTGCAGATCAACACGCTTGTACTCACCTTTCATGTATTGGGCGGTTCCATCAACACCAACTGGTCCTATGGCAAAATCTTTCTTGCCCCAAAGCAATAATGTCGGTGTTTTCACTTCGAGGTAATTGTCCATTTTCTGCCCTTTTTTAAGGACTTTGTAATTAGCACGATACCAAGCCAAAGCCGCTTTCAGACCAGGCTTGTTTCCAATCACCTCCAAGTAATCTTGCTTTTCTTCCTCTGAACTTGAACGCCATGTTCCTCTCAGCATTTTGCGGTCTTTCCGCAGCATGAACCATTCTGGAATTCCGCGCAGCTGGAAAAAGCCCATGTACTGGCTCATCTTCTTCTGCTTCTTGTCAAATCGAACTGCATCGCTGAAAGCCTTCAAGTGCGGGACGGAAAGCGCGGTCCAACTCTTTACCCTATCGGGATGATATGCCACCACGCCCCAACCAACGGCCGAACCCCAATCGTGGCCAATAAGCTGGAATTTCTCAAAACCGAAAGCATCCGCCAAAGCCACCACATCCGAAACCAATTCTTCAATCTCATAAGCCCTCACATCGGTCGGTCTGGCCTGCGGGCTGTAACCACGCTGGTCGGGCGCTATGCAGTAATAGCCGTTCTCGGAAAGTCGCTCCAATAGTGGGATCCACATGTGAGATGTTTCAGGAAAACCATGCAACAGAATCACGGGTTCGCCCGAAGGGTCTCCCGCCACGCGGCATTTGAAAGTCATGCCGTTTGCTTCCTTGTTTACAATATCCACCTGTGCCATCGCGTTCAAATTTGCAGTCAACCAGACCAGCATTATCATTAGCCGATTCATCCATACAATACTAACCTTTTCCTACCGATGAGAACACTTTTTACCGTAGTCGTGTGTTGGTTTTCGTTGACCGTTTCGGGTCAGAATCAACCACTTTCTGAGGCGGCAATGGAACTTACCAAAGATGATGTGGTGTACGACCCAAGCTACTTCAGTATTCCGTATCCGAATGGAGATGTGCCCAGCGGCAAAGGTGTTTGTACCGATGTTGTGATTCGCGCGTTGCGAAAACTTGGAATCGATCTTCAGCAATTGGTTCACGAAGACATGAAGGCCAATTTTAGCCTTTACCCGAAAAACTGGGGATTGAAATCCACCGACAATAACATTGACCACAGACGTGTGCCGAATCTTCGAAAGTTCTTTGAACGAAAAGGTGTTTCATTGCCCGTTACTCAAAATGCTGAGGATTATCTGTCTGGCGATATCGTTACTTGGAACTTGGGCGGAGGAATTACGCACATCGGAATTGTTGTTGACGAGAAAACCATGTTTCTAAAAACACCGCTGATCGTGCACAACATCGGTGCGGGTCAGGTAATGGAAGATTGTCTTTTCAAGTTTGACATAACGGGCCACTATCGCTACCCGAAACCTTGATCAGGCACAGCCCTTCAGCGGACACGAACCGCAGCGTTTGCCTTTACGCTTGTACTTCTCGCAACACTGCTTCTTTTTCTTCTTCTTGAATTCAAAAACAAGAAAATTCGAGAACCTAGGTTGTTCTCGGACTTCATTCTGAGGCTGTGGTTTTGTTTGCACAGTCCAAAAATATCTGCACCAAACATCATCGGCAATACCGCAAAAAGGTGATTCATCATCTTTGCATCATGAAACGATCGGGAACCTTTTTGGAAACGGAGCGGCTTGTACTGAAATGGCTTAAACCTGAAGACATCGATCTGTTGGTTGATCTGGACAGCGACCCTGAGGTAATGCGTTTTATCACCGATGGCGAACCTCGAGACCGTTCGCATCACGAAGCAGCGGTTCCGAAATTGTTGAGATATATGGCTGAAAACCCTGGACTTGGACTTTGGACCGCCTACTTGAAAGACACGGACGAGTTTATGGGTTGGTACATTCTGAAACACCTGCCAGATAACGGTGAGGTCGAGGTCGGTTTCCGCATCAAGAAGAAATTCTGGGGAAAGGGCTACTCAACCGAAGCAGGAAAAGCGCTGCTGAAACATGGTTTCGAAACACTTGGTCTGAAGAAAATTGCCGCCATTGTTCGGCCAGACAATCATGCGTCTCAAGCCGTCATCAAGAAAATTGGTTTACGGGAAAAAGGCAAAGGCACGTGGTACGGAATTGAGTGCCTTTATTTTGAGTTGGAGCGTCCTTAGATCAACTTCTCCTCAGGCAACCTCTTCGTTCTGGTTTTAAGGAACGCAATCACCTCTTCATCGGTTTTCAGCGAATCATCCAACCGGACGAACTTCTTGGCTAGCGCCTTGTAATTGCCCGTCATCAGGAAGAACCACACCATGAAGAAATCGATGCCTTCGAACACAATCGCTTTTTCCTTGGCGTAAGCGTCCAAGTTGTCTCGGAATTCCTGCGCCATGTCGGTGTAGTGCATGCTCGGTTTAATGTGATGGATGATGTGATAACCATCGTTGAAGCACTTCTTGTTGTAGGCCACCTCAATGCAGGTGATGCTGTTGCGATAGCAGTTTCCTGGCGCATCAGCATCTACAAAGGCGTGTTGCCCCCAGTTTCCCGCCATCATCATAAATCGTGTAAACACGAACGGAATGATGAAAACTGCCAGTGTTGCTTGCCAGTTTACAAAACTCATGGCAATCACAAACGCGTACCAACTCAATTCGCCCAGAACCGTGTGCCTGCGCAGTTTGAAACGCTTTTTCCGCGTGAAGTAGTTGGTCAGATCGATCATTCCCAAGGTGAAAAACCGTAGGAAATACTTCATGAAATCGCCAAAACTGTCGCGCTGATATTCGATGGTGCTGCTGAGGTCTTCGCGCAGGTTGTTCTCTGGATGATGCATTCCCATGTGGTGACCGAAATAGGTTTCGGGCGTTTCTCCGAAGAACGGTCCCAAGAACCACGGAATGATCTTGTTCATCCAGTCGTACTTGCGTTGAAACAGCGGTCTGTGGCTGGTGCAATGCAGCATGAGAATGTATGGCGGTGTGAAAAATGCCCAGTTGATAGCCAAATACCCCACAACTACCCACCAATTGAACCGGCCTGGCAGGTACAGATAAACTGCAATCGGAACAATTACGAGAACGATTTTCAGAATGAGATGAATGAAAACGATATCGCGCTCATCGCGGATGTAGCGCATCATAAACTGGGTGAAACCCGAACCTGAATGGTCTTTGAAAACCGGGTCGGTAAAGGCTATTTCAGAAACATGCCGCATTGGCTGCGAAGGTAGTCAAATGCCAAAGGCATCTCTAATTACCGTACTCAGATAGGTCTTGATAAGGACATGATTGCATTGGATAGGCTACGTGATTTTCTTAGCTTCGCAGCCCCAAAAAGCGAAAGGGCCAAACGGCTGATTATCAGCAGCAACCATGTGGCAGAAGATAGCTGGCATCATACTTAGAAACCGAGTGGCCATTCTGGTGGTCATCGGACTCATAACGCTGGTACAGGGTTTCATGGCCACGCAGGTCAAGATCCGCTACGATTTCGCTGCCCTCCTGCCAAGCACAGATAGCACGCTTATCAATTACAAGGACTTCAAACAGCGTTTTGGAGAGGATGGAGATGTGCTTGTAATAGGAATTGAGCAAGAAGATTTCTTTAAAAAAGATGTCTACAACGCTTGGTATGAGTTGGGCAAAGAGGTAAGCGAACTGGAAGGGATTGAAGAGGTGGTTTCCGCAGCTAGGTGCTACAACCTTGTGCGTAACGACAGCCTCAAAAAGTTCGATTTCAGCTTAATTCATGATGGTCCGGTGGAGACACAGGCACAGCTTGACTCCATAAAAGCGCAGATTGTCAATTTGAAGTTCTACGATAATGTGATGTGGGATGAGGAATCTCACATTTCTGTGATGGCCATTACCATGAACGCCACAGTGCTGGACAGCAAGAAGCGGGTGGCTTTGACAGACCAGATAGTTGCCGTTGGCGATAAATACGAGGACCGTCTTGGGGTTAATTTGCGGTATTCGGGCATGCCATACATCCGAAGTCTATTGGCCAAAGTAGTAAAGGCAGAAATGTTCCTATTCATTCTGTATGCGCTGTTGGTTACCGCGGTTATCATGTTCATTTTCTTCCGCTCGTTCAAGGTGGTTATGGTGGCCATGTTGGTTGTCGCAATAGGCTCGTTGTGGTCTATTGGTTTTGTGGCCGTAATGGGATTCCAACTATCGATTCTTACTGGGCTCGTTCCTCCGCTGATCATCGTTATCGGTGTGGCCAACTGTATCTTCTTGCTTAACAAATACCACACAGAATACCGGTCTCATGGCAACAAGATCAAAGGCTTGCAGCGAGTGGTACGGAAAGTTGGAAAAGCAACACTCCTGACCAATGCAACAACGGCCGCTGGTTTTGCCACATTCACGGTTGTGGAGAGTTCTGTAATGCGCGAATTCGGTGTGGTGGCGGCCATCTCCATCATGTGCATTTTCGTGCTGTCGTTGCTCTTGGTTCCTATCATTTTCAGCTTTCTGAAAGAGCCGAAAGCGCGCCACGTAAAACACCTGGACCGCAAGCAATCGCAGGTGTTCATTTCCAAGATCGTGGAGATCGTTCTTTCGTACCGATCCCGTGTGTATTGGTTTTTCGGAACCTGTGTTGTTGTTGGTATCTATGGCATTACACTCATTACTTCAGACGGAAAGATCGTTGATGATTTTCCGGAGAACCACCATGTACTGAAAGACCTTGCTTTTTTCGAAGAGCAGTTCAACGGTGTAGTGCCTTTTGAGATTCAGATAGACGCCCTAAAACCGGGCAAGGCACTTTCTCCTGCTACGCTAAAGCGCATTGACAAACTCCAGGATGCCATTTCTGCCTACCCAGAGTTTTCCCGTGCTGTAAGCATGACAGAGATCGTTAAGTCTTTGAAGCAGGCCTATTACAATGGAATGCCATCGAAATACGGATTGCCAAGTGGAGCTGAGCGCGGATTCATTCTATCGTACGCAGATAACGATAAAGGCAACAAGGATGCATCCAGCCTGCTGAAAAGTTTCATAGACAGCTCACAGCAAATAACACGGGTCAGTTTCCAAATGAAAGATGTTGGAACAGATGAGGCCGAACGGCTGATAGGCGAAATAAGACCCGTTCTGGATAGCATTTTCAATCCTGATAAGTACCAAACACTCATTACAGGAACTTCGGTTGTCTATTTGCGAGGCACCGAATATCTGGTCAAGAACCTATTCATCAGTTTAGGAATTGCTGTGGTGCTTATTGCCTTGCTGATGGCATACATGTTCCGTTCTTGGAGAATGGTAGCCGTATCGCTGATCCCGAACATTATTCCGCTGATTCTTACAGGCGCACTTATGGGTTTCTTGGGCATTACCATCAAACCTTCAACTATTCTTGTTTTCAGTATTGCATTCGGTATCTCGGTAGATGATACGATTCACTTCTTGGCCAAATACCGGCAGGAATTGGAGGTCAACAATTGGCGCATCAAACGTAGTGTAATTCTGGCCCTTCACGAAGTTGGATTAAGCATGGCTTACACCTCCATTGTGCTCTTCTTCGGGTTCTCGATATTCCATCTTTCAACCTTTGGAGGAACCAAGGCTTTGGGCATGCTTGTGAGCATCACGTTGTTAGTGGCAATGTTCTCAAATCTCATCCTCCTACCGTCTCTATTACTTACCTTAGAGCGTTCGTTAACCACCAAGTATTTCAAAGACGCAGGACTGGATACCGTATATCCGGAAGAAGAAACTGAGACCGAGCTGAGCGTTCAAAACCAAACCACATGAAAGGAATAATACTCGCTGGAGGATCTGGCACAAGATTGCATCCTCTTACGTTGGCAGTAAGCAAGCAGCTGATGCCTGTTTACAACAAGCCCATGATCTACTATCCGCTGAGCGTGCTTATGCTGGCCGGTATCCGCGAGATCTTGATCATCTCAACACCGCAAGACCTTCCAAACTTTGAGCGACTGCTGGGAACCGGTGAGCAAATTGGCTGCAAATTCTCCTACAAAGTGCAGGAAGTGCCAAATGGACTTGCCCAAGCATTTGTAATTGGCGAAGAGTTTATTGGAGACGATAAAGTTGCTCTTGTGCTTGGAGACAACATCTTTTACGGACATGGTTTGGAACGCACGCTTCGTTCGAACAACGACCCAGAAGGAGGTGTGGTATTCGCATACCACGTTAGTGATCCAGAACGCTATGGCGTTGTTGAATTCGATGATGACTTCAGAGCGCTTACGATTGAGGAGAAACCAGCGAATCCAAAATCAAACTACGCAGTTCCCGGGTTGTATTTCTACGATAATTCTGTGGTGGAAATTGCCAAGAACCTGAAGCCAAGCGCGAGAGGTGAGTATGAGATAACGGATGTGAACAAGGAGTATCTCTCAAAAGGAAAGCTGAAAGTTGGACTTCTTGGACGAGGAACCGCTTGGCTGGATACGGGTACGTTTGCCTCGCTGATGCAGGCGAGTCAGTACGTGCAGACCATTGAAGATAGGCAAGGTTTGGCCATTGGTTGTATTGAAGAGGTTGCCTACAGAGGTGGTTTTATTGATGCTGATCAGCTGCGCAAAATTGCTGAACCATTGCAGAAAAGCGGATACGGTGATTACCTAATGAAACTCTTGAAATAGATGAAATATCCAGCACAGATCAAGAACAAGATCCTGGTTACAGGAGGAGCAGGATTCATTGGGTCGGCAGTTGCAGAAAAACTGGCAAAAGACCCAGAGAATTACGTGGTAATTGTAGACAGTCTGCTTACCGGATCCATCAAGAAAGTCCCAACCTCAGAGCACAACAACCTCAGGTTCATTAAGTGCGATGCAAACAATTACAAGGACATTTCAAGCGTATTCTATGCCTACACGTTCGATTACGTGTTCCATTACGCAGCCGTGGTTGGTGTTAAGCGTACGCTCCAGAACCCGGTCATGGTTCTGGCAGACATTACCGGAATCGACAACATTCTTTCCTTGAGCAAGAACACGGGAGTTAAACGGGTCTATTATTCTAGTTCGTCTGAGGTTTACGGAGAACCTGTGGAGTTCCCGCAGAACGAGCACACCACGCCACTCAACTCCAGATTGCCTTACGCTATTGTAAAGAATGTTGGGGAAGCTTATCTAAAATCGTACGAAAGAGAATTCGGGTTGGAGTACACCATTTTCCGTTTCTTCAACACTTACGGACCAAAGCAGAGCAAGGAATTCGTTATCTCAAGGTTCCTTTCCATGGCACTTCAGAACGAGAACATCACCATTTATGGAGACGGCTCTCAAACACGGACTTTCTGCTTCATCAATGACAATGTGGATGCCTGTGTGGCCGCGTTTTACAATGACATGTATGTGAACGATGTGGTGAACATTGGAGGTAACATTGAAGTACCGATTCTCGAATTGGCCAACATCATCATCAAGGTAACAGGCTCAAAATCTAAGGTCATACATCTGCCGGCATTGGAGGAAGGCGATATGACCAGAAGATTGCCGGATACCAGCAAGATGAAAACGTTGCTCAACCGAGAAGTAACAACTTTGGAAGATGGCCTGAAGGAAGTAATTCAGCACGGTCAGTTCATTTCTTTGATCTAATGGAACAGATTCTGGCATTGAGAGAGGAGCTTGAAAAGGCTCTGAGCAATCTTCAACTACCGGAACAACCTGCCAAACTTTATCAGCCTGTACGCTATACGTTAGAAAACGGAGGTAAACGAATGCGACCTGTGCTGGTTCTGCTGGGTTGCAAGCTGTTTTCTGAAGATATTTCCAATGCCATTCATCCAGCGCTTGGAGTTGAGTTGTTCCACAACTTTACATTGGTCCATGACGATATAATGGACGAAGCGCCCGTAAGACGCGGAAAACCCTCGGTTTACGAACAATGGGATCCCAATGTGGCCATCCTTTCTGGCGATGCCATATTTATCAAGGCCTATCAGGAGTTGCTTCAAACAGACAAGAACGTAATCCTACCAATTCTAGACCTGTTCAACAAAACGGCTTTGGAGATATGCGAAGGCCAGCAGTTGGACATGGATTTTGAACAGCGAAATGACGTCTCGATCGATGATTATCTACACATGATAACACTCAAAACGGCCGTTCTGTTAGGAGCGAGTCTTAAGATCGGGGCGTTGACCGGAGGAGCGTCAGAAGATCAGGCTCAAGCGCTTTACGATTTCGGTCTTAATTGCGGTATTGCGTTTCAGCTGCAAGACGATATTCTGGATGTATTCGGAGAAAGCAAAAAAGTAGGAAAACAGAAAGGTGGAGACATCTTGGCCAACAAGAAAACCTTCTTGCTTTTGAAGGCGCAAGAACTGGCAACTGGCAAAACGGAGGAGGTCTTGGCAGATTGGATCTCCAGTTCAAATTCCAGTACCGATAAAGTTGAAGGGGTCACGTCCATTTATGATGAATTGAACGTGAGAGAACTGGCTGAGGAAAGAATGTGGCGTTACTTCAACACAGGAATTGCAGCCTTGGAAAAGGTAGGCGCCAATGAAAAGTGGAAGTCTGTCCTTCTGGACTTCAGCAGGTCTTTAATGCACAGAGAATCTTAGATGGATCTGCCGCTCTCTCCGTCAGATTACCAACGATATGAGCAAAGTGTTTGGCTACTTCAGGAAGTTGTCAATCAGATCAACAAGGATTTCCGCCTACAGGGCTTTGATGTTGAATTTTCGGGCGAGGGCGAGACAGCCTATCGAGAATTGACCGACCAGCTCAAGCCTGTGATCGAGTACATGCTAGAGAATCAGACCGAAAAATTCTGGAACCTCATTTACGGCATCGACCTTAACGAACGAAAAGTGAGAGAAATTCTATTTGGGAAAGAGGAACGCATTGACGCCATTCAAGAACTCACCGACCTCATTTTGAAACGCGAACTGCAAAAGGTGGTGATCCGAATGCATTATTCTGGAAAACAACTGCCATAAAGTGGTTGTTAACATGTAGTTATTCTGTTCTTAACCCGAACTGATAATCGTATTTTTGCGCAAACCACTCAATAAGTACACCTAAGTCCACTAATGGATAAGTTCTCGTACCTCTCAAACATGGATGTTTCCGCGGTGGAACATCTTTATCAATCTTACAAATCAGACCCCAATTCAGTAAGCGAAGACTGGCAGCAGTTTTTTGCCGGCTTCGACTTTGCCGAACAGCTTTACGATCAGGATGATGCCAACTTTGGTATTCCGGCTAACGTGAAGAAGGAGTTTGATGTGATCAACCTGATTGAGGGTTACCGCAAGAACGGACATCTTTTTACACGAACGAATCCCGTTCGTGAGCGAAGAAAATATGCACCAACGCTTGCCAAGGAGAATTTTGAGCTAAGCGATGACGACCTGAACACCACTTTCCGTGCTGGAACCATGATCGGAATCGGTCCAGCAACGCTCAAAGACATCATCGAGCATCTGGAGAAGACCTACTGCGAAAGCATTGGCGTGGAGTACATGTACATGCGCAGACCAGAGGTTGTGGGTTGGATGCAGAACCTGCTGGAAAGCAACAAGAATCAGCCTAATTTCTCTCTTGAAGAAAAGAAGCAGGTGCTCAAGAAATTGAGTCAGGCTGTGCTTTTTGAAGAGTTCCTGGGTAAGAAGTTCACAGGCCAAAAACGTTTCTCGTTGGAAGGAGCAGAATCACTGATTCCGGCCTTGGACATGGTGGTGGAAGAAGGCGCTGTTCTAGGAATTGAGGAGTTCGTTATCGGTATGGCACACCGTGGCCGATTGAACGTATTGGCCAACATTCTGAACAAGACCTACAAGGAAATCTTCTCAGAATTTGAAGGTAAAGACTACGAAGACGCTGACATTGAAGGCGATGTGAAATACCACATGGGTTACACATCTTACATGACCTGCGACAATGGCAAGGATGTGAAGATGAACCTATGCCCGAACCCATCTCACTTGGAGGCGGTTGGGCCAGTGGTTGAAGGAATTTCAAGAGCCAAGATCGACCGTAAATTCAAGGGAGACGACAGCAAATTGTGTCCAATTCTTATCCATGGCGATGCGGCAATTGCTGGCCAAGGTGTGGTTTACGAATTGGTGCAGATGGCCAGATTGGACGGCTACAAAACAGGTGGAACCATTCATATCGTCATCAACAACCAAGTTGGTTTTACCACCAACTACACCGATGGCCGTTCGAGCATATACTGCACGGATGTGGCCAAGGTGACACACGCTCCGGTTTTCCACGTGAATGGAGACGATGCCGAGGCAGTGGCACACACCATGCGCATGGCCATGAAATTCCGTCAAACATTCAAAAGCGATGTGTTTGTGGATCTGCTGTGCTACCGCAGATACGGCCACAACGAAGGCGATGAGCCTCGTTTCACGCAGCCAAACCTCTACGACATCATCGCGAAGCATCCGAATCCATTGTCGATCTATGCGAAGAAACTGACCTCCTCTGGTCTAGTGGGAGCCGATCTGGTCAAGTCTATGGAACAGGAGTTCAGCGATATGCTGCAAGAACGTTTGATAGAGGCAAAAGAGATTCAAAAGGCAACGGTAACGCAGTTCTTGGAAGATACTTGGAAAGGCTACCGTTTTGCCAAGAAGGAAGATTTCGAGACTTCGCTGGAGACGGGTGTTGCAGAGAAAACCCTGAAGGATATTGCGAAAGTGATTACCTCCGTTCCAAAGGACATCAAGGTTTTCCGCAAAATGCAGAAGATTCTGAAAGACCGTGAGACCATGGTCTTTGAGACCGATAAACTGGACTGGGGAATGGCCGAGCTTTTGGCTTACGGTTCATTGCTCAAGGAAGGGCACGAAGTGCGAATCTCAGGTCAGGATGTTGAGCGAGGAACGTTCTCTCATCGCCACGCAGTTCTGAAACTTGAAGATACAGGTGCTGAGTATGTTCCGTTGGATCATCTCGGAGACGGACAGGGCGATTTCTTCATTTACAACTCATTGCTTTCGGAATATGCCGTTCTCGGTTTCGATTACGGCTACGCGTTCGGATGCCCGAATTGTCTTCCAATTTGGGAGGCGCAGTTCGGTGATTTTAACAATGGCGCGCAGATCATCATCGACCAATTCATCTCTTCCGCAGAGGAGAAATGGAAAGGCATGAATGGAATTGTGATGCTTCTACCACACGGCTACGAAGGAATGGGTGCTGAGCACAGTAGCGCAAGAATGGAGCGTTTCTTACAGCTTTGCGCAGACGACAACATGCAGATCGTCAATTGCTCTACACCAGCCAACTTCTTCCACGTGTTGAGACGCCAAATGAAGCGCGAATTCCGCAAACCGCTGGTTGTCTTCACTCCAAAGAGTCTGTTGCGCCATCCGCGTTGCGTTTCATCCATCAAGGAACTTGCAAAAGGGCATTTCCAAGAGGTGATGGATGACCCAACGGCCAACGCCAAAAAGGTAACGCGTGTGCTTCTTTGTAGCGGAAAAGTGTACTACGATCTTCTAGAAAAGAAAGAAGAACTGAATGCGGAAGAAGTAGCCATTGTCCGATTGGAGCAATTGGATCCGCTACCGAGAAAGCAGATTGCTGAATTGCAGAAAAAGTACGCCAACGCATCTTGGGTTTGGGTTCAAGAAGAGCCATCCAACATGGGTGCGTGGTCGCATCTACTACGTAAGTTGCGTCAGGTCGATCTTGAGATTGTTTCCCGACCAGCTTCTGGTGCTCCGGCAACAGGCTCGGGTCAGCGCCATCGTGCAGAACAAGCAAAATTGATAGAACAAGCGTTTGCCGAGATTGCGGTAACCGCCTAACCATACAAAAACAAAGGCATGCCAATTGTAGAAATTACCGTTCCGAGTCCTGGAGAATCGATCACCGAAGTAGAAATCGCAACTCTTCTGAAGGAAGATGGCGATTACGTTTTCCTTGATGAGGAGATCTGTGAAGTTGATTCCGACAAGGCCACATTGGCCATTCCTGCCGATCAGGCTGGAACCATTACTTGGAAAGTTGCCGAAGGTGATGCTGTAAACGTTGGTGGCGTAATTGCAACCATCGATACGGATGCAAAAGCACCCGCTGGTGGTGCAGCTCCGAAAGCAGAAAAGGCCCCAGAGCCAGCTCCGGTTAAGCAAGAAGCTGCCCCTGCCAAGGAGGAAAAGAAAGAGCCTGTTGCAGCAAAGGCTGACTCTTACGCAAGCGGAACGCCTTCTCCAGCGGCTAAGAAAATGATGTCGGAGAATGGTATTGCTGCCAACCAGGTGAAAGCAACTGGCAAAGACGGCCGCATTACCAAGCAGGATGTGTTGAATGCCATGTCTTCAGGATTTGCGTTGGGCGATGCAGAACAGAGTTGGGCTGGTGGACGTGACCAGCGCAGAGAGAAGATGAGCATGCTGCGCAGAAAGGTGGCTGAGCGCTTGGTTTCTGTGAAGAACGAAACGGCCATGCTTACCACGTTCAACGAGGTGAACATGAAGCCGATTATGGATCTCCGCAACAAGTACAAGAGTCAGTTTGCAGATTCTCACGGAGTGAATCTCGGTTTCATGAGTTTCTTCACCAAGGCGGTGACCGAAGCATTGTACCATTTCCCAGCGGTGAACGCGATGATCGATGGTCAGGAATTGGTTTACCATGATTACTGTGACATTGGTATCGCTGTCAGCTCCCCGAAAGGTTTGATGGTTCCCGTTGTGCGCAATGCAGAACAGATGAGTCTGGCCGAAATTGAGGCTGAGATCAAGCGTTTGGCCATCAAAGCACGCGATGGAAAAATCAGCGTTGAAGACATGACGGGCGGAACATTCACCATTACCAATGGTGGTGTTTTCGGTTCGATGATGAGCACCCCGATAATCAACCCACCGCAGAGCGCCATCCTTGGAATGCACAATATCGTAGAGCGTGCGGTTGTGGAAGACGGGCAGATCGTTGCTCGTCCAATGATGTACCTCGCGTTGAGCTATGATCACAGAATCATTGACGGAAAAGAATCTGTTTCGTTCTTAGTGAAAGTGAAGAACATGCTCGAAAACCCTGCTACCATGCTATTTGGTGGTAAGACGGGCGAGGAGGTTCTTCTAGGACTCTAAGCGGGTCTTAACATCCTCCAAAACCTGATCAACCGCAGGGCATATCTCTGCATTCTTCAGATGAAGTTTGAGTAATTGGTGCTGTTTCACACGGTCCGTGTGCGGGTATTCTCTACATGCCTTCGGTCTATGTTCGTAAATGGAACAGTAATTATCAGCACCAAGAAATGGGCAAGGCATTGATTTAAAAACTTGGTCGCCATCCTCATCCACACGGACGTACTGCTCCACAAACTCAGCGTCTTTCATACGCAGATGCTTGGAAACGCGCTTAATGTCGGTGTCTGTTAAAAGCGGGCCGGTGGTTGTGCAGCAATTGGCGCACTCCAAGCAATCGATGCAAGAAAAGGCCTTCTCGTGCGCATCATGCATAAGCGAGTCCAATTGACGCGGCTTTACCCGCTTCAAACTGGTTAGAAGGTTTTTTGCTTGAGATTTGTCCATCTTGTTTCCAGCCACCATGCAAATCAAGTGGTTATCAACGGCATTTCCTCACGTCTTGCGCATTCATATGATCGGTTACCACTTCCTTTGGTCGTTGGTCGATGTTCGAAACCAATTGTTTCTTAAAAGCGTAGCCGTTCTACGAACGGCAACCAATTGACTGAGAAACAACTTTTACAAAAGGCCTTAGAGGAAAAGCTGTTTTCTGCTGAGAAGCGGGTATCCATTCTGCGTCTCATACTTTCCATTTTCAATACTGTAGTATACCTCATCGGTTGGTCAGATGCCGGATATGACAACTTTGCCATCGGTATCATTGTACTTGCACTCTCCTACTCATCCATCATGGTTGCGTTTGAGATTTACAAGAAGCTCCGTTTTCTGCACAGCATTTATTTCACCACCATTGGAGATGGACTATTGATTGCTTTATGGATTACCGCCACAGGCTATATGGATTCTCCTTTCTACATCATTTGGTATGTATCCATTATTGCCGTGGCCATGCGATACTCGTTGCTCGAAACCGCGGTTTCTGCCTTTGCTTATCTGTTGCTTTACTTGGGCGTGTTTTTTATAGACCCTCAGAATAACATCGATCTGGCCGATCTACTTGTCAGAGTCGGATACATTCCGTTAGCAGGCATGTTGGGCATGTTCATCTCCATTGAAATTGCCGATCAGATTCAGGACAAAGTGAAGGTAATACGAGGAGAAAGCGCCTTAAAAGAAGCACACGATCATCTTGAAACCAAGGTGGAGGAACGCACTATGCAATTGTCTATCATGAATAAGGATCTGGTGGATAGTATGAACTATGCCAAGCGTATTCAAGCAGCCATTCTACCATCAGCAAGTGCTGTAAAACATGCTTTTCATGATTCGTTTCTTATTCATCTTGCGCGAGACGTTATCAGTGGCGACTTCTATTGGATTCACAAAACAGAGGATAGAACGTGGTTTGCCATAGTGGACTGTACCGGGCATGGAGTTCCTGGAGCTTTGATGTCCATGATAGCCAACAGCTTACTGAACAAGATAATTGTTGAAAATGGTGTTTCTGAAGCGGGAAAAGCCCTGAAGAAAATGGACATTGCTTTGGCAACTTTAGTCAAAAAAGAGATGACAGATGATGCAGTTAACGATGGCATGGACCTATTTCTTGGATCGATAGATACATCATCAAATAGGTTAGAGTATGCCAGTGCTTATGGTTATGGACTGGTATTGCGAGACGATTCTATCATAGAATTGAACACCTCAAAATCGAGCGTGGGGGGGCTAATAACAAGCGATGAAAAGTATTTCGACACTCACTCTATTGAGCTGCAAAAGGGAGATCAACTATACTTCTTTACAGATGGTTTCCAAGACCAGTTCGGAGGACCAAAGGGCAAAAAATTCCTTCGAAAGAATTTTTTGAATCTTATTCAAAAACAAGCTGGTGTGAGCTCAGAAACGCAAGAGGAAAACATTACCAAGAGTTTCTTAAAATGGAAAGGAACGGAACCGCAGACAGATGATGTAACCGTTCTGGGTATTCGGTTTTAAATAGCTGGAATAATCAACTCAACAACGGAATCTCTAGCCATTAATGGCCACAACCTCGCTTATCTCTCCCGGAAGGCGATTCTTAAGCAACGTCTCAATACCATTTTTAAGCGTAACGGTAGAAGAAGGACAGCCGCTGCATGCTCCTCTCAAAACCACGTTAACTACGCCATTATCGTAGCCCTTGAAAGTGATGTTTCCGCCATCTCGGGCAACAGCTGGGCCGACCTCATTGTCAAGAATGGCAATGATCTTTTCTTCCAACTCAGACTGCGCCTCGGCATGAACCGTTGTAGCTGCCACCTGCTCTTGAGACTGAACGGACGTTGCATCAAATTCGGTAATGATCTCTCCTCCAGCATTCAGATAATCACGGATAAACTCACGCAACTCCAGCACAACATCTTCCCAAGATATCATGTCAGATTTCATTACCGTGATAAAGTTGTCTTGGATAAACACTCCCGTTACGAACGGAAACCCGAACAATTTCAACGCCAGCGGACTGCCTTTGGCATCTTCCATGCTGGTGTATTCGGCCAGTCCCTTTTCCAACAAAAGTCGGTTTGCCACAAACTTCATTGTGGTCGGGTTGGGCGTACTTTCTGCGTAAATGGTGTAAGGAATCGTCTTTTCCATAATGCTTATTCGATGATAATCTGGCGTTGAAGCGTGCCAAAATCAGTAGAGATACGCAGGAAGTAAACTCCCTTCACGTAAGAATTCAAGTCAAACTCTTTTCTCCAATAGGTTTGCGGCTTAACGCTGTTCTGATAAACCCGTTGTCCCAGCACATTGTTCAACTCAATTTGCAATGCCGAAGGAGAATCCAATTCCAACTCAGCCGTGAACAACCCCGTGTTCGGGTTCGGATAAACGATCAGATGATTGTCCGAAACCACTTCGCCAATTCCAACACCGAATTCAACCACAATAATGCTTTGCGTGGTGATGGTGGTACAGTTGTAGTTGATGGCCGTGAGCGTAATGGTATACGTTCCCGGCTCTGTGTAAACATGTATGGGGTTTACTGTTGGCACTGTTCCCGTATTGTCTCCGAAATCCCAAACGTATTGAGTTGCGTTCTGGCTCAGATTGGTGCATTCCACGTTACCTAACCCGGACAGAACCACCGTATCCGTGTTGGTAGAGAAGTTGGCGGTCAGCCCCAACTGAGGACAATTCCAACTTACATCTACCACGGAGTAGGCGGTATCGGAACAGATTCCGTTGGATGCCACCATGAAAACAGGCCGAGGACCGATTGCCGTAAACGCATGACTCGGGTTTTGCTGTGATACGATAGGTGTTCCATCTCCGAAATTCCAGGTCCAAGAATTGACCGCGGGTGTCGTAACATCTTGAAAAGAAACCGTGGCTCCCAACGTGGCAGCGGTTGGGCCTGTAAAGGATGCATTGATCTGCAGGAATGTGTTTATCTCCAACTCATCGGACGCTTGGCAACCATAAACGTTGGTGATGGTGACCTGATATGCCCCTCCTTGGGTTGTCTGCAGCTGCTGGTCTGTTTCTCCCGTTAGTTGAGTTCCTTCATAGAACCACTCGTACGTAGACCCTTGATTGGCAGCATCCAGAATGGGGAACGATTGATTCTCGCACACATTGATGTCAGCACCTAAGAACACGAATGGTTCACTGACAATCACCTCCAATTCATCCTCTCCAGAACAGCCGTCTTCTTCAATTACCGAAACCGCATAGGTTCCTGGCAGGTTCACTTCCAACTCAATATTGTTGGTGCCGATCGGGTTTCCATCTACTGTCCAAGCATAATCGGCAGATTCAATTCCTGCATTCAAAATGGGTAACGGACTCCCTTCGCAGATCGCTTGGTCCGGGCCTAGATCAACTGGTGAAACGGTGTAAATCTCAACATACACGCTGTCTGTTCCAGCGCAACTTGGTCCGTATCTCACCTCAACCCCATATGTTCCTGTAACGGTGGTTTCCAATGTCTGAACCGGAAGCCCCGTTGGGAAACCATCCAAATACCATGTGTACTCGGCACCTTCGTTTCCGTTTCCATCCAGCACGGGCAGGTCTCCGAGGAAACAGGCTCTCAGGTCATCACCAAGATCAACATCCACTTGCTCTAGCACATGGATGGTGTCTGTCGCCCGTGAAGTTCCGCAACAGCTTGTGGCAATCAATTCAACCACATAATCTCCAGGCGAGTTGAACGTCACAGTACCAGGACTCTGATCAGTTGAGGATGTAATGGAGCCTCCCGGAATGGTCCAAGCATAGGTCTCGCCAACAAATGTTGTGGAGATATCGGTAGATTCTCCAACACAGATGGTGTTGCGGGATGCGTCAATTACGGGTGGGTCGAAATCTTCCTCGATCAGCAGATAGTTCGCATAGAAATACGGCACACCATCAACAATAAGTGTTAGGTTTCGAGAGCCTAGAAGGCCGCTGTATTGTACCGTATCCACTTGTTCCGAACTGTTCTGCGGTTCCGCCCCGAAACCGAAAATCCAATTCAGGACACCTGTGGCATCTGTTTCAACGCGTACGTTAGAATTGGTACATCCAAAATAATCTACTCTGATCTCCGGTTCAAACTGGTTGAAAATATCCGGGTCAAGAACCGGAGTTCCGTCTATCTGTACCAATCCTTCGCTAGCACCGTTGGAGCCCTTACCTCCTTGACCTCCCATGCCGCCATCTCCGCCACGGCCACCATCTCCGCCTTGGCCATTGTTACAGCTTGCGTTGGGGCCGTTGTCTCCAATAACTCCGCCTTGGCCACCTTCACCTCCAAATCCACCGGGTCCACCAGGGCCTCCCTGCCCGCCAATTCCTCCCTGCCCAGGCAGGAAATAACAGTCTTGAATTACCCCATTGGTGCCGTTGTTAAACGTGAAAATACAGAAGACACCTCCGCCTCCCGTACCACCGATACCGCCATTTCCTCGTTGGCCGCCTTCTCCGCCACCGCCACCGCCACCACCAGTGCCGGCCGTATTATAAACCGTATCACTGGTGAAAGGTGCTGAACCAGAAGTAATATCAACATCAACAGCGGCAGGCTCGCATCCTTTGGCACCTCCGCCACCGCCTCCGCCACCTCCGGCTCCATCAGTAAGCCCCGGGTCTCCATCAAATCCAACCCCTGGGGCATAGAAACCTCCTGCGTATCCGCCAATTCCTTGTAATCCTTCGGCACCATCAACACCCTCCAAACCTTCAGAACCATCTTCTCCATGGTTTATGGTAGAGGCAACACACGTGCTCAGCGCGTAGGTGTATTCGCACACACCCGATCCGCGTGGCCCACCTATTCCAGCTCCGTTTCCTGCACCACTTTCTCCATCATGTCCAGGGTTGGTGTATTCACTATCTGGCACCACTAGCCAAGAACAGAAATTGAATATCGGGTCGCAGACCTCAGTAAGGTCGAATCCGCCCCATTCGCCACCATCACCTCCATTTCCACCGGCATTGCTACCCGGGAATGAACCTGCACCTCCGGCACCTCCTGCTCGGCAGCAAGGACCTTCTGCCTCTCCTGTTTCACCGTCAGCACCATTTGCTCCTGAAATACCTTGAATGCCCTGCGTACCCGGAAGACCATCCGAGCCATCGCCTGTAATTACAATACATCTCGAGATGTAATAATCAGCGCAGCCAGAAAGGTAAATTCCGTAGATACTGACACCGTTACCCGGAGCATCATCTACCTTGATGGTGATGTCTTGAATTCTGAAATCGCTTTGATTCTCAACACGCAGCGCTATGAGTGCCGCATTGGCAACATCATGGTTATTGGCGTCTCGATGAATGATGGTAGAATCTGCATTGGTTTTGAACCATGTTCCTTCTTCAAATCCACCTTCAAAGACAATATCTGAAGGAATGTCCAACGTCTCGGTAAGATCATATACGCCATGAGCCAACCGCATGTGGTTGTTGGCCGGGTCTACCAGTGTAAATGCATGCAGAAGATCGGCAGGGTTGTCTCTTGTTCCCGTTGTACCAGACGTGGCCCCTGTTGGAGACACGTAGATGATACCGCATTCCTGTGCCATTGAACTCAGCGAAACAAGTACAAAAAGGATGCTACTTAAAAATCTGAACCGCGTGTTGACCATGTTTCGTTCAATAGCTACAATTTTAAGGAAATTCTACGTGCCTATCCGTAATGCCGAGTGCAATTCGAGGTGTTTCGTTTATTTGACGTTTGAACGTAAAACAGGTTGTTTAAAATGTCTTTGATAAGAACACTGAATGGCGTAACACCGCAATTGGGAGCGGATTGTTTCATTGCAGAGAACGCCACCATCATTGGAAGGGTTACGGCTGGCAATAATTGCAGTTTCTGGTATAACTGTGTACTGAGAGGAGATGTGAACGACCTGATCCTCGGAGACAGGGTCAATATCCAAGACGGGGCGGTGGTGCATGGTACGTTTGAGCAAAGCGCCACTAGAATTGGAAATGACGTGACCGTTGGGCACAATGCCATTGTACATGGCTGTGAGATACACGATAACGTTTTGATAGGCATGGGCGCCATTGTAATGGACAATGCCGTAGTTCCGTCCGGAACCATTGTGGCGGCAGGGGCAGTTGTTCTCGAGAATCAAATACTTGAGCCCAACTGCATCTATGCGGGTACACCTGCCAAAAAGGTAAAGGAATTGCCAGCATCCACGGCTGAAACGTTAAAAGGCATAGCCGCCAAGTACGTGATGTACAGCGGGTGGTATAACTCAGGTAAATGAACCTGATTCCTATTCTGCAACTACATCAACCCAGGTGATCAATGACACAATGTTCTGACCGGATATCGCTACCGAAGAAAGTGGAACCATGTGCATCAAAGGCTGAGGTATCGTCCGTTGTCAGAAACCTTCTTGAACCACCTTTGCTGAGGGTTTGCTCCATTTCTGGATGTCGATGTAAATAGTCTTTCAGGCTTTCGGCCACAATCTCTCCTTGAGATAGGATCTTAACATGGTCAGGCACATATTTACGGATCTTATCCGCCAATAACGGATAGTGTGTGCAACCAAGTAGAATGGTGTCTATTTCGGGGTCCTTCTCCAATAATTGATCCACGTATTCCTTCACGAAATAATCAGCTCCTGGTCCGTTGTGCTCATCATTCTCTATCAGCGGAACCCACATCGGACAGGCCTGTTGATGCACCTTGACACTCGGAAATGTCTTGGCAATTTCCATGGGATAGGATTCTGAAACCACCGTACCGGAAGTACCAAGAACTCCCACTTTCCTAGAGGAAGAATAGTTACCGATGACCTCTGCCGTAGGCCTGATTACGCCTAATACTCGAAGCTTCGGGTCCATTTTAGGAAGGTCCTTTTGTTGGATACTTCTCAGCGCCTTGGCAGAAGCCGTGTTGCAGGCCAGAATAACCAACGGGCATCCTTTGTTGAACAGTTCAAACACACATTCTTTGGTGTAGGTGTAAACGCTCGCGAACGAACGTGTACCGTACGGAGACCGTGCGTTATCTCCCAGATAGAGATAGTCGTACTCGGGAAGCAGGGCCGCCACTTCACGCAGTACGGTAAGACCTCCGTAGCCCGAATCGAATATGCCTATTGGTCGGTAATCCATAAAAAAAGCCCGTCTGGTGGACGGGCTTAAAGATGGTCAAATACTTATTGAATCTTACAGACCCAACTTAGCTTTCACGTCTGCAAGAATGTCTTCGCTATCGTCTGCATAAAGGAGAACACCCAAAGAACTGTCGAATACGTAAGTGTATCCTTTCTCCTTTGCTATCTCATCTATAGCCTTACGTGCCTTGTCGATGATCGGTGTCAGCACTTCCTGCTCTTTATTGGCAATTTCTTCTTGAGCCTGCTGCTGGAACTCTTGAATTCTTCTTTCAAGGTCAGCGATTTCTCTCATTTTGGTGTTTCTAACGGTGGCAACCATTCCTTTTTCTTCTGCTTGGAATGTTTGAACCTTTCCTTCGTACTCCTTGGCCATGTCTTCCAATGCTGTTTGGAATTCTTTGGCGAATGCCTCCAATTCCGTTTCAGCTTTCTTCTTCTCTGGCATCAACTCCAAAAGAGCTCCAGAATCTATATGTCCGAACTTTTGCTGCGCAAGAGCTGGGAACGTAAATGCGATTGCAATAACTGCTATGATCAGTTTTTTCATTGTTTTTGATTTTCGGGGCGCAATATTAAAGATTTATTTCTCCTCGGTCTTGACAGAGTAGCCCAACTCGTCAAGCACGTCTTCGCTTAGGTCGTATTTTGCCGATGTGTACAGCATGGTCAATGACCCGGCTTTGTCAAAAATGACCGCATATCCTCTGGCGTCTGCCAACTCTTTTATGGCTGCGTAAACCTTGTCCTGTATCGGCTTAGTGAACTGCTGCCGCTTCTGAAACAGGTCTCCCTGATAACCGAAACGCTGCTTCTGCTTTTCCTTGGCTTCCTTCTCTTTTTCGATGATCTGCTCTTCGCGCTTGCGCTTCATGTCATCTGTAAGCAATATCTGTTCAGCCTGATAATCTTTGTACATTCTGTCTATCTCGGCATACATGGCCTCAATTTCCTGCTGCCATTGAACAGAAATCTCGTCCAATTCGTTCTGCTTTTGCTGGTACTCAGGAATGCTTTCCAGTATGTAATTGGAATCGACATAACCGAAACGCTGTGCGTAAGTTGAAATAGCGAATGCTACTGCGATGATTGTAAGAACACTTCTTTTCATGATACTATAGAATTAGAATTGTTGTCCGATTGAAAAGTGGAACTGACCAGGGGCCATGTTCGGGTAACCAGGTACGTCATCAAATCTCCATCCGTAGTCAAGCCCCAAGAGCCCGAACATGGGTAGGAAGATACGAACTCCAACCCCAGCAGATTTTCTGAGTTGGAACGGCTTGTAGTCGCTGAACTTAAGGTACGAGTTACCAGCTTCAGCAAACGCGAGAATGTAAACCGTTGCTTGCGGATTGGGCGACACCCTATATCTGACCTCTGCTCCATACTTGGTAAAAATCGTTCCTCCAACTTGGCTTCCATTTATTGCCGGTGTCAATGAATTGTTATCGTATCCACGCAGTGCGATGATCTCTCTACCATCAAGTCCGAAACCACTCAAACCATCTCCACCAACGTAGAATCTTTCAAATGGTGCGGCTCCAAGATCTTTGTTGTAGAATCCAAGGAAACCGAACTGCATCTTGGTCTCAATAACCAAATTCTTTGCCAAACTGATGTACCACTTGGCATCGAACTTCCATTTATGGTACTCGATCAGCTGATACTTTTCGGAGGGCTGTGCATTATTCACGTCCAGACCGGTCATGGCTGCAAATGGAGGTGTAAGTTCAACACTACCCGTTAGTATGGCACCGTAGGTCGGGAAAATCGGGTCGCCAATAGAGTTTCTGGACAATGTGAAACGATAACTGACCGTGTGTGAATTTCCATTGTTGAAACCAGCGATCAACGGATAATTCTCCAAGATGTAGTTCTGATAGTTCAACTCATGCTGCATGGAGAAGAAGTCGTCTGGCCACTTCAGTCTTGAACCCAATCCTACAGAAACACCTGTGATCTTGATAGATTCTCTGTTGGCCTCACCACGTTGTATTCCGTTGGACTGTACTGAGTGATAGGCAGAAATACTGAAGGCATTGGGCTTGTTACCGCCCAACCACGGCTCCATGAAAGAGAAGTTGTAAGATTGGAAGAACAGGCCGTTAGACTGTGCTCTAAGGCTCAATCGTTGGCCATCTCCAGCAGGAAGTGGTCGCCAAGCTCCTTTCTTGAACATGTTTCTCAATGAGAAGTTGTTGAACGACACTCCGAGCGTTCCAACAATACGGCCGGCACCCCAACCACCGGAAAGTTCTATCTGGTCCGAAGGCTTTTCCTCTACGGTGTATTCAATGTCCACCGTTCCATCCACCGGATTCGGTTTTGGCTCTACACCAAGTGTCTCGGCATTGAAATACCCAAGCTGAGACAGCTCTCGTTGCGAACGGATTATATCAGCACGGCTGAACAACTGACCTGGTTTGGTTCTGATCTCTCGCAAGATCACGTGGTCATTGGTTTTAGTATTACCCACAACCGTCACCTTGTTAATGGTGGCCTGCTTTCCTTCTCGGATCCGCATCTCAAGGTCAATACTGTCATTCACAACCAGAATCTCTACCGGCTCCACATTGAAGAAAAGGTAACCGTCATCCAAATAGAGCGAACTGACATCACGCCCATTCGGGTTCATGAACAGGTTGGCCTCCAATCTTGCCTGATCGTATATGTCTCCCTTCTTAATACCCAGCAGCTTTCCGAGTGTCTCGGAAGAATACTTGGTGTTACCCGCCCACGTAATATTTCGGAAGTAATACTTACGGCCTTCTTCAAGATTGATCTCCACGTTGATGGACCCATCCCTGTTCGAATAAATGGTGTCACTGATTATCCGAGCATCGCGATAGCCTAATTGATTGTACTTGGCAATCATGGCCTTCTTATCATTCTCGTACTCGTAATCCAAGAACTTGGATGTTTTCCAAACACGCCACCATCTGCGCTGTTTTGTCTCCTTCATAGAGCGGGCCAGCTTGCCCTTTTTCACTTCTTCGTTTCCTCTAAAGATGATGCGCCCGATCTTGACCTTCTTCTTTCTATCAACGTTGAACTTGAGAATGACGCTGTTTGGCAATGTGGAGTCTTTCTCCATCACGGTGTTCACCTCCACATTCAAGAAACCCTTGTCGATGTAATGGTTCTTGATGATGTTCTCCGTAGAGACGATGATATTGTCTGTGACAACCTTTCCCTTGATAAGCGGAATTGACTCACGAATGTCATTGGCATCTCCCTTCTTCACTCCTTTGAACGCATACTTACTGAGACGAGGGCGTTCTTGAAGCTTGATGTCAAGGTAGATCTTGCCGTCTTCAATTCTGGTGGCCCTGATATCGATATCACTGAAAAGGCCTTGGTCCCAAAGCTTTCTGATAGCTTCGGTAATTGCCTCTCCTGGAACCTGAATAGTTTCTCCTTGAGAAAGACCAGACAACAGAATCAGCACTTTCTTATCGAGGTATCTGGTACCTGTTACCGTAATTCCACCGACCTCGTACTGTTTCGGTGATGAATAATCAAGTTTTTCTGTACCAACAGTTATCTGCCCTTGTGCAGATGTTGACTGCACGAACAGCGCAACAACAACCAGCAACAAAAATTGAAAATACTTAGGCACTGACCTGCTCACTGATCTTTCCAAATCTTCTTTCTCGTCCTTGATAATCAATTATTGCTGCTTCGAAGTCATGCCGATCAAAATCGGGCCAAAGCTTGTCGGTGAAGTACAGCTCTGCATAGGCGATCTGCCATAGCAGGAAATTGGAGATGCGTTGTTCTCCACTTGTTCGAATAAGCAATTCAGGGTCTGGTATTCCAAGCGTGCAAAGATGGTCATCCACTACCGATTCATCAATTGAATCAACATCCAATTTTCCCGTTTTAACATTTATTGCAATGGTCTTCACCGCTTCTACCAATTCCCACCTCGAAGAATAACTGAGAGCCAACGTCAAAGTCATCCGTGTATTGCCTTTGGTGTTCTCAATTGCCTCATTAAGTTCTTTTAGGCATGATTTAGGAAGACTTTTCAGGTCTCCTATCGCATTCAGCCGAATGTTGTTGTCGTTAAGCGTTTTGGTTTCCTTGTTGATGGTCTTTACCAAAAGTGTCATCAGCGCATTGATCTCTCTTTGCGGTCTGTTCCAATTTTCGGTAGAGAATGCATATAGCGTTAAGTGTTCAATGCCCATTTCGGCAGCACACTCTACGGTTTCCCTCACGGCTTTAACACCCTTATTGTGGCCAAAAGTTCTGAGTTTGCCGCGTTGTTTGGCCCATCTACCATTACCATCCATGATAACTGCCACATGTTTGGGCAGCTTTTTCTGGTCTATGCGGTTATCTATGGCCATTTATAAAATGAAAAATCGCCCCGAAAGGCGATGCAAATGTACTTTACTGATTGAGACTTATTGATAGGCCGGACATTTAGCTGGTCTTGCCTTCAGGTTCATGGTCAGAGTTATGAGCGCAAATGAATACCAATCGTTGGTTTTTGAGTTGCCTCGCTGTCTTCCTTCCAGTACCTCATCTGTTAGATTGGAACGGTTTGCCAACTCATAAGCTATAAAACCATTCTGTGCCTGAACTACCTCCGGATCTGCATATGTACCACTTACATCGTCCAAATAGTCGGTGAAGGTGTAACGCATGCCCCATTCCAAGCCAACAGAAAAGGTTTTGGAAATGTTGGCCTTAACTCCCAGACCGAATGGAATTGCCGCTGTGGTCAACGAATATTTCTTACGATCTGGATAGACCGTGGTGCCCTGACCTTCAGTACCCAAAGGTTGTAACTCATAAAATTCACCATCAGCCGCTTTTGCTCTTGGATCGAATTTGAACACGGCTATTCCACCAAAGAGGAAAGGCGTGATGAAATGCGACATATCTCCCGGAGCGTATTTGAAAAAGTTGAACTCGCCAGTTATTGCGAAATCGTACACGAAAGACTCAAAATGCAAGTTTCTTTCCAGTTGAGATGCAACTTTTGACTTGGAGTCATATCCTTTCAAGTAACCAACAGTAAACGCACCGCGGGCAGAGAACCTGTCGTTGAAATTGTATCTATAGAATACTCCGCCAGCAGGCATTACCTGCTTGAATGGTATATCCGGGTTCAGGTCTCCTAAGTAAAACGAGACACCTCCCATCAAACCGAATTCTGAGAATTGAGCCTTGGACTCGGTCCGTCCAAAACCGATAAGGAAAAGTAAAATCAGTCCTACGTATTTCATTTCAAGCTTCATGACTCTAGGCCATTAGAACTTCGGAAGACCCTTTCTTGTTGTACGAATCTTTCTTTGGTAGGTAATCAATAAGAACATGTAGGAGTCCAGATCGGTGGGGTCGCCCCTTTGCTGGCCAGGGCATGCAGAGCAGGCGCCTTCAAATGAATCTATTCCTTCTGGTACTCTTGCCAAGGATGGATCTGCCAATCCAGCAGCCACATCATCATAATTCAACATGTTCCTAAGAGCGGCTTCATTGGGAGCGTGACGCGTGTACACATAAGTGGTACTCACATCATCCATGTAATCAGTAAAGGTTTTTCTGAGACCATACTCCAAACCAATGCTGCTCTTCTTATCAACAGCATACTTCATTCCTATCCCGAATGGGATGGTGAACTGCCAGTTCGAATACATTTTTCTAGATGGAACAAAGTCTTGGCCTTCCGTCTTCAACTTTCTAAGCGAGTGCCATTTGCCATCATATTGGGCCATCGGATTCATGTAAAGAAGGGCTACTCCTGCAAATCCGTAAACGAAAACACGGCTACCTTTTCTACCTCTACCACGAACCCTTCTGATCTTGTATCTGGACCCAATCTGCTCTCGCATCCAAGAGACTTCAACTTGGGTGGCCCATTCTACAATGGGAGACCTGAAGTGGATGTTTCTATTATTTCTGAATGGCTCTTTCGTGTACTTATCGTTTCCGTAAACCTCTCCAAAACTGAATCCGGTCTTGGCAGATACATATTCAGATATTTTGTATCTGAAACCAATGTTTGCCACATATCTTGTAGAAGCAGCATCAAGGTCAAAGAACCAGTCTGACCCTATCTGATTACGACCACCCACATCACCCAAGAATTGCGTGGCACCCAATGCGGCCACCCATTCGTAACGTTGGCGCTTCCATCGTTGTGCATTTACCAACGTTGGGAGAATAATCAAACAAAGTATAAGCGCCTTCTTGTTCATCTAAGAGTTCTTACTAGACTCTTGGTCTAAGATTGCAAATATAGCTATTATCACTTTTCTGCGATGAAACTGAATCAGTTACGCCTATCATGTCCCCACATCAGTTTACTGCGTAACGTGTTGAAGTAGTCATTGGTACCAAATCGTATCAGGCCAACTTCAAAATCAGCCTTGGATACGAGTATGTCATGTTTGGGGCTCAACGTTTTGGATTGGGAGTCGAGGGAAATCATGAATTCGGGGTCCGTTTCTTCCACCTTGAGACGGATCTTATGCGAATCGCTGATAACTAACGGACGTACATTAAGGTTATGTGGAGCAATAGGAGAAATAATGATGTTGTTTGTGGCCGGTGCTACGATGGGACCTCCGGTACTGAGAGAATAACCTGTTGATCCGGTTGGCGTGGATATGATAAGACCGTCTGCCCAATAGGTGTTGAGAAAAAAGTCGTCCAAGTAAGCATGTACAACCAACATGGACGAAGTGGCGCTTTTGTGAACACTTAATTCGTTAAGCGCAAAGTTGCCGTCTCCAAACAGGTCGGCCTCGGTCTCCACTTTAACCAGTGTACGTTTATCCACTTTAAACTCTGATTGTTTCAGTCTTTCCAGTGCGTTTTCCAATTCTTCAAAGGGAGTTGAAGAAAGAAAACCGAGTCGGCCGGTGTTCACTCCCAAAATCGGGATTCCCGAAGCACCAACCTTTCTGACCGAATCGAGCAACGTACCATCCCCACCTACACTGATGAACACATCGAAATCGTCTGCATTCAAAGATGCTGAATCGAACATGTTTCGGTCTTGTGCACCTAACCGCTGAACCAAGTGTTCTGAGTAGCTTACATATTGAAATTTGGAATCAATGATGCGAAGAATCTCTTCCATCCGAAGCCTATCAGACTCATACCTTAACCTACCGTGTACAGCTATCCTCATCAATCAGATGTGCTTTGTGAAATGTACGAAAAACCCATGCTCCAAGGCTTTGTTCATGGAGTACTCGGCCCGCCATGATATATCGTAAAACGTAACGATATCGAGCCCAAGTCCGCCTCCGAGTAAAAGTTGTCCTGCCAATGGGTTTCCTGTCTGATACTGATTGTCGATAACATAGCCCATATCAAAGTTCAGGTTGATGTAAAATGCCAGCGGAAGCGTGTTGAATTTTTCAGACTTCAGGAATTTGAGTTTGACCTTGCGCATTGGCAATAGCGCAAATTTCAAGGCCGTTTTGAGCAGACCGTAATGTTGCCCGTCTATTACATACAATTCATAGCCACGGACAAAATCCCGATCATACCCAAGACCACGCTGTAAAGAATAGGCCTGTCCGTTGGTAGATGAGACCTTTATTTTTTGCCCATGCGCGAAATACCAGCGCTTGTGCAACTGCCAATACTTTGCAAATTCCACCTCCAACGACCAAATGTCTACCGGACTATCCAATATTCTCAGTCCATCTTTCCTCAGCGTCAACTCAAACCTGTAGCCTTTCAAAGGATAGTCGCTGTAATCGGTTACCTCTCGTTTTACATCATATTCGATAGAAAAGTATTTGACCAGATGTTCTCCTGCCCCGAAATACTCAGGCTGAAGTTTCGCCACTGAATCCAATATCCAGAAATGTGTGTAGCCCACCTCCAGTTTGTGGACGTTGTACAGGTTCGGCCTCCATGTAGGTGTTATTGTTCCAAACGCCTCTTTACGTATGTATCTGTTGGGATTTTTGTAAAATACACGTTTGTTTCCTTCGGTAGCATACGCCACTTCATGCCCTTGCCTGAACCCTCCCTGAAACTCAATTCCCCACTTCTGTGCGTGATCCAGATATGGTATGCGATACCGTAATTCGTATTGATTATTGAACCCGAACCTGAGGTGCAAGGTCAATTCTTCTCTCCGCCCTCTAAAATTGCTCCACTTGACCAACGTTCCGTAGTCGAGTCTATCCCAACGTTTGTCTTCCCACCATTCCCTTAGGTTTCTGTCGGCAAACTCAACAAAAGGAATAGGCCAGACATACCATCGTTCGGTAACCCGAACAACAACATGAATCTCTTTTCTGCCAATCCAACACGTGTCTATCTCAACGAAATTGAAAAGCTCAAGATTCCAAATGTTTCCCTTGGACCGCTCAAGATTGTAATTCACCTTGCTTCTAGCCATGGTCTGCCCTTCGCGGAATGTCATTTCGCGCAGCAGGATACGTTCTCGGGTGATCTTATTCCCCTCAAACGTCAACGAACCGATCAGAACGTCATCTTGCGCACTGACCGCTAAACTCGTAAGTAAAAGAATTAGGAAAGGAAACCGAAAGAGTATGCGCGACACTTAGATGTTAATGTACCGCATCAACTCATCATAGCGGCCTTTAAGATCCTCAAGATGGGCACTTTCTTGGAAATACGCAATTACCTCATAATCATAACGCTCCAAACTCTGAACGATGGAAGCAACCTCTTCCCGGTTCACCTTGAGTGTCAATTCCAGTTTTCCTGTTGCAGGGCGTTCAAAAATGTAGCTGCTTAGGATCCTGGCATTATTGGATTCCACCACGTGGGCCACCTGCGCCAAAGAGTAATCGTTCTTGTTCAGGTTGAGGACAATGATGCCTCCTGGTTGATTGATAACCGCCAACTCCTCGAACTTGGTAACGAGGTCTGACAGGGTGATACAACCCATGTACTGATTGTTGGAATCAACCACGGCTATTACTGAAAGGTCTGATGCGGCCAACTTCCGAATAACGTAGTAGATATGCTGAGACTCCTGAACCGAAGCCGGGTTGAAGGCCTCTTTCGAAGCAATCACCTTAGCGTCCTTTTCACCATCAAGAATATTGTCTTCGCTGATAAGGCCCAAAAACTCATGGCCGTCTACAACCGGAAGGTGAGACACCTTGAACTCATCCATCCACGCCAAAGCACGGTCCACCTCGTCAGTTGGTCTGAGCGGTGGTACAACTTTCGATATGAGTTCTCGTGCTAACATTCCCTTGGGTCGCTTGCAAAGTAAACGTAATCTGTTTCCAATTTGTTATGCCGTTTGGCGAAATAGCTAACATCAAATTGTTTGCCGAACTCTACTTTTGCCTTCAAATTAAGATTCCAGTAGATGAGCCACGCCAAACTCAGCGTTAACATTAACAAGATCGCCACCCTCAGAAACAGCCGAGGGGGTGAAAATCCGAGTGTTGTTGAAGCTGCTGTCAAAGCACAGCAATTCGGTGCTGATGGAATTACGGTTCACCCTCGGCCAGACGAAAGACACATTCGTTATCAGGATGTTCACGACCTGAAACCAGTGGTGCACACTGAGTTCAATATTGAAGGTTATCCGAACCAGAAATTCATGCAGCTGGTGTTGGATGTGAAGCCGACACAAGTGACACTTGTTCCGGATCCGCCTGGTGTATTGACATCCAACGCAGGTTGGAACACCATTGAGCATCAACAACTGTTGCAAGAGATTATAGGTCAGCTAAAAGAAGCTGGAATCCGAAGTTCCATTTTCATTGAAACGGATGCAGAGATGATCCGCGCAGCGAAGGATACTGGAACAGACCGCATTGAACTGTACACCGAAAGCTATGCCGTTGGTTTTGCTTCCGATAAGGAAGCCGCTATTGCCCCGTTCGTTCAAGCAGCAAAGGTGGCCAACGAGGTAGGATTGGGCATCAACGCAGGCCACGACCTCAGTCTTGAGAACCTGAAGTACTTTGCAGAGAACATTCCCAACCTATTGGAGGTTTCGATAGGACACGCTCTCATTTCCGATGCTATTTACTACGGAATGGGCAACACGGTGAAAATGTACAAGAATTGTCTTCGGTGAAATTGAATTTCAAGGAATATGGCGAAGGAAAACCAATGGTGATCCTGCACGGACTTTTCGGTTCGTTGGATAATTGGTTCTCGCTGGCGAAAGCGTTTGCAGACAAGCATCATGTTTATCTGGTGGATCAAAGGAATCACGGTCAATCGCCACACACCGATACGCACACTTATGAAGAAATGGCCGAGGATCTTTTCGGGTTTTTCGAAGAGCACAAACTGAAAGATGTGGTGCTGATCGGCCATTCTATGGGAGGAAAAACCGCCATGACATTTGCAGGTAAGCATGCAAACCTTCTCGAAAAACTGGTCATCGTTGATATGGGCGTAAAGCAATATCCTGTACACCACGACCTGATAATCCGCGCTATGCAAGCGCTTGATCTGGCCAATATTTCATCGCGTAGCGAGGCGGAAGAAGAATTGAGGCATCTTTTGGATGAAGAAGAAAGCACCATTCAATTCCTACTGAAAAACATCTACCGTAAGAAAATGGTTGATGGTTCGGCCGAGTATGCTTGGCGTTTCAACTTGGATGTTCTTGCAGAAGACATTGAGGAAATGGGGTTGCCAATTCTCAAAGGCTCGGAAGTGGAAACACTTTTCCTTTATGGAACGCAATCGAAGTACGTGGTTGAGGAGGACAAAACTGAAATCCTGAACCTTTTCCCAAACACGATTTTCAAGACGTTGAACACGGGTCACTGGGTACATGCGCAAGACCCAGAAGGGTTTATTCAAACTGTAAAAGACTTCATTCACTGAACCAAAAAAGCCGCTGATCTTTCAATCAACGGCTTCTTGGTTTTTTCTGTTTCGCTTACTGTAGAACCACTTTCAAAGCAGTTCTTCCATTTTCGCCATGAAGAACAACATGGTAAATTCCAGCGTCAAGATTTGATAGGTCCAGCATCTCGCGAGACGTTCCAACATTGAAATTCTTGGCTCTGGTTGAAACGGCTCTTCCAGTAATGTCAACTATGTTTATCGTCAACTCCTGTGCGTCTTTCAGGTTCAGATTCAAAGCAGCCACACCATCTGTTGGGTTCGGAGAGATAGAGAAATCACCTGCTAATTGCTCTTCAATTCCATCAGGTGTAACTGTGCAAGGCGTTGTTTGCTCGCCAATGTAGGTCAACGTTTCGAAATCGATGTAGCACACCCAGTTCACACTATCAACAAATGGGTTACGGTTACCTTGCTCACTTTCAATGAAGTCGTTGCGGGCAATTTCCCAAGCATCTGGCGGGTCTTGCCAATGCCATTGCTTCAACACATCCTGATCTTGACCATATTGAACGATGAAATCGATCGGGTTTGGAAGTTCCCAAGATCCACCCGTTCCGTTCCACTTCACAGCCATGTAAAAAATGGCTCTGGCAGCATCTCCTTTGTGCTGGTCTCTTGGTTCGTAAACCCGCTGACCTGCTGCATTATCTCCATACTGTGCATCACCAAATGTGCTTTCCACAGAAGTAACTTCCCCTAACGGACGATTACTTCTAACTGCGTTGGCATTGTCTTGATGGGCTGGGAAAAGATTGTGCAGATCCGAATACTCCATTCCTTCTTCGTCTGGGAAAGTTGGCATCCAGCTATGTGGCCAAGAATGCTCTCTGCTTAAAACATCGTAGAAAAATGGTCCAGTGTAGATGTGCTTATACCCAGAATACACTCCGGTAATTACGGTTTGTCCCCCGGTTGTATCGCGCGAAGCGAACTTCTCAATCATTACTGGCGCATAATTGCTGTAGAATACCTGGTCGTAATTCTGACTTATTCTGGTCTGAAGATCCGAAAGGAATGAGGTTGAAGAAGGGTCGACCCCATCGTAATAATTCCCAATATGATCATTAGGAGTTACGATAGGAAAAGTGGGAGGATTTGTAGTGAGGTAATTCTCATATCCCTCCGGTCCGTTTACAGAATAAGCTTCGTGATAAAAGGAAGTTCCAGCAACAATATACTTTGGCTTGAACGTGCCTGCTGGCCCAACATGAATGACCTGCGTATTGGCATCGATGTAATCTCCTTTGACGTACGTTTCTCCATCAACAGGCGTGGCCAGCGTTGTGGTGTTCACTCCACGGGTTACAATGTATTTCTCTGCAGCCACTACCGGAGCTTGCAGTTGCACCTCATAGAAATACGTCATTGGCTGATCGATCTGCAAATCTGGCTGCGCTGTTGGCTCAGTGGCAAAACTTCCTCCAATTCCGTAGAGGTTGATAACGAAGCTGGTCTCATCGCCATTGGCATCATCGTTTGTTAAGGTAAGCGTTGCAAACCGAGAACCGGTCATGACCGTGCTGAAATCTACGTTGAAGTTGACTGTGCCAGCGGCCTGAACATCAAACGGAGTGCTAACACCCGATACCGTGAACTCACTCGCATTCGGTCCGCTTATCTGCATGTTGGAAATGGTAAGTGTGTCGCCTCCTGCGAGGTTTACATTCTCAATAGTAAAGGTTGTGCTGGCCACATTCCCTATTACAAAAGTGGAGTTGTTCACCACAGGATCACCTCCAGAAGAAACACCGATCTCTTCTTCCGAAGTCGGCACTTGAGCAATCAGCTCAATTTCATCCAAGGCAATGTTTCTTCCACTTTGCTTCTCGGTGAAATACCACCGAATGTATCTGCTTGTTGCCTGCGGCAAATCCGTGAACTGCACGTACGCATTGGCCGTTGCGGCTATGTCAGCAGACATCAATACACGCAAGTCTGTCCACACTGTTCCATCAACAGATTCTTGAATGCTGAAAATGTCATTTGATGCCGTTCCCTGAGCTTTAATTTCGTAGGTAACGCCTCCACAAACATCGCTGAAATGGACCATCACGTACTCGTCATCTCCATCCAAACGGCAGGCTGCTCCAACAGACCCGTTGGTGTAACGGGTGTTTCCTGGGTTGGCAGAAAGTTCCTCCGTCCAACCGTCCGGCTGTAGGTCGTCAAAGTTCCACCCGGTTGGCAATGCTGCCTGACCAAAAGCACTTGCGCTCACCATAGAGCCAAGCAATACTGTACATAGGATTTTCATTTTCATCGATTAGAATTTTATGCCAACGGTGGCGGTCCACCTTCTGCCCTGACCCATAAATACCTGCGCTGCAGTGGCATCAAAAGATTGCGTTCCGGAGACTGAGTTGTTATCGGCATCAGAGATGTAGGTTTTGTTCAGAACATTCAATACGCTAGCGCGAAGAATGACATCCATCTTTTTGAGTTTGATGGTCCACCCTGCGTGGATATCCAACAAATAGTAAGAAGGTACTTTCCAAGAGTCGCGACCGCGATTGCCACCTTGCAAATCCAGCGGGTTAAAGTTGGAGAAGTAATTATCGAAATAAGTGATCTGGCCTTTGATGTAGACATCTTTAACCGGCTTGATCTTGATACTTCCTGCAACCTGAAACTGTGCCGCATCGCCAACATGAACACCGTCTGCATCAACATCAACAGAATCTATCGGAACATCATTCCCATCCTGATAATAGTAGGCCAACGCTTTTCCTTTCCAACGCCAATCTCCGTATGATATCAGACCTTCAATATCAAAGAACCAAGGTGTTTTGTAAACCGCATCAACCTCAACGCCTTGGTGTACTGAACCTAGATTCGGGATGTTGATGGTGGTTGGCGTTCCCCCAATGGGCACAGTGGTTTTAACCGGTCGGTTCTCCCAAGTTGTTCTGTACAGGTTAAGATTGGCCGCCCAACGTGGGTACTTGACCGAATAGCCCAACTCAACACCCCAAGCAAGCTCTGTTGTAACTCCTTCTACAATGTTGAAACTGGTGCCCGCATAAACATCAGAAATTGTTGGCGGACGGAAGAAAACTCCACCATTCACAAACACATTCATGTGGCTGTTGAAGTTGTAATTGACACCCATTTTGGCTGTTCCACCCTGAAAGTGAATCCAGTCTGTTGTGGCAATTCTGGCTTCGCTGCTTTGGTGCGTGTAGCTCTGCCCGTTGTGCACTATGGTATCGTTGATTCCAAGCGCTTGGAGGTAGGTAGTGTCTGAAAGCACCAAGTCTCGCTTTCTATATTGATCAGAACGCTTGTACGAGTTGTTGGCACCAGAAAGACTGATGAATCCAGATATCTTGTCTTTCGAATATTCCAACTGTGCGAAAACTCCTGCGGTGTAAACGTTGGTGTTGGCGCGGTATCCGGCAACATCTCCTTCACGTTTTACATTGTCTGAAGGATCAAAAAGATCTCCCTGCATCGTGGTTGGGTTTATCACCGCATAATCTCCACCAAGAAGATCGTAAGGAGTACTGTATCTCTCAACCCAGAATGATCTGAAGTCAACACCCACAGCCAAATCCCAAGCACTATTGAATTTGTGATTGACCGTAGAAAGCAATCCGTACCAATAATGGTTGTTCATGTTGGCCAGAATGAAGTTGCGAGACTTGTACTGGCTGGTATCATTGACAGCGCTGGTATCAAACGGTGGCACAAACTGCGTTCCTGTAATGTTCTCAGAGTACAGCGCGGTGAGATCGTATTGCCCGTATGCATCAAACGCTGCCGTATTTCCTCTTAGTTGGGTTCCGCCACCTTTTCCAAATGATCCGTAAATGATATTGGAGACCGCCCATTTGTCTTTGGCCCAAAAGTGCTTGAAGTTGAAAATGGGCTTGTGGTAAAAGTTAACAGCAACGTTTTGCTGCTCCATCATGGCATTGGAATCATATCTATTTCTGATGATGTTTCCCCACTGCTGATTGTAGCGTGTGCCATAATTCCCGTAAAGCGGATTAGACGTTACAGAGGTATGATCCAGGTCCACACCTAGAGATGCTGCGTAATCTCTATCGTACATGAAAATTGGTTGCATCCAGCTACGTTGTCCGCGTTCTTGCGGAGCGCCCATTCCAGAAACACTCAACGTGTGATTGCCGATCTGTTTCTGCAGTTTCACGAAGTAGAAGAACCGACTGGCCCATGTGGCGTCTACCCAACCATTCTGCCTATCATAAGCAAAGGCCGCTGTTACACCCCAGCCTTTTGGCAAACGACCAGAATTGTAACTGATGTTGGTTCTGATAAGACCGTTGTTTCCAACCGTCAGATTGATCTCGGTAGATCTTTTAGACGTGATACCCGAGGTGATGATATTCATGCTACCGCCCACTGCCGGGATGGAAAGCTTGCTGGCACCAAGACCCCTCTGAACCTGAATTCGCTGGGTTACTCCATCCAAACCAAACCAGTTGCTCCAATACACCCAGCCATTTTCCATGTCATTCATCGGAACGCCATCTATCTGTACCGAGATGTTACGTTGCGAGAAACCCCTGATGGTTACGCGGGCATCCCCAGCACCACCGCCCTGTTGTGTAGCGTAAACCCCTGGCGTTGAGTTCAACAACATGGGTATTTCCTGAGAGGACAACTCTTGCTTGATCTTGGCTGGTTCAATATTGGAGAAGGCCACGGGCGTTTCTCTGTCCAAGGCAATATCTGCCACAACCTTGACCTCATTCAGTGTTATGGTCGACAGCCCAAAGTTCAATTCCAGCTGACCTCCATTTGCCTTTACCGTTTGGCTTTTAGACTCATAACCGATGTAGGTAACCTGAATGGTGTAATCGCCATTTTCCACATCAAAAAAGTATCTACCATCCAAATCTGTAACTACCCCTTTGCCCTCTGCATAGACCACATTGGCAGATATGAGCGGCTCTGCAGAACTCGCGTCCTTTACCACACCATAAATGCGCGTTTTCTGAGCGTGTGCAGCAACTGCGGTCAGCATAACCGCAAATAAGATCAGTGTAAATCTTCTCATGAAGAAGTGGAAATTACTTTCCGATCATCACTTTACGAGATAGCACCGCTCCGTTTTTCATCGCAACGCGTACCACGTAAATTCCTGTAGAAAGGTCGTCAAGTTCCAATTTGTGGGTACTTGTGTGCTTGTCGTCAAACGTTACTCTTGCCGCTTCCTGACCAAGAATGTTGAACACCTCTATCTGTTTCAATTCTTGCGAAGCTGAAACCATCAAGTGTTTATCAGTTGCTGGGTTAGGAAATAGGTTGAATTTGTTCACCTCGTTCTCACCAACACTCATTGTTTGGCAATCGCAATTGTGCCATCCTAGTTCTGTGAAAGTGTCTTCTGGCAAGCTGTCCCACTCTACCTCTGGTAAGAACTCATCCAAACCATCAGTGTCTCCTTTCAGAATAGATGCTTTTCTAACCAACGTTTTATCGGTTGTCCACCAAGTTCCGTTGGCATCGGCCCAAGCTGTTCCCGGGTCTTCGCCAATTCTTCCCAATACATCAACCAACACGGTTCCATCTCCTTTGGTCAATGGCACCGCATCATCTCCATTGAAGTAAAACGGAGAATTTGCCTGAACATAAACTGGGTTCACGAACGTATCCGCAACTGCCTGAAGCGCCATATCAACTGGCTCCTCAAAACCAGTTCCGTTAGGGTCTCTCTTATCAACAACGATCACGTAAGTAGAATAAGCTCCTATTGTACCTGAGAGGTCTAACAACATCGGTGTTCCCGATCCATCTCTGAATCTACCTACTTGGTAGCCATTAAGATCTATGGGGGCGTTGGTAGGATTGTAAAGTTCCAAGGCTCTGTTGTTTCCAGAACCAACCACATATTCAGAGATAAAAAGCTCCGAACAATCTTGAGCTATCAGCGCGTTTGAAGCAATAATTGCAATTGCAGAGAGTAGAATTTTCTTCATGACATTTTCTAATTGAGGCGCAAATGTAGCCGTTACTTTCAGCATGTACCAATCAACATTCTGACAACTTAAGTTTTTAACGAATTCTTGACATTGAGCATGTAAGGTACCCACTTGTTCACATGGAGTTGGTGATTCTTTGAAGGATGCCACCCTCGCGGCAGCACATCATTTTCATAATATCGTATAGCTGTGGGCGTTTTAACGTCTACAATCGTCAAAATCAAACAAGATGAAACGATATTCTCTCATTTTGACCGCGGCATTATTGCTAAGTGCCACAGTTCACGGTCAGGACAAGTTGGTCAAGTTCTGTAACATAACTGAGGCCACCGTGGGCTTTCAATTGGGAAAAACCACGCAGGTCAACTCATTGGCGGAAGGAGAAGCAGAGTTGGAAGTTGCCGGTTACAAAGTGCCTTCTCCAAGGGTCAATTCCTCCTTCGGAATTCTAGTGGGAAAGATCTTCTTCATTGGCCCTGGTTTAGGATATATGTACCAACCGGGAGATGACGACAACCCATACCAACACCACGTTTCAGTTTTCGGGCATGCGAGAGTTCATTTCACCAAAGCAAAATTGAGGCCTTATCTCGGACTGAAGGGCGGGTACAACCATATTCTACCCGAAGATGTGCTCAGTATTTACAGTACGGAAGCCTACACGTGGGATGGCGTGTATGCCGAACCTGAGATCGGTATAGGCATTAAGTTGGGCGAGCATGCCGTACTGAATGGCTCATTGGGCTACCAGTTCATGAATGCGTGGAATCGTTCTGAAGGATTGACAAGTGTGGATGCCTTCGGGCCGGAGTTGAAGGATAGCTACCACAGGCTGCTGCTCAGCGTGGGCTTCAGTTTTTACTGATCGATGTTCTTCTGCTTGAAAAGCTCTCGGCTGTCAATATCGTAGCACAGCAATCGGCCGTATTCCTTGCCCAGATAGGTGTGCGAACAACCGTTGTCCAAGCAGACATACGGAGATTCCTGCTCTAGCTGCAACCTGATCTTCGACAATTTGGTAGGCGTATGCCCGAACAATATCTGTCGGCCTTTGTATGGTTTCTCGATCTGAAAATTCCTGGTCCAGCACATGGCATGCACATCGGTCAGCGGTTTATCAATTTTCATATTGAAGCCCGCATGGACCAAAAAATGATCTTCGAGTTTGATGTAATAAGCCAGCTCTCTGAAAAACTGCACAAACCGCTTACGCACAAAACCACGCTTGTTGAGCAGATTCAGCGACTTTCTGGATTTTAGAAGCATTCGAAGCTCTTCCGGACTCTCAAACAACAGATGAAGCAATGTTTCTTCGTGATTTCCCATCAGGCAGAAAACGTTGAAATCGTCTTCCTTTAGCTGAAGTATCTGGTCAATTACCTGCTTACTTCTAGGGCCACGGTTGATGTAATCTCCCAGTAAAAAAAGTTGATCGTTCTGGTTGAGGCCAACCTTGTTAAGCAGCTTGTCAAAGGTGTTGGCGCATCCATGAATATCGGTTATCACCAATCTTCTGCCACCATTTTCAGGGGCTTTCACTTTCAAACCGATGCTTTTCTGGGCCATCAGAAGCCGATCTTCATGCTGAGTTTGAACGCAAGATTGTCAAATTGATTGGAAAAAGCATACGCCCCGTAGCGGTAAAATACACCACCACCAATCCCGATAAGATTGACCTTGATTAGGTCTTCAATAACCAAACCCGTCTCATAGTAACCCTTACGCATGTCCTTAATCTCCAAACCTGTGTGCAATTCTGGTTTCTGAAGCCAACCAATGCCGAAATTATTGGCCCAGTTGAACTCTGGACGAATCCATTTGATGCCGGTTTTAACAGAACCGAAGTTATGCCGATGATGAAGCCCAATAAATAGCTCGTTCAAAAACTCATTCGGCCTGATGGTTTCGAATGAGTTGGGAGAGAACAGAGATATGGCATCATCATAATTTGACTTTGGCGTGTACATCTTGAGGTAGGGAGTTGGGTCCGATATCCAACCTGCAGTTAATTGCCAGTACTCCATTCCCAGTTTCCTTATTCTGAACTTGCCCTCAAGCATCAGATCCAATTTCCAATAATCATAATCTGAATTGAGGATACCAGTGAACCCTTTGGTGGCCGTTGCCCAAAGAATTACCGCTCCTTTGTTTTGCACGATCTCGCGGTTTCCCAATCGCATTTTCTTTTCGAACGGAGCAAATCGGAATCCGAGTCGCACTTCAGCATATTGAGCCGTATTGAGACTATCCGTGGTGTTTTCCGGAACGTACCTGTATCCGTGCCTGCTTTCTTCGTCCTGATACCTGAACTGAGCCTCAAAATGCCAACCTCTCAATGGGTTTATGCGCACTCCTGCTTCCCATCCATTGATCAGATCCATTCGCTGAATGACCAGATCTGCGAACATCTGGCTAAGTGATCGATTATCTGCAACTAGTAACTCCTGAGCACCTATTTCTCTAACATCATGGTAGTACATGCCTCGAAGCTGTAGCCCTAGATTCCGATGCAAAATAAACTCCACATCACCTCCATACTTTATCTCCTTGTCTTTAAAGCCATAAGCCACAAAACCTCCCACATTGGCCCACTTTATCAGGTCGGGCGATGTATGCAAACCCACTCCCAAACGGAAACCTTCGTAATCGTTGTAATCGATGATCTTGTCCAGATCCAACTCAATCGGCCCTATAGGAAATCGACCTGTGGCAGCCGTGATCAGCAGCTTGATGCGCCTGTCCAATTTCATCTCCTTGCCAATGCTATCGATCACATGGTACGTGCGCTTTTCCTTGTCGCTCAAAGGGGTTTCGCGCTCACCACTCCAATACACCGAATCCTTTTTGTGCGCCTTAGAATCGAGCTCCATCGTATTGGTGCTGATATCGGTCGCCTTCACCTTCTCCGAAAAATCAACTTCGCGATTGAACGTGGTTCCAATTCCCTTTATGTTAAAACCGCCCAAGTTCAATCCCAGCATCTTGAAATCGGTATTCAACTGCGTGGGGAACCATGTTTCGCCATTCAACTTCTCGTACTTGTGCTGCACTTTTATCTCCACACCTTGGCCATCAACCACGTTGGCCGTGGCATTCATCAGCGCGTAATCGGTCATGTTGATGTGCAGTTGACCTTTCAACGCATCGAACTTCTTCCCCTTTTTGGGCTGATAACTGATGATGATGATCGAATCCCGATCCACCATCAGCGTATCCTCAATATGGAAGAAGTAGTTGTTCCAGCTGTTCGGACTTATTGGACCAAGAAACGCCTGCTGCCCGAGTGAGAAATAATCCTTGTAAAACGAGAACGATTGCATCTGACTTGC
>JACJZQ010000015.1 GCA_020635495.1 Flavobacteriales bacterium | reverse complement strand
CAGAACAGGTGGAAAAGCAGGTGGCTGCTTTCCATCATGCGGAGACCGCCCTCATTTTCAATTCAGGTTACGATGCGAATGTCGGGTTGTATTCATCGCTCGGCAGAGTGGTCAAATACATCGTTTATGATGAACTGATACATGCTTCCGTACATGACGGCATGCGGTTGTCACGAGCAGAACTGAAGCCGTTCAGGCATAATGATGTGGAAAGTCTGCGGTCGGTGCTGTCTGAATTGCATGGCGCGGCTGTGGTTGCTGTTGAAAGCGTTTACAGCATGGATGGCGACCTCGCTCCGCTGAAAGAATTGGTTGCGGTATGTACGGAGTTCAATGCTGATATAATTGTTGATGAAGCGCATGCGGTCGGACTGTTCGGAGAGGGCAGAGGACGGGTTTCAGAACTCGGTTTGGAGGATGAGGTTTACGCCCGTTTGGTGACCTTTTCTAAAGCCCTTGGTTGCCATGGCGCAGCGGTGCTTTGCAACGACAATCTCCGACAGTTTTTGGTGAACCATGCGCGGTCGTTGATATTCTCCACGTTTACGTCAAATCACTCGCTTATAAGTGTAAAATGTGCGTATGACATGCTGTCATGTATTAATTTTAATAAATTGAATATCAGTCATTTGATTAAGTTATTTAATCAATCAATGAAAGATGCGTCAGATGTACAGGTAATTGGTGGTGAAAGTCCGATTTTGGGCGTGATTGTGCCAGGAAATGCAGAGGTAGGGGCGGTTGCTGCGGCTATGCAAAACGATGGTTTTGATGTGCGTCCGATTGTCTCACCAACCGTCCCGAAAGGCACTGAAAGAATTCGAATTTGCTTGCATGAATTCAACACGGAAGCGGAGGTGAAAGGATTGATCGCTTCGCTGCAAAAAGCCATGGCGCATGTCGGCTAAAGGGTTGTTCATAACGGGCATTGGAACCGATGTCGGGAAGACGGTTGCAGCGGCTGTCATCACCAAGGCCTTGGAAGCTGATTACTGGAAGCCCGTTCAATGTGGCGACCTTGATAATTCGGACAGTATCAAGATTACTCAACTAACTGGACTGAACACACTTCCAGAAACGTTCAGATTGGAAGCTCCGATGTCTCCTCATGCGGCTGCTTATTTGCAGGGAATTGAACTCAAAATCAATGAAATCGAACTCCCAAAATCAGATAAACCGATTGTGGTTGAAGGTGCTGGAGGTGTGATGGTTCCGTTCAATTCGAAGGAAACTTACCTTGATCTGATGGTTAAACTGAACTTGCCTGTGGTGCTCGTAACGCGGCATTATTTGGGAAGTATCAATCACACTATGCTCAGTTGGAAAGTGCTGAAAGAAGCAGGTTTAAACGTAGTTGCACTCGTTATCAGCGGAAAGGCACACGAAAGCACAGAAAGCTATTTCGCAAAGCAGATGGAAATGCCTTTCATTCGGATAAGCGAGTTGAAAGACGTGAGCTCTGAGACTGTTGCTGCGGAATTGGAGCGATTGAAAACGAGTATAAAAGCGCTGTTGGGATGAGCGATTGGAGAGAAAACGACCGAAAAGCTGTCTGGCACCCGTTCACGGCTGTGAAGGAAGATACGGTCAACGTGCCGATTGTGCGTGGAGAAGGAGCGTGGCTGATTGGTGCGGACGGAAAACGCTACTTGGACGCTATTTCGAGTTGGTGGGTGAATTTGCATGGACACTCGCACCCATATGTGGCAAAGCGCGTTGCGGAACAGGTTCAGAAATTGGAACACGTGATGTTCGCAGGATTTACCCACGAACCTGCGGTTGAATTGGCTACTCGACTTCTAGAGCATATGCCAGAACAATTCACGAAGGTTTTCTATTCTGATAATGGTTCCACAGCCGTGGAGGTTGCGTTGAAAATGGCTTTCCAATATTGGTTCAACCAAGGTGCTCCACGGAAGAAGGTGATTGCATTGGAAGATGCGTATCACGGAGATACATTCGGGGCTATGGCAGTTGGTGGAAGAGGTGTGTTTTCTAAGCCCTTTGATCCGTTTTTGTTTGAGGTGGAATTCATTCCAACACCTGTTGTGGGAAAAGAAAGTGAGGCTTTAGATAGATTGTCTCAAATAATTGAAAAAGAAGAAGTTGCTTCTTTGATTTATGAACCATTGGTGCAAGGAACGGCTGGCATGCAAGTCTATTCTCCAGAGGTGTTGGATAAGATGATTTCCATGTGTCGCGAAAAGGGAATTATCATCATTGCGGATGAAGTTATGACTGCTTTTGGACGCACTGGAACCCTATTTGCGATGGATCAATGCGAAGAGAAGCCAGACTTGATCGCGTTGAGCAAAGGCATCACAGGCGGTTTCCTTCCAATGGGCGTGACGGTGTGCACCGAGGAAATGCACAATTCGTTCTGGTCGGATGACGAAGCAGGGAAGATGAAAACCTTCTTGCATGGTCATTCCTACACGGCCAATCCTTTGGCTTGTGCTGCAGCCTGCGCCAGTCTCGACCTGATGGAAAAGGACGAAACGTGGGAAAACATCCAACGCATTGAGGCGCAACATTCAGAATTTGCCAAAGAAGCCACAGAAATAAGCGGTGTGGCAGCCGTTCGGCATAAAGGCACCATCTTGGCCATCGAATATGAAACAGGCGCTCAAACGGGCTATTTCAACTCCCTTCGCGACCGTTTGTATGATTTCTTCCTAGAGCGCGGCATCATTCTTCGTCCGCTTGGGAACATTATTTACATCATCCCGCCTTACTGCATTACGGAAGAGGAATTGAACTCGGTTTATCAGGCCATACGAGAATTCAAACTATGAGAACACTTCTTCAACCAAGTGACTATGAGTATATCATGAAGCGATTGAACTCGCTTGATGGTTCTGAATTACGCCAATGGGGAACAATGTCCGAAAGCCAAATGCTAGAGCATTGTCGCAAGCAAATTGAAATGGCGATCGGGAAAATTCCAACCAAACCACTTTTCCCACGACCGTTACAGTGGTTTACCAAGATCACATTCGGATACTACATCCCGTGGCCAAAGAACTTGATCACCGCACCAGAAATGGTAGCTAAAAGCGAGGAGAAACTAGATGTTGAACTTGAGAAGTTACTTGCAGTCGTTTCAGCTTTTCTAGAAGCTGAGAAACTTCACCCGCATCCGATTTTCGGAAACCTGACCAAGGAGGATTGGGGCTTGATCATTTACAAACATTTGGACCACCATTTGAGGCAGTTTGGTGCTTAGTTACCCCTCATGGTTTTTAAGCCACTCTTCCCACGGAGTGCTTTTGTACGCTTCCGTAGCCAAGTATTCAAGAATAGGCTGCATTTCTTTTGCATCTCGATAACCTGGAAGTGGCTGTATCATGTTCATGTGTTCATCCAAGAACACGATTGTCGGGTAGCTCATTTTGCCTTGAAGTAATTCCTCGGCAATTTTGTGAACACCTCTTCGCCCAACATTCGGGTCGTACTCGTAGGTTTTTCCTCCAATGGAGATAGGTTCTTTCTGTTCGGCATCTAGTTTCACCGCGTAATAGTTCTTGTTGACGTACTCAACCAATTTCGGATCATGGAAGGTGGTTGCGTCCATCCGCTTGCACCAGCCACACCAATCGGTGTAAACATCAATCAGAATTTTACGAGGCTCTTTCTGACGGAGTTTGTCGGCTTCTTCCAGCGTCACCCAGTGGATCTTGTCAGATGAAACGGTTTCAATTGATGTCCAAGCGGAAAGAATAAACCCGATTGAACCAAGAATAAAAAGTGTTTTCAAACGCATAATACAAAGTTACAATTCGAATTTTCCTTTCCGTTTCAAACTTCGTTCCAGCTTGTCTTCATTCTGTATTTTCGGCAGCCTAAGCATATCCAATGAAGATCAGAAAAGTTCTAGTTGCCAACCGTGGCGAGATTGCCATTCGTATCCTCCGCGCCTGTGTAGAGTTGAAGCTTCGCACGGTGGCCGTTTACACGTTCGAAGACCGCTATTCGCTACACCGTTACAAAGCGGATGAGAGTTACCAACTTGGCAACGACAACGAACCGCTGAAGCCATATCTGGATATTGACGAGATCATCAACTTGGCCTTGGAGAAGAATGTTGATGCCATTCATCCAGGTTACGGTTTCCTTTCTGAGAATCAGGAATTTGCAAAAAAGTGCCGCGATAACGGGATTGTTTTCATTGGTCCCGAGCCGGAAGTCATGGCTCAGTTGGGCGACAAGGTTGCTGCCAAAGAGGTGGCCAAGCGTTGCGAAGTTCCCATCATTGAAAGCAGCGAGAAAACGTTGGGAGATGTTGAGACAGCGTTGGCTGAAGCACAACGCATCGGATTCCCAGTGATGCTGAAAGCCGCTTCAGGCGGTGGTGGCCGTGGAATGCGTGTCATTCGCGAAGCAGATGAGTTGGAAAATGCCTTTAACGAAGCAAAGCGAGAGGCGGGTAGAGCTTTTGGTGACGACACGGTTTTCCTAGAGAAATTCATCGAAAACCCGAAGCACATTGAAGTGCAGATCGTGGCCGATAATGAAGGCAATACGATTCATTTGCACGAACGCGATTGTTCGGTTCAGCGTAGGTTCCAGAAGGTGGTGGAAGTGGCTCCGGCCATGGGCCTTTCGCACGAGGTTCGTCAGCGGTTGTTCGACTATGCTATCAAGATCGCCAAGGCGGTCAAATACAATAATGTTGGTACGGTAGAATTTCTGGTCGACCCGAAGGGTGAGATATATTTCATTGAAGTAAACCCGCGTATTCAGGTGGAACACACTGTAACCGAGATGGTTACGGGAATCGACATTGTGAAGCTTCAGATTCGTATTGCGATGGGCTTCAAATTATATGAAGACGAAATTGCCATTCCAGACCAGACGGCTATTACCGTAAACGGATTTGCCATTCAATGTCGCATCACGGCCGAAGACCCTGAGAACGATTTCAAACCTGATCATGGAACGCTGATCACTTACAGACCAGCGGAAGGTTTTGGCATTCGTCTCGACCCAGGCAGTGTGTATTCTGGCGTCCGTATCAGTCCATTTTTCGATTCGTTATTAGTAAAGGTCTGTTCGCATTCGCGTACGCTTGATGGCGCGGCACGGAAAATGACCCGCTGCTTGCAGGAGTATCGAATTCGTGGGGTGAAGACCAACATTCGTTTCGTGGAGAACATCGTCAACCACGAGGTTTTCAAGCGGGGAGAGGCTACGGTCAATTTCATCAAGGAGCATCCCGAACTTTTCAAATTTGTGAAGGGGCGCGACCGTGCCACCAAGATCGTCAAGTTCTTAGGCGAGATCACGGTAAACGGAAATCCTGATGTCAAGTTTGTCGATAACACAAAGCAGTGCCTGAAGCCTGTTGTTCCTGAATATCAGCGTTTTGGGGCTTACCCAAAAGGAACTAAAGACCTCTTGAATGAGCTTGGTCCAGAACGGTTTTCAGAATGGTTGAGAAAAGAAAAGATCATCCATTACACGGATACGACCATGCGAGATGCGCATCAGTCGCTTTTCGCAACTCGTATGCGTTCTTATGATATGTTGCGTGTGGCAGAAAGCTATGCCAAAAATCACCCAGACATTTTCAGTTTTGAGGTTTGGGGAGGAGCAACTTTTGATGTGGCGTTGCGATTCTTGCATGAAGATCCGTGGGAACGCTTGGCTGAACTAAGAAAAGCCATTCCGAATGTGTTGCTTCAAATGCTTATACGAGGCTCTAACGGTGTTGGCTACAAGGCGTATCCAGACAATATGGTCGAGAAATTCGTGGAGAAATCGTGGGAAACCGGAGTAGATATCTTCCGAATTTTTGACTCGCTGAACTGGATGAAAGGCATTGGTCCATGCATTGAGTACGTGCGTTCCAGAACGGAGGGTATTGCCGAAGGTGCCATGTGCTACACGGGCGATATTCTTGACCCTGAGCGAAGCAAATACGACCTCAATTACTATCTGCAACTCGCCAAGGATATTGAGAACGCGGGAGCCCACATTCTGGCCATAAAAGACATGGCTGGTCTGCTCAAACCGTATGCCGCAACGGAGCTGATCACTGCGTTGAAAGACACAGTGAAGATTCCAATTCACTTGCATACACATGATACCTCTGCCCTTCAACCAGCAACTTATTTGAAGGCAATTGAGGCGGGTGTGGATGTGGTTGATGTGGCTCTTGGGTCGGTTTCCGGATTGACCTCTCAGCCCAACTTCAATTCTGTGGTAGAAATGATGCGTTTCCACGAACGGGAGCACGCCATGGATATTCATAGATTGAATGAATTCTCGAACTATTTTGATCGCGTTCGCGATTATTATTACCCATTCGAAAGCGGCCTGAAAGCCAGCACGTCCAGCGTTTATCAGCACGAAATTCCTGGAGGCCAGTATTCGAATCTGAAACCACAGGCAACAGCCCTCGGGTTGGCCGATAAGTTTGAGGAGATCAAACTGATGTACGCCAAGGTCAACGAGCTTTTTGGAGATGTGATCAAGGTAACGCCATCATCCAAAGTGGTTGGAGATATGGCACTGTATCTCGTTTCCAATGGTTTGACCATTGAAGATGTGATGGAAAAAGGAGATACGATCTCCTTCCCAGAAAGTGTGGTCGATTTCTTCATGGGCCGATTGGGACAACCTCCTGGCGGGTTCCCGAAAGAACTTCAGAAGATCATTCTTAAGGATAAAGAACCGTTCACTGACAGGCCGAACAGTCATCTCGAACCGATTGATTTTGAAAAAGGATTTACGGAGTTCAAAAAGAAGTTTGATGCTTCATTGAAGATGACCGATTATCTCTCGCATCTCATGTATCCGAAGGTTTTCGAAGATTATTATGCCCAGAAAAAGGAGTACGGAGATATTTCTAAAGTGCCAACGGGTAATTTCTTCTACGGTATGAAACTCCGTGAAGAGACCTTGGTTGAGATCGGTGAGGGAAAGAATATTATCATCGAACTGCTTTCTATTGGACCAGCTGATGATAGCGGTATGCGCACGCTTTTCTTCCGTGTGAATGGTATGACGCGCAATATCGAGGTGTTGGACAAGAGTTTGAACATTCAGAAAGTTGAGAACGAAAAAGCGGATAAATCGAATGCCAATCATGTTGGTGCGCCACTTCAGGGAATGCTGAGTAAGGTGATGGTGAAGAAAGGTGAGAAGGTGAAAAAGAATCAGCCGCTGTTCATTATCGAAGCCATGAAAATGGAAACAACGGTTACAGCTGCTGAGAATGCAACGATCAAACGAATTGCATTGGAAGATGGAACTTTGGTTGAAGCGGAAGACCTGGTGCTAGTTACTGGCTAACCTCGCGTATTCCTTCAGTTCATCCAATTCTCGGGCAACTTTCTGTTCCCAAAACTTTTGCATTTCCTCATTGAGGCTATGCTTGGTTTCGCGGTCGTAACGGTCTTGATAGGCTACAAATTCCCTGTAATTCCGCTGGTAGTACGCGTCAATATGTTTTGATAATGCCTCACAGTCGTTGCCGAATTTGGCAAGTTGCTTTCTGAGTTTACGAACGAAAAGCTCCGTTATGTCGAAATGCAATTGCTCATGACCGAGTAGATAGTCAGAATCTGTGCTTTTGGTCCAACTGCCGTTCGGATTGAAATAACATTTTACAACGGCTTTCGAGGTTTTTCCATCGCATTTCAATTCTATGGACATGCCGCTATCTGTCAACGCTTCGTTGGGCGAGTTTTTCTTGGCTTTGCCCTTGAAATCGGACCATTTCAGTCTAGAGCCTTCAGTCCAAGGAATGCAATTGGCACAGTCCTTCGGCTGCGCCTGAACACCACATGCAGTTGAAACTGCCAATACCATCAAAACAAGCAATGATCTCATGACGTTAAATTCGTACGCTTATTAAACAGAAAATGATGCAGCTTATTTCGTCTATCATTCAAGGTTCTGAAAATCGGCCAATGGCGGTTGACCTGAGGTATAATGGCCAAATTTCAAACCAACCTGTTATTGTCTTTGTTCACGGTTTCAAAGGTTTTAAGGATTGGGGGCATTTCCCGAAGGTTGGAGAAGAACTGGCAAAGGCTGGTTTTGCGTTCGTGAGTTTCAACTTTACTCATGATGGAACCACCATTGATCAACCGACTGATTTTGCCGATCTGGAAGCGTTTGGAAACAACAATTACCATAAGGAGTTGTACGATACTGAACAGGTAATTGAAGGTATCTACAATGGTTCCTTGTTCCCGGAAATCGAAATGAATCGCGGCCAAATTTTCCTGTTCGGTCACAGCAGAGGTGGTGGGATTTCAGTTGTAAAAACAAGCGAAGATTCTAGGGTGAAAGGTCTGGTAACATGGAATTCCATTGGAGATATGAAACGCACCAATGCCGACCTCATCGAGTGGAAACGAAAAGGAGTGGTCTTTGTGCCGAATGCCAGGACCAACCAACAAATGCCCATGTATTACCAGTTTGTGGAAGATTTTTTCGCGCAGCAAGAACGGTATGATCTGCAAGAAGCTTGCGGGAAAATCAATGTTCCGTCAGTTTTCATTCATGGAACGAATGATCAGACGGTTCCTTACGAATACGCTGAAAAACTACATGATTGGACTTCAGACTCCGAATTGCTGTTGATTGAAGATGGAAATCACACGTTTGGTGGAAAACATCCATTTGAGGATGATCAATTACCAACTGATTCTGATACGGCTTTGACCGCCATGATCAAACACTTCCGGTCAATCAGCGGATAGAATATCCAACAATGGTTTAGTAGCTCCTTCCCAACTGAATTGCTTCGAAACAAGTTCATGACCTGCCGAAGCGATGCTGTTGGCTTTCTCAGCATTCTGAAGCAGGTCGATAACATTATCTGCATACTCTTGGGCGGTTTTCGCAATCAGAATCTCTGAATCAGGCTTAGCCTTCAATGCATTGTTTGCAAGGGTAGAGGTGATGCAAGGAATTTGCATGGCCATTGCCTCAAGCAGTTTGTTCTGAAGACCTGTTCCAATCATCATTGGAGCTACAAAAACCTTGGCTTTGGCATAGCAATCGCGGATGTCATCCACCCAACCCGTTACTTCGGTCAATTCACTGGCAAGTTCTTTCACTTTTTGATCTGGTCGTGCGCCAGCCAACATCAGTTTAGCCGTGGGGATTTGCTTTCTGACCAGTGGCATTACCTCGGTTTCGAGAAATACTGCAGCTTCCACGTTTGGCGGATAACCCATGTTTCCAGCAAAAAGCACATCCACGGTTTTAGGTTCAGAACTGGGTTGAAAATCATCCAATTCTACACCATTGCGCACAATGGTAACTTCATCCCGTTGCCCGAATGGAAGCTGAGCGCGGTCCTGTTCGGAGATGATAGTGCAATGGTTGAACTGCTCAAAGACCTTCTTCTCATACAGGTTCAATCGTCCAAGCTCTGAGTAAAGCACGGGTTTGAGATACCACGGATCCGTTTCCAATCTTCGTTCAATTCCTTTCGAGAACGCGTCTTGAAAGTCGATAACCTTCGGAACAGAATTCACATTCTCAACAAACTTGGCCGTGCGCAAAAGCTGGCAATAAATGGCATCGGGTTTCCATTTTTCAATACATGCGGTAACACGATCTTGAGCACTTGATTGGTAGAAGTAGGCCACCTGAAAAGGCTCAGAATGGAACAGCGAAAGACCCAGATTAACGAACTGCCCCATTCTGGAAATTTTGATGGTTTCCAGTTCGGTGCAGTACTGTTTTACCTCATCTATCCAACTTGGTTCAAGATGGTTTTCGTGCAGCGCACAAAGGAAAACCTGGTGATGTTTTGATAGAATTCGCAGTTGATGGAATGCACGCAATTTGTCGCCTTTCTCAAGCGGATATGGAAATCGCGAAAGCAGTACAAAAAGGCGCAAAGCGGTCGGTTACATGTTTGCGTAAAAATAGGTCAATTTTGAACTGAGGTTTTTCAGGTCGAATTCGCGCTCGGCCAGTTTTCGAGCTTCATTTCCGATTGAAGTGATCAGTTCAGGGTTTTCTTTCAGCGCACGAATTTGTTTCACGAACTCATCAGGTGAATCTGCTATCAGCATGTTTTTGCCATTCTCGTACGGAATTCCAGTTGCACCCAACGAGGTGGTGATGACCACTTTTCCGTAGCCCAGCGCCTCCAGGATTTTCACCCGAAGACCGCTACCTGAAAGCAATGGAATGATGGCCACATTTTTATCTGAAACGAATTCGGAAATGCTTGAAACTTCACCTACAATTGTCAGATTTCCAAAAGAACGGGATAGGAGAGAAGCGGGCATTTCACGCCCTGCCAATGAACATTGAATATCAGGAAGATTTGCCGTGATATTTGGCCATATGTCGTTCACAAACCAGTTGATGCCTTCCACGTTCGGTAGCCAATCCATGGCTCCTAGATGATAGAGATGAATGCTCGCTGATTGAAGAGATTTTGCCTCTAGTTCAGCCACATTCATTCCGATTGGAACAACATCAACTGGAATATGAATTCCAAGCTGTTGCAATTCATCTGCATCATCTTTAGTGATGGCAACAATGCCGTCAACCTTTTTCAGAAGATCCAATTCGTAGTTCTTCAATCGCGCAGCAAGCAGATTCAAATACCATTTCTTCAATGGATTTGCCTCCTGTCTGGCCAATTGCTCCCAAATTCTGAACTCGATATTATGCGCTCTGACAGCAATTTTGGCTTTGGAGTAAGTGCGAATGGTTTTGAGGTATGGCGTGCAGAAAATGCTTTCGAGATGAATTATTTCGAATTCATTCTTCTTCAGAATTTCAATCAATCTGGTTTCAAATGCCTTGCTGTAAAACCGCTGAATATTGTACGATTCTGATGTGAACAGATTCAAAAAAGCATCCAAAGGCCTAATTCGTGTGTCTACATGAACCGCCTCCATTCTGGTTGCATCTAAAATCTGAGCGGGAACTTTTTGAGAATGGAATGGATGCTTGTGGGTTTCCATCGTGAGCACTTTCACGTCATGTCCAGCAAGAAGTTGCGATTCTGTCATGGCTGCAATCGCAACGCAACCGCCATCTACCTTCGGATAAGGTGGTTTTAGACTGACCTGCAGAATCTTCAATTGCTCTGTGAGTTTGGGTTCAGCTTGGAAAATACCCACTTGAATGGTTTGAGGTACGAATCGATCTCGAATAACTTGGAATCGGTGGTCGCTTTCCAGGTGAGGAACAGTCCGATCGGAAACAGCACGATAGATGACAACCACATTCCTTCTATCACGCTCCACATACCTTCCTTCGCGAATTTCTCGCCAGTGATGGAAAGCAGGTAATAGATCAAAAAGAAAACAATGGAAATGACCGTTGGCAGCCCTAGACCGCCCTTGCGGATAATGGCGCCAAGTGGCGCACCGATAAAGAAGAGAATAAGGCAGGCAATGGAAAGTGTGAATTTGCGATGTACCTCGATCCAATATCTATTGATTCGGATGGTTCTGGCTTTAACATCGTCCTTGGCAGAAATGGTGTAAGAACGCGTACTGCGGGCCATGTTCAGTGATGCTTCCACAATTCTAGAATGTTGCTCTCTTTCAAATACATCCAGAACGTTCTGATAGGGGTCGTTTTTGGCAACGGCCACTGTATCCAAATTGAAGGCCTTGAAGTTGCGTTTGATGTTGGAATAGAAGTTCTCTTTTCTTGTTTCGAGATTCACCTGAAGCGTGTCAATGTTTCTGGACAATTGCCCGAGGCTTTGCATCTTATAATTGTCTTTGAAGATGTCTTCGTTGCTTCGTCTCATGCTGAATTCAGACATGTCGAACCGAATCACTTCCCTCTGAAAAGTACTCCGCATGTGTGGATACGTTTTCTCTGACCGACTACGGTTTTCCTGCTGCTCGTAGCTCATTCCGCTGAAAAGCGTAAGCATGAGATAACGGTTTCCTTCAAACTCCATGCGGCCAGAATCGGCCAGTATAACCTTGGTGTTGCCACGGTTTTCAGTGTGATCATAGATCATCACATCATACAACGAAACTTCGTCTTCACCTTTAGAACCAACACGGATAGCGTAGTTGTCAATACCCTTGTAGAAGATACCCGGCCTAAGGTCCATCGTGGGTTTCTTGTGCCTGATATCATACAAAAGTGTACCCATTTTAAGATTGGCAATGGGCAAAAGATTGTTCGAGAAATAGAATGCCAATACACTGGTTACCAACGAGAAAATAATGAGTGGATGCATGACCCGTCTGATGGAAATGCCAGCTGAGCGGAGTGCAACCAATTCATAATGCTCGCCCATGGAACCCATTGTCATAATGGACGAAATGAGAATGGAAAGCGGTAGTGCCAGAGATACAAGGCTGGCAGATGCATAGAACATTAACTCAGCTATGATGGACCACTCGAGCCCCTTGCCAACCAGATCGTCAATGTATTTCCAAAGGAACTGCATGAGCAGGATGAAGAGCGAGACGAAAAAGGTCATAACAAATGGACCTATGTAGGACGTTATGACCAGTTTATGCAGCTTCTTCACTTTCTAACCCGCTTGTTTGGGCAAATATACGTTGCCACCATGCCGAATATTATACGAGTCAAACCTTACTTTTGCCGCCCATGATCAACGGCAAGAAAATAGTAGTGGTGCTTCCGGCTTATAATGCCTCCGAAACGCTGGAGCAGACCTACAAGGAAATTCCATTTGATATTGTAGATGATGTGGTGTTGGTAGATGACGCCAGTCCAGACAACACGGTTGAAGTTGGAAAAGCGCTTGGCATCAAGCACATTATTCGTCATGAAAAGAACCGAGGCTACGGTGGTAACCAGAAAAGCTGCTACAACAAAGCATTGGAGATCGGGGGAGATATTGTAGTGATGCTTCACCCGGATTACCAGTACACACCTAAGTTGGTGCACTCCATGTGCTACATGATTGCCAATGATGTGTACCCAGTGGTTTTCGGTTCAAGGATACTTGGTAAAGGAGCTTTGAAAGGTGGAATGCCAATGTACAAATACATAGCCAACCGCTTTCTTACGCTCACTCAGAACATTCTGATCAACCAAAAACTATCTGAATATCATACTGGATATCGTGCGTTTTCTGCTGATGTTATCAGAGCAATTGACATTGAAGCTGGCTCTGACGATTTCGTGTTCGATAATCAGATGGCCAGTCAGATTTTCATGGCCGGGTTTGAGATAGGCGAGGTAACTTGTCCGACAAAGTATTTCGAGGAAGCGTCTTCCATCAATTTCAGTAGAAGCGTGACTTATGGTTTAGGTGTATTGGCCACGTCTTTGCGCCACAGGTTGCACATGTGGGGAATCGTGAAATCGAAGATCTATCGTTCGCCTAAGAACGGATAACCTTCATCAGTTCTTTCAAGAATAACGTAGCCTCCTTTCCGCTCAATTTCCTTCAATTGAGGGAAAAAACCCATGGTAGTTTCTAGGTCCTGTAATCTGGAAACGAAATACACAGGTTTGTCCACTTTATCAAGAATCATCCACTTCAACTCATCATCCACTTCTTGAGGTATTTGCTGTCTTTTTGGATAGAAAAGGTGAGCATAGCTACGGTATGCTAATGGATGAAAGTAAACCGCTGAGCCTTTTTCGCGATAGAAATCGAACAATGATGTTTGAGTATACTTATCAATTTTCGGAGCGATGAAAACAGACAGTAGCCAAACCGTGATGAGAGTTGTTCCGAACAATCCATAGACTCCTTTTTCACTACGTCCTATCGTGATCAGAAACACGGAGCCCATTCCGAATACCATGAAGGAAAACCCGATGAAGGGTTCGAACCAAAGGTCGGGAACGTGTTGACTGAAATTGCCATAGGCCAACGCGTCATTCTTCAATAGATTCAGTAGTGGTTCTTTTAACGTATCGAGCATTCCTGCAAGGGTGAATGCCGATCCCAGTAACGCGATAAACATCATCAGCGCAATCTGATGCACGGGTCTGAATTTCCATTTTCCCTCTATCAAATGATGAATGGTCAGTGCAGCCATAAAAGACATGGGGAAATAGGTCAACGAAGAGTAGTGAACGATTTTGGTCTTGACGATGGAGAATACAACAAGCACAACCCAGAAGAGGATTGCCATCCACTTGGCATAATGCGCTACTTCTTCTTTCTCATCAATCTTGTTGAACCATCGGAAAATCAAGAACAACGACATAGGGAAACATCCTACAAGTAGCACAAGAGGGTGGTAGAAGAATGGTTGACCATGACCCGCTTCACTTTTTGAGAACAGACGTACGTGATAATCGATAAACTCGTAAACAACATAAGCGTGCCCTCGAAGAATTTCCAATAGAAACCACGAGAAACCAAGAATAAGGACCAGAGAAGTGTAAAGAAATGGGTCTCCAAGTCTCCAGTTATGTTTCCGAAAATTGATCAGAAAGTAAGCCGCACAGCAAATTCCCACAAGACCGATAGCTGTAGGGCCTTTGGTCATAACAGCTAAGCTGATAACGACAGCAGAAAGGATCAATTCACGTCTAGATAGTGCTTGGTTTCGTGTCGATTTGATGATCAAATGAATTCCGGTGAAGATGAACAAGTTGAACCACGGGTCAATGATTCCTGTCCTGAAATAGAATTGTGGCAGCATGGAGCCTGCAAATACAAGAACCCATAGAATTCCGAACTTTTTGGATACCAGGTTGGAACCGATATTGAAGAGAATTACCAATGTCAACGCGCCACAGATGGCATTCGGAAACCGTGCTGCAAATTCGGTAATACCGAAAGCAGACATACTCAATGCCTGCATCCAAATGAACAGTGGGGGCTTTTCCCAAAAGGGTTTGAAGTTGATCTGCACATAGGTGAATTCTCCTGTGACCAACATTTCGCGGGCGGCCTCGGCAAAGTTCACCTCGTCCCAATCAAAAAGGTGAGACATTCCGATGAACGGAAGAATCAGTCCAAGGGTAATTACCGCGATCAGAATGGAAATGGAGGTTCTATTCCAACTCATGAAGGCCAAAGTCTTCTGTTCAACTTTGAGGTTGGATTCTGCTCAGCATAATGTACAATGAAAATGTAGCCAAGCATGGCGAGGATAAAACCGATCCAGGATCCTAATACTGTATCTTGAATGAAATGCTGCGATATGTAAACTCTTGAAAAGGCAATAAGTAGTGCCAGAACCATGAAAAAGTACGTGGCCCATTTCTGTCTGGCGAAAAACGCCAACATCAAACACAGGCAGAACCCTGTTGCGCTGTGTCCTGACGGAAAACTGTGGTTCATCATCAGATCAACACCATCAATAACAGGTAAACCACCTTCTGGAAAGAACATGGCCGGCCGGTGGTCTCCTGCAAATACCGAACGCTTCAGTGTTTGCACCACAAAACCCATGAAGAGGCTAGACACCCCAAAACCTAAAGCCCAAGAATATCTTACCAAGAGCAGAAGATGAAATACAACAATCGGGACCATTCCATGACCGATGTGCGTAATGTACTTGAAGGCAATATCCAAATACGGATTGTGGTATGAGTTGAGGAACAGATGTGCATCCTCTTTTCCAAACCAATAGAATACGCAGGCACCCAACAAACTGTAAACAGAAAGCCCCACCAAAAATGGCAGGGCAACGGGTTTAGCGTCTTTAAGTGCTTTTTCGATAGACATTACAAGGCCAAAATTAAGACCTCGAATATCAGCTACCTAAAATGTGTAGCAATTCGTCAATCTGGTTGTCCCAAAGAAGGCGTCTTTCTTCAACCTCATCCTCTTCAGCGAAATAAGTGATTATCAATGCCAAGTCTCCAGTAAGTGCGTCTTTTTTGAGTCTGAATTCCAAGTAAGTGCTTGGGTCCAAATGTTCCCAGTGAAATTTCACATACTCACCGTTCTTTTTGCTTAAAAGCTTGGCTACTTCCTCTTCGCCATCCCACGTAAAGTGGTACAATCCATCTTTATCAATGGTAACATCATCTGCAAACCATTCTGCCAATCCGCTGGCGGTGCTTAGTCTGCTAAAAAGAACTCCTGGAGAGGAATTTACCGTGTATTCGGCTTCAACTTTGATCATATTCTTTAAGCTTATAACGTGTAGTTCCGAGCCTGTATGGCAAGATAGAAATTTTTAATTGAGACAATGCATTTTCTCTTTTTAAGTGGCTTGGTTTAAATATGACAGATACTATATTTGCAGCCGCAAAAATGGCGAGGTAGCTCAGATGGTTAGAGCGCAGGATTCATAACCCTGAGGTCGGCAGTTCAATTCTGCCTCTCGCTACGAAAAAGGCTCGGATTATCCGGGCCTTTTTAGTTTCGATGCATGAACGAATTTGCTGTTTACGTTTTATACGCTGAATCTGCGGACAGACTGTATATCGGGTTTTCATCCAATTCTTTGGAACGCTTTTACTGGCATAATCAAAAGTCATTAAAGGGTTTCACCACACGGTTTCGTCCGTGGAAGATGATTCATTTAGAGTATTTCGATTCCAAAACAGAAGCGTTGCATCGAGAAAAGCAATTGAAAGGAGGTCAAGGTCGCAGTTGGATAAGGACGCATGTGCTACCTGAATTGGTTGCAATAGGATTTATATCCGCCTGAGGCGGACGGCAGTTCAATTCTGCCTCTCGCCACGAAAAAGGCTCGGATTATCCGGGCTTTTTTTTATTCACGCTCGATGTTTAGTGAATACGTTCAATGTAACACCAGAAAGAATGAGTCCAATACCAAGCAGGCTCATTAGTCCATAGGTTTCATCAAAAATGAAGTAGCCATAAGCTAGCGCGTAAATAGAACCGAGATACTTCAGGCTGGCCACCAAGTTTGCGGGTTCTGCTTGCAGCGCCTTGGTCATGAATACTTGTCCTATCTGCGTGAAAATTCCGAGCAGCAGAATCAGTAGCCAATCCCAGCCAATCGGAGTAATCCACTCATAGTAACTAAGAAACAGCATTATGGGCGTGGCCACCATTGGGAAATAGAGTACCACCACCAGCGGGTGATCGGTGTCTTTGACCAACCGTATGCAGTTGTAAGCGGCACCAGCAAAAAAGGCAGAAAGTATTCCCAGTCCTAGATAGAATAACGAGACACGATCGTCAAAACCTTTCATGAGTGCTACTCCGGCAAACGCCAAAAGAAAGAATAGCCATTGCATTTTTCGCATTCGTTCTCTCAAAACAAAAACCGCGATGATGGCCGTGAAAATGGGTGAGAGGTATTGGATGGTTACGGCACTTGCCAGAGGAATCTTCTGAAGGGTTATGAAAAACAAACTCAAGGCCGTTACTCCGAAAACGCCTCTCAGCAAAAGGAATTTGCGATTATTCCCTAATGGGTTTATTCCCTTTGGTAAGAGGAATGCTAAACTGAGAACTAGAGAAATGAGACTTCGGAAAAGTATCAATTCATGCGTGGGAAGATGGTTGAGGTACTTAACGCATAACTGCATCAGCGAGAAAGCAAACGTGCTGATAAGCATGAATATGACGCCCTTTGACATGGTTTGCAAAGGTGTATATTCAGATCGATCATAATGAAGGATAGGCAGGAAACCTTGGTTAAAGCAAGTGCAACACGGCTTGTAGAGTGAAAGTGCAGTTGCAATTGATATTTGCATTAAGGATAAAAATGACTAACTATGGAACGAGTTGGTCGAGAAAAATGAATAGGTCTTTCTTCATTCTGCTTCTATGTTTCTCCTTTTCCGGGTTCGGTCAGAATCTGAAATTGGAACATATCAGAACATTCAGCGGCCATTCTCACGGTGTCAGAAAAGTGGTGTTTTCTCCTGATGGCAGCCATTTTGCCAGTGGTGGTACCAGAGGAGAACTCTTCATTTGGAATATCGATGGCGAACAAGGAGTAAAGAAACTCGAAGGACATTACGGCTCCATTTCAGATGTGCGCTACTCACTGGATGGAAAGTATCTGGTCTCTGCCGGAGAAGATGGACAAGTAAAGGTATGGGACGCAGAATCGGGCTACTGTCTTCAGCAGATCATAAGTCCAACGGCTTCAAATAGTCCCGTTAATAAGATAAATTTTGCCATCTATTCTGAAAAGTCCGGAAAGGTCTATTTCGGAGGGACAAATAGAAATCTCTGCACACTCGCATTCAGGTCCAAGGAAAATCCGGAGGTGATCTACTCAGATGATAAGGAGGCCATACAGTGTGGCATTGTTAGTCCTGATGGTTCTGAGATCATATTTGCTGCCGGAGCTTACCTGATGGCAATGAATCTGAAATCTGGAGAGATTGTTAGGGAATACAATACCGGATCATGTCAGGTTAATGCCTTGGAATTCAGCGAAGATGGTAAGCGACTTCTAACTTGGTGCAATAATTCAAGGGTAGATGTCCGAGACCCTTCCACATTCTACCTCATTACAAGTTTCAGATCGGGCACTGGAGGTAGAAAATTCAGCAATCTGGCATTTACGGAAGATCAGAAATATGTGGTTACCGGAGATCACGCATCGCGGTTCAATGTTTGGGATCTTGATAATAAGCAACGCGTTTTGGATCAAGGTGCAGAACAAGGGACCATACTGGCATTTGATGTTGAAAGCGGTCCCAATTACCTATTGTCAGGAAGTTTGGATAAGAGCATTAAGCTCTGGCAAATTGTTCCTGAGGTGGAGGATGAAACCAAGAAGAAAAAGAGCGCTAAGAAACAGCCAGAAAACGAACAGGTTGTTGAACCTGAAGTGGAGATTGTGCAATATGTTGAGCCAATTGAAGACGTTCCGCAGGTAAAGGTTGAGCATAGAAACTCCATTGAAGTTGAGGTTCAATTAAAGGAGCCAGAGAAAGTTGAGACATATCAGCCAACACCCAAAGCTCCTTATAGAAGCATTGTAAGTGAAGTGCCAGAGCGTAAGGAGAACAGGAGGGTTAAGCCCATCAGGCATGAGCATAAGTTAGAACTTACTGGTAATAAGCTCACTTTCGAGATATGGGATGCGCAGGTAATTGATGGAGATATCGTTTCTATTTATGTTGGTGACGAGTGTATTGTAAAGGAATACAGTATTACTGATGTCAAGAAAACCGTGACTTTTGACGCTTCGGCTTACAAGAGAGTGTATGTCTATTTACATGCCCACAACCTAGGAACATTACCTCCGAATACGGTAACTATGACCGTTTCTGATGGAGAACAAACACATCAGATAGAGTTAAGATCCGATCTTTCAGGATCAGCAGCATTGGAGTTGACCTTTGTTGACCCCGAAGACTAGCTCGGCTATTTCTTGGTCACCTTAATTTCTACACGCCTGTTTCTCTGCCGGTCTTCATCTGTAACTTCTGGAAAGATCAAGGGGCGTTTTCCTGCAAAGCCTCGAAACGTCATCTTGTTTGTCACCCCGTTCAAGATCAGTTGGTCATGAATGTACTTGGCCCGATTTACACTCAATTCGTACGTGTGGGTGTTCTGGTCGAATCCATCCAAAGAATCCAGTTTACAGCATATATGTCCTTGAATTTCTATCTCCAGATTGGGATTCTTCTTCAGCGTTTCAGCCAACCGTTCTAAATTGGGCAGAGCCTGAGGAATGAGGAAATGTCTTCCTGGAAAGAAATTGAGATTAGAGAATACGATTGACTGCCCAACTTCGGCAGATGCCAAAAGGTCCGTTTCTTCTGAAACGTCTTTCCTAACCGGATTCAACTCTGCTGACTTAGGGTAGAACGTGGCAGTCACTACAACTTTCCGATCCTTGGGAGTTCCATCAACAGATTCATTGGGTACGGACTCTTTCTCGCCAACAAATGAGAGCAATGACATTTTGTAGCGCAGAATTCCTTCATTCTCAATGAAAGCAACAACGTTGTTTGCGCGCTTTTCAGATAAGGATAGATTGTAATTCTCCCATCCGATGAAATCGGTGTAACCGCAGATTTCCAATTTGGCCAATGAATCAGGTAGCGTGTTCAACCAAGTTGTCAGTTTGGAAGATTCTGATGTGTTCACATCGAATTTGTCGTACTCAAAAAACACGGTATGGGTCCTTGATTCTTGGGCAAAGCCAATCTGAATTCCCAACATAATGCATATGACCACTGCAAGCCTCATAGAATACAATCGATACGTTTGAATTTGGAGGATATTGTCCGATGTTAATCCGATCGTGTTCAATTTAGAATCTTTATTGGTTGGTCTGCATTTAAATCATCATATCTTGCACCAAATCAGGAAATCTTGAACATGCAACGTGTGGAACTGTTAATTTGCGTTTATCCTAACCAACAACCACCTCCTCATGGAACGACCACAATCAGATTTCCTATATAACCGTATGGGGCCATGGCCTCAACCCAATCCAGTACTTCCTTTTACAGAGTTTCCGGCCGTGGTCAATATTCCACGCAAGGAACTCATGAAATATGAGCTCAACATTGGAGTAAGGTACTACACACAGATATTCTATTACCTGCCAGTTGCGCTATGGTATGGTATCAACCATGCTGGTTTGGCCAAAGTGTCTGACGAGGAATTTGTGGACATGCTCTGTGTGCGCTCTTTCTCGAAGTTCCTTACGAAACTGAAGCGGGATCAGATTGAAAAGTATCTGCCAGGTATTGACATGAGCCGATTGCCTGAGGGCAGAGAGTACTATGTGAATGACCTTTGGCTCATGAGTCGCTTGAAGCCGCAGGAAGGTTGCTACACGGCCGCTACGGTTTGTCTGTTTGCACGTTCTGATGACCATAAGTATGGTTTCGAATTCTTGGCCAATTTCTGTTTGCCGTACGGTGAGCCTATGGAAAAGGGCACAGTACTTTATCCGGAAGACAATGATGCTTGGGACCTTGCCAAGTACCACGCCTTGCTTGGATGCGCCAACAGGTTGGTTCTTTCAACGCATTCGTTCCTGCATTTTCCAATGGATACGGTGAATGCCATTACCAAGACAGCTTTACCCAAAGACAATCTGCTGCAGCGTTTGCTATTGCCTCATTTTGAGTTTTCGTTGGAACTTGACCTCGGTGTTTTGACCTCATGGGAATCGCCCATCAAGAACCATTGGGAGTTGCCTTACACTGGCCTGACGGGAGATGAGGCGGGCATTGCCCAACTGTTTGTTGATGCTTACATGGGCATGAAAGACCGCCATTTGACCTATCCGCCATATCATTTCTGGTTGGCACCACAGGTTCCGGATACGGAATACGGTAGGTTTCAGATAGAATACTACGATTGTATTGAGCGCTTTACCAAGAAGGTGCTTTCCAAACTGACCGATGACGATAAATGGTACATTAAGAAATGGGCAGATTACATCAGCAGTTGGTTGAACACCAATCCTCATATGAAGGAAGAGGACAAGCAAGACATCAAGAAGCGTTTCCCCACCGGAGATGAGATATTTGAAGAGTATTCAGACGGATTCACCGTTCTGGAAAAGGTAACCGCCAAGATCATTTGGGATGTGACGGTGGGTCATGCCAGTGATCATTACGATTATGGTCAGATGGATGTGCACAAGGTACCATTTCGCTTGCGTGTTCCGGCTCCTCAAGGCAGAGAAGTGCATCATTATTCACAGAAATCGTTGCGAACGTGGGTTGATGCCTACAAGCAACGCATGTGTTGGAAAATGTTCTTCATTCCTACCAACGTTACGCTCTTGCAAGACATGGCCTACGATTTCAACGGAGACCCGGAGTTGGATGCATATGTCAGAGACTTTAAAAAAGACCTGCACGCAACGGAGAAAGGCCTAAAGGAAAAGGGCATCCGGGATTTCATTCCGCTGAATCAGATCGCTAGAAGTATCCAGTATTAAAAGAAAAGTCGGGTGAACGCTGTCTTAGAAATACCGGGTTTTACCATTACGGAGGAGTTGGCCAGATCGGCCTCTCGTGTGCTGGTACGTGGTACGTTTGAGAAAGGTGGCGGCTCGTTTCTGCTTAAGATCGTCTTTAACAAAGGAGACCGGTTTGAAACGGAAACCAAACTGAAGCGAGAGCTCTCTATTATGGAACAGCATGGCTCTAAGGCCATGCCCATTGCACGGGAGATTCTGAAACTTGAGGGAAGCAGTGTTCTTGTGATGGAAGATTTTGGCAATAGCTCATTGCTTGATGCCTACAAGACCTTTCCATTGCCACTGCCTGATTTCATTGGTAAAGCACAGTTGTTGGCAGAAGCGGTCAAGGAAATTCACGACAGAGGAATTACACACTCGCTGCTTCATCCGGGAGCCATTCTATACAGTTCAAAAACCAATGAACTCAAGATCACGGATTTTGAGTCGGCATCATTGCTGACGGACGAATTCAATGGTTACATCAACCTCAATCATTACGATAGGTCGTTGCAATACATTGCTCCAGAGCAAAGCGGACGAATGAACCGTTCGGTTGACTCAAGATCGAACCTTTACTCTTTGGGTGCCATTTTCTATGAGATGCTTACGGGTGAGGTAATGTTTGATAGCGATGACATCATTGAGGTTATCCATTCTCATATTGCCAGACAGGCTTTGCCGCCTTCGCAACTCAACAATCAAGTGCCTAAGGTTCTCGACAGGATAATCTTGAAACTTTTGGCTAAGAATTCTGAAGACAGGTACCAATCTGCTGCGGGATTGATCGCTGACCTCAACGTTTGTGCATCTCAGTTGGCCAAAACGGGAAGAATTGATGATTTTGAAATTGGAGAGGACGACCACATTCAAAAACTCACCTTCCCACAGAAACTTTATGGAAGAGATGAGGAGGTCAGGCTGTTGCTCGATAATTATCACAAAGCTGCTTCTGGCGAATTTGCCATAACGTTGGTTGGTGGTTATTCCGGAATCGGTAAATCGGCCTTGGTAAATGAGGTTCACAAACCCATCCTGAAGGATAGAGGCCTTTTTGTCAGCGGTAAATACGATCAGCTGAAGAAGAATCTTCCTTACAGCGCGCTTTTGGATGCGCTGAACGAGTTGATATCCAAAGTGCTGTCGGAATCGGAAGATGTTGTGTTCAATTGGCGCAGAAAGGTTCTGGCGGCCTTGAACGGAAATGGTAAGATCCTGATAGACGTTTTGCCGGAACTGAGGTCACTTATCGGTGTGCAACCAGAACTTTCTCATCTGGCAGTTGCCGAGGCACAGAATAGGTTCAAAGACACCTTGGCCGCCTTCATCTGTTGTTTCGCATCGCAGGAGCACCCTCTTACATTGTTCATAGATGACCTTCAGTGGGCAGATGCTGCAACTATCCGTTTCATTGACCGGTTGGCAGAAGATGACAATAACGGATATCTGTTCTTTATTGGAGCTTACAGAGATAATGAGGTTGATGGGTCGCACCCGCTGACCATTGCCATGCAAGATCTTAAGGAGAAGGATGTTGAGGTTCAGAAACTCACCCTTGCGCCACTTGATTTGGATGATTTGCAGTTATTCTTGGCTGATACGCTTAAATCTGACGTGTCAGAAACCAAAGAACTGGCTGCTCTCATTGACCGAAAAACAGGTTCAAACCCGTTTTTCGTCAAGTCATTCGTTCAGCGATTGGCAGATGGCCATCTGATCTATTACGATAAGGAACAGAACGAATGGCAGTGGAACATTCAAGATGTAAGACAGGCACAGATAACGGAGAATCTGGTAGAACTTCTTTCTGAACGGATAGGAACCATTCCGCAAGAGTCGCAAGAGGTGCTGACCTTGGCAGCATGCTTGGGTAATCAGTTCAACCTGTCAACACTGGCAAGCATTGTTGGGAAATCTCCTACAGAAACCGCAAAACTGTTGTGGGTTTCCATGTCCAACAACTTCATTTTTCCGCTAGATGAGCATTACAAGCTTGCCGATATAGAATCGGCAGGTGTTTATAAAGAAACTAGGTACAGATTTTCTCACGATAGGGTGCAGCAGGCCGCTTATTCGTTGATGAATGAGTCTCAAAGCAAAACGGTGCACCTCAATATTGCTCGGAAGTTGGTTGAACTCTATCAGGGAACACTGCTGGAAGACCGTCTTTTTGAATTGGTGAATCACTACAACCAGGCTTTGGATCTGGTGCAGGATGAGAAAGAACTCGAACTCATCAAAAGACTCAACCTGAAAGGGGCAGCAAAGGCTAAGGAAGCGGTTGCGTATCAGGTTGCTTTGCAGTTATATCGAATCTCAACATCGCTGTTTTCCAAGAATTCTTGGGATGTTGATTATGATGAAACGGTGGAAGCCTTCCTGAGCTTGGCCGAGTGTGAATACATGAGCGGAAACTATGACGAGGCCGAAAACCTTTACCGTCTCATTGAGAAAAAGGTCAAAGACCCAAAGCATCATCATCAACTGTTCGATATTCAATTAAGGCAGTACAGCCAGCAGGCCAGAAACAAGGAAACGCTGGAGTTCGGTGCCAAGGTATTGGCTGAATACGGTGTCAAATTCTTGGCAGAACCAAGTCTGTTGCAGGTTGCGCCAGAGCTTATTCGCTCCAAGCTGATGTTGGCCGGAAAAAACATTGCGGCTTTTGAGCATGCGCCAACCATGACCAATGAAGCTGCGCTGAACGCCATGAACACGTTGCTCAACATCAGCGCAACGGCCTATGTGTATGATGCCAATACCATGGTTTTGCTGGTGAACAAGATGACGCAGCTTTCCATTAAATATGGAAACGCACCAGAGACTGCTTTCGGCTATGGATTGTTCGGTTTTATTGAAGGTGCAGCTTTGGGCAATTTCGAGAACAGTAAGGCATTCTCTGAGTTGGCCCAAAAACTCATAGAGAACAGCAACGACCCCATTGTAATAGGCAAGGTGAAGTTCTTGAAATGCTTCGCAACGCAGCATTGGTACGAACCGGTCAAGGAAACCTTTCCTCTATTGCGAGAGGCGTATCAATTGCTGGTCAATAATGGCTCATATGTGTTTGCATCGTACAGCCTGTTCACCATGTCAAGCAAGGAACTGTATCTCGGAATGCCGATTCCGGAAGTGTACAAGAACGCGGTGGAATACTCCAATTTCGTTCATAGAATAGGTGAAGGATATTCGGAGAAGTTGCTTCTTGTGCTCAGAAGATTTATGACGGCTCTGAGCGGATACAGCCATCCAGATTACGAGAAGTTGGATGTTCTGGCTTTTGATGAGAACAAACTCATAGCCAGTTTGGAGCAGAACCGATTGCTGATGGCGCTTTCGTGGCACTATGTTTACAAGGAGGCCGAACAGTATCTGTTTGGAGATTCAAGGTCGGCAGTGGTTACCATGCGCAAGGCGAACATGATCGATCAGGGTGCGCCCACCACCATGCCGCAGATAGAGCATCATCTGTTCAAAGTGCTTATTCTGAGCTCTGAACTCAGAAATCTTTCAGGCTTGAAGCGATTGAGGAATTCGGCTGGATTGAGACTGAGCTTACGCCAGCTTGGAAAGTGGGCAGAGGCGCAGCCGGATAATTTCCGCAGTAGATACCTGTTGGCCAAGGCAGAATGGAGTACGGTTACAGAACCCAATTCTGCGGAGGACCATTTCTTGGAAGCCATTGAAGAAGCCTCTCAGAACGAGCATCTGATGATAGAGGCCATGGCAAATGAGCACCTTGGAATGTGGTGCTTGAAACAGAACGACCATCAGAAAGGAGCAAAATTCCTTCAACAGGCAGAAGCTGTCTGGACCAACTTCGGAGCCCACAGAAAAGCAGAGCATTTGAGAGAATTGCATCCTCAAATGTTTACTGATGTGAGCGGAGACAGGGGAATGGCAGATAGATCCATGAGTGAGTTGATAGACATGGAATCTGTTCTTAGAAGTTCTCAGGCCATTTCTGGAGAAATTGTTCTTGGAAACCTGTTGAAGAAACTGTTGAAGATCCTGATGGAGAATTTGGGTGCACAACGTGGTTTCCTACTTCTTAATCGTGATGATCAGTTGACCATAGAGGCTGAACTCGGTGTAAGCGGAGAACCGCAGATGCTTCAGTCTGAAGATCTGAACGGCACCAATAAACTGAGTGCTGCGGTTGTGAATGTAACCTTAAGAACGGCTAAGAATCTGATCTTGGAAGATGCCCAGACCGATGAGCGATGGAACAACGATCCATATCTGAAATCGCAAAAAGTGCGGTCGGTTCTGTGTGTTCCTGTAAGCAGACAGAACAAGGTGGTGGCCGTTGCCTATTTTGAGAACAATCTTGCCTCTGGAATATTCAATTCAAACCGTGTGAACTTGGCCACCATGCTTGCATCTCAGGCGGCCATCTCCATCCAAAACGCCATGCTTTACGACAATATGGAAATGCTTGTAAAAGAGCGAACCGTGGAGTTGGAAGAGGAGATGAAAAAGTCTGATGACCTGCTCTTGAACATCTTACCGGCTCAGATCGCAGATGAGTTGAAGAAGAATGGTAGGTCTGTTGCCCGTAGCTATGATAATGTTACTGTGCTGTTTACCGATTTTGTTGACTTTACCGAAATGAGCCAGCAACTCAGTCCGCAAGAGCTTATTGATGAGTTGCATGTATGCTTCAAAGCGTTTGATGAGATCACAACCAAGCACAAAGTAGAGAAGATAAAGACCGTTGGAGACGCGTACATCGCAGTAGCCGGACTTCCTGCACCGAATGCCAAACATGCCGAATCGATTATTAACGTGGCATTGGAGGTAAGGGAATTCATGCTCAATAGGAAGAAGGAAATAGGTGATAGGACTTTCAATGTTCGCATCGGGGTTCACTCGGGCGGTGTTATTTCCGGAATTGTCGGAGTTAAGAAGTTCGCGTTCGATATCTGGGGCGATGCCGTTAATACCGCGGCCAGAATGGAACAGAATTCTGAGCCGATGAAGATCAATGTGTCTGAGAGTACGTACGAACTCACCAAGGATAAATTTCAATTCACATCCCGTGGCAAGATCGTAGCCAAAGGAAAAGGTGAACTGGAGATGTATTTCGTTGAAGGGAAGTAAGTAGATACGCTATTTCCCTCTACCCATCAGAACGGTCTGAACCGTGTAGATCAGGATTTTGATGTCTACCAGAAGGCTCATATTCTCTATGTAAAGCAGGTCGAATTTCATTCTTCGTATCATCTGCTCCACATTTTCGGCATAACCGTATTTCACCATTCCCCACGATGTAATTCCGGGTTTTACTTTGAGCAGGTGCGTGTAGTGCGGAGCCTCCTTCACAATTTGATCGATGAAATATTGACGCTCTGGTCTGGGTCCAACCAAACTCATATCTCCAATAAGAACATTGTAGAACTGCGGTACTTCGTCCAATCGCACTTTGCGCATGAACCTTCCGAATGGCGTTATCCGTGGGTCATGGTCGCTAGATAGGGCAGGCCCAGCCTTTTCGGCATCCACTATCATAGATCTGAACTTGAATATTTTAAAGGGTTTTCCGCCCTTTCCAATTCTTTCCTGAGCATAGAATATCGGTCCAGGACTGCTCAGTTTAACTCCAATTGCCGTAAGGAGATAAAGTGGCGATAGAACAATGAGCGCAAGCGATGAGACGATGATGTCTCCCGCTCTTTTGGTCACCAATTGCCATGGCTCCAGAATATCCTGTCTTACCTGAATAAGTGGCGTCCCATAAATGGAATCCATTCTTACCGATCCCGAAAGGATATCGTACATATCTGGAATAACCTTAACGATGATATTCCTGCCGTTTACCTTGTTCAGAATCATCTGAAGGCTCTGGTGCTCGCTTGATTCCAGTGCTATGATCACCTCCTCAATCTTATGCTCATCCAGCACTTCAGATATTCGGTCCATGGTACCGAGGAAAGGGAGATGATTTTCCAAAGGATAGCTTTCGCGCTCCTTTACCCGAATAAATCCTTTGAACAGATTGCCAGAAGAACGTTGCTGGTCTTCCAGTTCCTGATAGAGTTCCACTGCTTTTGCATCGCTTCCGATCATCAATGTCGGAAACCCGAATTTTCTACTGTGAATCTTAGATGCCGTAATGCTCGAAAGAATGAATCGGAATAGGAATGTCAATCCGAAATGAGCACCGAACAAGACCACGTACGACTGGTAATACGTGGTGTAATTGACTACTTGATCATCCAATATCAGCGCAAAAAAGATGGCTGTTACGCCAATTGTAGTTGCGGCAATGGTTTGGCCCAGTTCCCTTAATCTAGATTTTCGGTAAACGTTGCGATACGTGCCCAGAAGTGCATAGAATAACACCCAGAAAATGGGTATCAGAATGAGCCCTTGGATGAACCGATGGTCCATATTGACCATGATCTGGTACCCGTAGATCTGGCTTTCCACAACGGTTTTCCGGTAGAAAAAGAACAGACTCCAAGTTGCTGAGGCGGCCAGCCAATCGAATAGAATGTACTTGAATGTCTGTAACCGTGGATTCACTCGAAATGGGTTAATCGGATATTATCCAAGTAGACGTTGATCTCTCCATCCATTCCATCATTTCGCACAAAACCAAAAGCGGGTTCGTGCTCATTGGCAGAGAAAATAGTCGATACGGTCTGCGTGAGACTTACATAAATGTGATTCCATTCTGCAGATTCTGAGACAAGCAAAATGGGCGTTTGTACTGTTCCGTTGGAATTACCACTGAAAAGACTCACCACAAATGGATGGTTGCACTTGTAGGAGAACTCTAGTATAACGGTTGCTCCCGCAGAGGGTAGGTCGAAGCTCCCGTTACTTTTACATTCGAAAATATCTTGACCCGCTGGCAAAGACAGTTTGGCACTTTTACCGTCAAAAGCTTCGGCACCAGAAACGATGGCAACGTTTTCTTGGCTAAGGTTTGTACTGCTCATACTTACCTGAGATGCTACCTCAAAATCTTCAACCCAAGGTGTAGTAACCGAAGATTTGAAGGTGAGCGTTGGATTGATGCAAATGGTGCTGTCTTCAAAGATCTCCACCGTTCCTACGTAGTCTTCAAAAAATGGAAGGGCCAATCGCGAAGCAGCTTGACCGTTAACCTTAATTCCACCTCTTATTCGGATGTTCGCATCGCCAGTTGTGAGAATAGGAACCACTGCAGGCAACTCGTAAACCCCAACCAATTGTTCGTTATCGTAAACCCACGCATCCACAATATTGTGCATATCGGTACCTCGCCCGTTGCCGGGATTCAGGCTTATGGAATCGATGCATATGAAACCAGGAATTTTCTCATCAGGGTTGATAAGGTCGCATGATCCCAACCCAAAAACGAGGATGGAAAACAGTAGGATGATCAGTAACGCTGGTCTTGAACTCATTCCGTGCTTACGCAACGCCTGCGAAATTAACTTATTATATGTTGGCCATAGAAAGGTCTCCACTCAGGTGAAGTTTCTCCACTATCTGGTGGGCAACAAGCAGTGCATTATAGCCATCCTGAATGGTAACGGCCGGCTGTCCGTTGTTCTCAATACATTCTCTAAAAGCACGCAACTCTTCTTGGATAGCGTTGGTGTTTTTTACTTCAGGAAACTCAAAGTTGATCTTCCGTTTTTCGTTGTCCGGAAGTTCAATGAACAGGTCGTTGTCAGAAGGTTCCGCTCCTTTATCATCAAGCCGTACCACCTCGGTCTTTTTCTTCAGAAAGTCAATGGCTACATAGGCATCGTGCTGGAAGAAGCGCGTTTTACGCATATTCTTCAATGAGATTCTACTAGCTGTAATATTGGCCACACAGCCGTTGGCGAATTCAATTCTAGCATTGGCAATATCAGGCGTTTGACTTACAACCGCCACACCGCTTGCGCTTATTCGTTTTACGGAAGAGCCTACAATGCTGAGAATAATGTCCAGATCATGGATCATCAGATCCATTACTACCGGAACATCCGTACCTCGCGGATTGAACTGCGCCAACCGATGGCTTTCAATGAACATGGGGTTGGTGAGATACGGTTTGCCAGCAATGAAAGCCGGATTGAACCTTTCTACATGCCCAACCTGAACCTTAACATTGGCTTCCATGGCCAATTTCATCAGACTTTCCGCTTCTTCAAGCGTGTTGGTAACAGGCTTTTCTATGAACACATGTCTGGATGATCGCAGCGCCTTGGAAGCACAATCGTAATGAGATAGCGTAGGCGTAACCACATCCACCACATCCACGGCTTCAATCAGCTCATCAACACTGTTAAAAGCTTCAATGCCGAATTCCTGTTTGGCATATTCGACCTGCTCAGGGTCAGGGTCGTAAAATCCGACCAGATCATAACCTTCGGTTTCTGACAGAAGTTTGAGATGGATCTTTCCCAAATGGCCCGCTCCCAGTACTCCGATCTTAAGGTTGTTCATTGATATTAAGGGGTAATTATCCTTGAATGCTGATGCTGCAAATTATTACATTTAGCAACCTCAATTTCCGCTTGGAAATACTGTTTTCAACATTCAAAATTTAACATCTGAATTGATTCGCGATTCGCACAAACAGCAAGGGAATAGAAGGAAGTTGGTGAAGCTTCTGGAAGAAAAGGGAATCAAGGACAAGCATGTGCTTGATGCCATTGGCAAAGTGCCTAGACATCTTTTTCTGAACAGTGCTTTCGAAGAGCAGGCATACGAAGACAGACCCTTTGCAATTGGCGCTGGTCAGACCATCTCTCAGCCGTTTACCGTTGCAACCCAAAGCGAATTGCTTCAAGTGAAAAAGGGAATGAAGGTGTTGGAAATAGGAACGGGTTCTGGGTATCAGGCTGCCGTGCTTTACGCCATGGGTGTCAAGGTCTTTACGGTAGAGCGCATCAAGGAACTTTACGACAAGACCTCGAAACTTCTGCCCAAACTCGGCTACAGAGCCAAATGCTTTTATGGTGATGGCAATCTGGGTGTGCCAACATGGGCACCGTATGATAGGATCATCATAACTGCTGGTGCACCGATAATCCCAGAGGGTCTTTTAGATCAACTGAAAGTTGGTGGAATCATGGTTATTCCGGTTACAGAAGGTGATGTTGAAACCATGAAAACCATCACCAAATTGGAAGACGGTTCAACCAAGACCCAAGATCATGGTACATTCAGATTTGTGCCTATGTTGGAAGATAAACTAGACTAGGTTTATCGCTTCATCAACCGATCCATTTCGCGTTTTGTGTCCTTGTCTTTGATGGAATCTCGCTTGTCGTGAATCTTCTTACCCTTTGCCAAGGCGATATTCAATTTGGCAAATCCATTGTCTGAAATGAAAAGTCGGGTAGGGATTATGGTCAGACCCTTGTCCTTCAACTTGGATTGCAACTTCTTCAGTTCATTCTTCGTGAGGAGTAATTTACGGTCGCGCTTCGGTTCATGATTGTTGTATGTGCCTTGCTCGTAAATGGCAATATGCATGTTCAGAATATACAACTCATCTCCTTGGAAAACACAGTAGCCTTCAGCAATGCTCACATCCTTGTTTCGGATGCTTTTTATCTCCGTGCCCTGAAGTTGTAACCCGGCCGTGAACTCATCAATAAAGGCGTATTCGTATTTCGCCTTCCTGTTCGTGTCAATTACCTCCATCAGTCGTCCAACTCGTCTTCTCGTACAATTTTCTTGATGCCATTGACCTTTTTCAGGTTGTTCATCAAGTTGTTGAGGTGGTGAATTCCTTCAACCATCACTTTAATATGCCCTTCAAAAACACCGTCATTACTTTCAAATGCAATGCTTTTCATATCCACATTCAGGTCTTTAGAAATGACCGTTGTGATGGCATTCACCAATCCAACATCGTCAATTCCAGTAATGAGAATTCCTGTAACGAACGAGGTGTGATCTTCCTTGTTTGCCCAAGTTGCAGGCACAATTCTGTAGGCGTAGTTGCTTCTGATGTGAATAGCATTGGGGCAGTTGGTACGATGGATCTTGATTCCTTCGTTGATGGTAACAAACCCGAAAACGTCATCGCCAGGAATAGGAGAGCAGCATTTGGCCATCACGTAGTCCATTTTCTGATTGGCATCTCCGATCACAACCGTATCTCCTTTGTCTGACGATTTAGGCTTTACGGTTTCAGTACTTCCGGTGGAAGAATCCGTTCCTGTAATTCGTTTTCGGAGAACATTGTACCATTTGCCGGCATTCCTGGTGTTCTCTATGAATTCCTTAATGTCCTTCAGGTCAATACTCTTCTTAGCGATCTTAATAAACAGATCTTGACTTGCCTGTAGCCGGTAATGCTTTTGAATTTTGTCAACCATTTCCCGGTCATTGGTAATCTTCCATTGCTTGAATTTGCGGTCTAGCAATTCTTTACCTTCATTGGCAACCTCGCGCTTCTCTTCTTTCAGCGCCTGTTTTATCTTGCTTTTGGCTTTGGTTGTAACCACAAACGTCAACCAATCTTCCTTCGGTTTCTGCTTGTTGCTGGTGAGAACCTCAACCTGATCACCACTCTTTAGCTGGTAGCTGAGCGGGTACAATTTTCCATTCACCTTGGCGCCAATGCATCGCATACCTACTTCCGTGTGAATGTCGAACGCAAAATCCAGTGAAGTAGAATCAGCGGGCAAGGTTCGCACCTCTCCATTAGGTGTAAAGACAAAGATCTCTTCAGCAAAAAGGCTCAGTTTGAAATCGTCAATGAAATCGATGGCATTTCTGTCAGGGCTTTCAAGAAGCTCGCGGACCTTGGCCAACCATTCGTCAAAACCGCTTTCAGCAGATTGCGTAGGACTTCCAGCCTTTCCTGTCTCTTTGTATTTCCAGTGGGCTGCAAGACCTTTCTCCGCAATGTCGTCCATGCGTTTGGTACGGATCTGAACCTCAACCCATTTTCCGCTTTCGCTCATTACAGTGGTGTGTAACGACTCGTAACCGTTCGATTTCGGCTTGCTTACCCAGTCTCTGAACCTGCTGGGGTTGGGAACATAATGGTCTGTTACGATAGAGTAGACTTTCCAACAATCGGGTTTTTCGTGGTCCAGTTCACTGTTGGTAATGATTCGGATGGCGAAAATGTCATACACCTCTTCGAAGGGAACGCCCTGCGACTTCATCTTGCGCGCAATGGAATAAACCGATTTGGTTCTTCCTTTAATCTCGTAGTCTATTCCAGCCTCATTCAGCGAATTGATGATAGGGAAACTGAACTTGTTGATGAATCTGGTCCGTTTGGCCTGAGATTCCTTCAGCTTGGCAACGATCTCTTCGTAAAGTTCAGGTTCAATGTATTTGAAAGAGAGGTCTTCCAGCTCCGTCTTTATCGAATACAATCCTAAACGGTGTGCCAAGGGAGCGTACAAGTACATAGTTTCCGAAGCGATCTTCAGTTGCTTGTCTCGCCTCATCGACTCCAACGTCCGCATGTTATGCAGTCGGTCTGCCAGCTTTATCAGAATTACGCGGATATCGCTGCTCATCGTCAGCAACATCTTTCGGAAATTCTCTGCTTGCAGACTCTTGTCTTCCTGAATGTCCAGTACACCAGAGAGTTTGGTTAGCCCATCAATGATCTGGGCCACCTTATCTCCGAACATTCTGCGCATGTCTTCAACCGTCAGGTCGGTGTCTTCCACCGTATCGTGCAGCAAGGCACAAACAATGGATTTTGCTCCCAGGCCGATCTCAGTGGTTACAATTTCTGCTACTGCAATCGGGTGGTAGATATAAGGCTCGCCAGATTTTCTGCGCATATCCTTGTGCGCATCCAAGGCAACGTCAAATGCCTTCCGGACAAGTTTCAGATCTCCTTTCGCCTCATAGCGTTTGGCTGCTCGAAGCAGTTTCCTGTACGCTTTCAGTATATCCTGTTTCTCTTTCTCGTGGTCTATTTCCTGCATCTTATCGGACATATTTCAAAGGTACTCAGCGCGGTTGGTGTAATCAATACGTTGGGTTAGCTTATTTTGGTCAAACAATCTTATTCAATTAGTATGAGCAGACCAACAAAACCAACCCTTTCGTTCTGGCAGATCTGGAACATGGCTTTCGGCTTTCTCGGAATTCAGTTCGGATGGGGACTCCAAATGGGAAACATGAGTGCCATTTACGAGTTCTTGGGAGCATCAGCCCATGAAATTCCTTTACTCTGGCTGGCAGCTCCGATGACAGGACTTGTTGTTCAGCCCATTATTGGATACATGAGCGATAAAACTTGGCATCCGACCCTTGGAAGAAGAAAGCCGTATTTTCTTGTAGGCGCCATATTGGCCTCCATAACCTTGGTCATCATGCCCTATTCAACGGCTATTTGGATGGCTGCCGGCATGCTCTGGATCTTGGATGCATCCATTAACATAAGCATGGAGCCGACCCGCGCTTTCATTGCCGATATTCTTCCGAAAGAACAGCTGGCCAAGGGATACACCATGCAAAGTTTCTTTATTGGGTTGGGAGCAGTTCTGGCTGCTTTAATGCCTTGGTTGTTGCTGAATGTGGTTGGAATGGACAAGACCAGTTCCGATGGTTCCATTCCTGGTTATGTTAAACTGAGCTTTTTGGTTGGAGGAATCTCTTTTCTGGGAGCAATGCTTTACACCATTTTCACCACAAAAGAATACCCACCTGAGTTTTACGAGGGTGAGGAAGATGAAGAGGAGATGGGTTACATCAAAGGATTGACCACCGCGCTGAAGACGATGCCTCGATCCTTCAAACAACTGGCACCTGTGCAGTTCTTTACTTGGTTGGGGTTGTTCTTGATGTGGTTTTACCTGACCGTTACCATTTGCGAACACGTTTTTGGAGCTTCAGACCCTAATTCAATTGAATATGCAGATGGATTGGCGTGGGCCAATATCTGCTTCGGATATTACTCGGTAGTAACCTTTGTATTTGCTTTGATCATGCCCAGCATAGCTAAAAAGGTAGGCAATGTGAAACTGCATTTTATCTGCTTGTTGGCGGGTGGAATAGGATTATTGAGCATAGGGATGATTCATAACCAATACGCCCTGCTGGTGTCTATGACGGGTGTTGGAATTGCTTGGGCAAGTATCGTTTCCATTCCATATGCGTTGATTGCCAATGACATTCCTCCCAAGCGCATGGGAATCTTCATGGGGCTGTTCAATTTCTTTATTGTCATTCCAGAGATCATTGCCAGCCTTGGATTCGGTTGGGTTATGGAATCGCTTCTTGGAAACAATAAGTTGTACGCGGTAATGCTAGGTGGTTCGCTGCTTATTGTTGCTGCTTTTCTAACGCTCAGGGTGAAGCTGCAGGAAAGCTAATAACTGTTAATTCTTCTCGGCTTATTCAATAACCGACCTCGGTTTAAGGTTTTAATAATGAACCAAAAACTGAAAGTCATGAAAACGCTATTGATTGCCCTGTTAACGGTCGGAACAACACTTGCAACGGCCCAAGAAAACCCCAAATTCATGAACGTAATGGCCGTGAATGGCCTGAACATGCGTTCCAAACCAGAATCTGACGCCCGAATTGTTACTAAGGTGGCATTTGGAAAGCAGGTAGAAATTCTGGAAGAAACCAAGGTGCAACTCCGGTTGGGCTGGATTACAGACAACTGGTACAAAGTGAATTACCGTGGAAGAGAAGGCTTTATTTATGGAGGATACCTGAGTGAGTTGAAACCACCAATGGAATTCCAAGCAAACCGCTTGTCTGACCTTCTTCCATTATATACAACCCAGAATTACCAAGCCCAAGGCCAACCTACAGAAACCATTGAAACGGATAGGAGAGGAGATACCCTGAAACATACCTTGGTGAAGTTTGACAAAGGAGTTGAGTTGGAGTTGGAAGATGCTGCCGACAGCCATACGGCTATGCTCATTCTGCCAGCCACCGTACAAGATGCCTATGTTCTATTAGAAGCTTTAGTGAAGTTGAACGGAATGAAAGACCAATTGGATAATCTGCGTTTTGTACAGAATGCCAATGGCGACCTACGCAAAGTCACCAACGCAGCGGGCACTATTTCCATCAAGGAGTTTGCTGATGACCGAACAACCATAAAGTTGAAGTCTTACAAGCAAACCAACCAGTTTTAGGTTAAGGCATTGTTAGGAGTAGCCATTTTTGGTCAATTTTTAGGACGAACCTTGTTATTCTCAGGATGAGTGGGTATTATTGAGGGACTAACCAATAAATCAACTACCTATGAAAAAGATTTGGAACTTCTCCGCAGCACTGCTTTGTGTGGCAATATTCATTGGATGTCAAAACGAAACGGCCAATGAAAAACTAAAGGAGATTGAACAAAAGCTTGCGGAATGTGAATCCCAACCAAAAATGCAGCGTACGGATTGCTTCAATTCCTCGTCTAAGGAGAATTATAAAAAATTCGGAATGCAAGTTGATCAGGAGCTTGACGCAATTATCATAGCAACTAAAATTGACGGACATCATTTTTACAGCGAGGGTTCTAAGCCTGGAATGAATATAGAGGCTAAACTAGACGCTAATCGAGTTGTAATTAGTTTGGTTGGAATTAAAACAGACGGAAGTATCTACACCGCTGCTTCATACGAGTTAACGGATGGTGGTCCAGCCTTATCAGTACAATTAAAGCCTAAGGATGATGTCAATAACGATCCGCAACTAGCATTTGAGATTAAATCGGGCATTGAATTAGCGAACATGCCTAAGGTAGCCTCGGACGATATTAAAATCAACTCGATGATGGACTTGAAAATTGTGCAAGGTGGTGGGAACACAGGCGGAAGCCCAGCTATTGTTGGTGCGAATGACGCGAGAGAATTGCATGGAGACAAACAGAAAGGTGAGGCCCTTCACGTAATTACAGATTGGAATAAAGGAGAAGTACTTTACATCACTTACAAGTATAATAGTGGTGATGATGTACATTCTCTCACTTTCCATAGCAGCGAGGGACCAAAGAATGCTGGGGCTCAGTGCTTTTGGAGTTACGGACAGGTTCTTTGGGGCAAGGGGTTTAGCATAAAACATGTTGGCTGTTGATCTGCTGATTTGAGGCACTGGTCAATCATAGTACTCGCCATTGTTCTTATTGCATGTAATCAACAACAAGAGCATTTTGTTTCTTCATTCGAAGGAAAAATATCACAGGTTTTAACCGTATTGCCGATTGAGGTAGGTGATGTTGGAAGTATAAGTTCGGGATGCGTGTATTCGGGTGGGCTTACGGTCAGCCCATCCGTTTGTCTTGATGCAACATACTGCGAGGATTTCATCCCTGCACTCTTGAATCATGTGGCCGATAATGTTGTTATACTGTATCACATTGGCAGCTCAGAAAGAATTAATGGGAAAATTGAAGACGATGTCTTTACTTCTAACGATGATAAAGTTAATGAACAGTTAAAAGCATTCAGTAATGAATTCGAAAGTGAATCAAACAAACTTGTAAGTTTTGATTCAAACTTTGAAAACTACGATGATTATCTAAAGTTGATCAGGAACGAAATTCACGTTGAAGGATATTCGATTTCCTCTAATCTGGATAAATACAGAATCAAAAAGCTTAGAAAGCTTGCCTTGAAATGGCGAGAATTGAGGAGAAGGCAACGTGAAGACTCTAAGAATGAATTGATAAAAACGTGTAAAGCGTATGAAGCTGGAAAGGTTCGAATAGAAGTAAGAGTGGATTATTTAGATGAACTCTGTTCTGAATCTGCTTCGATCTGTCATTGCGTCAAAGAAGCTAATGAACTACTAACCAGCTGGCCTCAGGATTATCTACTCGTACAGCAGCGAAGTGGTAATTCCTTAATTAGAAGTCAGTTTCGTGGAGAACGCTACAAGCAGGAGTTGTACAATGTCATAGCAAAAGATGTGGCCGCAAAAGCTGGAATTGGATTCGCTAAACCAAGTATTCTAAACATTGAAGGCGGAAATAGTCTTTTTTCTTCGAAGGTTGTTCTAATAGGGAGGGAGACCTTGATGAAAAACTATCTAGACACCAACTTGGGAGGTGTCAAAGAAAATTTAGATCGTTTAGGACTAGATATGGAATCGGTGTCAGAATCAATGGTAACCGAAGCATTTGAGTCAATTGTGAAAGTTCCGGTCGTTTGGGTTGGAACTGAAAAAGAAGAAGATGACTATAAGCAATTGAATGGTGGGTTTAGTTCGCAACCCCTTTGGCATATCGACATGTTCATTTCGTTGCTTCAATTTCGGCAAGGCCCTGAAAAAGATACCCTTGTTTATATGCTTACACTTCCTGATGCAAGTTTGAACACTGTGGATAAATGTGACCCCGGAAGCGCGAAGGAGAATTTAGACACTATTTCAGCGCGCACTAGTCGACTTAGAAAATGGATTGTCAATACTGCAGACAAGCTGGATGCAGATTTAAAGACAGAAACTAATGTGATAGGAAGAAGGATTGAAGTTCCACTTCCTTTGGGATGGGATTGTAATGACGGGAGAATTTATGGTTATTATTCGTTCGCTAACGGATTGTCCGAGTCCACCGCTGGTTCAGATAAGTTTTATCTGCCGTATTATTGTGGTTCGCGAATACGCAAATATGCCGACACTACCATTTCAGTCCTAAAAAGCAAAAGCGGAATTGAGGCCATTAAGATTCCATACGGATACGATCACTCTTCAGCTTTGCATTGTACCGTTTTAGTATTAGATAGGGAGAATCACTGACTTTGCTGCGCCAGTTGCTCCGACATTAGAATTCCCTTGGTCCTGGAGATACACCATAATTTCAGTTCCTCCATTCCAAGCAGTATTTTTTGATTGGGGTCATCCATAATTTGACTTAGCGAATCTTGAAACGACAATACAGACTTATAGAACGAATCATTGTCTACGGAAAACGGCATTTCTTTAAAATAATGTAGAACTAGACGCTCAAATTCGTGTAGTCTCTTTTTGTTTTTCAGGTGCCTGTAAGCGGATCGAGTAAGGTTTTCTACCAGATCATGATGACCGAGTTCAAAATGTATTATGGGTAGTAGAACTTTGGTAATTGTAGTAACGTTTTGCTTGATTTCTGACTTATCGCTTAAAATCTCATCTGCCCATTTTGTGCACTTCTTGAATTCATGCATTAAGAAATACATTATCATAATGTTGTAAAGGAACGTCAGGCGTCTTGCTTTATTGATTTTTTGACCAAACTCGTTCAAACCCCTCTCGATTTCAGCAATAAGGGATTCTGCTTGGTGAAAATTTCCTTTATTAATGTAGTATAGATGTTCCAGGAAGTAAACATTCTGAAATACCTCTCCATCATCGTTAAAGCTAGAGGTAGGGAGTTTCTTCAGTTCAGAAATGTATTGTAAAAACTCTTCTTCTTTTCCTGCTGATTGTGCTCTTGAGACCAGATTCGACAAGCAGACTTTGTAATCGTGCGAAGACTCAAGTTTGAATTGAGGAAACTCCTGAAACAACTGATACTCACATACGGTAGACTCAAACGAAAGCTTGTCTTCCATGAACACATTATGATAATTTGAATACGCTCTATGAAATGCTCTTTGTAATCTAAATGAGCCAATCGTTCTAGCTCTGTAGAACTCTACTTCCTTGATAGCATTACGCATACGATTGATGAAGTACTCATCTTTTATATCTTCCCCCGACCGATATCCTGCAAAAATTTCCTTGTTGTTTGACCATAATTCTAAAAAGGTCTGTTGCTTAATGAGGATATCTTTCCATTCTGCAATCAATGCAAGTACCGGGTTGGTAACATTTTTCTCTTCAAACTCCTCTACATAGGCAATCTCTTTTTCTAGAATCTCCTGCAGCAAATAAAACCGCTCATATTTTGTAGCTAGTTCTTTGGCTTTGGCAATTGCTTTTTCTCGTAGCGCCTTTAAGCCTTTGTCCCGATAGAATGCTTCATCCTGTAAGAGTTCGTTGATTTTGTTGTCAACTGTAGAATCAGAACGATACGCCCGCATCTGTTTCATGATCTGCTCTCGCAGTTGTTTTTTCTCTGCGGATAGGTATTTGACAAACGGCTTTTTGGCATTCTTGACCTTTAGGAGTTCCTCATCATACTCGTCTGTTTGCTTATCCATGGCGTCAAATAACTGCATGTAGTTGCTGTTGCTTTCCCCATTCACTTTGAAGTAGCGTTTCTCGGAAGGTGTCAAACATTTTATCAGCTGAAAAAGCTCGTCCTGGGCTGGCATATAACAAGGAATTTGCCCTAAAATACAGGTTTTAAAGTCCTTCTCAAATCCTAACCATTTTTAGCTATAAAACGCTGCCAGAACGATGTTATATTGCTGATTGTCAATTTGTTAAAGTCAATAGCTAAAAAAGGCTATTTCGATTAAAAGCAGTCTCAGACTTCCTAGAATCATGAAAAAGTTGGTTAGGAGTGCGGGGTGTTGACGTGCAACCTTTGGTGACGAATTCAAACAACAAGGCGCCAAAAAAACAAACCCTTAAAACTCTTAATCATGAAAACTTTAAAAGAAAATCAAAACTGGAGTGCGGGTCTTGGGACCTACATCCAAAATCAGGAGGCAACTCCTCGTCCAAAGATCGGAGACGATGATGGCATCACTAATCGAACAATGAACTTGTTGATCATACTGTTCACCTTACTTACGGTAGGCGTCAGTGTAGCGTCAGCCACAGCAAATGATGATGTGAAGTATCGCATTCTACTGCGTCAGGCCATGCTGGACATAGACCGTATGGATTACGATAAGGCAATTGTGAAGTTGCTGGAAGTGCGTTCTAACACGGGAGAAAATGCCAATGTGAATCATTTGCTTGGCAAGTGCTACCTCTACGGAGAAGTATCTGCAGAGAAGGCGGTTTTCTACCTGAATCGTGCATCAGCGGAAGCTACAGCAGAATACGAAGATTGGGATCTGGACGAGACCAGAGCTCCGCTGGAAACTCTCTATCTGTTGGCCAAGGCTTACGAAAGCACGGAGCATTATGATATGGCGGCCGACTTCTATGCCCAATTCTTGGAGAGCATGGAAGGTGGTAAAGTGAAAGCATCGAGCCGCACCTATGCCATCATCAGCCAAAATGCAACGAACTGTAGAATTGCCGCAGCCAACCAGGCTTCATCTGATGAACAGGTTGGAATAGTGCAGAACGCCAAAGTACAATGACCATTCAGGTTGCAGTTCTGGCCGTGGAATGACCAGGCCACGGCCGAACGCAGCCGAACACAATCAAACACATTAACAAAAAAAACTCAAGAATCATGAAAACTCTAAGAATATTACTCGCGCTTACCTCAACATTAATCGTAATTGCAATTGCCGGAAAAGCAAACGCTCAGATGAGCGAATACAAGTTCAAACAACAATTTGACAAAGCCTTTGAATACACCCTGAACGGTGAAACTGAACAAGCACAAACCATTCTTCAAAAGCTACATAACGAAGACAAGGGCCATTGCCAGGTAGCCTATCTGCTGGCGCTGAACAACATCAAGCTGCAAGGAGCAGGAAAAAAATCAGCGTCTTACTTGGAGCAGGTGGTTGACCGGATCAGCGTTTATCATCAGGTGGGTAGAGTAGAAGACAGGACGGCTCCGGTAAAAGCTTGGTTCTTCTTGGCGCAGTCTTACGCAAACACCAACCAATATGATAAGGCCATAAACGCTTACAGAAATTACATGAGTTGTATCCAACTGGCATCATTGGACCATAAGCGTGAGATAGTGGAAGCGATAAAGGAGTTACGGGCAAAGAAGCTTACAACTGGTGATTTTGGGATAGGTCATGAACTTGCAAATCAGAAGCCATGATAGACCCACGAAACAAACGACCGACCACCCAAGACATCTTGGATGATAGGCATGTGAAATGGTTGAGAACACTTCGAAGCCAAGTTCAACAAGAAGGATTGAAGGTGGTTTCACTGGAGCGTTACTACAAAGGCAAAACAGCCATGGTACTATCAGAAAGAGAATTGGAAGTTCTTCAGTTGGTTTCCTTCGGATTATCATCAGTAGAAATTGCCGAGAGACTTCATCTGAGTTCCCACACTATCACCAATCACAGAAAGAACATGCTGGCAAGATCCAGGTGTGGTAATCTGGCAGAACTGGTAAGAGTTGCAATAAACGAGAACCTGCTTTAACGAGCAGGTTCTTTTTTATATCTGTTCACCCAAAGCACGAACATGAAGAAGATGAATATGACCGACACGATATTGAATAGATCATGATGATCGATCTTGTCACTGATTCCGAATGTCAACCACGCTAGGCACAGTCCGGTAATTCGAGAAATGTTGATCAGTTGTATTCCAATTAAACCCAGTGGTAAGAACCAAAGCCTATCTATCCATTTACCAGGAAAGGAAATGATCAATGCCGATAAGGAGAACATCATGTCAATTCCCAAACAAAAGTTCTTGATGTGGGCATTGAACTCAAGGTCAAACAGATCAATTTCTCTCTGATGGACCACAACGGCTCCGTAGCCTAAAACATTCAACAGCCAAACACTTGGTTCTATCAGAAATTTGAGTGTGTAATGCACAAAATGTCCGTACAACGTACTTATAACGGGCAGTTGCCAAACGTTTGGTGCAAACCATAGAAAGTAAAAAGAGCACAATCCGGTCAGTTTGACCAAAAACCAGATTACATTCTTATTCCTCTCGTAAAACGACATGCGTTCAAAGGTAATCGAGGATTTAGATGAACAACTCAGACGCGATAAGATCGGCCTGCAGTTTACCTGTGTTTGTAAGCGTTATGACTCTATCTCCAACATTCAACCGTTCGGATTCTATTGCTTCGGCATTTTTTAAAACCGTATCCCAAGCATTCGGGTCAATCCAATCCAAAACATCTTTTTGAACTCCCCATTTTGTTCTCAGTCCGGTCATGATGTGTTCATTGATCTTATCCGAAGTGGTCAATGTTTCCAACTCAAAGAAATCTTGCTGCTCGTTTATCTTGATCACGTAAGCTGCGTTGCTTCTCAAATTCCACTGTCGTGATCTGCCATTGAAAGAATGCGCAGAGGGACCAAGACCAAGGTAGTTGGCGCCTTTCCAGTAGGATGAGTTGTGTTTCGAAATAAATCCTTCCTTGGCAAAATTGCTGATCTCGTACTGTTCAAATCCATGTGCTGGAAAGAACTGCATGTTCATCTCAAAGTATCGGGCGGAGGCCGATTCATCAGGCGCCAGCTGTTCTCCTTTCTTAATGCGATGATTGAGGACGGTTTTGGGTTCAACAGTGAGCGAATAACTTGAAATGTGCTGAATGTTGAGTTCAATTGCCTTCTTGAGATTGAATTCCCAGTCCGATTCCGTCTGATCAGGTAAACCGAATATCAGATCGATACTGATGTTGTTGAAACCGATGCCTTGAGCATCCTGAATACAACTCTGTGCCTGATCAGCCGAGTGCATTCGATTCATCCATTGAAGTTCCGAATCGATGAACGATTGCGTACCTAAACTGAGCCGATTTACACCAATTGATCTTAACTCCAGAAGTTTTTCTGCTGAGAGATCTTCTGGGTTTGCCTCGAGCGTCAATTCAATTTCTGCTTCAACTGATTGTGCCTTATGAATTGCCTCCAGAATCCGTGCAATATCTGTTGTTGGAAGTAGGGAAGGAGTTCCTCCTCCGAAATAGATGGTTTTTACGGATTCTCGGTTCAGATAATTGGCTCTTAAAGCTATTTCTGAAACAATTGTATCGACCAACTCAGCCGAGCGTTTCAGATTGGTAGTGAAATGAAAATCACAATAATGACAGGCTCTTCGGCAGAACGGAATGTGAATGTAAATGCCTGCCATCAGGCTTTGTTGAGTGTAATTCGGAAGGTAGTTCCTTTGCCTACTTCAGATTGCTTTACAAATACCTTCCCTTGGTGGTATTGTTCAATGATCCGTTTCGTGAGTGAAAGTCCCAATCCCCAGCCACGTTTTTTGCTGGTGTAACCCGGTTGGAAAACGGTCTCAAAATTTGTTCTTGGAATTCCTTTGCCCGTATCCTCGATGTCAATATGAACGGCATTATTGGTATCCGAAACCGTACATGATATAGCTCCAGCACCTTCCATGGCATCTATGGCATTTCTGCATAGGTTTTCAATTACCCAAGCGAAGAGTGGAACGTTCATCGGAATCTGCTGACCTTTAATTGCTTCCGTGTCCAACGTGAACTGAACTTTCTTGGAACTTCTCGATTCCATGTACCCGAAACTATCGGCCAAAACCTCTGCCAGGTTTTCCGGATTCAATTCAGGAACGGACCCGATCTTGGAAAACCGTTCTGTTATCGTCTCCAACCTGGATACATCTTTTTGCATGTCATCCAGCGTGTTGGAATCCACATTCTTCAATCTCAGGTATTCTATCCAAGCAATGAGAGAGGAAAGCGGTGTGCCCAATTGGTGAGCCGTTTCTTTGGCCATTCCAACCCAAACCTGGTCCTGTTCAGCCCTTCGGGCGAAACTGAATGCGAAATAGGCTACCAATATGAAAATGGAAATGATTCCAAGGCTCACATATGGGTAGTATTTGAGCTGGTAATAGAGGTCTGAATTATCGTAGTAAATGAAGTTCTTGGAATTGCCAAAGAGATTGATCTCAATGGGTTCATTCTTCCCGATGATGTTGGCAAATTGCTTTTTACGATAAGCCTCGTCCTCACTTTTTTCCTCATCAAAATTCCTAATGGAAACAATGTTCATGTCTCCATCTGTGAGAATCAGCGGAATGGAGGTATTTGATTTCACCACCTCAAAAACAAAGCTGAGATCGGCATTCTGATCGGCAGAGTTTGCCAAGAATTTGGTGCCGTTGGCCCACAACTCAACACGCTTACGCTCTTCAATGGCAAGCCTGCTTACCAACTGATTGGTGTACATCAGAGAACCCACGCCAATTATCATGGCAATGATAACCAGCAGCAGTTTCCAGCGTTGTTTTTGGGAGTAGATGTTCACCTGAGTTGTGTTGAGGCTGGTAAATGTAGTTTTTAAGGGTCGAACTCAATCTCGAATCCACCTTCGGTCTCCGTTTCTTCCTCTTCGGTAGAGAAGAGGCCTTTTTTCTTTTTCTTCTTCGGTTCAGGTTTTTCTTCTGTGGGCTTTTCGTTGTCTCTTTCAGATTCCTGATAAACCCCGTTGTCCTCTAACTTGAATTGGATGGATTCTTCTTCCGTTTCATTCTTATCAGACTTACTACCGCCAAATTCCTCCTTGAACAATTGCTTGATGGTCTGACCTTCTTTTTTGAGGTCTTCTTTCATTTTCTGTTTGACCTCACGTTTGTCAAATCCCACTTTCAAGTCTCCGGGTCTACCACGTATCCACAGAAATAGTCTGGTTTTGCCCTTTTCATCAATGATCTCATGCCCATCAAACGTCTTGGTTTTCTTCTGTTTTCTTCTCAGAAGATCAGTAAGTAGAAGATTGACGTGGTAGTCCATGTCTTGATTGAAGCCATGCTCTCCGAATACCTGTACATTCAGAATGCTACTGGAAACCGACATTCTTGGGATGACCAACTTATTGTTCCGAATACTGAGTTGGTTGCGAAGCGTATCGAATTGCACTCGATTCAGCTCTTCAACATCAATGAATTTGGACATGGCCAATAGCGGCTCAAACTCGATCAGTTCTCCACCGCCAACCTCAACATCAGCTTCAACCCGAAGTTGATCCATTATCAAATTGTGATTCTTATCGAGGTAAATATCCGCTTCCAATGTTGCATTTGCGGTGCTCTTCAGATTGGATGATGTAATGGTTTTTTGACCGAATTCATTCCATTCTTTGAGCGTTCGGCTCATGTCTATGTTTCTAAGATCAGCATCAATATCTAGAATGTATCCAGAAGCCGCTGGCGAATAGGACAGGTCCGACCTGATGATACCGCCTAGCGCGCTGAATTTCAACCCGGTAATGTCAACACGGTTGTTGTTCATGTTCACATTTCCGCTCATGTTGGTGGCGGTAAAATCGTTGTAGATCACCTTATCAAAAGCAGCCTGAACTTGCATTTGTACGGCTCTTTCTGAATTGGAACCCGACTCCGATTCAAATTTCCATTCTTCAGGTAGTTGACTGACATTCAATTCTTTAACATGGATGTTTCCAACCACGTTTACAGCGGCCTTCTCATCTGTGAGAATCTGTTTGAGTTGGGCAATGTCTATGTTGCCATCGAACGCTAAATGGCCCAGATTACCGCTGCATTGAGTAATGGCGGTTTTTCCTTGATTCATGGAAACATTGGCAGAAAAGTCGGTCAAGGGCGGAATGCCATTGTTGAAATCGAGGGCGCTGTTCTGTAGCGAAATGGAGCCGCTCCACGTCATCTGCTTCAATTCATTCACCGTTGTATTGAAGTCTTTTCCCAACGGACCAGAGAATTCGATGTTCCAGCTCATGTCGCCACTGGCTTTCATTTCGTCTTCTATCTGGGCCACGCGCGTAAATTCCTCCAGCCGCGTTCGTCCTTTCGTTTTGAGTTTGAGTGTTGGGTTTGTCAGATCGGTAAGTGATCCACTTCCTTCCACGTTTCCGCTAGGGGTTTTCAAACTGAATTGGTCAAAAACGATTCTCATGGCCTTTGACCTTTTGATGTCTTCCATGAGGAGTTTTCCTTCAAAATTCAGATCGGTAACATTCGTATTCTGAAACACGAGGCTACCGTTGCGCATTCTGATGGTGGCGTCCAACTTCGGTCCAGCGTCCAATTTAAATGGTCCATTCAGCGTGAAAATGATATCAGAGTTTCCTTCAATGTTCAGGTTTTTGATATTCTCCGGCATCTGCGGCCAAACCAATGGAATCAGTCCAGCAGGTTCGATGTTTCCAGCATGCACCTTCATTTCCATGTTCGTACCGCCCTCAATGCTTTTCCATTCGGCATTCACCACCATTTCGTTGCCAGCAAGAATGGCATTTCCCGTTTCTATGGTATAGATTCTGTCCTTGTTATTGATGTTCAGCAGACCTGCCAATTGCAGCGGAAGACCCACAATACGTTGGTCACCGGCTGTGGTGAGCGATTCCATGAACCCATTCAGACTCAAGCCTAAACGTTGATTATCGTTCGTAAATCGCCCTTTGATCTTCGATTTATCGGAACGATATTGAATGTTCAGGTCGATCATTCTATCATCATAATCGAGATGGACATTTTCCAGTACTAGAACTTCAATGCTGAAATCGGTTTTGGCATTATCATCGCGTTCAGGCTGTTTCCAAACACGGAAATTCCACTCATTCTCAGCGTTTCTTCTCAGTTTGATAAAACCGTCTGTTGCCCGAATCCCTTCTATGGTGATCTTATTCTGTATGAGTTTGATAAGGTCGAATTGCACAAAACCCTTGTCAAGCATCAATAACGTATCCGTTCCGAATGAATCTGTTATCCGGATGTCAGAAATCTCAACCGCAACAAGCGGGAAATCGCTCCAAACAGAGACCACCACATCTTCATTGAACTCCGTTTCCGTGATCATTACATCTCTGATAGACTGAACTGCAAAGGCTTTCAGGTCGTCAGAATACTTCCAAGTGATGAATGTGGCGGCTCCGAGCATTAAGAGCGCCAAAAGGAGAATGAAGAATAAGGTTCGCTTTATCCAGTTCATCAGAACAAAACTATTTCGTTGCATGAAGCAAACGCATGAAAAGCAAGGGAAGTATTCAATTGTGCTTGTTCATAACCAAATTGGGATCAAATTGCCCTAGTTGTTAGCAATTACGCGCTACTTATTAACATATTGTTACCTAATACAAGGGTTTTTGTAGTTTGGCGCCTCTCATAAACCAAACCTATTTATCTCATGAAAAAATCTACACTTTTCGGAAATCTATTTCTAGCTGCAATCTTCACTTCTTTCATGGCTTGTGAATCAGCACCAAAGGAAGAAGCAGCTACAGAAGATGCAGTTGAGGAAGTAGCAGAAGAAGTAGAAGAAGTTGTTGAAGAGGCTGCTGAAGCCGTTGACAGCTTGGCTACTGAGTTGGAGGAAGCAGTTGAAGAAGCAACTGAAGGCGGAGAATAATTCCACTTCCATCAACAAAGAAAAAAGGCCGCAATTCGCGGCCTTTTTTCGTTTGGAGTTCAATTATTTATTTGGCGGGCAACACCTTGGTTCTCACTTCGCCAAAGCCAATTCGTTTCCCGTCTTTTTCGCAGAATGCTTTCATCACAACCGTGTCACCATCCAAGATGAACTTTCTTTCCGTTCCATCTGGCATGGCAACCGGTTTGGTTCCTTTCCAAGAGATCTCAAGCATAGAACCATAGCTGTCTGGGGTAGGTCCAGAGATGGTGCCTGAAGCACACATGTCTCCAACATTCATGTTGCAGCCGTTTACCGTGTGGTGTGCCAACTGCTGTGCCATGCTCCAGTACATGTATTTGAAATTGCTGTTGGAAACAGTTACAGAATCGCCTTTTTCAGTTTCAATAATAGCCTGCAGCTTGATATCGAAGTTGTGATCCTTTTTCATTTCCAAGTATGGAAGTACCGCTGGTTCCTGTTTTGGACTTGCCGCGCGGAATGGCTCCAGAGCTTCCATGGTAATGATCCATGGAGAGATGGACGAGCCAAAGTTTTTTCCAAGGAACGGACCTAGCGGAACGTATTCCCATTTCTGAATATCACGGGCGCTCCAATCGTTGAAGATTACCATTCCAAAGATGTGGTCCTCGGCATCCTCTACGGAAATAGAGGTTCCCAATTCATTGCCTTTTCCGACAACAAAAGCCATTTCCAGTTCAAAATCGAGTAGGCGAGAAGGGCCATAAGTTGGAACTTCAGCATCGTCTGCCTTGGTTTGACCCTTTGGTCGATGAATCGGTGTGCCGCTGACAACAATGGAAGAGGCTCTGCCATGATAACCTACCGGTATGTGAAGCCAGTTAGGTAAAAGCGCATTATTCGGGTCACGGAACATGGTTCCAACATTGGTGGCATGTTCTCGGCTGCTGTAAAAATCTGTGTAATCGCCAACCTTGACCGGCATGTGCATTTCTACCTCATACAAGCCCCAAAGCACGTTCAGTCTTTCCGATTCATTGTCTCTCAATTCGCCATTATCGTAGCTGAACAACTCTTGAATCCGTGCTCGAGTTCTGTTGGTTGTAGCTTTTCCAAGTGCAATGAAATCATTCAAGGTATCCTGATTGAAAATATCTTCCGGAAGATTGACGTCTGAGAAAAGGCCTGCTTTCTGAATGGCGTTAAGGTCAACCAGGCTGTCGCCAATTCTGGTCGCAGCCCGTTTGTGTCCTTTCACGCTGAATATCCCAAACGGAATATTATCCAATCCGAAGTCATTGTCTGAGGGTATTTCCAACCAACTGAGTTTCGTCATTTCAATCTTGATTTGGCGTCAAAAGTAATGAGATAAGACCGATGAACTAAGATCGGTCTGATCGGTTTACTTTGCCTTGATGAAAAGAGCCGTCAAATACACGCTTTTCGCTGTTCTATTGCTGCCCGTTCTGTTCTGGCTCCTTTCGGAGATCATGATGATAGTTCTGGAATTGGATCCCCCTAAAGTTCAAGAGATGAATTTAGTGGCCGATTCGGTACAGATCAAGGATGGGTTACGAGTATTTGGAGACAATTGGTATGGTCTGAATAGCGGTAGACTTTGGGAAGCTTTTATTGAAGGCAAACCGTATGAGCGCGGGAGAGTTTTTGGCCTTTTGGCAGAACGAGAGATCGTTTCTCAGGAAGATGCGTTTGTTGGTCAGATCAAACGATTGGTCTCTTCAGAGTTATTTCTCAAAACCCTGAAGTATGGAGTCGTTTTCTTCAATCGGAATCTGGACGACCATGTGCCTTTGGAACTACAAAAAGAGATTTATGGGGTTTCAAGATCATTTGCCGACAAGTACGATTTTATTGGAGAGAAATACAGCCGTATTCTGAATTACCATGCTGCGCATGACATTGGCCATGCACTGCAGGACCTAAGTATTGTCGGTTGTTCGAGCTTTGCTGTTTGGGATGGTTTTTCGGAAGATTCAAGCTTGATCGTTGCTCGGAATTTCGATTTCTACATGGGTGATGAGTTCGCTAAGAACAAGCTGGTTCTCTTCACGAAACCAGACAGCGGTTTCGCCTTTGCAAGTGTTACATGGGCAGGTTTCATGGGGGTTGTTTCGGGAATGAACGAGCACGGCCTTACCGTAACGCTCAATGCAGCAAAAAGTGAGATTCCAGATGGTGCCAAGACGCCTATTTCAATTCTTGCCCGAGAAATTCTTCAATACGCCAAGAATATTGATGAAGCATACGAAATTGCCAGAGCCAGGCAGACTTTTGTGTCGGAGTCCATTCTGATCGGTTCGGCAGAGGACCACTCTGCAGCCGTCATTGAGAAGTCTCCAGACCGCATTGATATTTATCGCTCTGCCAATTCTCAACTCATCTGCACCAATCATTACCAAAGTGATGAATTCAAGGATGATGAGGTCAATCTCTTGAATATCAGGAACTCAGATTCTGAATACAGATACAAGCGACTCTCCCAACTGATAGAAAGAGATTCTGTAATCAACTTAACATCTGCTGTGGAAATTCTTAGAAACCAGCGCGGACTTGATGATGCTGACCTCGGCATGGGAAATCCGAAAGCAATCAATCAGTTATTGGCGCATCACGGCATTGTTTTTCAGCCAGAGAAGCGATTGATGTGGGTAAGTGCCAGCCCATTTCAACTTGGCGAATTCTACTGTTATGATCTGAACAGAATTTTCAGTTCCGAAAAGAAAGCTGGATATGCTTCGGTAGATAGTTTGAAGATTGATGCAGACCCGTTTATCAATTCTGAAGACTTTGCTCAGTTTCTTCGCTACAAGGAACTGAAGAACCTATTGTTTGAGAACATTGCGCTGGGTAAGGAAATCGAATGGAATGAAGCGCTGGAAGAAGAATTCATTGCTTCCAACCCGCAGAGTTATGTAACTTATTTTATGTTGGGCGATTACTACCTTAAGCAAGGCGAAATTGAAAAGGCGAGAGGTTATTATGAAACCAGTCTTGAGAAAGAGGTCGCATCAGAACAGGAACGGGAAAAAATAATCGAGAATCTGAATCTATGTCATTAGAAATGTTGGATACGAGTCAGTTGGCCAGAGAGAATTTCTGGCTCAAGGCCTTGAATGAACATCTTGCCTATCTGCGTAAAAACAGCTGGTACTACAAAGATCAATTGGTTTGGGCAGGCCCCGAGGCGAGCGAACTGGAAGAGTTGTCAGACATAGAAAACTTCCCGTTTACGGAGAAGGATGATATTGCCAGCAGGAATGAGGATTTCCTGTGTGTTCCGAAACAGGAAGTACGAGATATTGTAACCACTTCGGGCACTTTGGGGCATTCTGTTGCATGCTATCTAACGGAAAAAGACCTGAAAAGGCTTGGTGTGAATGAAGCAGGTTCCTATCGATTGGCAGGATGCACCAAAGATGACACGTTTCAGTTGCTGACTACCATAGACAAGCGATTCATGGCAGGGTTGGCTTACTTTCTTGGTTCCAATGAACTGGGAGCTAGAATGATCCGGTCAGGACCCGGAGCATTGCAATTGCAATGGGAAAGTATTGCCCGATTTGAACCGACAGTTCTTATTGCTGTTCCCAGTTTTATACCGAAGCTGATCGATTACGCTCGCAACAACGGAATTGACCCGAACAAGAGCAGTGTGAAGAAGATCATCTGTATAGGGGAGGCGATTCGCGATGCCGATCTGGAACCCAATTTTCTCGCCAAGCGAATTACGGAACAGTGGAATGTTCAGTTGTTCTCTACCTACGCAAGCACAGAAATGGCTACAGCATTTACAGAGTGTGAAGCAGGAAAAGGTGCACATCTTCAACCAGAACTGATGTTCTTAGAAGTGCTGGACGAGGATGGAAATCAGGTGAAAAATGGAGAAAGTGGCGAAGTGGTTGTAACACCTTTAGGGGTTGAAGGAACACCAGTTTTGCGCTTCAGAACAGGAGACATTTGCCACTATTATGATGAACCGTGTAGCTGTGGTCGAACCACTCCAAGGTTGGGCCCTGTGGTTGGCCGCAAACAGCAGATGGTTAAACTGAAAGGCACTTCGCTTTACCCGAATGCTATCATAGATGAACTGAATGCCATGAAAGAGGTGGTCAATTTTGTGGTTGAACTGCACACGGATGATCTTGGGCTTGATGAAGTGGTCATAAAGGCGCTTCTCAAAGGAGAGAATGCCCAAACAAGTGTTCTGGAAAGGCTAGGAGGCAAGTTGCGTGTAAAACCTCGCCTAATTCTCAGTACAAATGATGATATCAACTCATTGAAATTCAATGAGAATGAGCGCAAGCCGAAGATCCTTATAGATAGGCGTTAAAACTCATCCCGTTCCATATCCATATCGCCACCTCGGCCGCCACGTTCTCGTTTTTTCTTTTGGTTGAGTCTGTAGGTGAAACTTAGTGTGAACTGACGGGCGCGCCATTGAAAATCATTTGTTGAGACTAACGTGGGTGTATTCACTTCCCAACGTCTTCTTCTCGAATTCAGAATATCACGAGCACTGAAAGTAATTGTGCCATTGCCTTTCAAAACATCCATGGTCAGGCCAATATCCCAAGAATACATGCTTAACTGTTTCCCCTGAGGCGTAACTCGCGGGGCGCGATACATGAAGGCCGTCTGGACGTCCAATCGCTTCCAAATGGTCCATTTACTTGTAAATCGGCCTTGTGCCGTGAATGTCTCTGCAGAGAACGACTGATCTTCATATTCGCCATTGGTGGTAGAGTAATAGGTGTTCGCGTTAAGCATCACCCGCCACCATTTGAACAGACTGTATGAAAAGCTGAGTTCCAATCCAACAGCATCTTCCGTACTCAAATTGATCGGGAATGTGGTTATCAATCCTGTAGAATCCGACTGACTGATACGTTCTACAACTCCATCGCTGTGGCGGTAGTAAATGCTGGTGAGCAACGAGCCATTGTCCCAAGTTTTGAGATGTCCCAATTCGACAGAATGCGTGAAAACCGGCTTGACCGTGGGGTTTCCGGAGAAGAAATTCCTGTTGTCTGTAAGACTGAAAAACGGAATGAGTTCCCTGAAGCTTGGTCTGCTGATTCTTCGACTGTAGCTCAGTTGTATTGAATTGTTTGAAGGGAACTCATAACTCAAATGCGCTGATGGAAAGAAACTGATGTAACGCTGGCGGTTCTTCTCGTTGGTACGTTTGAGTTCTGTTGTAATATCCGTGTATTCTGCGCGCACACCTCCTTGTAACGAGAACCGTTTGATCTTACCACTAGCCATAAGGTAAGCGGCATAAACGTTCTCATCAAACACGAAGTTGTTATTGAATTGATCCAGAATTTCCCATTCAGAAGAATCGTTCTGTTGTTCTACCTGATAGTCGTTGTTGATTCTTCTCAGAGTGGCTTTCAGACCGGTTTCCAATTTCACTTTATCGTTGAACGGATGCACGTAATCAGTTTGGGCCAACCAGTTCTGATTGCTTTCCAAATTCTCGGTGCGTTGCAGCAAAACATAATTCTCACCCTCTTCGGTCAGGTCGCCCAATTCAAGGTCTCCGCGCGTAAACCAACTGAAGTCTGCGGTAAGCAGCTGCTCCTCAGATTTGAAGGTCCTTCTGAAGTTCAGACTGGCCTCAATGTTCTCCCCGGTTTCGTTCTCTTCCTCATCACGGTTTACAATCTGCGTAGCAATACCATTTTCATCAAAATCGGTGTAAACCAGTTTACTTAGGTTCTTGTTCCATGACCGACTGTACATACCAGAAGCCGTGATGTTGGTCTTCTTATCAATGAAATAGTCGATCCCGAATCTTCCGTTGGCAGAATACCCACCACGGTTCTGTTCTCGCGTTCGTTCGTAAGAAAAGGTGGTGTCTTCCAAAAAGAATTGCTGGAATGAGGAACCGGAACCCGGTCGTTCTCTGTAGTTGCCACCAACGCTACCGAATATGTTCACTTTTCCTGTGCGATAGTTCAGATTGGCGGAAAGCCCATAATTGTGTGGGTAGCCTACGTTGGCTTCGAACGAGCCGTTCAGTCCAGAACGCTTATCCTTTTTAAGCACGATGTTGATGATGCCAGCCTCTCCCTCAGCATCGTATCGGGCCGATGCATTGGTAACCACTTCAACCTTCTCGATCAAACTTCCGGGCAATTGCCGAAGTGCATCCTGCGTGCTTATTCCGGTCAGACCGGAAGGCTTGCCATCGATCAGAATACGAACGTTGGAACTGCCTCTCAGACTCACGGTGCCGTCAATATCCACCTCAACAGAAGGAACCGTTTCCAGAATTTCCTGCGCATTGCTGCCAGTGTTGTTCGGGTCCTTGCCAACGTTGTAAACCCTTCGGTCGAGTTTCATTTCCATGTAGCTTTTCTCACCCGTAACAATTACCTCATCTATCAACTCGGAGCGTGGTTCCAATTTGATGGTTCCAAGTTCAAGGTTGCCTTCTTGCAGACTTATCTCTTGGCGGTAATTCCTGTAGGAGAGAAAGGAGATTTCGAGCTTGAATCGTCCTGGACGGAGTTCCATTTCAAATGTTCCGTCCAAGTTGGTTGCCACGCCCTTTACACGCGTTGTGTCTCTCAGCGGGCGGGTTGAAACCGCAGCATACGGAATCGGCTGATCATTCTCATCCACCACCAAACCGGTAAGCATTCGTCCTGGTGGCCGCTCGCCACCTTCCGGTCTACCTCCTTCTGGACGCTGTGCAAAAAGTTGAGCAGTTGCGAAAAGAAAGAGAACCAGAAACAGAAAATTCCTCATAGGGCGGCAAAGTAAGCCGCTCTGACTCAGAAATCAGTAATAGGTTTAACAGGAATTGAACTTTCTGAGGTTAATAGCGGCCAACTTCTGCTAAAATTTACATTTGATGGCAGGAAGATCATTTGCCATGCGAAGCTTAATTCTCATTCTGCTCCTTTTGCCCGTTGTCTCATTTGGGCAGTACACCATGAAAGATTTCCTGAACCAGAAGTGCGATGTAGTTTGGTTCGGGTTGGATTTTTCCAGAGCCAAGCTGATCGGAAGTGATGGATTCAACAATCCTGTGGCCATCAAAGAGGAATATTTCAGAAAGTGGAATGATCTGATGATCAGTGAGTCGGATAAATACGAATGGGGTAGGGCTCTATCTATTAGTGATCTGAAATACGACTACGGAATGATCAATGAGGTCAATGACCAAGTGAAGGTGAAGTCGTTGGTCATCGACAAATCCTACAGCATTCCTAAGGAAGAAATTCCAAGCATAACTCAGGCCTATAACATCACTGAATTCAAAGAGGGAATAGGTGTTGTTTTGCTGGTGGAATCGTTCAATAAGGTCCGAGAAATGGGTTTTGGCTACATCGTGTTCTTCGATATCCAGACCAAAGACGTGCTCTATTTTCATGAACTGATAGGAGAGGCCAAAGGCTTCGGTTTCCGAAACTATTGGGCAGGTGCTATACTCAATTGGATGAAGTATACCAAGGGTCGTGTAATGAGAGACATGAGAAAAGAATTTCATTAGTTCTGCTGATCATCAATCCGAGTAAAGCCTGTTTGTACATTTAGCGCAAATCAGAGACAATGGCATACTTCACAGAAGACTTTCTCAACTTTTTCAAAGAACTCGCAGCCAACAACCACAAGGATTGGTTTCATGAGAATAAGAAGCGTTACGAGAAATCGGTCAAGGAACCGTTCAAGGATTTTGTGCAGGACATGATCAACAGAGCTGCCGCTGAAGACGACCGTTTTGCAGGAGAAGCCAAGGATGCCATCTTTCGTATTAACCGGGATATTCGATTCAGCAAGGACAAATCGCCTTACAAGTTGCAGATGGGCGCTGTCATTTCACCCGGAGGGAAAAAGGAAGGCATGGGAATTCCGGGCATGTACTTGGAGTTGGGGCCTGAGCATTTCAGATTCTACAGCGGCCTGTACATGCCAGAGAAGGATGTGTTGCTTCAGGTGCGTCAGTACATTATGAAGCATTCTTCGGAGTTGGATGCCATTCTGGCCGACAAGGACTTCAAGAAGAAATTCGGAGAATTGAGAGGCGAGAAGAACAAAACACTGCCGAAAGAATTCAAAGAGGCTGCAGAAAAGCAACCGCTACTGTTCAATAAGCAGTTCTATTTCTTCGCATCACTACCACCGGAAACCATTCTTAGAGAAGATTTTGCAGATGTGATCATGGACCACTTCCACGCCAGTGAGCCCATGCGGAAATTCCTCACGAAAGCCCGAGGACTTTAATTCCTACAATAGTCGAGAGTCGTTTCAAGTTCAGGAGGGTTGGATACTATTTCCTGAAAAGTCATACCCAGCGAATCGATCAGGATGGCATTGTAGAGGTGATACCTCTTGTACAATCCATTTTTCGGATTCATGGATGGGTCGTTCTGCAATAGCAATTCTGCATACTCTCTAAAATCAAACGCGGGTCTTTTTGCGATGTAATCTGCATACCCTTCAATGACATGCACGGGTGTTGTAATGATCATTAACGGGTCGAACTTTCGCTGAAAGGCATGGACCGACTCGTGCGCAATGAAGTAGGAAAGGGGCCTCGAATCCATTTCGAACATCCAACCACTCGGAGGAATCAACTTATTGGATGCGATATCGCAATCGCGGATAAAAATGTTTGAGGACAGCAGAAAATTGACCTGACCGCCCGCATTTGGATTTCTGGTCAGTAAAGTAAAACGCCAATTATCATGGCAGAGATAAATGTTTAACTGTGTTGATTCAGAGTACAGTTCCGAGTACGATAATCTATCGGCAACATCATTCAATACAATTGAGATGTTCGCATCAATTGGACGATCTGAATAGACACTGAATTGCTTGTAAGCAACCTGATGGGCAAACAGCACATTCGGAACGATCAGTAACCCAACATAAATGACAATTACCGCAAAAGTCAGAACCAAGCTGCACTTGATGAGACGACCAAATCCTTTCATGCCAAGTGCAACGAGGTTTGAGGCTGATTGTTACTTCCTCAGCACCCTTCGAACACGGAATCCGAAGTCGCCTTCGTATCTGATGATATAAACACCTTGTGATTCTGGCAGTTCAATGGTGGTGTTGTTCAACTGAGAATGCTTACTGACCAACTTTCCTTTGACATCAAACACCTGAACAGAAGTGATTCGGTTCACATCCTTGCCTTTCAGTCTCACCAATCCATTGGTGGTCGGGTTCGGGTAAATCACGATGTCCGGTTCTGAAACTTCAGCCACATCAGTAACCACATTGATGCTCAGAATGGAATCTGCCGCGATGAGCACAGGGCTCTTATCAGCATTATTGTACATGGATTCAAACGCATCGATCTCTGGTGTTGAAACCGCGAACATCTCCGTCAAAAACCGTGGTGGAACCGATTGATACTTCATCCGTGCGATGACCTTGATGGTTCCGTTGTATCCGTTCAACGGAACGTGATACCGTATCATATCTGTACCGGAACCTTCAAATCCTTCGAAGTTGAAATCGGAATCTGATAGAGCGTTTCCAACAATCTGAGTTGTATCGTAAGCAGCATGTGAGGTGGTGAAACCTGCCGGAGCCAGGCGATTGTCCTTCAGGTGGACATAAGCGCGTTCCAAGACGGTTGTAACGTTGCTGTTCACATCTCCCATTACCATCTCGTAGATCTGCGCCTGACTCGGACTGTTGATCACGTTGTAATGTGGTTCGTAGTCGGCATTCTCACCAGAAACGGTGTAATCGGGGTTCATCAGTCCAGATTGGAAAAGCGTATCTCCATTGCCTTGCAGAACCAAGAACTCAACAAATGCTCTACGTGCTGGATAACCCGAAGGGAATTTGTGGCCTGCCTTGTTTTCCAATCTCACTTCAAAATAGCCCGTATCGTTGGCAAACGTTGCAAACTCGAGGTCAAGGTCAACGGTCTGATTCTTTAGCATTCTTGTAGTTCGCGCAATGGTTGAGTCCATCACCTCATCCGTAGCCGCCAAACCGATAGAGACGGCATTGTCTTTCATCAGCTTCAGCATGAACGTATTGCCACCGACCAACTCATGTCTTCTAACTCCAGACCTTGGAAACAATTCTGAATAACCAGCGGACAGAATAACGTCTGCATCTTCTTCTGGCATGTGGCATTCTTGGCAGGTCTGCGCCAAGGGCTCGCCATCATTGTAAGCCGAGTTCAGCCATTCGTGGTAAGTGGCCTGCTCCACAAACGTCTCTCCAGTGGATGTTCCTTGTAGGTCAACACTATTAGTTAGTAACGTGTGACATCCGGCACAGATTCCAGCATCTTGAATATGCTCACTTTCAACAGGGAGAATACCTACCAGATCTTGCATAGGTGCTTCAAATGGTTTCCCAAACGGACCGAATGCCACGGGTTGAGAAGCAAAATTCAAATTACCTGAGTTCAGATTGCCGAGGTCTTGCGTAGACTGTTTGTGACACGCCAAGCACGAAACACCATCCATACCCAACGAATCGTTTTCCAGATCATCCATACCGTAAGGGCCAATATTGAATTCAACATGAGAGTATTTTCCCATTGGAGCGTGGCAAGAAGTACACTTGTCTTCCAACGCTTCCTGATGCGAAGGATTAATGGCAACTTCGTGGCTCACTTTTGCTCTCCATAGCGGGTCTTTGGCCGAATTGGCCATCATGGTTCCGCGCCACATGGTAACCGGACTGATGTCATCTCCCGCTTCATTCACGTTAGCTTCCATGGTCTCATCATAACCGTGGCAGCCATCGCAATTGCCAGATGCTTTGAAGTAACCGTTATCGGCCAATGGCAAACCAATGTTGTTGCCACGGAAAAAGTTGATCTCGTTAGGACCGTGATATGCGTTAGACCGACTCCATTGGTAATTGGCAATGGAGGCGAGGTACGTGGTCAGCGCAACGAGAAGAACGATTCCAATTTTCAGATGCTTGTGCATGGTTCGGGTTTAGTGGCGACTAAAATACCTGTTTTCGTACTCGATTAAGTTCACGCTACGACAAACCTTATGTAACTCTTGTTACGATTTATATAACTGACCGACCCCACCTTTGTTCCAACAAATCAAGACAAAAGAATCATGGGCATATTTTCAACATTGTTCGGAGGAACAAAGACCAACGAAAAAGTGAGCGACCTTCTTCAAAGAGGTGCTTTGATAATTGATGTAAGAACTCCGGAAGAGTACAAAGCAGGTCACATCAAAGAGTCGGTCAATATTCCGTTGAATATCATTCCAAATAAAGTGAACGAGTTGAAGCGCAAGAACAAGCCGATTGTTACCTGTTGCCGTTCGGGAGCGAGAAGTGGTATGGCAGCAGATCAGCTTAGAAAGGCTGGTATTGAGGTGGAGAATGGTGGGCCTTGGAATAGTGTGCAGGCGATGATGTGATGTAGGAAAAAGGTTGATGGTTAGAGGCCTATCAATGGTTGACCCCGCATGACCACGGTTGTGCGGGGTTTCTTTTTGTTGGTCGTAAGGAATAAGTAACAAGGCATAAGGTTGGTAAGGTTTCTTTTGCCTTAGGCCTTTTGACTTACGCCTAACTCACCCAAACCTTTTCTCCAATTCGTCCAATCCTAACGTAATTAAGGTTGGTTTTCCGTTGGGAGCGGTGTAGGGCAGGTCGCAGGCGAAGAGCTCATCAATAAGCTGGGTCATTTCCTCTTCCTGCAGCATTTTTCCATACGGAATGGCTGCTTTCCGTGCCATGGCCTGCGCCAATTTTTCCTGTCGTTTGCTGCCTTTCAGATTTCCAGAACTGTTGTATTCTTCCAGAATTTCATCGATCACATCCCGCACCGAATTCTCATCAATGAAGGTGGCCAAGCCTTGGATCACAAATGCATTCTTGCCGAATGGCTCAATGTCAATACCAAAGAGTTTCAATTCATCCAGAATGCCGGAAAGGGTCTTGGAATCGGCACTGTTCAGTTCGAGATTGATCGGAAACAATTGCTGTTGTTTCGGAATCTGCTGCATGGCCAAACTGCGGATGATCTGTTCGTAGATCACACGTTGGTGTGCGCGTTTCTGGTCAATGATGATGGCACCGGATTTTACGGTAGATAAAATGTATCGACCGTGCAGTTGAACGGTGCGTTTCTTTTCGGTACCGCCAACCGACATGCTACTTTGCACGGTGGTGGTTTCCTGTGGTTGAGATTGCAACCCCTCGTACAGCTTTTGCCAATCGTCTTCGGGCTTTGCGGCCCAGCCTTCTGTTCTACTGTTGACCATGGCTGCAGAGTGTGCGCCTTTGGCGGATACGGAACCTGATTGCTTCACGGGCAACTCTGGCTGGAACATCGTTACATTCTTGGGCGGAGGCGGAAATGTGATGCTCATTTCCTGGTCGAAATCCAAGGTGGGAGAGATGTTGTACTTACCCAAAGATTGCCGCGTGGCCGAACGCAGAATGGCGTAAACCGATTTCTCATCCTCAAACTTGATCTCAGTTTTGGTAGGATGGATGTTGATGTCGATGAAACTCGGATTCACCTCAAAGAAAACGAAGTAGGCAGGGTGCATTTTCTCCTGCAGCAGATCATCGTAGGCGCTTGCAATTGCGTGGTTCAGATAGCCACTTTTGATGAAACGGTCGTTCACAAAGAAGAACTGTTCGCCACGCTTTTTCCGTGCAAAATCGGGCTTGCCTACAAAGCCGCTGATTTTGGCAATGCTGGTCTCCTCAGAGATTGGAACCAATTTCTCATTGAAGCCTTTTCCGAAGAGTTCCACGATACGTTGGCGGAGTTTACCTGCTTTCAGATGAAAGATCTCATCACCATCATGGTGAAGACTCATTTCAATATTGGTGTGCGGCAGCGCCACGCGGATGAACTCATCCATGATGTGCCGCATTTCCACTTGATTCGATTTTAGGAAATTTCTTCGCGCAGGAACATTGAAGAACAGATTCTTGACGCTTGTGCTGGTGCCCACAGGCGTCTGACAAGCTTCCTGCTTCTGAATTTTGGAACCCGCAATGTTTATCTGTACCCCGATCGGATTATCCTCTGTTCGGGTTTTCATTTCCACTTGTGCCACAGCCGCAATCGAAGCCATTGCTTCGCCACGAAACCCTTTGGTATTGATGGCAAAAAGTTGGTCGGCCGTCTCGATCTTGGAAGTGGCATGGCGCTCAAAGCACATGCGCGCATCATTCTCGCTCATGCCTTTGCCGTTATCAATCACTTGGATCAGAACCTTACCCGCATCTTCAATAATGAGTTGGATCTTGCTTGCACCAGCATCTACAGAATTCTCCAGCAACTCCTTCACAGCCGAAGCTGGGCGCTGAATAACCTCACCAGCGGCAATCTGGTTGGCAACGGAATCAGGAAGTAGGCGGATAATGTCTCCCATACTTTGTCTCGGCTCTAGCTCAGTAAAAACCAGAACAGCCCGAAAAGTACGGCCATGATGGCGATCAAACGCATCATTTGGTTCAGAGATTGTCGTTTTCTATCGAATCGTGGGTCAGACATGCGGTGCCCAAGTATCTTTCTGATACGGGCCTGTCTCACCTCGTCAGAGAGTTCGCCATTCTTCTGTGCTTCTACCAATTCATTCAGTTTCCGCTTCTTCTCCTTTTGCTCATCATAGATGATGGGTTTGTAGTCGAAGGTGCGGTGCCTCGGGGTCTTAAACATGGAAGGAATGCGCATACTCATGCCTCAAAGTTATTTGATCTGACAGGAACGTGTGAATAATTAACATGTTAAACGAAATTCCGCGGCTCATTATTTGTTCACCTTCGAGAGATATGAGTCGAACAACCAGTTTTTTCCTTTTGATCGTGGTGCTGATGGGGCAGACCTCTTGGTCCGTTGCACAGGAACGCCCCGTTTTCTTCAACCACAACAAACAGGCTTGGGTCGATTCGGTATTCAACACCCTTACGCCAGACCAACGCTTGGCGCAACTGTTCATGGTGGCGGCCTACTCTAATAAGGATTCAACTCATATTAAAGATTTGGAGAATCTGATCCGTGAACACAAGATAGGCGGACTCATTTTCTTCCAAGGCGGTCCGGTTCGTCATGCGGTTATGCAGAATTACCTGCAAGAAGCTTCAGATGTGCCGCTCATGATTGCCATGGATGCAGAATGGGGTGTGGGCATGCGCCTCGATTCTACCATCGATTATCCTCGTCAGATGACGCTGGGTGCCATAGAGAACGATTCGTTACTGTACGATTTTGGCGCGGAAGTGGCCCGCCAAATGAAACGTCTGGGCATGCACATCAACTTTGCACCTGTGGTGGATGTGAACAGCAACCCTGAGAATCCTGTGATCGGAACACGGAGTTTCGGTGAGGATAAGGTCAACGTGGCCAACAAGGGAATTGCCGTGATGAAAGGCATGCAGGACAACCACATTCTTGCCTGTGCCAAGCACTTTCCGGGGCATGGCGATACGGATTCCGATTCGCACCTCACGTTGCCCATCATCAAGCATGATTACAAACGCCTGAACGAACTCGAACTCTACCCCTTCAAGCGCACCATAGAAGCAGGAATGGGCAGCATGATGGTGGCGCACCTCTACATTCCAGAGTTGGACAATACCGAGAATCAGGCTTCTACGCTCAGTCCTAAGATCGTCAACGGCCTGCTCAAAGATTCGCTAGGGTTCGAAGGGCTCATTTTCACCGATGCGCTCAACATGAAAGGCGTCAGTAAGTATTACGGTCCGGGCGAGGTGGAACTGATGGCCTTCCTAGCGGGAAATGACGTCATGGAATTTGCCGAAGACGTTCCCAAGGCCATGGAACTCATCCGCCAAAAAGTGGAGGATGGTACCGTTTCGCAAGCGGATATTGATGCACGTTGCCGCAAAGTGTTGGAGGCCAAAGCATGGTTCGGGTTGGACAACTACAAACCCGTTGACCTCCAAAATCTGACAGCCGACCTCAACAACAGCCAAGCGCGGGCCATACACAATGAATTGGTGGCCAATTCGCTCACGCTGCTCATCAACAAGAATGCGGTTCCTATCAAGGATTTGGAAGAAAGCATTGCCTCTTTGGTATATGACGATAAGGAAGGAAACCTCTTTCAGCAGACCCTATCGCGCTACGCGCCCGTAGAGCATTTCCAATTGCAGAAAGGTGCCGATCAGGAAACGCGTTTTGCCTTGCTGAACGAACTCAAAACCTTCGACAAGGTCATTCTCAGCATTCACGGACTCAGCAGCAAGCGCAACAGGAATTACGGCATAGAGCAAGACCTGCTCGATATTATCGGAGAACTGAGCTATAGTACGGAGGTCATCATCAACGTGTTCGGTAATCCGTACGCGCTGGCCAGAATGCCCGGATTGGAACACGCCAACGCCCTGCTTTTCTCGTACGAGCAGACCGATGTGTCTGAACGCATGGCTGCACAGGCCATATTCGGAGGTATTGGCGTTTCTGGAACATTGCCCGTTACCGCCAATCGCGAATTCAGGGCAGGCAACGGCATCAGAACCTACAAAAGCCGTTTGGCCTATGGCGAACCCGCACAGGTGGGCATGGATGAGAAGGTGCTGCTGCGCATAGATTCGTTAACGCTGGATGCCATTGCCAAAAAGGCCACGCCCGGTGCGCAGGTGCTGGTGGCCAAAGATGGGGTAGTGGTGTACGAGAAAACCTTCGGGCATCATACTTATGAAGGAAAACAGGCGGTAAGAACAGATGACGTGTACGACCTTGCCTCCATCACGAAAGTGGCGGGTTCGCTCATCTCATTCATGAAGTTGGTAGACCAACGCGAGGTCTATGTGGACCAGAAAGTGTCTGACCATCTTACCGAACTCAAGAACACCAACAAGAAGAACATCACCTTCCGCGATATGCTGGCGCATTACGCCCAACTCAAGGCTTGGATTCCGTTCTACCAGCAGACCATGAAGGATGGTAATCCTAATCCGAAATACTACCGGACCACTTCCTCTGCCGAGTTTCCCATTCAGGTGGCGCAGAACCTCTTCATCCGCAAAGATTATCCGGATACGATATACCGCCTCATCAATGAATCGGGGCTGTTAGACCGTCAGCAATACAAGTACAGCGACCTCGGTTATTACTACATGAAACGGGTTATTGAGCAGAAGACCGCGCAGCCGTTGCAAGATTACACCATGGAGAAATTCTACCGTCCGCTGGGGTTGCAGACCATGGGTTACCTGCCGCGTAAACGCATCAAACTGGAACGTTTGGTGCCTACCGAATACGACATGGCTTTCAGAAAGCAGCTGGTGCAAGGAGATGTGCACGACCCGGGCGCAGCCATGCTGGGCGGGGTGGGCGGCCATGCCGGATTGTTCTCCAATGCCAACGACCTGGCCGTTATCATGCAACTGTTTCTGAACCAAGGCGAATATGGTGGCAAGCGCTACCTGTGGCAAGAGACCATCAAGGAATTCACCAAGTGCCAGTTCTGCAAGAATGGTGTAAGGCGCGGAATCGGTTTTGATAAACCAGAACCCGATGGCAACGGTGGCCCAACCTGCGATTGCGTCTCATACCTCAGTTTTGGGCATACCGGGTTTACGGGCACCATGGCCTGGGCAGACCCGGAGAAGAACATTGTTTACATCTTCCTCTCCAACCGCGTGTATCCTGATGCAGACAACAACAAACTCCTGAAAATGGATGTGCGGACCAACATCCAGCAGGCAATCTATGATGCGTTGGAGGATTGATTCCAAAGTAGGTTGGGCAAGACCTGCTAGGTTTCCAAAACCTAGCAGGTCTTTGAGGTGGCCTAACGCATTATCTTTAGTGGCAACCGCTGTTTACCAGCAACCAACGTAAGGGCAACACCCAATGGAGTCTCTGTTATCGGAAATACGGAATTGCACCATCTGTTCATCTCATTTAAGCCATGGGGCGAACCCGATTCTGGCTGCTTCTGCCAATAGCCGGATAGTTATTGTTGGGCAAGCCCCCGGAAGTATTGTGCATAGAACAGGAATACCTTGGGATGATAAAAGTGGTGAGAGACTGCGGTCTTGGTTGGGTGTGTCAGAAAAGGAGTTCTACAACAAAGAGTTGTTTGCCCTTATTCCCATGGGCTTCTGTTATCCGGGCAAGGGCAAAAGCGGAGACCTGCCACCAAGACCCGAATGTGCTCCTACATGGCACCACCTTGTTCTGGATATGATGCCCAACAAGGAACTGGTCTTATTGATAGGAAACTATGCGCAGCAGTATTATTTGAAGGACGCTGCCCAGAACACGCTTACGGATACGGTACGGAACTACGCTCAGTATCTTCCCACGTATTTGCCGTTGCCGCATCCTTCTCCCAGAAATAACATTTGGCTTAAAAAGAATGCGTGGTTCGAAGAATCTGTTATTCCTGAACTGAGAAGAAGAACAAACAGCATTTGTAACACCCGTTAAACCTGATTCTTAGGTTGGTGCGTCTGTCAGTCTCAGTTCCAATCTGCAATGTCTGTGCATGCAACTCACCCCTGACTCCTGATCGGAGTCTTTCCCCTCTCTCGCGAGAGAGGGGTGGCGCTTCGACCAACGGGCGAAGTGACGGGGAGAGTTAAACAAGGACGGCAGTTTCTAACGCATTATCTTTAGCGGCAACCGTTGGCGACAACCTTAATTTGACAAGCATGAAGAACCTTTCGACTATAGTTAGTTTCAGTCTATTGTCTTTGTTATTCATCAGTTGTAATGGCCAGAGTTCATCTCGAATAAACAAGGAAGTAAAAGGTGGCCTTTACTTAGTTAAAGATGATGGCATCACTATGTCATTCTACAATAGCGAGGAAGAAGTTAAAGTTGATACAACACTTTATGTGCCGTTCTCAAACTTTGAGTCAATCCAAGAAACAAAAGGCCCTTTTGAAGGAGTCTTTGTTCTCAAGATAAGATTGGATGAAGTAGGAACGCAGTCTTTAAGTGTTTTGACCAAAAACGTGGAGCGAAAACGAATCTGTTTTGTGATTGAAGAAAAAGTAATGGCGGCCCCCAATTTGAACGAGCATATTCCAAACGGAAGAGTGTCTATTATGATACCTGACGAAAAAGCTAAAGACTTAATTATTGACCGCTTAAAAAAATAGTTGCCAACAAAACCTCAAAGCCAACTTAAAGTTTGACTTTAGCTAGACCGCCCTACTTCTTAAACATCTTGGACATGGACTCGAAGGGTTTGGCCACATTGAAGTAAAGCGCCTTGACACGGTCTTTTTTCTTCATTTTCTTACGGCTTTCCTTGGTCAGGGTCATCTCGTCTGTAGGGCCGTCAAGCAGCGCCTGTTGCGATCTTTCCAGTCCCATATCGTTCAGTACAAGGTACTCATCGCGTACGCGCATCACCACCCATGCATCTTCAATGCTTCTGCCCGTACCGCTGCGGTATATCACCTCCAAAAACGCGAAATAGTGGTTGGCGTATTGCTGCGCTAGCGGTTTGTTCTGCATGGCGTCTGCACATATCAGCAGGTTGTAAACAGATTCTATGTTCCCGGGGTAGGACTTCCAGATCTTCACACCAACGTCCAAGGCATCGTCAAACGCTCCGGCACTCAGTTTCTCTTTAAAAACGTCCAATTTATCGCTGTCTCCGTAGGGAGAATAACCTTCCACTTCGGCACTGCCGTAGTAGATATGGTGGTAATCGGCCAGACCCAAGGTAGTGTCGTGCGCCATCATGCGGTCAACCAGGTCTTGATAGTAATAGTCAGACTTCGGGTCTTGGATGTTTCTGTTCACTGCATCGAAATCCACCTCAGAAATGACCTGCGCTTGAGCGGTGATGATGCTGGAAATGAGAACAAAGAGAAGGGTTATTCTATTTAACATGGTAGGGTGGTTGAGGTTAGTAGATGCTCAAAATAACGAGAATCAACGACTATTAGTGCCACGGAACGTGATGCGGGTTACACAACCATGTGACCTAAATCTCATTGGGTACAGAATGGCTACCTTAAATTTGTGTCGACAATTAGAAGTAGAACCTACTAGAAGATAAAGATGAAAGTAGAACAGTTATATACAGGATGTCTGGCTCAGGGAGCCTATTACATCGAAAGCAATGGCGAAGCAGCCATCATTGACCCACTACGTGAAGTGGATCAGTACATCAGAATGGCCGAAGACAGAGGTGCCACCATCAAATACGTTTTCGAAACGCATTTCCATGCCGATTTCGTTTCGGGTCACGTGGACCTTTCTGCCAAAACCGGTGCACCTATTATCTACGGTCCAACCAGCATGCAAACTGGGTTTGATGCCCACATAGCAACAGATGGCGAACAGTTCAAATTGGGTAATGCCACGATTACGCTCATCCACACACCGGGTCATACCATGGAAAGCAGCTGTTACCTGCTAACAGATGAGAACGGAAAAGACACCGCCATCTTTACAGGAGACACGCTTTTTATAGGTGATGTGGGTCGGCCAGACTTGGCGCAGCACGTTATCTCTGACCTAACAGAAGAGAAATTGGCCAATCACTTGTTCGATTCGTTGAGAAACAAGATCATGCCGCTGAATGATGACATCATCGTTTATCCGGCCCACGGTGCAGGAAGTGCCTGCGGTAAGAACATGAGCAAGGAGACCTTTGATACGCTTGGAAACCAGAAGAAGACCAATTACGCGTTGCGTGCCGATATGACCAAAGAAGAGTTCATCAAAGAATTGCTTACAGGTCTCACACAGCCTCCGGGGTACTTCCCAAAGAACGTGCTGATGAACATCAAAGGCTACGATTCTATTGATGATGTGATGGAAAGAGGTGTAAAAGCGCTCTCGCCACGCGAGTTTGAAGCTGCCATGGAAGAGCAGGATGCCATTGTTATCGATACACGGAATCAGCAGGTATTCGCCAAAGGCTTCATTCCGGGGTCTTACTTCTTCGGCATTGACGGAAGTTTTGCGGTGTGGGTAGGAACCTTGATTCCGGACATTAACCAGAAGATTCTTTTGGTGGGCGATGAAGACCGTATTCCAGAAGTGGTTACAAGACTGGCACGAGTTGGATATGACCATGCCATCGGTTACCTGAAAGGTGGAGTAGAGGCTTGGAAAGCGGAAGGCAAGGAGCTGGATAAGATAGTATCCGTGTCCGTAGAGGAATTTGCTGCCAGAGAAGCTGCTGACAAGAGCATCAAAATTGCGGATGTGCGCAAAAAGAGCGAGTACGATTCTGAGCATATCGTTAACGCAACCAATGCGCCTCTCGATTACATTGAAGACAGCATGACCAAACTGAATAAGGACGAAACGTATTACGTGCACTGTGCAGGTGGTTACCGTTCCATGATCTTCACATCCATTCTTCGCTCAAAAGGCTACAAGAATCTGATAGATGTGGATGGTGGATTTGGAGCCATTAAGAAATCAGGCAAGTTTGAGGTGACAGATTATGTGTGTCCAACAACAATGCTTTGAGTAGAGGAAAAAGGATAAAACGAGAAAAGAAAAACGTAATGAAGAATGCAGGTTATACCATAGTGGATGTGAGAAGCCCAATGGAGTTCCAAGGAGGTCATGTGGCCGGAAGTGTGAACATTCCACTACAGGAAGTTCCAGATAGAGTGCAGGAGTTTGCCAATATGCCACAGCCGTTGTTGTTGTGCTGCGCAAGTGGCAACAGAAGCGGACAGGCAGTGGCTTACCTACGCCAACAGGGAGTTGAGTGCGAGAATGGTGGAGGTTGGATGGAAGTGAACTACCGTTTGCAACACGCATAAGTAGCATTCCACTATCAGTTTCTGAAGAGGCCGTCACAGCGCAAGTTGTGGCGGCTTTCTTTTTCTATACACTGTTCGCATATTTGAGTTAAAGAGTAACTTCAATACTCCAACTAATCCATCCTATATGCGAATTTTTACTTTTCTCCTCCTCATTTCCTTAACGGTTACCGAAACATTTGCGCAGCAACATTCCGTTGCCAGACGCTGGAATGAAGTCCTTCTTGAGTCCATCAGACATGACTTTGCTAGACCAACCGTCCACTCCAGAAACCTGTTTCATACATCAGTTGCCTTGTATGATTCTTGGGCCATTTTCGATCCTGTGGCAGAAACATACTTCCTTGGCAAGGTGGTGCATGACTATCCATGTCCATTCAACGGAATTGAGGTCCCAACCAATGTGCAAGCTGCGCAGGAAGAAACCATGAGCTATGCGGCTTATCGTTTGTTGTCGCATCGATTCAACCAGTCTCCAGGAGCGCTTCAGAGTCAAATGATGTTTGATACGCTCATGACTAATTTGGGCTACGACATCAATTTTACCAGCATGGATTATTCAACGGGTTCTTATGCTGCGCTAGGTAATTATTTGGCTCAGAACCTGATAGACTATGGCTTACAGGATATGTCCAATGAGGCGAACAATTATGCAAATCAGTATTACGATCCGGTTAACGACCCATTGATCCCCATGTTCCCTGGTAATGCAGATATGACAGATCCGAACCGTTGGCAGCCATTGACACTTCAGGTTTTCATTGATCAGTCAGGTAACGTGTATCCCATCAATACACCAGCTTTCGTTGGTGCAGAATGGGGACAGGTTCCAGGGTTTGCTTTGGATGAAGTGAATGACCTCACCATCAATCAACGCGATGGCTTTGACTATTGGGTATTCCATGATCCAGGTATGCCTCCACAATTGAATTTAGCTAACCCAACAACCCTGTCTGAGCAATACAAATTCACCTTTGAGATGGTGTCCATCTGGTCCTCACATCTAAGTGCAGACGACCCAACCATCTGGGATATCTCGCCAGCGTCTATCGGTAATGTGCAGTATTACCCTACAGATGTGTCGGAGTATCCACAGTTCTATAATATTTCTGGTGGTGACCCTGGACAAGGTTGGGATCTGAATCCTGTAACTGGGCAGCCGTATCAACCTCAGTATGTAAAACGTGGAGATTATGCACGTATTCTAGCAGAATTCTGGGCAGATGGTCCTGATTCTGAAACACCCCCAGGACACTGGTTCACCATTTTGAACTATGTAAGCGATCACCCAATGGTTGAAAAGCGCTTTGAAGGATCGGGTCCAATACTCTCCGATCTGGAGTGGGATGTGAAGTCATACTTTGCAATGGCCGGTGCTGTACATGATGCTGCTGTCACGGCTTGGGGCATTAAATCTTGGTATGACTATGTTCGGCCTATCTCTGCTATCCGATATATGGCCGATCTTGGTCAATCTTCAGGTGCGAGCCTACCGAACTACCATCCTGGTGGATTGCCATTGATACAGGGCTATGTGGAAATGGTGGAAGAAGGAGATCCGCTTGCAGGTGCAAACAACGAGAACGTTGGCAAGATCAAGCTTTATGCATGGAAAGGTCATGACTACGTATCCAATCCCGAAACCGATGTAGCAGGTGTGGATTGGATATTGGCTGAAAACTGGTGGCCGTATCAGCGTCCGTCCTTTGTTACTCCGCCATTTGCTGGGTATGTCAGTGGGCACTCAACTTTCTCTAGGGCAGCGGCAGAAGTTATGACGCTGTTTACTGGCGATGCATTCTTCCCTGGCGGGATGGGTGAGTTTGAAGCTCCTATGAATGAGTTTTTGGTCTTTGAAGATGGTCCAAGTCAAGATGTCACGCTACAGTGGGCCACTTACCGAGATGCTTCAGACCAGTGCAGCCTATCTCGTATTTGGGGTGGAATTCACCCACCAGTTGACGATATTCCCGGACGTCTGATGGGAATGCAGATCGGACCAGATGCATTTGAATTGGCCAAGGAGTATTTCGAGGGAAATTCCATCGTAACAGATATCGCATCTTCCGATCATGCTGAAATGCGCATCTACCCGAATCCGAATTCAGGAAACTCGATCTCCATTCAGTTGCCCAGAAGCCTGAATAATATTCGTGTTGAGATACACGATAACAACGGACGGCTTTGTGCAAGCAACCAGTTCGCGTATGTTTCTGGTGGAAATCTGGTCAATGCAGACATCGCTTCGTTGAAGAATGGAATCTATTCCATTACGGTTACAGATGGTGAGGCCATATTCAGTCAGCGAATGGCAATTGTAAGGTAGGTTTCAATACCTTTCGGGTTCAATTTGAACCTATGAAACGCATTCTGCCATTTGCTCTTCTTGCCCTTTTCGGGTGCGAGAAGATTGAGAAAACCGCATTCAATTATCCTGAAACGCGAAAGGATACCACGGTGGTTGATGATTATTTCGGCACCAAGGTAGCCGACCCATACCGTTGGTTGGAAGACGATAATTCTGAAGAAACGGCCGATTGGGTAAAGCGTCAGAACGAACTTACTTTTGGATATCTGAAAACGCTTCCGCAACGCGATAAGATCAGAAAGCGTCTCGAAACACTTTACAATTACGAACGCTATGGAACGCCTTTCAAAAAAGCAGGAAAGTTCTTCTTCTTTAAGAACGATGGCATGCAGGATCAAAGCGTTCTTTACGTTCAAGATTCATTGGAGACGGAGCCAAAGGTTCTTATTGACCCGAACACACTTTCTGAAGACGGCACGGTTGCACTAGGCGGAACTTCGGTATCGAAAGACGGCAAATACATGGCCTATCAGTTGGCGGCCTCAGGCTCAGATTGGAATGAAATACACCTTCTTGACTTGGAAACAGGCGAAGCACTGGAAGAGGTTATCCAATGGGTGAAGTTCTCAGGCGTTTCATGGAAAGGAAATGGCTTTTTCTACAGTAGGTACGATGCGCCAGATGAAGCGAAAGCATATTCTGGCAAGAACGAATTTCATAAGGTGTATTACCATGAATTGGGAACTTCTCAGGCAGAAGATGAGCTCATTTATTGGAATGAGAAGGAGCCGTTGCGCAACTACTATGCGTGGACGCCCTATACGGAAGATTGCATTGTGATTTTCGAATCGCAGAGCACCAGCGGTGTGCAATTGTACTACAAAGCCGATGGCGATGCAGATTTCAAACAGATAGCAGAGTCGTTCGATTTTGAATACTCGCTGCTGGACCATAAGGATGGAAAGCTCTTGGCATCTACCAATAATGGCGCTCCAAACTACCGTGTGGTTGAGATCGATGTCAAGAATCCAGCGCCTGCAGATTGGAAGGAGATAATTGTTGAGAAGGATGAGGTGCTTGAAGGCGTGGAATTGGCTGGTGGCAAATTGGTAGCTTCTTATCTGAAAGATGTAGCAGCCCAGATGAATATCCATGAGTTGGACGGAACTTTTATCCGAAGCATTGATTTCCCTGCCAAAGGAACAGCCAGTTTCAATGGAAACAGAGAAGATGAAGTGGCGTTCTATTCGTTCACGTCATTCACGTATCCTACTACCATCTTTAAGTACAACGTGGCAACGGGAGAATCCGAGTTGTTCAAAGAGCCAGCCATTGATTTCGATGCCGACAAGTACGAAGTGAAGCAGGTTTTTTACCCAAGCAAGGATGGAACAAAGATTCCGATGTTCATCGTGCACAAGAAAGGCTTGGAGTTGAACGGAAGCAATCCATGCTTGCTGTATGGTTATGGTGGATTCAACATCAGCATTAAACCGGATTTCAGAGCAAGCCGATTGGTGTTCTTGGAGAATGGCGGGATCTATGCACAGGCCAACATGCGTGGAGGTGGCGAATACGGAGAAGAATGGCACGAAGCAGGCACAAAACTCAAAAAGCAGAATGTGTTTGATGATTTCATCGCGGGAGCGGAATACCTGATTTCGGAAGGTTACACCAACTCAGACCACTTGGCCATTTCTGGCAGGAGTAATGGTGGCCTTCTTGTGGGTGCGTGCATGACACAACGACCAGACCTGTACAAGGTTTGTCTGCCTGCGGTTGGTGTTCAGGATATGTTGCGTTTCCACAAGTTCACCATTGGCTGGGCGTGGACAGGCGATTACGGTTCAAGCGATAATGAAGACGAGTTCAAAGCGCTGTACGCCTATTCACCGCTTCATAACGTCAAGAAGCAAGCTTATCCAGCAACATTGGTTACCACTGCTGATCATGACGATAGAGTAGTACCGGCACATTCTTTCAAGTTCATTTCAGAGCTACAAGAAAAACAGACTGGCGACCAACCCGTAATGATCCGTATTGACGTGGATGCCGGTCACGGAGCAGGCAAACCACTCTCAAAACAACTTGACGAAGGCACTGATATCTGGGCGTTCGTTTTTGAGCATTTGGGGGTTGTGATTGAGTAGATTGAAAGCTATCTCGCCTCAAACCCCAACGAAGCAGAATTGATGCAATAGCGTAAGCCTGTCGGTTCTGGGCCATCATCGAATACATGTCCAAGATGCGCGTTACAACGGGCACAATGAACTTCGTCTCGCATCATGCCAAAACTCATGTCCGTGGATTTCTCCACATTGTTCTTGATGATATTGTAGTAACTGGGCCAACCGGTACCGCTTTTGAATTTGGTCTTGGAATCAAACAACTCCAATCCGCAGCAAACACAGGTGTAAATACCATCTTCTTTGTAATTCCAGTATGCTCCTGTAAACGCACGCTCCGTACCATGCTGACGGGTAACGTAGTACTGCTCTTCGGTGAGTTTTTCCTTCCAATAGCTGTCTGGCTTGGAGATTTTTTGGATATCCTGGCCGAAGGAGGCGTTAGGCGTAAGGCATAAGGCCAAAGCCAATAGGCCAAAGGCGAAAGGTGCAAGGCGAAAGGTGCGCATGGCAATACTGTTTTAGTGCAAGTTAGAACAGGCTGCCGCAGAATAATGTTCGCACCCCGACCAACTACGGCATCACCAGCGGCTGCTTGCGGGCCCTGCGCTTGGTGTTCCATTCAAGCAGACCGTTGATGGCTACCGCGAGGATGACAATGCTGGCGCCTGCATAGAATCCAAGATTAAGGTCTTCATGTTCGTGGAAAATGAATGCTGCCAGAACAATGGAATAAACAGGTTCCAAATTCACCGATAGGTTCATAACAAATGGCGAAACGTGTTGCAGCGCCTGATAGGACAGTTGCATGGCGTAAACGGTGCAGATCAAGCTGAGAAGTAGCAGATAGCCGCTATCCGTAAAATCAGGAACCAAGGCAGGTGCAGGAAAGAGGTAGAGGTAGAGAGGAGCAAGCAACGTCAGGGTAGCAAGGCCACCTATCAACTCGTAGAGCAATAGATTTCTTGGGCCATGGTTGGCCAACAGACTTTTGGTCTGAATGGTGAAGTAAGCACACAGAAGGGCGCTTATCAGCCCCAATGAAATGCCAACGGTATACAGTTTCTGAAACCGAAAAATGAGAAAGATGCCGAGGATGATGAACAGACCCAGCACCAGTTCAGACAGCTTTGGTTTTCGCTTGGTCATTATCGGGTCTAAAATGGAAGTAAACAAAGCAGTACTGGCCATGGCACTCAGCGCAATGGACACATTACTGTATTTAATGGAACCGTAGAATGTTACCCAATGCAAAGCGATGGTACCTCCCACAAATGCTATCTTTTTCATCTCTTTCCATGGCGGTGGTTCCAGTTCGCCACGCCACTTGAGAAAGACTCCAAGAGCTATGACTGTAATCAGAATGCGCCACCAGACCAATGGGTATTCTTGAAGTGAGATAAGCCTACCCAAAATGCCTGTGAATCCCCAAAGGAAAATGGCCACATGCATTTGTAAATAGGCGCGTTGCATGGTTGTAAATGTCGGTAATTGGCTGATAGAAAATCCTGCTACTTTTACTCAGAATGGAGCCAGAAATATTCAGCAAACTGATTCCGGGAGTAGTGATGCTTGTTTTGGGCATCCTTGAAGCTGTGGGCGGATTATATCTGCACGACCGTAGAACAAAGAACGATTTCACCATTGAATTGGTAAGTCTGGTAACGCTTCCAACGCTTATCCAGCCTGCTATTTTCTTTTTTGTCATTTGGGCCTTGCAGTCCACGGTTCCGCAGTTCGAAGACTACTTTATGGAGGGCGGATTCTGGTGGCACATTTTGGCATTTCTCATTTTTGATGACCTGACGCAATACCTGTGGCATCGGCTTTCGCACGTCAATCGCACTATGTGGAAATTGCACCGCCCGCACCACGTGGTAGAGGAAATGGGCGTGCTGGTCACGTATCGCAACGCTGTTCTTTATTATGCCTTGATGCCTGGTATTTGGTTTTCGGCCGTGTTGGTGTATCTCGGCATGGGTTATGCCTATCTGTTCTATCTCCCTTTCAAACTGACCGTTATTCTGCTGGCCCACAGCGAAACCAAGTGGGATAGGTTTCTGTACCGTTACAAGGTACTGAACCCGTTGGCATGGGTGATTGAACGGGTAATTTCCACGCCTAGCACGCATTTTGCCCACCACGGATTAACAGCAGAAGATGGCGTTTCACACCCGAATGGGAACTATGGAAATCTACTTTTCCTTTGGGATGTTTTGCTTGGTACCGCAAAGATCACTAGAAAGTACCCAGAGCGGTTCGGAGCGTGGAATCAGGTAAAGGAGCCGTGGTATGTTCAATTGTTTTTCCCGATCATCCGGTCTTCTGACGAGAAAAGTGAATTGCATTCCATCAGAACCAAGAATGATTACGACCCATCGGTCGATTTTAAAGAGTTCAATAGGTAAGGGTCAATCACAGCAATTCTGAGGGTTTCCCTTCTTCAGTTTACTGAGGCCGATCTGATAGGCCAGTCCTATTCGAAACGTAAATACCGTTTGATAATTGGCGAACGGACTTTCCAGTTCGCGAACATCAGATTCGCTACTGTGCAGCGGTCTTAGGTAGACTGAGTTGCCGTAGGTTGCTGGACCAGCGCCAGCGCTCAAATGCAAGAACAACCCTTTATAAAAGTTGCATCTGGTTCCGATGCCGAAATGATGCGATAGTCCGTTCATGGTCACCTCGCGAGCAGCGGCATAGGTTCCAATACCATCGGAGGTCGGTACCGTTACTTCGCGCCTCGATTTGCTGTATGCATAGTCCAGATCATAGAACAAGAAAGGCGAGAACAGCCGATTGGATCTTATGGGAAAGTATTCATACGTTAACGAAACGCCATAGCGCTCCCAGTCGCTTTGTCCGCCAAAAAGGTCATGGTAAGCAATGTGAGGGCCCAACGAAATGGCATGCCGCTTCATGGTGTATTTGAACTGAAGTTCGATGACGGCACTTTCAATCAACGATACGCCTGTGTAGTTCAAACTGGCTCCGAACTTAGAGTCAAACGCAGTGGAATCTTGTTGTGCCTGAGCATTTATCTGTAGCCCAGCTATAAGAATCAGCGTTGCGAGAAATGGAACATATAACTTCATGAGGTGCTCAAATTACTACTTTCAACGGTTCAATAGAACACGTAAATGCAACACGCAACTGCCGACCTGTGCGATGAGCACTTAGATAAACTCCAAGTGGCTGAACCGATTTTTCGAGATTTTGGTGGAGAAGCCTGTTTCGAAGGGGAAATTCATACGATAAAGGTGTTTGAAGACAACACCTTGGTCAGAGCTGCGCTGGAAAAGGATGGAACTGGAAAAGTGTTGGTTGTTGATGGTGGAGGTTCGTTGCGGTGCGCGTTGGTTGGCGATAATCTGGTAACGCTGGCCATTAATAATAACTGGCGTGGAATTGTGGTCTACGGCTGCATTCGCGACTCAAAACCCATTGGCGAAATGAAGATGGGACTGAAGGCTCTTAACACCAATCCGACCAAGAGCGTAAAACGGAATGAGGGGCAGGAAAACCTACCTGTGAGATTTGCCGGTGTAGACTTCAAACCTGGCCAGTATCTCTATGCAGATGAGGACGGAATTGTTGTAAGTGAGTTTCCGTTGATACTGGGATAATGAATTCAAGTACCTTTTTGTTTGGTGTTGATATTCAACTGTTTGTGGGTTTTTAACTTCAATTGAAGTCACCACTTGTTTGAGCAAGAATTGCAGTATCTGACCCGCTTCTGAAACGGTCTGAAAAGTCCCTCTAAAACAGATTGTTTGTACATATAAACATCTTCCGATTCACAGTTTGGACATTCGTCCAATGTCTTTTCAAACTGCTGACCATCAACGGTAATTACTGCGCTTAATTCGGTGTACGAATTGTTCTTCTCAATCTCCGATACAAGCGCTCGTGCACGTTCTTCATCTTCTACGCCAACCTGAAGTTTAATGCCACCAATGGCGTTGGAGACCAGTGGGTCAATGGCCACTGTTTTCTGGTCTTTCAAGAAATACGGAATTCCCTCAGACTGAAATTTGGGCTCGTAAATGAGCGTCTCGTGGTCGTAAGAGAAGGTTTTAATGGTAACGAGTTTCATGTGTTCAGTCCTTTAAAAATGGTGGTTGCCAGTTCATCATCAAAAGCATTGAGATACTGAACACCCGTGTTACTGCCTTTAACGGAAAACCTGAGCCACATCACATCTTCTGTCTTACGTGTTGTGCTCAAATCAAAATCAGATTCGGTGTATTGTTCAATAAAGAGAAACTGTGCATTCGGATTTACAGCTTTCAGTCTTTCCATCATTTCTGTGAAGTCGGCCAGTTTTTGGTCTCTTGGTGCTTTCATTTTTCCGTTGAAGCCATTCAGCACGTCTTTGCGCTTGTCTACCTCATTCAGCACTATCGTAACGTAAACCACTGGAGGTTGCTGTTGCATCATTTCCTTCCATCTGGCTACACATCGCTGAAAATAGGCATGATCGTCAGCTGAAAGTACCGGATTCCGATGTCCGAACATGATATCGTGATAATAGCGGTGCCCAGCGCGGTAGGTTTTGGAGATGATCTGCTCGCGGTCCAGCAACCTCTCAAAGTCATCATCCAGAATGTCAATGATGATCTCCGGAGACGTAACGATCCAATCGAAAGGGTAGGAGGCGAACTTGTTTTCCGATTGCTTCATATACCAAGAAGTGCAGCAGTTCTGCCCCATCCCAATGGGTATGGCACCTTCCTTTTTCCAATCTGCAATTTGGTTTCGGATGATGTTTGCCTGCTTTCTGGCATCCGATTGCTCTTGTTCAGAATAGGTTACCCGTTTCTGAATCGCTTTCGCAATGGTGTGCCAAAAAGTATTTATTGCATCTCTCATCTATTTTCGCGCAGCAAAATTGAGCAAATGAACGGATGTGTTGAAATTAAGGATAGCCGAATACATGGTAAGGGTGTTTTCGCTACGCGTGATATTGAGGCTGGCGAAATTCTAGCGGTTAGTCATGTTACGCTGCTGCACCATAACGAGCAGTTACCTGAAGCCATTGCTACGTTAGAATTTCCGTGGGATGATGAGCATTATGCATTGTGTTTAAGCAATGTGGGCAGCTTCTTTAATCATGATAAGAACTTCAATGCCAAGGTGAAGAGTCAAGATAAGGATGGCCTGACGCAAACCTTTGCTTCAACCCGTTCCATTGAAAAAGGTGAAGAGGTTTTCATCTATTACAATGATGATTTTGAGGAGTTTGTGCAGGCCTAGTGTCTGAGTATCCTACTTGTAAATCGTTCTCCAGATTCGGTAAAAATCTCAACCATGTATAACCCTTTCGGGCCTTCCAATTCTATTTCCAGTTGTTGTTTGTTTCGGAACTGAAAACGATCAACCACCTGACCCAATGAGTTGGAAATGACAAGGAATCCAGATATCGGACTATTGATCTGAATATTGATGTTTCCCAATGTGGGATTGGGGTAAACTTCAAACGAGATGAAACTGTTTTCGGGGTTATTGACATCTACGAAGACATACGGGCATGGCTCTGTGCTTTCGTTCGGATAAACCATCTGATCATTCAACGTGAAACACTCCAAGCGGTTTTCATAATTGGAAACATTGGGCCAGGGCTCCATGAAAAGTCCAGTTTCGCAACCGATACCTTCAATCCATCGGTATGACTCCACGTTTACAATTCTTCTGCTAATTCCTCCAATTATTTCCGTTCCAGTTTGCTGAACGGTAAAATCTTGAAGCATGAATGATTCATCGAAATGATTACCGACATAAACGTTCTGCAAGGTTTGTCCTACTTGCGCCCCAAAATCGTAGAGAAGATACTCTTGCGTAGAATCTGCGGGTACAAAATACACGGCACTGTTCACCTCACGCAAGGCGCCTTTATACATGTATTGGCAATAGTAAATGGCAGTGTACTGGTTAGATTGAATGGTGGTGTCCTGTCCTAGAACGCAATAGACATCCAGATCGATCAGGTTAAGGTCAGGTATAGGATTGGGTGGATTCCAAACGTACGCATACTGTGTGTTTGTCCACGTAGCGTTACTGGTTGGGAAAGGCACTTGGGCTTGGACGGCAAGCACGTTCATCATTAACAAAGCCGCAAGCAACAATAATCTCATGGCTTAAAGTTATCTGATTCTGTTTCGGATGTCACCATCAATGTAATATGTCAGATACTTTTTAGCGAACTATCGGTTAGAACCTGAAGTAAAAACTTGGCTTCACGATAAAGCCTAGCGTTTTGGAGTTGTCCAATTGCGTTAAACGCCACGTGAAGTCGATACGCGAGATCTTGAGGATGTTCTCAATTCCGAATCCGACCTCTGCGTAAGGATGCTGCATAACTTCCATTCCATCTGCCAAAAGGAAATTGCCATTACGATTCTGGTCAGTTAGCGTTCCGAAGTAGATCTTTCCAATTAGAAGCGAACGGAGTTTAGCCAACCGTACACCTGGAATGAGATTGAAAAGCAATCCATTGAAATGGTGTTCCAATTGTAGCGAAACGTATTTGTCGCTCACAAATTCCATGTAATTCATGAGGTTGAAACCGTGGTCGTCATTGAATACTAGAGGATTTCCGTCTGGAACATGCAATAATTGGTAGGGGAGTTTACCGTTGATGATTCCTCCTTCTGCCAGAATATTCAGATAACCGGCTTTATTGGCTTTGAGTTGGTATTCGAGTTTGAGTTTGTAATGCTGGTAATTAAAATTGGAGTTGAGAAAGTCTTTGATTCCTACCGCGACTTCAAACGATATCATCGGATACTTACGGAAGAAGAATCCGCGGTCAACCTGATCGAAAGTTGCCGGCAGTTCGTCTTCTCCGAACCCAAAACGTAGATTGAATTTTGCACCTGCAGCGGTGAAATTCTCAGCATTGAGCGTGTCCAGTCCCGAACGAACTCTGAAATCCTGTTGTAGGGGAGAATATCGGTCTCGGAACATCGAAATACGGGTGCTCAAACCGGTAAACCACTGTCGTTCGATGTACGTGTTGTAGCTCTCAAGCATGGTTCTTCGTTGCTCACCACTGATCTGCCCGAACGAACGAAAAATGTGATCGAGGGCAATCACATTCTGACTCATTCCTTGTTGGAATTGGTCGTTCTTGTAGGAAACACCTAAAACCCATCTTCTGCGCAGTTCGCCAGGAAAAATGAATTCGGCACTTCCGCCACCTTTAAAGCGGTTATCACCAATTCCGTAGGCCAAATAACCGCTCAGTTTCACTTGGTCGCTGAACTTATCGTTGGTTCTGAAACCGAATTTCACCCGCGACTGCTCAATGGGATTCCACGTGTAGAAAGAGTAGATATGGCCAATATCTATCTGTCGGAAAGGAATCCAACCATCGGCCAAGAGTTTGATGCCGCCAATGAGCAACTTCCACTTCGGGTCGTTGTTCATGCGGTCTATCATGTTCACCAGATTCTGCTGCTCAGTTGAGAAGGTGTCGCGTCTTGCTTCGTTCCAGAAAGCGTCATCGCGAACGTATGCGCTGTCTTCAATCACAATCGGGTCAACGGTGGCGTAGTATTCCGCATCGCGCGGCTCATTGATCTTGATGTTTCGAATATCCGTGGTCTTCTTCCCAAAGAAACCTGTCATATCCTTGGCGTTCTCAATCACAGTAAAATCACCGATCACTCTGCTGCTGGTCAGGAACCATTGCGTGCTATCCACAAACGAGTATTTCTGCTGAATCCAATAGTTTCGAACGAAGTTGATGTTGGCCTCCACGCTGAATTCTAGATCGGTCTGAACCACCGCATAGTGCGAAGTATCGATATACATATCACCAGTAAAGGCCACATCGCTTTTGCCCTTTGGTTTGAAGAAAATGTGATGGCAGGGATGACCATCGATAACGTGGATTCCTGAATCGAGCAGGAAATTGTAGTTCCGTTTGTAGTAATCGTTAATGGGACTTGGGAAACTGCGGTCAAGAATCGTAACGTAGTTCTCGTAAATGTTCGGGTCTACGTACATATCGTTCACAAACTCCATGATCTTGGGCGCTTGGAAGAACTTGAAGGTCCTGCGGCCTTTCACAACCTCTTTTTTGCTTCGCGGCTGTTTTCGGTAGAAGTGTTCTTCGCTGCTTTCGGTAAGCAGCATTGGCAAGTAATTGATGCCGTCTTCGGTGGTGTCGGTGTTCTCCCACATATAGTCGAACGGCCGCAGAAACAGGTTCTTTTTGATCTTCTCCGTGAAGTTGTTCAGGTCGAACTGTACGCGGTGATACGCTTCGTATTCGTAGTAATTGAGACTTTCTGGCGTATTCTTCGGTTTGTTGGCAATGACCTTTCGGAGAATCTTGAAAGCTGGGTTTTCGCCTGGTCGGACTTCCACCATTCCCAATTCATAAGAAGAAGGCACCAACTGAATGGCAAGTTCTTCCGTTACACCGCGATTTACAACCAGCGTCTGACTCTTGTAACCGATCAATGAAACCACCAATGAGTCGAAATTCCTCTTGGTTTCCAGTTTGAAATTGCCGAGTGAATCCGTCAACGTTCCAACCGAACTATTCTGGAAAACCACATTGGCGAATGGCAAAGGTTGGTGCGTTTCCAGATCGGTAACTGTCCCGAAAATGGTCGTTGTCCGCTGTGCGAAAACGGTGCTCGAAAAAGTAACAAACGCCAAAAAGAATAGTGGAATATTCAACCTATGCAGAACTGTGGCTATGAAGGGGTTCGAAGTCAATTCTGCATATTTGCCGCCAAGTTAGAAAACCAGCACGAGAGCCCTTTCTATTGAGCAAGATCATCGGTCCAAAAAGTCACTTCGATTTCTCCGCACCTACGGTGATGGGCGCCAACATGAGCACATGGATGCACATGTTCTGGAAATACCGAGCTCAAATTGAGTGGAAATTCTACCCGAAATGCTTTGTGCTGACAATGATGATACTGTTCTACACACCACTTATTTGGTGGGAGCGACTGCGTTGGGGCAAGAAGATAAAGGAGACCGAAGTAAGGGCTCCAGTTTTCATTCTCGGGCATCAGCGCAGCGGAACAACTTACTTACATTATCTGCTGGGCAAAGACCCGCAGTTAGGATTCCTATCAGTGAAGGAAAGTTTCATGCCATGGTTGTATCTCTCTTTCGAGAAGATGCTTCAGCGAATGCTGGGTAATCGGATGCCAGATAAGAGGCCGATGGACAATCTGCGCTTAAGTGTAGATATGCCAACAGAGCCAGAATATTCAATCGGAAATATGACGTGGAGTTCGATGCTTCCAGGGTATTACTTCCCGAAGTTGTTCTACTGGTCGTTCAGGCAGTTTGTAATGTTCGATGATGCGGAAGCGAAGAAAGAATGGCAAAAGGCGTTGAAATACTTTATGCAGAAGCTGACCATCCGACACGGTGGTAAACAGCTTATCATCAAAGCACCTGAGAATCTGAGTAGAGTAGAAGCAATTTTGGAGGTTTTTCCAGATGCCAAGTTCATTCATATTTACCGCGACCCGTATCGCGTGTATTTCTCAACAGAAAGGTTGTATACCATAACGCTTCCTATGGTGGCGCTGCAGCATTGGCCGCAAGAAGTGGTGAATGAAGGAGTTCTGAAGTCGTACAAGGATATGTTCCTGAAGTATTTCGAATCGCGAAAGCAGATTCCTGAAGGCAACCTTGTTGAACTCAAGTATGAGGATTTTATCGGTAATGAGATGGACTTGCTTCGCGAAGCGTACCAAAAACTGGGACTCGAATTCGAAGTAGCTGAACCGCATATTCGTTCTGAAGTGCGCAGTTACGAGGGTTATAAGACCAACAAGTATGAGTACGATTCTGAGAAAATGGCGCAGATCTACGCTGCTTGGGAGCCCGTTTTCAAGGAATTGGGGTACGAGAAATAAGCATTTGAACTTATTGTGGCGTTCCTCTGAAACAACCGATGTTGTAAGGAAAATCGTAGGTCCAATGGTAGTGGTAGATGTCAACCATTTCGCCATCCCAAAGCACAGGATGCTGGTGACCATGGCATTCGTCCAAGTCTTCAGAATGAATCAAATGTCCATCATCGCCATAAGGCCCATAAATTCCAAAACCGTCCAGCATATAACCCATCAATGGCGAATGGCCTGAAGAATGTGGATGAATGTGGTCTTGTAGATCTTCTGATGGAAAATGGTAATGATAACGCTCGGTTCCATCGGTGTGTCCTCCAAATCGATCAAGCATTTCGTGCGCAGCGGCATCGTTGCCCAACGTGGATGACCCATGATAAATGGCGCTTCCACTCAAGGAAATTCCAGACGGTCCAAATGGTACACAACTTGGCTCTGCTGCAATCTGCGGCATGGCGGGTAGCACGTAGTTGATCACGTGTTCTGAAATTATATTCGGGTTGCCATCGTACTGATAAGCAGGACTTCCCGGTGTTATGGGAAACACACCTGTTGGGTGATTTGGCAATGCGTTACCCGTAATGATGCGGTTGCCGTTGCCATCCAACGTTATGTTGAATTCGCTGGCCCACATAACGTTACCCTGTACTTGCGGCTTTCGGTCGTAATCCCACGTGCCATCAGGGTTTGTCCAGTCTGATGCATCGCTATTTCCTGCTCCGTTTGAAGGTAGCCCACACAGCCAAAGAGATAGATGGTCTGGTTCGGGATTTCCCTGATTGCGAATAAGAATATTGGTGGGTGCCACACCACCAAACGGCAAATGTGTCAGATCAGGCGTTTCCAGTTCCAGTGGTGGGTCTTGCTCGTCAATATCCTCTGGTTTCTTGCAGCCGGCAATGGATATGGAAAGCATCAGGACGAAATAGAACGGAAATTTCATGGTTTCAATTTTGAACGCATCAAAGTAACACCGCCAGTTTCCATTGAGCATTACAAAATGGCATTCGAGATTTACAAGATTTTGACAGTGCTAGGCTGTGGTCTTACTGGTCGTCTTCTCCTCAAACAGCGGCAAGTATTCAGGACTTTCGGTCTTGAAAACACTATCCATGAACGTGAAATACAGCCCGTAGTTGAAACGGTATTTGCTATGGTGCAAACTGTGGTGTGATGATCCTATCCACCACTTTCCGAACCAGTTTTTCGCGAAGCCTTTCGGGTAGATCTCAATATGCAGATGGTTGATGGTGGCCGTTACCGTCATGAGAATCAGCATGAAGAAAATGACCCCGAAATGCATGGGTAGAAACAGGATGATGAACGGAATAATGAGTGCTTGCAGGATGGATTCGATAGGGTGGAAGGAGAAAGAAGTCCAAGGTGAAGTGACCACACTATCGTGATGCACGTAATGGAACAGTTTGAAGATCTTGGGGCGGTGCATCCAACGGTGCAGGAAGTAATAATATGCTTCGTGGATCAACATTGCGATAAGCAAACTGATTGGTAAATACCACCAACCGTATTCCGAAACGTTTGTATAAATGGCCGTTTTTCCGTTCAAGTAAAGCCAAACCATTCCAACAAAGGAGAGTGTAAAGATGAAAGAGGTAATGGCAGACCATAGGATTTCCTTTTGGCTCTGCTTTGGTTTTCGCAGTTTATCGCTGATTCTTCGGCTTTCGTAGCGGTTTTTCAGAATGACCTTGAACACGAAATGGAAAATGAGCGAAACCATCACGTAGCGGAAGAAGATCACGCCAAAGTTGATTGCCGTAAACAGCGCAATGGACTGCCAACTTCCGAAATCGATGAATTCTTCAATCATTGTTCAGCAAATGTTTCTTGAATTCAATCTTGAATTGCTCCATTTCATATTCTGAAATTGCCTCCTCCACATAACCGAAAACAAATTCAAACTGTTCGTTTGAACGGACAACAGCCACGTTGAATCCGGGCGGTGTTGGAACAGGCGGGTAGCGGAAAACGCGGATCACTTTCTGACCGCAGAAAGAATCCATTTCCAATTGATCCGTACCCAGATCGGAAAACCCAAAGCTGGCCAGTTTGCCCTTTGCGGAAAGATTTACCATCTGATCGTAAATGAACAGCGGAACGTATCGCAAGGCATCCATCAGTCCCGCATACTTTTCGGTAATCTGTTCTTTGATCTGAGCGCGCAATTGAAGATTCATAGCTTCCACTGAAGTGGCATTTGAGTTCAATTCTGTGTTCGTCAACTTGAAAAATAAAAACGAAAGCTGATTGGAGAACAGATGTCCTTTGGTTCCCAGTTTCCGTTGCTTGTGTGGGGTGGAGAACCAGAGGTATGGTGCGTTTTCTCCTCGATTTTGGAGTGTGCTGTTCACAGACCTCGCTACGCAAGAAATCAGATATGCACTGGTGCCAATTCTTGAGCCTGCCGTCCAAGCATTCTTTTCGATTGCCTTTGATTCTTCAGCCGAAAGGCGAATAGAATCGTATCTCGGAATTCCGTGATTGCTTTTACTCGTGGATAGAAGCGAACCCAGCTTTGAACTACCTCTGCTGAGCATGTAAATCGTCATTCCAATGAAGTTCATCAGCGATTTCCAAAATCCTGTAGATGTTGATTGCGCGAAATCATCTCCATCAAAATTGCCGTTCAATGCCTGAATGAAATTCATCATTCCCTGATGATCGAACAGCGCGTGATGCATGGAAATGACCGCGTGTTTGGTGCCATTTTCCAACGAACAGAGGTCAATGCACACCAACCCTTTATCATTATCCACTTTTCGGTTCAGAATCTGTGTTTTGAACGCATTTTCCGTTAAAGAATCGGAGATGATGATGCGAGGCTCTCGATTTTCAGCTTCAATCCATTTTGGTGTAAATGGCCAATTCAATTTGTACTGAATACCGGCTGCTTTTCTGAAACTTGGGTTTTGACTCAGCAATTCAGAAATCTTACTGAAATCTGAATTCGGATCAAGCTCTAAGTGAACCCGAGAAATGTTGCCTGCCAAACCGAACCGTTTGATTTTTCGGTCAATTAGCAAATGGAAGTAATCGGAACCTGAAAGCTTTCCCAGTTCCATTAATCAGTCTGATTCTGAACAGCACATCTTGCCAAAGCATCCAATGTGGCCAGATTGTCGCCAGTAAGTTGGTCTGCTGGAATAGCGATTGCGAATTCTTCTTCAATGAACATGACCAATTCCACAACCGTCATGGAATCGATACCGATATCTGAGAACTTGTCGGTTGAAAGGATTTCCACACCGCTGGCAAGGAAACGCTTTTTGAGATAAGCGGTCAGATGCTCAATGATATCAGAATGCGATGCGGCCATTGGTAACGGCAAATGTAGCCGTTCGCAGCCAATCAGTCAGGGAATAGAAATCGGAGCATGCCGCTGAGATGAACACGTTGCTTACCGCGAACAATTGCATCAACATAAACATCTCTTACTGCGTAGAGAAAAGTGCCATTTCCAATTCTCGAAACCAACCGATTATACCTGTTCTGCAACTTGGCTTTACCACTTAATTGACCAAAGAAATCAGCAAACGGAGTCCGTTCTGTTTTGGAGTTTTTGAGTTCAGCTTCCAGTGATTTCTGTAATTCTGATAGGAACTGAAACTGTTTTTGAAGATGCGTTTCGTAGTTGGCGTCAGATGGTTTGGTCAGCAGCGAAATGGCGCTTTCTATGAACATTTCCTTTCTGGCCAGATCGATGTGTTCAAAATGATCTTGGCTAGGAGTTGAATCTGCCAACTCCTTGAAACGTTTTTGCATGCCACGATTCAACTCAGCAAATTGCTTTACATGCTTCTCGAAGGTTTTCAACTTTTCAAAATCCGCATAAACGCCCGTTATAAAGGCGTGTGCGTAAATGCGCCAGTAGTACAGGGTGTCCCACAGAAATTTGGAAGCCGCAATCTGCGTGTTCCCAAACGTGTGATAGCCTTCCACGTAATAATTCAGCTGATCTGGAAACATGTTTTCGAGAATGAAATCATTCAATTGATCAACCTTTTCAGAACTCAACTTTCCGTTGATGTCTTCGCGTATCAGATTGCTCGTAAACGTGTTCGTTATCGCAATCATATCAGAACCCGGACTGTAGAACGGGTCGGAGAAAATTCCCGCCTCGCCAACGCACGACCAGCCATTTTCTGAGAACAATTGCTCCGAGCCATAGCTGTAATTCTTGATCTTTCGGAAGTCGAGTGGTTCTTTGCCTTTGAGGTGATTGGCTAGATGTGGCTCGTGATTTTCTAGCCACTCAAAACTTGTCTCATAGTTCCGCGAATAAGCTGCAAAATCGTGTAGGTCATTCTGCGTTACGATGCCAATGCTTGTGTTGCCAGACGAAAGCGGAATGAGCCAAACCCAATACCCCAAACCCATCAAATGGTTAGTGGAGTAGAAGCGGTCTTCGATATTCCGATCGTGCCAGTTTGTGTTAGATTTTGACACCAGGTCATCAACCGTCACTTTCCCTTCCATCCTGAACCAAACCGAACTTGCCGAATGTGGACTTTCCTTCTTCAATCCGAGTTTCGTTTGCAGGTACCGTCTTCGGCCCATGGCATCCACAACCCAATTGGCTCGGATGGATTTTTCTTCTTCGTTTTGAACATAAGTCACGGTATTCAATTCCCCTCCATCTTCTATTGAAATGTCTTTCAACGAAACTCCTTCCAGCAGTTCAACCCCTGCGTTCACGACCATTTCACGCAGGTCGTTTTCAAGAATTCCTCTATCCAACTGATATGTTGGAACAGGAGAGAACATACTTGGACCGAGTTCTGGCCGTGTTTCAAACGGCTTGGTTGTATCGCCATAGAAATAGCGGAGGCCGAGTTTCGGAAGTTGCTTCTCTTCCAAGTATTTCTTTAAGCCCAGTACAGAACTGAGATAGTGCGCCCCGATCTCTACCGTTGATTCTCCAACCTTGTGAGCAGCTTCGTCCAGCGGTCTCACGGTTTTTTCAATGACCGTTATGTTGATCTCTGGATGACCCTTTCTCAACTGCAAAGCGAGCGTGAGGCCAGCCAATCCGCCACCACATATAACCACCTGATAATTGGATGTTGCGTTCATTTTGATTGTCTAGAAACAAATTTTTCAGCGATGAGTTCGCTGGCAATTTTTGCTGAGAGCAAGCAGAGCGGAATTCCTGGTCCTGGATGCGCGGTTCCACCACAGAAGAACAGGTTCTCAATTTTGGGAGAGAAGTTCGGATGACGAAGAAATGCGCTAAACATGCTGTTAGATGCATTTCCGAATACAGCTCCGAATGCAGCGTTGGTTTCTACATTCACTTTTCGAGGGTCAAGGATGTCCTCAAACACGATCAGTTTCTCAACATCCGTATTCAAAATGCGACTCAACTTCGCCAGCACGTTCTTACGCGCTTCAGCAATCCACTCATCCCAATCCTGTCCTGAATCGTGAGGTACCGATATTAATGCGGCCCAGTTTTCACAACCTGCTGGCGCATCAGAAGCATTCATTTTGCTACTAATGGTCATATGGATGGTCGGGTCGTGGTAAGGTTTGTTCAACTCGAAAAGATGCTGGTATTCTGCTTTTGCATCATCTGTTAAGAACATATTGTGCAATCCGAGTTCTGGAAACTCGCGTTGAATTCCCCAGTAGAACACAATCACAGAGCTTGAACGCGGCTGTTCCAAGAAGCGCTTAGGAGCTTTGAATTCAGGCAGGAGTTGCTTGTAGGTGTTGTACACATCAATGTTGCTGACGACCACATCGAATGGTTCCTGTCCTGAATCAGTTCTAACACCCGTTACGGTATTCCCACTGTAGATGATTTCCTTAACAGGTGTGTTTGATCTGAACGTAATTCCCTGTTCAATGGCCAGCTTTTTCAACGCATCAATGATGGTGTAAATGCCCCCTTCAGAGAAGTAGGTTCCCAGTGTGATCTCGTAATGAGCAATGACGTTCAGCGTAGCTGGAGCCCAATACGGATTGGAACCATTGTAACTGGCGTAACGATTAAAAATGTCGATGACCTTCTGGTCTTTGAATCGCTTCTGGTTAGCGGTGTTCATCGAGCGGAACACATCCACTTTTCCGAAGTTGAGAATGCCTCTTGCCGTTGGCCAATCCAAGTAGTTTTTGAACTGATGCAGTGAGCGTTGCAGAAATACTTCATCGGTAAGATGATGCGTCTTTTCCACATCATCCAAGAACTTGAAAATTGACTCTTTCGAGTCTGCGGTTTTCTCAGCGATCTCATCCGCAAACTGTTCTCGGTTTCGAGAAGAGTTGATGACCGTTCCATCTTCAAAAAAGTACTTGAAAATAGGGTCAACGGGTTTGTGCTTCCAATAGTCTGAGGCTGATTTTCCGAACAGACTGAAGAGTTCCTCTACGTATTCTGGTTTGGTTAGAACGGTTGGTCCACGGTCAAAACGGAAACCGTTTCCAATAACCTCTGCCATCTTGCCGCCAAGCTTTTCATTCGCTTCAAAAACGGTGACTTCAAGGCCTTGTTTTCGCAGACGAAGAGCCGCTGCAATGCCGGCAATTCCGGCACCGATCATAGCAACGTTCTTAGGCTTTTTCATTGAAACAAGTGGTTCTCCCTAAGGAATTACTTGGTTGTTGATCCTTCTGGATGCGCTTTGGTAAAACTTTCATCTACCGGTTCCCACAACTCGATCTTATTGCCTTCAGGATCCATAATGTGCACGAATTTACCGTACTCATATTCCTCAATGCTATCGCAGATGGTTACTCCAGCGGCTTCAAGTTGCTTTAACAAGGCCTCCATATTCTTTACGCGATAATTGATCATGAACTCACGTTCTGAAGGCGCAAAGTAATTCGTTTTCTCATCGAACGGACTCCACTGCAGGTAGCCTTTCTGCTCTGGGTTTGCTCCTTCGCGGAATTCGAATAATGAACCATATTCATTGGTTACCAGACCTAGATTCTGCTGGTACCATTCTCGTTGGGCCTTAGGGTCTTTACTTTTAAAAAAGATGCCGCCAATACCTGTTACGCGGCCAAGTGTGTCATTGTCTGCCATTGGTGCTGATTTATCCGTCTGATTTTCTTCTGTCGATTGCTTCTGCTCGCAAGAAACGAAGAACCAAACAACCAAGAGGATGAATGATCGGTTCATGGCATTAAGAAAGGGAATTCTTAGAAATCCTCAACAGCGAAAACCGATAACGCAAACATCATCGATCTGAAATTGGTCTCCTTTCCAATCATCGAAAAACGCCACTAACTTTTCATGCTGTTCCTTAACCGGAAGCTTGGCTGTTTCTTCCAATAGTTGCCGATATCTTGCTCTACCGATACGCTTGTTACGTTCGCCACCGAACTGATCGTAGTAACCATCTGAACTGATGTAAACCTGCGCACCTGAGTTTAGAGGAATGGAAAGCGGTTTGAATGTTCTTTCAGGTTTTCCGATGCTTATGCCTCCTTTGTCTGTGCGGTATTCGGCAATGCTTCCTCCATCCACCACATGGATCATCAAATTCGCTCCAGCTGCATGGAGTACATTTTTGTTCTTGTCGAATGAGCAGAGAACCATGTCCATACCGTCTTGTATCTCAGGGTTTCCGCTTCGGCTCAGGTCTTCATGGAACAGTCGGTTGGCGTTGTTCAGAATCACTTCTGGTCTGTCAAAACCTACGAGGTCAATGGAACGCTGTAGAGCGGAACTGGCCAGAATGCTCATGAAAGCCCCTGGAACGCCATGACCGGTACAGTCAATTACAGCAAACACGATGTGATCATTTGACTCTTCTACCATGTAGAAATCTCCTGAAACCGTGTGCAGTGGTTTGTACATCACAAAGAGGCGGTCTTCCAGCTTTGCAAGTACGTTGTCTTTGGGCAAAACAACCTGCTGAATGTTCTTGGCATAGTTGATTGCGTCTTGCATGCTTCGGTTCTGCTGTTCGGTCTTTTCCAAAAGTCCCTCAATCTGAACTTCATACTCGCTGTTCATCTTGTTGAGGAAGAAGTATCCTGTGCTAACTACGGCTAATCCAAAAACGGAGGATACACTCACAAAGAATGGATCTTTGATCATGGGTTCGGCAACTCCAAGACCTGCGCCCATCAGCCCCATTATCTCGTTGTAAAAAAGCAACACCAATACGTTCAAGGTAAATGAGATGAACAGGTGTTTCTTCTCTTCGAATCCGAACAGGATGACGGGAATGAAACTCAATGCGATCTGAAAGTAGCGTGGCACGTAAAAGCTTGCATCGTGCACTGATTCTGGATGTAATGCCCTGATATGTCCAACAAAGATCACCGAAAAGAGAGGAAGGGCCAGACTCAAAACGTATCTGGAAGCAACCCGATTTTCGAGAAAATTCAAGAAGGGAACACTCCAAACAACCACAAGAAGAAGTAGGAACCAGTTGATGGTGGCCTGTGGCGAACCAATGGCCAGAAATCCTCCGGTTTGGATTAGGCCAACAATAAAGATGATGACCGCAACCTGATTTGTAAGGACAACCTTTCTAGAAAAGTAGGACGTATCATCAGCTCCGACTCCTAGGCTGGAGACGGAAGCCCATGCATCCTGAATCCAACTAAGAATTCCAGAAGCCGGTTTTATAGGGGTTGATAGTGTGGATGGCACACATCTCTAACGTCTTTCAGCTTCAATGGTTTGGTTGTTGGCCGATTCATGCAGATTTACGTATTACTATCTTTGCCGCCCCAAAACAAAACCATCATGACGGGAAACATTGAAGTAATGAGTCCAGCGGGGTCGTTCGACTCGCTGATGGCAGCCATACAAGGCGGTGCCGACTCGGTTTATTTCGGCATTGAGCAGTTGAACATGCGTGCCCGTGCGGCCAACAACTTTACGTTCGATGATCTGGAGAAGATCGCGGAGATCTGCCAGCCGAAAGGTGTAAAGACCTACCTCACGCTTAACACCATCATCTATGATCACGATCTATCGTTGATGAAACGGATTGTGGATGGCGTGAAAAAAGCTGGCATTACGGCAATCATCGCTTCCGACCAAGCGGTGATCAATTATGCGCATAAGCAAGGCGTGGAGGTTCATATCAGTACACAGACCAACGTAACGAACCTTGAAACCGTGGAGTTCTTCTCCAATTTTGCGGATGTGATGGTCACCTCACGTGAGTTGAGTCTGAAGCAAGTGAAAGACATCACCAAAGGAATTGAACGCAATGATGTTCGTGGCCCATCGGGTGAGTTGGTCCGTATTGAGATTTTCGCGCATGGCGCCTTGTGTATGGCAGTTTCGGGTAAGTGCTACTTGAGCTTGCACACGAACAATTCTTCTGCGAATCGTGGTGCTTGTGTTCAGAATTGTAGAAGAACCTACACCGTTACGGATGAGGAAGGAAATCAGTTGGAGATCGATAACGAGTACATCATGTCTCCAAAGGATCTTTGCACCATTGGATTCTTGGATAAGGTGATTGATGCAGGAGTAACCGTTCTTAAGATTGAAGGTCGTGGTCGTGCGCCTGAGTACGTCAAAGAGGTCACCAAGTGCTACAAGGAGGCTGTTCAGTCCATTCAAGAAGGAACATATACCAAAGAGAAGATCGAAGGTTGGAACGAGCGTTTGGCCACTGTTTACAATCGTGGATTCTGGGATGGATATTACCTCGGAAAGGAGTTGGGAGAGTGGAGCGAAGGACATGGCTCACAGGCCACAACCAAGAAGAAGTATATCGGGAAAGGAGTAAAGTATTTCCCGAAAATCAACGTGGCGGAATTCCTCATGGAATCACACTCGTTGAAAATTGGAGATAAGATACTCGTTACTGGACCAACAACTGGCGTGGTTGAGAAGGTGATATCGGAAATGCGAGTTGATGACAAGTCTGTGGATGTAGTAGAGAAAGGCGTAAGTTTTTCCATTCCAATTGATGAGATCATTCGGCCGTCAGACAAACTTTACAGAGTAGAGCCTGCATGATCCGGATCACGCAACAGCGCGATAAATGCATTGGCTGCAACTACTGCGTAGAAGCGGCACTTCACCGGTGGCGGATGAGCAAGAAAGACGGTAAGTGCACGCTTATCGGTTCAAAAGAGAAGCGCGGTTTTCATTCCGTCATTGTTGGTGATGATGAATATGAGGAAAACGTTGTTGCAGCGGAAGTCTGCCCAGTTAAGATCATCAAGGTCGAACAATTATGATCGGTATGTTTGTTGTAAACAGACCAAAAGTCTAACTCAATAACCTATATAATTATGAAAAAAGCATTTGCACTCCTTTTATTGGCTGGTGTAGCCATCAGTTCCACAGTTTACGCTCAAAAGAAGGGCGATGACAAATACACACACTACTTCAAAGATGTTGAAGAAGCCCTAGAGTCCAAGAAAGTGACGGTTGAATTGACCAATGGCGTTTCACGAAAAGATTTCCTGAAGTTCAAAGCCAAGTACACCAACAATACCAACGATTTCATTATTGTTGATCCTTCTAAGACCAAGATCACACTCGGGGCCATAGACGTTTATCCTTCTGAGAAAACGTTCATCTTGGACCCTAATGACAAGAACAGCAAGACCATTGACCTGAAAGACGGAGCCGATTTCATGGTAGAATCGTTTGATGTGTCTCCAGAAGGGTTTTCAATCATTCCGTTGGATGGAACCCCGGTCAGCATGCCAGAATTCCAGCTTCCTGCATCGGTTAATAACATTGAATCGGGAAATTTTGAAGTAAACCTGAAGCGTGTTACGCAGGAAACCAAGCAAACTTGGGCGGTATTCTCCATCAAATACACAGGAAACGAATACGCGATCATCGACCCTAGTCGAATAAGCGTTAAAACGGAGGCTGGTGATCAGTTTGCCAACGAATTCAGAAAGTCAAAGACCATTCTTCTGGAGAAGGGAGACAGCAAGAATGTAGATGCCGTTTTCCATATTCCTGCCAAGGTGGTAGACATGCAGTTTGCCAAGTTGTTCATTCAGTGGGGAGAGTGTATGGTAGAGACCAAAGCAGAGCCGTTTGAATTGGACGAAACGGCCACATTTGAACTTGATGAAGCACTTACTGCTGATAAGAACAAGTAGAATTACTGATTCGAGATTGAAAATCCTGCCTCATTTTTGAGGCGGGATTTTTAGTTTTATCGCAAACACAGATACAATGAAACATCTTCTTTTAAGTCTAAGTCTTGTATTCGGTAGCCTTGTAGCATTGGCGCAGCCTGAAGATCATCCGCACCACGAGCGTCATTATGCCGATGTTGGGCCGTTTGAAACAGATGAACTGAAGATTGAGATCATCAAGCCGCATTCTCAGGTCAACTTCTCGCAGTTCAGTGCCAAGATCCACAACAAGACAAACGATTACATTCTCATCAAAAAGCATGAGATCACCTTTTCAAGCGATGAAATGGGCTATGGAGATAAGCACCCGGCCGAATCTGTTTGGTTCATTGAACCTGGAGGAGACATTACAAGAAGTTTCAAGGTAGAGGGTGGAGTTGGCTGCAAGGTGGCTGTCATCGATATCAAAATGGATGGATTCAGTCGTGCCCCGGCAGAAGGAAATCCGGTAGAAACGGTGGAGTTCAAACTGAAGCCAGAGCGCAACAGCTTGATGATTGGTCCATTTGCCGTTACGCTAAAAAAGTGGCGATTCAATCAGAAAGAGGTCTCGGCAGATTTCATGTTGAGATACCGCGGAGATGCCGTTGGTATGGCCCGTGAAAGCAGAATCAAGATCAGAACCGAGAGCGGAACCGTTTTGGATAATACCGAAGCTAAAGATCAGGATTTCATCATGCCGCCCATGAAAACGCGTTCGGTCAATGTGGTGCGTAAGTTCGAAGACGGACAGGTTGGTAAAGGAGAAAGTATTTACATCGTGTGGGAAAATGCTCTTAGTGAAGCAGAAGGAACTCCATTGAACGTGCCTGGGTTCACACTCAAATACGACCCAGAGAAAACCAAAAGAGAGAACAAGTAGCCCTTTTCAAAGGTTACTTTCGCGGTATGAATGATTTTCAATTGGTTGAATGCCCGCGAGATGCCATGCAAGGCATCCACGAGTTCATTAGCACGGATAAGAAAGTAGCGTACATCAACGCTCTGCTCAAGTGCGGTTTCCACACGTTAGACTGCGGTAGTTTCGTGTCTCCAAAGGCCATTCCGCAGATGGCAGACACCTCTGAAGTGTTGGATAGGCTAGAGGAAGGTCACGCAACCAAGCTTTCGGTTATAGTAGCCAACAAACGTGGTGCTTTGGATGCAGCCAATCATTCGCGTGTGGATATTCTCGGTTTTCCTTTTTCTGTTTCGGATGAGTTTCAAAAGAGGAATACCAATGCTTCTAGAGAAGAGGCTTTGGATCGGGTGAAAGAAGTGAAGGAGCTTTGCGTGAAGCACGATAAGGAGTTGCTCATCTATTTGAGTATGGCCTTTGGAAATCCGTACGAAGAGAAATGGCATCCGGAAATTGTGGCCGATTGGACGGCCAAGCTGGCTGCGCTGGACATTCAGTTATTCATGCCATCAGATACGATAGGTTCTTCCAATAAGGAGTCCATTTCTGCGGTTTATGGCTTGTTGAATAAGGAATTTCCTCAGTTGGAAATTGGAGCGCATTTACACACAACGCCAGATACTTGGAAAGAAAAGCTGGATGCCGCTTGGGACAACGGTTGCCGCAGGTTCGATTCTGCCTTGAAAGGATTGGGAGGTTGCCCCATGGCCAAAGACGATCTTACCGGAAACATGCCAACCGAACGGGTTCTGCAGTTCTTGGGAGAGAAAGAAGTGGTTTCTGGCATTGACACGGAGGCTTGGGCCAGCGCCATGATGCTGTCTGGCAAGACCTTTCCGCTGTAAAACCTTCAAGGTTTTGCATCTTCACGGTTCAAACCTTGCGTGTTGAGCAAAAGACTCATTTCCATCTTCCTAGTGCTTTGCCTCATCTTACCGATGCTTGGCATGTTCGGTTGGCTGCAACAGCGTAGGAAGGAAGTACGCAGAGAAGTGAAGCATCAGATCATTGCAGGTTTGGAACGCTCTGAACTTGTGCTCTTGACCTTCACTCCAGAGCAACATTCGAAACTCAAATGGAAGCACAGCAAGGAGTTTGAGTTTGAAGGTGAGATGTTTGACATTGTCGAGACCGAGGTTGTTGATGGTGTTACACAATACTGGTGCTGGTCGGATGATGAGGAAACCGCGCTGAACAAGCAGCTTTTCGAACTGACCAATATTGCACTCGGCCTGGATCCATTGCAGCAGAAAAACAAAGACAATTTTCAACAGTACTGCAAAACGTTGTTCTATGAAACACCGTGTGATTGGAGGTTGAATGAGGGTTTGATTTTGGCGGAGTTACCGCAACATAACTGCACAATTGCTTCGTGGAAGATTTCGCCACCACTGCCGCCACCTGAGTTGAGTTGAATCGCAGAACGTACGTTCCGAACGTACCATTCACTCATCAAAAACTCAGTTATTTACAATGAAACAGACCATAATTCTATGGTTGTTGCTGGTGTGGTCCAATGTGGCCATAAGCCAAGTAATAACCATCAAAGACCAAGATTCTGGCGAGCCGATACCGATGGCCACGCTGATGACGGACAACGGCAAGACCTTTGCCGCCACAGACGATAACGGACAGGCCGATATTTCGGCTTTTAAGGAAGCGGAGAAAATCGAGATTCGTTCGTTGGGCTACCAAGCCCTAGTTAAAAGCTATTCCGAATTGCAAGCCAGTTCCTTTGAACTGCAATTGGCAAGTACCAACATCAGCCTCGATGCGGTGGTGGTTTCGGCCACGCGCTGGAATCAGGAATCACGCGATATTCCTTCTAAGATCACGACCATTTCACCACGCGAAGCCGCCTTGCAGAACCCGCAAACAGCAGCCGATCTGCTTACCGTTTCGGGGAAAGTCTTCATGCAGAAGAGTCAGCAGGGTGGTGGAAGCCCCATGATACGTGGTTTTGCCACCAACCGTTTGCTATACACGGTTGACGGTGTGCGAATGAACACGGCCATTTTCCGTGGTGGGAATATCCAGAATGTCATTTCCCTCGACCCATTCGCCATTGAGAGCACGGAGGTCTTCTTCGGAGCGGGTTCGGTTATTTACGGAAGTGACGCCATTGGGGGCGTGATGAGTTTCCGAACGTTGACACCCCAGCTTTCATTAACGGACAAGCCACACTTCGCTGGAAAGGCCGTAACGCGCTATTCCTCAGCGAATAACGAGTTTGCAGGCCACTTCGATTTCGGGGTGGGTTGGAAGAAGTTCGCCATGGTGAGCAGCGCTACTTACAGCCGTTTCGGTGACCTGAAAATGGGAACCTACGGACCTGATGAATACCTGCGCCCGTTCTATGTGCAGCGGCAGGATAGCGTGGATGTAGTGGTTACGAATGACGACCCGCGTGTTCAGATGCCATCGGGCTATTCGCAGATGAATATCATGCAGAAATTCCGCTATTCGCCTACGGATAAGTGGGACATCGAATATGGTTTCCATTGGTCGGAGACGTCTTCTTATTCGCGTTACGATAGGCAGATCCGCTATAGAAACGGTTTACCACGCTATGGCGAATGGAGTTATGGTCCTCAGAAATGGATGATGAATGCCTTGAGCATCACGCACCGCGGAAACAATGCGGTCTATGACCAGATGAGCATCCGACTGGCGCATCAGTTCTTCTCGGAAAGCCGCATCAGTCGCAATTTCAATGAAGATCAACGAGAAACGCGTTTGGAAGAGGTCTATGCGTATTCAGGCAACCTTGATTTCGTGAAATCAATCGGTAAGAAGCACAAACTCTACTACGGTTTTGAAGTGGTTTGGGATGATGTGCTCTCGTTGGGAATTGACGAGAACATTGCCACAGGTGTGGAGTTCGAAGGGCCTGCCCGTTATCCCAATTCGAATTGGTCGAGTTACGGGGTGTACATTTCCGATCAGTATCGCGTGCATCAAAAAGTGACACTGCAGGCAGGATTGCGCTACAATCACTTCCTGCTGAATGCCGATTTCGATACCACGTTCTACCCGTTCCCATTTACTGAAGCACAATTGAGCAACGGTGCATTGACAGGAAGTTTCGGGCTCGTGTATCGCCCCACAAAAACGTGGGTGCTGAGCGCCAATTTCGGAACGGCTTTCCGTGCGCCCAACGTGGATGATGTGGGCAAGGTCTTCGATTCGGAGCCTGGCACGGTCACAGTTCCAAACCCCGACCTGAAAGCCGAATACGCCTACAACGTGGATGTGAGCATTGCCAAAGTGATAGCCGATGTGGTGAAACTCGACCTGACGGGTTATTACACCATTCTGACCAACGCGTTGGTGCGTAGAGATTACACGCTCAATGGGTTGGATAGCATCCTATACGATGGCGAATTGAGCCAAGTGCAGGCCATGCAGAACGCGGCCGTTACGAATGTTTACGGAATCCAGGCAGGACTTGAGGTGAAACTGCCACTCGGTTTCGGGCTTTCATCCGATTTCAACTGGCAGGTTGGGAGAGAAGAGCTGGACAATGGCGAGGTAAGTCCATCGCGGCACGCAGCGCCTTGGTTCGGTACTTCACGTTTGACGTACCGCTACAAGAACCTGAATCTGCAATTGAATGCGCAGTACAGTGGTGCGGTAAAGCAAGAGAATATGCCGGAAGAGGAGAAGGGCAAGACCGAGATCTATGCTACCGATGAGAACGGGAATCCGTACTCACCAAGCTGGTACACCATCAACTTCAAGGCTTCTTACCAGTTTCTGCAACACATTACGGTTAGTGGAGGTATTGAGAATCTTACCGACCAACGCTATCGTCCGTACAGTTCGGGCATTGTAGCGGCCGGACGGAATTTCGTGCTTTCGGTGAAGGCTAATTTCTAGAAACAAAAAGGCCGCCATGCTTGTGCGTGGCGGCCTTAATCTACAAACCGTTCCCTGGTTTATTTCAACACGAAAGTTCTCGTATCGTATTCATTTCTAACAGATTGCTCAAAGGAGGCCACGTAGCGTTGCTCTGCATCTGTCATGTTATCGGTTCTCAATTCCTGAACAATGATCTTGTTATCGGCAGCCACATAGTAGCGGTGTACCGTGCCTGTTGCTGTTTGGTAGGTCATTTTACGGAAGTAAGACTCATCCGTATTTCCCAACTCGAAAGCCACTTCGGTGTTATCATCCTGTAAGGTGAGTGTGCCATCTGCATTCATCCTTGCATTCTCTTTGCTGATGAAAGAGTTGAAGAACGCGTAGCTGATCTGCGGACCTACCTCCAACACGCGGGTTGAGTAGTGGGTGCCATTCTTATCCAACTGATATTCGGCTTGATGTCTGCTTACTTCCAAGGTTGGTATGTCCGGCCATTCCACTGTTACCGGGGAGTTTTCCAAACGCACCAGACTATGTCCGTTGTTGTATTCCAATATCTTGGCGCGCTTGCGCGATCTTTCTTCCGTTAGGTATGAGATTTCGCCTGCGGGAATATCATTCACCGAATAGGAACTGGCAAAGAAATGCCCTGGAACCGAAAGCTCATCATGGCTGGAGTAGATGAAAATGGTCAGCACATCTTCCGTTGCAATGGCATCGATATGATACTTGGCATAACCAGTCAACGAATTTCCTGAAAGCGTCAAATGACCGTTGCTGAGTTCAATTTCGCCCCATTTGATGCCTGAAAGTTGGAGTCCGTGCACCTTCTCCAACTCTGAGACGAATTCGTCTGTTCTGCACGCAATATCGTACGGAGTAGGGTTCTCCAACTTGGCGGCTATGTACAGCTCATCTTTATACTGCGCTGCCGTCATGTAACCATAGGCCAATGTTCTAACGGCCGGTTTTTCCGGAAACTCGCACTTGAGGCCCGTTTCAGGCATTTCCAATTTGTAAGACCATCCCCAGTCGTACTTTCTGTGTTTGGTTATCTGCGCGCTGGCGGTGAGGCCAAGCGACAGCAGAATTGCTGTAGCTGCTACTCTTGTTTTCATGATGTATCAGGCTTTGGTGAATGCCTCGGTAAAAGGCACATTGGAATAGCGGTAAAGTCCGCTAACTTCTCTTGTGTTGATATGTGACGTTGTGCACATGATTGGACAGCGTTTAACTGCCCAAACCCCAAAAGGGTTACAACTTTCTATAGAGGAATGCCCGATTTCTTCCAGCGAACAGGGTTCGCAGGAAGTCCGATCGATGAATGACTTTACGGTCTTACCGGGTAATTACAATAGATCGACTGTACGGCTTATGGTTGGCCAAAATGCGGTAGATGTACTGTCCGCTGGCCAAATAACCGTTTGGC
>JACJZQ010000014.1 GCA_020635495.1 Flavobacteriales bacterium | reverse complement strand
ACGGATAGCACGGTTGTAACCCGACCTCCAACAAAGCTTATTGTGAATCGGCTGTTTAAGTGAATCCGTTAAAACGGGAAGAAGCGAAACACCATCAAGTTCTCTGGATGTGTAATGGATTACTGTCAGTTCCAATGCAGTAGTAAAGATGTCCATTGAAATAACAGGCTCCGTGTAGTTTGTTTGCGGAGTAACATGACCATCCCACCGGACCATGAACGGAATATTCAATCCACCTTCAAAGTTGGTGAACTTTCCTCCCTTCAAAGGGGCGTTATCAGTGGCTTCCGTGTAGGTTGCACCGCCATTATCGCTCAGAAAGAAGATGATAGTGTTCTCCATCAATCCCGTTTGTTCCAGATGGCTGATAATGTTGCCAACGGCATCATCCAACTGCCAGATCATAGCGTTATAGACCCGCTTGTTCCGATCTTCTATGTAATCCAGTTTGTCGTAATATGCTTTAGTTGCCTGAAATGGGGTGTGTGGAGCCAAGAACGGAACGTAAAGAAAGAACGGCTGGTCCTGATTTCGGTCTATGAAAGCGTTGGCTTCTTCCGCAATCCTATCCGTCAAGTAATATTCCTCTTCGATGATATCGTGGTTTCTTCTAATGGCGCAATTACCACTTCTACCTTTACCCCAAATAAAAGGATCTGAGAAGTCCTTATGCCTTTGGTTGACCACATTTGGACTGCTGGTGTCAGCCATATATAATGAGTAGGCTTCATAGAATCCGTATTGATAATCAAATCCGCGATTGATGGGAATGGCATGATCACCAGCGCCCAAATGCCATTTTCCGGCTATTCCTGTTCGGTAACCGGCCTTCTGCAGAATCTCTGATAACATGATCTCTGAAGGAGGCATTCCATTTTTTGTTATGTCTTGAAATCGCGGAAACTCGATCTGATCTGCAACCAACCAATCTCCTGTGGCAATGAAGTTCTTGTACACGAACATCTCTATCCGATTTTTGGGATAACGATCATGCGGTTGATATTCGAACCCAAAACGTTGCTGATACCGACCTGTTAACATTCCAGCTCTGGACGGAGCGCAGATAGGAGAGGTGATGTAGCCTTCCGTAAAGGTCATCCCTTTGAGACCTATGGAATCTATGTTCGGAGTTCGGATAGGCGGATTGCCGTAAAGTGAAATGTCCGTTTTCCCAAGGTCATCAGCTATGATGATGACAATATTCGGCTTCTCGGAAGTGGTCGGTTTGATCGTGCTCAGAAAATTCTGTTTCTCCGCGATCTTCTCCTTGTCGAAAACAATTTCAAATTGCTTGGAAGAAAGTGGCCAAAAACCGAAAACAAGACCAACTGCAAGGAGGGAAACGGAAAAGAGTAGGAGTTTGCGCTTCATGCGCCAAACATAAACCTATTGTGGTTTACTTGAGTTGATTGACATCTCGAATAAGAATACTGTTCCTGTCAAAATTGATCAGATTCTCACGTTTCAGTTCGTTTAAAACAATGGTAACCAGCTGTCTTGAAGTTCCGGTAATGTTTGCCATGTCTTGATGCGTGAATCCGTGACGGATCAATGTTTCATCAGCAAACTTTTTTCCATTTTTCTGTGCCTGTTCCAAGAGAAAATCGATGATACGTGTTCTAGCGTCATCAAATATCAATCTTTCCAGACGCTTTTCAGATCGGGTTATGCGCTCACCTAGCTTCTCAATCATTCTAAGGCCCACATCCGGATTTTTGTTGATGAGTTCTTTGAGAATCTTAACCGGAATTCGCATCACCTCCACCTCATTTTTCAATGTTCCAGCAAAGTCGGGTCTTTCGGTCATGCCAGAAAGGCCCAATTCTCCGAACATTTCGCCCGGATAGAAGATGTTTTTGATGACTTCCTTTCCTTCATCATTGATGGTGCCGGTTTTTACCACACCGTTCACAACGAAGTACACCCAATCCGCTTCTTCGCCTGGGCTGTAGATAAAGGTAGACTTCGGGAAAGTCTTGTTTTGGATATACCGCCCAAGAAACTCCTGTTGGTCTGCCGGCAAACCTTTAAGTATTTGCACAGATTCAAAAATGTCAACCCCCTCCGTATTTGTCATGAACTTTACAGTATTTCAAATTTGCTGTTTCGTTGATTCATTCATCCAAACTCTTGTCTCGCGCATTGTAAATCATGTTGCTAAGTCTGATTATTATGAGTCTACCCACCTTGAAATCAACGATAAAATTTCGCTGATCATTATTTGGTTCGAGATGTAGTCTTCCGTGAGTAACTTTAACCCCCTTGCCTCTGACCTAAGTTTATGAAGCTCCAGTTGACATTGTTCTTCTTTTTTCTGATGCTGAGTATATCTCAAGGACAGAATAGCGGGCAAAAAGTTCACGGAACGGTATTGGACCAAGACACAAAAGTGCCTCTGATAGGCGCAACAGTCATCATTCTGAATTCAGACCCAATAAAAGGAACCAGCACAGATATTGACGGCAGATATGTGATTGAGAACGTACCTCTAGGAAGACAGGATATTCTTATTCAGTACCTAGGTTATGAGCCAAAGACCATATGGCAAATTGATATTGGCAGTGGTAAGGAGGTGGTTGTTGATGTTGAGTTGCTGGAATCGACAACCGAGCTCAACGAAGTTGTTATTGAAGCAAAAAAAGACCCGAGCAGCCCTAATAACGAAATGGCGGTTGTGAGCACACGGTCGTTTTCATTGGAACAATCAGAACGGTTTGCCGCTAGTATGAACGACCCCGGTCGCATGGCACTTTCATTTGCGGGAGTAAATCTTACGGATGATATCACCAATGAGATTTCGATTCGAGGTAATTCACCCAAAGGCTTGTTATGGAGATTGGAAGGGATAGAGATTCCAGTGCCCAATCACTTCAATATTGAAGGTTTGTATGCTGGAAACGTTTCCATTCTCTCCAATAACCTGTTAGGTACAAGCGATTTCTCTACAGGAGCATTTGCAGCAGAGTATGGAAATGCACTTTCTGGTGTATACGACCTCAGGCTGCGAACTGGTAATGAGCGTAAAAGAGAGTATACCGTACAGGTGGGCTTTTTGGGCATTGAAGCTTCTGCCGAAGGCCCTTTTGTCAAAGGGAAGCGGTCAACTTACCTAGCTAATTACAGATATTCCACACTTGGCCTGTTTAAAGCCGTGGGTACTGATCTAGGTGGCGATCTGTTCACCTCTTTTCAAGATCTGAATCTCAAACTGAACTTCCCCACACGGAAAGCCGGAACGTTCTCAGTCTTCATGGTGGGAGGATTGAGCTCTGCAGGATATGAACCGGAGAGAGACACAACCAAATGGAGATCAGGATGGGATCAGAAAAGGGTGGAAGAGGATTACCAGAACCATTTTATCGCAACCGGAATTGGACACAGGTACATCATTAACACACAGAACTACGTCCATACCACGTTGGCGTACACGCGTGCAGGCAATGATCTTACCCACAGTTACCTTACCGATAGTCTGACATTGGAGGAATACTGGAAGTATCAGGTGAATAATAGTGCTATTAGACTATCAACACAATTCAATACAAAATTCAACTCCAAGCACCATTTGAGATATGGATTGAATTACAACCACCTGATATTCAGTTTGACCGATATGTGGCCAACAGGTTGGAAAAAAGAGTTCAGGGCAATCGGTTCTGGTAATTTCTTTCAGACATACATTCAGCACAAATTCAGAATAAACGGAAACCTTACGTTTCTAAGCGGTATTCATACCAGCTACTTTGATGTGAATGGAAAGTTTGCCTTGGAACCTCGATTGGCTTTGGATTGGAAATTTGCTCCAAATCACAAACTTTCATTTGGTGCTGGCATGCATAGCAGGCAAGAAAGTCTGGCATTCTACCTCATTCAAGAAGAGGGAACGCCAGGGTACATCAACAGATATCTTGATAATAGCCGAGCAATACATCTGGTTTTGGGTTACGACTTCAAGTTTTTCCAAGACTTCAGTCTGCATACTGAGATATACTACCAATATCTGTATGGTATTCCAGTTAGAACCAGAAGAAACGGATTTTCTATTCTTAACGATAATGAGGCTTATGAAACCAAACGATTGGTCAACAATGGAATAGGAACCAATTACGGACTTGAATTGACGATTGAGAAGTCTTTTTCGAAAAATTACTACTTCCTTATTACTGGGTCATTTTACAACTCACTATATCAGGGTTCTGACCAAATATGGCGAAACACCAGATACAATGGAAATTACATCACAAGCGTTACTGCGGGTAAAGATTTCAGGGTTGGAAAGAATGGCAAACATTTGATAGGTGTCAATGCCAAATTCTTCTACGCTGGCGGAAGGCGAATAACACCAATAGATTTAGAAGCATCTATTGCACAAGGCGAAGAAGTTCATATTGAAAGCCAAAGATTTGAGGGCAGGGTAGATGATTATTTAAGATTGGACGTCAGGTTGCGATTTAAACACAACCTCAAGAAAATTGCTTGGGAGGTCTCTCTTGATATTCAGAATGTCACTAACAGGCTTAATGAGATCGACCGCAGGTACGACCCAGCCTCTCAATCAATCGTAAAACGACATCAGCAAGGATTCATTCCAGTGCTCAGATTCAGGGTCGAGTTCTAATTTACTCCTTGCAGTAAATTTGCTGATGTGTTAACACGTTCCATCATATTGTTTTTCTCAGTTCTTAGCGCGTCTTTCTGTGCAGCACAGATACTACCGTATCAAGGAGATCTGGAAGAAACTCAATCGGAGTTGTTTGAAAAGATTGAGAAGGCAGACGAAACAAGTTCAAAGGAAGCGATTGAGTTTTCTTCCCAATTGGTTGCGCAGTCTAAAGGAACCGAAGCTAAAACTTGGGCTAATCTGATATATGCATCGCTTTTAGCAAAAAGCGACAGTGTGGCCAAAGCAAATAGAATACTGGCAGATTCAGTATTTCTGGATTTGACCAATTCCGAAGAATGGATTCAGAACTTCCATTCACTGTGTCTTGCTTCAGTTTTTGAACTGGAAGGCGAATATTCTGAGGCTGAACAACTTCTACGCTCAGTTATCAGCAACACCTCGCTTACCGAATTGCAATTACTAGCAACAATGAAGTTGGCAGAGGTAATGCGGTATCAAGGAAAACTTGATGTAAGCAAGATAAATTGGTTTGAAGCACTTCAGATGTCCATTCAACTTGCCGATTCATCCTACATAGTTGACTGTCATAGAGGGAGAGGAATCGTTTACTTCCTACTGGATAGACTTGAAGATGCGAGCACAGACATACAGGTATATAGAAGCTACAACCGTAGAATTGGCAATAGAAAAAATGAGGCACTTGGCATTTCACTTCTTGGGCTGATAGACTACCGAAAACATGATTATGAAGAAGCCATATCCAAAGCTTTGGACAGCTACAACATCCGAAAAGAGATAAATGACCTGAAAGGACAAGGTGAGAGTTTGAATAACCTGGCACTTGGTTACATGGGGCTCAATAACTGGCAACAGGCTCTGAGATACTTGGAAGAAGCGGTTCAGATGAAAACCTTGGCATCCGACCTCACTCAAATGACGGTAATTCTCAATAACATGGGGCATTGCCATAAGCGATCAGGTAATCCATCAGAAGCAGAACGGTATTTCCGGTTGGCATTGGAAAAAGGCTGGCAGAACGGGCAAATGGGAGATGTGGTTATCTCTTATAAGAACTTAGTTGGACTTAAGATCCAGCAGAAGAAGTTTGAAGAAACCGTTTCTCTACAATCAAGACTGATAAATCTGAAAGACAGCCTTGCAGATGTTGAACGTAGGGAGGCCATCAGTGAACTTGAGGTAAGATTTGAAACAGGTCAAAAGGAACAGGAGATCAAAGTGCTCCAACAGCAGCAGACCATCATTACCAATAGATGGCTTACTCTAGCATTGGGGCTTTTCCTGACCATTGTGATCGGTGCTCTCATTTTTGACAATCAAAAGCGCAAGTACAGACAAGAGCGTGAGTTGCTCACTGCAGAAGATGATCTTCAAAAGGCCGAATTGAAGATCATGTCTGATCTGTTGGAGCATAATCAACAGAAGTTGTCCTTGTACACAGAGAACCTTCTTAGGAAGAATGAATTGGTTGGTCAGCTGGAAAAAAGATTGAAGACCGCTGTAGAGAAAACGGGAAACATAGAGCCAGAAACTTCAGAGCTTCTCGTTAATTTCTCTGGTGTTAGGATATTGACCGATGACGATTGGGAAGAATTCAAGCAACTTTTTGATGGTGTGCACCGTGGCATGCTTGATAGGTTGCTTGGTCAATACGAGAATCTCACACTCGCGGAACAGCGGCTTTTTCTGTTGATGAAACTCGACATGTCCACCAAAGAAATCGCCAATATTCTTGGTGTTTCTCCAGATTCTGTAAAGAAAGGAAGATACCGTCTGAAGAAGAAAATCAACATTCCAGACGAAGTATCCTTGCAAGATTTTGTTTCATCGTTTTGAACCTAAATGGACGTTTTGTCCACCTCTTTGTCCACCGTGTTGTCTACTGTAAAATTGTTGTAGGTCACTTTTTTAATGCATATTTGTACGTGAAACACGTAGCGAAAATTGCCAATGGACATTCAAGCTAATTACATTCATTTAGAGCAGTTCACACTCTTTGATGATATTCCAAGATCGGTTCTGGTAGAAGTATCAAACTTCACAACCTTGAGGTCGAGACCAAAACACTCATATATATATCATCCTGGAGACGCGAGCGAGGTGCTTTTCATTCTTAAGGAAGGGCGTGTAAAGGTCGGGAACTATTCTGACGATGGAAGAGAGGTGATCAAATCTATTGTGAGACCTGGAGAGTTGTTCGGTGAAATGGGTTTGGCTGGCGAGCAGAAGCGGAACGAATTCGCGATTACCATGAAGGAGGAGTGCTCGTTCTACATGATATATGTGGCAGACCTTAGAAAGGTAATGCAGGAGAACCCAGAGCTTAGTCTTCGATTGATCGATAGAATCGGCTCACGGATCAGACGAACTGAGAGCAGATTGGAGTCAATTATTTTCAAGGATTCCAGAACTCGCGTAGTTGAGTTCATTAAAGAGATGGCCGATAATGTGGGTAGAGTTTTCGGAGATGAGGTTCTCTTAGAACATTTCCTTACCCATCAAGACATAGCAAACCTTACTGGAACATCGCGCCAGTTTGTAACAAGCGTGTTGAATGAATTGAAAAAAGATAAGATCATCAAGTTTGATCGGAATACAATACTTGTGTCAGACACTAAGGGGTTAGCAGCTCTGACATCTACAGGCCTAGCTTAACGAATGTAATAGGGGTTGGATTCGTTTTAGAGACCTTTCTCAGCTAGAGCCAAAACCGCGAGCAGTCAATGCTCGCGGTTTTTTCATTTACACAAAAGAAAAAGGTGCGCATAAAGCGCACCTTCAACCAACAAACCGGATTCTGAAGAACTGATGAGGAAAACCTAAAACCTCATCCTTATCTGGTATCTGCAAAGGACAAAACCTAAAAAGCCCTTTTTTGAATGGGAGACCAATCCCAGAGTGGCAGATATAGAATCCAATGCTTAATTCTCTTACATCTCGGTCTCCTCAAGACCGATAATGGCGGCTTTGTCATCAATTTGCTTTTGAGACAGTCCGCTTTCTGTTGCAATTTTTTCTGCTTCAGACTTTGACATGTTAACAGCATCATTACCTGTTACAACTCCGAAAGCAATTAGTACAGCGATTAAGATTTCCATATTTCCTAGTTTTTAATTGGTTAGACTGAGTCGTTATATGGAGCTTGCCAAGTATTCGTTTGGTCGTTTATCGATACCTTTATTTTTTATCGACAAACGACACAATAGACCTTGAAGGCATTTGAACACCTGCGTAGCATTCACTTTATGATGGACGCTAATGAGCGCATGGCCCTTAGAAACTATTTAGGATGTTTTGAATCGAGAAAGAAGGGGCACAAGCCCAAATCATTGATTCTGTTAGATCTTCTGGAGAAGTATGAGGACGATGAGAAAGTGATGTCCTTATTAAAGAAGAAGGTTGCTACAGAAGATGCCAGAAGAATGGTAATTACCAGGCTGCGGGAGAAGATGTTGGCCTCTTTATCGTTGGATGTGAATCTTATTCGAGATGAAAATTACGATGAGCAGGGACAGGCACTGGCAGCAGTCACGCTTGGAAAGCTTCAAGGAAAACTATTATTAGGAAGAGGTCAGCGTAAAACCGGGTTTTATGTTCTGGATAGAACCATTGCCCAAGCGAAACATTATGAACTGTATGATGACCTTATAGATATGTTGTCTGCTGAGCGGCAGTACATCAAAGCATGGAAAGGAACGGATAAGGCATTTTACGACCTTATTAAAGAGATTGAGAATTACTCGGCTTGCAGGGATGCGGCCAACTTATCAAAACAATACTTTGAAGAAGTTACCATGCGTTATGGTTTCAAAGGATTGAGCCGCTTACCTGCCGACAAGAAGCAACTGCAATTCCTTAGCGAGAGGATAGAAACGCTTCATCAGGCATTTGAGCAAACCAGTTCTGCCACGGTAGGCTATTACTATTACTTTTTATTGGTTGAGTATCATCAGCTCCAGAACAATCTTGAAGAAGCTTCAGATAGCTTGGCCAAGTTGGCGCAGATGCTCGAGAACAATCCGGCCATAAAACGAAAGGTGAGGCAGGCAAGTGTGCATGCCAACTTGGGGGCCAACGACCTTTGGAGGCATATGTTCGAAGATTCGCAGAAGCAGTTTGAAACCAGTCTTACCTACTTAAGAGCGAATACCCGTAATCATGCCGTGATAACGGAACTCCTCTTTTACTCTTTATTCTATGCCGGTAAGCTTGATGAAGCGGAGAAGCAACTTGACTCTTTAGTAGAAAGCAAGCATGCAGACCAAAGCGATTTCAGGAAAGCTGTGAGAAGCTACCTGTTGGCCTGTGTTTCTTTTGCCAAAGGAGAATTCAGAAAAGTGAACCTCAGGTTGGCCAGTAGCCATCATATAGGAAAGGATAAAGAAGGGTGGAATATCGGTTCGCGCGTGCTTAGTATTATGTTGGCCATAGAACGCGAGAAATATGATTTTGCCGATTCTCAGATCGTGAACCTGCGTCAGTTCTTACGGGATGGGCTGAAAGGAGTTGAAGTCCGCAAACGAGATAAACTCATTGCAGAAGTTCTTATTGAATTGCGCAAGAAGAGTTACGATTTTCAAGAAGTGGCAAAGGAGAAACAAGCGGTTCTGTCTGAACTGAAAAAGGATGATGTGGATACCGGCTGGTTACTTCAAACTCCTGAAATGATCTGTTTCCATACCTGGTTCCAGGATAAGATGGAAGAGCGTCCTTACCAATACAACTATAGTAAAGAGCATCTCTACGGTGTTCCGGTAGAGTAGGAGCACCTCTTTCTTTCAAGCTTTCCATCCACCTAATTTCAAAGGGCCATTCGTCCTATTGAATCGGCTGTTTCATCGATGAAAATTCGCGTTTATCGAAAGGTTACAGTTGTTCATCCATTTTTTTCGATTTTTTTAAACACAATTTCAGGAACTCTTCAAAGCCTTGTAAATAAAGGGATACAGAGTTTTTACCATCTATTTGACTGTTCAAAATGGTTGTATGTCTTGACAACCACTATATACAAGCACCCCACCTTTGGGTCAACAAATCGGAACAACCGAAAAACAAAACAGAAAACCTAACCCGCTGACCGGCCTGACCACCGAGAGGCATAAAACCTAAAATCATGAGTGTTCTAAACAATTTCAAAAAGCTTAAAGCAGAAGGAAAAAAGATCGTTGTTGTAACTTCTTACGACTACTGGAGTGCAAAGATCCTTAACGACACAGATGTAAACGGTATTTTAATTGGTGACTGCTCGTCCATGGTAATGCATGGACACGAAGACACGTTGAACTCTGACGTTGAAATGATCGCCATGCACACCAGAGCGGTCAGAAAAGGAGCTAAAGACAAATTTCTTATTGCTGCAATGCCTTTCATGGCCAACAGAAAAGGCATGAAAGAAGCGATGGATAACGTGGAAACGTTGATCAAAGCCGGTGCCAACGCCCTTAAAATTGAAGGTGTATACGGTAACGAAGAGCTTTACGCTCACCTTTCTCAATCTGGAATTCCTTGCATTGGCCACATCGGTCTGACGCCATCACATCACAATATGATCGGTGGATTCAAAGTACAGGGAAAGACGATTGAAGCCGAGTTGGAGATCGTTGAGCAGGCTAAGAAGCTTGAGGCCCTTGGATGTATTGCAGTTGTTCTTGAGGCTGTGCCACAACACGTGGGTGCTGCTGTAAGAGATGCGGTTTCTATCCCAGTTGTTGGAGTAGGTGCAGGAATTGAGGTAGATGGTCAGGCGCTTGTTCTTCAGGACATGCTCGGATTCTCTACAGACTTCAAGCCTAAGTTCGTAAGAACGTACATGTACGGTGCAGACCTTATCAAAGATGCTGTGAATCAGTTTGCTGCAGACGTACACGCTGAGGCCTTCCCAGCTGCTAAGGAGACCTATGCTCCAGCTAAGACGCAACTACTTAAGGTAGCGTAACCATAATCGACCGACCATTTAAAACCTAACGATCATGGAAACTTCTTACCTAAAAGTTGTGAAAAGCCTAGCCCCAGGGTTCTCTTACCCAAACTTCGATGCCTTCATCGATAACCTCAACAATCAAGAGATGGAATGGTACGCCACCTTCCGAGCTCATGTGACCAATCAGATTGAGGACTACGATTTCGAAGAGTTGGTTGATGAAGGAGTTCGAACACTTCTACCCATGAAAACGCTTGCAGCGATGGCTATCATGAAAGAAGGGTTCGGATGGGGAGACGCTGAAATGATAAACGAATGCAAGACCGATCTGAGAGTAAGACACGCTCTTAACATAGATGAACTTGCAGATGTGCCACCAATGACGGCCATGAACAAGTTCCGCTCTCTACTTGACGAGTTCAAGAAAAATACCGGAATAGACCTTATGGCCGAGTTGATCGAGAAAATCACAGAAAACGATGGCCCGGTCAAGAAACTGGGAGGTGGACGAATAATGCTTTGGGCTATGCGAGTGGCCTAACAGGAAAAAGAGACTCGCAAATCCTACAAACCTGGAACTGGAACACCGAGGGCGCTCAGCGAAAGCTGCAGCGCCCTCGGTGCTTTGGCAACAAAGGGTTATTTCCCTTTCAGCTTCTCTGTACAGCTACAACCAAGAGCTTCGGCATTTGCTACAGCTGCTTCATAGTCTTCTTTAGAGTCGAATTCGTCCATGCAGGCGTCACCTGTGATGCCAAAAGGGCAGTTATCACACTCAACACACTTTTGGCAAGATGATACCCCTATTGAAAAAGCTACGAACAATACGGGGAAAAGAATCTTCTTCATAATGAAAGGTTTTGGTTTATGGCCTCAAAGGTAGAAGTTGACAAATACTTAGTCAATCCTAAGTAAAACCATACTTTCGCAGCCTAAATCAAGACTATGACCTCAGAAAAGGAAAAACTCGGCTATGCGTTAGGTCTTAATATCGCAAGGAATTTACAGGAGCAAGGTTTTGAAGGATTTGACTACACGTCTTTCTGTGCCGCATTGGATGATCACTATTCCAAGAAGGAATTGAAAATGTCTGTTCCAGAAGTGAATGAGACACTTCAGTCTGCCTTGGCCAGAATACAGGCAGATAAGCATGGACCTGTTCTGGAAGAAGGGCAGAAGTTCTTAGAAGAGAATGCACAGAGAGATGAGGTAACGGTTACTGCCAGCGGACTTCAATACAGAGTGATGACGGAAGGAAGTGGCAAGTCGCCATCTCCAACCGATCAGGTAACCACTCATTACCACGGTAAACTCATCAACGGAACCGTATTCGATAGCTCCGTTAATCGAGGAACTCCCGCAACATTTCCGGTAAATGGCGTAATTCAAGGATGGCAAGAAGCCCTGCCTATGATGAAAGAAGGAGACAAATGGGAATTGTTCATTCCGTACAACCTCGCCTATGGCGAGAACGGAGCAGGAGGAGCCATTCCGCCATTTTCCACATTGATATTTGAAGTAGAACTAATCAGCGTAAACTAATATGAGAACACTCGTAATCCTAGTAACTGTTGCTGCTCTTGCATCATGCAATGCACCGGCCAATAAAGAAGTATCACTTACCACATTTTCAGATTCGGCCAGCTATGCAGTTGGTACAACTTTGGGGTCTAACCTTAAGTCTGATTTTGAGGTTCAGAAGATCGAAGATGAATTCAACAAGGATGTTATTCTGGCCGGAATGGCAGCTGCATTGAAAGGCGATTCTACCAAATTATCCAAAGAAGATGCCGAGCAGGTAATGAACCGCTTCTTTGAAGACATGAACAAAAGAAAGGCTGAAGCCAACAAGAAGGCCGGTGAAGATTTCCTTGCAGAAAATGGAGCCAAAGCTGGGGTTGTTACTACAGAAAGCGGCCTACAGTACATTGTATTGAAAGAAGGCGAAGGAGACTCGCCAACTGCTGCAGATCAGGTGGTGGTTCATTATTCTGGCAAACTGACAAATGGTGAGATTTTCGACAGTTCTTACGAGCGAAATGAGCCTGTTACATTCTATGTGAGAAGCGTTATTCCAGGGTGGACAGAAGCACTGCAGTTGATGAAGCCAGGTGCTGAGTACAAACTCTTTATCCCTTCTGATCTTGCTTACGGAGAAGGTGGTCAGCCACGTGGTGGAATTGGCCCGAATGAAGTATTGATCTTTGATGTGAAATTGATAGACGTGGTCAGGAAGTAACCGACCGTCTCAACATAAGATTCTCTATCAGTAAAGCCCTATTCAGGGCTTTACTTTTATACCTAAGATGGAAAAGCGGGTTTGGCGCTAAGAACTGAGCCACTCTGTTCTCAAATGCGGTAATCATTCCTGCGTGAAAGAAATAGAAGTCGTTGTCTTCAAGAACTTTCCGATCAGGTTCTCCTGAAATTGGTGATAGGCCAAGTTTCATGGCCGCATTTTCCATCAGAATCTGATTCATCCCAGAAGAGGATGACTGTCTTTCGCGAATCCCATTTTCTACCTTTTTCTGAACGGTGCTTTTGAAACCATCCGGCAATAAAGGCAGCAATCTGACAACATGATAAAGTATCAGTTCAGTGGTGGGATAATTTGGGGCAGAGTAGAAGGGAAGTGTTTGAAATTCATCTCGTTCAATAACTGAAACGATGAACTTCAGTGTGTCAAGATCATACTCATTCAGTTCATCTTCATTGAAATGAGTAAGAATGAGACTCATAAGATTGCAGAGAACACAAACATCAAATTCTATGTACATCTTCTTTCCGAAGAAAGTTGAATAACATTTCAGGTCTCGATACGCTGGCAACGGATTGGAAGCCTTCTTGTATGACAGATTGGAATGTTGCTTCAGCTTCTCGCGAAGCTTACCGACCCGTTCTTTATCCGCGACTTCCGTTAAGTAGACCAAAGCCGTGTCATCTACATCATCCGGTATTTGAAAATGCTCGAACCGGTGCATGAACAATCCATTCGGGAAATGACGGCTTGGTGTGGTCTGCCAGAAGTTGTAAGTGTCCAAACCATCCTTGTTCTGAAAAAGCGGATAAGCTCGGAGGGCTTTCAGTCGCATGTTTTCAAACAGCTCCTTTTCTGCTGTGTGAAATCCAAGTTCAATTCCTTGCAGCATGCGGATGATGGAAGCCGTAAAGAAAAGGTTGTCGTCTTCCCGTTCGTACGGAAGAAACGGATGATAACGCTGTGAAGGGAAAATCCCTATTGGGTAAACAGAATTTCCAACACTTTGGAGTTGGTTAAGCTCCTTGAGCAGTCCTAAGACTCCGTCTGAGTATTCAACCCCAATTTCATTCGATGATGCCATTATCCTTCAAATCAAAGCTAATGGCTAAAACCTAAAACCTAAGGGCTGTTTTACTTAATGTAGCGGAAGTCATGTCCAGATTTCAACTGAACAAGCACTTCATAGATCAGCTTTATCACGTTATCCACGTCTTCCTTGTGCACGGTCTCAACCGTTGTGTGCATGTATTTCAAAGGAAGCGAGATAAGCGCTGAAGGAACACCTTCGCCCGAGTAGGCGAATGCATCTGTATCCGTTCCCGTAGCCCTTGTAGCGGCTGCTCGCTGGAATGGAATCTTCTTCTTGTCTGCAACAGAAATGATCATATCAAGAAGATTGTTCTGAACGGCAGGACCATACGTTAAAACAGGGCCTTTGCCAGATGTAAGGTCTCCTTGCGTTTTCTTTTCATAAAGAGGGGTCTGCGTGTCGTGACACACATCTGTTATTATGGCAACATCAGGCTTTATTCTTCTCGAAATCATCTCCGCGCCTCGAAGCCCGATCTCTTCCTGAACGGCATTTACAATGTACAGTCCGAATGGAAGCTTCTTCTTTTTCTCCTTCAGCAGGCGAGCCACTTCAGCAATCATGAATCCACCGATTCTGTTGTCCAACGCACGACCTACCACATAACGGTCATTCAAAATGGTCATTTCGTCTTCGAACGTGATGACAGAGCCAACATGAATGCCCTTTTCTTCCACTTCTTCCTTATTGGCGCAGCCAGTATCAATGAAGAGATTGGCCAGACTAGGGCCCACTTCTTTCTGAGGGTCGCGAACATGGATGGCCGGCCATCCGAAAACGCCTTTCACAATTCCTTTTTTGGTGTGAATGTTCACACGCATAGAAGGCGCGATCTGATGGTCAGAGCCACCATTTCGTCTCACGTAGATCATCCCTTCTGGAGAGATGTAATTCACAAACCACGAAATCTCATCAGCATGCGCCTCGATAACAACTTTGTACTTGGCCTTTGGATTGATGATTCCCACAACCGAACCGTAAACATCTGAGTAATATTCATCGATGTACGGTTTCAGGTACTCCAACCATATCTGCTGACCAGAAGATTCAAATCCTGTAGGCGAAGCATTGTTCAAATAGTTTTCTAGGAAATCGAGGCTTTGTTTACGCATTTCTCTGGTTCGGTTTTGCGGATTTCGCGCAAATATAAGGTACGGTTAACGTTAAGTTGTCTCTGAAAAAATGGAACATAAAAAAAAGCAGGCTCAGCCTGCTTTTAATCAACTTGTTTGATTCTTACTTGTCTTGACAAGTAATGTTGTACATGGCTGGATTATGCTGAGCTGTGAACGAAGCGGCAAACTCAGTTTTATCAGGACCAGAAAGATTCTGGGAACATGTTTCTTCTGTTACTGGGGTTCCTAGTCCATTAGGGTCAGAAGCAGTGCATTCGTAACACTCTTCGGCACAAGAAACTGCTGTAAGACCAACAACAGCTGCTACAAAGAAAGTTTTCAAATAATTCATGGTATTGGTTTTAGGTTAGCTTGCAAATTACCAATATCCTAGAAACAACAAAGCCTTCCGATTTGGAAGGCTTTCTGTGACTCGACTGGGGCTCGAACCCAGGACCCTAACATTAAAAGTGTTATGCTCTACCAGCTGAGCTATCGAGTCGGCTTTTTTTTAGCGGTTGCAAATATATATCCTTGATCTATGAAAACAAACCCGATTGCAGGTTTTGTCTCAACCCCTTTGATACCAACGGTTTGGACTACTTTTCCACCTTGATGGAGTGGCCCATTTTATCCCGTTTTGTCTGCAAATAGAAGCGATTATGCTCGTTGGCCTCAATTTCTATGGCCACATTGTCCACTATTTCAAGACCATAACCAATAAGGCCTGTGCGCTTTTTAGGGTTGTTGCTCATCAAACGCATTTTCTTAACCCCTAGGTCACGTAGAATTTGAGCTCCGATACCATAATCGCGTTGGTCCATCTGAAAACCAAGAGCAAGGTTGGCTTCCACTGTATCCATGCCTTTTTCCTGAAGTTCGTAAGCCTTCAGCTTATTCAAAAGCCCGATGCCTCTTCCTTCCTGATTCATGTAAACGATGACACCCTTGCCAGCTTCCTCTACCATTTCCATGGCACGGTGCAATTGACCACCGCAGTCGCAACGACAAGAGCCGAAAATATCGCCTGTTACACATGATGAGTGTACTCTAACAAGAATTGCATCTTCATCTTTCCATGTGCCTTTGACCAGTGCAAGGTGCGACTGATCGTTGGTGGTTTGTTTATAGGCCACCAATTTGAAATTTCCCCACTCAGTAGGCATATCGACTCTTATCTGTCTCTCTATAAGAGATTCATTTTTGACACGATATTCGATGAGGTCCTTTATGGAAACGAGTTTCAGACCGAATTTCTCCGCGATCTTGGTCAATTGTGGAAGACGGGCCATGGTGCCGTCTTCGTTCATGATCTCTACAATTACTCCAGCGGGTTCAAAACCTGCCAAACGCGCCAGGTCAATTGCTGCTTCTGTATGTCCGGCTCTTCTCAGAACCCCCCCTTTTTTGGCCTTCAGAGGAAAAATGTGACCAGGCTTGCCCAACTCTTCCGGGCGGATCTCAGGATCGATGAGTGCCTTTACTGTTTTGGCTCTGTCGCTAGCGGAGATTCCAGTGGTACAGCCATGCCCGATAAGGTCTACCGAAACGGTGAAAGGTGTTTCGTAAGCCGCATTGTTGTTCTGAACCATGAGGTCCAAACCAAGTTCAACACAACGGTCTTCAACCAACGGAGCGCAGATAAGTCCGCGTCCGTGAGTTGCCATGAAATTTATCATCTCTGGAGTTACTGATCTTGCAGCAGCTACAAAATCTCCTTCGTTTTCACGGTCAGCGTCATCAACAACAATAACAACCTTGCCTGCTTTAATATCTGCTATAGCATCTTCAATGCTGTCCAGTACAATTTCTTGTTCGCTCATCAATCTTAAATGGGGGTGCAAAGGTACTCAAAGAAAACACCTTAAGCCGGTTACTGTTCACGAACAACTTTTCCAACAGAAGAGAGCTATTCCGGTGATTTACCACCGAAGTAGTACATCAGACCGATTTGCAAGGAGGTAATATTGAAATCAATATTGAATGAAGAATTCTGACTACTTGAACTAGTAGTTCCTACTCCCTCTATTTCTGACCTGCTATGATTTTGACGATACATATACCCAAGTCGACCAAAACTGGCTTCAAGACCAAATTTTGGTGTGATGAAGTAGACCAGTCCGGGAGTAATGTATGTTTCAATCGCATGTTGATCAGATATTGAATTCAAAACCTCTCCATTATTCTTTCTTTCCAATTTGGAATGTGTGTATGCGTAACCAACATCAGCAGTGGACATAAGTGCAAACTTTTGCGAGAAGAACTTATAGTAGCGAGCATACACGGATGCTCCTATGGTATTTCCTACCTGGTGTGATGAATCGTCATTGTAAGAATTATTGTTGTTTCGTTCAGACCATCTATAGCTGGCCGTACCACCAATTGCAAAGCTGTTGGAAACAAATCCACCAACATTTGGGATGATAGAGAAGCTGAAGTTTTCATACTCGTTCTGATCGTTTGAGTCGAAATACCCGGAAGCATTCAGGTTTCCGCCAGTAAATACTGACCCTTTGTAATCCTGGGCTTGAGTCAGTGTAACGGCAAGAAAATTTAGGTAGAGGCAGTAAAGTACTTTTTTCATAACAAAGAGTTTCGCTGGAAACTATTGTCGAGCTACTTTATTGTTCAGGCTTAAAACTTTCAGTGATTTAAGTAGATAAGCCCTTTGTTTATCACTGCTATGGGCAGTCCTTTTAATTCTCTTCCGAATAACGGAGAATTGCCAGATAGGCTTTTGACATCTGCCTTGGCATAGGTCCAAGTTAGGGAAGGAGAGAATACGGTCAATTCTGCCTCAACGCCCTCTTCAATTTTTGGCTTATCCAACTTCAGAATTTCTCTAGGATTTGAAGTTAGTTTTTGAATGATCTGGTCTAAACTGAGTTTACCCAAAAGTGATTCGATTGCTGCTGAAAATGCCGTTTCCAACGCAATGATTCCAGGTTCTGCAATTCCGAATTCCGAGAATTTAGCTTCAATTTCGTGCGGTTCGTGATCTGAGATGATGGCATCAATGGTTCCGTCAGAAAGCCCTTCTATCAGTGCCTCAATATGTTCTTGGCTTCTGAGAGGTGGTCTTAGCTTGAAATTCGAATCGAAGTCTGCGGTGTTCGCGTCTGAAAGAAGCAGATGATGTGCTGGTACACTGGCCGTCACTTTCAGCCCTTTGGACTTGGCTTGTCTGATCAAGTCTACAGTGCCCTTTGTGGAGACGTGCGAGAAGTGAACCGCTACACCTGAATATTCAGCTAGGTAGATATCTCTTGCAACAACTATCTCTTCGGCAAGAGCGGGCACACCTTTCAGACCAATGGATGTATTGACCTCGCCTTCGTGCATTTGACCACCAGCTGCCATTTTCTCATCCTCACAGTAACTGAATACAGGAAGATTCAGGTTCTTGGAGTAGAGTAGCGCCAGATTCTGGAGTTTGCTGTTGGAAACTGTGTGTTTTCCGTTGCTTATTCCAAAAGCGCCTGAGTTTTGCATATCGAAGATCTCCGCCAATTCTTCGCTATGCAAACCTTTGGTCATTGCGGCCAATGGAAGCGCGTCTACAATGTGGCCTTCCGCCTTTTTCAGAATGTACCGTACTGCCGACTTATCATCAATGGCCGGTTTGGTATCTGGAGATATGGCCACTTTGGTGTATCCTCCTTGCGCGGCAGCATTCAAACCCGATTCTAGATCTTCCTTGTGCTCCAGTCCAGGGTCTCCGAAAGTGGCAAACATGTCCACCCAACCCGTAGAAACATGAAGGTCATCGCCCTCAATCACTTCATCCACGCCTGTAGCGTCAATATCCTTTCCTATTGTTTCTATGATCCCATCCCTGATGAGAATATCCGCTGTTTTTCCGTTGTGCGCTGAGTTAGGGTCTATGATCTTGATCGATCGGAGTAGTATCTGCATGGTCAGAGTATTCTTATCAGTATCGTTTCAATTAAAAGACAAGCCAATGCAAGTATTAAAAAGTACCTCCAAAGTTGGTGGCCTTCTGCCGTTTCTTTGATGGTGTTAGCCAAGCTTTCGATAGAGGATTCAATGACTTCAACGTTAGTTAGGCCAGCTGTTTTCAACGCATTCACGAATTCCTCCGGAGTTAAAAAACGCATTTCGCTTTCAGCCCTGTTGTAATTGTAGCTTACCGACTGAATGGTGTCTCCTTTTTCGGAAGAAATAAGATAATGCCCATCATTCTCTATCTGGTCGTGAACAAAGATTCCCGTTGCCGAAGAACGTTTTACCAACTCAGGCACGAAAGAAGTTTTCTGATCGGAAGAGGTCATTCTAAGAACACCTTCAACTTTTGAATCTGACGCGATCTCCACAAGATTGTCTGACCCGATCACTTCCATACTCGTATTGCTATTGCTGCTGTTGAGCGCCATGTTGTACAGGGTTGGTACGAACAACGCGTGTCTATGGAAGTTGGTCCATCTGTCTTTAAGAGGTGCGGCAAGCACATAAGCTGTTCCTTTTCCGTTGCGATATGCCGTTAAAAGTGGTTGACCGTTTGAGAGCGTCAGTAATCTTTCTGATGCTGAATTGGTCTTCATCTGAACTGGATAGCATTTCTTAACCGCAGGAAGGTCAATTCTATCTTCCCATTGGGTAAAAACGTTCTTGTACAATTCACTTTGTAGATTGACTCCTTCCACTTTCAGTTCAGCACTGTCGGCAATGCTCAATTGCTCTGCATTGAGAGCCAATAGAAGTTCGTTGGTGGATGTGAGGTCCTGTTTTTCACTCGAAATAAACAGAAGGTCTCCGCCATCCTGCACATACTTCATCAGTTCCTGTACCATTCCAGAAGAAAATCTGTCCAATTCGTTCAGTACAACCATGTCATTCTCACCCAGAACAGAGTAGTCCAGAGCATTCCCGTCAACTTCCGTGAGTTTGAAATTCAGTTCAGAACCGAAAACTCTGGCTACATTGCCCGAAGGGCTTTTACCATTAACGATCAGAACTGAAATCGAATTGGCTAGATCGTATGAGAACAGATAACGGTCATCATAAGTTATCGGGTAATCCTGAATAGAAACCTCTCCGAATTGAATGCCGCTTTCCTGATTCGTGAATGAAAGAACCAACTTCTCGAAAGAGTTGGCGCCAATGTTTGTAGTGCCCACGGCCCGTTGCACCCCGTTCAATGTCAGTTTTACAGAAAGATTTTCAACATCTGATGTTCCTTCATTTCGAACTCTGACATGCAACTCGTCTGGCTGTAACGGCAATCTGCTTGGCGATTGGAACCAGCAACTATCTATGTAAACATTAGATTCATTGATAGATGAAGTTGGGATGGTGTAAACGCTTAATAAAGAGTCGTTTATGTTTGAAACATTTTTAAGTGATGATGCTTGCAGATCGGATATGTAATAGAGTGCTGTTGCGTCATCTGCATCGAACATGCCAGATGTTCTACTTAAGATGTCATCCACACTTCTTACAACAGGTGAAGGTTGCACCGTGGCTACTTCGTTCTTGAACTCTTCGAATGATAGATCGCGGTAATGTTTAGGGTCGAAATCATTGGTCAGCAACCGTAACTGACTGCCATTGGAAACGGCCGAGCCGATCTCTATGGCCCTAGCTTTGGCCTCTTCCAGCAGGTTTCCAGATTCTCCATCTGCATTCATGCTGAAAGAATTGTCAATGTAGACAACGGCAGAGGTTGAAGCGGGTTGATCTTCTGCTGCACCAGGTATCACTGGTCGCGCAAACGCCATGACCAAAAACGTAATGGCCAAAATTCTTGACAGGAGAATGAGCAGGTTTTTAAGTTGATTCCTGCTTTTGGTTTCAATTTCAACATCCTTCAAAAAGCGGATATCTGAGAAGTAGACCTTCTTAAACCTTCTAAAATTGAATAAATGGATAATGATGGGAACCGAAATCGCTGCGAGCGCAAAAAGGAATTCGGGATACGCGAAAATCATTAAAGTGCAAATGTAGGAAAAGGCTAAAAGGAAAGAATGAGAAAAAGAGAAAACGTCAGCTCCCAGCGTTTATTCTAGGATAATCAAGGTTATTCATTTCTTCTTTTTTCATTTTGCCTCAAGAAGGATATTCCACTCTAACGTGGTAAATGTTCATCAACTTCTTTTTGAAGATGGTTCTGACCTCAGAAATGTCACGCAGGGTAATGTTCGCACTATCAAACTGGCCTTCGTTGAATTGGCGGTCGATGATGTTGTCCACCAACTTTCCAACGCTTTCAGTAGTGTACTCGCTTAAACTTCTCGAAGCGGCTTCCACACTATCGGCCATCATCAGCACGGCCATTTCCTTAGTAAATGGCTTTGGGCCGGGATAACTGAAATGTTCTTGGTCCAATTCGCCATCAGGGAAATTCTGCAAGTAAGAGCGGTAGAAATACTGAACGGTAGAAGTTCCGTGGTGTGTACGGATGAAATCGATCAGCTGCTCAGGAAGGTTGTTCTCTTTGGCCAGCTCAATTCCCTTTATCACATGATTGATAATGATGTTGGCACTCTCGTCAAAAGAGAGATCATCGTGTGGATTAACCCCGGTAACCTGATTCTCAATGAAATACATCGGTGCGTAGAGTTTGCCAATATCATGATACAACGCTCCGGTACGAACAAGCAATGCATTACCACCGATCTCGTAAATGGCGGTTTCGGCCAAACTGGCCACCTGAAGCGAGTGCTGAAATGTGCCAGGTGCATCAGTGGCCATTTTCCGCAGTAGTTTGTGGTTGGTATTGTTCAATTCGAGAAGAGTTACCTCGGAAATGAACCCAAAAACCTTCTCAAACAGATAGATCAGCGGATAGGCGAGAAGAGTGAGACCAACACTTCCAGCAAACCAAATGAACATGGTCAGATCAATGTTTTTGATATCGCCTTCCTGCATAATGGCAATGCTGAAATAGCTTGCACTGTAGGTAATAAACACAATCAACATGGAAACGAACAACTGAGAACGATTCTGCAGGCTTAGCAATGAGAAAATGGCAATGATTCCGGCAATGAGTTCCAAAAACATGAACTCGAATCCATTCGGAGCTTCAAATCCAACAATGATGAGAGTAACGATGTGTGCGAAAAGCGCAATTCTACTATCGAAGAAACTCCTCACGATTACCGGAAGCAGACAGAACGGAACCAAATACAGATTGATGTTGGGAATTCGTTCCGCCAAACTGGCAATGATCACCATGCCGGCTATCAGAATCAACAAGAAAGTTACCTGCCAGTTGTTCTGCATCAGGTCGCTACGGTACTGAATCAGGAACATGTAGAACATCAGCAGAACGATGAATACCATGATGATCTGCCCCATCAAGATCAAGTAGTAATTCTCAGAGGTTCCAAGTCGTGTCTGATATTCCTTTCGTAAAGATTCAAGTACAAGGAAATTCTCACCATCCACCATATCACCCCGACTGATGACCATCAAACCCTTCGGAATCATTCCGCGCGTTTCAGATATGGCATCCAATTCTTCCTGAAGCACTTTTTTGGTGGTTTCATCATCGTAAACCACATTCTGAACCAGCGTTTCGGATAGCATTCTCAAAAGCTTGTCTTCATCCACCCCGCGTTCTGCTGAAAGAGAAGCTTTGACCTTTTCATAAGCCGTTTGGATAGTGTAAAACTGGTTCAGTTGAACCTGGTTGGCGGTATTTCCTTCTAGCAGAAACACCTGACGATTCTTACCAAGTCCTTCCAATTCTGGAGAACTTCTTAGCACGCCTTTTCTGTAGATTGAATTCAGGATTTCCTGGCCTGCCAACAGGTTCTTATCCATTTTTTTAATGGAAAGATTTCTGCTCGAATCAGGATTGAACGCTTCAACAAATTGATTTTTGAACTCCAGTTTAGCACGCTCAGATGCGGCTTCATCCAATTTCAGATAAATCTTTGCCTTGGTCTTTACAGCCTGTATTTCAGCATCCAGTTCTTCTTTGGGTTTTTCAATGGCAAAGTCGAAGGGTGCCACAAGGTCTTCGTGACTCCAAGGCCGACCTTTCTGATACTCGTATTTGAACTTACCTTCTTTGGGTAGCATCAATAGAATGATGACTCCCGTTAGGAAGAACAGCAGAATCCGCTGTATCCGTTCATGATTGTTCCTAAGGTCTGAAAGGAAATTGCTCATTTCTGAGCCACTAATCTAACTGAAATATTGCGCCAAAATCGGATCGGCAGTGTGTCTTTATCCATGGCTCATAAATCACTACTTTCGCACGAAATATCAAGAACGGATCATGAAGGAAGTATATATCGTATCGGCAGTAAGAACCCCAATGGGAAGTTTCAACGGGAAATTGGCTTCTGTGCCAGCTCCGAAACTGGGCGCTGTTGCCATTAAAGGTGCGTTAGACCAAGCTGGTGTTGAAGCGAAAGAAGTGAATGAGGTGTTTATGGGAAACGTGCTATCGGCCGGTTTAGGTCAAGCACCTGCCCGTCAAGCTTCTATGTTTGCCGGGGTTCCTGATTCTGTTCCGTGTACAACTGTAAACAAGGTTTGCTCCTCTGGAATGAAAGCCATCATGTTAGGTGCTCAGAGCATTATGCTTGGAGATAATGATGTAGTAGTTGCCGGAGGAATGGAGAACATGAGCTCTGTACCACATTACCTGCCAGGTTCCAGAACTGGAACCAAGTACGGAAATATTACCATGTTGGATGGTTTGGCTTTTGACGGCCTCACAGATGTTTACCACAATTACCCGATGGGAAATGCAGCTGAGCTTTGTGCTTCAGAATGTGGTTTCAGCAGAGAAGATCAAGATGCTTACGCGATTGAAAGCTACAAGCGTTCTGCAGCAGCATGGGCAGCTGGTGCTTTCAAAAATGAAGTAGTTCCAGTTGAGGTTCCTCAAAGAAGGGGAGATGCCTTGGTTGTTGATACAGATGAGGAATTCACCAACGTGATGATGGAAAAGATTCCTTCGCTTCGTCCAGCGTTTCAAAAAGACGGAACGGTAACTGCGGCAAATGCTTCTACCATGAACGATGGTGCTGCCGCTGTTGTCTTGATGAGCAAGGAAAAAGCGGAAGCTCTTGGCGTTAAGCCTTTGGCGAAGATCGTTTCGTTTGCTGATGCTGCTCAAGCACCTGAGTGGTTTACAACGGCACCTTCTAAAGCTGTGCCGAAAGCATTGGGCAAAGCAGGATGGAGTAAGGATGATGTGGATCTTTTCGAGGTGAACGAAGCTTTCTCTGTTGTCGCGTTAGCAAACAATAAAGAACTGGGTTTAGACGCTAGTAAAGTGAACGTGAATGGTGGAGCCGTCTCATTGGGACACCCACTAGGTTGTTCTGGAGCACGAATTATTGTAACGTTGGTTCATGCATTGAAGAATCGCGGATTGAAAAAAGGTGCCTCAGGCATCTGTAATGGCGGTGGCGGTGCCAGCGCTCTTTGTTTGGAAGTTTTGTAAAAGAGAAAGATTTGCGATTAACGATTTGCAATTAACGATTTGGGAAGAGGACAATGGCTCACTTAATCGCCAATCGTAATTCGTTAATCGTTGTTCGTCAATCCCTTTTTAATGGGAACATACGGTATCTGTAATCTCAGTGTCATCCCGTGCAGGGAAGAGCCTTCTGACAAAAGTCAGATGGTAACTCAGTTGCTTTTTGGAGAAAGCTTTGAAGTCATTGGTAAACGCAACCAATGGCGCAAAATTCGTAACGGGTTGGACGGCTACGAAAGCTGGATTGACGAGAAACAGTTCGCTGATATAGATCAGAACGCTTTTGAAGCACTGAACAAGAAACTGCCCGTCTGCGCTTCGGATCTTGTGCAGTTGGTGAAGCACGCACAGTCGGGTTCCATGGTTCCGGTACTGGCAGGAAGCTCCCTACCAAATTACCATCAAGGATATATTGCCTTTGGCGAGGATTCGTATGAGTTTGATGGCGAGATCAATCACCCAGACCCAGAGGAAGCACGCAAACAGTTGGTGGAATTTGCCATGGTCTTTAGAAACGCGCCTTACCTGTGGGGTGGACGTTCTCCTTTCGGGATTGATTGTTCTGGTTTGATGCAGGTGCTCTATAAAATGGTGGGTATTCCGCTTCAGCGCGATGCTTATCAACAGGCAGAAGAAGGCTACACATTAAGTTTTGTGGAAGAAGCCGAATTGGGCGATCTTGCATTCTTCGACAATGACGAAGGCCGCATCATCCATGTTGGGATGATGGTCGGGCCAAATGCCATTATTCATGCTTCAGGAAAAGTCCGCATCGATAAACTCGATCACCAAGGAATCTTCAACGTGGATACAGGCAAGTACACCCACAAACTGCGGTTGATTCGTAGGGTTTTGGATTAGAGAGCCCGCATCCGATTGTTCTTCGGGTTGTGCTCAATTTCGCAAAGACCCAATTCTTCCATCAATGGTGGCATATACATGCCAAAACGTCCTCGGAAGTTCTTCTTCAGTCCATACCAACCACAAATAGGATTATTGGTAGAACGTGCCCAATGCTCCACAGTACCTTCCTTGGTGTCCTGTTTCTCATCCTTGCTGCCCATTTCCATCCAATCACAATGTTCTCGTAACATTTTATGAAGGTCATTGATGGCGCGGGCATCATAATGCAGAATAGTTGAGCCCACTTTGCAGACAATAATCTCCATGCCGTCCTTTTCTTCCATCCACATCTGATACTCGGATGTTCCGGGTGGGGTTTTCAAGTTCCAAGGGTTATCTTTTGTGCGCTTTTCCATTAGGGAATATTATTCTAATAGGTGAATCAGTTTTCAAGCTAAGGTAAAACACCTGTTAAATTTTGTGATGCCCATTTGTCGGGAACCTTTTCTTTGCCCAGTGAAATTCCTTTTGCCGCTTTTCTTTTTGCCGCTTTGGGCCCTTTCCCAACAGCCATCGCATTATGTGCTGGGCGCAGAGGAATTGGAGGGCGTGGATGTGTATGACATGCTCCATGCTGCTACGGGCGACTACATTCTGGCCACCAGCAATGGGCTTATGCGGTTTGACGGCTATCGTTTTGAAAGGATGGAATGTCCTGATATGCTTTTGAGTTCGGTATTCAACCTGACCGAAGATGAGCAAGGCACTGTTTACTGCAATAACCTGAGCGGACAGGTATTCTACGTTACTCAAGACTCGTGTGGATTGCTGCTTTCATTGCCCGATAGCTTGGTTACGGCCGATATGGACATGGCAATGGACGACCGCGATCGGCTCATTATTGCCTCCAAGTACCTGATGGCTGCTTCGGCATCGGGAATAGAGTTGCTTTCTGGTCCAAACTTTTTCGGGCCGGTAACCACCATGCCGGATAGAGGTCTTGTTGCTTATTCGTCTGTATACCATGGGTTCTTGCGGTTTAAAAATGGCTTGCTTAAACCCGAAGAGCATCATCATTATGTGCCAATAGATAAGGAAATACCGGCTATTATCTGCCTCGGAGACAGTACCTACGTATACCAGACCAATGCATGTCGATTGTTCGGCAAGGATGGACAATTGCTGGTAGATCCATCCGCAATAATTGGAAAAGAAAACCTCTTTAAGCTTTACAGTAGTTCAGATGGGTTGTGGTTTGCGTCTAGTTCGCAGGGAGTCTTGCACGTAAATCGGCAGTTTCAGGCGGATAAAGGCGCAGCATTTCTGTTTCCACGTACGATGGTTTCTGCGGTGATCGAAGATCGGGAAGGGAACATACTTCTGGGCACATTCGGCAAGGGTATCATGGTCATTCCTAACATGAACACCCTCGACCTGAACATGCCCGGTTTGCAGGAAGACATAATTTCTGTTGCGGGATCCGAAGACGGAACCTTGTACTTCGGTACGCGGTCGGGCAAACTCCTTAAACGGAACCCCGAAGGTGCATTAAGCGTCATCCGTGATGCACAGGTAAAAAGTATGGAAGCGCTGTTTTCTATTAGTGAAGACTGCTTATTGATAGGTGAGACCAACGCGGTACTCATTGATCGGGCAAAAACTACCGAGACCAGTTTGACGCTGGGTTCACTAAAGGATATTGAGCGAATAGATGCAGAAAGGGTGCTGATCGCATCAAATGCTGGGGCATATAGGCTGTGGCCTTCTTCGCTAGAAGTTCAAAAGCTCTCGGAGTTACAGATTCGACACTACTGCATTGGCTACGACTCTAAAACCCAGAGTATCTATTCGGGTACTTCCAAAGGCCTCATGATAAGGCACTTGGATGGTGCCATACGCACCGTGAAACTCAGAGGAAAAGACGTAATAGTGCGCGATTTTCTCTCTTCGCATGGAAAGGTGTTTGCAGCCACCGCAGAGAATGGTCTGTTGGTATTTGAGAACGATTCGTTGGTTAAAGAGTGGGGAACGAGCACCGGTTTGGCGTCAGACCGTCTCACGCAGTTGGACATGTATGAACAATGGTTGGTGGTGGCTACTTCCAACGGTATTCAATTACTGGATACCGAGGGTAAAGTGATACGAACCATCAATCAGTCAGATGGGCTCAACGCTATTAAGATGGTCGACATGCACGTGCTTGAAGATGAACTGTGGGTGGTGCATTCTGCCGGAGTGCAAAAGGTGATGTTGGATGCGTTTCAGCCTTTCCGTTTTCAACCGACCGTATCGCTGAAAAGCGTGGTGGTTAATGACAGTCTGAACGTTTCGCTCACACAGCACGATTTCAATCCCGATCAGCAGCAATTCACCTTTGAACTTAGTACGAATAGTCTGCGCTACCGCAACGAGATCAGCTATCAGTACCGATTGGAAGGAGCCGAAACCACGTGGCGCAACGCCAGTTATTCTGACAATATCATCGAATACCGTTCGCTGTCTTCGGGCACGTACACATTCAAAGTCAAGGCCATTTGCCGAGATAATGCGAGCCAAGAGGTGGCTTACACCTTTACCATTGCCACGCCCTTTTACAAAGCGTGGTGGTTCTATGCGTTGGTACTGCTTACGATAGTGCTATTGCTGGTTTTGTGGTTTAGGCGCAGATTGCACAGGAGGCAATTATTGGCCGAACAACAGAACGAACTCAACGCGAGCAAGCTCACGGCCATTCAATCGCAAATGAACCCGCATTTCATCTTCAATGCGCTCAATTCCATACAGAGTCTGGTACTGAAAGGCGATGTCGATAACTCTTATAGCTACATCACCAAGTTTGCCAATCTGGTCAGACGTACGCTCAATTACTCCGACAAGGATTTTATCGATTTCAGTGAAGAGATAAAACTCATTGAACTCTACTTGACCTTGGAACAGCTTCGTTTTAAGGAGGATTTTGAGTTCACAATAAATACGAATGGCATTGAGGACGTAATGATGCCGCCTATGCTCATTCAGCCCTTTATTGAGAACGCGCTGTTGCATGGATTGCTGCATCGTGCTGGCACCAAGCGCATCAGCTTAGACTTTGAATTGAACGAAGTGCTCATCTGCACCATTACCGATAACGGAGTGGGCCGCGCCAAGGCCAAGGCAATCAAAGAACGGCAGCGTTCGGAGCACGAGTCGTTCTCTGTCAATGCCATCCGCACCCGTTTTGAGATACTGGAACGCTACCACAAGGGGTCACTTGGCTTCGAGTATGAAGACCTGATGGAGAACGGAGAGGCAACGGGAACCCGTGTTGTACTTCGCATACCTGTAAAGCGCACGTTCTGATGTGAACGTCATTGTGAGGGAAGAATGACCGAAGCAATCTCATTCAACCGACAGATTGCCAAGTTTCGCGAAAAGCTCCGCTCGCAATGACGTGGGCGTTCCATTTACGCCATTCCTAAACAAATCGGTTCATTGCTAAAACCACAGCCCACTCATCTGCATATCTGATTACATTCGCTTTGATGAGTCAGCAGATTACAGCCATAATTGTAGATGATGAGGAAAGCGCGCGCAGCATTCTCTCCAATCTGCTGGCGCGATTCTGCCCGAGCATCAAAGTGTTGGGCAGCTACTCAAACGTAGAAGTAGCGGTACACAGCATTCATGCGTTGAAACCAAAATTGGTATTCCTCGATATTGAGATGCCGAACTACTCAGGCTTTGAGATTGTGAACTTCTTCGAGAAGGTGGATTTCGAAATGGTGTTCATCACAGCGTACGATAAATATGCCATCCGTGCGTTCGAGGTTTCTGCGGTGGATTACCTCCTCAAACCCATCGATATTGACCGATTGAAGGAAGCGGTGCAGCGTGTAGAAAAGCGGCTAGGGCAGGACAGTGGTTTCAGTCAAGAACTGCTTACCGAGGCACTGAAAAGCAAAACCGTCAGTCGTATTTCCGTTTCTATCAAAGGCTACCAGACCATTTTGGAAGTGAATGACATTGTGGCCATTGAAGCAAGCGAATCGTACAGCCACATCCACACTACCGATGGCAGCCAACATCTGGTAAGCAAGAACCTCAAGCACTTCGAAACCCTTTTGGCCGATAATCCCAACTTCTTCCGAAGTCACAAATCATGGATCGTGAACTTGGACATGATGGAGAAATACCAGCGCAGCGCAGGCGACATTGTCCTTCAAGGTGACCTCGTGGCCAAACTCTCGAAATACCGTAAGGAGGAATTCGAAAGCACAGTGAAATAGATCACTGCAAGTGTACTCTGAAATCTGACGTCTCACATCTGTCGTCTAGCTGTTAATGAAACCGATTGTCCGTTGCTGAAGGATAATTGAATGTCGGGTGCGTGCAGGATAGGTTTGTGGCTCATCACAGAAACTACTTACACATGAAAAAAGTCCTATCCTTTCTGATCATCACCCTGTTTACAACCCAAGTTAAAACCATTGCGCAGTGTACCGTGGCGGTTCAAAACATTTCGGAGAACTTCGATGGCTATACAGGCAACGACCTTCCCGCTTGCTGGAATAGGCAGAACAATTGCTATGTGGTGGGGGATCAGTTGCGCCTGAGAACCGTAAACCAGGCCGAGGCGATGGCTATTCTGCCGAAAACGGTGAATGCGCGTGGGGTGCTGAGCTTTACTTCTCGATACATCTACCCATGGGGTCCGGCAGCAACTATCGAAATTGGGGTTGTAGATGATCCGGCCAATCCTTCTTCGTTCGTAACGCTGGCAAGTTATGCCGCCAATTCGCAAACATTGACGGCTTTCAGTTTCGATCTATCAGGATATACAGGTTCGTATCAATATGTCGCCATGCGAATGGCAACCAACACGGCTTGGGAAGTTTATTTCGAGGATCTTACTTACACGAGTGGTTGTGTCAGCAACTCTGTTACTGCCATTGGGCAGAACATCAGTGTTCAGCTTGGAACAACTGGTGAGGTTTCTGTTGACGCGGCCGATCTGGACAACGGTTCTACTTCCGATTGTGGTACACCCACATTCAGCTTAAGTCAAAGTACGTTCTCCTGTTCAGACATTGGTGTAAACCAGGTAACGCTAACAGCTACTGACATTTCTGGAAACACTTCCAGCACAACCGTTGAGATCACGGTGCAAGGTGCCATAACAGACGAAACAGTTTCGGCCGCACAAACCAGTCTCTGCTCCAATGGCTCTACCACGGTTTCTACTGGCGGATCCATGCTTAATATCAATTACTCCTTGAGGAATGATACCGACAATTCGGTGATCGCTGGCCCAACAACGGGAACAGGAAGCGCCCTTACTTTCAATACAGGAACACTTTCCTCAACCACCACCTTCAATGTTGTTGCAGAAACCATCGGCTCAACCACTTCCTCTGCAGTTGATCTGGACGGAAGCAACGATTACATCAACGTGCCAGTAACCTCATTTCTTAATTACGAGCAAGGATTCACATTTGAAGCTACGCTGAAAGCCAACTCAGGAGGCTCAAGAGCGATTTTTTCAGCAGGAACCGCCAGCACGAGCGACATTGAGGTTTACGTACAAGCTGGAGGAAACAGATTGATTGTGGTCTATAACCGAAATAGCCCGGGATATACCTTGGCTGCCAAAGAATATCCGGTGCCACCACTAAACACATGGTTTCATTTGGCAGTAACCTATGATGGAAGCACTACAAAAGTTTATTACGATGGTGTAGAGAAGACCGCTTTGGCAACAACTGCAGGTTCTCCGTTACACAAGACCACTGGCTCACAGTTCGATTTCGGTTTCATGCGAAGCAACATCAATAACAATTGGGGATTTGCCACACATTTAGGTGCATTTGATGAGATCCGTTTGTGGGATGATGCAAGAAGCATTGGTGAGATTCAAGGCTTAATGAACGAATGCTCGAATGGAACAGGTTCAGGTCTCGTTGCGGTCTATCCGTTCAATGATGGTTCAGGTCTGGTTGCAAACGACATCGTTGGAGGAAACCATGGCACTTTGGTCAACATGGATGCCACAACCGATTGGGTTGCTGGGTCTTTCGCCTGCAACAACCCATCTGATCCGGCATGTGACTTTGAAATGACCCAGACCGTTACTGTAACGATTGGCGATGCCATTGATCCGGTTCCTGATTCCCAATCATTGAGCACACTCACCGCTCAGTGCGAGGTAACTTCATTGACTGCCCCAACAGCTATAGACAACTGTGCTGGTACCATTACAGGAACGCACAATGCCAGTTTGCCAATCAGTTCAAACACGACCATCACTTGGACGTATGACGATGGCAACGGAAACACCGCAACTCAAACACAGGAAGTGGTGATCAACGACAACGCGGACCCTGTTCCGGACGTGGTTTCATTGCCTATAATCACTGAATATTGCGAAGTAACGAGCGTTGTAGACCCAAGTGCCACAGATAATTGCGCGGGAATTCTCTTCGGTACAACCCCGATAAGCTTGCCAATTACGGCAACTACCACACTTACTTGGACCTACGATGATGGCAACGGAAACACCGTTACGCAAACTCAGGATATCGTTATTGCTGATATTGATGTAGCTGTTTCTCAGAATGGAGGAACTATCTCGGCAGACCAAGTCGGAGCAATGTATCAGTGGGTGGATTGCGATAATAGTAACGCACCAATTGCTAACGAAACTGATCAGGATTTTACGCCATCTGTAAGCGGAAACTACGCAGTGGAAGTAACCATCAACGGTTGTACCGAAACTTCGGCATGCACAAGCATGATCGTAACTGGAATCAATGAAGCCAACATGGCCGATGTACGCATTTTCCCAGTTCCAGCAACCAATGTTTTGAACATCCTTTCTACTGAGACAATTGAGAATCTAATTGTTTACGCCATGGATGGAAAACTGGTAAGCAGCGATGCTCAGAATACGAAAGCGATCGATGTTTCGGCATTGGCAAAAGGAATGTACCTCTTGGTTGTTCAGACCGAAAAAGGAACAGCACAAAGACGTTTTGTGGTAGAGTAAACGATAACTGATGTTGTGAGTGAAAGGGTCGTTAGGCGAAAGCTTAACGGCCTTTTTCATTGCTTCTATCACATGCATTTCCACACTATTTTGCAGCCATGAAAAACACCATCCGTATCTGCGTTGTAGGTCTTGGTAGAGCCGGCAACTTCCATCTTACATCCATCGAACGTATCAATGGCCTCGATCTGCATTCGGTAGTGGATACCGATGCTGCAGTGGCGCAGCGCGAAGGTGAAGTACGTGGTTGTAAGTGGAGCACCGAACTAACCGAGTTGATGAAAGATGATGCCTTGGATGCTGTGGTGGTTGCATCGCCAACAGATGCACATTTCGATTACATCTGCCAAGCCTTGACAGCAGGCAAGCATGTATTTACGGAGAAACCAGTTGGACATACGGTTGAGGAAATCAATACCTGTTTTGAATTGGCATCCAAGCATGGTTTAGCGCTGCATCTTGGTTTTCAACGCAGGTTCGATAAGAACTTCATGGCTTTGAAACGCAGATTGCCAGAATTGGGTGATGCACGCATTGTAAAAGCCAGTTCACGCGACAACCCGCGACCATCTTACGAGTACCTCAAAATATCGGGCAACATCTTTCATGATATGTTGATTCATGATTTCGATATGCTGATGTTCCTATTTGGGGCCAAGCAGCCCGAAACGGTATTTGCAGCTGGATACGCGTATGATGCAACCATTGCGAGCTACAACGACCACGATACCGTAATGGTGATCATTAAGTATGCCGATGGAATGGTGTGCAGTATTGACACCAGTCGTATTGCAGCCTATGGCTACGACCAGCGCATAGAGGTGTTCGGGAAGAACGGTATGGCCACGGTAGAGAACGAGCGTAACAATTCGGTAAATGTGTATACTGAAAAGGGAGGAAGCTACGAACCGTATAATTACAGTTTCCCGCAGCGGTACAAGGAGGCGTACTTTGAGGAGATGGTGCAGTTTGCAGATGGCATTCGTAACGGTCAACTCACCAATGTAGCGCATGAGGAATGCGTGCTCTCGCACCAATTGGCCGATGCCGCGTTAGAATCCATCAGAACAGGTGAAGTTGTAAGATTTTCAGATTTCACTGAACGTTGAGATTATTAAGTCTACCTTTGCCGACTCATAAACGGAAATGGCATTGAATGAATTGATGGCTGTTTCACAACTATCGATCATAACATGTTATTTAAAGACCTTGGGTTGTCCGAACCCCTGCTGCGTGCTGTCAGCGAAAAAGGATACGAAACGCCATCCCCTATACAAGAACAATGTATTCCGGTAGTACTGGAAGGCAAGGATATCTTGGCCTCTGCCCAAACGGGTACAGGCAAGACCGCAGGTTTTGCACTACCAATGCTACAACTGCTTTCGCAGGGAAGAGAGAAACACAACCGTCCGGTAAGGGCACTCATTCTTACTCCAACACGCGAATTGGCCGCGCAGATCGGTGATGAGTTGAAGGATTACAGCAAGTACCTGCATCTAAGATACAGCGTCATTTTCGGAGGAGTGAATCAGAACCCGCAGGTACGAGCTATCAAGCAAGGTGTGGACGTACTGGTGGCCACTCCAGGCCGCCTGCTCGACCTGCACACACAGAACCTGCTTCGGCTCGATAATGTGGAGATACTTGTGCTTGACGAGGCCGATCGAATGCTCGATATGGGATTTCAGCGCGACCTGAACCGTATCATTCATATCCTTCCTTCTAAGCGACAGAATCTTCTGTTTTCGGCTACATTCAACAAGGAGATAAAGAAGTTGGCGCAGACCTACCTTCACCACCCGGTGTCGGTTTCGGCCACGCCAGAGAACACTACGGTTGAGAAGATCGAGCAACGGACTATTCGCGTAGATAAGGACCGCAAAACTGCCCTCACTATCAAACTCATCTCAGAGGGTAACTGGCAACAGGTGCTCATCTTTACACGCACCAAGCATGGCGCCAATCGTCTTGGTCAAAAGCTGGAAAAAGCAGGAATAAGCGCAGCTGCCATTCACGGTAATAAGACACAGAATGCCAGAACCGCTGCACTGGCCGGATTCAAAAGCGGCAAGATCCGTGTGTTGGTAGCCACCGATATTGCAGCCCGCGGGTTGGACATTCCGCTGCTGCCGCACGTCATCAACTTTGAATTGCCCAATGTTCCCGAAGACTATGTACATCGCATTGGTCGTACAGGAAGGGCAGGCGCCACAGGAGAGGCCATCTCGTTGGTTGGAGGTGATGAAGTGGATTATGTGGCTGGAATTGAGAAGTTGCTGGGAGAAAAATTCGTGCGACAAGTGATACCTGGTTTTGAGCCACAGGACCCGGAGACCGCACCCGAGAAAAAACAACAGAACCAACGGCCGCCACGCGACAAGAAGCCGCATCAGGGACCGAAACCACAAAGCAATAGTGTGGGTGGCGGAAAGCCAAAGAAGAAGCAATGGTATGGAAGGCGTTGATGAAATAGCCAATTCGCTAATCGGTAAATTACCTACTTTCGCCCCGCTTTAGGTTCTCAAGCATCCCAACAGATGTGCGAGATTAAAATGGGAATTCGGTGAAGATCCGAGACTGTTCCCGCAGCTGTAAGCTCGAAGAAGACCTGTTATTCTCGGTCACTAACGCCTTAGGCGGTGGGAAGGCCAACAGGTTCGAGTAAGTCAGAAGACCTGCCCAGAGCATCACGTTCTCATTGCCTTCGGGATAAAGGTCGGGAGCAGAGCTTGGAAAGATGAAACACATAGGCGCTTGCCTGTTCTTGGTTTTGCATTTAGCTGTCTGCCGTGCGCAGGTCAGTGATAGTGTTTCGTATCCTGAAGTTACGGTAACGGCTCAACGAATATCTGAAGCCATTGGCTCTTCCGTCACGGAATCAGATTCCATCACACTTACAATCTTTCGAGCAAGAGGATTGAGGCAAGTTCTGGAGTTGGAAGGATTCATCTCAACCCGGTCGTACAGTCCGGGTGGCGTTGCGAATTTCTCCATCAGAGGTAGCGGGTCTCAACACACCCAGGTGGTTTGGGAAGGAATTCCAATTAACGATCCCATGTTGGGTCAATCCGATCTTTCTGCCATTTCCTTGGGAGGTGTTTCCAATGTTCGGGTTCTGTATGGTGCTGCTGGTCTTACCAATAATTCTGGCGGAATAGGCGGAACCATTGAGTTGCAGTCGATGTCAGAACGTGCCAAAGATGGCCTTGATCTAAGGCTGCAAACCTATGCAGGTTCGTTTGGTACATACGGTTTGCAACTTCAGCTTCGCGATAGATACAAACGAGTGTTTGGTTCTACCTCTGTAGAGTACCATACAGCCAAGAACAACTTCAAGTTCACAAACATTGGAAGTGTGGCCCGAGAGGAGAAGGAGATGACCCATGCCCAAGTTGAGCGAATCGGATTTACACGTTCGGTTGGCTATATGGTTAATGATAAGAACAAGGTCAAACTGAGTTTGTACTACTCTCAAGCGGAAAGGGAATTACCGCCAACCATGCTCACGGCATCAACCAAAGAGGAATTGTTTGATCGAGACATTTGGGGGGTGCTGAGTTGGACACGCCACGGGAAAAAATCGAGGTTGTCAGTTTCCGGTTCCTACATCTACGGCAAGCAGGAATATTTTGACAATAATGAGTACACATTTCATCATTTATATCAGGCCAACAAGAATCTGGTGAGGTATAAGTTAAACCTGCCTTACAATCTGTATTTGGAGCTGGGTGGCGATATTTTCAACGAACACGTAAGGTCTGACAGTGCCTACAGAAACACCCCACATTGGCGGTACTGGCAAGCAGCTTTTGCATCCTTGAAATATGTGCCTAAAAAGTGGGTCAGTGCCCAGGTTTTAGTTAGGGAAGATGTGATTGACGGAAAGTTCAGTCCAGTTCAAGGGCTGGTTGGAATTGAGATCAAGCCTACATCTTGGTTGAAATTCAAAGGCAATGCGGCAAGAAACTTCCGAGCACCCACAATGAACGACCTCTATTGGATTCCAGGTGGAAATCAGAATCTCAAAAACGAGTCGGGGTTCAGTTGGGAGGCAGGGTTTGACATTGCCAGACAATGGAAAAAGTTCGGAATTCAACTAGGTAGCGTTTTCTACCGATCTGAGATTGAAAACTGGATAATCTGGCTGCCGTTGGATGGAATCTGGACCCCACAAAACAAGCGGGCAGTAACAACCAGAGGTGTTGAGTCTGAACTTGATCTATCGATGAAAATAGGAAAAGTCTTGCTTCGTTTCAATGCAGCACACACTTGGGTATCATCTACCGTAAGTAAAGGTGCATCGGCAAATGATGCATCCGTTGGCAAGCAATTGATATATGTTCCAACCCAGCAGGCGAGAGGTCAGCTATCAGTTCATACGGCAGGGTTGATGGTGCTGTTCGGACATCAATTCATTGGTGAGCGTTTTACCACTTCTGACAATGGTTCTGCACTACCGGCCTACCAACTTTCGTATGCGTCTTTCGGGTACGAGCATCGGTTTTCAAAACACCGCTTGGGAATCAATTGCACCATCGAAAATCTATTCAATACCACGTATCAAACTATTGCTTGGCGACCAATGCCGGGCCGTTCATTCTTGATTAACCTTAACTATCAATTCTTATGAAAAAGTTCTTTCAATTAATATTCATCTGTGGCGGTTTGGCTGTCATGAACTCGTGTAATAACCAAGATGGCTGCGAAGACACAGTATGCCAGAACGGAGGTATTTGTGTGGAAGGAACTTGTGTTTGCCCAGAAGGATTTTCTGGTCCTGATTGTAGTATTACATCATTTGATAATGGTGTATTTGTGGTGCATGAGGGCAATTTTCAGGGGGGGAATGCATCTCTGTCATTTTATAACAAATCAACAGGAATAATGTCCAATGGTGTTTTCAGTTCAGTCAACGGTATTCCCTTAGGAGACGTGGGGCAATCAATGGAAATCTTTGTAAACAAAGGCTATATCGTTGTAAATAATTCTGGAAAGGTTGAGGTGGTCAATCTATCTGACCTAACCTCAATTGGCACAATAACCGGCCTGACTTCACCACGATACGTCAGAGTATTAACCGCAAGCTTGGGATACATTACCGATCTCTTCTCTGGACTCATTACGGTTTTCAATCCATCAACTTTAGAGGTAACAGGAACCATTGAAGTTAACGGGCACGTTGAGCAGGTGGTGAACACTCTTTATGGTTTGATTGCTACAGGAACCTCAGCAAATCAGGTTTACAAGATCAACATTAGCACTAATGAAGTGACTGATAGTGTTTATGTCGGTGTTGGGCCTTCTAATATGGTTCTCGACTTTGAAGGAAAAGTATGGATTCTTACGAACGGAGGATGGGGAACTGAAGAACCGAAACTGGTTCACTTGGACCCTTATACTATGCAAATTGAAGAATCATTCGATTTTCCTTCAACCAACAATTACCCTGGCAACTTGGTAATTAACGGTGCTGGAACAGAATTGTACTATGTGGATGGGCAAGTTTATAAGATGGATATCACAGATAATTCACTTCCAACATTGCCATTTGCCAATGCTTTCGCTTACAAGTGTGGTGTAGATCCTGTGGATGATATTGTCTATATCTCAGATGCTGGTGATTTCAACTCTAACGGCAAGGTTTATCGTTATCAGTCTAATGGAACTCCACTTGATACATTTAATGTTGGTGTGATTCCAGCGGAGTATGCATTTACCGAATGATTGAATCTGCAATTAGCAGAAAAGCCTCACTTCGGTGGGGCTTTTTTGTGGTCTTCGTAAAACCGTTTTTCCAATCCTTCTGGGTCTTTCAAACATAAACGGGTCCAAAGGTTCAGTAGTTCATTCTGCTCTTCTGTAGATAGCTGCCAGTTCACATTTTCAGTTCGGATTCGTTCTGCCAAGTGCTGTAAACAAATAGCTGCAGATACCGACAGATTGAGACTTTCCGTAAAACCATACATGGGAATGTACATGTGGTAATCTGCCAATTCCATGGCATTACTGGAAAGACCGAGTTTCTCCGTTCCGAGCATAACGGCCAATGGCTTATCTACAGGCAGATCTTGCAACGAAATGCTGTCCGTATGCGGACTTGTGGCCACAATCTTATAGCCCTTTTCCTTCAACCGATTGATGCAGAAAGTGGTGTTGTCGTGGTCTTCTCTGTACTGATGCAGCGTTGTCCATTTGGTGGCCCCTTTGACCACCTTCGGACTCAGTTTATAATAATTGGTATTCTCGATGATGTGAACATCCTGAATGCCAAAGCAATCTGCGCTGCGGATAACCGCACTTGTGTTATGCGATTCGAAAATATCCTCCAGTACAACCGTTATGTAGCGGGTTCTTTCAGCAAGTCTGGATGCAATCAGTTCGTTCTTATTTTCTGTTACGAACGATTGGAGATATTCAAGCAGTTCGCTCAATCTGCAGCTGGCATTCGTCCATTACTGAGACCCATCTGGTTGCAAAGATGGTAGAGTAGGCGGGCTCCCACATTAGTGTCCCATTCAGATTCGGAAGGCGCTACTTCGCAAAGGTCCAATCCAACAATTGTCCGACCAGATTCCACTACTTTTTTAATTAGATGAATGGCCTGTTCAAATGTCAATCCGCCCGGAACCGGTGTTCCCGTATTGGGGCAAAGACTTGGTTCCAACCCATCAATGTCAAAGCTGATGTACACTTTTTGAGGCAGTTCAGAAATGATGGAATCGCAAATGGCACTCCACGTTTCTCCTGCAAAAGCTCTTGCTTTCAATTGCTCGTCAAAGAACCCGACAATTCGGTCGTTTGAATTGAAAATGGCTTCCATTTCCTGTTGGCAAACATCACGCAGACCAACCGCTACCAACTTGGAAACCTGTGGGTTTTTCAATGCATTGTTCATGATTGAAGCGTGTGAATATTCGAACCCTTCGTACGCATCTCTCAGGTCGGCATGGGCATCAATTTGCAGAATCCCGAAAGATTCATGTTGTTCCGAAAGCGCACGAATCAATCCTAGTGGAGTAGAGTGGTCTCCGCCCAGAACCGCAACCAATTTCCCGGCTTCCAATTGTGCTTTAGAGCGGGAATAGACGTACTCATTCAGTTCAGAAGACTGCTCATTTATCTCCTGAATGAGCTCAGCTATTTCTGGGTCATCTTCAGAAACGCCATTTTCCAACTTCTCAATTACCGAGTTGGCTTTCTTGCGATAATGCTTGTTCAGATCAGACCATTCCATGGGAATGGCCCGCATGGCAATACCCATTTTCCAAGCATCCTTGATGCCCGAATAATAAAGGTCAACCTGCCTTGATGCCCACAAAATGGCTTCAGGACCGTTGCTGGTGCCATCTCTATAAGAGGTTGTCACATCCCACGGAACCGGAAGTACAACCACTTCGGCTTCTTCAACTTCAAATGGTAATCCGAACAATCCGGAATCCGTCAATCCGATCCCGTTGGGGTCGAACTGTTCTATTTTTTCTTGCTTAGACATTGGTACCAAAATTAAAAAGGCCCCGATAATCGGAGCCTTTCAAGTTGTTTCTTAATTCACCGATCAGTTCACAGCATCAGAAAGATCGCTTCCTGCTTTAAAGCGAACAACGTTCTTAGCCACAATCTTGATCTCCTGACCTGTTTGCGGATTACGACCTGTTCTTGCTGCTCTTTTTGCAACGGTGAAAGATCCGAATCCAACCAAGGAAACACGTCCGTTCTTCTTCTTCAATTCCTTTGTTGTGGCATCAATGAAGGCGTCCAAAGCACGCTTTGCATCAGCTTTGGAAAGCCCAGCTCCTGTGGCCACTTGCTCAATTAATTCCGCTTTATTCATAGTAGATGTATTTTGTGATGAAGTTGATTCTGCAATCAAATATAGATGGGGTTTCAAGCCATCCAAAGCGCTTCTATCCAAACCTAACGATTTGTTGATAAATGCAATGCTTTGTTGATAAGTGGTGTCTTGAAACCCGCGTCAATAAAGAGATACAGCGCGTAAGGGTTAAATAATTGTAAAGGTTGCAAGGTCTGTTCCGCGAAGTAATTCGTCCGTTTTCATGCGTCTTTTGCCAGCTAGCTGAAGCTCCAGAATCTGTAACCAGCCATTACCGCAAGAGATGAACAGGTTGTCGTTTTTAACTAGTATTTGTCCTGCATCTACGGTCTTGATTCCTGTGGTTTTAGTTGCTCTGAATATTTTCAAACCAAGCGATTCTGAACCATTTGAAACTGTGGTGAATGCTGCGGGATAAGGCGATAATCCCCGAATCAAATTATAAACCTCGTCAATAGGCCGGCTCCAATATATCTGGCAGGTTTCTTTGAAGATCTTTGGAGCTTCTTTCAGTTCAGAACTGGTCTGTTGCGGGGTTGATGGACAGTTGTCTCCTTCAATCGATTGCAGCGTTTTTACCACCAGTTTTGAACCGACTTCCATCAACGCATCATGCAGTTCTCCAGCCGTCATGTCATCAGAAATGGGAACACGTTCTTGCAGAATGATATCTCCCGTATCGATCTTATGCTGAAGAAAGAAGGTGGTAACACCAGATTCCTTCTCTCCATTGATAATGGCCCAATTGATGGGCGCTGCACCACGGTATTGCGGTAGGAGTGAAGCATGCAAGTTGAAAGTGCCGTTCGTGGGCATGTTCCAAACAACTTCTGGAAGCATTCTAAAAGCTACAACAATTTGAAGCGTGGCTTCCAACGCTCTGAGTTCGGAAAGGAATTCCTCTGATTTCAGATTGGTCGGTTGCAGCACTTTCAGGTCATTTTCCAATGCAAACGTCTTCACCGCAGAGGGTTGCAATTTCATTCCTCGACCAGCAGGTCTGTCTGGAGCCGTAATGACACCCACCACTTTGGCATCTGCTTCGAGCAACGCTCTCAAACTTGCCACCGCAAAGTCTGGCGTTCCCATAAAGACAATTCGTTGCTTGGCCATTAATCGTGCACTTTAGTTCCTTTCCATTTTCCGGTTCGAAGATATAACCATGAGAACAGTGAAATCATGGTAAAATAGACGAATTCTGAAGTCCAGACCATTTCCAACGAGGCATGAAACCCATGTACAACTACGTACAGGTAGGAGAGGTAAAGAACCAAGGTTCCAGCTTCGATATAAAGCGTAATCCTTGTATTTCCCGTTCCTGAAACAACAGATATGAGCACCACGCCCAAAGCAAAGATCAGAATGGAAATGCTGATTATGGGAATGATGGAAAGCGACTCTTGAACCAACACTGCATCATTGGTAAAAATGGACAAGGAAAGTTGAGGATCGATCCAATTCAGTGCCATAATGACGAAGGATGAACCCACGCATACGATAACGAGTCTTTTGATGAGTTTCGGGACCAGTTCGGTGCCTCCTTGCCCGATGAGACTACTGACCAATGTTTGTGTTGCCTGCGCAATCCCGATCAATGGAACCATAAGAATGGAGTATGCACCACGGACCACATTTGAAATGGCCAGAGCACGTTCTCCCATTCCTTCAATCATCAAAAAGAAGGTGAGCCATGATATGAGGGCAACTACATGCTGAACCATGATGGGAAATCCGACTTTCAGCATATTTCGGATAACAGCAAAATCCGGATTCTTGAACTGGAATGCTGAGAACTCCAGCCCGAGTTGCTTGTATCGGACCCATACCATCAAATAGATCAATCCGAAGGTTTCTGAAAGGACCGAAGCCCACGCAGCTCCTTCAATTTCCATTCTTGGGCAGCCGAAATTCCCAAACACGAATGCATAATTGAAAATAAGATTGAGCACGGCCATTATTCCAGATGAGTAGGAAATGGCGCGTGTTCTGCTGACTCCCGTTAGGAAAGACCGATATCCAACGGCCAAGAAACTGGGTAGGAAACTGATGCTACGGATGTCCATGTATTCCAAACATGCATCAAGAATGGCATCAGATTCTATGACCAGATCGAGGATTGAAGGGCCGATCAAAAAGTGGAGTCCGATAAGCGCAAAACCCAGAAACACCATGAGATATAGAAGATGGTCGAAAACTCGTCCGATCCGTGGCAAGTTTCCTTCTCCATGATACCGGGCCATGATGATCTGCGCACCGATTCCCAATCCCACAGAGGTCATCAGGAAAATGAGAAAGTAAATGCCGCCAAGCCCCGTTGCACCGAGCGCAACATCACTTATTCGGCCCATAAAAGCCGTGTCGGTTATGTTAATGACCGATGTGGCGAGAAAGCTGAGAATCAGCGGGTAGGAAATGCGCCATATGTTCCGATACGAGATGGTCTCATTCATCACGAAACATGGAGCATTAGTCCTTTGAGGTATTCACCTTCAGGATGAAAAATATTGACAGGATGATCGGCCGCATGGCCCAGCCTTTTCAATACGCGCACGTTTCTTCCGGCATTGATGGCCGCAGAAAGCACGGTTTTCTCAAACATTTCTGGAGAAACAACCTGCGAACACGAAAACGTGAACAGCAGACCGTTCGGTTCTATTTTCTTCAACGCAGTTTCGTTGAGGCGTTTGTAGCCTTGCACCGCACGATGACGTGCTTTGATGGATTTGGCAAAAGCAGGAGGGTCAAGAATAATTAGGTCGAATCCGGAAGTTCTTTCCAAGTATTTGAAGGTGTCTTCGCAAACCGCTTCATGGTTCTTGGCAAAACCATTTATGGTGGCGTTTTCAGCAGCCAGATCAACAGCGGTTTGAGAAACATCTACCGAAACAACCTTCTTGGCTTGATTTGCCAATGCATAAACCGAGAATCCACCGGTGTAGCAGAAGGTGTTCAGAACACTTCGGCCGTTCGAATAAGAACCTACCAATGCACGATTATCTCGCTGATCCAAGAAGAACCCTGTCTTCTGACCTTCAACCCAATTCACTTTAAATTGAAGTCCGTTCTCCAAACAGATTCCCTCTGGCTCATTTCCCCGAAGAAATTCATTGGTTCCGTGTGCCAGATTCCGATGATAAACGGTTTTCAGTTCAAGGCCGCTAAGGTTCTCCAATGCTTTCGCGATCTGCTCAACTTCATTGGCCATTCCATCGGTGTGACTTTGAACCACAGCGCAATCACTGTAAACATCTATCACGCAGCCAGGCAGTCCATCGCCCTCGGCATGAACCAACCTGAAGCAATTCGTGTCAGCGTTTGGCAATCCAATACTTTTCCGAACGTCAAGAGCATCTTGCAACCGGTTGTTCCAGAAATCCTGATCGATCGCTTCATCTTTGAACGTCAACATCCGCACGGCAATGGAACCATTATGGTAATGGCCAATGCCCAGGAACTGAGCCTTTCCTGTTTCAACGCGTACCGTTTCACCGTTCTTTGGCTGTTCTGAGGTGCGAGCAATAGCACCAGAAAACACCCAACGATGTCTACGCAGGAGTGAACTTTCCTTGCCTTTATGGAGAATGACGGTTTTCATGCGGGCGGCAAAGATACCTTCTTAACCCTTGCCGAATCGACCTTTCGGGTCTTTGTGGAGAAAGCGATAGGGTAGAAGCGCATCCTCTTCAGCGTAATCGATTCCTATCCGCGGCCCGATCTGTAGTTCACCATCAGGCACATGAATTCCTTGATCTTCAATCCAAATGGAGTCTGCAAGCAAACTCAGATCGTTGTGATTTCGGTAATGAATGCCAAGTGCCTTGGTAAGTTTTCCGGGGCCATTAGCTATTCTATGTGTGGGTTCTTTTGAGTTTCGATTTGCTTGAATGATATCGAGTCCTGAGATCGGATAAACACCTCTGATAAGAACCGCATGCGGAATGCCTTCTTTGTTGGTGACTACATTGAAAAGCGAATGCACGCCATAGCAGAGATAAACGTAAGATCTGGCGGGTGGACCGAACATGATCTCCGTACGATCGGTTCGTCTACCACCGTAAGCATGCGAGGCTTTATCTGTAACACCTTCGTAAGCTTCTGTTTCAGTGATTATGGCTTTGACGGTCTGATCATGTTCGGAAACGCAAAGCACCTTTCCGATCAATTCGCGCGAAATTTGAACCACATTCTCACGCTCGTAGAAATCAATGCCAAGCTTCATTCTGACAGCTGAATCTTACCATTCATGTTGTAGGTCAGTTCATTATTGTCCAATAACGTCTGAACGCCTTTAAGAATGGTCTTTTCCGGGTGAATATTGAGTTTATTGATCAACTCTTCAATGGCCGTTTCGTGCACTATCGCAGAGCGGATGGCCTGCAGGTCAACATCTGCGTCTTCTACCTTGATCAGTCCTCTGCACACATCGCATTTGCCGCAATGTTTGCTTTCGGTTTCACCGAAGTATTTGAGCAACATTTGGCTTCGGCAAACCTTGTCGGTCTCTACAAAGTGAATGGCGGCTGCAATTCGTTCTTTGATGAGTTTGATGCGATTCTCGTAGATGTCTTTGGAAATATGAATGTCCTGCTTTCGAACTCGGCCACCAACAAACTCAACCTTTGGCAGTCCGGTTGCGGGTTTGTAATCGATCACCTTTAATGAATGCAGTTTTTGGAGAATCGTTTCCACTTGTTTCAGCGAATACCCAGCACGCTTGGCCAGTAATTTTTCGTTGATGGTCACGTATTCTTCAAACATTCTTCCGTACGAACGAAGCAAGGTTTTAAGAAGCTTGCCGACCTTGGGATTTCTCAATTCCAACTCATAAAGCGTTTCGTTGTTTACGAGGATCTTTATGGTTGACCGAGGGTCTGAATTGGACGAAAGAATAAGGTTATCAGCTTTTTCCAAGAACGAAATGGCCGACATGATCTCTTTCGGTTTCCAATTGTAGCGTGTTGAAAAACCTGCCAGGTCAAAGTCGAAAAGTTCATCTTGTCCGCTTCCTTCTGCCAATTGCAGATAACTTCCCAATGCATAATAGATTTCCTTGATCCGTTCACGGTTAGGGAATTCTCCATTCAGTTTTTTGTGAAGCTCATTGATGGTGCTGTTGTTGATCAATGCTACGCAAAAAGCGTCTTTTCCATCTCGTCCGGCCCTGCCAGCCTCTTGGAAATACGATTCTAAATTGTCGGGGAAACCAAGATGCACCACAACACGGACATCGGGTTTGTCAATTCCCATCCCAAAGGCATTGGTGGCCACAATAACTCTAGTTCGGTCCTGAATCCAATCTTGCTGGCGCGTCTGCCTTTCATCAAACGATAAACCTGCATGGTAGTACGTGGCGCTGATTCCTTGTGTTGTTAGAAAGTTGGCAACTTCTCTTGTTCTTCTTCGGTTACGAACGTAAATGACCGCGCTGCCAGGTGTTCTTTCCAATATTCTCAGCAATCGCCCTTTGATGTTACTTTCCTTCAAAACCATGTAAGAAAGGTTCGGTCTCGTGAAGCTTTTCTGAACAACCGCCTTCTTCTTGAAAAGAAGTTTGTGCTGAATGTCTTCAACCACTTTTGGTGTGGCAGTTGCGGTCAAGGCCATTACAGGAACATTGGGTAACAACTCTCTGATGTTGGCAATTTCCAAATACGGAGGGCGGAAATCATAACCCCACTGCGAGATGCAATGCGCTTCATCTACCGCAATCAGGCAGACCTTCATTTTCTGCAAGCGGACTTGCACAATTTCTGTGCGTAACCGTTCAGGACTGAGATAGAGAAACTTCACATCACCGTAGACGCAGTTGTCAAGTGCCGTGTCTATTTGCGTATAATGCATTCCAGAATGGAGTGCAATGGCATTGATGCCTTTGTTTTTCAGGTTTTCCACTTGGTCTTTCATTAGCGCAATGAGTGGCGAAACCACCACGCAAATGCCTTCCATGCATAGTGTTGGAACCTGAAAACACACCGATTTACCGCCACCTGTCGGTAGCAAAGCCAACACATCCTTTCCACCCAGTGGGTGCTGAATGATGTCCAACTGTTTCTCCCGAAACGAGTCGTAACCCCAGTATTTTTTGAGAATGGATTGTGGAGTAGTGGTCATTTACTCCAAAGATAGGTTGTCACTTCCCAGTATCGGTCGTAGACCAAGCGTGGGCTGGAACAGAAAAAAGCGATTTGGTAACCTTCCATGTGTTTCTGAACAGGTCAGATTCCCGATAGGCGTTAAGATCATCCTCGCTTTCCCATTTGCTTAGCGTAAAGAACACGTACGGACGGTACATGTCTTGAACAAGGTCAACGCCATGACAACCTTTCATCGCGCGGATTTTCGGACCGTTTTCTTCAAAGGTTTTCAAGAATTCATCCACCAAATGTTCCTGAAATGTCAGTTGTACTATACGCGTTATCATGAGAACTCAATACTTATGGCATCTTCCTGTTTAACGCCTAACAGTTGCGAGGCATTGGAGCGGTTGATGGCTATTTCTAAAAATCCTGTAGCACCAAATAAAGCCATTTTTTCGCCTTCTGGCACGCCAGCGTAAGAATCGTGGATTCTTGTAATGATATGTTGCTCTCTTCTCAATCTGATCTGAAAAGGCCTGTTCTGACCTACAGATTGGAAAAGTATGTTGTCTACGTTGGTGATCATGTTTCCATAGACATCAACGTGAATTACCATTCCTCTGATCACATTTCCATCAATGGTAGGTAGGAATACGCCATTTCTGTTTTCCACATCGGCCGGTTTGCCCAGCACTTCCATGATGCCGCCTTTGGCAAGATGCGTAGCGGCTACCGCAAAAATGTCCCGTGTAGGGAAGATGGCCGAAGTTGAACGTTCTTCAACTCGACTCAGGTCAAAAACCTTATCGGGTGGTTTGTTGAATATCAACGGAAACATACCGTTGTCCGCCCCGATAAAATAGTGTCCGTCATATTCAACGGCCAAATGCTGTGTTCGGTCGCTTTTGTTGGGCGCAACCCCGATCAGATGCACAGTGCCCTTCGGAAAATCCGGATAGGATGTACGAACCATCATGGCAGCACCTGCTACGTAAAACGGTTTAATATCGTGAGATAGATCAACGATCTGTGCCTCTGGGAAGAGCCTTAATATTGTGCCTTTGAGTACCCCGACATAATGATCGCGCAAGCCCATATCGGTGGTCAATGTTATTATCGGCATCTGTTAGTTAAACGGCTTGTTTTAGGGTGTGTTCAGAGGGCAATTTACGTTACTTTGTAACCGTTCCAAATCTACGTAATAAGAGCACCAAGCAAAAGACGAACCGCGTAAATCTGAATCCTGTTTGAGCGAAAAGATCCTTAGCATAGAGCCGATTCCCCCATTAGAGTTTTTCGGGGTGAATGAGAACAAGCTCAAAGTCATTTCAAAGTATTTCCCAAAAGTGAAACTCATTGCCCGTGGGCATGAGGTGCGTGCTTTGGGTGATGATGATTCGGTTGCACAGCTGGAGCACCGATTCAAGCAATTCCAATCTCACTATAATAAGTACGGTAATCTTCCATTGAAGGAGATTGAGCGCTTGCTGTTAAGCGAAAGTGTAGATGGTCCGGAGGTCGATGATTCTGTTCTGGTTTATGGCCAGAATGGGATTCTGGTAAGAGCCAGAACGCCCAATCAGAAGAAGATCGTAAAGGCCGTAGAAAAGTCAGACATGGTCTTTGTGATCGGCCCAGCCGGTTCAGGAAAAACCTATACGGCTGTTGCTTTAGCTGTTAGAGCCTTGAAAAGGCGAGAGGTCAAGCGTATTATTCTGACCAGACCAGCAGTAGAAGCCGGAGAGAGCATTGGCTTCTTACCTGGCGATATGAAGGAAAAGTTGGATCCATACTTACAGCCGTTGTATGATGCATTGATGGATATGCTGCCTCCAACCAAGTTGGCAGAGCACTTGGAAAAAGGCGTGATTCAGATTGCGCCACTTGGTTTTATGCGAGGTAGAACATTGGATCATGCCTTTGTTATTTTGGATGAAGCGCAGAATGCTACAGAACCTCAAATGCGTATGTTTCTTACAAGAATGGGAAACTCGGCCAAGTTCATTATTACTGGAGATGTAACTCAGGTAGATCTTCCTAAAAAGTTCAGTAGTGGTCTTCAGAAAGCATGGAATCTTCTCAGTGGCACCAGGGGTATTTCCTTCATCGAATTGGCCGGATCGGATATAGTCCGGCATCCATTAGTATCAAGAATTGTAGACATTTACGCCAAGGCAGATAAAAATGAGTGAAGCAACCAAACTCCCAGATACGCTGACAAGTTCAGACTTTGATTTTCCAGGACAGACCAATGTCTACAAAGGGAAGGTCCGCGATGTGTATTCCATTGGCGAAGACCTGCTTGTAATGGTAGCCAGCGATAGGATTTCGGCTTTCGACCATATTCTTCCCAAAGGAATTCCGTTCAAAGGACAGGTTTTGACACAGATTGCTGCCAACTTTTTGAGAGCCACGGAGGATATTGTTCCTAACTGGCTGCTAACGCTACCAGATCCTGTTGTGTCTGTTGGTCATCGTTGTGAGCCTTACCGTGTGGAAATGGTTATTCGTGGTTATTTGGCCGGCCATGCTTGGAGAGAGTACCGAGCCGGAAAACGCATGATATGCGGTGTTCCAATGCCTGATGGCATGAAAGAGAACGACCCGTTTCCAGAACCGATAATCACACCTGCAACCAAAGCAGAAGAAGGGCATGACGAGGACATCTCAAGAGCCGATATTCTTGCCAAGGGCATTGTGCCGGAATCTGAGTATGTGCAAATGGAACAGTACACCAGAGAATTGTTCAAGAGAGGCTCAGAAATGGCTGCTAAACAAGGTCTTATACTGGTTGATACGAAGTATGAGTTTGGGAATAGAAAAGGTGTTGTTCATCTTATTGATGAGATTCATACGCCAGATAGCAGCCGCTATTTTTATGGCGATGGGTATGCCGAGCGGCAAGAAAAAGGAGAACCACAAAAGCAGCTTTCTAAGGAGTTTGTTAGAGAATGGTTGATGGATAACGGTTTCCAAGGTTTGGAAGGTCAGACCATGCCATTTATGCCAGATGAGTTCGTTCAAACTGTTTCATCCCGATACATTGAGTTATACGAGAAGATCATTGGAGAGAAATTCAATCCGGTTGTATCTGAAAACATCACTGAAAGAATTGACGTCAATGTTCGTTCATTCCTCAAGGATTTTAACGCATGAAGAGACGAACCACCAATGAACAGCCGCTGAAGGCGGTTATTGACGACTGGTTGTCTGAACACCCAATGGCCAACAAGGCCAAGGAAACGCGTGTTACACATCTTTGGGGAGCATTGCTTGGACCTGCTGTAAAGAATCGCACCAAAAGCATTTACTTCAAAAATGGCCGATTGAGTGTAAAACTGGACAGTTCTGTTCTTAGGAATGAACTGTCGTTTGCCCGTGAGAGTATTATTGAAAACATCAACAAGGAACTCGGAGAAACCGTAGTTACCGAATTAGTTCTGAACTAAAATGAAGTATTTCCTAAGCATACTGTTTATCATACCATTTATCGCTTTCTCCCAAGAGAAGACCCAAGAACTCTGGCCTAACGGCAACGTAAAGGAAGAGGGCAAAATGGCCAACGGAATGAAGCAGGGACCGTGGAAATCCTATTATGACAATGGAAATCTGTTCTGCGAAGGAAAGTATGCCGACAATGAGAAAACAGGGCGTTGGAAATGTTATTACCGAGATGGCAAATTACTGAGTGACCAACAGATTGAGAACGGAAAAAATCTCAGTTACTATGCAGATGGCCAGTTAGAATTTGAAGGGATCCTGAAAGACAAGCAGAAGAACGGCCTTTGGACCTATTACTATCCCAACGGGAAAACCAAGCGTAAAGTGACCTACAAAGACGGAACGCAAAACGGAGCCGAAGAAAAATGGTTTGAAGACGGTCAAATGAGCATGAGTGGGACCTTCAAGGATGGTAAAAAGGTTGGAACCTTCACGTGGTATTACCCGAATGGGAAAGTGGAAATGACCGGACCATTTGTTTCGGATCTGAGAGAAGGCGAGTGGAAATTCTACTATGAGAATGGAAACCTTGGGAGTGCAGGACTTTTCAAAAATGACAAACTGCAAGGCGATTGGACTTACTATTATGAGGAAGAAGGCACCAAATGGAAAGAAGGAAAGTTTGAAACAGGATTGAAAACAGGCTCATGGAATCGTTTTTATGAAACGGGAGAGAATTTCAGCACTGGAGCATTTGCAAACGACAAGGAAACCGGTAAGTGGACCTCCTATTACAAGAATGGCCAAATAAAGGAGACTGGAGAGTTCTTTGAAGGAGAAATGCATGGTAAGTGGCTTGGATATTTCGAAGACGGCAGTCCGAAATTCGATGTGGAATACGACAAGGGTAAAAAGAATGGTAAAGCACTGCTATGGTATCCTAACGGTCACAAACAGTATGACAAAGGCTACAAGAATGACCTGGAGGATGGGCCAAGTACAGAGTGGCATGAAACCGGAGAGTTGCGTGCCGTTGGTGATTACAAGGATGGCGAGAAACAAGGTCTGTGGAAATTATATTATTCCAACGGATTCAAGTTTCAGGAGCAGACATACTTGGATGGCAAGTTGAACGGGCTTTCGCAAGCGTGGTATGAGCATGGAGCCAAATGGTTCAGCATTAGCTACCAAGGTGGCAGATTACACGGCACAAACACCTATTGGGACATGGACGGAAACATTACTTACCGAGCCAAGTACTCTGATGGCAAACTGGTAAAAGTGATGCAGAAATCAGGTGAAGCAGATAAATTCTGATCAGCGGTGTAACGTAACATGCCCTTCGTACTGATGGTCATGTCCTTGCCAATCAATGATATAGAATCGATAGGCATATGTTCCCTGCTGCACCTGCTTGCCTTTGAATGTTCCGTCCCATTTAAAATCAGGGTCATTCGATTCGAATATCAACTCGCCCCATCTATCGTAGATGTACATGGAGTATTCCGTGAATCCTTCTCCCATGCCACAAAACTCTTCATTGAGACCATCTGCATTGGGAGTAAAGGAATTCGGGATATAGAAAGTGTAAACAGGCTCAACCTTCACGTACATTCCAGCGGTATCCAAACAACCGTACTGGGTTTCTACAATGAGTTGCACCGGATAATCGCCAACCGCATCATAGTAATGGATAGGATGCTGATCATTCTCGTACGTTCCATCTCCAAATGTCCAATCCCAATTTGTAACGTTTTCTGTAGAAAGATCGGTGAACTCAAATCTTGGTTTGATGATGTTCTGAACCTCTTCATCAACATCAAATGCTGCTTCCGGTTTCGGGTATACCGTAATGTAATTCGGTTGGTTAAGCACCGTGATACAACCATTTGTTGAGGTTACGGTCAATTGCACATCATACTGCGCAATATCCATTGGTCCAAGCTCCGGGTTGTAAGTAAGCACATTGGATGGTGAGGCTGATGTCAACGAGTCTGCACCCAGCCACCAGTCCCAACTCTGCAAAGCATATGGACTTGGAATGGATGATTGATCAATGAATTGTACCCGAAGTGGAGCACAGCCCATGGGTGGATCAGCAATAAAACTCACATCGGGCAATGGGTAGATCTCAACCACTCGAGTTACGGTCTCCTGGCAGCCATTATTGGTCTCAACCATCAACTCTACATCGTACAGATTATGGTTGTTGTAAACATGATAAGGTTCAACGGTGGTTGATGAATTCCCATCATCGAAATTCCAGTTCCAACTTACGATAGCGTCATCTGTAATTGGGCTAATAGAGGAGAGGTCGGTAAAGAATATGGTGTCTTCTAAGCAAGTGGCCAATCCTTGAGGGAAATCAGGTTCAGGAAGTGGATGAACCACCGCATCACCAAGCGAATAAGTGCTTTTGCAACCCGGTCCGTTGGAAATAAGAAGGTCTGCGGAGAAGGTGCCAGGCACCCCAAAATCCATGCTCGGGTGCTGTTGGTTACTGGTCTGGCCATCGCTGAAAGTCCAGGTCCAAGTGGTGAGTGGATAGCTTCCGTTCTGGTTAGAAAGGTCTGTAAATTGGACAAGGTCAGGAAAACAGACACTATCAAACGTGAATTCTGCTATTGGGGTGGGGAAAACCTCAATCTGCTGAATCAAGGTGTCCGCACAACCATTGCCCGAAGCAACAATCAATTCTACATCGTACAATCCATCTGCCGGATATTGAACGTAATCAGGGTCTGAAGCAACACTTGTTTCGGTGTTCCCAAAATCCCAATTCCAGCTATTGATAGCGCCAGAAGGAATGGTTGATTGATCGGAAAACAGAACCGAGTCGTCTTCGCAGATGTCGGTAAACGAAAAATCGGCCACAGGCAGGTCAAATACCTCAGATGTGTACTCAATGGTGTCCTTGCAACCATCAGCGGTTGTAGCAATCAACTCTACCGTGTATTGTCCGCTGTTTGCGTAAGTATAAGTGGGGTTTTGCTGCGCTGAAGTTCCCGTAGCATCACCAAAATCCCAATCCCAACCGCTCAGCGTTGAACCCGTAATGGTAGATTGATCGGTGAAAACATGCGGGTCATTCAAGCAAGCGTCAACCCAAGTAAAATCTGCTTCGGGTTTTGGGTAAACAGTAACATCGATGGCAACCGAATCTTGACAACCAAGGGCAGTGGTCACCACCAAAGAACTGGTGTACGTGCCACCATCGGCAAAAACATTGGAGGTATTCTGAGTTTGAGCCGATGCTCCATCACCGAAGTACCATTGCCAATCGGTAATTGTACCAGACGTTACGGTGGATTGATCCGTATAATCCATCGTTATCAACGCACAGACCGTTGTGTTGGTAAAGTCAGCAACAGGAAGTGGATGTACCGTAACCGTTTGCGTCAACGCATCAGAACAGTTATGATCTGTGGTGGCGGTCAAGGTTACGTTATATGTGCCATCAACACCATATTGGTTTGTTGGGTTCTGATTGGTTGATGTAGCTCCATCGTCAAAATCCCAATCCCAACCAATAACTGCACCCGAAGAAACCGTTGAAAGATCTGTGAACTGAAAATCAGTTTGAAGACACGCATCACCAAAACTGAAATCGGCCACAGGAAGCGGGTACATACCCACCTGTTGAGTGGAAGTGTTGGTGCAGCCATCGGTTGTGGTTACGGTCAGATCCACATCGTAAACTCCCAATGTTGTGTAGGAATTGGTTGGGTTTTGAACGGACGAAGTGCTTCCGTTATCGAAGTCCCAGTTCCAACCGCTGATCGTGCCAACACCAATGGTACTGGCATCGGTAAAGTTGGTTATGTCACCTTCGCAGGCCTCATTGAATGTAAAGTCGGCAACAGGATTCTCGAAAACCGTTACACTCTGTGTTGATGTCACCGAACATCCATCGGAAGCAGTAATTTCCAATTCAACAGAATAAGTTCCAGATGTTGAATAGGCATACGTTGGGTTCTGTTGTGTTGAGGTACCTCCATCACCGAAATCCCAATTCCAAGCTGTAACGGTACTGGATCCAAATGGTACGGAAGCATCTGTAAATGGAATTCCGATTCCATCACACTGCTCATTAAAATTGAAATCTGAAATAGGGGAATTGATGACCAGATCAACGTGAGTTGAAACGCAGGTTTCCTGCAATTGCTGATCGGTGTAATAGGCTGTAGCAACCACTGTTTGGTTTCCTGGACCATTGAATGTCAGTGGTGCTGACCAATCTAAACCGGTAAGCGGAGCATTCAGTGGCGACCCTTGGAAATTACCGGAAAGAATCACTGAATCGATGATGGCGTTGTTGACGTTTCCCGCCAGCGTAAATCCGCATGACTCCGCATCACCATCAACATGCGAGGTAATGAATACGTTTGGATTGTTGGCCTGAAGTGGTGTGATATTGTCCAGCAGAATATATCCTAACGGACCGCAGTTGCAGATGAAATAAATGTGTGTCCAATTCTGAGTTGGCGTTATGCTTACAGTATAAGTTTGCCAGCCATAATGCGTGATCACAGGCGAACTCCACATCAATTGAGTTCGTTGGCAAATGGCATTAGCACCCCAAACTTCCATGGAACAGAAAGAATTGGGATTTATTCCACCACCAGATGCTGGTGTTGCAGACAGGTCAATCGTAAAGTCGTATTGAACGCCAGCTTGCATGGCTCCGCTCAATTGTTGTGAAGCACCTTCTTGCCAACTGGCACTTCCGTATACAAAACCTACGTAGCTGCTTCCTTCAGAAGGAGGTAGGGTTACACCCCATGAGCCTGGTTGTGTGTCTGGGGTAATTCCGCAGGTGCTCCATGGAGCTGGTGTATTATGTGCTGCTGGTGGCCCCTCGAAACCCGGATTGATCACTTCTAGTGGAATCAACTCGTTACACTGACCAAAGGCCATGTTGATTCCAACGAGAAAACTCAACGTTGAAACAATTATGGGGTATAGTAATTGTCTCGTCATGCAGGACACCGGGGTTGGATGTCTATTTCGAAGTTATGAATTATGCAGTTTCAGCTAGTTGACCGATGCAATATCCTTCTTCAAATTATTAACGAGTAAATGTTGGCGGGGTTGTTTATTCTAAAGATCGGCAAGTCGTAATGTTTTATCGGCACGGACACCTTTATCGGTATGCTTAACGGTGCAGCATTCGTTAACCGAATCGTGCTCAAACATGAGGGTGTAATTGTTGTCCGCAGCTGTGTTCAGAAACCGCTCTTTTTCATCTAGTGTTAGCAGCGGCCGAGTATCATAACCCATCACAAAAGGAATAGGGAAGTGGCCCACCGAAGGAAGCAGATCTGCCATGAAAGCCAGCTTCTTGCCATTGTAATCGATTATCGGGATCATCTGCGCATCGGTATGACCATTGGCGAAGAAGATGTCGATGTTCGGATGCCAATCGTCACCCTCATTGATAAACTTCAATTGTCCTGATTGTTCAATGGGAATGATGTTCTCTTTCAGGAAACTGGCCCGTTCTCTTCGGTTTGGTTCAACCGCCCATTTCCAATGCCTCTCGTTACTCCAATACGTGGCATTCTTGAAATTCATCTCAAACCCAGTTCTGTCTCTATTCCAGATTACGCTACCACCGCAATGGTCAAAATGCAAATGGGTAAGAAAAACATCCGTAATGTCATCCTTACCGAAACCATGAGCAGCCAAGCTTTTTTCCAGCGTTGCATCTCCGTGCAGATAGTAGTGCCGAAGAAATTTATCGTCCTGTTTGTCGCCAATGCCATTATCGATCAAAATCAATCTATCACCATCTTCTATTAGCAGGCAACGCATGGCCCAAGTACACATATTGTTCTCATCTGCAGGGTTGGTTCGCTGCCATAACGACTTTGGCACCACTCCGAACATGGCTCCACCGTCCAACTTGAAAAATCCGGTTTCAATACTGTAAAGTTTCATTGTCTCGATTTTGAGCGAATATAGGCTATTGATAAACACTTAAAATTTAACATTGGCGTATAAGAATGCACCTTTATTTTGTGTCCGTTAACGTTGGCTTAACATTTTAAGGTGAAGGTCCATTTCATAGCAATAGGAGGAAGCGCCATGCATAATCTTGCATTGGCATTGCACCACAAAGGATACCAGGTCAGTGGCTCTGACGATGAAGTGTTTGAGCCTTCCAGATCAAGGCTGGCCAAATACGGACTGCTTCCAGAAAACATGGGGTGGAATCCTGACAGGATAACCGAAGATATTGATGCGGTTATTCTGGGAATGCATGCTAGAATAGACAACCCCGAACTGGAGAAGGCCAAGAAACTGGGGTTGAAGATCTACAGTTATCCTGAGTACATCTACAAACAGACCAAGGACAAAACACGTGTTGTAATTGGAGGAAGCCACGGTAAAACAACCATAACAGCCATGATTCTGCACGTATTGAATCAGGTTGGGATTGATGCCGATTACATGGTCGGAGCTCAGTTAGAAGGATTCGATACCATGGTGAAACTGACCAAAGAGGCCAAAGTGGCCATATTGGAAGGCGATGAATACCTGAGCAGCCCAATTGACCGAAGACCCAAATTCCATCTATACAAACCGAACATAGCGCTGCTAAGCGGCATTGCTTGGGACCATGTGAATGTGTTCCCAACGTTTGAGAATTATGTGGAGCAGTTTTCCATGTTCGTAGACCTTATCAGAAAGAATGGTAAACTTATCTATTGTATTGATGATAAAGAGGTTAAGAAGGTAGCAGAAGATGCTGATGGTGATATTGAACTGTTGCCTTATTCACTGCCTCCGCACGTTATTGAGAGTGGTGTTACCTATCTATTGACCGATCATGGAAAAGTACCGCTGAAGGTATTTGGAAATCATAACCTGATAAACCTGAACGGTGCGCGGTTGGTCTGTGGTAGTTTGGGTGTTTCCGAAAAGGACTTTTATGATGCCATCCAGTCGTTTAGGGGAGCATCTAAACGATTGGAGCTTTTGGCAGGATCGAAATACACAGCAGTTTATAAGGATTTTGCCCATTCACCATCAAAGGTGAAGGCTACCGTTAAGGCGGTGAAACATCAGTTCCGATCACGGAAATTGGTTGCGTGTTTGGAATTGCACACGTTCAGCTCGTTGAGTCTGAAGTTTTTGGAAGAATACAGAAAGAGCATGAAGGCCGCAGACGTGGCCATCGTGTACTTCAACCCGAAAACATTGAAGCACAAAAAGCTACCGGAATTGACCAAAAAACAGGTCAAGAAAGCTTTTGATAGAAAAGACCTGGAAGTATTTACAGATTCTGCCAAGTTGGAAAAACATCTTTCCAAAATGGAGTGGAAGCGCAAGAACCTCTTAATGATGAGTTCCGGTAGTTTTGATGGGGTTGACCTTAATGCTCTGGCGGAGAAGGTGGCAGGAGCTTAGGCTCTTAAGGAACTACTTCCTTATCAGTATTGCAGCCAATATTGAACTGACAAAGCCTACGAACAGATTGGCCATTATTACAATCAGTACCTGAGACGAAGGCGAATAGATCTGGTTGGCCAATTCGATCTGCTGTTTTACTTGTTCTTCAGTGATCTTACCATTCTCAATACCTCTGGCCATCATTTCATTCAGAAGGTTCAAACGGTCAGCAATCAATGGTTCACCGAAGAGTTTAAGTAAGATAAAAGTGCTAATGGCTATGAGAAAGGTGTAAAGCGCCACACTTTTCATTCCCGATTTAACTCTTTCTCCAAATGGTGGAGATTGGGTCAGTTGCCCCAACTGAATTGTCTCCGAAACAGGAATGAGTGTGAGAACAATGATGGTATCTGCAAATAGTGTTTTGGCAACAACCGTGGTAAGGTCAACACCTGTAACATAAAAATATGTGTTAGCGATAAGTGCTAAGCCAAACGCTATTAAAGCAAGTACGATGGGATGCTTGAGCAAATCTTAGGCTCTGACCAGTTGTGGAAATCGGATCTCGGCCAACTTGAAGCTTCCGAAGAATACTGCCGTGAAAAGGATGTCTCCCACCAACGTTCCTCTAAAGAAAGGAAGTCCTGCAATGTAGCTACTGATCAATCCTGAAAGATCTTTCGTGTATTCTGGAAGGACCCACCAAGCAGAAGCATTGGTAATAAAAAAGAACAATACAGAACCAACCAATGCTCCACCAATAGCTTTAAGCATGGATGGATCCGTAAAAATTACCCTTCCTATCAATACAATAAGAATGAACGCAGCATACACAGCAAACAAACTGTTGTGAAAACCAATGAATACATCTGAAATAAGCATTACAGCCAAGGGAAGTACAAATGCCAATACTCTATTACTGAACATGGCTCCACCAAACAGGGCCATGGCCGCCACTGGTGTGAAGTTGTAAGGCAAAATTCCCAGCACGCGGAGGGTTGCTGCTGCAATTATCAGGATAAGTATGAATATGTTTCGTGCGTTCAGCATGTCAAATAATTTGTGGCTAAGGTAAGGTTATGAGTTCTTCTTTCTATGATGTCTAATGAATCCTTCCAGATCTTCTGCTCCTAATCTTTTGGCGATGATTTTCTTTTCCTTGTCTAGAAGATAGATCACTGGAGTAGAGTAGATGTCGTATAAATATTTGTAGGCGGTTTTCTGTTCAGGATCCTCCACATTGATCCAATCCAAGTTGTGCTCGTTGATGTACTTTACCCAACCTTCACGCTCATCTGCGTTGGTGCAAACAGCATAGATTTCAACATCCAACTCTTTCTTGAACTTATCATAGAACTCTTTCACTTTCGGTGTCACTTTCTTGCAATGCCCACAATCTGGGTCCCAGAAATAAGCCACGGTGTAGTCTTTCTGAATGGCGTGTAGGATTTGAAAAACACCTGCTGTGTCTTTCATGATAAGGTTCGGTGCCGTTTTACCAATAAGTGAATAATCCAGTTTGCGAGCTCTGTCGCTGATCTTGGCAATTGTTGTAGAATCTGCCCAAAACGCCTGACCCGTCATGTAATAGTTCTTTGCCATATGCACGAAAACCGCATCCATTCCCATTTGCTTGGACGTTTCGAAGTGGCTGGTGATCCAGAACACCGTGTATTTGAAGAGTTCCTTGCTCTTACGGGTCTTCTCAACAAGAATAGAAGCTTCCTTAACTATGGAATCGGGAATTTGATACACCGTCTTGGCCATGAACTTCTGAAGCTTACTGTGGTAAACTGGAGTTCTGATCAATCTTTCGTCAGAGAAATCAACGTTATCCCAATAATGCTCTTTGAAATAACGGTACGCGAATGTGCTATCTGGCTTTCCATTCTCCAGCAAAGGTGCTTCAGGAATATCTGGATCCTTAGAAGCTTGGAACACTTTTGATAGAAGAGCATTGGGGTAATCTGCAATGAATTTGTTCTTGTATTCTTTCACCTCTTCATCTATCACAGCCAATTCTTCCTGCAATTTTTTGAACTCAGGAGTTTCCCTGAATCCAAGGCTATCTGCGGCTTTTAGCTCTTCAGCTTTCTTAGAGAGTGGGGTAGACTTGGTCTTTTGATCCTCCAGGTATTTCAAGTACTCGTAGAATCTTTTGTTCTCTTCATGACCACTAACCTTCATGTCTCGAATGGGGTTGCCGTATTTGGAAGTCATGGAGAACTTCTGATCCTCATCAACTATCACTTCAAAATACTTGTTGTCTGGTGGCATCACAGTAATGTAAATGCCTTGGTCCAAGGATTCATCACCCTTGAAAGTGAAACTGCCCTTCGCATCCACTTTAGTGCTATCCTTAATGTATTGTTTGTCACCGTAGTAGTAGGCGAGAATGGCGGTTCCTTCTTTACAACCTGCAATGTTGAATTCAATCTCGTAACCCTCTTTTTGAGCCTTGGCAGATACACTGGTCAGTATCAGCAAAACAAATAGCAATCTCCTCATATTCTTCTTTTGTTCGTGTTTAAAAGGCGTCCAAAATTAGCAATTCAGAAGCTTTTTCAGTTTATTAGGCTACCCTTTAACAAACAGGACGCAGATCATGTTCCAAGTTGCTATGACAGCACTGATTTTTGATATTTTAACATGGTAGACTATCAACTGCTCAATACCACCGATTTTGTTACAACTCTTGAGAAGGAAGATATCATCAACTTTCTTCTGAAAAACTTGGACGACTATCTCGATTCGAGGGACAATGTTTCTAGAGCAATTGAGTATGCACTGAGCAAATTTCCACACCAAGGTGGTTTTGTGTTGATGGCAAAGTCTGGAGACGATATCATTGGCGTTTCGGTGGTCAATCGGACAAACTTTGAAGGCTACTTTGCTGAGAATATTCTAGTGTACATGGCCGTAGACGAACAACAGCGAAGAAAAGGTATTGCGGCCGAGCTACTTGACCGAACAAAGGTGTACACCAAAGGAGACGTTGTGGTGCGTGTTGATGGCAACAGCGCGGTAAATGGTCTGTTTAAAAAAGCGGGTTTTGAAGAAGGTAGTTCTGAATTGCTTTTCAGAAGGAATTAGCCCTGTTCTTCAGCGAACTTTCTTCTTACTTCTCCTGCAATAGGAATCTTATTTCCTTCCTCATCAATTCTAACAAACACTATCTGAGTACGGCACACTACGTCTTCTTCCGTAGTATAGACGTTATACCGTCTTGCCTCAACATTGAGAGCAATGGAGGTGGTGCCCATGGTTACGGCTTTCCCGTAAATATTGATGGTATGACCAACCTTGACCGGACGCTCAAATAGGATTTCGGTCATTTTTCGGGTAACCATATTCGGAGTTTTGCAGATGCGGTTGCTCATGGCAACGGCCGCTTCATCTATCCAAGAAAGCATGATGCCTCCGAAAAGATTTCCGTGCACGCCAATGTCTTTGGTCATGCACACTTTGGTCATAAGTAACTCCATGTTTTAGCCCTGATGTTATTGGGCGCAAAGGTAGGTATCAGAGTTTTCTGCCCTTGGCAACCTTTGTCTTTCTGTTCACTTTGTTCAAAGTGGCTTTGTCTATCATCAGCCTAGCCTCAGAACCTCGAACAATGTTGTAAATGTTGCCTTCGTAATCCAGCTTTCCGATTCTTCTGCCTCTATCGGATCTTGTCCATTCTTTTGCCCCGATCTTGAAATAGCTGCCTTCAACAACCATATCGTTGCGTCTTTCAACAAGAAATGGAATGGATTTTCCATCACCCGAATCGAAACTCACCTTGAGGGTCTTCTCATCATTCATCTCGCAAATACCAGGCGTGTTTGCCGGAATAATGATCTCTTCGATGTTGCGTCCGTTCTCAATTCTCACTTTTCCTTCAGCAACTTTCACTTCTTCTTTACTTATCTGACGTGCCAGAACTATCTCTTCAGAATTGTAAAACTGAACCTGCGAAACCTGCACACCGGCCTTCTCAATCATCTGCTTGGTGTCTACCGTAAACAACATTCTATTGGAGGAACATGATGCAAGTAAAAGTGTAAGGATGGAAAGGATGCCTATGGTTCTCATGGAAGTAGTTTTGACGTTGAAAACGCAACAATTATACCAATTGTTATTGCTTTTTCGGTTCAAAATCCATCACCTCTTTTTTGCCGCTTCCTTCCAGTTTGATTTCGAGACCGGATTTCACCCGTTTGTACGAAATAATGGAAGGGAAATCATTCTTAGGATCTTCGAACACAAGCAGGTCTTTTGTGTGCTTTTTAAGAACGAATTCAGCAATCTTGGTAGGAAGAACAGCAATGTATTTCACGGTAGTTCCATGCTGCTGAATTTTCAAAGCTTCCTCAAATACTGTGGCACCAGACGCATTGGTAGTGAGCGAACTGCCTACCAAGGTTGTGTCATTTCTCAGGCTCCAAGACTCTACAGTGGTTTGGTCTCCACTTACATGCGTCCATTCACCTTCAAGCCAAGTGTAATCCGAAAGAGTCTGTGCGGTGCCGTTCAAGTGGCCAAATGAGATGAAGAATAGGATGGAAAAGACTCGAATCATTAGGTTGAAATCTTAGCTACAATGATGAACAGAATGATGAAAAACACAAGAAGAATTACACCAAGTCCGTTTCGCTGAAGGTAAGTTTTTTCTGGCGGTGAATAGGGAGCAGGAGCCTCTCCTTGAAAGTTTTTTGCGGCATCATAAGGCTTCTTTTTGCGTGCTCGTTCTACTTTTTTCTGTTCTGTCTCCAGTCCTTTCAAATACTTCTGATATGTGCCGAAAGATTTCAGGAAGTCAGTACCCGTTTCAGACAATGCGTAGCAAGTGTAGCCGGCAGAATCCTCGCCACGCGCCTTGACCAAGCTTTTGGAGGTGAGGGTTCGCTCAACTTCCTTGATCATCTCATCTGTGTAATTTACCCGATGCTTTTTGAAGACACGTCTTACACTGACCGAAGGATGCCGTGTTTCCACCAGTTCTTTCAGAACAAGATCAACCGTTTCTACGTGATTCACGGTATGAAATTAGACAATGGGATGAAAATCAGCCTCTTGCAAATGTTAATCTTTGAAAGTAGGCGGCTGCTTACTCATGGCCGCCATAAAAGCTGCTGCTAGGTCATCAGATAGAATCATGGCAGAGTTCCAAACAGCCATATGATGCAACCCGTCTTGGACGGAATGATCGCGCGTATGTCTGAGAATTTCTTTGGTACCTCTAATGGAAAGGGGAGACTTGGAAGCAATCGTCTGGGCCAGTTTCTGAACCTCTGCCATCAATGTTTCCTTATCTGTAAAATAGTCGTTGACCAAGCCGATCTCTTTCGATTCTCGCGCACCGACCTTCCTACCTGTATACGCCATTTCTGCAACAACTGCTGGCTTCACGAATTTGGGTAACCGTTGCAGTGTTCCCAAATCGGCAACCATGCCCATGTCTATTTCCTTGACAGTGAAATAGGCATCGTCTGTACAGTAACGCATATCGCAGGCTGCAACAATATCAACGCCACCGCCAATGCAACCATTATGAATGGCAGCAATAACTGGTTTCGAACACATTTCAATGGCATTTATCGGTGCTTGGAGTTCTTTCACGAACCTCAGTATCTGCTCACTTCTACGTCCTTGACATTCAATGCTCTCCACATTCTTGACAGACATGAGCATCTGCAGATCGATACCCGCACAGAAAAGTTTGCCTTCTCCAGATAGGATGGCCACCCGTACTTCGGGGTCGGAACTGATGTTTTCAAATATCTGTTTGAGTTCTTTCCAAGCGGTTTCATTCAGCGCATTGACCTTGTCTGGCCGATTGAGAACCACATGTGCTATCTTATTCTCTACGGAATATTTGAATGTTTCGTAGCTCATCAGTTGATGTATTCTGTTTCGAGTTCCAGCGTTAGTCTGTAATCGCTCATAAGTCGTTTGGTAAGTCCTATTGACTTTGGCAACTCGTATTCATAGAAGTACTCAAAGGCCGCCTGCTTTCCTTTATAGAACTTCAATTCTTCTCCACTCGGATTCTCAGCCAATTTAGCTTCAACCACCAACGCTTGTTTCAGCCATTGCCAGGCAACCGCCAGAATTCCAGCATTCTCTAGATAAAGTGTAGCATCTGCCAAGAACACCTCTGGTTTTTCGCTTTGCGCCAATCCCATCAATTTCATGGTTACTTCTTGGAATTTGGTGGCAGAGGCAGCCAGCTTTTCCGCACGTTCTTTCAATGACTCGACAGCCATTCCAGCTTTGATGGTCTCTTGCAATTCGGCACCAAAAGCCATAACGGCAGCGCCCATTTTCATGGTAACTTTTCTACCCAGAAGGTCCATGGCCTGAATACCGGTTGTTCCTTCATAAATAGGATTGATACGTGTATCGCGGTAATACTGCTGAAGTGGGAAATCGCTGCAGAAACCTGCACCACCTAGCACCTGCATGCCTTGGCTCGTGCTCTGAACACTCATCTCAGACGGATATGCTTTGGCCATTGGGGTGAGCAGATCAAGCAACATCTGATATTTCTCTTTCTCAGCGCCTTCAGTTACTAGAACCATATCTGCATAATAGGCACATTGAAGCACTAGGGAAAGCCCGCCTTCCATCACCGATTTCTGGAACAACAACATACGTTTCACATCCGCGTAGTTGATGATCATTTCCATCGGAGATTCCAGGTCGCGGTTCGAATGTGTTCTTCCTTGCGGACGCTCATTGGCATACTCCAAAGAAGCATAGTAAGCCGCTGAAGAAAGTCCGCAGGACATGAGACCCACACTGATCCTTGCGCCATTCATCATCTGGAACATATAGCGAAGACCGTTATTCGGTTCACCCACCAAATAACCGTGGCAATCGCTGTTGTCTCCCATCACCAAGTGCATAACAGGGCAACCTTTCATTCCCATTTTATCTTCAAATCCTGCTGTGAAGACATCGTTAGGCACCAAACCACCATTCTCAACTCTGTGTTTCGGAACCACAAAAAGAGAGATGCCTTTACTTCCAGCAGGCGCTCCGTCTATTTTGGCCAACATAAGATGCACCACATTTTCAACCCCATCGTGGTCTCCGGCAGAAATGAAGATCTTCTGGCCTTTGATGCGGTAAGAACCATCGCCAGCATCGGTTGCAGAAGTGTAAATATCTCCCAAAGAACTACCCGCATGCGGCTCTGTAAGCGCCATTGTTCCTTGCCATTCACCTGAGAACATTTTGGTCATGTAGGTTTCCTGAAGTTCCTTGCTGCCGAATGATGAGATCAACTCAGCAGAACCCATTGTCAGTCCAAAAAAGGAAGCGGCAGACGTATTGGCAGCGTGGAAAATGAAGTTGGCTCCGCTGTAAACTGTGCGTGGCATCTGTTGGCCTCCGTGCTCGTAATCTTCCTGAGCCACTATCCAACCACCTTCTCCGGTTTCCTTCATCACATCCTTGATCTTCGGATGAACATGAACCACACCATCTCCCATGGTAGGTTTCTTCTGGTCCATCTCTTCGTAGATCGGGAAAAACAGGTTATCAGACAACTGCTTTGCAGTGTCCAGCATCATGTCAAACATCTCCTTGCTGTGGTCTGCATATCTCGGATGCTGAGTCAAGGATTCTACATTCAAAACTTCGTGTAGTTGGAAGCGCAAATTGCGCATGCTCATATACTTCTGTGCCATTCTATAGATTTTTATGGGGTTGGCAAAGCTATCAGAATTGGTGTATTCACAACCAAGGATTTAAGCACCTTTGCAGGACAATGCAGCGCTTTTTATACCTCGCGTCTCTCATTTTCATCTATCCGATATCGGTATTGCCGCTTGGCGTCTTGTACCTGCTTTCCGACTTGCTGCATCTCATTCTTTATCGAATGTTGAAGTATCGGGTAGAGGTGGTGAGGGATAATCTCAAGCACTCATTTCCTGAAAGATCAACAAGTGAACTGGCTGATCTGGAAAAGCGTTTCTATCGTTATTTCTGCGACCTGATAGTTGAATCGCTGAAAGCCTTCACTATCTCAGAATCTGAATTGCGGCAACGGTTGGTATTTGAAGACACATCTCCATTCAAAAAACATTTTGATCATAACCAGAGTGTGATCGTAATGATGGGTCACTGGGGCAATTGGGAGTGGGGCGGATTGCGATTTGCATTGGAGCCATTACATAATATGTATGCGGTTTACAAACCTCAGAAATCAGCTTCGGCAGATAGGTTGACGCAAAAACTGAGAACACGCTTTGGCAATGGACTTTACCGTATGAAAAGCACACTGCGTGGGATGCTGGAGAACAAGGATAAGGTAACGGCAACATCTTTTCTGGCAGACCAAAGCGCACCAGACAAGAACGCATTGCGCATCCAGTTCCTGAATCAGGAAACAAAGGTTTTTCTGGGTGGTGCCAAGATTGCCAAGAAGCTGAACCAGTCTGTCATTTATGCCGGCATCAAACGGGTAAAACGTGGGTACTATTCCATTCACCTGGAAGAGTTGGCTTCAGAACCGAAGAACTTGGAGCCCGAAGAGATCGTCAAGCTGTTTTTCCAAAGATTGGAGAAGGATATACAAGTGCAACCCGAGACATGGTTGTGGACGCACAAACGGTGGAAACACACCAGAAACAAATAGCGTGGAGCAGGGGAGCAAGAACATCTATTTCCATGTGGGAACCGGAAAAACGGGCACCACATTTCTGCAGTATCGGGTATTCCCGAAGCTGAAAGGCCTCTATTACATTCAGCGTACGCGGTATCCGAATGCGGTCAACATCATCAAAGCATCCAACCATTCATCGTATCTCGTATCCAGAGAATTCGACCAGCAATTGGAGAATGAGGTAAAAGCATTCTCACACCATTTCCTCAATGCGGTTCCGATAATCGTTTTCAGAAGGCATGATAGCTACATCGCATCGCAGTACAGACGGTTTGTAAAGAATGGCTTTGCGGGTAGCTTTTCCGATTTCTTCAACTTGGAGAGGGACAACGGCCGATTCAGAAAGCAGGACTTGGAGTACGTAAGGCAGATAAATATCCTGGAGCAGCACTTCACGCAAAAGCCCATTGTACTGATCTATGAAGACATGCAGAAGGACACGCTCGGTTTCATCAACGGGCTTGCAGCGCGTATTGGCGCCACCATCGAGCTCAGCGCTGTTGATACCACCAAAAAGCATGCTTCATACACCGAGAAACAACTGAAGGCAATGAGGTGGCTTTCGGGAAAGATGGATATGCGGAAGAGGCGCATGTTCCAGAACAATTTCCTCAACTTCTTTTGGAAATTGGGAATGGGCGGATTCAGATATTCGTTCCTGTTTCTGGCGGGTTTGCTTCCAACAACCCTGTTCGGGAATGAACCTCTGATTGACCCAGCAGCGCTGTCGCGCGTTAGAGAATTGTATGCTAATGATTGGGACGAATGCCAGAAAATTGCTCGGACTGTTAAAATATGACCATTAATGGCTATCGCTACCGAGATAAAAAATCGTAGCTTGTTACGTCAACCTACCTACCGAGTAATTGTCTAAAAAGAGCCTAATAAGACTCATTGTGCTGCTTACTGTATCATTGATACTGATGTATGTTGGCCGGCATTCTGGCTTTAGCAGATACTTCGGTCTCGATTATCTTACCAATACCATTAAGAATACCGGAATGTTCGGTATTGTCATTTTCGGAGTGGTGTACATCATCGGTACCTTGATGAACATTCCGGGAATGATATTCCTCTTTGTACTGTTTCTGGTGTACGATGGCATTGGAGGCTTTTTCATCGGTTATGCAAGCACACTCTTGGCCATGATGGCGCATTTTTACTTTACCAGATGTGTGGCAGGAGAGGTACTGAAAGAGATAAAACACCCGTTGGTAAAGAAGTATTCAGACAGACTGACCGAGAAACCACTGAGCACAACCATAATTCTGCGGTTGATACTCTTCATCTCACCACCCGTTAACTATGCGTTGGCGTTCTCATCCATCCGTTCTAAGGAGTTCATTTTGGGCTCTATGATAGCCATGCCCGTGAACCTCACGCTCAATTATCTGCTGACCATCTATGCCAAGGATTGGATGCTCAATTTGATGGGGTGAGGTGGATGTCACTCATCCAGAATTCCGTGCCGTTTACCGATAAATCCTAACCAAGTAGAACAGCAGGCGTAACCCATTCTACAAACGGGAAACGTCATGAAATCATTCATCATTTTCATTGGTTGTATTGTTTTTTCAGCGGCTGGCTTTGCTCAGAAACTGAACACGTCCGCGTCTCTTACGGCTACCAACATGGTAACTGACGAGAAGAACTACAATGCCATTGTTGAGGCTGATTTGGATGAAGAGATCAGCATCGACATGGTGTTTGATAAAATTGCCCTGATAGAATCTTTGGTGTTCACCGATAAAGAGTTGAATGCCAAAAACCAGAAGCACCTGAAAGAAGAAACCGAGATCGTTTATTTCGGTAACGAAACAAAGTAATTGCCATGCTAAGCCTACTCGTTCTTTACGTCTCAGCCAGAATCCTCAATGAAGTTGTTCGCAAGCTGAGTGGATTCTTCATGTAAGTCAGAAGATTCAAAGCAAGCATGTGCTCAATCGACAAATTCGGTTGGGCATTTTTTGGTTCATGCAAGTTCCATGTTTCCATTTTGTTAAACTGACTGAAATCCATTTTTAGGCGTCTTGAATTAGTTTCTTTGCGGTAGAATTCAATCCTATGGCACAAGACACCGATACTATCCAGGGCACTCAAGAATTCATACCGCGTTCGCTGACAGAAGTAGGGGTCTATGAAGCAGAACTTACCCTTGCAACAAATGATTCTTTGAGGAATCTGGGTCATTTGGTGGATGATTTCGCAACTGCTGAAGTGGAGATCGTGCAGTGGCCGCAACAAGGTCATAGACCTGTGTTGGCAGGTACGGGATTGGGAGGCGGTGTTACCGAAGGTGATTTCGAGATGAAATGGAACGGCCAAATGCTGCAGACACATAACCATGCGGTTGATGGCAGGTACATCACCGGCTGGTCTTGCGACCCATCTTTGGCCAGCTTGGATAAAGAACGGGGGCAGACCGATTTCCTTTACACGTTCGAAGCCAACTATCACCCAGATGGTGGACAGATATTCTTTCCAACCGATGGCAAACCTTATGTGGCATTATTGGCAGCACCGGGAGACGATATTGAGTTGGAAGACTTTAAGGCGTATTACTTCGATGGCACTAAAGGGGTGCACATCAACGCGGGTGTTTGGCATCAGCCTTTGTTTCCGGTGGGAGAAGCGCAAGTGTTTGAGGATAAGCAAGGTGCCGTGCATGCGTGTGTGGCCTGCAATTTTGTGGAAGAGTTCGGAGTTTACGTCAAAGTGCCGTTGACCTTCAAACAGTAAAAACAGATGACGGAAGAGCAGATAAATAAAACGGTCGATGACCTGTTTGACATGATCGCCAAGAGTGGCGAAGCCGATTACATAGGGGAGAAGGTTACGCAGCTGGAGCACATGTGCCAGGCCGCAGAACGCGCAGAGGCCCAAGGCAATGACGATGAATTGGTGCTTGGCGCCCTGTTTCACGATATAGGCCATTTCTGTACGGAGTATGGTGCAGAAGACGATATGGGCGGTTTGGGCCACATGAACCATGATAAGGTTGGGGCAGACTACCTGCGCGAAAGAGGATTCTCTGAACGCATTGCCAGCATTGTGGAGAACCACGTGGAGGCCAAACGCTATCTGTGTGTTGCCAAACCGGGCTATCACAAGAAGCTTTCTGAGGCATCGTTGAAGACCCTCGCATTCCAAGGCGGACCCATGTCTGAAGAAGAGGTGGAACGGTTTGAGGCAGACCCTTATCACAAGGATTACATCAAAATGAGGGCTTGGGACGAGTTGGCCAAGGAAGAGAACAGACCGCTACCGGATATTGAACGATACAAGCAGATGGCCAAGAACCATCTTCGCAGCCGAAATATAACTAACTGATCATAAAACACTTACATGAGCTACCTAACGGATTCTCAACTTAAATTCTGGCAAGACAACGGATATGTTGTTGTCAAAGATCACTTCACGCAGGCGCAGAAAACGGAACTGATCGCTTGGGTGGAAGACATGGAGTCAAGACCAGAAACTGCCGGCAAATGGATGAAGTATTTCGAGACACCGTCTACCGACCCTGCGGGCAGGCAACTGTGCCGTGTAGAGAACTTCTTGCAGTTCCACGAAGGGTTTGACGGACTGCTGCGTGGAGATAAGATCATCGGTATTCTTTCTGAATTGATGGGAGAACCAGCAGTGCTTTTCAAAGAGAAGATTAACTTCAAACTACCTGGTGGAAATGGATTTCTTCCGCATCAGGATGCCCCGGCTTTCACGTCATTCGGGCAGACGTACCACATTACCATGATGGTGAGTATTGATGCCTCCAATGCTGAGAACGGCTGTTTGCAGATGTCGCCCGGAAACCACAAGGAAGGCATGTTGCCAACTGCACCAGACGGAACAGTAGACCCTGAATTTGCCGAAACCCTCAATTGGGAGTATTTGGAGACTGAGCCCGGAGATATCGTGTTCTTCGATTCGTACATACCGCACAAGTCTGACGCCAATACCAGCAACAGACCAAGAAGAGCGCTGTACATTACGTACAACCGTGCTTCAGAAGGCAGCTATCGCGATCAATACTATGAGGAGAAGCGCAAGGTTTTTCCACCAGATGTGGAGCGCGACCCGAACAAGAAGTATGAAGGCAGCGGGGTTTTCAACGTAGGTAATCCGGTTACCAATAGGATATAGTTCGCGCAAAGACGCTAAGACGCAAAGTGGATTCTTCTAGACCTAACAGGCATTCAAACCGACCACGAGAGTGTGCCTTGAAAGCAGTCTAATGGAGTTCACGGCCAAAGGACGTAACTACACGCATCTCGTATTGATAAGATTGAGATTCCTCGCCAACTCGGAATGACAAGGTCTAGGTCTCAATCCAATTCTTCTTCTTATTCACGAAGTAAATCAGCGAAGCAACGGTAAGCACCGTTCCAACCACCATCATGGCCCAGCTGGCATCGGTAAAGAAGGAGGTCCAAGAGCCATCCAACGCAAAGGAGTCTTTGTACAGCATAATGCCGATGGCGGCCGTGTAGCCGAAAGCATCTGCCACATAAATAAGGAAGCCCGCGTTACTCACGTAGCGGAAGGTGGCAATCAAGCGTTCGAAGAGAATGCAGTTAAACGGAATATATCCCATGTATCCGCCAACGCCTGTCAATATCATCCACATGTTAGGCGATATCATCTCTGATTGGAACAGCCAAGTGGCAACTCCCACCAGCAGAAAGCCGAAGATGATGAGCACATGATTGACAATAAGCGCGGTGAGGTTGTTCTTGATGAACATGATGGAACCAACAATGGCCAATAGGGCCAAGGCCACATACGTTTCTATCTGACCGAAATCGATAGACAGGGCATCCACATGTTCGCTCATGATATCTGCCATGAAATTGTCTCTGAAATCGCGGAAGGCGGTGAGCATCATGTAGATCAATACCAGTAGCGTAATTCCGATACTGAACGTCTTGAAGAACTGCATCCGTGCTTTGCCATCCATAGGCGCACGTTTGGTGCGCGCAGCTTCATCGGCTTCGCTGGGTGGAGGAATATGCCCCAACAACCACACGGATATGAGCAATGGAACCACAAACAGCAATCCGGTAGTAAATGGCATCCAGAATTGAGGCACACCCAGACTCAATAGGTAAACCCCGGCCGACTTGGTCCAACCGGAAGCCACCACAAAACTCACACTCAGACCAGCCCCAAGCAGTTCGGTATTGGTACGCCCTTCCAGAAAGCTGAACACCAACCCCCAAATGAGTCCCAGCGCCATGCCGTTGAAGAAGATGAATCCGGGTTTGATGGCATTGGGCACTACGGCAAATCCGAGTAGCATCAGTTCAGCTAGGCCTATCAGCACAAGAATGGACAGTGCCCGTTTGCTGCCTTTCATTTCAGAAATGACCTTGATGCCAGAGAATTTCGATAGCGTGTAACCGATTGTCTGACTGATAACGAACACCGTTTTGATGCTCATTCCCCAAAGCATGATGTCGTCATAGCCCGTTGCTGCCAGCGGTTTTCTGAAGGCATACATGCAGAAGTAGGTGGAGAATGCCGCCAGAATGGCGTAGAAAGAGAAAATGGCCTTGTTGCTAACAGCCAGTCGGTCGGTGAGTTTTTGGTTGATCATGGTAGGAGATGAGAAGAACTACACGGAACCGAGGTAATCGGATGGCTCTGCCAGCACATCGAAAGAGGTGAATCCTGTTACGACCGATTCTTCCGTATCAACTTGGGTTACATTTGCCAGCTCCGGTCCTTCGTGGCACCATGCCACAAATTGTTGTAAGGTGTCTTCATCGGCCTCAGCTTCTATGTAAACCGAGCCATTCGGCTTATTGGCCACAGTGCCAACCACACCCAATCGTTTGGCAGCACGTTCGGTATCTCTTCTGAAATACACGCCCTGCACCTTACCCGAAACCGTTATGTTGAGTCGTTTCTTCATTCTGCGTTCAAGTATATCGAAAAGGCGTGGTTTTGGTGCCAGCTGTGGACAATCATATTGAAATGATAATCTTATCCATTGGCACATGTGATGCAATTGAATCTGAACAAAGGGTGTACAAGATGCTGAAGACGTTTGCTAATTTCAACTCACCAAAATTCTTCTGTATGAAAAACGTTACCCGCTTTTTTACACTCTCCTTTGTTCTCATTGCCTCTATTTCTGTGGCGCAAGACAACATGGGAATTGGAACCATAGCTCCAGACCCATCTGCAGTTCTTGACCTTACCGCCAACGATAAAGGCCTCCTAGTGCCCAGAATGACCACCGCCCAGCGTACCAGCATTGCCAGTCCGGCAACCGGATTGTTGGTTTACGATACCACCGATGATACCTTCTGGTATTTTGACGGAACACAATGGGTACAGGCCATTGGTCCAACAGGTCCGCAGGGACCTACAGGAGCAGATGGTGCAACAGGAGCACAAGGCCCGCAAGGACCTGCCGGTGCAACTGGTCCACAGGGAGCCACTGGGGCAAATGGCGCTACAGGACTTCAGGGTCCTCAAGGCCCACAAGGGCTTAGCGGAGCAGACGGTGCACCGGGTAGCACCGGACCTCAAGGCCCAACGGGAGCGACTGGAACTACCGGTCCGCAAGGATTGGCCGGACCAACGGGTGCCCAAGGCATTACTGGACCGCAAGGACCAGCAGGAGCAACAGGCCCTCAGGGAGTTACGGGTGCTGCCGGACCTGTAGGTTGTACCACTACTGATGCACTCATCAAGTCTGACGGTAGCAGCGCAATATGCAGTCAAGTATATGATGATGGTACCAATGTTGGGGTGGGTACGCCCAATCCGTTCACCAAACTGCATGTAGATGGAGATATCAGGCTTGGGCTTATCTACAATGGACCAAGTGGCACCCTGCCCGGATATGGTAACTTCTTCATTTTTAGCGGTGGCCCATCGGTTACAGGTAGTGACAGTGAAAACACTGATTACTTCAATATGGCACGCTACAACATCGCTGCAGATGTCTCTGACCTACGTATGACCATTGGTGACAACAACACCCTTGCCAATGCCGATTATTTCAGTGTGGGTACCGTTGGCAGTGCTTATGACCTGTTTGCCGTCAGGTCTGACGGTAATGTGGGCATCGGTACGCGAGATGCCGATAGCAAGTTGGATGTACATGGTAAACTGACCGTGAGTAGGGATGGCGATATCGAATGCTGTGGAAACAATGCCACCATATCCATTGCCGAAACAACCTCATCTTCGGGTAACCGGGCAAGTATCTCTTTCCATAATGCGGGCACGGCCGAAGGAACACTGGAACTGGTGCAAGATGCCGTCCCTAGTATCAACACCACTTCAAGAAGATTGAGACTGTACGACAATCAGGCCCAAGGTTTGGGATTGGAACTTAGCGGTGGACTGTTTTACGGCACAAGTAACAGCCGTACACAGACAAGGGATGATGCAGGTCTGCAAGGCAATGCGGGTGCTCAATCAGGGTTCTTCGAAACGTCTGCACCTGTAAACTACCCGACCGGAGCCACTAGTTGGTGGCACCTTCTCGATGTACGACACAGCAATCCTAGTAACAATTTTGCGATGCAATTCAGCGGTTCCTTCTTCGATCAGAAACTCTTTATGCGTAAGACCAACACAAGTGCCGGAACGGCTTGGAACCGTATTGTGAACTCTGCCGATGCTGCGGCTACATCGGGCTATCTGATGAGCGATGTGGCAGGGGTCAATGGCACCAAGGAAGGAAGCATTACCGTGAATATTGTCAATGGATTGCTGACCGTTACCGGGTTTGATGAAGGCGGAGCCAACCTTGGTACATGGTATTCCATAGGTGGAGTTGCCAATGCTAAAATTGTGGTGCAGATCATCAATGACGATACAGGCAATTGTGGTGGCACATCAGCCATCAGCAGCTTCAGAACATTTGTTATCTCAAACAATGGCGGGGCGCAGTCTCAGGCCACCGATATAGGTTGTACTGGTTCAGATGGCAACCATATGCTGTTCAATATCGTGTTCAATCCGCTGTAGACCGTTGGTCTTTTGGGATTAGGGACGAAGGACAAGGGACAAGGGACAAGGGACGGGTGTAAGGGACAAGGGACAAGGGACGAAGGACGAGGGAAAACAGGTAAGGGTTTACGGTTGACTATTGTTTCCCCGATTCGCCTTAGGCGGAGAGGGGTCTAAACCTTTGGGTTCCATTTTCCTCACGCAGAGATATGGAGATGAATAGTGACTTTCGACAGTACCAACTTACGCCTTAGGCCTAACACCTTACGCCTCCGAAATAGAGGGGATGCCGAAGGCAGGGGAGAGTTGGCTATTGTTCTCGATACACTTCGACAGGCTCAGTGCAGGCATTCCGAAATCATCAGGACACTCGAACTGGCATAGGGCGTTGGCTTTTTCACTCGTCCTTCGTCTCTCGTCTCTTATCTCAACCCAAGCCCCTCATCACTCGTCCCTCGACTTTCGCCACTCGCCACTCATCCCTTGTCCCTTGTCCCTTGTCCCTCTTCTCTCCACGCAGCGGTTAACACTTTTTAAGAGGTCATTCACACCATTTAGATCAGCTAGCTGTTTGATAGCTAACCGACACTTCTATTTTTGCGCAACCAAATGAATTTTCAAATACAATGAGCGAAGTAATTGACATTAAGCAGATCAATGATCTGATAGAAAAAGAAAGTGCCTTTGTTGACCTCATTAAGATTGAGATGAACAAGGTAATTGTGGGTCAACACCATATGGTTGACAGCCTGCTTATCGGGCTCCTCTCCAAAGGACACATTCTGCTGGAAGGTGTACCCGGACTGGCAAAGACCTTGGCCATTAACACATTGGCATCTACCATCAGTGCTGGTTTCAGCCGTATTCAGTTTACCCCAGACCTGCTTCCTGCAGACCTCGTGGGTACCATGATCTACAACCAGAAAACGGGTGGTTTTGAAGTGAAGAAGGGGCCGTTGTTCTCCAACTTCATTCTGGCGGATGAGATAAACCGTGCTCCGGCCAAGGTGCAAAGTGCCCTGCTGGAGGCCATGCAAGAGAAGCAGGTGACCATTGGCGATAGCACGTACAAGTTGGATGAGCCGTTTCTGGTAATGGCCACGCAGAACCCTGTAGAGCAGGAAGGAACCTATCCATTGCCAGAGGCACAGGTAGACCGTTTCATGCTGAAGGTGGTGATCACTTACCCGAAGAAGGAGGAAGAGGCATTGATCATCCGACACAACATTGCGGGCGAATTCCCTAAAGCCAATTCCGTTCTGAAACCCGAGGACATCATCAAAGCAAGAGATGTGGCGCGTCAGGTGTACATGGACGAGAAGATCGAGAAATACATTGTAGACATCGTTTTCGCCAGCCGAAACCCTGAAGATTACAACCTCAGCAAGCTCAAAGACCTTATCAGTTTCGGAGGCTCCCCAAGAGCAAGTATCGCATTGGCCAAAGCGGCCAAAGCATTTGCTTTCATCAAGCGAAGAGGGTATGTGATTCCAGAAGATGTGCGGGCGGTCTGTAACGATGTGCTCCGACACCGAATCGGTCTGACATACGAGGCCGAAGCGGAAAACATTACCTCCGAAGAGATCATTGCGGATATTCTGAACACGGTAGAAGTTCCTTGATATAGGGACGAGAGACAAGAGGCGAGGGACAAGGGGAAGGATTCTTCGTAAATGTCAAACCGAGCACGATATCTCAAGAAATGAATGATCCATTAGATAATCTGATATTCTACCAACAGGCCATGCAGTTGTATGATGGTTGTTGGGAAGATTGTGAAGTGCTGGCCCAAGATCTGAGGGGAAGGGAAGTGGCAAAGCAATTGATCAGGAGTTGTGGTTCCATTTCGGCAAATATCGAAGAGGGTTATGGAAGAGGCTATGGGAAGGAGTATCCACAGTTTCTGCGTATCTCAAGAGGATCGGCCAGAGAGACAAAAGGCTGGTATGTTCGGTCCAAGCAAATGCTGAGCAAGGAGTTGATTGAAAACAGAATGAACGATTTGAATGGCATCATAGCCATGCTGAGTAAAACCATTAAGACACTGGAAGAAAAGAACAGAAAAGGAAGTTGATGAAAAGTGGGAAGGTGGCGGCCCTCGTCTCTCGACCCACGTCACTCGTCACAATGAAGCGAGATGGAAACGAGCGAATTACTTAAACGCGTACGGAAGATTGAGATAAAGACCCGAGGTCTGAGCAATCAGATATTCTCTGGCCAGTATCACTCTGCTTTCAAAGGACGCGGTATGGCTTTTTCTGAGGTGCGTGAATACCAGATGGGTGATGATATCAGAACCATCGACTGGAATGTAACTGCTAGAACTGGAAGTCCTTACGTAAAAGTATTTGAAGAAGAACGTGAGTTGACGGTGATGTTGTTGGTAGACGTGTCGGGCTCTGGAGATTTTGGCTCTAAGGTGATGTTGAAGCGTCAACTCATGACCGAGATATGTGCGGTGCTTTCTTTCTCAGCCATTCAGAACAACGATAAAGTGGGCATCATCTTCTTCAGCGATAGGATTGAGAAGTTCATTCCACCGAAGAAGGGCAAGAGCCACATCCTAAGGATAATCCGAGAGTTGATAGACTTCACACCCGAACACAAAGGCACAGACCTGAGCGAAGCATTGCGTTACCTGACCAATGTGGTGAAGAAGAGAAGTATCGCCTTCCTGCTTACCGACTTCATGGACAAAGGCTATACGGATGCCTTGAAATTGGCCAATAAGAAGCATGACCTGGTTGCCATTCGCATTTACGACCAACTGGAGCAGGAAATTCCGAACGTTGGGCTGCTTCCTATGACAGATACCGAGACGGGGGAAATGATCTGGGTGGATACTTCCAAAAAGGATGTGAGAACCAAGTTGCGCGCAGAATCACTTCGATTTGAAGCTGAGTTGAAGGACACGCTGGTTAAATCTGGGGTCGATATGGCTGAGATCCGCACCGATCATTCGTACGTAAAGCCATTGTTGAACCTATTCAAAAGGAGGGGGGCGAAATGAGAAGCGGGTTCAAGGTTCTAGGTTCAAGGCTCAACCAGGTTGCCGTCATTGCGACCGTAGCGGAGAAACCTGTGTGTCAAACAATAGATTCCTCGGTTCGTTCCTCACTCGGAATGACGCTTTTCTTTCTTCTTGTTTCAGTAATTGCCGTTGCTCAAGACGCAACGGTCAAAGCAGTGCTTGATAGCCAACAGATTCTGATAGGAGACCAGATAAACTTGGACCTTACGGTTGAGATTGCGGACGGTAGCACCGTGGCTTGGCCTGTATTTCAGGATACGATCACTGGTCAGATTGAGGTTGTACAGAGTTCCATTCCAGACACGGTAAAGAAGGAGACAGGCGAGACCGTCATTCATCAGCGACTGGTATTGACCAGCTTCGATACGGGTTTCATGGTGCTTCCACCCATTGATTTCATCTTCAATGAGGATTCATTCCAGGTCCGTTCCACAGAACCGATGCTCATCTTCGTTTCTGACATTCCTGTTGAGATGGAGGCCGAGATCAAGGAGATCAAAGAGCCTTACGATGTGCCATTCAATTGGCTGAAATGGTTCTACTGGGCATTGCTTATTTGGGGTATCTTATTGCTCATTGCCCTTGGCATTGTGCTTTGGAGAAAGTATCGCAACAAACCTGTTGAAGAACCTGCGGCACGCCCAAAACCGAAACGTCCTGCCCACGAGATAGCGTTGGAGAAACTGGAAGCGCTGAGGCAGAAGAAGTTGTGGCAGAACGACAAGGTGAAGGAGTTCTACATAGAACTTTCGGACATCATAAGAGAGTATATCGAGTTCCAATACGGTATTCTGGCATTGGAAATGACCACGGAGGAAACGATTGCTTCCTTGAAATTCAGAGGTATTGAAGAGGAAAAGATAAAGCCGTTGCAAGCTATGCTCAGAATGGCAGACCTTGCCAAGTTTGCCAAGTACAAGCCTGTTGCCAACGAGAACGAACAGTGTTTCCAGGCGGCCATAACGTTTGTCAACCAGACGTTGGTCATGCCGCTAGATGAACCCACAGAAGAGGAGAAGGAAGGATGATGGCAGATCTCACATTCAAGAATCCTGAGCTGCTGTGGCTGGCATTGGTGCTGGTTCCGCTGACGGTCTACTACGTTTTTCAGCACCGTAAGAACCGCGCTGAGTTCAGATTTTCGAACGTTGCAGGTGCCAAAGCGGTGGGCAACACCATCAAATCCAAGTTGATTCACCTCCCGTTTGTACTGCGTTCTTTGGCCATTGCATTGCTGGTTGTGGTGCTTGCCAGACCTCAATCTACCAGTAGTTGGCAAGATGTGACCACAGAAGGAATTGACATTGTCATGGCTTTGGACATTTCCGGTTCCATGCTGGCGGAGGATTTTAAACCCAACCGATTGGAAGCGGCCAAGAAAGTGGCCAAGAAATTCATCGGCAACAGACCGAACGACAGACTTGGTTTGGTGGTGTTTGCAGGCGAGAGCTTTACGCAGTGTCCATTGACAACCGACCACTCCGTCATTCTCAATCTGTTTGAGGATGTGAAAAGCGGTATGCTGGAAGATGGTACGGCCATTGGAATGGGTCTGGCAACTTCCGTTAAACGCTTGAAAGACAGCGAAGCCATCAGTAAAGTGGTCATTCTACTTACAGATGGAGATAATAACTCTGGTTCCATCGCGCCAGCAACAGCTGCAGAAATTGCCAAAGAATTCGGAGTTCGTGTTTACACCATTGGAGTAGGTACCAGAGGAACGGCACCAATGCCTTTCGTAGATCCTTTTGGACGAACACGCTATCAGGACATGGAGGTGAAAATCAATGAAGAATTGTTGACCCGCATTGCCGACATGACAGAAGGAAAGTACTTCCGTGCTACGGACAATGAAAGTCTGGAGGCGGTTTACACGGAGATAGATGAGTTGGAAAAATCCAAGATCGATGTAACGGAATACCGTAAGCGGAAGGAGGAGTTTCTACCATTTGCCATTGTGGCCTTGTTGCTGCTAGGACTGGAACTATTGTTGAAACAAACCATTTTGAGAAGCATTGTCTGATGTTCAGGTTTGCAAATGAAATATGGCTGTATGCGTTGCTGGTGGTACCGGTGCTTATTCTCCTGTTCTGGATGAATGCCAGATGGAGAAAGCGGGTTTTCGAACAACTGGCCGATGCGCAGATTCTTAGTAACCTGATTCCAACGTATTCAAAGGTGCTTCCAAGATGGAAACGCTTCTTGTTCGTGCTCGGACTTGTGTTCCTTTTTGTTGGAATGGCCAATCCGCAAATAGGTAGCAAGTACGAAGAGGTGAAGCGCGAAGGTTTTGAGCTGATGATCTGCCTGGACGTATCAAACAGTATGTTGGCCGAAGACCTGACACCCAACCGTTTGGAGCGCGCCAAACAGGCCATTTCCAGGTTGGTAGACAGATTGAAGAATGACAAGATCGGTGTGATCGTGTTTGCTGGCGATGCCTACATTCAATTGCCAATGACGGTAGATCATTCGGCCGCAAAATTGTTCTTGCGTTCCATCGATACGGATATTGTTCCTACACAGGGGACGGCCATCGGCAAAGCCATCGAACTGGCCAGTTCATCGTTCAGTCAGAATACCAAAGCCAATAAATCCATCATCGTTATTACAGATGGCGAGAATCATGAAGATGATGCATTGGAACAGGCAGCTGCAGCAGTTGAGCAAGGAATCAAGGTTCACACCATTGGAATCGGTTCGGTAGATGGAACTCCGATTCCAGTTTACAAACGCGGCCAAATGCTGGGTTACCGCAAAGACAAAGACGGCAACACCGTTGTTACCAAACTCAACGAGACCATGTTGCAGCAGATTGCAGCTTCAGGAGAAGGTACGTACGTTAGGGCCAACAACAGCCGAACCGGTCTGAATGCATTGATGGATGAATTGGAAGGTATGCAGCGAGAAGAGTTCGGAAGTAAGATGTTTACGAGTTACGAAGACCGTTTTCAGTATTTCATAGCCGTGGCGCTTCTATTGCTTTTGATCGAGGTTCTGTTGCCATCGCGCAAGCTGAAAATGTTCTCAAATGTTAATCTGTTCGCAACCAAGAAATGAGGTATTTGATCTTCATATCCATGTTGGTAGCTCCACTTGTTAACTGGGCTCAGGAAAACGCCAATGCCAACGATCTGATCGAGAAAGGAAATGCGTTGTACGAGAAAGGCGATTTCGGTCAGGCTGAGATAAACTATCGTGAAGGACAGACACAGGGTGCCGATCCTTTCATTTCGGGTTTCAATCTGGGAGACGCCCTGTTCAAACAAGAACGATACGAGGAAGCCGCAGCGGCATTTCAAGCATTGCCAAACCTGACGGACGATAAGGCCAAGAAGGCAGCCGCATTCCATAATTTGGGCAATTCGTTCTTAAAGGCTCAGAAATTCCAGGAGAGTGTTGATGCATACAAGCAATCGTTGAGAAACAATCCGAAAGATCTGGATACCAAGTATAATTTAGCCTACGCTAAACGTATGCTTCAAGAGCAACAGCAGCAGCAGCAGCAGAATCAAGATCAGGATAAAAAGGAAGACCAAGAGAAGAAAGATCAGGAGCAACAACAGCAGAATCAGGATCAGAACAAGGACGACAAGAACGAGGAGAATAAAGATCAGCAGCAGCAACAGCAGGATCAGGAAAACCAAGAGCAACAGGACCAACAACAAGAACAGCAGCAACAGGAGAATAAGATATCCAAGGAAGACGCTGAACGCATGTTGGATGCGCTGAACCAGGATGAAAAACAGATACGCGACCGACTGGAAAAACAGAAGGTGAGAAAAGGTGTTAAAGGAAATATTGAGAAGGATTGGTAATGACGCGTAAGCTCACATATATGTTCATGGTGCTTGGGATGCTTTTTCAAGTTTCCGGAGCGTTTGCGCAAAAGTTGACGGCATCGGCACCAAGCCAAGTACAGGTTGGGCAACGATTCAGAGTCACATGGGAACTGAATTCTGGTGGTTCTGACTTTGTAGCGCCTGAAATAACACAGTTCCGCGTACTTGGCGGTCCTAACCAAAGCACCAGCATGCAGTACGTCAATGGCAGCATGACGCAGTCCATTTCGTTTTCGTATGTTCTTGAAGCCAGAGAGGAGGGAGAATTCACCTTGGCTCCGGCAACTATAAAAGCCAATGGCAATACTATTTCCTCCAATGAGTTGACCATCCGAGTTGTAAAAGGGCAACAGCAGAGCACCACACAATCCAACTCTAACGGCCAACAAACACAATCGAGCTCAGGAGACTCTAACGACCTTTTTGCACGCATTGAAGTGAGCAAGCGGAATGCTTACATCGGAGAGAAGATCACGGCCAACCTCAAGATCTATAGTCGCGTTTCCATTGTGAATTTCGATGATTGGAAGATGCCATCCTTCGAAGGATTCTGGCAGAAGGATGTGAACGAGAATCAACAGATTCAACTTCAGAATGAAGTGATCGATGGGGTGATGTATCAGACTGGACTCATCAAGCAGGTGGTGCTGTATCCGCAGAAATCGGGCGAGATCACAATCGACCCCATGGAACTGAGCGTGATCGTGAGAGAGCGGGCACAGGGTAGGGGCCGTTCCATTTTCGACCAGTTCTTTGGTGGTTATCAAGACTTCAAACGTCCCATCAAATCCAACTCGGTTACCATTGATGTAAAGCCCTACCCAAGCGGAAAACCAAGCGATTTCAGTGGTTTAACGGGTAATCTGAGAATGAAGGCCACGCTGGATAAAGCGCAGACAAAATCGAACGAGGCTGTCAACCTCAAGGTGACCATCAGTGGAGATGGCAACTTGTATCAATTGCAGCCATTGGATATTGAATTCCCACCGGACATTGAGGTTTACGACCCGAAAACATCGGACAACATCAAAGCCAATGCAAGCGGAATCTCAGGAAGCAGAACATTTGAATATGTGCTTATTCCGCGCTATGCTGGAGATTTTAAAATTGGCCCGTTCTCTGTCAGCTACTTCGACCCGAATTCAAAATCATTCAAAACAGAACGCCAGGATGCATTCGACCTGATAGTTGAGAAAGGAGAAGGGGAAGAAGATGCGGCAAGTTCAGGAGTCAACTTCACCAATAAGGAAGACATCAGGCTCATTGGCAGCGATATCCGCTACATTAAACAAGGTCAATATCCAATTCTGAATGGTACCAGTTTCTTTTACCGTTCGGTTCCTTTCTACGCGGCCATTGGAGTTCCATTCCTGCTCTTCTTATTGCTCATCGGTTATGCGGAGTATCAGAAATCGCAAGGAAAAGATGTTGTGAGATTGAAGAGCAAGCGAGCAACTGGCCTGGCCAAAAAACGCCTGAACAAAGCCAAAAAGCTATGGGATGAAAACCAAACGGCTTCTTTCTACGAAGAGGTTTTTAAGGCACTGTCAGACTACGCAGCGGATAAGTTTTCCATTCCGGTTGCCGAGTTAAGCAAGGACAGGATACGTTCGACTTTTGCATCCAGAAACGTTCCAGAAGAAACCACCAACGCTTTTATTGGTGTTTTGGATAAAACGGAGTTTGCCCGATTTGCCCCTGGTGCCGACAAACAGATGGGAAGCGTGTATGATGAGGCTTTGAACGCAATTGTAAACGTGGAGAATCATGCGTAGCGGAAACCTGAAATACGAAATCAGAAATTCGAAACGTCTTGTTTTGAACGTTTCGATTGTAATTATTTCTTGCTGTTTACCCTTTATAACGCTAGGTCAGGTAGAACAATTGAAAGCTGAAGCAGATGCCGCTTACATTGCTGAAGAACATCAGAAAGCAGCCGAACTTTACCAGCAGATACTTGATCAGGAGTATGTTTCTGCCGAAGTGGAATACAATCTCGGCAACTCATATTTCAAAACAGGGCAGGTAGCCCTTTCCATATTGCATTATGAGCGTGCGCTGAAATTGGCGCCATCGGACGAGGATATTCAGTTCAATTTGAAGCTGGCCAATCTCAGTGTGAAAGATAAGGTTGAGGATATACCACAATTGTTCTTCATAGAATGGTGGAATCAGATACTCAAGGTTTTCTCAACAGACGGTTGGGCATGGAATGCGGTAATAGCGTTTCTACTAGGACTTATTGGATTCCTGCTGTTCAGATTTTCATCAGAAGAAGGCATTCGTAGATTGACATTCTATGCTGGAATCATTTGTGTTGGTTGGGGAGCATTTTCAGTTTACGCTGCCCAGAAAAGTTTTGATCATGTGGTGAATGATAGCAGAGCAGTTGTCTTTGCATCTACACTGAATGCCAAAAGCGCACCAGACAGAAAGGGCAAAGATTTGTTTGTCATCCACGAAGGTTTGGTGGTAACCGTTACGGACGAAGTAAACGGATGGTCACGTATCAAACTTTCCAATGGTAACGTTGGCTGGGTACCTGAAGGAACCATTGTCAATATCTGATTTTGCCATAAAGGCATCCCCAATTGACCGATCACGTTAGTAAAGCGTAAGACATTTTTTAGCTTTACACTAACAACCCAACCCCATTCGTGAAACACCCCGTTTCAAGATGTTTTCTGATTATTTACTTGGTTGTTCTAGCTACGATGGCTGGAACGGCACAGTCGCTCTTTGTGCCGAGTGGGATTAACTACGTTGATATTGGAGACCTTGATGTTACTGGAGATCAGATAACAGTTGAAGCAATTATTACCAAAACCGGAAATGGAATTAACATTGTTTCAAAACATACAGGTCCAGGCAATGTGAACTATTTGATGAGACCTGGTTCTGCAGAGATTACCACCACCAATGGATATATCAACGCTGTTACGGGATTCAATCTAGTGAACGGTGAATGCTATCATTTGGCATTTACATATGATGGTACAAGTTTAGATTACTATGTAAACGGTTGTTTGGCTTCATCTACGCCTCACACCGGAAATTTGGTAACCAACGACTACAACACTGGAATTGGAGATATGACCAACTGCCAATGCGAATCATGGGTAGGATACATAGATGAGGTGAGAATTTGGAACGTTGCTAGGACTCAGACCGAGATACAGGCCAACATGACAAATCTGCCTAACCCGACAACACAACCAGGTCTGCTTGCCTATTATCAGTTCAATGGCAACTATCTGAATGCTCAGGGTAATCCAACTTGGAATGGAACTCCAATAGGTAATCCGCAATTACAGAACAACTCTGCCTGCCAGAATGTGGATCTTTCTTTTCAGAATCAAGTTATAACGACAGATGTCAGTTGCGTTGGTTCAACAGATGGTTCGGTTACGATAGTTAGTTCAGGTGGTCATCCGAATTATACATATTCACCAGATGGAATTAATTATTTCCCTATCAACACCATAGGAAATCTTCCTCCTGGAAATGCCACGGTTTGGGCTAGTTCTGGTGCCAACTCTGGATGTGTGGAACAAATCCCAATCACTATTTCTGAGCCCGGTCCAATCACAACTTCCATTACTGGCACAGATCCTAATTGTGTTGGCGGAAATGACGGCACGGCCGATCTATCAGTAAACGGAGGGACCCCGCCTTATAGCTACAGTTGGTCGTCTGGGTCAACTCAAGAAGATCCGAATAATCTTTCTCCCGGAAACAACAGCGTTACGGTGACAGACGCCAATGGCTGTACGGCAACAGATAACGTGGTTCTTGGGTCACCATCCATGATAACTACCAGTATCTCCGGTACGAATCCTACATGCTATGGTGGAAATAATGGTACGGCTGATCTGGTTGTTCAGGGAGGAACAGCTCCTTACACGTTCGTTTGGTCAAATGGATCAACGGTTGAAGACCCACAGAACCTTACCCCAGGTCAAACGCTTGTCACAATATCAGACGCTAACGGATGTACTGCATCAGAAAGCATATTGCTGGATCAACCAACACCCGTTCTGCCTAATGCTTTTGCTAACTACGTAAGTACTGTGGGTGCTTGCGATGGGGGAGGAACAGCCAATCCTGCAGGGGGAACGCCTCCGTACACGTATTTATGGGACAACGGGCAAACAACACAGACCGCAACAGGCATGTGTGTTGGCGTTCATTCGGTTACCGTAACGGATGCAAATGGTTGTACCGGATTCCAGAACATCACCGTAAACGTACCTGCATGTTTAACAGATGTTGACTTTTACACATGGCAACAGGCAGGTCAGCCAGCAAATGGCAACTGGATTGTTGAAAACGGTGGTGCTCAAGTGAGGCAGACCATTAATGGTAGCCCAACATTCTTTGTTACCCCTGTTGATTACATCAATGTGAGGATGAAAGGAAAAATGAGCACAACAGACAATGATGACGATTGGATGGGTGTTGTTTTTGGTTTTCAAGATCCGCTAGGGGCGTCCGATTATTTTGATATGTGGTTGTTTGACTGGAAACAAGCAGCTCAAGGAAGCGCACTTGAAGGAATGACACTGAACCGTGCGCTAGGAACCATCACCAATTACGGCCCTACATTCAATAATCACACAAACACGCCCGAATTCACGGTGGTTGCAACTAACTATGGGAATAATGGTTGGATAACCAACTTCGATCATGAAATTGAAGTGACCTACACTGTGAACCGCGCTATCATTCTGGTTGATGGCGATACCATTTTCGATGTGTATGATTGCTTTGAGCCAGGAAGATTCGGCTTCTACAACTACTCTCAACGTGAGGTTATCTATTCTGATTTCACTTACGAGTTGTTTGCAGATTTTGTCGTTGAAGAACCGCAGATATGTGCACTGGATACAGCACATTTCACTTTTCTTGAGCAGTGCGGAAACTCAAATAACCTAGCTCAGTTTGCGGAGTTACAGTGGAATTATGGTGATGGAAACACCGAGACCTTCACTAACCTTACATTGAACAATGTCAACCCAACTCACATTTACCAATCGGGTGGCATTTATCAAGTTCAACTCATAGCAAAAGATACGCTTGGCTGTAGAGACACTATTCTGAAGAACATCCAAGTATTCGACCTACCTACGGCCGAATTCACTTACGCAGACCAATGTCTGCTCGACAACACACAGTTCACCGATGTTTCAACACCTGGTGACTTTCCAATTTTCGGTCAGGCGTGGTTGATAGATGGGAATCAGGTGATCCAGCAAAACCCAACGTATCAATTCCCAAGTCCTGGTCCGTATTTGGTTGGTCTGGGGGTCCAAGATTCATTCGGTTGTCAGGATACGGTTACCCATATTGTACAAATTCATGAGTTGCCGCAAGCGGATTTTACACCCATTGATGACTGTTACAGCGCCAATTATCCTTTCCAAGATCAATCCACTATTGGAACAGGAACTGTTGATTCTTGGCAGTGGGATTTTGGCGATAACGGTACGGCTGCAACTCAGAATCCAACTCATACATACGCCACATTCGGGCAATATGATGTAACGCTCATTGCCCTGAGTGATCAAGGTTGTGGAGACACCATTACGCAAACCATTGTTCTACACGACAATCCTGTTCCGGGATTCGAAATTCCACACATCTGCCAATTGGAGCCCATGCAGTTTACAGACACGGCCTCTATTCAGGAAGGAAGTATTGTGAGTTGGAATTACACATTTGGTGATGGAAATTCTTCTGCCGATCAGCATCCATTCCACACTTACTTGACTGATGGTTCTGTAGATATTACGCAAACGGTTACCTCCGATTTCGGATGTGAGACTTCTGTAACCGTTCCTGCTATTGTTGATCCCAAACCTGGTGCTGATTTCGTCACTCAGAATGAGTGTTTGAATGACCTGATGACCTTTGCCGATGCCTCAACCATTGCTTCTGGCTCTGTTGTTTCGTGGGAGTGGGATTTTGGCGATTCGAACACGGATGTTGCACAAAACACTTCCAATCTTTATTCAACGGCCGGTAATTACACGGTTGAGTTGATGGTAGAATCAGACAACGGGTGCCGAGACACTACCGAGCAACAAGTTGAAGTCTATCAGCTGCCTGTAGCGGCCTTTGCTTTCAACAACGTTTGTTTGGATGCGAGCGCCACCTTTACCGACCAGAGTACAAGTAATTCAGGCACCATTGATACTTGGAATTGGGGTCTTGGCGAAGGAACCCTTGAATCTGGACAAGGACCTATTGTACACGACTATCCCGCACCTGCAGATTATGACGTGGAATTGGTCGTTGAAACAGATCTTGGGTGCTTCGATACGCTTGTGCAGACTATCACCATTCATCCAATGCCTGAAGCTGATTTCGTTGTTGATAGTGTCTGCTTCGGACTGCCGACCAACTTTACGGATCTTACCACAATCCTTTCTGGCTCAATCAATAACTACGCTTGGAATTTCGGGTTTGGAAGCTCAAGTTCGCAACAGAATCCAAGTAACGTTTTCCCACAAACGGGTTATCATTCCGTTTTCCTAACCGTTACATCAGATTTTGGATGTAAAGACACCATTACCAAAGACATTCGGGTGTATGTTTTGCCGGAACCGGAATTCAGTCATAACGATACTTGTTACGCGGACAATGTCAATTTTGTAAACATCTCAACCATCAGCGAAGAAACCATTGATCTCTACGATTGGGATTTCGGTGATGCGAATACGTCAACCCTCAGCGATCCGATTCATGGTTACAATTCTCATGGATTCTATCAGGCGCAGCTGATTGCTACTTCCAATTACGGATGTATCGATTCTGTATCTCACGAAGTGGAAATTTATCCACTACCAAACGTGTCGTTTGTTCCTATTCCAGAAGCTGGTTGTCAACCACTTACGGTTGTATTCGATAACGAAAGCAGCATTGAGAATGGCTACTTCATCTCAGGTTACGAGTGGGACCTCGGCATAGGACAGATTTCTACGGAAGTGAATCCTCAAACGGTATATGCAGATACCGGCTTCTATGATGTGCAGTTGATCGTTACCTCAACACAAGGTTGTGATGACACCTTGCAGTTGGACAATGCCGTTGAAGTTTGGCCACGACCTGTGGCACAATTCAGCACCGATAAGGAAGAATACCTGATGTTCTTTCCTACGGTTCAGTTCATAGACGAAAGCGTTGGCGCAACACAATGGGACTATGATTTTGCGGATGGTTCCTACTCATACGATCAGAATCCTAGTTATACCTATGAGGAAGCAGGTAACTATCAGGTAATTCAACACGTGGAGAATGATTACGGCTGCGATGATGAATTCTCGCAACGCGTTATCATCAAACCGGCTATTACACTTTACATTCCGAACACGTTTACACCTAATAATGATGGCATGAATGAAGTTTTCAGAGGAGAAGGAGTGGGGCTGAAAGAGTACAACATGTGGATATTTGACCGTTGGGGTGAAAACCTGTTCTACTCGGCCACAATGGATGAAGGTTGGGATGGCAGCTACAAAGGAAAGCAGGTAGAGGCCGGAATGTATGTCTACCGTTTTACTGTGATCGATGTGAAAAACGAGTATCACGAATTTACCGGTGAGGTGTATCTTATGCGCTGATGAAGCGGATTGGACTATTATCTGACACCCACGGTTTTATTGACCCTAAGCTTAAGAAGTATCTGGATTCCTGTGATGAGATCTGGCACGCAGGCGATATTGGCGACCTAGCGGTAACCGATACGTTAGCTTCTTGGAAACCTGTTAGAGCCGTTTATGGAAATATTGACGGAGACAAAGTGCGGGTGGTACATCCAGAGAACCAGATATTCGAACTAGAAGGCGTGAAGGTTCTCATCACGCACATTGGCGGTTATCCCGGAAGGTACACGGCCAGAGTTCGTGACCTGATCATCCAAGAAAAGCCAAAACTTTACATCTGCGGTCATTCGCACATCCTGAAAGTGATGTTCGATAAGAAACATCAAGTGCTTCATATGAATCCTGGGGCAGCCGGTGTTCATGGATTTCACAAGGTAAAAACGATTCTAAGGTTCAGTTTGCAAGGTGGAGAAATAAAAGACCTGGAAGTTATTGAACTCGGATCTCGGTCTTCGATTAATTGAGCTCGTTCTTAAAAGTCAAGATTTTCTGACAATGTTGTTCAACCGTAAGTCCTTTCTGTTGAGCGAAGTCTGGCTGGTAAGCAAATTCTGAATCGATGAATTTCAAAGTGGCCGCGCGCCATGCGTCAAGGTCAAAGGAGTTGACCACTGTTCCAACTGTCTCATCCACAATCTGCTTGGCACCGACCATGTTTGAAATCAGTACTGGTGTTCCGCATTGAATGGATTCTGTAATCACCTGACCAAATGGTTCATACTTGGCAGGATGAATCAATCCATCGCAGGCCCAAAGTAATTCCTCGGCTCGTTCTGAATAACCAATGTATTTGACGTTTGGTAAAGAGGAATCGATAGGCTTAACCCCAGCAACAATCAGTTCAATCGGCTCTTCAGTTAACGTTGCCATCAGTTCGAGTAGGAGAGGGTATCCTTTTCGCTCATTTCCCGTGGTAAGGAATAGTAGTGACTTTTTTTCTTGGTTGAATCCATATTTCTTACCGAAAATCAGTTTTTGCTCTTTTCCTTTTGAATGAAATCGAGTACTATCAATTGGAGGTAATAACACACGAATCTTGTCTGCATGAACACCATATAAGTCAATCAATTCTTGCTTCATCATCTCAGAACAAGCTAGAATGAGTTTACTCTTTCTATATGCATTACGATCGAGGTAAACATTCAGCCTATCAATAGGAGACTGGAATTTTCCACCCATCGCCTTCAAATACCCTAGATGATTTCCAGGGCAAAGCACCATGTCTTGATTGGATGTTCTGCCAAGGGAAAACGATAAATCGAACTTATCCGACTTCATTAAGCTCCCAATAGCGTTGTCGAAAAAATACATGCGCAATGGCTTGGGGACACGTTTTAGGTTTACATGCTCAATACGAATGGATTGGTCTATTTGAACATCAGGGTCAATCTTTGACACGATCAGCGTTACATCATGACCCAATCTCCTGAACTCCTTCAAGTAGTTGAATAAACGGGTTTCCAGACCACCATTCCTCAAAAGTCTATAATGAATGAGCGCAATATGCATGTCACGAATTTAATCACGCGAATGGCAGAACTTCCTTTTTGTTTCGTAGAATTGATCCGATCAACCATGAAAGACCGCTGGCTTTTTATCATCAACCCTGCATCGGCAGATGGCAAGGGTGGAATCAAGTGGAAATCCATTCATCAGGCTATGCTCAAAGAAGGTTTTGACCCGGTGGTCTGGTCTTCTGAATACAACGGCCATATTGAGCAACTGGTAGAACGCGCTTGTCACGAAGGATTTAGGAAAATTGCCTCATACGGAGGAGATGGTTCTCTGAATGCCTTTGTAAACGGCCTGATGACCCAAACGGCCTGCCAACCAGACGAAGTGCTTTTGGCGCATTATCCGAGTGGAACAGGTAACGATTGGTGCAGGTTTTTCAAGGTGCCAGGTAATCCAAAAGAGTGGGTGGCTTGCATTAATAGAAACCAAATTTTTAAACACGATTTAGGGATAATCGATCTTACCAAGGAAGGTAAACCCGCTAAACACTACTTTGTGAATATCGCAGGTGTGGCTTACGAGTCTGAATGTGCTGTGCTGATCACAAAAGCGAGACAAAGTTCCATTCTCTTGCAGGGTAAGCTTTTCTACGATTACATCGTGTTCAAAGGTCTGCTATCCTTCCAAGTTCCAGAACTCACGCTAAAATATAATGGAGTAGAGGAGAAGAAGAAGGTTTTTAATTTGAGCATTGCCATTTGCAGACACAATGGTGGTGGAATGTTGCCAGCACCTTTTGCAGACCCTGCCGATGGAATTTTTGATGTTACGGTGTTTGACGATATGCCCAAATGGATGGTTATCAAAGATTACCCGAAACTGAGAGCTGGTACGATTTTCAAAAACCCCAAAATCAGTTCTTTCAGAACCGAAAAGATTGAAATTACAAGAACCGACAGACCAGATTACATTGAAGCTGACGGTGAGTTTGTTGGAATGGGCCCAGCAACATTCACAACGCAGAAACAAGCATTGCGATTTGTAATTGGTGAAATTCCCGAAGCGAAGGAATTTCCTTTTTAGATGTTTCTTAAATCAGAACGAAGCCAAGAATCACTTTTTGCGCATGATGAGTAAAGGGGTGTGGCTATGCATTGCCATCTTCTCGGTCTGACTTTCATTGAAAAGGTATTCCAACACACCGCTCTTATAGGTGAACATGGCAATCAGATCAGGTCTGTCTGACTCAACATAGGTGTCAAGCCCTGCAATTATATCATCATCCATTACCGCATTGAAGGTGATGTTCGGGTAGCTGGTTTTTGCTATCAACTCAAGTTTGGTGCTTTCCTCATCAAACGTGGAAGGGTCAATCAGATCCGGATATACGTGAACAACGTTAATAGTAGCATTGAAGAACTGAGCAAAGGCGATCAATTCCTGAATTTCCTCGTCAATGTTGGTCAGATCTGTGGCAAACGCAATGTTTTGTGGCTGATTCAATTCTGCATTGGCAGGAACGAAAAGCGTTGGGCAGGAAACATGCTCCAATACTCCAGAAGCCACTGAACCGAAGATTCTATTCTTCACCACCGTTTCCCCTTTGGTGCCCATCACGATCATGTCTACATCATGCTTTTCAGCGTAGGAATCAAGAATCTCAATAGGATCACCGAACGTGAAATCGCAGGTCATTTTGGCCCTTGTTCCAGTGGTTTGTCTGATTGATTCAATCAGGTCATTACCCGTTTTCATTGCCTCCTCGCGGAGAATATCGTCCAGTTTATTTACGAACGAGTAGGATGGACGTGGAATGTTATCGCAGTGAAGCAGGATGTATTCCGCATCAATATTTGCAGATAAGGAAACCGCATATTCTGCCGCCTTTCTGGCAAGCAAAGAATAATCTGTAGGGATTAGAATCTTCATTTTTCGTTCTTAAACTGTTGTAGATATCTTATCAGTGTTGTACTTGCCGGCTTTCAGATTCTCCCTGATCTTGGAAAATGCGTCAATCGTGTATACAACATCTTCCATGGTGTGCGCGGCCGTAGGTATCAAACGTAAGAGAATAATTCCCTTTGGAACAACCGGGTACACCACCATGGAACAGAATATGTCGTAATTCTCACGCAGATCAAGTATCAGTGCGGTAGCTTCTGGAATTGTTCCATTCAAATAAACAGGGGTAACACATGATTGTGTTTTACCGATTTCGAAACCTGCATTTTTCAATCCGTCCTGTAAAGCGTTTACGATCTTCCAAAGTTTCTCTTTGTGGCTTGGATCTGTGCGGATCATGTCCAATCGCTTCAAAGCACCAATAACAAGCGGCATTGGAAGACTCTTGGCAAAGATCTGAGAACGCATGTTGTACTGCAAGTAGTTGATGACATCGGCCGTACTTGCCACAAACGCTCCAATGCTGGCCATACTCTTGGCAAAAGTTCCGAAGTAAACGTCAATTTCGTCTTGAACACCTTGCTCTTCTCCAGTTCCAGCGCCTGTCTTTCCAAGAACGCCAAAACCATGTGCATCATCTACAAATAGTCTGAAATCGTATTTCTTTTTCAGAGCAACGATTTCTTTCAACTTTCCTTGATCCCCACTCATTCCGAAAACACCTTCGCTGATCACCAAAATACCACCGCCTGTTTCGTTGGTCAGTTTTGTGGCACGCTTCAGTTGCTTCTCAAGGTTCTCAATATTGTTGTGAGGAAAAACAAAACGCTTTCCCATGTGCAAACGAACCCCGTCCAGAATACAGGCATGAGATTCTGCATCGTAAACGATCACATCTTTTCTGGTTACCAGCGCATCAATGGCAGAAACCATTCCTTGGTACCCGAAATTGAGCAGATAGGCCGCCTCTTTGCTTTCAAAAGCAGCTAATTCTTGTTCCAGTTGTTCGTGGTACTTGGTCTGACCGCTCATCATCCTAGCGCCCATTGGGTATGCCATTCCCCACTCGGCAGCCGCGTCTGCATCTGCTTTTCTTACATCTGGATGATTTCCTAACCCGAGGTAGTTGTTCAAACTCCAAACAAGGCGTTCCTTGCCGTTGAACATCATTCTATTGCTGAGTTCTCCTTCCAATTTAGGAAAGGTGAAATATCCGTGCGCTTCCTTGGCGTGTTCGCCTAGCGGGCCGCGATTGTTCTTTATCCGTTCAAAAATGTCCATTTGGTCAGTTATATCGGTTTTGGCAAAGGTATTTGTTCCCTTTTGGAGAGATATTGTTGACTGCAAAAGTTTTGAACTCTTAGAGAGGAAAACCTACTGCAATTTCCATCCAAAATTCGCGTTGCAAGCGCGTGAACCAAAAAACTATCTTTGCGCGCATGTTCAGAAAGGCCACTACTGTCTTTGTTTTCCTATCATTTCTTCTTGTGTTTGCTGGGTGCAGTAAATACCAGCGCGTACTCAAAAGCAATGATTTTGAGAAGAAGTTCGATATGGCCAAAGTGCTTTATGATAATGGCAAGTACCAGAAAGCCTTTCCGTTGTTTGAGGAGTTGATAACGGTGTTCCGTGGAACATCAAAAGCCGAAGACGTCTATTACTACTATTCTTATTGTAATTACCATTTGGGCGATTACATGCTGGCCGGATATCACTTCGATAATTTCGTCAGAACATTCCCAAGAAGCGAGCGGGCAGAGGATGCTCAGTTCATGAATGCCAAGTGCTATTTCTTGGATTCGCCAGAAACCAGTTTGGATCAATCAAGCACGTACAAGGCCATTGACGAACTGCAACTTTTCATCAACAAGTATCCGGAAAGCCCTAAGGTTGATGAATGCAATACACTGATGGACCGCCTGCGTTTCAAGTTAGAGACCAAAAGCTACAATGGCGCTAAGATGTATTATAGACTTGGTGAATATAAAGCTGCTATCTTTGCACTCCGAAATACGCTTGAGGACTATCCGGATACCAAGTTCAGAGAGGAGATAAGCTTCATGATACTACGATCGGCCTACTTACTGGCAGATAACAGTATCGACTCTAAGAAGGTTGAAAGATTTAAGCAGGCCATTCGAGAATGTGACGAGTTTGCGGACAGATTTCCGCGCTCAAAGAATTTGAAAGACGCTAACAACATCAAGGCAGATTGCCAAAGAGCATTAGAAAAGATCAATACCCTTTAAAATGGAATACAAAAGCACCAAAGCTAAAAAGGACACGGTAACAAGAGACCTTCGTGAGTTCGAAAACGGAACAGATAACATCTTCGAAACCATTGCCATTTTGGCTAAGCGTTCCAATCAGATCGGAACGGATATCAAAGAAGAATTGAACTCAAAATTGGCTGAGTTTGCCACTTCCTCTGATAACTTGGAAGAGATTTTCGAGAATCGCGAGCAGATTGAGATATCAAAATTCTACGAGAGTCTTCCAAAGCCTGTTGCTATTGCAGTTCAAGAATATCTGGAAGGAAAAGTTTACTTCAGAAACCCAGCTAAAGAAGAAGCAGCTGAGGCTGAAGAAGCCTAATTGAACCGAAAACCGAATTGTAAAACCCGACATAGTTCGGGTTTTGCTGTATATTAGAATATGCACGGCAAGAAAATTCTCGTTGGGGTAACTGGAGGTATTGCTGCCTTTAAAACGCCTTTGCTTATCAGGCTTCTGGTTAAAGCTGGGGCAGAAGTAAAGGTTGTTGCCACAGATGCGGCCTTCGATTTTGTTACCCCACTTACCTTATCTACTGTTGCCAAGAATCCTGTAGAAAGTGAATTCTTCGATGAAGCTGGAAATTGGAACAGTCATGTAGAATTAGGCTTATGGGCAGATGCCTTTGTCATTGCCCCAGCCACGGCCAATACCATTGGCAAGATGGCCCACGGACTTTGCGATAACCTTCTATTGGCAACTTATCTGTCTGCCAGATGTCCTGTAGCAATTGCACCTGCCATGGATCTAGATATGCTTCAGCATCCATCCGTTCAGAACAACCTCAAGACTATTTCTGAATACGGCAATCATATTATTGAGCCAGTGGAAGGAGAACTGGCCAGTGGTTTGGAAGGAAAAGGTAGAATGGCCGAACCAGAAGAGATTTTTGAATTCGTTGAGACGTTACTCAATGCCTGAACTTGAAGGAAAACGGGTTCTTATCACAGCTGGCCCCACTCAAGAGCCGATCGATCCAGTCAGGTATATCGGAAACCGGTCTACTGGCAAAATGGGAATCGCTATTGCCGAAGCGGCCGCTCAGCAAGGAGCGTTGGTAACCTTGGTCTGCGGACCTTCCAGTGTTGAGTCTTCTGATTCCATAAAGCGAATTAACGTCAAAACCGCACAGGAAATGTTTGATGCGGTGATGGAGATTGAATCTGAAAAGGACGTGTTGATCTTGTCAGCCGCGGTAGCAGACTACAGACCAAAAATAGTTGCAGATACCAAGATCAAAAAGAAGGATAACGGATTGATGATTGAGTTGGAATCAACGCCAGACATTTTGGCAACATTGGGTACGCGAAAAAAAGCAGGTCAGGTGTTGGTTGGCTTTGCCTTGGAAACCGATAATGAACTGGAAAATGCCATTGACAAGCTCAACAGAAAGAATTGCGATCTGTTGGTTTTGAATTCACTGCAGAACGAAGGAGCAGGTTTTGGACATGACACTAACCGGGTTTCAATCCTCGACCGACACAATAATATCAGTAATTTTGAATTGAAGTCAAAAGCAGAAGTTGCCAAAGACATTCTGCAAGCAATTACAGACTACAAATGACAAGGTTTTTCGGAGTTTTCATCGCTTTATTGATTTCAGGATCTGCTTCCGTAGCACAGGAATTGAACTGCACGGTCAATGTCATCAGTCCGCAAGTTCAGAACACCGAAAAACGGATTTTCGAAACACTTCAGAAAGACATCCGAGAGTTTTTGAATTCACGTTCATGGACCAGTGATGTGTTCACTCTAGAAGAACGAATTGAATGTAGTATTCTGATAACTGTAACGGAACGAATTTCTTCAGACAGGTATAAAGCCACACTTCAAGTACAGTCTAGCAGACCCGCCTACATGACGGCTTACAACTCAGTTCTGCTAAACGTCAACGATCAAGACTTTGTATTCCAATATTCAGAGAATCAAGCACTGATCTTTCAAGAAAACACGCACTCAAACAATCTTACATCTGTGTTGGCATTTTATGCCTACATGATCGTTGGTATGGATTACGAAAGCTTTTCTCCAAAAGGAGGTGAACCGTACTTCCAGAAAGCATTGCAGGTTGTGAACAATGCTCAGAACGAGCAGGAGAGAGGCTGGAAGGCATTTGAAGGTTCCAGAAACAGATACTGGTTGATTGAGAATATGCTCAATGCGCGTTATGATGAGTTCAGGCAAGTAATCTATTCGTATCACAGAGAAGGGTTGGATATCATGCAATCTGATATACAGACTGGTAGAAAGGCGGTGGAAGAATGTATCCCAAAATTGAAGAAATTGAGATTGGACCAGCCGAATTCATACTTGCTGACAGTATTCTTTACGGCAAAGACCGATGAGCTGATCAACATCTTCAAAGAGGCATTCCCAGATGTGAAAACGCGTGTTGCAAACGACCTCATGCAAATGGATCCGGCCAATGCCAACAAGTACCAGGCAATAGTCAAAAGCTGAATGTATGCTTACGCGACTTCTCGTAAGGAACTACGCCATTATCTCTGAACTGGACATTCAGTTCAACCAAGGACTTACCATTATTACTGGAGAAACGGGAGCGGGGAAATCAATTCTCATTGGAGCGCTTTCCATGGTTTTGGGTAAAAGAGCCGACTCTTCGGCATTGTTCAACGCTGATGAAAAATGCGTTATAGAGGGTCATTTTGATGTGGCTGGAAAAGGCTTGGAACCTTTCTTCGAAGAAAACGATCTCGATTATGAACCAATCTCCATTCTAAGGCGAGAGTTGACCGTGAGCGGTAAGTCGAGAGCGTTCGTTAACGACACTCCGGTCAACCTGTCTCAGCTAAAGGAATTGGCCACTGCGTTGATTGATATCCATTCGCAACATGAGGTTTTGTCATTGAAAACGGCAGAGTTCCGAACTAGATTTTTGGATGCCTGTGCAGATGGAGGTGCCAAATTTCAAGAATACTCGAGCCAATATTCAGCTTGGAAAGCATTGAGAATAAAGGCCAATGAGTTGAAAAAGCAATTGACCCAAGCCACGGCCGACCAAGATTATCTTCAGTTCCAATTGGATGAGCTTACGAACATCAATCTGATCGAAGGCGAGTTGGCAGAAGCTCAAGAGCGCTTGTCCATGCTTGAAAATGCGGAAGAAATAAGTAGTACGGTTTCCAATGTTGTTGAGGCATTGAATGGAATGGACGGTGGTTTATTGGACGCCCTCCGAAGAATTGAATCTGAGCTAAGATCTCTGAGTTCCAAGTTTCCGAAAGCTACTGAATGGAAAGAGAGGTTTCATTCAAACCTTGTAGACCTTGAAGACATTTCTAGAGAATTGGAAACATACCAAGGTGATGTTGACTCAGACCCTCAGGAGTTGTTGGCTCTACAAGAAAGAGTAGATGAGATTCTACGACTGATGTCAAAACATCGAAAGAATACCGAGGCCGAATTGATTCAATTCAAGAATGAATTGGAGGACAAACTGAAGAGTATTGGTTCCTCGGATGAAGAATTGACCTTGGTTCTTGCACAACTGGAAAACAGTGGAGCGGAACTTGAAAAACTTGCCAATGAGTTGAGTGATTCTCGAGTTGCGGTTGCTGGCAAATTGGCCGGGCTGATCTCCGCAGAACTCAAGCAGATGGGCATGCCAGATGCTCAGTTGAACATCCTGGTCAACAAAGAAGAATTATCTGCACTTGGTCAAGATAGGATTGAAATTCAATTCACCGCCAACCTTGGACAAGCGCCACAGGACATAAGTAAAATTGCCAGTGGCGGAGAGCTTTCAAGATTAATGTTGGCCGTAAAGTCTGAAATGGCCAAGACAGCCCAACTTCCATCTATCATTTTTGATGAAATTGATACAGGAGTTTCTGGAGATGTGGCCAATAGAGTAGGACGCAAGATCCAACACTTAAGCACGATGATGCAGGTTTTCTGTATAACACATTTGCCTCAAATTGCTGCCAAAGCCAGTAGTCATCTGTATGTTTTCAAAGAATTGGTCGGAGGTAAGACGGTAACTAACGTCAAACAATTGACTCCAGAAGAAAGAATTGTAGAAATTGCCAAGATGTTGAGCAATGCCAATCCAACGCAAGAAGCGTTGGCACATGCTAAGAATCTGGTACATGAATCGAACTGAACATGAGTTATAATCTACTTAAAGGAAAAAAAGGAATCATTTTCGGTGCACTGGATGAGCGGTCCATTGCTTGGAAAGTGGCAGAGAGATGTGTGGAAGAAGGAGCAGAGATCGTACTTACCAATGCTCCAGTAGCCTTGAGAATGGGCAAGATATCTGAGTTGGCTGAACGCTTGAATGCAGAAGTAATTCCTGCCGATGTTACGGTGATGGAAGACCTCGAAAACCTTATATCCGCATCAAAGGAGAAGTTTGGAGGTATCGATTTCATACTTCATTCGGTTGGCATGTCTCCAAACGTGAGAAAGGGGAGAGGTTACACCGATCTGAACTATGATTTCTTCCACAAGACGGTAGATATTTCTGCCATGTCATTGCACAGAGTGTTGCAAACATGCCACAAACTCGATGCACTGAATGAGTGGGCATCTGTTATTGCGCTAACGTACATTGCTGCGCAGAGAACTTATACGGGTTATGGCGATATGGCTGAGGCAAAAGCCATGTTGGAAAGCATTGCACGTAGCTTTGGCCATCATTACGGAGTTGCCAAAAAAGTTAGAGTGAATACGGTTTCGCAAAGTCCAACAGTAACCACAGCAGGTTCTGGAGTTGCTGGTTTTGATGATTTCATCAATAACGCAGATAAGCTTTCACCGTTAGGTAATGCTACTGCAGATGAGTGTGCCGACTATTGCGTGACGCTGTTCTCAGACCTGACCAAAAAAGTAACCATGCAGAACCTTTTCCATGATGGAGGCTACAGTAGCATGGGAGCAGCCGAGTAATAAACCCAAATACTGAAAACAAAAAGAGCGAGGTTAGTGCCTCGCTCTTTCTATTTCTAACGGATTCGGAAATCAGCTTTTCTTCTTATCCGTCTTTGGCTTCTTTACAGCAATGGTCAGTTCCTCCGCATCTTTTGCATGCTTCACCTCAATCACATCGCCTTCCTTTACTTCAGAACCAATGATGGCTTCAGCCAATGGATCTTCTAGATATTTCTGAATGGCTCTTGCCAATGGACGCGCACCAAAATCTGGGTCGTATCCTTTCTCTGAAAGGAAGTCTTTTGCCGATTTTGACAACTCAATGCTGTAACCAGCCTCTTCAATTCTCTTGTAAACATCCTTAAGTTCAAGATCAATGATCTTGAAAAGATCCTCTTTCTGAAGTTGGTTGAATAGTACTACATCGTCAATTCTGTTCAAGAATTCTGGAGCGAAGGCCTTTTTCAAAGCCTTTTCAATCACACCTCTGTTGTGATCATCTGAAGAAGCAGTTTTGGCACTTGTGGCAAATCCAACTCCTTGTCCAAAGTCTTGAAGCTGACGCGAACCGATGTTCGATGTCATGATAACAATGGTATTCTTAAAATCGATCTTGCGACCAAGAGAATCAGTCATCATTCCATCATCCAACGCTTGTAATAGCAAATTGAATACATCTGGGTGTGCCTTTTCAATCTCATCCAATAGCACAACCGAATAAGGCTTTCTTCTGACCTTCTCAGTTAGTTGACCGCCTTCTTCGTAACCAACGTATCCTGGAGGCGCTCCAACCAATCTGGAAATGGCAAACTTCTCCATGTACTCGCTCATATCTATACGGATAAGCGCATCGTCAGAATCAAAAAGGTATTTGGAAATAACCTTTGCCAACTCCGTTTTTCCCACTCCGGTAGGGCCTAAGAAAATAAAACTTCCAATTGGCTTGTTCGGGTCTTTCAATCCTGCACGGTTACGCTGTATGGCACGAACCACTTTCTTGATGGCATCATCCTGACCAATGACCTTACCCTTCATTTCCTCGCCCATGTTCTTAAGGCGTGTTCCTTCATTCTGAGCTACACGATGAACAGGAATCCCAGTCATCATGGAAACAACTTCGGCCACATGTTCCTCAGTTACTGTTTCACGATTCTCCTTGGTATCCTCTTCCCACTTGTTCTTCTCGCGCTCTAACTCTTCTTGAAGCTTTCGTTCCTTATCTCTAAGGTTGGCCGCTTCCTCATATTTCTGACTACGAACAACTCGGTTTTTCTCCTCCTTGATCTCATCAACCTTTTTCTCAAGTTCTACAATTATATCAGGAACATGGATGTTAGTAATATGAACCCTTGAACCAACCTCATCCAATGCATCAATTGCCTTATCCGGTAGGAATCTGTCTGTCATGTACCGATTGGTCAAACTGACACAAGCTTCAATCGCCTCTGGAGTGTAGATCACATTGTGGTGCTCTTCATAGCGCTCCTTGATGTTATTGAGAATCTCAATGGTCTCTTCAGGAGAAGTTGGGTCAACAATCACTTTCTGAAACCGTCTTTCTAGCGCACCATCTTTCTCTATGTACTGACGATACTCGTCCAATGTTGTGGCACCGATGCACTGGATTTCACCTCTGGCCAAGGCTGGCTTGAACATGTTGGAAGCATCCATGGAACCAGATGCTCCACCTGCGCCAACAATAGTGTGTATCTCGTCAATGAAAAGTATGACATCTGGAGATTTCTCCAACTCGTTCATTACCGCTTTCATTCGTTCTTCAAACTGGCCACGGTATTTTGTACCGGCAACAAGAGAAGCGAGATCAAGCGTCACTACGCGTTTTCCAAAAAGAACTCTTGAAACTTTGCGTTTGATGATTCTCAACGCCAATCCCTCTGCAATGGCAGATTTACCAACACCTGGTTCTCCAATAAGAATTGGGTTGTTCTTTTTTCTTCGGCTCAGAATCTGAGAAACACGCTCTATTTCTTTCTCTCGACCTACAACCGGATCCAGCTTCCCGTCTTCGGCCAATTTGGTAAGATCTCTACCGAAATTGTCAAGAACGGGTGTTTTCGATTTTGGGTCTACAGCCTTTCTAATTGGGCCAGCACCTCCAGATCCGAATGCATCTCCATCATCGTCATCATCTGCCGATTGGCTATGCTTCGATTCAATATTCGTTTCGGTTTCGCCCATGATCATCTCAACCTCTTCGCGAACCACATCATAATCTACTCCAAATTTCTTCATACTTCTCGTTACAACATTATCCTCATCTTTCAATATCGCCAGCAACAGATGCTCTGTTCCGATTGTCGGACTCTTGAAAACCTTCGCCTCCAAATATGTGATCTTAAGCGCCTTCTCAGCTTGTTTGATCAATGGGATATTACCTAAACTGCTCTTCTTGGCAACCTTACCAGTTTGAGTAGCGGTTTCTATCTCCTTTCTCAATTGCTGAATGTCAACTCCGAGATTGTTTAAAATCCGAATTGCCAAACCTTCTCCTTCTCTGATTATACCAAGAAGAAGATGTTCTGTGCCAATGTATTCATGCCCCAATCGCAGAGCTTCCTCTCGACTGTAGCTGATCACATCCTTGACTCTTGGTGAAAATTTCGCGTCCATTTCTCGTTTGTCAAATGTCGGGTAATTACGGCAATTCAGAATAGTAAACAGTCCGCAACTGGCCCATGTTCAAAAATACCTTCGCACTATCTGCCAGTTTTTCCGAAAAGTCGTTTTTATCAACAGAAATCTGTTAGTAATAAGTAGGTTTTCAAACTTCTGAAAACCTTACCACCACTAGCTAAAAGCTTAAATTCGAAGGCTAATTCAGACACGGTTAAACAAAGACCGTGCAAATAGAAAAAGACTAACATTTTGTCATGGCAGAAGGAGAGAGAATAATACCTATAAATATTGAGGAAGAAATGAAAACAGCCTACATCGATTATTCGATGTCGGTTATTGTTTCAAGAGCGCTTCCAGATGTTAGAGACGGACTGAAACCGGTACACAGAAGAGTGCTTTACGGCATGCTTGACCTTGGAGTAAGGTCAAACACAGCCTATAAAAAGTCGGCAAGAATTGTAGGGGAGGTGCTTGGTAAGTACCACCCGCATGGCGATTCTTCCGTTTACGACACCATGGTGCGTATGGCCCAAGAATGGTCGTTGCGTTATCCTTTGGTAGATGGACAAGGTAACTTCGGTTCGGTTGATGGTGACAGCCCTGCAGCCATGCGATACACGGAAGCACGTCTTCGCAAGATTGCGGAAGAAATGCTTTCCGATATAGAGAAAGACACAGTCGATTTCTCTTTGAACTTTGACGATACGCTGGAAGAACCCACTGTACTTCCAACAAGAATTCCTCAATTGTTGGTCAATGGAGCGTCAGGTATTGCGGTTGGTATGGCTACCAACATGGCTCCACACAACCTAACGGAGGTTATCAATGGTACCGTTGCGTTTATCGATAATCGAGACATCGAAATAGCCGAACTGATGGAGCATGTCAAGGCTCCAGATTTCCCAACAGGTGGAATCATCTATGGATATGATGGTGTTAGAGACGCGTTCGAGACCGGCCGCGGTAGAATTGTAATGCGTGCCAAGGCTGAGTTTGAGGAGACGAAAACAGGCCGTGAGCAGATCATCGTAACTGAGATTCCATACCAGGTCAATAAGGCAGAAATGATCAAGAAGACTGCCGAGTTGGTCATGGATAAGAAAATCGAGGGCATCAGCGATATCCGCGATGAATCGGACAGGAAAGGAATGCGGATCGTTTACGAACTGAAGCGAGACGCCATTCCTAATGTGGTGTTGAATATGCTGTACAAATACACGGCACTTCAGACTTCGTTCAGCGTAAATAACATTGCATTGGTTAAGGGTCGTCCAGAGATGCTGACCCTGAAGGATATGATTCATCATTTCGTGGATCATCGTCATGAAGTAGTTGTTCGAAGAACCAAGTACGAACTGGACCAAGCGGAGAAGCGTGCTCACATTCTCGAAGGTCTCATCATTGCATCCGATAATATCGATGAAGTTATCAAGCTCATCAGAGCTTCGGCAAGTCCGGAAGAGGCGCGTGAGAAGTTGATGGAACGATTCAATCTAAGCGACATCCAGTCTCGTGCAATCGTTGAGATGAGACTTCGTCAGCTTACAGGACTGGAGCAGGACAAACTACGTGCCGAGTACGATGAGTTGATGAAGACCATTGCTGACCTGAAGGAAATTCTTGCCAGCGAAGACCGCAGAATGGCCATCATCAAAGAGGAGCTTATCGCAATTAGAGATAAGTATGGTGATGAGAGACGAAGTGAGATCGTCTATGCTGCCAATGATCTGAGAATGGAGGACATGATTCCTGATGAGGAAGTGGTGATAACCATATCTCACATGGGGTACATTAAGCGTACACCGCTTACTGAGTACCGAGTTCAGAGTAGAGGAGGAGTCGGCTCAAAAGCAAGCACCACTCGAGATCAGGATTTCTTAGAATACCTGTTTGTGGCCACTAACCACAATTACATGCTATTCTTCACAGAAAAAGGACGTTGTTTCTGGATGCGGGCATTCGAGATTCCAGAAGGAACAAAATCAAGCAAGGGTAGAGCCATCCAGAACCTTATTAATATCGAATCTGATGATAAGGTGAAGGCGTTCATTAAGGTCAAGGACCTTAAAGACGAAGAGTACATCAATAACCATTACGTTATCATGTGTTCTCAGGATGGTATTATCAAGAAAACAACATTGGAAGCCTACTCGCGACCACGTGTAAACGGAATCAACGCCATTACGATCAAGGAAGGTGATGAGTTGCTTGAAGCACGATTGACAACAGGGAACAGTCATATTCTGATTGCCGGTACACACGGTCGTTGTATCCATTTCCCTGAAGACAAAGTGAGGCCGATGGGACGTACTGCGGCCGGTGTTCGAGGAATCAAAATGCCGGAAGGCGCCAAAGTGGTTGGCATGATCTGTGTAGAAGACCTTGAAACAGAAACAGTAATGGTAGTTTCAGAAAACGGGTATGGAAAGCGTTCTGCAGTTGAAGATTACCGTATTACCAACAGGGGCGGAAAAGGTGTTAAAACCATGAACGTAACTGACAAGACCGGAGCGTTGATTGCTATCAAGAACGTGGTTGATGAAAATGACCTGATGATCATTAACAAATCTGGAATTGCCATCAGAATGGACGTTGCCGATATCAGAGTAATGGGAAGAGCAACGCAAGGAGTGAGGCTGATCAACCTGAAAGGAAAGGACACCATTGCGGCTGTTGCTAAAGTTGAGATATCATCTGGGAACGAAGACCTTGGTGATGATGAAGAAGGATTGGAAGGAGAGGTGACAGAAACTCCAGAAGGAAACGAATAGACAACCATACGAATCATTAAGAAAACCTTGAATTATTGAAATCCTGATATTACCTCCGCTTTGCTTGGTGAGATCGCTTTGCTAAGTTCGCAGCTGATTCATAATTCGAAACTGAACTAAAATGACCTTTAAAAAGACCACATTTCTAACGTTAGCTTTATTGATGAGCGTTGCTGTTTTCGGACAGAAATCCAAAAGAACAAGTGCCTATAACTATTTGGACTACGGAGAATTGGACAATGCAGTAGAGGCTATAGAGCCGACAATTACCCATGAAAAAACCATGAATGAGGCAAAGACATGGTTCTATAGAGGTATGATTTATCAAAAAGTATATGAGAATAAAATTGCTGACGGTAAGTACAAAGATCTATCCGAAGATCCTCTTCAGGTGTCTTATGAGAGCATGAGGAAATGTCAGGAATTGGATGATAAAGGATACCACACGGATGATGTTAAAATTTATCTTAATGTCCACTCAGTAAATTTCTTTAATCAAGGCGTGGTATCTCTTCAGAATAAGGATGTTACGAATTCGATTCGTCAGTTTACGAACGCAATAGACTTGGCTAAGGAAGACTTTTGTCCGGCTATGAATGACACATTAAAAATGCTTAGCTATTACTACCGTGGTTGGTCCTACGATATTAACAAGGAATTCGAAAAAGCTGAAATAGATTATATCAAGGCAGCGGAATTAGCAATTCCTCTGAAACAGCCTGAAGCTACTGGGTCGTTTGCTAGACTTATTGGCATGTATCACACAGCTAAAAATCAGACCAAAGAGCAAGAGATGATAGACAAGGCGCGCAAGATTTTGAATGACCCAAATGCATTCATAATTGAAGAAGCTAACATATATCTTGGTTCTGGGGATGTTGAAAAGGCAGTTACTCCGTTGAAGCAGGCGGTTGAAGCTGACCCTGAGAACTATTCTGCCCGATTTGCGTTAGGCTCAATTTTGGAACAAATGGCAAAAAAAATAGATGAATCGGGTCAAGATGCGGAAGCTGCTAAGCTGTTTGATGAAGCTCGTGGGTGTTATAAACAAGCAGTGGTGGATATCGACAAAGCTCTAATGTCAGCTGATGAGGATGAAAAGGAAACTATGATGTCTGCGAAATTTGATGCAGTTTATAGTATCGGAGCATCATATTTCAATATGGGAGCCAAAATGAATGAGGCAGCAAGCAATATAGTCAAGCAAAAAGATTATGACGCTGCGATGGACAAAGTCTTGAGTGTTTTCAGAAAGGCGCTACCGACATTAGAACAAGCGTATGAAATGCAACCAGACGATAAAGGGGTGTTGATAGCGCTCAGTCAACTTTACTATAAACTTGATGCAGATGACCCGTCTTATGAAAAGAAGATGGAAGAGGTTTCCGCTAAGTTGAATCGGAAGTAACCAATTATTCAAAGGGGATGAGTAATCCCCTTTCTTTGAAAACATCTATTTAACATAATATTTATTATAGGCGTCAAATCAAGTTCAGAATAGTAGCATGGTTGAAGTCCGTCTATAATTCCGTTATGTTAAATAGCCGCGCGCTGAGACTGACCAAAGCTTTTAGTACATTTCAAAATGAAGTTTTTCAAAAGCCTACTGCTCGGACTAGCATTCTTCATAGCGGTATTTATTGGCGGAGTTCTTACATGGTATTTCATGCAAGGCCCGTCTCACCAAGGCCTTATACGCTCGGATTTTGCCGATAAAAATTTCAATCTCAATGAAATCGTTGATATCAGCCCATTAGCTGAAAAACCGAATATCGTTTTCATTCTGGCAGATGATCTTGGTTATGGTGATGTTGGATATAATCTGCAGACTGTCATTAATACCAAGAATTTGGAT
>JACJZQ010000013.1 GCA_020635495.1 Flavobacteriales bacterium | reverse complement strand
TTCCGGTCAATGGCACAATATCACTTGGACCAGGTACCTACAATGTAGGTTATTGTGTTTATAATGGCACCGGCAGCGCCACCATTGATTCCATTGATTACTGCAATGGCTGGTTGATGGTTACCGACCCGTGATCCTTCCTGGATGATAGGTTCAGGAGGAAGTGAATAAGATAGGGCTTCCATTGAACCGGACATTTTCTATTCGCTCATCGCTGGTGGCTCATCACTAAACAGCTACCTTCGCGCGCCCAAATACAAGGCTATGCTATCAACTCAGAATATCTCTCTTCAATACGGTAAACGAGTTCTCTTTGACGATGTCAACATCAAGTTCACACAAGGGAATTGCTATGGAGTTATCGGTGCCAACGGTGCTGGAAAATCCACCTTTCTGAAGATTCTTTCTGGCGAGATTTCTCCGAATTCGGGCTCAATTCACTTGGAAACAGGCAAGCGAATGGCCGTGCTGAAGCAGGATCACTCGGAGTACAATGAGAGTACGGTTCTAGACACGGTTATGATGGGACATTCTGAGCTATGGAAGAACATTCAGCAACGGAATGAAATCTACGCTAAACCAGATTTCTCAGAAGCTGATGGAATCAAGGCATCTGAACTGGAGGAACAATTTGCGGAAATGAACGGTTGGAATGCGGAAGCGGATGCCGCCACACTCCTTAGCGGTCTTGGTATCAGTGAAGCTGACCATTACAAGTTGATGAAAGACATGCCTGGAGCTTTAAAGGTTCGTATCCTTTTGGCACAGGCACTTTTCGGAAATCCGGATATCCTGATTCTCGATGAGCCCACCAACGACCTTGACCTTAGAACGGTTCAGTGGTTGGAGAACTTCCTTCTTGATTTTGAGAACACCGTAATCGTGGTCTCGCACGACCGTCACTTCTTGGACACGGTCTGTACGCACATTGCCGACATTGACTTCAAGAAGATCAAGGTTTACACGGGTAACTATTCGTTCTGGTACGAATCGAGCCAATTGGCCCTACGTCAGAAGTTAAGCGCTAACAAGAAGGCCGAGGACAAGAAAAAGGAGTTGCAGGAGTTCGTGGCACGCTTCAGCGCCAATGCAAGTAAGAGTAAACAGGCAACAAGTCGGAAAAAACTACTGGAGAAGATCAATATCGATGAAATCCAAGCATCTTCGAGAAAATACCCGGCCATCATTTTCAAGCAAGCAAGAGATGCCGGAAATCAGGTGCTGAGCGTGCAGAACCTTTCCAAATCACTGAACGGTGAGGTGCTTTTCAAAGACCTGACGTTTGAGGTCAATCGAGGTGATAAGATCGCATTCATCAGCAAAAGCGGATTGGTGACCACTACCCTCTTCCAAATTCTGAATCAGTTGGAACAAGCCGATTCTGGTCACTTCACGTATGGCCAAACCATTACAACCGCATATCTACCAACGGAAAACGGACATTTCTTCAATACCAAGGACAACCTGATAGATTGGCTTAGAGAGTATTCTGAGGATAAGAGTGAGATCTACATCCGTGGATTCCTAGGTAAAATGCTCTTCTCTGGAGAGGAGGTCTTCAAATCTGCCAGTGTGCTTTCCGGAGGTGAAAAGGTGCGATGTATGCTTAGCCGCATGATGCTGAATGAAGCAAACCTTCTTATTGTGGATGAACCCACAAACCACTTGGACCTGGAGTCAATTCAAGCATTCAATAATGGGTTGAGAGATTACGATGGAACGGTGCTGTTCACATCACACGACCATCAATTTGTGCAAACGGTGGCTAACCGTATCATTGAGGTTGGACCAAACGGCTTCATTGACAAACTGATGGAATACGACCAGTACATAGAAGACGAAAGAGTTGCAGCCCAACAAGAGAATATCTATTGAGCTTGTACATTATGTGTTGGTAGTTCAATTGATGAAACGCTATCAAACAAAAAAGGCTGACCATTTGGTCAGCCTTTTTCTTGTATTGTGGGTACCGTTAAAGTATCCCATTCACTACTACCGATTTAGACCTGTCGTCCCAAGCAGTAGAAACTTTGTCTCCCTTGTTCACCTTTACACCAGAAGCAACAATAGCTTCTTGTTTTCCAGTGGAGTAGCTTTTGTCACCCCCTGTGTCATAGACCTCAACTTTTACGTTGCCCTGACCGTCAGAACTTGTGATCAATGTACCGTGTCCATTTGCCATAACTAGTTTTTTTATTGGTTTATGCCACAAGATTGTCATAATTTCAGTGAACTGCAACCCCTACCTATTCCTTAACATCCTATTTAATCCTTTCTTTACCCGCTATCTAAGCGTTTCTTACATGCTGTTGCCGCGTCAACTACTTTTCCTTTCAATCCTGATCTTATTTTTTTGGGGCGATGCGGCAGCTCAGGTCGGTTACCCGGTTGTGATCAATTTCTCGCCAAAGGATTATTCTTCCGATGCTTACACTTCAAGTCCGCAGAATTGGGGAGTCATTCAAGATGAGTTTGGCCGGATGTACTTCGGCAACACCAACGGAGTTCTTGTATTTGATGGACAACACTGGCAAGTTGTTGGAGGTACGGCAGACAAGAACTTCTTTCGATTTGCCAAAGACGAAACTGGTCGCATTTATACCGGTGGAAGCAATGATCTGGGATACCTGACTGCCGATTCCACTGGCAGTATTCACTTCAAGAGTTTGTCTCATCTTTTGCCCGATTCTGTAAGGGATTTTGGAAGGGCCTTTGACGTTGTGAATCAGGACGGTCAGATCTTTTTCAGGTCATCCAATTATCTCCTAAAATGGGATGGAAAAGCGTTTGAGTATTGGAGAAGTAACGGGAAGATCCGAACCATTTTCCCTACTACGCAAGGGCTATTCGTAAGCCAAACAACCGGGCTGTACAAACTGGTAGACGGTAAACTCAAGTTGGTGCTGAACGATCAGCAGTTCAATGCCATGAATTTCAGGGCCGTTATGCCTGTTTTCGTAGACCATGCCGACAGGTTGCTGTTGGTTACTGCTCACTCAGGCATGTTCATGTTAACCGGTAACACGTTCCGACACATTCCTTCAGAACTGGATGCCGCATCGGTTTTCACGTGTTCAAAAACCAGCACGGGCGACCTCGCAGTAGGTACAGATGGAAAAGGCCTGTTCATCATAGCTCCTACGGGCGAGGTAAAAGCGGTTTACAACGACCTCTCTTTACTGCAACAGAATCAAGTGGTTACAGCATACGAAGATGCAGATCAGGGGCTTTGGACCGCGCTTTATTCAGGCGTAAGCCGGATCAGTTACCACGACCGATTGAGTTTTGTAAGAAAGGAACATGGACTTGGCGCCATCGGTACGGTGGTAAAGGATGTGGATGGAGGTCTGGCCATTGGATCTTTGGGTGGGCTTTACATTCTTAAGCAGAACACAGACGGGTTTACCGAAGCACAGTATGTGAAAGAGATCAATGGAACGGTAACCTCCTTGTTACAGATAGATGGTGATCTGCTGGTGCTGAGCGACCTTGGAATTTTCAATCGGAAACCGAACGGAAATGTGACCCAAGTGCACGACCTGAAACAGATCACCTCGGCCATTGTGTCTGAACTCGACCCGAACAAGGTTTATCTGGCCCGTAATGACAGAACGGTGCTTCAGGCCCATTACGTAAATGGCAAATGGAAGAACGAAAAGATATTGGCCACCCTTCCGCATAGGGTGTACTCGCTGGAAGAAGATGCAGATGGTAGTCTTTGGGCCGTTTATGATGGTGTTTCCAGATTGTCATTCGAAGAAAATTCCGACTCCATATCAATTACCACATTTGATTCTTTGAGCGGATATGTGCCCGAAATGGGCAGCTACATGGAAGTAACCACTATTAAAAAGCAGGTTGTTCTGGGAACCTCCAACGGCATATACCAATACGATTCAACCAACCGAAAATTGACGCCTTCCAAGCTACTTGGTGATCGTTTCTACGGCAGTAATGAGATGGCTTACAATCTTCACGAAACCAAGAACGGGGATGTGTGGGTTACCACGGCCAATTATACAGGTGTGTTGCGTGAAACTGATAACGGTTTTGAGTTTGACAGTTTACCGCTTATTACCGCAGGGGTTTCAGACTTCTGGGACATCTACGAAGATGAGCATCAGCGCATTTGGGTTTCAGGAACAGAAGCACTTGTTTGCTACGACCCCAAAGTTGACATGCGCTATGACCACACCTTCAACACGCTCATTCATCAGGTAAAATGCCATGAAGATTCTGTACTGTTTAACGGTTTCTATGTGGATGGGTCAGGTCATATCGTCAAAGACCAACCCGATTCGTACATCCGCGAACTGCCGTTTAAGTACAACGACCTTTCATTCAGCTTTGCTGCACCGTTCTTTCAATCCACAGAGAACATTGAATACAGCTATTTCCTAAAGGGAGATGATGAGCATTGGTCTGCTTGGCAACCTTCAAGCATTAAAGAATACACCAACCTGAATCATGGCGAATACACCTTCATGGTGAAAGCCAAAAATGCTTTTGGGGTGGTTGGAACTACGGCTGAATATCGGTTTGTGATATTGCCACCTTGGTATCAGACATTCTGGGCTTACGGGGGCTATCTGGCACTGACAATTCTATTTACCTGGGGGCTGATATCCATTGCCACCTATAGACTTAAACAGTCTAAAATTCAATTGGAAAAAGTGGTTGCCGATAGAACTTCTGAGATCCGTGAGAACATGGTCTTGCTTGAAAAGCAAAAGGAGGAGATTGAAAAGGAACGCCAGAAATCTGATGACCTGCTTTTGAACATCCTACCCAAGGAAACAGCCGCTGAATTGAAAGAACATGGCCATGCAACTACGCGCCAATTCAAGGAAGTGTCAGTACTGTTCACCGACTTCAAGAACTTCACGCATATTTCCGAAAAACTATCACCCGAGAACCTGGTAAACGAACTCAACGTGTGCTTCTCTGCTTTTGACAGAATTGCCGCTAAATATGGTCTGGAAAAGATCAAGACCATCGGAGATTCTTACATGTGTGTCTGTGGTCTCCCAATAGTAACGGCCGATCATGCTTACAAGACCGTGGTGGCCGCTTTGGAGATGCAGGAATTCATTGAAAACCGTAGGTTGGAAAGGGAGAAAAAAGGTCAGACATTCTTTGAAATGCGATGTGGAATTCACTCAGGACCCGTTGTTGCAGGTGTGGTCGGGGTCAATAAGTTTCAATACGATATTTGGGGAGACACCGTGAACCTGGCCTCCAGAATGGAGTCTTCTGGAGAGGTTGGACAGGTGAACATATCAGAAACTACCTACAACTTGGTAAAAGATAAGATCACGTGCACCTACCGTGGAGAGGTAAAGGCTAAGAACAAGGGCATGATCAACATGTACTTTGCCGAAGCGGTTATTGAAGCTTGATGAGTAAAAAAAATGCCTGTCTGAAATGACTCAGACAGGCATTGCTTTGATCATTGCTATGAATTCTACTCGTCCTCCTCAAATGCCTCTTCTACTTTTTTGGCGGCTTTAAGCGCTTCGCGCTCAACCACTTTTGCTGCACGAACCGTTTCCTTTTCTACCACTTTAGCAGCCTTCGTCACTCCTTTTTCCGTGGCATCAGCTGCCTTGATGACTGCTTTTTCGGTTTCATCAACAGCCGTTTTCACAGCCTTTTCGGTCTTAGACTCTTTTTCTGGTGTCGAGGTCTTTTCCTCCTTTACGGAAGACGTTTTGTCTTGAGCATACAATTGCGTTGAGAAGATTCCGATAGAAAGGAAAATGAGTAGTGCTGCTATCTTTTTCATGTAAGTGATTTTATGTGATGAATTTTCTTTCAAAGACCTTGCCACTTAACCAATGCTCTGATTGCTTTCCGGAAGTACCAATAATGGAACTGTGGTATGATACGCCATTTCATGCGTGTGATTCAATCCAAAGATGGTCTCAATGAAGGAGTGCTCCCTGTAAACCATGGCCACCATGTCGTTATCGCCTTTCTTATCCATGTAGAACTTGATGCCCGTAAGGAAGTCACTGGCAACGATGCGCTTGTAGGTGCAATCCACCTCAGGTTCAAATAGGTGTATCTCGCGTCTTTGTTCAAGTACATTCTCATAGGTTGGCAGGCTTCCTTTACCTTTCTCAACATGCGCCAAACGTACATCGGCATTGAAAAGTATAGCCAGTTCCTTTACCAGATCAAGTGCATCATCATCAGCAATCTCATGCAGGTCAGAACACAATAGAATATTCCTCAGCGAGATGAAATCGGCCTTTTCCGGTACAACCAGCATTGGGATGCCTTTGATCTCTTGCATCAGATTTACCGTGTAACTGCCAACCAATAACTCTCTCAGGCCAGAAGCACCTCTGGTACCAACCACTATCATATCGAAGTTCTTTCCTTCAATGAACTCCAGCACCTCTTCAATAAACTCGCCCTGCACCACTTTACCAGTTATCTTCTTTGCCTCCAGACCGAACTGCTTTGCCAGTTTTGCCTTGGTGTCTTCCATGGCCGAAACTGTTGTGGCAACCTTCACACCCTCCAACACCTCACTTCTATCGTACGTGTGGAATACACACAGTTTGGCGCCAGACTTGGCTGCCAATTGTGCGGCATACTCCAACGCGTTTCGTGAGTGATGCGAGAAATCGAACGGAACCAGGATATTTTTCATGATGTAAAGTTGAACCGAAAGTTATGAATAGCACCTAACATCTATCAGGTTTGCGCAAATCTCCAATACCTTACCTTCGAAAACAAGTAATGGAGGATAAAAAATACATCCGGTTTCAGTGGTTTGCCGTTTCAGCGGGTGTCATTATTCTGGTGATCAAGTTTCTGGCATTCCACATTACGGGTTCCAACGCCATTCTGTCTGATGCGCTTGAAAGTATCATCAACGTGGTTGCAGGATCTTTTGCCTTGTATAGCCTTATTCTGGCGGCCAAGCCAAAGGATACCGACCATCCGTACGGTCATGGTAAAATCGAGTTCATTTCTTCTGGCATTGAAGGCACATTGATCCTGCTAGCGGGTATCAGCATTGTGCTGAAGTCTGTGCACGACCTTATTCTACCACACCAAGTGGTAAAACTCGACCTTGGACTCTATCTGGCGGCAGGTGCAGGGCTTATCAACTATATCTTGGGTTGGATAACCGAATATTACGGTAAGAAGAACAACTCCCCTACCATGGCGGCCAGTGGCAAGCACCTGAAAAGTGATGGCTACACTTCGCTGGGACTTATCATCGGGCTATCGGTAGTACTGCTTACCGGATTTATCTGGATAGATAGCGTCATTGCCATCGGTTTCGGGGCGTATATAGGTATTGTGGGGTTGAAGGAGGTTCGGAAATCTGTAGCGGGAATCATGGACGAGGCTGACTTTGAACTGCTGCGCGATCTGGTGACTCACCTCAACAAGAAACGCAACCAGAACTGGATAGACATCCACAATTTCAGAGCTCAGAAATTCGGCAAGGGCATCCATATCGATTGCCACATTACCGTGCCTTACTATCTGACTGTTGAGCAAGCACATGAGGAGATCGATGCCATGGAAAACCTCGTGAAAGAGCATTATCCGCATGGTGTTGAGATGTTCATCCATACCGACCCATGCACGCCCAATTCATGTAGAATTTGCAGCAAATCCAATTGCGATGCGAGACAGAGTGAGCTACAAGAACGCATTGAATGGAATCTGGAAAACGTGTTGCAGAATCAGAAGCACCAATGAAAGATTGGCGCGAACTGCTTTACGAACGGTGGGACAAGGACTGGATGCCGCGACTGGTAGCCCACATTGCCAAAAATCCGGAAGTATTTGAAGAAGTATTCGATGCTTTTGTCAATCTGGATGGAAGAATTGCGCATCGCTCGGGATTCATTCTGGGAAGTGTGTTCAGACAACAACCCAATCTGCTCCTACCACGGATCGGTATTCTCTTATCCAAGATGAAAGAGCCGCCCAGCGAGCGTTACCGCTGGCATGTGATCTGGTACCTGAGTCATTGCAAATTCCCGTCAGAACATGATGGATTGGCAGCCACTTATGCATTTGAAGAACTCGGGAAATCTTACGCCAAACCTGCGGTAAAAAATGCTGCTATGCGATTATTGACCTTCATTTGCAGAAGAAACCCGGAATTGATTCCAGAATACAAGCTTTATTTGGAAGAAGTGATTGAAAACGAAAGACCCACATTGGCGAATCAAGCAAAAAAAGTGCTGCAGGATTTAAAGAAGTTCGAAGTATGATGCGACCATTTTACATTCTTCTTTTTTCATGCATCATTCTGGAGTGCCATGCACAGATCAGCTACAATTTTGAAGGGGTGAATGGAGACAAACCCATGCTCAGAATGGCCATGGAAGAACTCGATTCTCTGGCGGGTGACGACCATGTTGCTATAAAACTGGTTTTGGAGAATCCAGACACGATTCCTGTGGGGCAGACCATCAACAAAGACGGCATCCACCTCGTCCATTATCCCGACCACAGCTATACTTGGACAGGCAGCTACCCGAACTACGAACTCAAAGCACGGTCCATTCAAGGTTTGACCTTCGGCATCTACGGCCTATTGGATGAGGTACTCGGATTCCGTTTCATTCACCCTAGAACAACCATCAAACCAGAACAGGTCGAATGGCCCAAGGAGTTGGATTACAGTTCCTCTCCCCGCTTCTCCAAGCACGGATTTCATTTGCATACGCAGCATCCATTGGAACTAACGGAACAGTTGCATAACCCAGACTTTCCGAACGCATGGCAGGATGTGAAGGAGTATATCGATTGGCTGGTGCGCAACCGACAGAATTACTGGGAGTGGTGCCTGCTACGCACCGTTGACATGGAAAAGTGGCAGCCGCATGCCAAGCGCATGGTCGATTATTCGCACGACCGCGGTATAATGATCGGAGTGGATGTCTCTTTGCACATGATTCAGCAACGCACGTTTCAGTTGTATCGGAATTGGCCCAAAAGTTGGCGCAGCAAGGAAGAGCAACTCCAACGCAGTTTGGCAGACCTCTTTTATGCCGATTGGGATTTCCTGAATGTGGAATTCAACACGGCCGAATTCGTAGGGGGTAAGGATAAACTCAAGTCACGCTTAAAGAAGACCCTTATTGCCACTGCCCGCAACACGTACAACAGCAACATCATGGGACGCAAGCATGTGGTAAGCCCAGAGAACATGGTGGGCGAACAGGCCGATGTGTTCAGCGCCAACGATAGCGTAGACCTTTACCGTGGTGTGGACATCCATACCGTAATGATGTACAGCCTGGAAGACAGCGTGGCGCCTGTTTACGAGAACAAGAACTTCCACCACATTCACCAGGATATGCTGCGCGAGAATAAAGTGCGCGAAGTATGGTTCTACCCCGAAAGCGCGTACTGGGTAACGTACGATAACTCGGTGCCGATGCTGCTGCTACCCTACCTCAGCGGTCGTTTAAGCGACATCCTTCTTTGCGAGAAGGAGAATGTACCCAAACATCTCACCTTCAGTAGCGGATGGGAATTGGGTTATTGGGCGGTAGATTGGAGCATTGCCCGCTGGAGTTGGGAGTTCATTGGATGGTGAAGAACACGTTCCAGAACCCATGGAATGGGTTACAGCTTTAAACTATTCGAATGAGGTAAAGGAAAACCTGAACCATCAGTTGAGCCTACAGCAAGAATACCTGGAAATAAGAACCTGTTGCGCTACATGTGCGCCCAAACGGTAACGGACGAGTTCTCCTTGTTCAGAAAGCAGTTCCAACCACGGCCCGATTTTACCTTTAAATGGCTGGCGAATAAGAGTGATGAAGCGACAAGAGATAAAGTTGAAAAGGTTGGACTGGTACAGTTACAGGAGTACTATTCCAAATCGGAGGCGTTGAATGTGGAACTGAGCATGCTTACCAGCACCTTGCCCCATACGCCCATGTCGGAGTACTTTATGGCATTGCAACTGACCTCTTTGCGGGCCAAGCACCGTGCATGTACCGTAAATGCCATTCTTGCGCACAGGGAAAAGCGGAAAGACGATAAAGCACATTGGTTGCAGAAGGCTGCAGAGATACGCTTGCAGGGTTTGGAGTTTGTAAACCTATTGGAGCAGGACTACAAATACAATGCAGCATACCTTTATGCCGAACGGTACAGCCATACTTCTTACCCTTACGGTTACCTCTATGCCCCCATATGCTCCACTTCTGGAAACGGAAGAGAACAGGCGCGCAGAAACCGCTGGGGTTATAACTTCATGAGCATTTGGAAAGTTGGGAGGATCATTGGGCTGTGAGCGGTGAAGAATGAGGGAAAAAGGAAAAACGGGAAAAGGTAATTGGTAATCAGGTTTGAGCCGATCAAAGCCACAATCCCCCTTTAAAAGGGGGTGCCGCAGGCGGGGGATTTTAAATGAACAGACCGTGGCAAATGAAAATCCACCCCTAACTTTCTTTGAGTACCTCAGGACACGCCTTCAAGGAGGGGGAAGTAATTGTTGAGGGAGCGTCATTGCGAGCAAAGCGCGGCAATCTGGGAAAGGAAAAACGGGAAACGGTAATTGGTAATCAGGTTTGAGCCGATCAAAGCCACAATCCCCCTTTAAAAGGGGGTGCCGCAGGCGGGGGATTTTAAATGAACAGACCGTGGCAAATGAAAATCCACCCCTAACTTTCTTTGAGTACCTCAGGATACGCCTTCAAGGAGGGGGAAGTGATTGTTGAGGGAGCGTCATTGCGAGCAAAGCGCGGCAATCTGGGAAAGGAAAAACGGGAAACGGTGATGAGGTAATGCACTGGTCGCTGTTCGCTATTCACAGTCCATGGTCAACGTCTCACTCCTCCAAACACCCCTTTTTGGCCAACGCATGGTGTTGTTCCCAGCCGAAGGGGTCGTAATCTATGGCGGTCCATTGGTTCTCAGTAAACTCATAACCGTAATGGTAGGTGCCTTGGTTGGTGCGGAAGCAGAGCACCAGCCTGTCGTTGGGCTGTGGGTTGAGGTCTACATCAAAAGCATCGGGTTCGTTGAGGCGTGCTTGCAATCGGGTGCTGTTGGCTTCGTCTTCTTCTAACGAAATGGGCGGTGGGCCTACCATCAAGCCAATGATGTAATGGTCTTTGCCTTCTACAAACCGATGGAACTCCCAAGTGGCCGGTACCTTTCGTTGCTCGTTGGTGGCACAGGTGCAGAGTTTAAGCTGGTTGGTGGGTTGGCACATGGGGCTGAAAGTTACGAGCTATATCCTTGACAAGACCTCCGAGGTTTTTAAACCGACCAAAGGAGCCTGCCCTGAGCCTGTCGAAGGGAGCTCACCGACTTTCGGAAATAAACCTCGGAGGTCTGTCTGGCTAAGCGTTCTCTACAATTTCTATTTCTTCTTGTGGGGTGAGGGGCATTATAAGATAGGAACCTTTTGCACCTGAAGGAATGGGCTGTCTATTAAATGATTGAAATCATCGTCAGTAGTCAGAAGGATCGTTTTTGTTACCGAAGCAGTGGCAGCTATCCATATATCATTTTTACCCATGTTCCTTGCCGACATTCCTTTGTGCAGCTTGTACTTTGGATGATTACCCTGACTGAATGCATCGATCTCAGCATACCGAGTAACAAGGTCATCTGTTGAAATAGGAATGACAAGGAATTCTGCCAACAGCTTTCTGAGGTTCGTCATCTTCTTATCGCCCCAACCTCTTTTCATTCCTAATGCTTCAATTTCCGCTTTGGCTGCTATTGAAATAACAATTGTTGGTGAGTCGCCATCGAAATATGTAGCAACAGTATTGGCTGCTGTAGGTGAGTTCAACAACAGATGAAGCAAGATATTCGTGTCTAAGGAATATGCCATCAATCCAGCATTGCCAATAATTCACTCAGGTTTTCTGTACCCGGCCATTTGCCTATCACCTTGTTCAATTTGGTGCCAGAATAACCTTGTATCTGAGCTTCCTGAACCATTGACAGCTGTTGTGCCAATGGCTCTGGCATTCTTCGAAAATAATCGTCACTCGCAGAAGCCAGACGAATTGTCTTCACCTCAAATCGGGAGACTTTACGTTTTGCGTCAAAATGGGCAATGCCATCTAATGTAACCTCTTCGCCAAAAAACTCCTTTGCATCAGCAAAACTCAACTGGTCTGTTAAATAAGCCCTGATGATCTGACCATCGGCTATGATCTGCACAGATGAATTACTGTGGCGCATCAGTTCCAATTTACCTGTTATCCGTGCGGTAATGCTGGGAGCAATAGCGCTTTCCAATTTTCTTATCTGTGTAAATCTTTTTGCATCAAGCCTAATGTTAGAGCGATCACTCCCACCCAGAATAAAGCTCCCATGGTTGTTCTTGAATACACGCTTCAATCGCTGCATATCCCTAAGCAAAGCTTTATCCAGTAGAGAAGTGTCATTGCCTTGAAACGCTTGTTGAAACGCCATCAGACCAAGGTCCAATGCACTTCCTTTTGAGACATTTTCAATCTGAATATCCCCATATGGTAATGGCATCTGCGCTGATACCAATGTATCCGATAGTCGAGGTGTATTTATTTCCAGAACTGTACTTCCTGGCTTCAAACCAGTAAGTTCAAAAGCTGTAGATGCCTGTAGCCATTCGGGTTGTTTCCCTTTTTTGGTGCTATGACCTTCCATTAACACCCGTAAAGCACCACCAGATACCTCTTTCAGTGCTTCGGCTATTTCCACCAGCATATCAAAAGGTATCGTGCCATTTGGCATATCAAAGCCTTCGAGTTTCAGGGTATGTTTAAGCTTGGTCACAGCGTTGAAGATCCGGTGTTTTGAGCGTTAACGAAGATACTGCCAATTTGGTTTATACATTCTCTACAATCCTTATCTCTTCCTCAGTAAGCCCATACACCTCATAAATCATTTGGTCTCGCTTGCGGGGTTAGGGGCATCTGGTTTTTAGTTTGGTTGGGCACGCGGTAAAGACCCGCACTAGGTGAAGATAAAGACCTACTAGGTTTTGAGGCCAACAGCAGGAGATAAACCTAGTAGGTCTGTGTGGTTAGACCCCCTCAAAGAATTAAATGGCCTTTGACCATGTTGCCTGCACTGAGCTTGGTCGAAGTGTAGCGGAAGGCTTGTTCTTGTGGGGTTAGGGGCATTGGGGTTGGTTGGTTAAAGATCAGTTATAAAACTGATCGTGTTGCATTCGTCACGAGTGACCTTTCGGAACACCCGCGACTGCGGGGCCAGCGTAGACTACATTAAATATCTTGAAACAAAATATTCCAACGTTGAATGCACCTGCACTTCATCGTGAGGTATCAATAGGTACTCCCAAGGCTTGCCTCCATTAGCTGTGGTGTAAGCTGTAGCCTGAGTACAATACTCAAGCGCAGCACGTTTCTTGCCTTCCACTTCCTCTGTACCGATGTCTTTCGATTTCTTGGTTTCAACCAAGTAAATACAATCACCTGTTTCAACTACAAAGTCAGGGAGATATTGCTTAGAGGTCCTATCCCAATAGATACGGAACTGCCTTGGTGCAGGCCTTAGCCACTTCGAAACTTTCTTGTCGTTTTCAAGAATCGTTGCGAAGTCCTTTTCCGTTGTGGATTCAAACTTGTATTCCTTGTGACAGGCTTTTTCAAAACCTCTGAACACGTACTTGGAAACAGAACCAGCAGGCACCTTTACTCGATAATCTTCATAGCCGTAACGCTCGGTGAGTGTGAAATTCCAATCTTCAATCTGAACAAAGGGCAACACATTTGGTGGGCTGTATTTTGGTTCACTCACCTCAAAATGAGCCATCATCTGAGGATAGATGTTGGAAGCAATAACTCTTCTGAATTGACGCACTACAGTACGTATTTCAGAAGGCTCATCCAGTTTTGAACTGATGGCATTGATGGCTTGCGTTGCCAATTTGTGCAAGAGTGCGGCATTCTCGTCATAGTTCACCTCTGGAAAGTCCATCAAGGCAGTGACAATCTGATTAACGGGTGTTTCCCGTGAAAATGCTCCTTGCTTCACTTGAATGAAATCAACCGAATTATCCATCAATCCCAAGCGCATGATTTCTTCCTGTAAAGCCTGCTGGTCGAACCCAACAGAAGTATCAAGGTCAAAGTCTTTGAATGAAGCTGTGACCTCATCAGGCACCAATGACATTCTTGGAATCTCAATGATATTCTTGCGATAGCTTTCAACCACCGCTTCATAAATGGCTTCCGCTTCCTTTACCACATCCTGTGCAAACAGGTCGGAACGCTTTTCAAGCTCCTTTTCAATTTTGGTAATGACCTGTTTCTTGACCTCTTTCTTGGAAAGGTCTTGGTAGGTCTTTACTTGGGTCAAGCCACTCGGCTTACTGGTAATGTCGATGATGAGCCTTTTGGCATCCAAATTGTTTACCGCATTCCGTTTGGCGACTGGGTCAGCTATTGCTTCCACCTTCTTTTTTTCCTCCTCTATTTCCAATTCCACATTGGACCTGGAGGTTATCACAGTACCTTTCTCTTTCAGTTCACTTTCAGGAATCTCAACATAAGAGAGCTTATTGAGGACTGAGTTAGGGTCTTTGGCTGCGTCAATGACGTTTTGGAAGTTATCATGTGCCATGACCGTAAGCGTGTCCACTTCTTTTACTCCCGTTCGCTGACCACCAAATGGCAATCGAAGTCCTCTACCAATGGTCTGTTCTACCAACACGGGTGCGTTAGATGCCCGCAATGGAACAATGGTGTAAAGGTTGGTCACATCCCACCCCTCCTTGAGCATGCTCACATGGATGACTATCTCAATGAGATTGTCCGTTTGCTCCAAATTGACAAACTGCTGTTCTACATCATCCGTTTTGGTGGTGCTATCTATTTGAAGCACCTTATCCATGTAGTCACCATTGTAGAACTCATCCGAACGGATGTAATCATACACTTCCTTAGCATGGGTCGTGTCCTTACAGGCTACAAGTACAAACGGCTTTACCAACTTGGCGCCTGTATTCTTAGAATAAAGCTCCAAATGCTCCTTTGTGGACAGATGCACACTGATGGCGTCTTCCAGCATCAAAGCCTCTACTTCCTTTTCGGAAAGCCCTGTTTTCTTAAAGTTCTGCCGTGTGGCAATGGTCGGATGCTTCACATACTTACCATCTTGCAGCGCACGCCCAAGACTGTATTCATAGACCACATTCTTGAATGGCTTTTTGTTGTCGGCAATGGCAGTTGCAGTAAGCTCGATACCGAGTATCGGTTTCAGCTCATTGATGGCCGCCTTAGAAGCATCTGCATGGTAACGGTGTGCTTCATCCATCAGGATGACGAGGTCATCCAGTTTAGAAAGGTACTCCCAATATGAAGTGCCGATATATTCGGAAAGCCGTTTCATCCGTGGCGTGCTGCCTTTTTCCTTGCCGCTCTTGGGGCTGGCGGCATCACGATTGAACTTGCTGATGTTGAATACATTAATGTGTATGTCAGACTCTGAGAATAACCCTGACACCTGCCCATAGTTGTCACCATTGATGACCACGGGGCGGTTATGCACAAACTCTGCAATGCCCTGAAAAACATACTTGGGGTTGTTGGGCTCGTTGAAGTCCTTGACCAATTTCTCATAAATGGTAAGGTTGGGAGCCAACACAAAGAAATGGCGAATGCCTTTGGTCAGATACAAATAGGCAATGCAAGCGCCCATCAGGCGCGTTTTACCCACCCCTGTAGCAATAGCAAAACAGATGGAAGGAAAATCACGCTCAAAATCGGTACATGTCGGATACAAGGACTTTACCTTATCCAACTCGGCAACAAGGTCAACCTCCTTTTTCAGTTCAAGCGTATCTGATAGCTTGACCAGAATGTCAAGTGCCTCCTTCAACGGTTCGCGCAGGGAAAGGCGCTGTTTGATGTAAGTAGCTTTCTCGCTCATGTCTTGAACAGGATTGGAGGGATTATCAGGATTGACAGGATTTCGGTCATTTGGTTTTCTTGGGTTAAACAGGGTCTGAAGGATTGACAAGACGCTTGTTGTAAACGCGCTTGAATTCCAAGCTGGTTTGGCCGAAGTTGATGAGCAGGCCATGGGCTACGCCATAGGCCTCCAAATAGTTGATGGCCTGCGCCTTGTGCACTTCTTCCAATTGGCTGACGGCCTTCAGTTCCACCATTACTTCCTCTTCCACAAAAAAGTCCACGCGTCTGGTGCCGATTGCTTGTTCGCGGTAATAGATGCTCATTTCCTTCTCGCGCTCATACGAAAGTCCCTGCGCGGCAAATTCCAATGCCAATGCCCGTTGGTAGATGAGTTCCTGAAAGCCATTGCCAAGCACGCGGTGCACCTGCATGGCACAACCGATGATGCGATGGGTCAGTTTATTTACATCCTCTGCCATTCCCCTCACTCAGAATAACGTTTGCTGCCTGCCTTCATCATTCTCTTCCCCTAAATAATCCTGCCCATCCTCTAAATCATTAAAATCCTGTTCCAGACCATCATCCTGCCCATCTTGTAAATCCATAGAATCCTGTTCCGGACTTTGCGGCACATTCACAATATTCATACTGTAATCGTCCTTACCGAACTCGCAGCGACCAAGCAGCATGTGAGGAATCTTCTTTAGGCTGATGTTGGAGTGGCGGCCTTTGCACTCTTTGTGGAATGCCGTGCAGGCAATGAGCAGGCTTTCATCCTCTTTCATCTGATCGTGGATGCTATCAAGCATCTGCACGGTTAGGAACTGCGTGGTGGTGAAGATGAAATCGCGCTCGGTGCTCTGCCCCTGTTTCCAGTACACCGACTCACTGGGCTGGTAATTGAACCCCTCCTGCTTGGCCATGGCCGCGGCCAGCATGGGCGCGTTATATTCTTTGCTGATGACCCAATTGCCAAAGGCATCTTGGTTAAGCAGTGATGGTGCCAGTGTGTAAAACTTGAAACCACCCCCGCCCTTCCATTCCACTGCTTTACTGATGCCGCCCTGCTCACCATCTACCACCTTCTTGAGGCGTGGCACACAGTGCGTAATGGCATGGTCTCCCAATTCTACACCTATCCACTTGCGGCCCATCTTGTGAGCTACGGCTGCTGTGGTGCCGCTGCCAAGGAAAGAGTCTAAGACAATATCGCCTTCATTGGACGATAGTGTAATGATGCGTTCAACTAATCGTTCAGGTTTTGGTGTGCCAAATGGGTCATTATTATTAAAGGCTTTGACTTCACTCTTCGCTTCATGATTATGCCCAACTTCGTCATACCTCCAAAGCGTCCTTGCTACCAGTCCATCTGTTTTTAGTTCTGAAAGAAATGTCTTTCTTGATGGAATACTATTTCCTGATTTCCCAAAATATATCTCATCATTTTCATCTAATTCCTTCAAGCGATCCTTGGAAAACCGGGGATACGTTCCCTCTGGGGGAGACCATGTAACACCATTTTTAAACTTGAAGGAAAACTTCTCACCGCTATCAGAACCACTTTTTGCGTGTAGCGGGGTTGCTTTCCAAGGCCCCTTTGGATGATTGTCAGGATTCTTATATGCCAAATTCATTGAATCCGTACGCGGCAATCGGTTAACAACCCAACAGTCTTTGTTTTTGGCATAGACCAATATGTGGTCGTGAGTATCTGAAAAGTAGCGGGCATCATTTGCTACTGTATATTTTTTTTCCCAAATCACATTATTGACAAAGTTTTTTCGACCAAAAATTTCATCGCATAGCACTTTCAAATAATGGCTTTCGTCATCATCAATCGAAATCCAAATGGAACCATCATGCGCTAGAAGGTCACGTAGAAGTTTTAACCTTGGCGTAATGAGATTGAGCCATTCGCTGTGCTCAATGCCATCATCGTAATGTTCAAATGCATTACCTGTATTGTAAGGCGGGTCTATGTAGATGCACTTCACCTGCCCTGCAAAGTCCTGCTCCAAGGCTTTAAGGGCAAGGAGGTTATCGCCATGGATGAGCATGTTCCCGCTATCGGGGTCGCCATAGCTATATTCAGGATTTTCAATAAGAATACGCGGTTCCAGCTTGGGTTCTTCGCCCTTGCCTATCCACGTTAGTTCCAATTTCTTCGGGTTGCCTTTGGCCATTACTTCACAAATTTTCTGAATGCTGATATGGTCTGAAAAACAAAGAAAGTAAGAATGATACGGTGGAGCGTTTCCAGAAAATACACCAAGGCCGAAGGGTGGCCGTTTTCACCTAAAAGGTTACCCAGCATAATGTCGGTTCTTCGGGCAGGGTTCAACATCTGCCAATAAACGCCCCAATTGTCCATTCCCAAGTCCCAAAGCCGCGTAAGCCCCGCTATGGTCGGTTCAAATGTCCAGTGGACATCGGGTGCAGCATCGATCAAAACGAACGGATAGAAAAGCGCGGTGGCAACAAGCGTAAGGCAAAGCGGTTTTATCCAATTAAGCCCGTGGTCGTTAGTCATGCCCAACCACAAGATGATTTTGTCGCTACTTCCATGAGTTTTGTTCTTGAACCACCGATAAATCTTTACTGACCATTCGGGCCAGCAAGTGGACTCTCCTAACAATAACTTTCTGTAGGCTTGCATTTCTCTGGACTTAAACTCAAGCGCCTGTATACGATCGCCCTGTCTTTCACACGCATGTTTGAGCTGTCTGTACACTTCTTTTCTTCGCCTTAAAGCATCGGCAGGGTCTTTTGCAGATTGAAATTCCGGTAACATAATTGGAGGGGTGATAAGTTGCTCATCATTGAACCAAACAACATTTGATGACTCGACTTTGCTCCATTGTGAATCCGAGATGTAAATTATTGGATAAGTGTTAAATCTCATATTCTGGAATTCAGTCTCTCCCAAATTTGCACTCCTGCTACTTAAAAAAGAGCCTTCCCGCTCATCACTTGGACAATTCAAAAACACCAGTTTACCGTAGTTTTTCAAGACTTCAAGATTTAATTCATGAAACACCACGTTGTCAAATGATACTGTGAGATTAGAAATGATGCCAGAAATACTTGTTCTTTCTACACTCATCCCATAGAACTCTATGGAGCCAGACATACTGATAGTGGCCTTCAAAGTCAACTGCAATAGTCTAAAAGCCGATTTTCTACCATCAATAACTAAGGCAGTCCCAAAGTTGCATCCTTCAATATATAGCTCACTCATACCACCTGGCGGACCACCTCCCGAATCCATTGAATTGACGAATAGCGAACGTTTGTAATTTCCACCCTTAAGCGTCATGGTTTTGTTAACCTTAACAGCTGATAGCGTGACGTCATCCATAAACTCCGCTTGACTAATGCTTAGGCCGCCAAACTCACACTTGCTTATCATCATATCACGCTTAAAGGCACTTTGTTCTCCTTGAATGGAGCAGAAATCAGCATTTACATTGTCAATCCTAATTTGCGCCCCAGTTAGTAGGTTGTCCATCCTGAAACTACCGTATGGAATGCGTAAATCGCTGATATCAAATTGTTCAGTTACCTCGCAGTCGTCCAGAATGAATCCACTTCCACCCGACTTGGAACTCTGTGTAGCATTTATTTGTAATGACCGGATTCTTGTTTTATTACTGATTTTAATTCCCCTGTAGAAATTGGTCTGTGCATAAATAAGCAGCGAATCAATGTTGCAGTTTTCGATGAAAAAGTTGCAAGAGTCTTGATTGAAGATCGCATTATAATCACTGGCTTTGCATCTATGAAAGCCCAATTGCATTTTAAACGTACAGTTGATGAATTGAATGCCACCACCAAAATCCACCCCGTCAAAATTGACGCCACCGTAAAAAGTATAATTGGAAACCTTTAGAGAAAGGCCCTTAAAGTCTTTTGCTTCAATTACTACATTTTCTGTTACTTCTCCATCGGCAATCTCAATCATTTGCTCATCAAGGAGTTTCTCCTTAAACAATTGAACCGATGTTTTCGGTCTTTCTTTTGGTAGTTCTGTGTCGTCCAGCTCGGCCATCAGGATACGTTGAATTTTACACAAAAGAGTTCCTCCGTGCTTACCTTCTGCTCCAACCGCTGCTCAATCTCCTGTAGAAGGTTGTCCTTCTTGATGTCAATTTCGTCCTGTGCCTCAAACAGGTTTCTTCGCTTCTCGCTTCGTTTGCGTTCGAGGTCGTTTACCTCTCGCTGCAATTTCACCTTCTCTTTAAGGTCAACCGTCTTTCGCACCTCGCCCTTCTTCAGTTTGAGTTCGGCATCCATATCGCTTATCTCGCGCTCCAAGCTCACCTTCATGTCATCGGCCCAGTGGTCGAGTTTCTGATATTCTTCTTCGAAGTAGTGGCTGTTGCGCTCCATGTTGTCGTTGAGCGCGGCCTTTTGTAGCAGTTCTTGCTGTTTTGTCAACTGCTTGGTTGCGATAGCTGGCACAGTTACAATGTCACTCACCTCTGCATTTACTCCCAATAGCTTTTGGCACGTTTCAGCATCAATAGAAATGCCATCCTCAAGCACTCCCGAAAACAGTAAGTGTTCTTCTGTTTCAAAGGATGCAATGGTGAGACAGCTTACCTGTAACCATCCGCTTTTACCGACCAATGTTTCCAGTATGCTCACCTTAGGAGTTGCTCCGGTTACCTGAAAGGTGAGTTCGCAAGGGTTTAGTTTCTGTTGCTTGCAGCCAGCAATGATGCGTTGCGCCAACGGATGACCAACACGATAGATATTGGTGTCGTCATTTACTCGAATATCTGTTTTCTTCTTTTCTGCTGACGCTCTCAGAATCATATAAGGTCCGCGGTGTATATCCTCATTGGGAAATGGGTTAGTGGTCAGGTAAAAGGAGTTTTCTGACAGATTAAAATCTGCGTACTCGCGCAGGCTGAATGCGGTGATGTTCCAAAGCCATTGCTCGTACTGATTCAGGTACTTCTGACCTTCGGTCATATTGACCTTGAGTTTTCGGATCACTTCTTCATCCAAGTTCTCCAGTAACTTATTGCGGGTTTCCTCCAGTCGCTCCTCTTTCTCAGGTCGGAGTTCTTTATCCAACTGATTGAAGGCCGCTTCAATTTCCTCTGGTTTTCGGCACTCCCTGTATATCTGTGCAATGCGCTTTTCAAAGTCCAACCCGCTACCAATGGCTCCGAGAACTTCGTCACTGGCACCAAATACGCCATCAAACAATTGGAATTTTTCATTGAGCAATTCATAGACCCGCACATCGGCCGCATTCTTTCTATTCAGGAAGTTGACCACTACCACGTCATGTTTCTGTCCGTAACGGTGACATCTACCGATGCGCTGTTCAATGCGCTGCGGATTCCAAGGTAGGTCGTAGTTCATGACCAACGAACAGAACTGAAGGTTGATCCCTTCCGCTGCCGCTTCGGTAGCGATCATAATGGATGCATCCTCCCGGAACTTGTCCACCAATGCTTGACGCATATCGGCAGTTCTGGAACCTGTTACTCTATCCGTACCATGATGGCGCTGCACCCATTCTGAATAGATCTGCTTTGATATCGAATCGGTATTCGACCCGTTGAACAGCACCATCTTGTCTTTAAAGCCATTGCTTTCCAAAATCGTCTGAATGTACTGTTGCGTTCTGGTCGATTCTGTGAAAATGATGGCCTTCTCATTCGCACCGAATCCACGAAGCATTTCAAAACCCTTGTTCAGGGCGGTCATGAGTTTTTCCCCTTTAGAGTTGACCCTTATGGATTCAGCCAAGCGATAGAATTCTCTGAGGTCGGCTGCTTCCTTCATCAACTCCGCTCGTTGTTCAGGCGTCAAATGTTCAGGGTCGTCCTTCGCTTTTTCATCCTCTGTGCTATCATCGTCCTCATTCCAACTCTCCTTGTCATCATCGTATTCCTCATACTCCTGACGTAGAAGTTCCTCTTGGTCCAACGCCTGCTGTTCGAGTAACGCGTTGTCGAGACGGTCGGCCAATCCTTTAAGCGTTCCTTGAATAGCAAATGTGGATGATGCCAGCAACTTCCGAAGAATCAATGTCATCAATTGCCGTTGACCCGCAGGGAGCGCATACAGATTATCTCGACTCAAATAGTCTGATACAAGGTCGTATAGTCGCTGCTCGTCCTCACCAGGGTAGAAATCCTCTACAATAGCCCTCCTTTTAGTGTAAGGCACAAATTCCTTTACTTGACTGCGGAGCGTTCGTTTACAAATAGGAGCCAATCGGCTCTTCAGCTCTTTGAAGCTATCAGTATCATTTGATTGAATGTATTGTTGCTTGTAGCTTTTAATATCGCCAAAGGTGTATTCATCAATTATGCTTACAAGCCCATAAAGTTCCAAAAGAGAATTCTGTAAAGGAGTAGCCGTCAGTAAAATCTTGTGATATGGATGTAGCGCATTCTTGAGGGTGTTCGCAATTCTGTTGTTCGGCTTGTAAACGTTTCTCAAACGGTGGGCCTCATCTATGATGACCATATCCCAACGGATAGCACGAAGCATGGGAGCTTTGCCAGCAGCAAACTGATAGGAACAAATCACAATTCCTTTCTGGTCGAACGGGTTAGCCGCTCCATCTTTTATCTGTTTGTTGTAGTTCTTGGACTCAAGAATAACGGAGGGCAGATAGAACTTGTCCAACAGTTCGCGTTCCCACTGCTTTCTCAAATTGGCTGGGCAGATTATAATTAGATTCCGCTTCCGCTCGGCCCATTTCTGAGAAAGAATGATACCCGCCTCAATGGTCTTTCCCAGACCAACTTCATCTGCAAGAATCGCCCCCTTGGAAAGTGGTGACTTAAATGCAAAAAGGGCAGCTTCCACCTGATGCGGGTTCAAATCTACCTGCGCATCCTGCAAAGAAGCAGTGAACTTGCCAATATCATCAGCAGGATATTTCCGCGTCAGTTCATATGCGAAGTATTTCGCTTGGTATGGAGTGAGTGAATTCATTTCAGGTCTGCCAAAGTAACAACCATCGCCCAAAGTTTAGCGGTCGGGTCGTAATGTATTTACGGCTACGCCACGTGAAAAGGAAAAACGGGATAATGGGAAAACATGAAAGGCGAAAGGTGAAAGGCGAAAGCAATAACCAATAACCAATAACCGTCCACAGTCCACAGTCAGCCTTTATCTCCTATCTCTCAGTCCCTGGTTCACGGTCAATTGTTCAATGAAACCATACGGAAATGGAGCAACTTGATGCGACTTTGCGGAAAAACTGCATAGAAACGTGGGAAAACTGCATGGCTTTACCGAAAAACTAAATAGAAATGCAGGAAAACTGCATGACTTTACGGAAAAACTAAATAGAAACGCAGAAAAACTACATGACTTTGCGGAAAAACTAAATAGAAATGCAGGAAAACTACATGACTTTGCGGAAAAACTAAATAGAAACGCAGCAAAGTTGCATGCCTTTGAGGAAAAACCAGGTTGAGTCTGTTCAGCGAACTGTGTCAACCCTGAAGGTTGGCCGTGGCCAAGGCAAAGGGTTATTGGTTATTGGGTTATTGGGTTACTGGCTTGCGCACTGAACAGACCCTGACTTTGTGGAAAAAACGATATGGAAACGCGGTAAATTGAGGCGGCAGACACCTGCCTGTGTGTAGTGGTTGTTAAATTAATGGCATTGATAATCAATACGTTAGCTGTTTAAAGGTGCATTTTAACACATGGCACACAATAAACAACCCTACTCTGCCGATTAAAGAATGTTACTGCTTCTGAGATCGGAACTAAATCCTTGTGTTATGAAAAGGAAAGCAGTTTTCAATCTGGGAATGCCCATTCCGTTAAAAATACAGCGGACCCAAGAGATCCTCGACAAAATGGGCTTGAACGTTTCAACATTTCCTAACCCTACTCCCCCATTGCCAGATGTGCAGGCGGCCAAAGAAGAACTGGAAAAGGCCTACACTGCTGCGCTTGATGGTGGACTTACGGCCAAGAGTGAGCAGCGGCAGAAGAACATTGAACTGGACAATGCCCTGCGCCCTTTGCGCGATTACGTGAATGAGGTAGCGATGGGAGACGAGGTAACGGTGCTGAAAAGCGGTTTTGAAATAAGTAAACTGCCCAGCCCGGTGGGTGCCATGCCGTCTGTCACCATCAGTTCCGGTATAGGTGCTCATGGCGAGGGTAATGATGGCAATGGTGCCGGCAGCGTTAAACTGCGCTGGAACCCCGTTTACGGAGTCAAGAACTACGTGGTGCAGCAGAGCACAGACGGTGTGGTCTTTGAACCGGTGCTTTACCCTACCAGAGCATCTGCATTGGTTACAAAATTGGTGGTGGGGCAGTTCTACTGGTTCAGGGTGGCGGCCAATGGTGCCAAGGGTCTTGGAAGCTTTGGCGCGGCCATGAAAGTGTTGGCCTCTTGAGGCGGCACAGCGGTCTTGGGGTCTTCCATCATCGGCAATTCAGTTATGAACAGATTTCTGAAGCGGTAACAACCGGTGTGGAAGACCCTCTCAAGCCCTTACCTTTGCCGCATGTGGCGTTGGATCATCCTCTTAACTGTACTCTCGGTGGCCATGGGCTGCCAACAGCAGGAATGCAAGAAACCGGCAACCGGCAAACCCATTAACCCCAATGGCGATAGCGAACTGGCGCTGCTGATGCGCGAGATGTTCGAAGAATCGGACAGTTTGAAGCAAATAGTGATTGACGGTAAGGAGTTATCAGGATTGAACAAATACCAGGAGATTCATTCCGCCATCCCCACAGATTCTACCGTGCGCGGTCCTGTATTCGATGCCTTTGCCCAGAATTACATTGCCTCCATCAAAGCGCTGGAAGCGTCAGATTCTGCCAGCATTTTCAACTTTAACCACATGGTAGATCAATGCATGAACTGCCACACGGAATTCTGCCCCGGGCCCAAGAAGCGGATTAAGAAGCTTTATATCAGGTAGTCAGGTGGTCAGGTGGTCAGGATACTGGGTTATTGGTTATTGAGTTATTGGGTTATTGGTATTTGGTTATTGGGTTATTGGGTTATTGGTCGCGCTTCGCTTTCAGACATTTGCTAATTAGCACATTAGCAAATGACCTCATTTCTTCACCTTTTCCGTTTTCCCGTTTTTCCAGCCCCCTCTGCGTGTGCAATGCAAAAGAAAAGCCCAAGCATCTTGCTCAGGCTCTTCTAAAATGGAGTGGTTGCAAGTGATGTATTATCTCACCACCACTTTATGGTTGGTGATAACGCCATTGACATTCATCTGTAGCAGATACATGCCTTCTGCCAACTGGTTTACGGGTATGGTGGTTGTACTGAAGCTACCGGTAGGTACATATTCATAAACAGCCTTTCCGCTCATATCAAGCAACATGATGTATTGTACCTGTAAAGGTTGTTCTGCTTTAATGATGAGGTTGTCTGTAGCCGGATTAGGATATACGGTAATGCTCTCAGCCAGCGCATCTTCTACCCCCATGGCCATGCTAACAGCCACATCGGCCATTCCTTCGCATCCTCCATCCGTTACAGTAACGGTGTAGGTTACATCTGCATTGGGTGTAACCACCGCAGAGCCCGCAGTGCCACCTTCGGGCGCCCAAGTGTAATTGAGGCCGGCAGGGTTCTCTACCTCGTAATGCACAATGGTATTCATCATACGGTTATTGTAGGTAGAACCGAAAGAACCCTCTACCCCTTTTCCTACTTTAATGGTAAGGTTGGCATCTGATGCAAACACATCGCCCACGGCTGTAGCATTGCTGTAATACACGTAGCCATCCGATCTTCGCACATAAATGCCCATGGTCTGCCCCGGAGCCATGGCCAACGGAGAAGTGAGTGCCACATGTACCGGTTTGTCTGTTTCTAAAGCTGCTGCACTGCCAATGGTGGTCCAAACGCCCGAGTTGGCTTCAGAACCAACAAAAGTGCCGGTCTTGTACAATACTTCTACGTTGGCTGTAACAGGAAAGCCTTCTGGAAAAACATCGAAACCAGTTATCTGCAATGCGGTACTGGCCGTAATATCGAACATGGCACCGTTCTGGCGATTACCAGCCTGAAAAGTGGTACCTAGCCCTGTAACCTGAGTAACGGAGGAACTGAGTGTGCTAGATTCATCCCAACCCAACACGGCCGGTGTTGCTGTGGCGGTTACGTCATATTCATTTACGTGCAGTATGCCCGATCCCATGAAGTTAGAACCGCCATAGACCATTCTGGCCACAACACCCATGCTGGTACTTGCCGTGTAGGTGGCCGTAATACCGGTACTTGCATTGTCAGACCAAACAATGTCGGTAGGTACAGGTTCGTACAGTACGGTGCCCACAAAGTTACGTGGTGTGTAAGTGGTACCGAAAGGATAGGATTTACCCACCCCCGAGTTGATGGTGAGGAACAGGTTGGAGGCAAGCTCTGTACCTACAGCAGTACCACTGGCATAACCGATAAAGTCGGTACCGGCATTGGTGGTGGTAATGTAAAATCCTAAAGTTTGACCTGGCAGAATGGGTAGATCCAATTCCACGCCCGCATTTACGCCTACGCCTGAGGCAATACCAGTGCCTGTTCCCAAGAGGGTCCAACCAGCATTGCTGTTCTCAAAGCCTGCATAGCTTCCGGTACGGTAGTAGATCTCTATTTCAGTATCGTTCTGGTCTACTTCCAGCAGGAAACCTTTGATCACGGCTCCTTCTTCTCCCACAATATCAAACATCACCCCGTTCTGCTGGTTATCGCGCACAGCTGTACTCGGAATACTGTACTCGGGGATTTCTATGGTGGCGGTAATTTCGGCACCCACACACGCGGTGCTGTAATCGAATGTAACAACAGGTTGCTGCGCTTGGGTAACCATTGCCGCAACCAATAACAAGGTAATGATGTAGATCTTTTTCATAGCTTTCCACTTATAGGGTTATATACAAATGTAACCCGAAGGGCAATCACATTGCTGATTGTGGTCAATTTCCAAGTTGATTCATATTGGCAGGAGGCCATGGCCTATAATATCAAAGACCTTGAACCGGGTGTGGTTCAAGGTCTTCCATTTCCTCCAATATCAGCTTACTGAAAACCTCCAGAGCGCAGATAGGATTCGATGTCCTTGAATCCCAATTTACCGGCATAACCAGCAGGGGTGTAAACACCATCGGTGTAGCACGAAGTGTGCGTAACGGTCACGTTGCCCAACTCCTCGGTGTATTTCTTCTGTTTCTGATCTACCGTCATAATGTAGCTTGGGTCGCCTTTGGCAATGTTGCAGGTTTCCACCAACAGTTTCACCATCTCCAAGTTGTTGTTCTCTATGGCAAAGAAGAGCGGCTTTTTGTTCTTAAGCACGGTGAAACATCCGGTAAGTGGCGAGTAATAACGGCCATGCACATCCACATCGCATTTGGCACCTTTGTCCAAGAACTTCTTCACCACCTCTATCTGGTTCTTCATTACGGCATAGCTCAAAATGGTGTAATCCTTTACGTTGGTGGCATATACAGGGTCCCAATCGGTAAAGCGTTCGTTGATGTCGGCACCTTTTTCCAACAGAAGGTCAATGGCTTCCATGTTCTCATTTCGTGCGGCATAGCTCAATGGCGAAACGCCCGTGCGCTCCTTCTGCGAAACATCTGCACCGGCATCAATGAGCATGCGCATCAGTTCTACCTTATTGAAGAACGCGGCAGTGATCAGCGGAGTGGTTCCAACTACGTTTGCCGCATTCGGGTCTGCCCCACCTTCTATCAACACTTTCATAATGTCAGCTGGGCTGTCCCAATCATTGGCATCGCCACTGGTGAACTTCTTCGGTAGATCCGTGAAGCCACCCGCCTTGTAGGCATTGGCCGTGTAGCCAATGGTTTTGGCGCGGTCTTCGGGCGTGCTGGCCGTCATCATAATGGTTAGCGGGGTCTCTCCGTTCTTATCCTTGTCATTTACGTTGGCACCGGCCTTTACCAGAAGGCTTACGCACTCGGCACAATTGCTTCTCCATGTGGCATAATGCAAAATGGACATGCCGTTCTTCATGGCAAACTTGGGGTCTGCCCCGGCATCCAACAGCAGTTTCATGCTTTCTGGAATGCTCATCATGGCAGCGGTCATCAATGGGGTCATGTCCACCTTGCCGGCATTGTTCACATTGGCACCGGCCTCAATGAGTTTCTGGGTCATTTCTGGCCAAATAATGGCCGAATTAAGCACGGGCGAACCGTTCTTGTCCAGCGCATTCACATCGGCCTTTTTGCCAAGAGCCTTCTCCATTAAGGCCATGTCGTGGGTTTTAATGGCTTTGAACAGGTCGTCTGTAGAACCGGCCATAAGCTGTTGGGCCATTAGCACCATACAGCCAAAAAGTAAGATCGATCTTTTCATCTGTGGGTATGTTTTGGTTAGTGGCCTCGAAAATACCTCAAACAATGCATATCCCATCTAAGTAAAATCGCGTATTTCGGCTGTCAGCCCACCCTTTAGTAACGGATACCGAAACGCTACATTGAGTCTGTCAAAGCACTGGAAGTGTCAGATATCGGGCATGAATCCCAACCCGTTTATCGCTAATAACCAATAACAAATAGCTATTAACTAAATAATGGGCTGATCCAAGAACAACATCGGATGGCCGTTAACTTCCGAACGCTTCTTGAACTGCTGCAATTTCTGCTCATCGTTGCAGATGATGAAGTACGCGTACTGGTCATCCAGCAGGCTCTTGTTGATGTCGTAATACTCATCTCCTTCCGAAGTAGAAATGACCGTAACGCCTACTCCACTTTCCTTGTGGTACTTGTAGCAAAGCCCTTTGAGGAGTTTCTTGTAATCTTCCGGCTTGCCAATGCCCATCATGGGTTTGAAGAAGTGCTTCATAATACCCGACTTCTGCGCTAGAATGAACACACCTTTCGGATTCACGATCTGGAATTCGAGAAACTCGCCCCAGTTCATGGCCGTGCTGGCACTGATGATGTTTCCACTGGCATCTAAATGCGCATACACCCCACTGCTGGGCGAATAGGCCTTCATGCTCAACATCAACTTCTGAAAGCTCTCGAAACTCAGGTGATTGTAGAACAGATACTTCTTCATTTTGGCGTGCATCTTCTTGTAGTAAGCACGCATCTGTGGTTCATCATGGGTAATATCCACCAGATTCTGGTACTCCTTCTTACTACCGTAAAACCGGTTTATCTTGGAGTACATGGTAAAAGGCAGGCGCTCGTAGTATTCGCCATGTAGGTGGGTGTTGCGGTGCAGCGCTTCTTTAATGCTCTGGTTCTCTTTGCCCATGCAAGCAAAGCAGAAATTGACCCCGTTCTGATATACCAAGTGATGAAGAATGGAGAACATGAGGGAGAAGATCTTCTTCCTACGGTAGATCTTCACGCCATTCTCTACGTGTTCAGTTACACGTAGCATGTTGTAGTAATAGCCCCTCTCTATCTTGCTTTCATCCTCATATGGGGCAAAATCGAACTCATTGGCGTGTATGTAACCTACAATGCGGTAATCCTTTGCTTCTTCTTGCTTGCCGTAAACATGGATGGCCAATACGATGATGGCATCGTAATTCACCGATAGGATGGACTCGGGAATGTTGTAGAACAGACTCTGGAAACTCATCTTGCCCCCACCCTGCTCGTTCTGGTGGTTTTCGGCCACCGCTATTACCTCACGGCATTGCTCTAAAAAGTTCTCTTTACTGGTGTTCAGCCCGAAATGATGCAGAATGGGCCCGATGGTTTCCATATAGGCAATAGGAAACGAAATGAGCAGCAGGTCTTCTTCAAAGCTGTCTTCCGAAGCCACCAACGACTCATTCACATCAAACTTGAAAAGGCCCTCCTCCGTGCGGCCGTTCTTAATGTGAAAATAGGGTCTGCGCTTATCGAAAACGTCTCTCAGTTCCTCAAGCGTAGGAATGTCGGTTGTGGTTGTAGTCATAGCACGAAGAAAGAAAGATTAGCCGAATTGGGAATAATCATGGGACAAGTCAATTGAATTTACACATACAATGCACGCATTGCTTTTTTGATACATTTGCGAAAACTCTATTCAAATGGCATTAAAAGGAGGATCGTTTTTGATCGAACAGGGCAACCCGAAAGACATCTTCATTCGGGAAGAATTCACCGAAGAACAGGTGATGATCGGTGAAATGGTAAAGGACTTCTGCATTCAGGAAATTCAGAATCCCATCAAGGAGCGTGGCCGCGAATTTGAAGCGGACAAGGACCGTGATGAGATTGTAAAACAGCTTGAGAAAGCTGCAGAATTGGGCCTTTGTGGCGTGGCCATCTCCGAGGAGCATGGCGGCATGGCGCTCGATTTCAATACGGGCCTCATCTTCTCCGAGTCAATTGCATTGGGTCTGTCGTTTGCCACTACCATTGGGGCGCATACATCCATCGGTTCGCTACCAATTGTATACTACGGAACCAAAGAGCAGCAGGACAAGTACCTGCCGGGTGTGGCAACAGCACAATTGAAGGCCAGCTACTGCCTTACCGAACCTACTGCAGGGTCGGATGCCAACAGCGGAAAGACACAGGCAATTCTCAATGCCGAGGGTACGCATTACATCCTCAACGGACAGAAAATGTGGATAACCAACGGTGGTTTTGCAGACATCTTTATCGTATTTGCCAAAATTGATGATGACAAGAACCTTTCTGCGTTCATAGTAGAGAAGGCCTTCGGTGGCATTACAATCGGTGCCGAGGAGAAGAAACTTGGTATCAAAGGTTCATCTACCGTGCAGGTGTTCTTTGAGGATTGTCCGGTTCCTGTAGAGAATCTGTTGGGAGAACGTCAAGGTGGATTTGCCATGGCACTGAACATCTTGAACACAGGCCGAATCAAATTAGCAGCAGGAACCAACGGTGGTAGCAAGTTTGCCATTGACCAAGCATTGGCCTATGGTATTGAGCGCAAGCAGTTCGATACACGCATTGTGGATTTTGGTGCCATTCAGCACAAACTGGGCGAAATGGCCAGCCGTGTGTTCTGTGTAGATGCCGGTATCTGGAGAATTGGTCGCAACATCGACCTCAAGCGAGTCGAGCTTCAAAAAGAAGGAATGGAGGTTCAGAAATCCAAGTTGGAATCCATCCGTGAATACGCCATTGAATGCGCCATTCTGAAGGTAAAAGGTTCTGAAAATGCCGATTACGTGATTGACGAAGCGTTGCAGATCTATGGCGGAATGGGATACTCTGCAGAGGCTGGTGTGGAAATGGGCTATCGCGATGCAAGGATTACGCGTATTTACGAAGGAACCAACGAGATCAACCGCATGCTTTCTGTGGCAGAGTTGACCAAACGAGCGCTAAAGACCAAAGAGATAGACCTTATCGGTGCTGGTAAAAAGGTACAAGGGCGTGTTATCAACTCCATATTCTCAGGTACCAAGTCTGGCGCGGCAGAAGAAGCTCGTATTGTTCAGGCCATTAAAGACGTGTTCCTTTTCATCTCAGGAACTGCTGGCAAAAAGCTGGGCAAGAAGATGGTGGATGAGCAGGAAATGGTCATCAATCTGGCTGATATTCTTGCCGATGCCTTCATTTGTGATTCTGCTGTTCTGAAACTGAGAAAGCTGGAAACCATGAATGGCGACAAAGAGAAACTTGCTGCACAGCGTGCGGCTGTTCAAGTGTATTTGTACGAATCATTGGAACGCGTTCGCAAGGCGGCAAAAGATGCCATTGCAAGCTATGCTACCGGTGGCGAAAAAACGAGGGCCAACTTTGTGGTGCGTAAGCTATTGAAGAGTTATGACGTAAACCCGAAGGCATTGCGTAGAGACATCGTGAAGTATATGATCTCTGAAGGAAAGTACGCGCTGTAATTCCTTATGGAGCTTGCAAGGAAACCGTCAATAGGATGATTTCAATTCATATCTTGGCGGCCTTCTAACGCAATAGACTTTTCACGTACTATGTTTGATACGCTTATTGAAGAAGCAAAGCGCGTAATGACCGAATATGAGGTCACCGAGCTGATGATCTACGGTGGTCCCGCCTTCATCGGACTCATTATCATCGAGATCATCTTCAGTCTTAAATACAACCCCGAACTCTACAAGTGGAAAGACCTTGCCACAAGCGGAACCATGGGTATTGGTGCGGCTATTCTGGCGGTGTCTGCCAAGGCATTTTCACTGCTGTTGTTTGCCGTTGTTTACATCATTTTCAATCCGGAAGGAGCGGATGGCGTAAGACACAACATCATGGGTGGTTGGGCAGCTTTTGGACTCGGCACATGGTACATATGGCTCATCTGTCAGGTGTTGGATGATTTCAGCTACTACATGGTACACCGCGCCAACCATGAAGTACGTTTTCTTTGGGCAGCACATATCGTACACCATTCTTCCGACCACTTCAATCTCGGAACAGCGGTAAGAAACGGATGGGTAACGCTTTTCTACAAGCCCTTCTTTTACATGTGGATTCCTGCTTTGGGCTTCCACCCCATCATGCTCATGACGTGCCTTTCCATCGAAGCATTCTGGCAATACCAGCTGCACGTACAGTGGATGCCGCGCTTGGGTTTCTTGGAGAAAATCTTCAACCTGCACAAGCATCACGAAGTGCACCACTCGTCAGACATCGAGTATTTGGACAAGAACCATGGCGGGTACCTCATCATCTTCGATAAGTTGTTCGGAACATTCAAGGACAAGGACGATACCAAACCAGTGCACTACGGGGTGTTGCATCCACCTAATTCGTACAACCCCATTACGGTGCTCACGCACGAATACGTGAACATTTGGAACGATGTGAAGAAGGCCAAAACCTGGAAAGGTCGCTTCATGTACGTCTTTGGCCCTCCCGGATGGACCGAAGATGGCTCTGGCAAAACCGTGAAGCAGATGCAACGCAAATTGAAGGAACAGAAGCAGAAAGCTGCGGCATAATATTCCCTAACTTTCTCGTTGTGAAGTGTGCAATGAGACAACTTCTGATCTGTTTCTTTCTATTGGGGATATGTTCAGTCGTATCTGCTCAGGATCCGCATTTCTCTCAATACTTCAGCAATCCGATCTATCTCAATCCTGCATTTGCAGGTTATAATGGTTGCCCTACCATTCACACTTCGTACAGAAACCAGTGGCCTAACATTTCCGGCAATTTTCAGACAGCAAACGTGTCTTACGACATGCTACTTGGTAAGATGCATGGTATAGGCATTAACTATCAATTTGATATTGCAGCAGAGACATTACAAAGTCACGAGCTTTTTTTAGTCTACGCTCCTGTATTTCGGGTATTCAATAAACAGCTTGCAATAAGTCCAGCTTTGCAGTTCGGTTGGGTTTATCGCAGATTAAATCTGGACAACCTCACTTTTGGTGATATGATCGATCCACGATATGGAACAGGATATAATCATCCGTCAGAGCCATACTTAGTTAACAATGAGAGGCACTTTTTCGACCTTACTACAGGATTGCTGATCACCTGGAAAGGTTTGGTTGCAGGGTTTGCTGCCCATCACGTAACTCAGCCAGACGAAGGCTTTGCAGGTTTCTCAAAATTGCCTGTGAAACTTACTGCACATTTAAACTATCAGATCAGTATCAACGAAAAATTCAAAATCTCTCCTGCTTTCATTATACAGAACCAAGAAGATTTCAACTCCATACTTCCTTCTATTTCTTTTAAGGCATATGGTGTAAGAATCGGTACAGCATTCAGAAGCAGTTTCACCAATCCTGATGCGGTCATATTTATGGTCGGATACCAAGGTCATGGGGTCAAGGTTGGTTATAACTACGATCTAACTGTTTCATTTCTCACCAACAATACAGGTGGTAGCCATGAGGTGGGTCTTTCTTATGTTTTTGGCTGCGGCAAGTCTGAGAATAAGAAGGGAGTCAGACTCATCAACTTCTAAATCTTAACTAATTTCCGCCATGGCGAAATTGGAAGAAGCATTCTCTATTGAAGACCTGAAGGCAATTGCCAAAGAGAAGGTCCCATCTGTGATGTTCGATTACCTGCAAGGCGGCTCTGAAGATGAGCTGACCTTGGATTGGAACCGAGAAGCATTCAATAAATATGAGTTTGTTCCGCGTGTGCTGCGCGATGTGACCAACGTTGATCTGAGCACGACCGTACAGGGCGTTGACCTAAAAATTCCCATTATCAATGCCCCCACTGGCATGGCACGCATGTTCCACCACATGGGAGAGATTGCGGCTGTGCGTGCATCGCACAAGGCCGGTGCCGGCTATACGTTGAGCACTGTTTCCACTACCTCCATAGAAGATGTGGCAGCAGCCGCCAACGGACCGATGTTCTTTCAGATATACGAATGGCACAATCAGGAGATGGTCAAGGATTTCATCGAGCGTAGCCGAAAATGCAACTACGATGGACTGATGTTGGCCGTAGACCTGCCAACGCTTGGCAAACGGGAGCGTGACCTCAGAAACGGCCACGGCAGACCAGCGGTTATCCGCAAGAACACTGCACTCGGAGCCCTTTCCAAACCAGCTTGGCTGTATCATTTCCTCACACAACCCAAGTGGAAAATGGCCAATATGGTCAACCATCTGCCGCATGGCGCAGAGGCCATGAAGGTGATCGACAATGTCAATGCCCAGTTCCGAGCAGATGTGGACTGGAAAGACGCCCAAGAAATGATGGGCCAATGGAAAGGCAAGTTTGTGCTAAAGGGAATTCAGAGTGTGGAAGATGCCGTAAGAGCGGCCGAGATCGGTGCCAGTGGCATTGTACTTTCCAACCACGGGGGCCGACAATTGGACGGTGCCCCTGCTCCACTCGACCTGCTTCCAGAAACGGTTCAGGCCGTGGGTTCTGACATTGAAGTGATGATGGATGGCGGCATTATGCGGGGTTCTGACATCATCAAAGCCTTGGCATTGGGCGCCAAAGCGGTGCTCATTGGCAAAGCCTACCTCTACGGTCTGGCCGCTGGTGGAGAAGCAGGCGTTACCCGTAGCTATGAGATTCTGGTAGACGAAATGGAACGTGTTATGCGCCTCATTGGTTGTACGTCTATCGAAGAGTTGAATGCGAGCCACGTGCGCAAGCGCAGTTAATGTAACTCCTCAGTTATCAGATTGGTGCACATGTTACTTAATCGTTACCTTGGGCACCTCTTAATCAATTAACCCCAATGAAAAGAATATTTACACTGACCGTGCTCGGACTCTTCGGGTACGCAACTACGCATGCACAATGCGTTGAAACTCCCGTGAACAAAGTGATATTGGCCGGAGACAGTTGGGCCGCTTTCATGTACGGAGACCAGACCATAAACGCAGGACTGAGGAATGTTGGTCATTCAGACAAGCGTTTCGTGAGTAACGTAACCATCTCTGAGAACGGAGCCGATACATGGGATTTCGTTTCTGGACCGAAGCAGGTTGCCATTCAGGACCTGGTTGATGCCAATCCGGAAGTGAGCGTCATTCATATGAGTATCGGTGGTAACGACATGCTTGGCGATTGGAACATTTCCATGACTCAGCAGGAAACCAACGACCTGGCAGCCGAGGTGAAAGTGAGATTGGACAGCATCATTGATTTCCTACAGGAAACCCGCGAAGGCATGCACGTTTTCTGGCCAGGATACACCTATCCTAACTTCGAAGAGGTTATCATGGAGTTAGGCGGTGCGGCCAACATTCACCCATTCTACAGCACGTGGGATGACATGGGCCAACCCAGTTTCCTACAGATCAACACCATTCTGAATGATATGTCTGATTCTGTGGCCTTCTCTGCCAACCTAGACCCACAGTTGGATTTTGTGCATGCACAAAGCATTCTACAATACCATTACGGGCAAGATCAACCATTGGGCGTAGCACCGGGCGGAACGTATGCAGCGTTCGATGCGCCACTTCCATTGGGTTATCCGGACTATCCTTCGCCAAAAGAAAGCATGAGACTGTATGCGGGCATCTTCACAGATTGCTTCCACCTTTCTGCAGAGGCTTACTTGGTGTTCTTCCAGTATCAGGCAGAGAAATTCTACCAGAAAGCGTTGATGGATGATATCTACGACCTTTCTGAAGGAGGTACCTCAGATGGTTCTGTTACTTCCAACGGTACAGTGTCGCAAGAGATCAAGTTTGGAGAAGAAGGCGGCAATGAGGTTGCTGCCGTTCTGACTTTCAATACCCAAGGCATGGCCGATACTACGTTGGCCAACGCTAGCATCTTTCTAAGAAGAGAATCGTTGAGTGGCGAAGATCCGACCGATGCCATCTTGGAGGTCCGTTTGGCCAATGGCAATTTCGGAACATCCGTTAATGTAGAAGCAGAAGACTTTGCCGCAGCTGGAGACGCTAGCGGTGGTCCTTGTGTATTCGGTTCTTCTGCGCAGGATGGACATTGGATACGAATTGACCTGCCAGCAGCTGTTATTGAGGCCATTACACCAGACCAAGAGATCCAATTCATCATCTCTGCACCAGGATTTACAGGTGGTGTGATGACGTTCCATGATGCATCAGACCCTGATATGGCGCCTGTATTGAACTTGAAGTACGGTGAAGCACCCGAGCAACCGGATGGCATTTTGGAAGCCAATTACGGCAAGGAACTGCCTGTGTATCCAATTCCTACAACAGGTACGTTGACCATTGATGTGCAGAACGACAGGATCATGGACATTGAGGTATTCAACGTGTTGGGTGCACTGGTACTGACTCCAGAATTCACGCAGAACACCATAGACATTGCTGAACTACCGAATGGTTCTTACATCTTGAGAATCACTACCAAAGAAGGTATCAGCACAAAGAGAATCATCAAGAGGTAACCAAACCAATTTTTGATCGGATGGCGTCTTTACGAATTCTCGTAAGACGCCATTTTTTCTTTGAACTCATCGATGGCGCTGGGTATGTGGCGCGCCACTTCGTAGAAGGCATCCAGTTTCTGTTGGTCCAGTTTGTTCACAATGGCCTTCTCCAAGCGGAACACGGCCCGTAGGGCTATTTCGCGTTTCTCTTTGCCCAGCGTGGTAAGGTGTACGTAGGCCATGCGTTTATCAGAGTTGTCCTTCTTGCGGAAAATGAAGCCCTTCTCCTCCATCGATTTCAGAATGCGACTCAGGCTGTTGGGTTCCATGCCCATTCTGGGAGCAATACGCGTTACAGGCGTTCCGGCCTCCTCATTGATGGCCAGCAAGACAAACGCCATACTTACGGTGGTATCGTGCTCAGCGGCCATTTCATTGTACAATCTCGCAATCTGCAACCACCCTGTCCGCAAATTGTAAATGACCATCTGGTCGGCTATCTGTAAGAACTTATCCATCCGCTACTTTGAGTTGCCCTAAAATGGCACTTAATTTTTAATCAACGGTCTGGAAATATCAACCGCACCGTCTGCACTGGTCATTCGCAGGGTATACATCCCTTTGGGCAACGCAGAAACATCTACCGAGTGCCGAGAACCTATAACAGTGGTTTGCAGCACTGCAGCGCCTTTCATGTCCACAATCTCAAGGTTGCATGTTGCCGTATTCCCATCCAAGGAAATGTTCAGCAGTCCGTTGGTCGGATTGGGGTAGATGCGCCATTCCGCCTCGGCATTCTCCTCCACTCCTACGCTTCCACTTATTGGCACAGCCATGGTTGCTGCCGTGGCAAAGGCCCATTTGGCAATCTCGTGGTAATAACCGTTATCGAAATACTGCACCTCGTCCGTTGGCGTGTGGTAATGCGGATTGCCATCATTGTCAAAATCCTCAATGATGAGAATGGCGCTGAAATCATGGTTCCAGAAAGAGGCATGGTCGCTGTAGGTGGCGCCAGGGTTGTTGACCTCTATCTGCAGACCGATACCATACGTGCCTATCATGCTGGCAGCCACCGTCCCCAGATTGAGCGAATTGGCAATATCGCGCACATGTACACGGGCCAAGCTGTCTCCATCGCCATCATAGGCAATGGCATCTATGTTTATCACGGCCACAATGGTATCTCCCGCGTTCTCCGCAGCGGTGGCGTAATTGTTAGAACCCACCAGTCCGTACTCTTCCTCATCCCATGCGGCATACACCACGGTGTAAGCATAATTGTACTGCGACATGACCCTGGCCGCTTCCATGACAGCAGCCGTGCCACTGCCATCGTCATCTGCCGCAGGAGAATCGTTTCCTGTAGGCATCGAATCGTAATGACCACAAATAACCACCTTCTGATTTGGGAACAGCAGTCCTGGTTGGGTAGCCAGCACGTTCTCTCCCACAGCACCGAATGATTCTATGGTGGTGGTAAGTCCGTGCTCCTCAAACCGCTCTTTGATGTACTGCGCGGCCAAAGCATTGCCGGGGTTGTTCTTATTGCGCGATGAGATGGTGACCGTGTTGCCATTGACCGTTACAGGAAACTCGCCACTGATGGCGCTGCAATGGTACAGCATGGAATCTATGCTCACTTCGGCCAGCATGGCCTCTATCTGTGGGTCCTGTGCGTGCAGTAATATGGGCAGGCACACTAGCAGCAAGGCGAAACTTCTTTTCATCGTTCAAATTTTGGGAAAGATAAATAGTTTGGGATCCTGACCTTAATCAACTTGATCTCAACCATTGTGAATACCTTGCGAAAAATTTCTGTCATGAAAAACGTTTCGTTTGTTGTGTTGCTGGCCGCCCTCTCTGTGCTGCTATGGGGTTGTCCGTACAAATCTATGATTCCGCTTTCTGAGCCTACCGAGTATGTGAACAAGCAGGTATTGGGCAAGTGGATGCCAAAATCGCAGGAGTCTAACGCCCATCCGGAGTACTACGTTATTGCACAGAAGGATACCGTTAGGTATGCGGTAGACCATTTTCAGTACAATGAGAATGATAGTGCTTACGAAACCAAGTTGTACACCACATGGACCACCAGAATAGACAACATTCAGTTCATGAACGTGCAGCAGGACGGACAGCGTGAGGTAACCCTTTACCGCTTGGATGTAATGGGAGATGACCTGATGATACTTTATGAGGTGACCAACAACATAGATGAGAAGTTCACCGACTCCAAGAAGATGCAGGAGTTCTTCAAGAAGTATAAAAGCCTGAGCTTCTTCTACAATGGTGACGAAGTAGAACTCATCAAGGTTCGGAAATAACTACGCGTTGCGTGCTGAGGATGGTTCCCTGTTCGTTCAAGAACTGAACGAGTACCATGCCTTTGGTTCTCATTGGGCGCTGCATGAACTGCTGGTAGGAACTGTACATTCCGATCTCTCGTCCCTGTAGGTCAATAACCCTTACCCTGTGCGTACGCTGACTGAATTGGGCCTCCTCTATTCCAACCAGTACAAGCGGTTCTGAGAACGCACCGCAACCATTGGTCGTTATGGCCTCAACCGTGTATGTTCCTGCGGCCATCGGACTGTACTGTGGTTGGTCGGCACCCGAAATGGCCATACCATTCAGATACCACTGGTAAGAAGGATAATTGCCACTGGCCTGCAACGTACCACCCAGGTCGGTAATGCTTACAACAGGAGAAATATATACCGACACCTGCGCATGATGGGTGTATGAACGTGCTTCCAAGTGATTGAAAGCCGTGGCTGACACCTGATGGCTCCCTGCCGAATTCCAAACCACCCCAACCATGGAAGAATCTGCATTGGCAACTACGATTTCGCCTTGCTCCACAGACCAGCATATCCAACCTCCCGAAGGTGCGTTGGTTGCCTGTAGCCATGCCGTATCGGCACTGCAGAATGGTTCGGTGTAAGTTAACAGCGGTTCGTCTGGACGGATGTTCTCATAGAGGAATGAAATGATGCTGTCTGTAATGGGCGACCAATGCTCCGTAGGACCACCCACCATCACGTTGTTCACATTCAGCCCCCAGATGTTATGCCCCACACCCGGAAATAGGTTCAATTCGGCATTGCCGCCCAGGTTATTGACGCGTTCTGCAATAAGCGATGAACCGTACACATCTGGCATCAGGAAAAGCGCTGTAAAAGGCACACCTACATTGTAAGGCACAATAAGGTCGTTGGTGCCATGGAACAAGGTCATGGGCACCAGTTCGTCCTGTTGGATGTAGGAGGTGTCCATGAGTGCACCCCACAGATTGATGATGCCACGCACTTCAGCCGAATGGTTGAAGCTGTTGCCAGCGCATGAAATACACCCGAGGTCTGGCACGTTACCCAACAAACCTCCCTGATAGGTGGCGGCCGGTCGTTCATTGTCGTCCAAGTACACCGCATGCATGGCCGAGAATCCGCCAGCGCTTACACCGCCCACAAAGATGTAGTTGGTGTCAATGCCAAAGGTGTTGGCGTACTCCTTCAAATACCGAATGGCCGAATGGTAATCCTGTGCGGCACGGTAAATGGCGCGCACCGCACTGTTGGGGTCTGCGGCATTCAGATTCATGCGGTAATTGATGCTGGCCGTTACGTATCCTTTCTTGGCCAGGCTATCGCATGTAGCGGCAACATCTTCATCTTCTTTGGTGCCGAAAAGATAGCCTCCGCCATAGGCCAACATCACCAACGGACGCTTTTCCAAGGCATCGCCCGCGGGGTAGTAAACGTCCATGGTCATGGCTTGATTGACGGTAACGTTCTCTGCCACATACACGGCTGTCAGTGCTGGAGAATTACCATACACAACGTCTTGATTTACAGATGATTGAAAAATATTACTTAAATACCTTTCAGAAGTACAATCCTGACCAAAAAGAACGGTCGGAACCAGTACAATAAACGCTATTTGAAAAAACTGTTTCATCCCCTTAAAGATGCAATGATATCCTGTGGTTTGGTGCGCAAGCGGTAGTTGGTGGTGAGGTCTGCAAACACCACTTTGCCCTTCTCATCTACCACAAAGGTGGTCGGCTTGGGTACATCCGTATCGTAACCCAGCACTTCAAATCCTTTCGGTACACCGTTCTCATGCAGTATACCCAATTGCTTGGCGGCTTGGTTGTTAACATCCACCAGAAAATCGTAATCCATGCCGTTGCGCTTTGCAAACCGTCTGCTCTTCTCATGAGGCTGCGGACTGATAAGCGTTATGCGAACGTCAAGTTCATTGAACTGCTTCTCAAACTTCTCCAGTTCCTTTACTTGTGCCGTACAAATGGGACACCAATTACCACGGTAAAAGATGACCAACCGCTTCTGCCCTTTCCAATCGGCAGAATTCAATGGGTTGCCATCATAATCCTCCAAAGGAATATCGGGCAGTTTCTTGCCGAGTTTGATCTTGTCTTTGCTTCTATCCCCAAGGTCTGAATACCACGAAACGTAGGCCAACCAACCACACAGCGCTATGAACGCCAACAAGGGTGCAGCGGATGCCACCTGCATCTGGTAGCTCATGTACACCGAATACATGGTGGCAGCAAAGATTCCCATGGAGAATCCGGCCAATCCGGGAGATGTTCTGGGCACTTGCACCAAATACAAACGGGCAAAATAGATGGCCACTTGCGCTGCGGCAACGGTAACGGCCAACCAGATGGAGCGCTCTCCAAGTTGTGCGGCAATGACATAAACCCCAATAAGCGTAACAACAACACTGTACGCGACCAGTGTGGTGAGAAACCACGATTTCAGTTTGTTCTCCATTATGCCCCTATCGTTCTCAAATGTAGCTGTTTCACCTTCTCAACTGCGCTTTCACCCTGTCTGGATAATTGCTGATGATGCCGTCTACGCCTAGTTCCAGCATTTCGGCAATGTCTTCGGGTTTGTTCACCGTCCAAACATGCAGCACCTTCCCAATTTCATGAACCTTGCGAACCAATCTGGCGTCTACACCACCTTTGCTAACCCCGAAGCCTTCCAGATAATCGTAATCCTTCAACGAAGCGAAATGAAGTCGGAAGTCCAACATTAACGGCAACCAGATGGGTTTTGAGACGAACAGTTTCTGTAATCTGATATTCGGATGATGGTCGTCCAGATATTCCAAAACACGGTCGTTGAAACTGTGCACCAAGGCCCATCTTTCGGCTTCGTAGCGCGTGATCATATTCGCCACGCTGTCTTCAATGCCTGGATAGTAACTCCTACCCGCTTTTATCTCGATGACGAACTCCGTTGCGCCATCCATCAGCTCAAATACATCGCGCAGCAGCGGAATCTTCTCATTCGGGAAGTCATTCTTGAACGTGTGATGTGCATTGACCTGCTGCAATTCGGCATACGTGAATTTCTTCACCTTTCCTTTGGTATCTGTGGTTCGGTTCAGCTTCTTGTCATGTAGACAGACGATCTCGCCATCTGCCGTTTGCTGAACGTCAACCTCTATCCTATCCACCCCGATTTCCAACGCCTTACGAATGGCACTGAAGGTATTCTCTGGCGCGTAGCCTGAAGCGCCTCGATGCGCGGTGACCTTCACGCGCTGTGCAGTTGCACCCAAAGAAATGAACAGCAGCAAGACCAATAATCGCATGGCGCGAAAGTAACGCAACGGGAAACTTTAGATAGCTTCATCGCGAAGAAATGCTTCAAGTAGAAACACACTTGGTCACCGATCTGCAAAGCCCAATACGGCTATCTGATTACGCGGGCAGTAAGTTTCGATTGGTTCCATCCCGAAAGGGAATGAAAAAGGCCATTGACAAAGGTTGGGTTACGGTAAATGGTGCATTAGCTACAACGGCTACCTTGCTTTCTGGTGGTGAAACCATTGAACTTCAAATTCCTTTCGGGACAAACAGACCGCAGCTTGAATTGCCGCTGGAAGTGCTGTTTGAAGACGACTTTCTGGCCGTTGTGAACAAACCAGCAGGGATTGAAGTCAGCGGAAACCGAAAACGAACGGTGGAAAATGCGCTTCCATTCAATTTGAAAACCAGCACTCAGGAAGACGTGCTTCCTTTTCCTGAAGCCATTCATCGGCTCGACCATCCAACCACGGGTATTCTCCTGATTGGCAAAACAAGAAATGCCGTCTCAAAGCTGAACGAATTGTTTGCAAAGGGTAAGGTCAACAAGCGTTATACTGCGGTTACCATAGGGCAAATGCCAACGGAAGGAACCCTTGATCTTGCAGTTGATGGCAAGAATGCAATGACCGAGTATCGGGTTATTGAATCAGTGGATTCTGAACGCTTTGCAAAATTGAATCTGGTAGATGTGGTACTGCACACGGGTCGTAGACATCAGATAAGAAAGCACTTTGCGCATATCGGAAACCCCATTCTTGGCGACCAACTTTACGGATTGGATGGACTGATTCTGAAGGGAAAAGGACTTTATCTGCATGCAAGTTCTTTGTCGTTCAAAAACCCTTTCACGGATGAACAATTGACTGTTGATGCTCCAATTCCGAAGAAGTTCAACAAGCTCTTCCCTTAAGCTAACTTTGCCAAGGTGAACCAGACCAGAATAAACAAATACCTCAGCGAGATCGGTTACTGTTCTCGCAGAGCAGCCGACAAACTGATAGATGAAGGTCGGGTTACCATTAACGGCCAAGTGCCAGAAATGGGCACTAAGATCTCTGAAGGAGACGAGGTGCGTGTTGATGGGAAACTGGTCTCCGCCCCTAAGACAAGTTCGATTTACATCGCGTTCAATAAACCTATCGGTATCGTTTGTACAACCGATACGCGGGTTGAGAGGGACAACATCATCGATTATATCAATTTCCCTACTCGCATTTTCCCTATTGGCCGATTGGACAAGATGAGCGAAGGACTTATCCTTCTGACAGATGATGGCGATATCGTGAACAAGATTCTGCGCGCAAGGAATAATCACGAGAAGGAATATCTGGTCAACGTCAACCAGCCCATAACGCAGGAATTTTTGGAGCAAATGCGCTCTGGCGTTCCGATTTTGGATACAGTCACCAAGGAATGTGAGGTGGAACAAGTGGCCAAGAATCGCTTCAGAATTATTCTTACACAGGGCCTGAACAGACAGATCCGTAGAATGTGCGAGCACCTTGGTTATAAGGTCACGAAGTTGAAGCGTATCAGAATCATGAACGTGAAATTGGACACGCCAGTTGGAAAATGGCGGCATCTTACCGAGGAGGAACTTGCTGCAATCGACCGTTTGGTAGCTGAATCATCGAAAACACATTCGTAAAATGATTGTTATCACAACTGAAAATCCTACACGGGTATAGATTTGATTCGCACATTTTGGGAAAGAAGGTTTCGATAATTGGAAGTGGATTTGCGGGCTTGGCAGCGGCCGCCTGCTGTGCCAAAAATGGTCATGATGTAACGGTTTACGAGAAGAACCACTCCATTGGTGGTCGAGCACGGAAATTTGAAGTTGAAGGGTTCACCTTCGACATGGGGCCAAGCTGGTATTGGATGCCCGATGTGTTCGAGAATTTCTACCAGTTATTCGGTCATACGGCTTCAGACTTTTATCAGCTGGACAGATTGGACCCCGGCTATCGGGTTTACTTCGGCAAAGACGATTTCGTGGATATTCCAGCACAACTGGATGACATCTACGACTTGGTGGAAAGCATGGAAAAGGGTGCTGCTCTGCAACTCAAGAAATTTCTGAAAGAGGCCGCCTACAAGTACGATGTGGGTATGAACGAATTCGTTTTCAAGCCTGGGCTGTCGGTCATGGAATTCGCAGACCCAAGATTGATCTCCAGCGCGCTGAAACTGAACATGTTCTCCTCCATCAGCAGCTACATCAGAAAGCACTTCAAGAATCCAAAGCTGATTCAGATTCTCGAATTCCCTGTGCTGTTCTTAGGTGCCAAACCCAGCGAAACGCCTGCCATGTATTCGTTGATGAATTATGCCGATTGGAGCCTTGGAACATGGTACCCTCAGGGTGGCATGTTCAAGATCATTGAGGCCATGGAGAAGATCTGCTTGGAGCAAGGCGTGAAGATCGAGACCAATGCCAAAGTGAGTTCGGTCAATGCTTCAGGAAACCAAACAACTGGGATCTCTATCAATGGCACAACAATTCAGTCTGACATTGTGGTGGCTGGTGCAGATTACCATCATGTGGAGCAGCATCTTCTCGAAGAGAAATACCGTATGTATGACGAGAAGTACTGGGACACCCGGCAGTTATCTCCTTCGTGCATGATATTCTATGTTGGAGTTAAGAAGAAGATTGCGGGTCTACTCCATCACACCCTGTTCTTCGATACCGATTTCGATAAACATCTTGGCGAAATTTACGATACCAAAGAATGGCCCAGTAATCCGCTGTTCTATGTTTGTACGCCATCAAAAACGGATGATTCTGTTGCTCCTGAAGGCTATGAAAATCTCTTTATTCTCATTCCGGTGGCTGTTGATCTGGATGACCCCGAAGAGGTTCGAAAAAAGTATTTCAATCTGGTGCTTGAACGCATTGAACACATAACTGGAGAATCTGTTAAGGACGATGTGATTTATCACAGGAGCTATGCACATAGAGACTACATCCAAGATTACAATGGATACAAGGGTAATGCGTTCGGGTTGGCAAATACGTTGAGTCAAACTGCAATTCTAAAGCCTCGGATGAAAAACAAACACCTGAAAAACCTTTTCTTTGCAGGACAATTGACCACTCCTGGTCCTGGCGTGCCACCATCGCTGATCTCTGGTCAGGTTGTTGCAGCACAGATAGAAAAGGAATTCGGTCAAAAGCGTTGAGAGAATTGAGCCAGAAAGACAACCCCAAAGTTCTGTTCGATACTGTATCTGAAAGATGCAGCAAGCTGGTCACCACCTCTTACAGCACATCTTTCTCGCTTGCCATCAAGTTTCTTCACAAAGACTTTGTCAATCCCATTCATGGTATTTACGGCTTTGTGAGGTTTGCTGATGAAATCGTGGACAGCTTCCACTCCTTTCCTAAGAAGAATTTGCTTGAGAGATTCTCTTCAGACACGTACTTGGCCATTGAAGAAGGCATCTCATTGAATCCAATTCTTAACAGTTTCCAGGCAGTGGTAAACGCGTACGGAATTGAAAAGGAATTGATTGATAAGTTCTTGGCCAGCATGTCGATGGACCTGCATAAGGAAGACTATACGCAGGCGCAATACGAAGAGTACATCTTAGGTTCTGCCGAAGTAGTTGGCCTCATGTGCTTGAAGGTTTTTACGGAAGGTGATGCGGAAATGTATAAGAATCTGACACCATCGGCTATGAAGTTGGGTTCGGCATTCCAGAAGATCAACTTCTTAAGAGACCTCAATGCAGATTACAACAGTTTGGGGCGTTCCTACTTTCCAGGAATAGATGTTACTCGGTTTGATGATGCAACCAAAAAGCTGATAGAACAGGACATCAAGAAAGATTTTGAGGCTGGTTATGAAGGCATTGTTCAATTGCCGAAGAAAGCCCGTTTCGGAGTCTATTTGGCCTACGTCTATTACAACGCGCTTTTCGCCAAAATATCCAACACGCCATCAAATAGAATCTTGAGCGAGCGCATTCGTATCTCGAATAGAAGAAAAGCTGGTTTGCTTTTTGGTTCGTACGTTCGTCATAGTTTCAATCTTATTTGATGGAATGAGGGCTCTGCTCTTGCTTTTTGTTTTCTCAGCTCAGTTCGGATTTGCTCAAGATGAGCTGCTTGATAACGTCCGAAAGAATATCCCTTTGGTGTTCAAAACAGACACGGTGTGCTTTGCCATGTTCCGAGCTTTCGAAAGCACGGATATTTCTGGAAACAACACGCTGCTTGGGTACAAGGGAGCCGTTGAATTGGGAATGGCGCGACATGATTCCAACCCGTTCAAGAAAATGAGCTACTTCTCTGACGGTAAAAAGCATTTGGAAGAGGCCATTGATAAAGACCACGATAATATTGAACTGCGTTTTCTGAGACTCACCATTCAGGTTCATTTGCCCACGTTCTTGGGTTATTCGGAGAACATCGAGAGCGACAAGGCATTTGTTCAGAATCATTTGCATGAAGCGAAAAGTGAAGCCTTTAAAACACGGGTCAAGAACTTCATTGCTCACGCAGAAGAACAAGGAAAACTCTGATGCAGATAGCCATCAACATAGCCATTGTCATTGCTGCCTTCTGGGCCATGGAATTTGTGGCGTGGTTTGCCCATAAATATGTGATGCACACCTTTGGATGGGCGTTGCACGAAGACCATCACAACCCAACAGATTCTGCCTTTCAGAAGAACGATTGGTTTGCCCTGATCTTTGCCATTCCAAGTTGGTTGAACATGCAATTCGGGGTCATGGCCGGATTTGACTTCAGATTCTACATCGGTGTTGGAATCTTGCTTTACGGCATTGCCTATGTAACCGTGCATGAAGTTGTGATCCATAATCGATGGGGTACTCGAAATAAGATCACCAACTGGTATTTCAGAGGATTGGCTAGAGCTCATTTTGCTCACCACAAACACAAAACCAAAGAAGACGGAGAATGCTTTGGCATGTTGATAGTACCTTTCAAGTTCTTTAAGCGAACAGCGACCAGTGAATAGTGACCAGCCCCAAAAAGCGCGGGATATCGAACTCTTAATTATTCATTCATAATTATTCATTGAATGAAGTTCACATACCTTCTGGTCAATCTGTGCTCCATTTCAATTCCGTTCGCTTTTTCTTTCGAGAGGAAGGTGGCATTCTTCAAAAATTGGAAAGCGCTCTTCCCTGCCATTATAGTTCCGGCCATCGGGTTTCTTGTTTGGGATAGCATTTTCACATCGCAAGGCGTTTGGGGGTTCAATCCTCAATACCTGACCGGAATTCAGATTTACAATCTTCCCTTGGAGGAAATCCTGTTTTTCATCTGCATTCCGTACGCCTGCGTGTTTAGCTACGAAGTTTTGAACCACTTCGTGAAGCAAGATGTGCTAGGCAAGTATGCGCGGTACGGAACTACCATTCTGCTTTACATGTTGGTAGCTATTGCCTTTAAATATTCAGACAGAGCTTACACCTTCTGGACGGCCATTCTTACAATCATCTTCCTGCTGTATCATTTGGTTTTTCTGAAACCTGATTATTGGAGCAGACTCGTATTTGCTTACCTGGTTATTCTTGTTCCGTTTTTCATTACCAACGGAATCCTGACCGGCACTGGACTTGAGAACCCTGTGGTCTGGTACAATGATGAAGAGAATCTAGGCATCCGACTATTGACCATTCCAATTGAGGATTCGGTTTACGGGTTTCTGCTTGTCGGACTGAACATCACCATATTTGAACAGCTGAAAGGATGAAAATCGGACTTCAAACTTGGGGTACCGATGGTGATTTCATGCCGTTTCTGGCTTTGGCCATTGGACTGAGAGATGCAGGACATGAAGTGACCCTTGCATACACTAGCGTTGACGGAAAAGATTATTCCGATCGAGCCGACATCACTGGAATCAAGTTGATTCGAGCGAATGGAAATGTGCCGGCACCAGACCTGAATCCCTATGGTATCAGTTCAAAGCCAGGTTCGTTTTCTGAATACTCCAAATTGCTGAATGAATTCTTTGAGCCATTCACGGATGTGATGTTCCAAGCATCTGAGGAATTATGCACTTGTTCCGATCTCGTTGTTGGTCATACCGCTTGTCACACATTGGCAACCGCAGCAGAAATGGCCTATGTTCCTAGAGTTTCGTTGGTACTCGTTCCTTTGGTGGTACAGACCGAAACCGTATCTCCAATTGGAAAGAACTTCGGGAAACTGATCAATAACATGATGTGGAGTATTGGCGATAAAGTCTCGACACAGAGATGGTACAAAAGGTCGCAATCACTCAGACAAGAATTGCAGCTCCCGAAAATCAAAAGCCTTCAGAAAGAAGTTTTCACTTCAGCTATTGGAACCATTGTCGCTTCCAGCCCCGCTCTACTGAAACGACCTTCTGATTGGAACAGGTCGGTTCACTTCACAGGATTTTTGAACCTAACTGAATCCTCTGGCACCGAAATCCCGGTCGGATTATCAGAATTTTTGCAAGATGGTGAACCACCTATATATATGACGTTCGGCTCTTGTCTTCAGTTTGATGAGGATGCTTCAACCCGATTACTACTTGAAACAGCGAAGCAGTTAGACATCAGGTGCGTTCTCCAATTGAATACCTCCTCCAAATTGGGGAAGGTCAGCGACCAATTGTTCATAACCGATCAAGTTACGCATGCAAAGGTTTTTCCTCAATGTAGATTGATTGTCCATCATGGAGGTGCTGGAACCACACAAGCAGCACTGTTGGCCGGTAAACCTTCGGTTATCGTGGCACATGGATTCGACCAACCTTACTGGGCAAATGCCTTGCATGGTTTAGGAGTTAGCGGAAAACCACTTCTCCGACATCATTTGAATACAGACATCTTAGCGCGAACGATCAATGAAGTCTTAGATTCGCCAACCATTCAGGATAAAGCCACCGCATTGGGAAACCGAATGAGAACCGAAAACGGAGTAAAACAAGCAGTCACGATCATCAACCAAATTCTAGCAAAATGACATTGGAGGGGAATTTTTTCAAAATGCCGGCTGAATTCGGTTCACCGATTCAGTACACGTTGAATCTTGGTGAAGAATCAGTAAAGGTCAATGACCTGCTTGGTCAGAAAGTCTCAATCTCTTTTGATGGAAAAATCAACTGTGTTTCGTGTGGCAGGCCAACCAAAAAAGCTTTCGGACAGGGATTCTGTTATCCATGTTTCATGAATGCACCGGAAAATGCCGAATGCATTGTGCGACCAGAACTGTGTGAAGGTCATTTAGGAAAAGGACGCGACCCAGAATGGGAAATGAAACATCACGTTCAACCGCATTTTGTTTATCTGGCATTGAGTAGTGGTTTGAAGGTTGGCATTACTCGAGAAACTCAGATTCCTACTCGCTGGATAGATCAAGGTGCTTCTTCAGCTATTATTCTGGCAGAAGTACCGTACAGAAGATTATCTGGAGAAATTGAAGTGGCGTTGAAAGAACACTTCAACGACAAAACCAATTGGCAACGCATGCTGAAGGGTGAAGTATTGGAAGCTGATCTTTTAGAATCAAAGGAAATGGCTGCTTCCCTACTTCCTTCTGACCTTTCTCAGTACGTGTTGAATGATAACAAAATCTGGACATTGGAGTTCCCGTTGCTTGACACTCCTTCGAAAGTCAGGAGCGTTCGTTTGGAGAAACAACCGGAAATTGAAGGAGTGTTGACCGGAATCAAAGGTCAGTACCTCATATTCGACAATCTGAATGTACTGAATGTCAGAAACCACGCTGGTTACTTTGTAACGCTCAGTTATTAAAAACCTGTTTATCGATTATAAGAATAACTTGATCTTGGCATTACCGGTATTCGTCTTCCTTTTTACTAATTTGCGCCTCTTCTTATTTGGCTAAACACCTTATGAATCTGAATTCATGAAAAGATTTTTACCTCTACTAATTGCATCATTAGGTTTAAGTTTTGGGCAGGTTTCTGCACAATACATCGTTGATGATGCTTGTGCCACCCCATTCGAAGACATCTCTGGAACTGGAACTGCATTAGGACTCGTGGATGATGGCGAGACCAACGTAACCCTTCCGTTTGATTTCACTCTTTATGACATCACTTCTACAGACGTCCGTATCGGTAATAATGGAGGAATGATATTCAATGCAACAACCGGTGACCTTTTTGCTTTAAACGATCCTCTTCCAACAGTAGACTGGACAAGTGGAATTGTAGCGTTTTGGGACGACCTTGATAACGAAACTGGTGATGTTTACATCGAAACACGCGGTACTGCTCCTTTCAGACGGTTTATTGTACAATGGCACATGCGTCCACACTTCAATAACATTGGAGACGCAACGCTTCAAGCCATATTATATGAGTCAACCAATCAGATAAGGTTTGTATATGATGATATTGATTTTGGAGACCCCGCTTTCAATGACGGGGTTAGTGCAACAATTGGCCTCCAGAAAGATGGCACCACCGCTGATCAATACTCATTTAACAGCTCAATAGCTGGTGTAAATTGTATTCTGTTTTCTCCTCCGATAACTGCAGTCTGTCAGGACGTTACAGTTCAATTGGACGCAACGGGCAACTACACGTTTGACACCCCACTAACCCCCCAGGTAGATGCTGAACAGCTGATACCAGCTGGTAGTACCACAGACTTTGTTCAACTTCAAACTTTCACGGCTACGCAAGGTGGCTTATTGCATAGTGTATCCGTACAACTTGCGGGAGCGTATTCGTCAGGTCAGCTTTGGGTAGACCTTTGGGATGGAGATCTAATAGCTGGAACCGTACCTCAATTGAGTAATACAGTTGTTACATCCGCGGTTCCTCCAGGATTGACCGAGTTTATCATTGACGCCCCTGTAGAAGTTGTAGCGGGAAACACCTATACATGGGTTCTTTATGACGCCACAAGTACAACTGGCGTTAATCTGTCAAAGAATGATGGGAATCTATATGCTGGAGGGTATAACCAGACCAGCCTAACCTCAGATTTTGTGTTCAGAACTAAGATACTACAGCGTCCTGAAATCGATAACGGAACTACCGATTCTGATGGATTACAGTCTTTTGGACTTTCTCAAACGTCATTTACATGTGCTGATGCTGGGCTGACAGTTCCCGTTACTCTAACGGTAACGGATAATCTTGGTAATTCAGGAGCTTGTGTTGCGAATGTTACTGTGGAGGACAATGAATTCCCTGTGGCAAATTGCCAAAACGCCAATGCGTTTTTAGATGCAACAGGCAATGCAACTATTACCGCCAGCGCTGTGAATAATGGAAGTACAGACAACTGCTCTGGTCTTACGTTCAGTGCTTCTCAAACAACGTTTTCTTGCGGAGACGTTGGTGTAGTGCCTGTAACCTTAACTGTAAGCGATGCCAGCGGAAATACAGATAACTGCAGTGCAAACGTTAATGTCACCGATGGTCTTGCTCCAAATGCACTTTGCCAAAATCACACATTGATTCTAGATGGTTCTGGTAGTGGTACACTAGTGGTTGCCAACGTTAACAATGGTTCAACCGATAATTGTGGAATTGACAGTTATTCACTGAGCCAAACGGCATTCAACTGTTCTAACATAGGTGCTAATACGGTTACGTTGACGGTAGAAGATCTAAACGGAAACACATCTTCGTGCAATGCAACAGTAACCGTTGAGGATAATCAGGCTCCGGTGGTCAATTGCCCTGCAAACATTGTTGTTTGTGCAGATGATGCCAGTGGTGCTGTCGTAACTTATCCAGCCGTTACAGGGTCAGATAATTGTACTTACGTCATAACCCAAACAGACGTAACTGGTCTTACTTCTGGAAGCAATTTCCCGTTGGGAGTTACTACCCTTACCTACACCAATACGGATAGTCCAGCAGGAAACTCCACTTCTTGTTCGTTCGATATTACGGTGAATCCAACCCCGGTTGCGGATTACACACATTCTGCAGCTTGCGAAGGTGAGGCAACGTTCTTTACAGACGAGTCTACAATTGACGCATCATCAAGCATTACCAATTGGCAGTGGGACATGGGAGACGGAAGTTCTCCTATTGGATTAGTTGACCCTATCCATGCATTTGCTGACACTGGAAGCTATGATGTTGAACTTGTTGTAACATCAGCAGAAGGCTGTACGGATACAACTACACAATCTGTTTATGTAGGTCTAGTTCCTTCTGCATCATTCACTGTAGCAAACGGATGTGAAGGCCAGCCGACCTCATTTACAAATACCTCTTCTATCGGTGCAGGAACGTTGACTTACGCTTGGGACTTTGGAGACAGCAACACATCCACCGATCAAGACCCGTCTCATACCTATGCATTGGACGGAACTTACACGGTTACGTTGACTGTAACCAGCGATAATGGTTGTGAAGACACGTTCACTGGTTCGGTAGAAGTTTACGATTCACCAACGGCATTATTTACTGCCTCTACTGCTTGTTTCGGCACAGCTACCAGTTTCACTAACCTGAGTACAGGTGGTGGAACACCTACCTATGCTTGGGATTTTGGAGATAGCAACACTTCAACGTCAACCAATCCAACGCATACTTATACAACTGCTGGAACATACACGGTAACACTTACCGTAACCAACAGCAACAACTGTGTAAGCGTAAGTACGGTTCTGGTAACGGTTAACGCTCTACCAACGGTAGATTTCACCTTCTCAGATGTTTGTGAGGGAACCGCAGCAAGTTTTGTGAACTCATCAAGCCCTGGCTCTTACAACTGGGATCTTGGAGACAACACAAGCTCTACCCTGACCAACGTTTCACACGTTTACAACACCTTTGGTGTTTATGATGTAACACTTACAGTAACCGATGCGAACTTCTGTATCAATTCGGCTACTCAGCAGATTGAGATTTATGACCTGCCTGATTTTACGCTTACACCAACAGATGTTGCTTGCTACGGTGAGGCTACAGGAAACATCGTTACTAACCCAGTTGGTTCACCAACATTCCCTTGGGACTTCATTCTCAACAATGGCACACCACAGATAAACGACACGTTCTTAGGCCTTCCTGCTGGAAGCTACGATGTAACGGTTGTAGATGCCAATGGTTGTGAGTTCACGGTTAGCACGGATGTCAACCAACCAAACGACACTCTTGGAATTGACATTTCTGCCCTTGTAGATGTTCTTTGCAATGGAGAGTCTACCGGAGAGATCAACATTATGGGTACTGGAGGTACTTCTCCGTACACGTATTCGGTAAATGCTGGTTCTCCTCAAGCAACAGGAGATTTCAGCGGACTTCCTGCAGGTGCGCATGATATTCAGATCGTTGATGCCAACTCATGTGTATTCGATACGATAATCACACTTACAGAACCAGACACACTGGTTCTTGCCTACGTGAATTCTGAAGATCTGCTTTGTAATGGAGACAACTCTGGAGAATTGGCGGTTGTTGGAACAGGCGGTGTTGCTCCTTATGAGTATAACCTCGATGGTGGAGTTTATGGCTCCGACAGCGCTTTCTATGGTTTGGCAGCCGGAACATACATTGTAGGTGTTCTAGATGCCAACGGATGTACAGATACACTGCATGTAACATTGACAGAACCAGGTGTTCTAATGCTTTCGCTATTGGACGCTGCTGACGCGAATTGTTTTGGAGAATCGAATGGCCACATTGAAGTTGGTGCCTCTTCTGGTACTCCAGGTTACCAATACAGCTTAGATGGAGTGAATTTCCAAGGTTCAGGTCTGTTTGAAGGACTGGCTGCTGGTACTTACACTGTAACGGTGGTTGATGCTAACGGTTGTACAGCCTCTCTTACAGAAACAATTTTCGAGCCTGCCCTGCTTACAATTGAAACCAACTCTGAGCCAGTTGCATGTTTTGGAGAAGCTACCGGTGAAATTGAGATCATTGCAGATGGAGGTACACCGGGTTATGAGTACTCCATTGATGAGGGTGATAACTTCTTCGCAAATGGAGGAACATTCACGGATCTTGCAACAGGCAACTTCATTGCTGTGGTAATGGATGCGAACGGCTGTACTGCTTCTGAAGGTGTTGTTGTGTCTCAGCCATCGGCTGCATTTGACCTTCAAGCAAATGTGGAAGACGCATTGTGTTTGGATTCAGCTTCTGGCGTTATAACGCTTATTGGAAATGGTGGAACACCTACTTACTCCTACTCTGACGATAACAGCACGTTTGTATCCGGAAACGTATTCAGTGGATTTGCTGCTGGCAACTACACACTTTATGCTCAGGATGTGAATGGCTGTGCTGACAGCGTTACATTCAACGTTGGTCAACCGGCAACTGCTGTTTCCATCACCAACATTCTGTTGAACAACCCGGCTTGTCCGAATACGGCCACAGGAACAGCAACCGTTTTAGCGACCGGAGGAACCCCTGGCTACATGTATTCTTCGAACGCAGGAAATACATATCAGACAAATTCAATTCTTACGGGTATCAATGGAGGTAACCACTTAATTGTAGTTCAGGATGCAAACGGATGTATCGCAACGGATACCATCACACTGACAAGTCCTCCGTTGTTGAATATCGATGTTGATTCCATTATTGGAGTTGATTGCGAAGGAGACATTGACGGTGAGATTCACGTAGTTGCTTCAGGAGGAACCCCTTCTTACAATTACACTTTGAATGGAGCCAGTCTACAATCGAATGGCAATTACATCAACCTGACCGATGGTACGTATACAATTCAGATCACCGATGTGAATGGTTGTACATTCAGCGAAGACTTTGTAGTGCCTGCTGCACAAATGCAACCAATTGCTGAATTCACTTGGACGTCCAGTGGAACAGCGGTGCTATTCACCAACCAATCGGAATTCGGTGATTCATATCTATGGGATTTCGGTGACAACACTACCAGCACAGATGAAAACCCGGTACATGTTTACGCGGTGGATGGCATTTACTCGGTAAGCCTAACGGTTACCAACGAATGTGGCGAAACAACGGTATCAAATCCTGTCAACACACTTAACACTGGAATTGACGAGGCTGATGATATCTCGTTCAACCTCTACCCTAACCCTGCTACCTACGAATTGAACCTGTTGGCCAGCAAGGCAATAAGAGGAAACCTGACGGTGGATGTGGTATCAACATCAGGACAACTGATTAGAAGTGAAGTTGTAACCGGATTGGCAAAAGGAGAAATTACTCAAGTGAACATCAACGGATTGGCTCAAGGCATCTACTACCTGAGATTGGTAGCAGACCAACAGCAGACCGTATTAAGATTCGATATAATCAAATAAGAAATATCAAGGATGAAGAAGATGAGAATCCTGTTTTCTGTACTCACGCTTATTGCGTTTCAAGCTCACGCTACTATTGATGTTGTGGACTTCTCCACTACATTGGTATGCGAAGGGTCGCAAACTACATTAACGAGCACCTCAACCGTATCTGGTGGAGCCACCATTACCGACTGGAACTGGGACCTGGATGCTGATGGTCAGTTCGATGATGCCTTTGGGGCTTCGATCAACCATCAATTTGCCAATGCAGGTGTTTACAACGTTGGTCTTCAGATCATTACCGATATGGACGGACCTGCAGCTGCGTACAAGTTGATCACGGTAAATCCTGTGCCTTCGGCTGATTTTTCTGCGCCAGATGTTTGTGAGGGAACCGCCACGGCACTAGCTGATCAGTCAACCATTTCGTCTGGTTCAATTACCAGTTGGCAATGGGATCTGGACAATGATGGCTTTTATGATGATGCCTCTGGAAGTCTGATTGCCAATGATTTCGTGAATGCAGGTTCCTACCCTGTTGGGCTTCAAGTAACGAGCGATCAAGGTTGTCAATCAACAACATCCGAAATTGTAGTTGTAGACCCAATGCCTACTGTGGCATTTTCGGTTTCTGAGGTTTGCCTTGGTAATCAAACAGAATTGACAGCCATCACTACGATCAGTTCAGGTCAAATAACAGATTACGATTGGGAATTGAACGGAAACGGGTTCTTTGATGATGCATCTGGAAACATGATAACCAATCAGTTCTCGGCTGATGGCGACTATCAGATTGGTCTTCAGGTTACATCAGACCAAGGTTGTGTGAACGATACATTCCAGTTGGTAACCATTGCACCATTCCCTTTTGTTGGATTCCTGACTGATGATGCTTGCCAGAATCAACCAGTTGATTTCACCAACATCACAAACAATGTTGTTGGCACCATTACTTACGATTGGACGTTCGGTGGCGAAGGAACTTCTACCGATTTCGAACCTACTTTCACATTCTCTGGGGCTGGCCCTGCAACGGTAACACTTATCGGAACCACATCATTCGGTTGTGCCGATACCATGTTTCAGGTAGTTGAGGTGTTCCCTACTCCAGAAGCCGATTTCACTTTCACAGAAGTTTGTTTCGGCAACACAACCAACTTCACCAACACTACAGATCCAAAAGGTTCAACCATTCAGAGTTACTTCTGGGACTTTGGAGATCTGAACACTGGTGCTGGTAGTGACCCATTTCATTTCTACAATTCAGCAGACAGTTTCTTGGTGAACATGGTGGCTTACACAACCGATGGTTGTAGAGATACGGTTGAGCACTACGTGAATGTCTGGGCGCTTCCTACTCCGCAGATCACTGGAGATGGACCGTACCAATTCTGCGAGGGTGATGACGTGGTTCTAACCGTTAATCCAGTTGGTTCACCAACCATTTGGAGCACTGGAGAGCTTACTCAATCCATCACAGTTGACACAACCGGGCTCTACGAAGTTCAAATTACCGATGAGCATGGATGTAATGGACAAACTCAGGTTCTCGTCTATTCTACCCAACTCCCTGAACTCACGCTCAGCAATGACACTACTGTTTCATTGGGTGAAATTGTTCCATTGTGGGTAGAAGGTGCAGATGATGATCTTTACACTTGGGTGGCCTCAACGTATCTTGATGATGCCAACAGCCCTAGCCCGATAAGTTCACCGAAAGAAAGCATTACATATACGGTAACGGGTGGTCAAGCACACCTTACCAGTGACGGTGTTCAATACGTTTGCTACTCATCCGACCAAGTAAGCATTGAAGTGCTTGTTGATTACAACTTGAAGCCTGTAAACCTTTTCTCTCCTAACGGGGATAATGTCAACGAAAGATTCTTTGTAGACAATCTGGAGTGCTATCCAGATTGTATCGTGAAGGTTTACAATCGGTGGGGAGCTGAAGTTTATTCGTCAGATAAAGACGAAGATGAAGATGTTGACGGTTACTGGACTGGAGCTCGAGGTGGAGACGAACTTCCTGATGGAACCTATTACTACACCATTGAGTGTGATGGAAAGGACGGCCGTTTTGATGGCTCAGTTACCATCCTAAGAGACAGAAAACGCAGATACTAGCATATAACGAGATATGAGAAAGATATACGCTACACTATTTATTGTTGGCCTTTTGATGTATGGCTTGGATGGGTTTGCTCAGCAAACGCGTCTATCGAGCCTGTACAAGGAGAACCGATTCCTCATTAACCCATCCAATGCTGGGTATAGCGAAGGTCTGGTAGGCTACATCAACTACAGAAACCAATGGACCAATGTGGTTGGCGCACCTACGACAGGTTTGGTGAGTTTACACACTCCTCTTGGTAAGAACACCAACGTTGGTACCAACATCGTTTACGATAAGACCAATTTCGTTACTACCGTGAACGCCAAGTTGGCCTATGCGCATGATATCAAGTTGGCTCCTGACCACCAATTGAGTTTGGGTGTTGGCTTGGGAATTAACCACACGCAGTTGGATTTCTCTGATGCAGTTGTGGAAGACCCAACAGATTTCCTTCTCGAAAACGGAAACATTGGTAGCACCACCTTTGACCTTGATGCAGGATTGCGATACAGTTGGAACAACCTGCTTGAGATCGGTATTGCGGCTCCCCACGTGATTGAGTCTATTGCAGAGATTCGCGCGAAGGACAACAGCGCCAGTTACAACCTCTCAAGACACTTCAGTGCGTATGTAGGTTACGATTTCTGGATCAAGAAAGACTGGTTGATAGCACCTTCTGGAATGGTTCGTTGGTTGCCATACAATGACAACATCAGCTATGACGGAACGGTTAAATTCGGTTGGAAAGAAGTTGTTTGGGCTTCATTTACATGGAGAGCTGAGACAGGCCCAGTGGCTGGAATCGGTTTCCAAGTTGCTGACAAATTCGTATTCGGATATGCGTACGATTTCACTTTGAATGGCTTGGATGGAAACCCAGGTGCACCATGGAGCAACGAGATCATGGTCGGATTCAAATTGGATGGATTCAAGAAGAAATTCAAGAAGCTTGAAGATGACATGGAGCGTATGCAGCAGGACAATGAACTGTTGAATGAGAAGATGGATTCTCTGGAAAGTGTCCTAGGTTCGAAAATGGATTCGCTTGAGTCTGAAGTACAAGGAATTAAGGAGACTGACATCAGACAGGATGCCGAGCTTCAGAGACTGCAAAAAGAGATTGACGACATCAACAAGGAAATTGAGGATGTTAACAGCAGAATGATCGATACGAACAAGCTGAAAGGCATGCTTCAGCAGATCACGCCTTACAGAACTGATGATGGTTCTGTTGGAATGCGAAAAGAAGCATTGGAAAGCGGTTACTATGTGGTTATCGAATCATTCAGAAAACTGGAGAATGCTTGGAAAGCAGTAGACATTTGGAAATCCAAGAAACGTGATGCCATCATCGTGTACAACGAAGAGCGCAAGTGGTTCTACGTCTACTCTACCAAGTTCGATGAGTTGAAACCTGCATTGAAAGAAATGCGCAAGACGCGCAAGAAAGATGTTCCGGATGCTTGGGTACACAAGTATCGAATAGATGCACAGGATCTGAAGAATTAGACGCATGCTGTCTGAAATACAAAAGGCCAACCTGAAATTCAAACTGGTTGGCCTTTTTCAAATACGTATGATCGGTTTTGTGGGTGCCAAACTGGTTACCTACAACGAGAACGAAACCGTGGTCAGGATTCCGCTTAATCGTAGAACAAGAAACCATCTGGGTAGCATGTATTTTGGCGCGCTGGCAACTGGTGCGGATGTTACTGGTGCTTGGATAGCCTTTGACTACTTGGCCAGAACGAAAGCCCCTGTTTCCATCGTATTCAAGGATATACAGGCCAATTTTCTGAAACGTGCGGATGGCGATGTCTATTTCACTTGTACAGACGGAGCAGAAGTGGTCAAAGCGTTTAAGGCCACCATGGCAGATGGCGAGAGAAAGAACATCCAATTGAAGGTGGTTGCAACGGTTCCGAGTAAATACCAGAGCGAGCCCGTGGCCGAGTTTACCATGACGCTAAGTATGCGAGGGAAGAAGAAGTGATTACTCCGCGTAATCCTTGTTCACTTGTTCAATGGAAGGAAAGACAACACTTTCATCTCCAGCCCTTCTACCCCATGCCAAATACTTACCAGTTCCTACACAGGCGTAAGCTCTTAAGGAATCATTTGGAGCCATGGACTTATGGTTGAACATCTTCCATGTTTTATTCGATTCCTGTACGCATATCATCACATCAATGGATTCGGTACAGGTATTCTTGAGGTAAACCACATAGGAATCGTTCCAAGCCGCACATTGCGAGCAGTCTTCGCCCCAATTGGAACGGTATTTCACTACACAGTCTGTGTAACTCTTTTGGTCCGGTGTTGGCATGGTTGTCGGTTCTGTTGACGAAAACAAACTTGCAAACGCTATGAGAATTGTAACTGCTAGGTTCATGGTAGGTTATTTACACTGGTTGTTTTTAAGAATGATCTTGGCTTCTTCATTTCCCAATTTCCGAGAAGTCTTCCAATCCTGACACGCCTCTTTGTAAAGCCCCATGCCATTCTTGGCCCAGCCTCGGTTGTTATACGCTTCCTGATTATTCGGGTCTATGTTCAGCACCATATTGAAATCAATCAACGCATCTTGCCATTTCTCCATCTTATTATAGGCACTACCGCGACTCAAATACGCAAACGGATGCTTGGGGTGTTGTTCAATTACGTGTGAGTAATCTGCTACAGACTCGTCATACCGCTTCAAAACGGAAAGGCAAAAGCCCCTTCTCAAGTAAGCGTTCATGTTTTCAGCGTCCGCAGAAAGAACCTGTGTATAAAGTTGTTGAGCTTCTTCATAGTTACCTGATGCAAACAGATTTTCTGCCTTGTTGAATAAGGCTTCAGTATCCTGTGCCATTCCATTCATGGCAACGAACGCGGTAAACAACAGTATCAAAGTGGTTCTCATTTCAATTCTTTTTTGCCAGGTCTTCAATAAAAAGGCGCAGTTTCTCGGCAATTTCCTCACCAGATCTTCCTTCATCAATCCCGAAAACAAGCCTGTTCCGGTAGCTTTTCTTGTTTCGCTCTTTGGTTAGTGTTCTGGCCACACATCCATCAAGATCGGAATAACATTTGACAGACACGGTACTATCGACCGAAGAAATCTTCAGGGTCTCCATATCCAGATCAAAAATGTTAACCTTATCAACCTTCACCAATTCTCCTTCTCTGTACCCCTCAATAACAAGATCGCCACCTTTCCGTTCTACTTTATAATTTGGAGCAATTACTTCGTTGAATGCCATCAACCTTCCATCTACATCTTGAGCAAACCCAAAATTTGCTGAAACACAAATGCTGAGGATAAGTATTATGAAGAAGCTTCTGTTCAACGTAATGGAATTTCTACATTTAGAACGAACATGGCTACAAAAAATCGGCCAAATTTGAATCGTCTTAGTCTCTACATACTGATTTTGCTCGGATTTGTTTCAATGGAAACAATGGCGCAGAATATCGTGGTGATGGTCAAATTCACTGTCGATAACGGGAATTTCTCCGATTCAAAGGTCACTCTCACGGAAAACGGACAGGTAAAGACGGTTTACGAACCGGCCAAGGCCAAAATGCTTCCAGAACTGGAGTTCGATAAGAAGTACATCTTCACTTTCGAAAAACCGGGATACATTACCAAAAGAGTTGAAATAAGCACCGAGAAGGTGCCTGAAGACATTCGTGGTGCTGACCTTGATTTCGACTTTGCCGTGGAAATATTTGAACAGTACGAGGGTGTGAACACTGTCATTTTCAATCAGCCAGTAGCCAGATGGTTCTATGATGTTCAGGAAGATGAGTTCACTTACGATACGGATTACACCAAAAGCATTCGTTCTGCCCTTATAGATTTTGACAAGGAGTACGAAGAGGCCAAGAAAAATCCGAACGCCAAGAAAGCTGCAGATGCAGAGGCCAAAGCTGCAGAAGAAGCACGTCTGAAGGCCGAAGCAGAAGCTAAAGCAGCAGAAGAAGCCAGAAAAGCTGCTGAGGCCCAGGCTGCGGAAGAAGCAAGACTGAAAGCCGAAGCAGATGCCAAAGCAGCTGAGGAGGCAAGAAAGCAAGCCGAAGAAGAAGAAGCGCGTCAGCGGGAATTGGAGGAAGAACGGAAACGACAGGAGGCAGCCGCTAAAGAAGAGGAAGAAAAAAGGCAGGCACAAGCCAAAGCGGAAGAAGAATCACGTCAAGCTCAGGCAAAGGCAGCGGAAGATGCCAGAAAAGCGTTGGAAGCAAAAGCGGAGGAAGAGAAACGTCTAGCCGAAGCAAAAGCCGAAGAAGAAAAACGGCAATCGGATCTGAAAGCGGAGGAAGAAGCTCGCCAAAAAGCTGAGGAAAAGGCAGCTGCGGAAGCTAAGGCCGCGGAAAACGCCAAGCTGGAAGAAGAAGAGCGAGCTCGAAAGAAAGCCGAGTTGGAAGCGGAAATCCGGGTTGAAGAAGCACTAGCTGCGCAAGAAGCCAAACGCAGAGCCCAGCTGGAAAAAGAGGAAATTGAAAGACGGCAAAGGGAAGCTGATACCAGACGAGCAGAAGAAGAACGCTTAGCGGCCAAAGCTGCTGCCGAAGAGGAAAAACGCAGATTGGAACAAAAAGTACTTGAGGCAGAAGCTGCCAGAAAACAGGCGGAATCTGAAGCAGCTTTTGAAGCCGAAAGACAGCGGAAAGCCAAGGAAGCCTTTGAAGCAGAGCAACGTGCCAAGGAAAAAGCAAAAGCCGTTTATGAAGCTCAGCAACGGGAAAGAGATGCGGCACAGGCCAAGATGGAAGCCGAGAAGAAAAGCATGGCCATCAAAGATGCTGGTAACGTGGTTTCGAGAACGGTTGAGGAGATTAAAGAGAACAACAGGGTTATAACGCAGATCACCATTAAGCGTGAACACATGACCTACGTATACAAGAAAGTGGCTTACAATTGGGGTGGTGTTTACTATTTCAGAGATGAGGCCGACATCACCAAGGCCGTGTTTGAGTTAGAAACCGACCTATGAGTTTCAATGCAAAAGATTACCTCTCGGGCGATGAGATAAAATCGTTGCTGGAGAGATCTGACTGGAAAGCAGCTTTCGAAATTGCCCATACCTGGTTCTGGATTTCTGTGGCCTTTGCGTTGGCAGGCTTCTTCCCTAACCCATTTACCATTGTGGTGAGTCTGTTCATGCTAGGCGGCAAGCAATTGGCGTGTGCCATTATCATGCACGATACTTCGCATTATGCCCAGTTCAAAAGCAAGAATGCCAATCTGATCTTTGGAAATCTGTTTGGGGGTTATCCTGTTTTCTTCGGGGTTGAGCAATATAGGCCATATCATTTGGCGCACCATACGCATACTGGAGAGGACACAGACCCCGACCTCAATCTAACCAACGGCTACCCTGCCGGCACAAAAAGTCTGGTCAGAAAGGTCCTTCGCGATCTGGTTGGCCTTACGGGAATCAAAATTCTCTATGCGCTTATTATGATTCAGTCTGGCCTATGGAAATTCAATTTGGGTGGTAAGGTTGAATGGATTCCGAAAGAGGAACGGAAAGGAATTGGTCATATTGTCATCTTCTTCAAGAACATGGCTGGCCCGTTGGTGGTCAATTTACTGATGTGGGTAATCCTGTGGTCAACGGGCAACGGCTGGTTGTACCTGCTTTGGATAGGAGCTTACTTTACCACATATCAGTTCTGCCTAAGAATCCGTTCCATAGCTGAGCACAGTGTGGTGCCCGACAGACACGACAATCAGCGGAATACCAGAACAACTTATGCCAATTTCATTGAAAGAATGCTGTTTGCACCACATCATGTCAATTACCACGCTGAGCATCATTTGTTGATGACGGTTCCAAGTTACAACCTGCCAAAAATGCACCATCTGCTAAAGCAGCGTGGTTATTTTGATAACGGACTGCTGGAGCCGAACTACCTGCAGATCATCAGGCTGGCTGCTTAGACCTTAACCGTAAACTGAATGCTTGCAGTGCGTGGCTGCTCCATCTTCAACGGACGCAACGAATATTCTCTATTCAAGAAATTGTTGACGATGAATGCAGCCTTGAGCCAATCAGCTATCTGATAGCTGATGCGTGCATCCATTACGTAGTTTCCAGGATGCTTGTTGCCTATGGTGTAATGCACGGTTTCTGAGGAATCCCAGTCGTAATGCTCCGTATCGCCACGGTCTTCAATAACCCCCGTGTCAAAACTATCCGGTCCAAAATCGTTCTTCACGCTTGAATCCAAAGAGTATAGGATCTTGTCCACATTACGCATGTAGCTATAGTAGCGGAAGGTGTAACCTAAAGACCATTTTTTGTACGTGAACTCGATATCCAGATTGGCCAAATGTTGGAATCGATACTTCAGAATCTTCATGGTATCAATGGAAGTACTGTAGTGAGAGTGTTGCTGAAGCGAACCACCCGTAGAATCTGAATAGAAGATATTTTCCGGCTCCATTGATTCTGGAAGTGTGTAGGTATAACCTACAATCACAGTTGTTCCGAATGATTTGGTGAACTGACCGCCTCCCATCAAAGATGTTTCAAATCCTCTAACACGATTCTTACCTGTGTTCAAGAACTTGAATCCTGGCAAAATCTCAGTTGCATCATACCGACCCATTACAAATTCGATGCTGTTGTTGAACTCTTGCCAGAATCCTACCAGGTCAAAGTAACCCATGAACTTCCCGATCTTAAATCCTTGTTTGAACCCAAGTTCAGCATTCCAAGATGTTTCTGGCTTCAGGTCAGGATTTGGAAAAACACCCAAACCACCAGACACGGTTCGGATGTATTTCTCTGCAATGGTTGGGAATCTGTAACCTTGGCCATACGATCCACGGATATAGCTTTCTCTACCTGCCTTCCAACTCACACCTGCTCTGAAAACCGGTCTGACCACAAACTCCGTATTGTTGATCTGGAAATACTCTCCTCTAACTCCAGCAGACACATTCACGGACTTGAAGAACTTCTTATCCAACTGCATGTAGAGACTGAAGTTCTTGGCGTTATTCACTCCCGAAGAGTCTCCACCAACAAAAATGTCAGACTTACTTTGAGAATAGCTTCCAGATGCCCCAGCAATCAGATTCAGATCCTTCATTTTGCTGAACGTTCTTTGAATCTGATATTCACCAAAATAGACCGTGCTCTGAACCGATTGATTGTTAGAGTTATCACTGTTATTGAATAGAATTCTTGAACGGAATGCATGCTGAACACCTCTAGGAGTTACGTAACTCACAAAAGGATCAAGATAGAAGGTAGTGATCTCCGTTAAGGTCATTGTACCTGGGTACGAACGGTATTTCCCAGATTGATCTCGCTCCGTTGACTGCCAAACCAAGGAGAAGTTCTTGCTACTACGCATGAAGTTTCCATTCAAACCGTAAGAAAGTCCACTGGTCTTTTTACTTCTTTTTCTGATGTTGAAATTGAATCTTCCTCTTATTTCGCGTACGTCCTTATTGGCAATATCTTCAATGGTATCAGTCCAATCCTGTCTATCCACATACCCCGTATTTATCAAATTGGCATTGTAGAAAGAGTCCAATTCGGCCACTGGTTTGTGTGGACCGATATAACCATGATCGTACAAGAAGTTACCTCCAATTACGATATCCCAATAATCTACTTTTCTAGAATGCATGAAGTTCATTCCAGAGAAGTTGGCCACACCATCCCACCATTTTTTGCCGTTGGCGGCCGATGCATCCATCCCGAAGAAATTGGCAATGCGCTTGCCAACACTGGCATCTTCTTCCAATATGGCACTTCTAAATCCTGTGAACACATTCACTTTGGTAAGCGGTTTGTCTTTAGGATAGGCCGTTCTAACGTTAATGGCACCACTCAAAGCAGAAGAACCATACAGAACCGATGAAGCCCCTTTGATAACCTCGATCTGCTCCACGTTCTCAGTTGGAATAAAACTCCATTCTGCTTTGCCTATATCACCATTCAGGATTGGAAGATCGTCTACCAATATGGCAACCCTACTTCCAACACCAAAACTGTAACCGCTACCGCTTCTTATCTGTGGTTCCTCATCCATAATGGTGAGGCCCGGGGTTTGCTCCAACGCAGAAGTAATGTTGGTTGAGTTTCGGTTGTCTATCAATTCCGGTTTGATGACATTCATAGTAACGGTAAGTTCCTCTAGTTTCTGCTCAAATTTTCCGGCCGAAATCACTACCGTACCAAGTTCTTCCGAATTCATGCCCAACACAAAATTCTGAAGGGTTGTTTGTCCTGCCGCGATGTTCACCTCTACAGAATCTGGTTTCATTCCTGTAAATGAGCAAATAACCCAGTGCTTACCTGCGGGCAGGGTGAATGAGTAATTACCATCAATATCCGTTGACGCACCAACGCCACGATCGGAAGCCATTACCACATTGGCACCTATCAGCGTCTCGTCTGTGGCATCATCACTTACCGTACCTTTTAATGTTCCACGGTCTTGGGCAGAGACCCCGCACCATGTAATCAATCCAAGAATGGATAGAATCAGCTTTTTCATCTCCTGCTCTTTTTCATGCAAAAAGGGAATTCACTTCTAAAAGTGCTTCCCTTTTCCACTGGTTTTACAAGGTCGCTTAAGGATTTACCAACAGCTTTCCTGTACGTAATACTTCGTTATCCAAAGACCTGATCTGGTAGAGATAAATTCCCGTTACCAATTGATTCACATCGATCTTGTGGTTCATTTCATTGATACGCTCTTTCTTAACAAGCTTGCCCGTTACATCTATGATCTCGATGTTGGCTTCTTCTCCACGTAGAACCTGAACATTCAATTCTCCCACAACCGGGTTCGGATAAACCGTCCATGTCCTTTCTGATTCAGCTTCATCTATTCCTTGAGGTGCATTAACAAAACTGATGTTGTCAATGAACAGTGTGGATCCAACTTCGGCTTCTCCTTGCGAACCATCTCCCCAGCTTGAACTAAAGAAAAGACTCAATTTCTCCGCAGACCCCATTGCATCTGGGCAAAGTGCCACAGAGAATCTTGTCCAATTTGCAGCCGCATGCAGATCTAAACGTGTGTAGCAAGTAGTATCCTGATCATTATTTGATAGGAACATGATCTGCGAATAAGCGGAATCGCTATTCGCAGGAGCATATTTATACCATCCAACCAAACTATCTGGAAATTCCTCGGTGTATGAAATGCCACCTTCTTGTCCTCCACCATTTGCCAAACAGATCATCTGTGCGGTGGTTATTATTCCATTTGCTCTGACGTTTCCGAACGCTTGGAAGGTTTCCATTCTAACCGAATAACTGCCTGATTGAGCATCCGTTGACTTGGTAACCGCAAACTGGTTCACAATGGCCGTACACTCATTGGAAGTACTCCACTCCAAAGGCTCCTCATAAGTGTTGGAGATTGGACCCGTAATGGTCTCCCAGTTTTCGAAATCAATGTTGGGAGGTTGGGTTTGAGAAATCCCAACGGTTGAAATCAGCAATGCAAGTAGTGATAGTAAAGAATTCTTCATCTCATAACATTTAGGTAAGATCAAAGGTAGACTTATGCCCCTATCTGCAACTTGATTTTTATCCACAGCATTTTGAGGAAAACTCATACATTCCAGCACTTTGCGCGTGCTAAAACAGATGGTTCAGGAGATGATTTTGTGCTTGGCAAACAACTCCGCGATCTTCGAAACCGTGAAGTCAATGTCCTCCTTCGTGTTGAATTTGCTGAACGAGAATCTTATGGCCGGACGCTGTTGATCTCTATCCAACTGCGCAAGTACATGAGAGCCAACATTGCTTCCAGAGGAGCACGCACTACCGCCTGAAGCAGATATTCCCATGATGTCCAAATTGAACAACAACATTTCTGAGATCGGAGTGTGCGGAAAACACACGTTAAGAACGGTGTAAAGCGAATCTCCTTCGGCATCGCCATTGAATTTAACGCCTTCCACAGCATTTCGGAGTTCTGAGATCATGTAAGTCTTCAATCCTTGCACGTGATCCTGATGCTGCTTCAGTTCTCCATAAGCCACATCCATGGCCTTTGCCAAACCAACAATTCCGTAGATGTTTTCGGTACCACCACGCATGTTACGTTCTTGGGCACCACCATGAATCATGGGTTTTACCTGCACTTTGGAGTTGATGTACAGGAAGCCGATTCCTTTTGGCCCGTGGAATTTATGAGCAGATGCTGTCAGAAAGTCAACATCCAATTCTTGCAGATTGAACTTATAATGACACATGGTCTGCACCGTATCTGTGTGGAAATAAGCTCCATTTCTGCGACACATTTCAGACACTTTCTTCAGGTCAAGAAGATTCCCTATCTCATTGTTGGCATGCATCAAAGAGACCAAGGTTTTGGGGCCAGATGCAAGCAATTCTTCCAAATTGCTGAGATCAACATGACCGTTCGGTGTCAGTTTTACGAACACCAGTTGAACACCATCCTTTTCAGCACATTCTGCAGTATGTAGCACGGCATGGTGCTCGATCTTAGAAGTGATTATTCGCTTGACACCCAGATCTCGGATACTGCACAGAATGGCCATGTTGTCGGCCTCAGTTCCACCAGATGTAAAAAAAATCTCTGCTGGTGAAGCCTTCAGATGCGCAGCTGCAGTTCTTCTCGCCTTCTCAATTTCAGCCCGTGCCTTTCTACCATGTCCATGAACCGATGAAGGATTTCCGTAGTTCTCCTTCATCACCCTACACACCGCCTCAATTACTTCCGAGTCGATCTGTGTGGTGGCCGCGTTGTCTAGATAAACACTCATTACATGTTCAATTCTGGGCATAATTAGCGAATCACAACGATAGGCATTGCATTTCGCAGACAAAGTTGGCAATTATGGCCTACATCAACTCCTTGATGTCGTCCATGATCTTGTAAGCCAACTCATTGGCAGTTGCTTCGTTCTTGCTCTCGCTGTAAATCCGAATGATCGGTTCTGTGTTTGATTTTCGAAGATGCACCCACTCTTTATCGAACTCGATCTTCACACCATCAACCGTATTTGCCGGTTGAGAACTATATTTTTTCTCCATGGCGGATAGGATTCCATCCACATCTGTGGTAGGCGTCAACTCGATCTTGTTCTTAGAGATATGGTAGTCTGGATAAGAAGCCCGCAGTTCGCTGGTCTTGAGTCCGGTTTTGGCCAAATGTGTCAAGAAAAGCGCAATGCCAACCAAAGCATCTCTACCATAATGAAGGTCTGGATAGATGATTCCGCCATTTCCCTCTCCTCCTATCACCGCATTCGACTCCTTCATCAGGTTTACCACGTTTACCTCACCAACAGCGCTTGCGCGATAAGTGCCACCTGCTTTCTCTGTTACGTCTCGCAACGCTCTGGTAGAAGAAAGATTTGAGACCGTATCTCCAGGATTCTGACTCAACACATAATCTGCAACTGCTACTAATGTGTACTCTTCTCCGAACATTTTGCCGTCCTCACACACCATTGCCAAGCGGTCAACATCTGGGTCAACCACAAAACCGACATCAGCACCGCTCTTCACAATTTCTGACGATAGTGCCGTGAGATGTTCTGGAAGCGGCTCTGGATTATGCGGGAAATGCCCAGTCGGGTCGCAGTACAACTCCGTAACTTTTTCTACCCCGAGTGCCGTCAGCAATTTCGGAAGCGCAATTCCACCCGTTGAGTTCACACAATCAATCGCAACGTGAAAATTGGCTGCTTTGATGGCATCGACATCCACCAAAGGGAGGTCCAACACCATTTTAACGTGTCTGTCAATCCAATCATCCACTTTTCTGATGGAACCCAAACTGTCAACATCCGCAAAGTCAAACGCTTCATCTTCGGCAATTCGAAGTAATTCCGCGCCTTCATCGCCAGAAATGAACTCACCTTTCTCGTTCAACAGTTTAAGCGCGTTCCATTGCTTCGGGTTATGACTTGCGGTTAGAATAATGCCGCCATCGGCCTTCTCTACCGGAACAGCCACTTCTACCGTTGGTGTGGTAGACAAACCGAGGTCTATCACATCTATTCCGCAACCCGTCAATGTGCCAATGACCAAACTGCTTACCATCTCGCCAGAAATTCTGGCATCTCTCCCTACCACAACTGTAAGGTCAGTTTTACCAGCACGTTTTTTCAGAAATTCGGCATAGGCCGATGTGAACTTCACCACATCAAGCGGTGTGAGACCGTCTCCTGCTGGTCCTCCAATGGTTCCTCTGATCCCTGAAATGGATTTGATCAATGTCATGGTTCGGTTATTTAGAGTGCAAAAGTAGAATAGCGCTGTAAGCAGTTCCGATCCATTCATCTATTTTTGCCGCCCTTTTATAATTTTTTTAAACAGTAACTGTTGAAAATAAGAGGCTAATAGCTTCAAGGTTGGCTTTAAATAATGCTTACCCTTGATAAAACCCAAGCCCATGCAATCTGACCCCGGAAGAGAACATGAAGACCGATTGAGTGAGTGCCTCACCCGATTTGAGCATATGCTGGCCAATGACGATCAGTACTATTTCGATGTCTCCGATATGGAGGAATTGATAGACCACTACTTGGAGCGGTTAGATCTTGAAAAGGCTTGGAAGGTTCTGGAATTGGCAGCTAGTCAGCACCCACACAGCAGTGAGTTTGAACTGAAACGTGCTGACATTCTTGCCCTAAAGGGCGATTACACGGCCGCCATGAAGTCCATTCACTTGGTGGAGGCCATTGCTCCCAACAATCCGGATATGCTCATTACCAAGGGATCCATCTTCAGCAAAACGGGGAAACATGAGCAGGCCATTGAGATTTTTCTCCGAGCATTGGACGGAGCCGAAAATCAAAGCGATGTACGTTTACTTCTTTCGTACGAATATCAGTCTGTAGGAAATCAACTGGAAGCGCTGAGCCAACTGAAACTCGGTTTGCTTGAATCTCCACACGACCAAGGGCTTATTTACGAGATCAGCTTCCTATTTGATATGATCGGAGACCTGGAAGCAGCTATTGAATTCTTCAATAAGTTTCTAGACGAGCATCCATACGAGTACAACGCGTGGTACAACTTGGCCACGTTCTATATCAGACAGAAAGACTTTAGCAAAGCTGTTTGGGCGTTGGATTTCTGTATTGCGGTGAATGACAATCACCTCATGGCTCACCAAGAAATAGGTGATTGCTACTTGGAGTTGGAGAACTGGGACAAGGCCGAGGAGCATTTCAACGAAGTTTTGCGGTTGGACGAAGACAATGCGGATGGATTGATAGGCATTGCAGAATGTTCTGAAGGCAGACAGGATTATGACCTGGCTTTTGAACGTTACAAGAACATTGCAGATGCTGATCCATTTCATGCAGAAGCGTGGTACGGAATGGCCGTGATACGCGAGAAGCAGGAACTATATGATGAATGCCTTCCGTACATAGAGAAGGCGTTGGAAATTGATTCCTCAGACCCTGAATACTGGACATTTCTTGCCGATCTGAAGCAATATCATGGAGAGTACGAAGCGGCAGCGGAAGCATTGGACAAGGCCAATGAACTGTACCCGGAAGACATGAATGTCTGGGTTTCCAAAGCGCAACTCATTTTCAACCACATTGATAGAGAGCTTGGGGTTGAGGTGCTGTTGGAAGCCATGAAGATCACGCCCGAGAACGCAGAGCTTCACTATCGCGAAAGCGCATTCCTCTTGGCCTCTGGCCAGATTTCTGAAGCATTGAACTTCCTCCAGAACGGTTTGGAGTTGGATTATGATAAACACCTACTTTTGTTCGAAGAATTTCCGGAGGCAGTAAATATTCCTCGAGTAATGGATCTCATTCAGATCTACGGACAGTAATGAACTTCGACCTTTCACACATTCCCAAAAGGACAGACAAGCCAAGAGAGGCCGGTTTGACCATGGTAATGGACAAAGGTCTTAGCCTTCGCGAAGCTGAGAATCTCGTTGAATCAAGCGATCACCTCATTGATCTTGTGAAATTAGGATTTGGGACCTCGCTGGTCTCGAAAAACCTGGATGAAAAGGTGAAGATCTATCACAATGCAGGCATCAAAGTATACTTGGGCGGGACGCTTTTCGAAGCATTTCTGATCCGTGGTCAGATTGATGATTACAAAAGGTTGCTGGAAAAACTCGGGTTGGAAACGTTGGAGGTTTCTGATGGTTCCATTGAACTGATGCACGATCTGAAGTGCGAATTGATCCGTGACCTTGCCAAGGAGTACCGCGTGCTGTCTGAGGTTGGTTCTAAGGAGGCTGGCATCATCATTCATCCAAACAAGTGGAAGAACATGATGAAGGCTGAATTGGAAGCCGGTTCTTGGAAAGTGATTGCCGAAGCGCGCGAAAGTGGAAATGTGGGCATTTACCGTCCGAATGGCTCTGCGCACGTATCGCTCATCGGTAAGATATTGGAGGTTATTCCAAAGGACAGTATTCTGTGGGAAGCACCGCAAAAAGCACAGCAGGTTTGGTTCATCAATCAATTGGGAGCCAATGTTAACCTTGGCAACATCGCCCCATCAGAAGTCATTCCACTGGAGACGCTTCGATTAGGTGTGAGAGGAGACACCTTCTTCAACTACCTGCCCGAAGGCACGGATGTGAACAAGGTGATAGCGAAATCAAAAAAGAAATCATGAAGGAATTAACCGTTCAGCAACTTAAACAGATGCAAGATGCTGGCGAATCTTTTCAACTCATAGATGTGAGGGAACCGTGGGAACTGGAAATCTGTTCCATGGGCGGTTACCACATTCCTATGGGCGAGCTGCTTTCACGCATCAGCGAGATTAAAGAAGATGTTCCTGTGATCTTTCATTGCAGAAGTGGCGGTAGATCTGCCAATGTGGTCAACGCCCTTGAAATACAGCTTGGACGTACCAACCTGCATAACCTTAAAGGAGGAATTCTGGCTTGGGCCGATGAGATTGACGATAGTTTGGAAAAATATTGATGACTGAGAAACCCGCTTCGCGAAGCACCAAAGACTTTCTGTTTCTGTATTTGAAAGGCATGGCCATGGGCGCTGCCGATGTTGTTCCGGGAGTTTCTGGCGGAACGATAGCCTTCATTACAGGCATTTATGAAGAACTGTTGGACACCATCAAGGGATTCAATCTTTCGGTTTTGAAAACATTGAAACAAGAGGGCATCAAAGCCACTTGGCAACAGACAAACGCTACGTTTCTGGTTGTACTGTTTGCTGGAATTTTCACCAGCATCATCAGCCTTGCCAAAGGAATAACCTATTTGCTCGACACGTATCCTGTGCTGCTTTGGGCGTTCTTCTTCGGACTCATTGTCGCCTCAAGTGTCATCATAGCCCGCTACATCAAAGAATGGAATGCGCAGAACATTGTAGCCATGATTGCGGGAGCTGCCATTGCATTCTACGTAACCATTGCCGCACCATCTCAGATTCCTGATGGACTCATCTACATATTCCTAGCAGGTATGATCGCCATCTGCGCTATGATCTTGCCAGGGATTTCGGGCAGTTTCATTCTGCTTCTTTTGGGAGCTTACGCAACAGTTTTAGGCTCAATTAGCGGACTGGTAGACGGTCTGAAAGCCATGGATATTCCCATGATAACCGATTTCGGAATCAACATTGCCGTGTTCATTGGTGGTTGCCTGGTCGGCATCATTGCCTTTTCCAACTTCCTCTCGTGGATGTTCAAGAAAGCATACAGTACAACCATGGCCTTGCTGACAGGATTCATGATCGGATCATTGAACAAGGTTTGGCCTTGGAAAGAGACCACGCAATTCAGAATTAACAGTCATGGCGAGGAAGTTCCTTTCCTGCAATCGAATGTAGGTCCGATGAAGTTTGAAGAACTCTATGGTGAACCATCGCAACTTTGGCTGGCCATTGCACTTTGCGTTGTCGGCTTCCTAGTGGTATTCATCATGGAAAAAATGGCGGCTAAGAAAGGATGAGGAAATTCGGACTTATCGGCTACCCTCTCTCCCACTCGTTTTCTCAGAAATACTTCACTGAAAAGTTTCAGAGAGAAGGAATTGATGCGGAGTACTGCAACTTCCCCATCGAATCGCTGGATGAATTGGATGATATCATCCGAAGAGAACCTGATCTGGTAGGACTGAACGTCACCATTCCATATAAAACAGCCATTATTCCTCGAATTGAACTGTTGCAGAAATGTGCTCGATCCATTCAATCGGTCAATACGGTGACCATTGAAAGAAGAGGCAGCGATTACGTTCTGCATGGAGCCAATACAGATGTTATCGGTTTCAAGGAAAGTATTGAGCAACATGTTGGCGGACACGATATGGCGCTGATTCTTGGAACAGGCGGGGCCGCAAAAGCAGCATTTCACGTGTTGGAAGACCTTGGTTTGGAATGCGAGAGTGTTTCGCGCTCTCCGGATGAAGGCGATTTCGTGTATGACGAACTCACAACCGAAGATGTTTGGGAACATTCCATCATAGTCAATTGCACGCCACTAGGCATGTATCCCCAAATAGATGCGGCACCGGATATTCCGTACGAATCCATAACGCCAGAACACGTTTTGTACGATATGATCTACAATCCTGCCGAGACCGTATTTTTAAAGCACGGCAGAAAACGTGGGGCCACAACCATTAACGGACTTCAGATGTTGGAAAGACAGGCTGAGGAAAGCTGGAAAATTTGGAATAAATAAGGTTGCGAATTGCTAATTCCGCTTCGCGATACGAATGTGCGAACTTGACCAAGTCGAACGCTCTGCTATTCGTCATATTCGTAATACATTCGTAATTCGTAAACACAATAAAGATTGAAATTTTGAACGCTTTTACAGGAACAAAAACATATATCGCATCCAACGAGCTGCAAGTGGCTGTTAATGCCTCTATTCATTTGGAGAAGCCACTCTTGGTGAAAGGCGAACCTGGAACAGGCAAAACCCTTCTAGCGCATGAGATTGCCAATGCCTTGGGTAAGAAACTCATCACGTGGCACATTAAATCAACCACTAAAGCGCAACAAGGCTTGTACGAGTACGATGCAGTTTCTCGCTTGCGCGATAGCCAATTGGGTAATGAGAAGGTACACGACATTTCCAATTACATCGTCAAAGGAAAACTTTGGGAAGCGTTTGATTCGGACGAATCGGTGGTACTGTTGATCGATGAGATTGACAAGGCAGATATTGAATTCCCGAACGACCTGCTTTTGGAATTGGACAAAATGGAATTCTTCTGCTACGAACTGAACCAGACCATTGTGGCCAAGAAACGCCCGATCGTCATTATCACTTCCAATAACGAGAAGGAATTGCCCGATGCATTCCTGCGAAGGTGTCTGTTCCACTTCATCCGTTTCCCTGAGGAAGAACAGATGAAGCAAATTGTGGATGTGCATCACCCAGGATTGAAGGAAGAATTGTTGAATCGTGCATTAGGAGAATTCTACAAACTCCGTAAAGTGAACGGCATTAAAAAACGCCCAAGCACCAGCGAGTTGGTGGATTGGATCTCTCTGATTTTAAGAGATGACCTGCTGAAAGACGAACCCCAAGAAGGCGAACGAAAGCTTCCACCTCATTTGGGTTCACTCATTAAGAATGAGCAGGATTTGATGCTTTTAGAGCGCATGTTTGGATAAAGTCCAATCTAGATGGAACCAAACTTTTTTTCGTCAATAGTTGGCATTTCACTGTTCACTCTCTTAATGATGCTCGGTCTTCGACTAGCCTCAGGGAAATGGAACGTTAACGAAGAAAAGAAAGACTCATACAATAGTTGGATTGAAAAACATGGTAATACAGTAAAGCGAGCAATCATAGTCGTAAGCATAATCTATTACACTGGAATGATTTTACAATTCTCCTCATTTCTCTGATCTCAATACTGAAATCTCACATCTAACCCATGTTCCTTCAACTCTTTTTTAAACTCAAACAAGAAGGCATTCCTGTCAGTCTGCGGGAGTACCTGACCTTGTTGGAAGCGTTGAAAGGCGGTTTCGGAGATAACGTGGAGGATTTCTACTCGCTGGCGCGCAGTGTGCTCATCAAACATGAGGAACACCTCGACCGCTTTGATGCAATCTACAGTCAGTACGTGGCTGGCAGCATGAAGCTTTCCGTTCCCGATCTGGCCAAGATCCAAGAGGATTGGTTGAAATACATGGCAGAGAATAACCTCACCGATGAGGAAAAGGCCATGATTGAAGCGATGGGCGGATTGGAAGAACTCGCCAAGCGTTTTCAGGAACTGTTGGAAGAACAGAAAGAACGCCACCAAGGTGGAAACCGTTGGATCGGAACAGCTGGAACTTCTCCGTTTGGAGCTTATGGCTACAATCCTGCTGGTTATAGAATTGGACAAGCGGGAAGCCGAAACCGCAGTGCCGTAAAGGTTTGGGACAAACGCGAGTTCCGAGATCTGAGCGATAAGGAAGAACTGAACACGCGCAACCTAAAAATGGCACTGCGCAGATTGCGGGTCTTCACACGTCAAGGACATGAGGAGGAATTGGATCTTCATACAACCATCAAGAAAACATCAAAGAACGCGGGGTTCCTTCAGATAGAAATGCGTCCTGAGCGCAAGAATAACGTGAAGGTGCTGATGCTGTTCGACATTGGCGGAACGATGGATGACCACATCGACCTGTGTTCCAAACTCTTCAGCGCAGCGAAATACGAGTTCAAACATTTGGAATTCTACTATTTCCACAACTGCCTGTACGAACGACTTTGGAAGGAGAACCGCAGGCGTTTCAACAACATCACGCCAACCTTTGATGTGATGCACAAATTCAATGACGATTATCGGTTGATCATCGTTGGCGATGCCACCATGTCGCCTTGGGAAATCCTGCAACCTGGTGGCAGCGTGGAACACAACAATCCCGAAGCCGGAATCGTGTGGATGGAACGCATCACACAGAAATTCAAACACCACGTTTGGATCAATCCGAACCCCGAAGAAGGCTGGCGCTATTCTGAATCAACCCAAATCCTCAAAAAGGTGATGAACGACCGCATGTTCCCACTCACCATGGAAGGCTTGAGCAAAGCCATGAACATGTTGAAAACTTCGAACAAACGATCGACCATCGACATAAACCCTGAAGACAAGAACAGGTACTAAATGTGTCCGCGGCCAACAATATTCAGAAGTTGCTGGCCGTTACAATGCATACATCGCAAATTGATACTATTTTAGGCTCCTCGTAAATGAAAACCACCATCCTCTCGCTGTGCTGTATGTTCACAATTGCCTTTTCGGCATTGGCGCAGAATCATTTTGAGGAAGGAATCAGATGGTACAGCCAACGCTCTTCAGGAGCTGTTGGAATCAAGGCGAAGCCAGAACACATCAACAAAGCCATAGCTCATTTTGAGAAAGCGCTTGCCGATAAGCATCGCGAAGCTGAAGTGGTCATCTACCTGATGAAGTGTTACAACTTCAAAGGCCGCTTTGTGATGGAAAGTCAAGGCGATAAGCGAAGAACGTATGAGTTGGCCAAGGAGCTTGGCGACAAGTATGTTCCTAAATATCCGCTTGATAAGGAAATGAGATTCCAATATCTGGCAGCGATAGGCCAATGGGGAGATTCCATGGGCGTTCTTCGAGCCGCAAAAGAAGGTGTAGTTGATCTGGTTAAAACCGAGATGGAAGCGTTGATAAAGCTTGATCCTGAGTTTAGAAATGGTATTGGTGAGCGGGCTCTTGCAGTTCTGAATCTTCGAGTTCCGAAAATTCCATTCATTCTAAGCTGGCCGGATAAAAAGAAAGCACTGAGTATGACCAATGCCGTTATCAATCGTTATCCGAACGACATTGGCAACAACTACTACCATGCAGAAGCATTAGTGGAAAACGGCAAGGAAGAAGAAGCCAAAAACTATCTTCTCAAGGCACTCTCAATGAGTCCTGATCCTGATAACCTGCTGGAAGAAAAGCATTACCACGTTGAAGCAAAGAAGATGCTTGAACGATTGGGTGGGAAATAAGCTTACGCCAACTTACGCTGAGATATTTTCAGCAGTTTGATCTTCTCCTGAAGCGATTCTACTTCAACCTTCAATGATTCGATGTTCTTCTGTGCATTGACAAGCAACGGATTATCCTGTGCGGCATTGGCAAAGAATGACATGTTGGTCTCGTACTGGCGCAACTCCTCCTCTTTCTCTTTCAGTTTCTTACTCAGGAAATTCTGCTCCTTACGCAGTTGGTCGGCTCCTTTATCGCCCTCGGCCATTCGTTCGATCTTGTTCTGGAAACGGACCTTCTTCACTTCATCCTTCTTCAATCCTGCGTCCAGATACAGCTTATCAATAGCCGAATCGTAGTCTTTCTGAATCTTGGAAATGGCGTTTTTAGGCACAAATCCAATGGCAGCGAATTCATCTCCAAAAGCTTTAATGGCTGCTAGCTTCTCTTCATCAGAACCGGACAGTTTCGCTACAGACATCTTCTTCAGAATCTCTTCTTTGGCTTTCAGATTGGCCGCTTCGCGATCATCTTTGCCATCAAACCAAGCCTTCTTGTTGTTGAAGAATTCGTCACAGATCGCGCGGAACTTGCCCCACAACTTATTCTCATCGCGGTTACCGGCAGAACCGATCCGCTTCCATTCGTTCTGAAGCTTTTTAAGCTTCTCCGTGGTCTCCTTCCATTCTTCACTGGATTTCAAAGCCTCGGCTCTTTCAATCAGTTTTTCCTTAGCCTCTTTGTTGTCCTGAAATGCTTCTCGGGCTTCGCCTAAGAACGCTTTCTTCTTATCAAAAAACGCATCTTGTGCAGCACGGAATTCATCCCACACTGCTTTGTGGAACTTACGTTCAACCATGCCTACTTGCTTCCAGTCTTCCTGTAGCTTCAGCACTTCTTCGGTCAACTTGTTCCACTTGCCAAGAGATTTTGCACCCTTCTCTGCCAATTCGGAAACACGTGCCACCATGGCCTGCTTGGCTTCCAAATTGACCTGCATTTCGTCCTTACGGGCCGTGTAGAAATCCTGAATCTTCTTGTGTAAGGCACGAACGACTTCATAGTACTTACCGTTCAGTTCTTTGAAAATCTCCGGTTTAACAGGACCTGCTTCCTCCCACTCTTCTTTCGCGGCAGCAAGAATAAACTCAATATCCTTGATCTTCTCGGCTGTTTGAAGTTCTTCCAACTTCTTAACAATGGCATCTCGGATCTCCAGGTTTTTAGCCAGATCATACTCCTTCAGCTCTTTGTTGATGTTGATGTTGTAGTAGAAACGGTCAACCTCAGCCTTATAATCAGTGGTAAGATCAGCGGCCTTATCGCTTGGTACGGGACCAACAGCCTTCCATTTATCTTGAAAATCCTTGAAGCGATCAAAGCTCTTTCCAATGCTTTCCTCATTATCAATGAGTTCCTTCAGCCCTTTCAGAATCTCCATTTTATCTGCCAGATTCCTCTTCTCCTCCTCTTCTTTCTGATGGACGAACTTGGCTTTCTTATCCCGATAGCGACTGAACAATTCCTTGAAAGTCTCTTCCAACGGATTCGGGATAGGGATGAAATCCTCCATCCGTGCACCCAACTCACGATGCTCTTCTCTCTGCTGTTCCAACTTTTGGTGGTTCAGCGCATAGAAAGATGACTTGAGTTCGTTTGCTTCGCGCATGGTTTCTTCCACAGGCTGCTCAAGCAATTCTTCCATTCGGGTTATTATCTCCTCTTGTGTTTCCATATTAATTCCAGAAAGGGCTGCAAAAGTAACAGGGCTAGGCTTAATATTGCAAAGCACGCATTAAGAATGAATTACGAACAACTACCCGATATTCCAAAAGAGTTTTTCAATTCGGAGACCGATTCACCGTTCAGCAACTGCTTGGTTTGCAATTGCGATCTGATGAAGGAGACGGTTCCTTACTCCATAGAAAGAGCCATTCGGCACTATCCCGAAATGGAGCTGAAAAGTGTGGTTTTCGAATATGCCATGTGTGCTAATTGCATGGCGCAAATGGAAAGTGAACTTTCTGATGAGACCAAAATGGCCATTATGAAATACTTCGGAGAGAACTTCAATTACCATAACCGTCCTCAGTGGTCGGTTCAACCAGAGAACGAGGAGGAACCGGAAGAGGCCGTTCAACCTGAATTCAACATCAGCGAATGGATTTCAAATTGCGCAGTGAAAGATCTGCCGAGACAAGAGTTGTACGAATACACGCTTTGTGCCCGATGTATTGGCGGTAAGCTCATACCTGAAGTTGCTCCATACATGATAAGCGGACAGGCACAGGATGATCTGGTGGAGCTTTTCTCCAATAAGTCGTTGGGTTTCTTGGATGGTTTCACCGACAAGTATTTTACAGGACCGCCAGAACTGAAAGAACTCTTCAAGGGCCGACCTATCCTGGTCTGACGCCCGTCAGTTTTTTCGTCAGTATTAAGTTCTAGCTTGGTATGTAATGTCCAGCATTCATATACGACCAAGGTTTAAGGACCGCTACAAGATGCAACCTGATGAGGTTGTGAAATTGGTGCAGGACCACATGGCCACATTGGATTGTGGTTGTACGGCCATTGTCCGCAAGAACTTCATTGTTCTGCGCATTAGGCCTGACGAGCGGCATTTCTGGTCGCCCCAGTTAAGCCTTTCTTTTGAATTGGATGAGGAAGACGATTCGTTCACGGTCATTAGAGGATTGTACGGCCCCAACCCAACCGTTTGGGCATTCTTTACGTACGGCTACGCTGCGTTAGGAATTCTTGCCACGTTCTTAGGCATGTACGGTTTTTCAAAGTATTCACTGGGGCAAGATGCTACTGTTCTATGGTCATTGCCGGTGTTGGCGGTTCTTGCTCTGATACTCTACTTCATAGCCCAATTCGGACAAAAGATCGGTGCAGAACAGATGTTCACTCTACATCACTTTTTTGAGGATTCTGTAGGACACCGAATTCACGTTGCTTAATAACTGTCTTTTAGATTGCATTTTTCGTTCCTTTGTATGAGTTAAGCGATTACCCCATTTCGCTTTGCCTCTACGAGAACCGCAAGCTAACCCATATGGCGTCCATCTTCTCACATGCGATTGCAGCAGGTGCACTTGGCACGGTTCGGTATCCTAAAAAGGCAGTTTACAAATACTTTGCTCTTGGTGTTTTCTGCGCTGTTTTTCCAGACGTGGATGTTATTACCCTAGACCTTGGCGTACCCTACGAACATCCGTTTGGCCATCGCGGTTTCTTTCATTCGTTGCTGTTCGCTTATCTACAAGGTTTGTTCATAGTGCGGATATTCTATTCTGAACACAAGTTCATGAGTCCGACAGCGCTTATTACCGGGTTCTATTTCTTCTGCTGTGGCGTTTCTCACAGCATTTTGGATGCCATGACCAATGGCGGAAAAGGCGTTGCCTTTTTTGCGCCTTTCGACAACACACGCTATTTCTTACCATGGAGACCCATTCAGGTTTCTCCATTGGATATTGACTCCTTTTTTGGAGAATGGGGATTGCGCGTGCTACAGAGCGAATTGTACTACGTTATGTTGCCCTCGCTGCTTCTGGTGCTGGTCACTTACGCCATCAGAAGGTTCAGAAAATAGAGGTTACCTATTCAGCAAAAGAATCTTATTCCTGCCTAGTTTAAGCAGTTTCTTACGCTCCATTTGTTTCAGTATTCTCGAAATCACTTCGCGTGAAGAATTCAGATCAACGGCAATTTCCTGATGCGACATTTGAATCTCTTCAGTATTGAGAGAATTGGCCTTTTCCTCCAAATACTTCAACACCCGCTCATCTATTTTATGGAAGGCTATGCTATCAAGCGCTTCAAGTAACTCTTCGAAACGCATTCTGTACGTGTTCATAACGTAACTGCGCCAATCGCGATACTTCATCCACTCGTCCATGAAGTCCACAGGAACGGCCAACATCTCCACTGGCTCTTGCGCAATGGCCCGTATCTCGCTTCGCTTAAAGGCCATGCAGCAGGTCAAAGACATGGCACATGTCTCGCCAGGACTCACGTAATACAACAAGAGCTCATTGCCGTCCTCATCCTCACGCATTACCTTAACAGAACCGGAAATGATCATAGGAATGAACTTGATCACAGAACCGATATCCATTAAAAGGTCTCCTTCCGCAACCTGTCTGTATTCCGCATTCTGCTTAAGCCCTTCAATGAGTTCCGTGTCCAATAAACTTGGAAAGTTCTTATCCAAAATCTGCTCTATGTTGTTTACCATGACCTTTTGGAAATTAGGTTTGCCTATGTTTGCCGCAAATTAAGCGATATGACCATTACAAAGAACAAAGTAGCACTGATACATTACACATTGAAGGACGATACCGGTGAGGTGTTGGATTCTTCGGAAGGAAGAGAGCCATTGGCGTTCATTCAGGGTATCGGCAATATTATTCCCGGTCTGGAAGAGAAGTTGGAAGGTAAAGCTGTTGGCGATAAGATCGAGACGGTTATTGGACCAGAAAAGGCGTATGGACTTAGAAGCGATGATAATGTACATATAGTGCCCTTGTCAAGTTTTCAGGCAGATGGAGACGAGAAGTTGGAAGTTGGCATGCAAGTGAGAGTGGAAACCAACCAAGGAGTTTCTTTGGCAGATGTTTCTAAGATCGAAGGTGAAGAAGTGACTTTGGACCTCAATCATCCACTGGCTGGAGAAACGCTACACTTCAATGTTGAAGTAGTTGATGTACGAGATGCCACTAGAGAGGAATTGGACCATGGTCATGCGCACGGACCAGGCGGTCATCACCATCACTGATCATTTAAACATCTTAGAATAAAAAGCACCGATAGTTTCGGTGCTTTTTTGTTTCCCTTCGGTTGAAAATCAGTCCATCCTTTTCATCAATTCCTTAACATTGAGGTAATGCCAGAAACCTTCGACATATGGAAACTGCTTGCCGGATTGGGAATTTTCCTTTTCGGGATGTTCCTGATGGAAGAAGCTGTCAAGAACTTGGCAGGTCGGTCTTTCAAGAAGTTCATCCGTACATCAACCACAGGTCGTATCCGCTCCATTGTATCTGGTGCTTCGGTTACTGCAATTCTTCAAAGCAGTTCTGCCGTTTCGTTGATGGTCTTGGCCTTTGTGGGTGCTGGCATCATGGCCATGGACAATGCCATTGGTGTTATTCTCGGTTCCAACATTGGCACAACCGTTACGGCATGGATAGTTGCCTATTTCGGTTTTAAGATCGATATCGAAGCGTTCTCACTTCCGCTCATAGGAATTGGTGGTCTTGGGCTCATTTTCCTCGGGAAATCAGAACGTTACTCAAACCTCAGCCGTTTGCTGGTCGGATTCGGTTTCCTCTTCATGGGGTTGGATTACATGAAGCAGAGTGTGACGGAACTGACCGAAACCTTCGACATGGCCTCTTTACCCGATTACGGCATTGTGGTTTACGCCTTGGTCGGATTGCTCCTCACGGCAACCATGCAAAGCAGTTCGGCCACCATCGCCATTGTGCTTACCGCGTTGAATGCACAGGTTATTGGGTTTCATATGGCCGCAGCCATGGTAGTAGGTGCTAATGTGGGTACCACCACCACCGTGATCCTTGGGGCAATTGGCGGCTCTCAGATCAAGAAACGGGTTGCATTGAGTCATCTTACGTTCAATCTCATTTCGGCCATAATCGGTCTTGCCATGCTACCGGTACTGGTTTGGGTCATAACGCTCATTATCGGTTCACCGACAGAGAATGCCGTTATGGGTGTGGCTTTGTATCACACACTGTTCAACGTTATTGGTGTGTTGGTGTTTGTTCCGTTCATTGGGCTATTCGCGAAGCTGCTCATCAAGGCCTACCCTGATAAGGTGACGCAGGTAACGGAGTACCTTCAGAATGCATCTCCGAATATCAGTGATGCTGCGATTGCGGGCATTCAGAACGAGATTGCACACCTCATCAGAGAAACAATTGAGTACAACCTGAAGACGCTGCGGATAGATGTATCGCTGGTTTTATCGGGACAACGTCATTCTGAGAAGCTTTCGCTCGAGGACCATTATGAGAAACTGAATCTACTGCAAGCGGAGATCTTCTCCTTTGCGGCAACCATGCTATCATCCGAAATGGACAAGGAAGAAACGGCATTGGTCAACCGCCAGTTGCATGCTGCCCGCATGGCCTTGCATTCGGCAAAGTCCATCAAAGATGTGCGGCATAATTTCGATGATTTTGATGCTTCTGAAAGTTCATTCGTTACACAGACCAACGCAGAATTCCGAAAACGGCTCATCGAACTCTACCTGAAGCTTTCAGGACTTCTGGGCGAAACGCGTCACGCGGAAATCGCTTCTAAACTGGATAAATCGTTAAAGCATCTGACCAAAGAAGATGAGCGGTTTGTACGGTCCATTGCAGAGCAGACATCCAAAGGAGCATTGCAGGACATGGAAATTTCGCATCTGCTTCTCGTGAACAGAGCGTTCATTCAGTCTTCGCGACAGCTTATTTTGGCCATTAAGGAAATGACATTGAATGATGAAGAGTTGGAAATATTTGACCGTTTGACCGAACAATCCAATTCGTCAGCCCACGAAGAATAATCCAACTTCAAAACGTATACATTTGATTGCATGAAAATAGGAGTACCTAAGGAGACCCAAGCACGGGAAACGCGTGTGGCGATTACCCCGACCATCGTCAAACAACTGAAAGCCAAGGGATTTGAGATCATCGTAGAGAGCGGAGCTGGAGACGGTTCATTCTTTTCTGATGGCGATTACCAACAGGCAGGTGCGATTATCGGTGCCAAAGCGAACGCATACGATTGTGATGTCGTGGCGAAAGTAAATCCACCTACGGTGGACGAAGCGAAGCACCTGAAATCAGGTTCAACCCTTATCTCGTTGCTGTTTGCGGCTACCAATCCTGATGTGGTGAAAGCATTGGCTGAACAAGGCGTGAATGCCTTTTCGTTGGATGCCATTCCAAGGACATCGCTGGCACAAAGTATGGACGTGCTGAGTTCGCAAGCGAATTTGGCAGGCTATAAAGCGGTGCTGTTGGGCGGTGCAGAAATGGGGAAGATCTTCCCGATGTTGATGACCTCGGCTGGAACCATCAAACCCTCAACGGTTGTGATCTTCGGTGCTGGTGTAGCTGGATTGCAGGCCATTGCAACGGCAAAACGATTAGGAGCGAATGTTTGGGTTTCAGACATCCGTCCAGAGACGAAGGAGCAGGTACAATCGCTGGGTGGTAAGTTCATTGAAGTGGAAGGAGACGACAGCGTGGACATGGCCGGAGGTTATGTGACCAACGTTTCGCCAGAGTTTTTGAAGAAGCAACAGGAAGTTGTAACTGCTAAAGTTGCCGAAGCTGATCTTGTCATTACGACTGCATTGATTCCAGGACGAAAAGCACCACTACTTATTACGGATGAGATGCTGGGAAAGATGAAACCTGGAGCGGTAATCGTACATGGCGTTTCTGCAAGGTGGAAATGTGGCTGGAAGCAAACTGAACGAAACCAGTTCGCTGGCGGTGTCACCATCATCGGAGAAGCGAAACCTCCCTGCCACGCATTCATGAACGCCAGCGAACTCTTTTCGCCAAAAACGTATCGAACTTCCTTCTTCACCTGACAACTGACAATCAGTTCAATCCGGAACATGGAAGATGAAATCACCGCTGGTTCGCTCATCATCAGAGATGGTAAACTGGTCTCCGTCCTTCCAAAAGAAACCGCTAATTTTAACATGAACAAATCCTCCGCCTGTTCTCGGCACCTCCTTTACAAAGGAGGAATGGCGCAGTTCCCTTTGCAAAGGGGGTGGCGCAAAAGTGGAGCTTGCGGAACTTTTGTGACGGGGGATTTATCAACCAATCAATAAAACATGGAACCAATCCTCGCATTTGTTTACGATATTGGATACGATCGGCGACTCGTCATCCTGTCCATCATTCCTTTGGAATTGAAGTCACAGAAAGCGTGCCGGTTGCACAGTACACCCCGCCCGCGAGCGGTGCCAACGCCATTCACGGAGGCGGCAGGATAGTCGGTGCCATCATTGTGATGGGAAACCGCATCGCCCGGTCAAATATCATTGCCCTCGATCCTTGGCTTTCTGGCCGTGATACTGAACGCTGAACGTAGTGGGCGGCTTTGTGGTCACTGACCGTACGTTGATATGTTCAAGAAGAAACCAGCTAAGAAAGACTGATGACGGGAGATTACATATTGGAGACGCGTACCATTGCATCGGTACTTACATTCTGGGATTGAAAAATGATGAGCGGTCCGAAGACCGCCTGAAGCGGGAAACCAGGGCAGCCGCAGGTATGACCGTAGCCATCATTGCTACCATTTTCCTTTACATTTGACGAAAGCGGAAACCACCTGCACAACCTTCCTGGATAGGTGTGGAACTGCCATCGGGTCCGTGCTGTCAGTGATTGCCAAGCGTGGAAATGACCGGCTATGCCGCAGATGGTTTCGCTGTTCAACGGAAAATGGGCGGTGCGTGCGGCCATCATCGATTGATTGAATTCCCGCATTACCTGCATACTTTATGATTGGCTCATTCTCGCCACCATTTTCGCTGGTTTGGGCGATCGGTAGCGTGTCGTTTGCGGGTAGTACGACGCATTTTAAGCTGAACGGCAACCTGAACAAGGACATCCGACTGCCTTTCACAATATCATCAACACGCTGCTTATCGTATCACGTTGGACTTACCGTGTGTTTGGCGGTGGACACATTCACGACAATGCTGAAAATGTGGGTTTACATTCTTCTTGGATTGAGCTTGAGCTACTGGCATCCTGTTCGTGTTAATTGGTGGTGCGGATATGCCTGTGGTCATCTCTGCTTCTTGAATTCATTTACAGGAATGGCTGCCGCCTTCGGTGGTTTCCTCTTTACGGTAATATGGGCCCATGCTGACGGGTGGTATCCTTTGTCGGTTCGGCTGGTACTATTCCCCGTTGACTGTGGTGATGTGTAACGCCATGAACCGCCCATTGACAAAGTGCAATATTCGGTGCGTTCGGTACAGGTGGGTCCGGGTTTCAGGCGGAGCAGCCGCAAGTGGCGAATAACAGAAATCCTGTACAAGAAAGACTGAAGAACCCGAGCGACCTTGCCGTGCGCGTTGCTGAACCATTCAAGCAAGCGCTATCATCGTTCCTGGTTATGGTTTGGCTGTGGCGCAGGCGCAGCACACGGTGCATGAATTGGAACAGATACCGCAAGCCGTGGTGTAGTGAAATACGCTATTCAATTCTGTGGCCGGCCGAATGTTCGGACACATGAACGTGCTACTTGCAGAAAGCAACGTGGAGTACGACAAGTTGCGGAGATGGAAGACATCAACCTGAGTTCTCTACCTGATGGTGCTGGTTTTGGCGAACGATGTGGTGAACCCTGCCGCCAAGGAAGCAACTCCTCCTCGCCCATCTACGGTCATTACGCCTATTCTGAATGTGGAAGATCAAACACCGTGGTGAACAAGCGCGCAGCATGCTGAGCGGGCTGGCTGGTATTGACAACGACCTCTTTACCGCGACAAGACCAGCATGCTCTTGGCGCGATGCCAAGAAGCGCTTACGGAGTTGGTGGTTGAGTTGAAGGGCTGTAGTGGGCCTTTACAGATATGAGCTTGTTAGCCATTAACTATTATCTGGGATGTAATTCTTGCATGAACCGCGAGAGTTCTCCGCACACCATGATGATCTATGAAGGCTTGGAAGAAGAATACCTCTCTAAGACAGATTACGAAGTTGGTTTGCAAGTGATGCATTGGAGATTAAAAGATGGACACCGTTGTGTATTTTGTAATTCCCCATTCGTTGAAGTACAAGAAGTTGAAGTGAATGGACACAAACTCTATGACTATGATTTATTAGTCGATGAATGTAAAGCCACAGGTAATTGGATTTTCATGATTAACCTTCAAAAGAAAAACGGACATGTCGATGTTTCAGTTGGAGGTAAAAGCCCAATTGATGAAGAAATAGTCGAAGCTTGTATTGCCCGAATTCGTCATGAAATGAGAAAAAGGAAACCAGGCTTCTACCATAAACATGATAGAGGACATTTCTTTATCTGCTTTACAGGAACCAAGGAAGTGAATGCGTTTGAGGCTACGGTCCAAAAATATGTTTGTCACGGGTTCTCCTTAGAAGAAGTAATGGACGCTCTTTTCTATTATACGGACAAGCATAATCTTAAGTGGTTTTAGATAATTAGATGTCGCAGTTTCAACACTCATCTTCCGTTGAACACTTTACCATTCAAATCGGTAGCTTGGACTTGAATGTCCTAAAGAGAAATCTCCCAAACACCATTAACTACCAAGACCTCCCAAGAGATAGGTTTTTCGAGTTGCTTGAAGCTGCAGTCGACAAGTTCCAAAAGAATGGAGACACGAAACTTATTCCATATGAAGGTTGTTGCGGAGAGTGCAAAAAGGGATGTTCGGGCATTTCGTTTATAGGGAACAATAGCCAGAATTATCTCGACATCATCTTCGAAACAGAGAATGATGAGATAGTGGAACTTTCGGAGTGTTCTCAGTTCATCATTTCTGATAGAACGGTTAAAAAGAACGAGCGAATTTACATTGACGATGGTTCTGATTTTCAGAACTTCCTTGATGAATACTTGACAAAATGAGTGCATTTGTAGAACTGATACGCAGTAATCCTGACCAAGAACGCTGGAGAGACTTTAATAGAGACGATTATGCTTCACTTGCCGAAGGTTTCAGAGCAATGGGAGCCAAATATGGTAAGGCACCAACTCAAGCAACTTCTGATGCTAACATAAGAAGGGTCAATTATGAGGTTAGAACCGCCTTTGAACAAGTGGCTGAAGAGCGAAATGAAGAACTTCCAGAAGACTGTATGCTCTACATAGTCTACTGCTATTTGAATAGGTACGAAAACCCTCCATTTCCTAGTGCCGACCGAAATGAGGATATTCTCTTAAAACTGGATTATGAGACCAAAATGTATTTGAGTGATGGTATTGTTAATACCTATGACCCCAATCTTTTGAAAAAAATGTATTACCGTGGGAGAACGATACAAGAAATCATTGATAGTCAATTTGGAATTAATTAACCGATATATGCTGAACCAAGTTCAGCATGACGCTCAAAGGAAGGTTATCACAACAAAATTCCGAAAACGATACCGTCAAATGTACTTTTGGTCATAAGCAAAAGCCATGCACAGACTCTTATCCCTCCTATTCTGCCTTTCACTTTCCGCTCAAGTTCTTGGGCAGACCAACGTTCCTGAACACACCAAAACCATAGATGGCATCGTCAATAAAGGGTTGGAGATCATCTCTGGCGAAAAGGGTAAAGTCCGTGATTGGGATGTTTTCAGAAACCTCTTTACACCCAACGCCACATTCGCTTTCGTAGAACAGGATACGCTTGGAACTGGAAGGTATCGGTCGTTTTCGCTTGAGGAATTCGTGCGAATTGGCAGACGCGGTTATGAGAACAATGGGTTCTTAGAATATGAACTCAAAAAGACCGTGGACGAATACAACGGGATCGCGCATGTTTTCCAAGGGTATTACGCCAAAGGACACCGCGAGGAGAAAGGCATCAACAGTTACCAGTTGTATTATGATGGAACCCGTTGGTGGATCACCAGCATTCTTTGGGCAAGCGATGAGAATGGAGTTCCTATTCCAGCAGCGTATGATGCGGAATGATGCTGATCCGCCTAAGGCGGATTCAGGGTCTACAAGACAGCCAAACAGTTGAACTGATAGATTCAGCTTCGGCAGTCAAAACCTTGAAGGTCTACTCCTTCACGTTTCCAGTAATGGCTTTCCTGTATCTTCCGCCCCTTCAAAACCCGAATTATTGAACCACACCGTTTTCTTTTTCCTTCTTGTTCAGTTCGCATCTGTGCTTACAGCGTCTGCTCAGGAATACGAGCGATATAAGTTATTGCTCGACACAACCATTACCTCCAAGCATTTGGGTTATGACCGGGATATTACCGTAACCGTTCCCTTCGAATGGCAGCAGAATGTGGACAAAGATTTCCCGGTGGTGGTAGTATTCGACCGTCAGAATCAACGCAGCCACAACTACATCATCAACACCATCGATTACCTTACCAGCAATGAGCAGATGCCCTCGTGCATCATCATCGGCATTGATTCAGACCAAGAACATCGGTACAAGGAAACGCTGCCTCTTGCCACATCCAAAAACGGATTGGCCGAAGCAAACGAGGGCTTTCTGTTCGAAGAACTGCTACCGTTGGCAGAAAGGCGGTTCAAGGCAAGTAAGTTCCGGTTGTTCATCGGACATTCGCGCTATGGCTATTTTACCACAGGTCTGCTCCGTTCGCGTGGCAATGAACTGAACGGGGTCATCTCGCTCAGTCCGTTCTTCCATGAAAAGAATGTACACCTGACCGATTCGGTGGCCGTGGTACTTGGCACGGAGCGTACATCAACCCTGTATTACCGCTTTGGCATTGGTAACGATTATCCAGAGGATTTCCACACTATGGATTCCCTGATCCACACTAAGAGAAACAACCACTTCAACGTTGATGGAAAACTCTTTAAGGACGCTGACCACAACGCCACTCCCGGATTGGTGATAGCGCCCGCGCTTTACGATGTGTTCGAGTATTGGTCGTTGCAACAATCGGCCTACATGCGCGGTGAGAAAGGTGGACATGCCGCTGTGCAAGAACTTGTAGAAAATATTGAAGCCCATTATGGACAACCATTGGGGCTTTCTTTGGGAGTGCTCAATGGCAAGGGCTGGGAGTGTTTCAATAAGGAACAATATCATGAGGCCATCGAAGCTTGGAACGTGATGCTGACACATTATCCTAACTTCTCAGAAGCCTTCCTGTACATGATAGAGGCGCAGCTTGCCTTGTCGGAAGATGTGACTGCCAATGCCACCGAGTTCAAGAAGAATCTGGCAACTTCGGCCATGTACACAGAAGAGGAAAAGACCGAACTACTGGCCGAGTTGCAGCGGTTGACGGGGAAGTAGGTTGCTTGAACACTCTCGGGTTCTTTTCCCCGATGGCGCACCTGTGCAACGCGTGGACATCCCTACCATCATTCAATTAATTGACCAGCGTCACTATCGTCTGGTGGCGAATGTCCTAGTTTCATCGCAACGTTTAAAACCATCCGTTATGAGACCGCTTTTAACCATTTGTCTATTAAATGCAAGCTTACTTTTCATGCTGTCTGTGGCATTTTCAGGCTGCAATCAGAATGACGACCCAGAGCCGCTGGTGGAGACAGTAACAGACATTGATGGAAACGTTTACCCAACGGTAACCATCGGTGACCAAGTTTGGATGGCCGAAAACCTAAAAGTCACCCGTTACAGGAATGGCGACCCTATATCACAGATCAATGACGATCAATATTGGAGCACATCAACTGAAGGTTCGTTCTGTTCGCCTGATGGAGACCTCCAATTGGTGAGTGAATATGGCCGACTATACAATGGATATGCGATAACCGACAGCAGAGGTCTGGCTCCCGAAGGGTGGCATGTGGCAACGGATGCTGAGTGGACCTCATTGGTGGATTTTGCTGGAGGTGAAACTGAAGCCGGGGGAAATCTAAAGGAAATTGGATTTGACCATTGGCTAAGTCCAAATACAGACGCAACAGATGAATTCGGATTCGGTGCAAGATCAGCAGGTGTCCGTTTGACAGCAGGAGACTTTGTCGGCCTAGGAAACTATGGATGTTTTTGGAGTTCCTCATTCGCGGGTTCTGGTTCAAACCTATTTTGGGTCAGGTGCATGTTGACCAACAATGATAATGTTGATCGAAGATCTGACAACATTGGTTTCGGTTTTGCAGTAAGATGCGTGAAGAATTGAATTGGAAAACCAAGACTTTATCTCTGAAAGCCATTCTGATCCTTCGGAATGCGATCACTTGATCAAGTGGTGTTTGCCGAATAAATCAATAGGACACCACTTCATCCAAACCACGGATCTGCACTGACCCGAGCATCATTTGGGGTATTGACAAGCAGAAGTGTGAGGTGATTCAGACCCGATTGGAACGCTGAAACTGCGCTCTGTGCATTGGCCGGTCAAACATCGGTCTGGATAATCCAGTTGCAATAGGTAAAATCTTTACCATTGAATTGCTTGAATTCAGTTGGTTTTATGCTGTTAAATTCCATGCAATGAAAAAAGCATATGAATAATTGAGTAAAAGACATATAATTGCTTAACCCAATAAACCAAATGAGCATGAAAACACTTAGACTCAGCCTTTTACTGTCTTTAATAATGACACACGCCTTTGGCCAGCACGGCTGGGGCGACCGAACCGCCAACTATCCTGACGATGCGCCTCGGATTCCATCCATTGAATTGAACGAACGGGGTGGTAATCTCAAGGTCATTCCTGTGGTGGTCCATGTGATTCACAATTATGGGGAAGAGAATATTTCAGATGCGCAGGTCCAAAGCGCCATCGTCCAACTGAATGAGGCGTTCAGCGCGGCAAATGTCAACCCCAACGAGATCGCCAGTTCCTTCAGAGACATCATTGCCGACACGGAGATCGAATTCCGTTTGGCCAAACTGGACCCCGAAGGGAATTGCACCAACGGCATAACCAGAACGGTTTCTCCGCTCACCAATAGCGCCACCAATGCAACCAAGGATGTGATCGGATGGCCTAGGAACATGTATCTCAACATCTGGGTTGTCAATTCCCTTGAGTCATCTTTTCAAGTGAATTACGCCTATTGGCCAGGAACCGAACCGAGCGCGGCCTATGACGGCATCCTTTACAGACATTCGAACTTCGGAACCATCGGGACTTCCTCAGGAAACATCAGTCCTGCTTACGTGGCAGGAGTTTACTTGAACCTGCTTCCGGTCTGGGGTTCGAACTATCTGACCTGTGGAGACGATAATGTGGCAGACACGCCCTTCACCATTGGTTCGCAACCCAACTCTTGCGATACCACTCAGGTCACGTGCGGAACGCTCGATAATGTTCAGAACATCATGGATTACAGTACATGCGGACTCATGTTCACCGAAGGGCAAAAGGCCCGGATGCATTCAACTCTGGCCAGTTCGGTATCGGAAAGAGACAATCTATGGACACCGGCCAACCTTCTGGCCACTGGAACCAACGATGGCTTCTCCAATTCATGTGCTCCCATTGCGGATTATCATGCCAACCGAACAGAGCTTTGCGAAGGAAATGAGGTCGATTTCACCGACTTCTCGTGGAATGCAGAAATAACCGATTGGTCGTGGACATTTGAAGGCGGAACGCCAGCCACCAGCACAGACCAGCATCCAACGGTCACCTACTCCACCCCGGGAATTTATGACGTGAGCTTTACGGTGACGTCTGCTGGCGGAACAGACACCCGCATGTTTCAGGATTACATATTGGTCAAGCCTTATGGCAACGCGGTACTCGGAACCATCTCTGAAGGCTTTGAGCAGGAATCGTTCCCAGTCAACTCATCTCCGGAACTCAATTGGTCGACACCCGAACCGGCTGGTTACAAATGGGAACGCACGACAGACGCGTTCACATCTGGCGATGCCAGTTCGGTAGTAGACCTCGGATCGATTCCATATGGTCTGACGATCGATATGATCAGCCCTCCTCTCGATTTCAGTTGGGTGACGACCGACAATGCCACGGTCAGTTTTGATGTGGCCTATGCCGAAGATGGAGGACAGTCAAGTGGCAATGAAAAATTACGGGTTTTAGTGTCGTATAACTGTGGAGAGAGTTGGATTCAGAGGTATAACAAACAAGGATCCGCTCTGTCTACCAACGGTGGCACCACAGTAAATGGGAATTTTGTACCTACCTCCTCAGAATGGAGAACGGAATCGGTGACGTTAGGGCCGATAGCTGCTCAGGAACCCTATGTGCTGATCCGTTTTGAAGCCACCAGCCATACGGGCAGTAAGATCTATCTTGACAACATCAATATCGCCAATGGCGCATTGGGAATTGCGGTTGAGGAAAATGACAATGCCCTAAGTGTCTACCCGAATCCGGTTCTGGAAAACTCGGTCCTTGAGCTTACGAGTGGCGCGAGCGGTATGGTGATGATGGAGGTTTATGATGTTCGAGGGAAACTCCTATGGGGCGAATCAAAGGCTGTTTCCGTGGGACTGAATCGTATTCCGTTAGCTGAAATGGTGGGCAAACTTCCTTCTGGAGTTTATTTCCTTCAGGTGAATGGTGCTGAACTGAATTCAACCATCAAGTTGGTCAGGGAATAATTGACCCTAAAAATCGAATGACATTGGTTCAGAGGAAAGGCGCTTGCTTTGCTTCTGGACCAATTTCTTTTTAGGGCTAACTGTATGCTCATAGTTTCCGTCAGCGCACATTTCAACACGTGCTCAAGTTAACCTACAACCGAACGCATCATAAATACGGCTGATCACGAAATATTGAGATGGGATTTCATCGAGTAATTCGATAGGCCACCAGTTTAGACTAACAACGGGTCAGTGTGGTCTTAAAGATCATTTTGGGGAATTGACAAGGATAAGCGGCAGGATATACAGACCAGAATCAAATTCTCACCATGGGTCCCTTTGATCCATATGCAAGAAAGGACACCTCTTTGTCGGCCAGCAAGCATTAAAGCCTCGCCATCATTCCTTAGCTTTAGATTCATGAAAAAATACACCATCATTCGGGCAACATTCGCCCTTTCCATCATTGCCATCACCTTGCAGGCTTGTAAAAAAGACGAGGCCGCAGAAGGCATCGACCTCCAATTGTTCAATATGGCCCAGGAGACCAACGGATTCACTTGGTATAAGAATTCGGATGCGTGGTTGGCCAAAAGTTCCGGAAGTGGGCACAACTACAGTAGTTTAAGAACCCGCTACAACACCACGGCAGCCACGCAATTGGATGGAGATGGCAAAATTCTGACGAACGCCAGTTTTCCTGACGGTTCATTGATTGTAAAAGAACTGAGCAATGGAACCTCCGTTGAGCGTTACGCCATTCTTTATAAAATGGACGGTCACGAATTTGCCGATGCTAACGGTTGGGTCTGGGGTTATATCAATGCCGATGGAACAGTGGCCACCACGGCCGAGGACAAGGGCTCCGGTTGCACCGGTTGCCACTCGCAGCAAGGCACCATCGACTACATGTTGATGAATGCCTACTTCCCCTGAGACGGATCGGCCGGGGACAAGCCCGTTTCACTGATCCAATTTGCGGATCAGCAGATTCAGGTCCATCTTCTCAAATACATGAGGTTGCCCCTCCAACTCCTCATATCGCGCATTGGGAATATGAGACTTGGCCCAAAGCGTTTCCTGTTCTGAAACCATGGTGTCCTCGCTCCCTCTGAGCAACAGAACTGGACACTTAATCTGTTGAAGCAGTTCTGCGGTCAATGGTGGATTATTGCCCAATTCCAACATCAGATCAGCCGTGCGTTTCACCACATCAGGCCAGAATTCACCATGCCGCTTTTCCAATTGCTTGGCAAAGGCCGGAACCTTTTCTTTGATCTTATCCGGATTCAGCATCCGAACCTCAGCCGCTGCTGCTTCTGGTGTCCAATCAAACTTGGTGGCCAAGGTGGTGACGCTCTTAACCATTTCTGGGTGCTTGGCAGCAAGATACAGCGCCACATATCCGCCCATGCTGTACCCAAAGAACGCTTCAGAATATTCGCGAAACTTCCGAACACGTTCGGCCATTGATTCAATCGAATACGGTTCGGTCTCATTGGCCAACAGACCATGACCGGCAAGGTCATAAATGGTAACTGAAGAAGGCAATGCTTGGGCCAAAGGCCGCATTTGTTTACGGGAACCCAAAGCCCCGTGCAATAGACAAAAATCCTGTTTCATAACCCAAATATCGATTGGTTTCGGTTTGCATCTTTGGGCTGTGAAAAATTTCTTTCCTATCTGGATATTCCTGTTTGCGTGGCAATACGGTTGTGCTCAGCAGGTGATCGAGGTCAACGCGAATGACCTCTTCCAGCCAACGGGAATTTCCGTGGAAAAAGGCGAAACCTATCAAATAACCGCAGAAGGCCAGTGGCAGGATGCGGGCTTCCCTCCCACCGATGCCAATGGATTCAAAGGGTTCACCGCCCCGATGTTCTTCGGAATGTTGCTGAAACCGATGCCAAGCAACTACTACATGAAACTCTGCGCCAAGGTGGGGCATTGGAAGTTTCCTATTGGAACCTCATCCACACTGACCATGAAACGCAGCGGTGAGCTGTTACTTTTTCCGAATGACGCGAAAGGGTTTGAAGGGAACAATCATGGAGCACTTCAAGTATCGGTCAAGCACTTAGGCAAGGACTCCACTTTTTCTTTCAAGCCGCGTTTGTTAGAAGATGGCACTTTCGTGCCGCGCAATGCCAATGCAACCTTTGCCCGCAAAATGTGGCGGGGTGGCCTGTTCGTTCATGGTTTTGAAGCCATTGGCTACGGCATCTTGGCCGTTCTGCCTTCTGACATAAGCGGGTGGCAACCTGGCACCTTCAGTCATTACGGAGCGAACTTGAAGCGAGCGTGGACAAAACCTCCCGTTTTCGATCACGATAAGTGGTATATCAACTATGTTGGTCATCCATTACAAGGCACTTACTTCTACAATGCGGTTCGTTCTCAGAACGCCACTATCTGGCAGTCATCGCTGTTCTGTATCGGGCAGGTGTTCGTGTGGGAATATGTGATTGAGGCCGGATTGGAACAACCCAGTATTCAAGATCTGATCGTTACGCCCATTGCCGGCATCGCCTTGGGCGAACTGGTTCATTTCGGAACCATGAAAATGGCCAAGAACGGCTTCAAATGGTACGAGGCTGCGGTGGTGACCATCATCAATCCAATGTTCATTCTGAACAATGGTTACCGCTATCGGTTATCTTCGGGTCAACCAACTTATTAGAACATGAAATCGAATACCATCATTTGGGCAGCATTTACGCTTGCAATTGTTGCCATCACACTACAGGCATGTAAGAAAGACGAACCAGCAGAAGGCATTGACCTCGAATTGCTGAACATGTCTCAGGAAACTTCTGGATTCACCTGGTACAAGAATTCGGATGCTTGGCTTCCCAAAAGTGCCGGTTCTGGACATAACTATACAAGTCTGAGAACACGATATAACACCACGGCCGCCACGCAATTGGATGGTGACGGAAAAGTTCTTGCCAACGCCAGTTTCCCTGATGGCTCTTTGGTTGTGAAGGAATTGAGCAGTGGAACTTCTGTTGAGCGTTATGCCATTCTGTATAAAATGTCCAATAATGAGCATGCTGATGCCAACGGCTGGGTCTGGGGTTATGTGAACTCAGATGGAACGGTTGCCACAACAGCCGAGGACAAAGGAGCCATTTGCACCGGTTGCCATCTGCAATCAGACAACATCGATTACATGTTGATGAACAAGTTCTTTCCTTAAAAGAGCCTAGAATCCCCTTTTCGTGATTATTTGATGCCGCTCTACCGCTCTCACATGTTCGAGAATCGGGTACGATTGTTGAACTGAGTGATTATCGGTAGGTTTCCCGCTTGTTGGGATAACTATTTTTAGACGGATCAATTCACGTTCGGTCAATGAAGCGTTCGGTAATCCTTTTCATCTGTTTCCTGATTGTCGGGGCAGGTTGTGTTGCTCAGAACATCGACAAAAAAGACGTTCCAACGCATGTAATGGAAGCATTCAGGAACAAGATTCCAAATGTGAGCAAGCAAGCTTGGGAAATGAAGGAAGGCATCTACCAGGTCATGTTCAAACAAGGCGAGCATATCGGGTTGGCCAAGTTCGATAAGGAAGGAATCTGGATTCAGACCAATCATCGCATCAGGCCAGATGAGTTTCCAAAAACTTCGCTGGATCAGGTTAGAAAACACTATCCCCGATTCAAGATCGAGAAAGTCTACCGAGTTGAAACCGCTAAAGGTCAATCGTTTTTTACGCTGGAACTAGAAAAGGAGTTTGAAGAGATTGAGGTGACCCTTTATCCGGATGGACGGATTTCCGACACGGGCGATCTTGATGAAGACGAAGATGAGGAGGACGAGGAATCGGAGGAATGAGTCCGAATTGGTAACAAATTGAACAAAATACTGCCTTAGCACCTTTTCAACTACAGCATTAATACCCACATTTGTGTCGGTGTACAAACGAGCCCAACATAAAATCCTACAAACGCTTTCAGCGGTATTCCTCTTAGGATATCTGTTGAATGTTATCTCGTTTGAGAGTTTCCATCAGGCGATTCATCACCATCACCACGCAGAAATTCACACAGCAGAAGCGGAAGCTGATTCGTGTCACCGTGCAATTTATCATGGCGATACTTCACACGATTGTGAACACGAGAGCCATATAAGCCAAACTGAGCAGGATTGCGAACTCTGTAAGGTCACGGTTTCTCGGTTTTTCTATTCCAGCACACAACGGCCAGTTCTTTCAGAACGGTCAGATTTCATATTCATTAAGCCAGCCAGCACAAAGGTTTTTGGTTACAATTTTTCGCTGGCATACGCACCTCGCGGACCACCCGCAATTTCTTGATCTTCCGGTATTTCGTTGACCAGAATTGGTCATCATTCGCTGATGGGTGAACACTCATTCAGCACCACTTATTGAATCAAGAAATCATGAAAAACAAATTCAAATACCTTTTGGCGTTGCCTCTAGTGGCGTCAGTAACACTTACGTCTTGCGACAAAGACGACCCTGAAATTCCTAACGAAGAGGAATTGATAACTACACTCATTTACACGTTGAGACCAGAAGGCGGTGGAAACGCAGTTGAGTTCCGTTTCACCGACCTCGATGGTGATGGTGGAGATGCTCCTATCATTACAAATGGAACGTTGGCAGCCAATACAACTTATTCTGGCGTTATCACGCTGCTGAATGAAACCGAAACTCCTGCTGAGGACATTACCGAAGAAGTTGAGGAAGAAGATGAAGAACATCAGTTGTTCTACGAATTCTCCAACATGTCTTTCAGTGGCGGATTTGACTATGCAGATGCTGATGGCAATGGCAATCCAATTGGGATTCTAACCACGTTTGCAACTGGGACGCCACTGACAAGCGACCTTACCATCACGCTTCGTCATGAGCCAGATAAAGGCGCGGTTGGTGTAGCGGCAGGCGACATTACAAATGCCGGTGGTGAAACAGACATTGAAGTAACCTTCGAGGTAACCGTTCAATAATTGCTTGAAACTCCGCTCAGCCGTGGCTGAGCGGAGTTCTTTTTCCCATGTTTCGATTTTCCACATTTTTCCTTTTCCCGTTTTTCCTTTTGCCCTTTGCGGGAATTGGTCAGAATTGCACGCTCCAAATTCAAGGAACACTGACCGATGAAGGAACGGGAATTCCGATGGCCTATGCTACGGTTTATGTGGAGGAGGTACAAGCAGGAGTTGCAGCAGACAGTGCGGGAAACTATTCGATTCCTAATCTATGTCCGAGTTCGTATCACATTCAGTTCAGGCACATTGGCTGTGAGGCCAAAACCATTTTCGTTGACCTGAAACAGGACACCATCATCAATATGAGAATGCATCACCACGATGAGTTGGTGGATGAAGTGGTGATACACGAAGATCATGACGACCATGGTGCGCAGGCCAGTGTGTCCATCAAACAGGAGCAGATAAGCGAAATGGCCAATAAAGACCTTTCTGAAATGCTGGAAAGCATGACAGGTGTGAGTTCGATAAAAAGCGGTGCTGGTATTTCCAAACCGGTAATACATGGCCTTTCTGGCAATCGCGTTACCATTCTGAATAACGGCATTGCGCAAAGCGGTCAACAGTGGGGAAACGACCACGCACCTGAAATTGACCCATACGTGGCTGATCATCTGTCGGTAATAAAAGGCGCTGGAGCATTGGCCTACATGGGAAGTTCTTTAGGAGGTGTTGTTCTGGTTGAGCCTGAGGCTATCGGAAACGATCCGCACTTGCATGGAGCGGTCAACTACATTTTCCAGACCAATGGTTTTGGACATACAGTAAATGCCAAATTGGAAAAGCACGATAAATGGGCAGCTTGGCGCATATCTGGAACAGCAAAAGTTGTTGGTGACCGCAGTGCCCCGAATTATTACCTGAGTAACACCGGCAAGCGAGAGTTCAACGGTGCGTTGCAGTTGGAAAAGAAATTTTCATCCAGATGGAACATGAAACTGTATTACAGCGAATTCTACACGGAGATCGGTGTGCTGCGCGGCTCGCATATCGGTAACCTGACCGATCTGCAAGAATCAATAGGCCGAGATGAGCCATTCTTTACGGAAAACCAATTCTCCTACTCCATCAACGCGCCCAAACAGCAGGTGCAGCACCACTTGCTAAAATTGGAAACCAATCATATTTTCAATGAGCATCAAAGTCTACATATCCGCTATGGCGGGCAATTGAACAACCGAAAGGAATTTGACATCAGGCGTGGCGAACGAACAGAAACTCCGGCTCTAAGCCTATCACAATGGGATCAGTTCGGAGAAGTGCTTTACCGCCATTTCTTTGATCATGGAAACCGACTGAAAACGGGGATACAGTTCAAATTTGTTGACAACACCAATAATCCAGAAACAGGTATTCTTCCTCTTATTCCCGATTACAGAAGCTACCAGACCGCTGCATTTGCCATTTATCAGAAAGAAGAGAAACGTGCATTTTATGAGTTCGGGGCCCGGTACGATTTTACACATCTGCAAGCCGTGACCATTTCCAGTTCGTTACCTCGAACAATTGAGCGCTTCAACCAGAACTTCCATAACTACAGCATTTCTGCCGGATTCCGGTATGAGTTGCTCCGCAACCTTAAACTGAATTTCGATGCAGGTCATGTACTCCGATCACCGCAGGTCAATGAGCTATACAGCCAAGGTCTTCACCAAGGCGTTAGCGGGCTGGAAGAAGGAAATCGCAATTTGAAAAACGAACGTTCCATCAAAACGGTTATGAGTTTGGATTGGAATCTGAAGAACAAACTCTTCGTGCAGGCATTGGGGTATTACCAGTACATCAGAAATTTCATTTACCTGCAACCAGAAGATGAATTTAGATTGACCATTCGCGGAGCATTTCCCGTTTTCAGCTATCAGCAAACAGACGCAACCATTGCTGGTGCAGATCTTTTAGTGAGCTATGAGCCTTACGAGAGCATTCGTTTAGTAGCTAAATATTCCTTTTTGCAAGGGGATGATATTTCTAACAAACAACCGCTGGTTTACATGCCCAGCAACAACCTTTTCGGTTCTTTCTCCTACTCCATTAAAGACGGTGAGAAACGGAAGAACACCCATCTTTCGGTCAATATGAGATACGTTTTCAAGCAAACACACCTCAATGCAGAACAGGATTTCCTTGCTCCGCCACCAGATTATTTCCTGCTTGGAGCATCTGTCGGAACATCATTCAAACTGCAGAAAGCCACACTTCGTGTATCTCTGAATGGAGAAAACCTGCTCAATACAGGCTACCGCGATTACCTGAACCGCCAGCGCTATTTTGCCGATGACCTGGGTTGGAACCTTAATCTTCGGGTCGGGTGTTCATTCTAGTGCATCGCCTACATTTGCCCTAACCTTCAACTTAACTCATGTACGTAAAACGGAATTACGGTTTTGGAATGACCTTCAGTTGGTCCAAATGGCCTTTCATTATCGGAACACTCTACGGCTTGGGGCTATGCCTCTTCCACTCCATCTTCGACATTCATATAGTTCTTCCTTGGCAACCGATCAGTGTAATTGGTATTGCCGTAGCGTTCTACCTAGGTTTTAAGAACAACAGCAGTTACGATAGAACCTGGGAAGCCCGAAAGATCTGGGGAAGCATTGTAAACAACAGCCGTTCATTCGGGGCCCAGGTGGTGTCTTTTGTTCAGGGAGACAGAGCCGATGAGGTGAAGAAGGAACTGATCTATCGCCACATTGCATGGCTTACCGCTCTACGGCATCAGCTACGTTTGGCAAGAGAATGGGAACACACTGAAGAGCGTGTCAAGTCAAAGTACGCACCAACGGTTTGTGAAGACTATCACAACAAGTTGAAACTGGATGTGACAAAGTTCATCTCAGATGAAGACTTGAATCGCTATGAACATTTCGGAAACTCAGCCACGCACATTTTGGCCGATCAATCTCGAAGATTACAGGAGTTGAAAGACCAAGGTTATTTCGAGGATTTCCGTCATATGGAGCTTGTTCATCTGATAACCGCATTCTACGAAGATCAAGGCAAATCTGAACGTATCAAAAACTTCCCATTTCCGCGACAGTATGCGTCTACGGCCTTGTGGCTGACCATAGTTTTCTGTGCTTTGCTTCCATTCGGAATCATGGATGTATTCCACAACTATTCCGGTTGGTTATTCTGGGTTTGTCCGTTGATCGTTGGGCTCATTACTTGGATTTTCATGCTCATGGAAAAGATAGGTGACTACTCGGAGAATCCGTTTGAAGGAACTTACAATGATGTCCCGATCACAACCATTTCTCGTGGCATCGAAATTGACCTGAGAGAAATGATAAACGATACGGATATTCCTAAGCCACTTGAGCCGCAGAATGGATTCCTACTTTAGAAGCTGTTCTGCATAACGTGTCTTGGACTATATAGAATATCTTCCCTTATTCATACTTCTGGCGCTACTGGCCGAGATACTTGGCACTGTGGGTGGTTTCGGGTCGTCCTTGTTCTTCGTTCCTATTGCCAGTTATTTTCTCGATTTCCATTCGGTGTTGGGAATCACGGCTATTTTTCATGTTTCAAGTAACATTACCAAGATCGCGTTCTTCCGAAAAGGGTTTGACAAAAAGGTGGTCTTGTCGCTCGGAATTCCTGCCGTGCTGTTTGTGATAATTGGTGCTTTCATGAGCAAATACATTGCTTCAGAAATTCTGGAAACAGCACTTGCTATCTTTCTTATAGTAACAAGCCTTACATTTCTAATATTCAAGCAGTTAGAAGTCAAACCTACGCTTACCAATTCTATTGGTGGCGGTGTGCTTTCCGGTCTTATTGCAGGTGTACTCGGAACAGGTGGCGCCATCCGCGGAATCACCTTGGCCGCATTCAACATGAAGACCGAGGTTTTCATTGCCACTTCTGCCATTATTGACCTTGGAATAGATGCAAGCCGAAGTGTAGTTTACACACTCAACGGCTATGTTCACACCCACGACCTGTACCTTATTCCTATCCTTTTGGTGGTAAGCATTCTTGGAACTTGGATAGGCAAGAAGATCCTTGACCGTGTATCTCAAGAACAGTTCAAATCAACCGTGCTGATTCTCATTCTCCTTACGGGGATCATTACACTGGGCAAGGTCATTTTCGATTTCACATAAAGGCTGGGCAATCAACTGCGCTGCCTGGTTTCAATTTGCCATTTTTCTTCGCCTTCTTCCCTGCTCTTCCTTTCCCGCAAAGCGGATTCTTGAACAAGGTGATCTTCACGCTTGCGTAAATATTGGCCGAGTAAATGTCCATCGGAATAATGAACGGAAGCAGATTATCCGACCCAATGGTAATGCTGTAGAATCGGAATGCCAATCCTACTTGCGGAGAACGGTAATCGTACAACGAAATCGGCAACGAAGCCTCAAACCATTTGGTCTCATAGCGCGGAGTTAAAGCCAACAGACTTCTTCTAATCCCAGCGGTTCTTTTAGACAGTTTGAATCCTTGAACCCAGATAGCGTTGGCATAGAAGTTCTTGCCCAAGTTGTAATCGAACTGAACTGAAACGGCACTAGGAATAGTAGTACCGTACCGACTTCCACTGGTCATTGTACCCGCATCAGACGCAAACTGAGATTGTATGAGCGCGTCAATATCGCTCATGCTGCTTACATCCGCATCTGGGTAGTTATTCCAAGTAGTAGTTGAATTATTGAACGTTCTGATGAGCGAATTCCTGTTGAATGAAATGCCACCCATATCAAGCAACGAAACACCAATTCTGTAACGGTAATCGATGGTTCCGCAATCGCTTTGAGCGGTGTGCGGTCTGTAATCATCCACTTCAGAAAGCATGCGCTTGTACGTGACGCCTAGGTCAACACCGAAACCGTGTCCGTTAGCAAATCCAGGCTCAGTCATAGCATACTGGCCAGTTACATTGCTAATTGCCCAATCTTGATCATCCACAACCTGATGATTCAATTCATCCAAGTGTAAACTCATGTGTCCGATTCCCATCAGGTACTTGGCTGTAATTCCTGCTGTGATCATATCGCGGCCACGCTGGTAAACAATCCTTCCATAACTGAGACCTATCTCTGCCCAAGCAGTGGCATACGCCCCCATTTTCTGTTGTGTATAATCGATCTGTCGCTGCGGGTTGTAGTCCAAGCCTTCACGGATGAACACAGCTGTTGGCTCGGTCAGGTCTTCGGCAGAAACAAACACACGCCCTGCCGTATGAAACCCGAACGCGTTCTTTCCTTGCGACAACGTAAAGCTCGGGCCATCAATACGCACATTTCCAGCGGCATGTCTTTCTTTTCCGTTGAGTTTGTAAAGAGACGTTGGGATGTTTCCACTAAAAACGTCATCCCAAACGTAGAAATCGCCTTTGCTGAGGTAGGCGAAGTTGTTCCAAGCGAAAACATCAGCACCTACGAGATTGATATCCAACCACGCTTTGCTATCAACCATACTCGATGGATTGAGCGGCATTCCTGTGGTTCCGGCATAGTTACTATTGGCAAGCCCAACACGTTCTTGGGCCATTCCATTGGTTGCACTCGATACGCATGCAACAAGAAGGAGGATTCTGGCATTCATGGTTCGGTCGTTTTTGGTTGATGGGGTATTGCAATAACCTAAGTGACCCATGGAATAGTATTACAACATTCCGATTTGATTTAATGATGTAGCATGTTTGCAACATAAGTTCATTCAGATATGCTGCGGTGAAACAAAAATCCTTGATAGATGAAACAGAGAGTGATTCCTGTCACTTTCCGAACTCAGACGCTAAACTACATTCGCCTCAAATACATATGATGAAATCAACCTTTGCCTTTCTATTTGTTCTTTTTGGTTTGAACGCGTTCGCTCAGCCAAATTTTAACCTGACCATCGAGGAGGTAACTCTGCTGAATGGGCCAGGTTTACAATCGTTTGTAGTGGGCCAGCATGATGGAAAGTGGCTGCTCATTGGTGGCCGAACTGATGGTTTGCATCAACGGCAACCGTTTGCGTCATTCCTTGCTTCAGACAACAACACAACTGCCTACGTGGTAGACCCAGTGAGTCTTCAGGTTTGGTCTGCTTCACTTTCTACTCTTCCGACTGCGCTTAACGAGCAGCTGCAAAGCACTAACATGGAGTTTGTACAACGAGATACCGTTCTGTACATCGTTGGTGGATATGGATACAGCGCTACAGCAGCTGATCACACTACATATCCCTACCTCACGGCAGTAAACGTTCCTTCCACCATTAGTGCCATCATCAATGGAACAGCCATAGAAGGTCATTTCAGATACACTACCAACAACAACTTGGCGGTTACCGGTGGGTACATGCATCTACTGAACGGTACGTTCTATCTGGTTGGCGGACAGTTTTTCGAAGGTCGATACAACCCAATGGGACCAAGCCACGGCCCTGGATTTACGCAGGTTTATTCTGAGGCCATTAAAACGTTTGATGTAACCGACAACGGCAGTTCATTAACCATATCCAATTACAACGAAACTACCGATGCAGCCAATCTGCACAGACGTGATTACAATATGGTTCCTCAGGTTTTCCCGAATGGGGACTACGGTTTCACGGCTTTCAGCGGGGTGTTCAGACCAGACGTGGATCTGCCTTGGCACAATTCAGTAGACATTACAGCAAGCGGTCACACGGTTAACAACACCTTCGACCAGCTTCTAAGTCAGTACCATTCGGCCCACCTTCCTATTTACGACCAAGCTGCCAATGAAATGCACACGCTATTCTTTGGTGGAATGGCGCGCTATTATTATGACGGGAACGGAACACTGATAGATGACGAAAATGTGCCGTTCGTTAAAACCATAAGCCTTGTAACTCGCGATGAAAATGGGGGCATGATCGAACAGAACCTCTCATTGCAAATGGGTGCGTTCCTTGGCTCAGGAGCTGAATTTATTCCAGTTGAAAACGTGGATTATTTAAACAGCGAGGTGCTGAATTTGAACTCTCTTAGCAATAATCAACCAACATTGGTCGGTTACATTTATGGAGGCATTGAAAGCTCTGCCGAGAATATATTCTTCATCAATGATGGCACACAGAGTTGGGCCAGCAATCGTCTCTTTAAAGTTTATATTCAACCAGACGCATCTACCGGAATTGCAACCCGAGCAGTTCATGGTGATGATGTTTTGAACCTTCAGGTATTTCCAAATCCGGCAGACGATTCCGCAACCGCGTGTCTGTTCAGCAAGTATCTCACAAGTGGTAAAATCGAGGTCTTCAACTTTGCTGGCCAATTGGTCAGAACCATTGAGGTGAAAGAAATCTTCAATAAAGCCACTCACTTCGCCATTGACCTTACCGGTCTCGATGCTGGAACTTACCATGTCCGATTCAGTAACGGTTCTTTCAGCACAGGCAAGAGCATAATCGTACAATAAGACGAACGACAGGTTAGCGGCATTTTCTTTTAGTTACCTTCGCGGCAGATTTCATCCCTCCTCAGATAGTTTGCATGGTGCATTTATTGGATGGTTGAAAAATCCAAAAGCACATAGATGCCAACATTTAAGGAATTAGGCCTTCGGGCCGAAATCGTTCAGGCGCTGGACGATCTAGGATTTGAATCTCCAACCCCGATTCAGGAAAAAGCCATACCCACGGTTCTCGATTCTAAACGAGACCTGATAGCATTGGCTCAAACAGGAACAGGAAAGACAGCGGCCTTCAGTCTTCCGGTATTGGAACAATTGGATGAATCCAGCAATGAGATACAATGCATTGTTCTATGTCCAACACGTGAGCTTTGTCTTCAGATAACCGAAGATATACACACGTTTGCCAAATACATGGACCTGAAAACGGTTGCCGTTTACGGAGGTTCAAGCATCGAAACGCAGATCCGCGCCATTAAGAAAGGTTGCCAGATCATTATTGGCACGCCTGGAAGAACGGTAGACCTCATAAACAGACGCGTACTCAAGCTTCAAAACATCAACTATGTTGTTCTTGACGAAGCTGATGAGATGTTGACAATGGGATTTCAAGACGACCTTGAAACCATTTTAGCGGAAACTCCAAAAGAAAAACAGACGCTACTCTTCTCTGCTACGATGCCAACGGGTATCAAAGGCATTACCAAGCGGTATATGAACGACCCTGCTGAGGTTGCTATTGGAGGTAGAAATGAAGGAAATAAAGACGTTGAACACCACTATTATCAAGTAAACGCACGTGATAAGTACGAGTGCCTAAAGCGATTGGCTGATGTTAATCCTGAAGTGTACGGAATTGTATTCTGTAGAACCAGAAGAGAAACACAGGAGATTGCCAACAAACTTGTTCAGGATGGGTACAATGCAGATGCTCTGCATGGAGACCTGAGTCAAGCACAGCGCGATGCCGTAATGGGCCGTTTCCGCAAGCGTCATCTTCAGATCCTGGTTGCAACAGACGTGGCTGCCAGAGGTTTGGATGTGGATGAGTTGACACACGTTATCAACTACAACCTTCCAGATGAGGATGAAGTTTATGTTCACCGTAGCGGTAGAACCGGTAGGGCTGGCAAAAAGGGTATTTCCATTGCCATTATTCATGGACGCGAAAAAGGCAAACTGCGCAGCATTGAGAAGAAACTGAAGAAAGAGTTCATTCAGCAACAGGTTCCTACAGGAAAAGAAATCTGCGAAAAGCAGCTTTACGCTATTGTAAGTCGTTTGAGCGAAATGGATGTGAACGACAAGCAGATCGCTCCTTTCCTACCGCAGATCATGCAACAGATAGGTCATTTAGAGAAGGAAGACCTGATCAAAAGATTGGTCAGTTTTGAGTTCAATAAATTCTTGGAATACTACAAGAATGCTCGCGACCTGAACGTTGCTGACAAAGGCGGCAGAGACCGTGAAGACAGAGGCGACCGAAGAGAAAGAGGGGATCGAAATGACAGAGATTCGGGAAGAGATTCAGGCCGAGGCCCAAAAGGCAGGAAGTACGATGATGCGGACCGATTTACCCGAGTTCACATCAACCTTGGTAAGAAGGACGACATCAACCCAGCAGTTCTGATGGGTTTTGTGAATGAGCAACTGCGCAAGCGCGATGTGGAGATAGGCAGAATTGAGATTCTGAACACCTTCTCTTTCATTGAAGTAGATTCTGATTACGCAGCTAAACTGGTTGCTGAAGCCAACGGTACCGACCATAGAGGCAAACGTGTAAGTCTATCTGAAGCGACAAGCACGGGGCCAAGCCAAGGAGGTCGTAAAACCAAGGAA
>JACJZQ010000012.1 GCA_020635495.1 Flavobacteriales bacterium | reverse complement strand
GATGCTAACTCTAGCAGCAATGGTTACACTGGCCGCTTGTGGTCAGAAAGGTGCAGTTGTAATAGGTAACCTCGAAAACGCTGAAGGTGAAACAATCGTTTTGGAACGACTTTCCTCCACGGAGGTTTTCCCAAAAGACTCTGCCGATATTGATGCGGCAGGCGAATTCAAATTGGCCGATGCAGAAATAACTGAGCCTGGTTTTTACCGCCTGCGACTTGGACAGAACAACTTTGTGATTCTTCTTTTGAACGATGGCGACAAAGCTGAAGTGACCGGAAACGCGCTCGATTTCTACAAGAGTTACGAAGTTTCAGGTTCCGAAGAATCGCTGAAACTCAGAAACTTGGACAAGCGACTTCGTCAGGATTATGAACTGACGGATAGTCTGAGAAAATCGTTCATGCAACTTCAGGCTTCTGGCCAATACAACATGGATTCTGTAAAGCAATCCATAGACGAGATTTTCTTATCCGCTCAGGCTAAAAAAGCGGAATTCGTGGAAAAATTCATCAACGAAAACCCTACTTCTCTTGCCACACTTTCTGCTATTCAAGCGGTAAGATTTGACGAGAATGCAGACCTGTTCGAAACAGTAGCCGACAACCTAACTGCTGCGCATCCCAACTCAGACTACGTAAAGCAGTTTAAGATGACTTTGGTTGATCTGCGCGCCAAACAGCAAGCTGCAGCCAAAACAGGAATAGGCGCTCAGGCTCCTGAAATTGTGGTCCAAACGCCTGATGGTGAAACCATTAAACTGTCAGATTTCAGAGGTAAAATCACCATGATCGATTTCTGGGCGGCTTGGTGCAAGCCATGCCGTGCTGAGAACCCGAATGTGGTTCGAGTTTACAACAAGTATCACGACAAAGGCTTTGAGGTGTTTGGCGTTTCACTCGATAGAGACAAGGAAAGCTGGGTAACGGCTATTCAGCAAGACGGACTTCCTTGGAAGCACGGCAGTGAGTTGAAGTTCTGGCAATCCAGTTTCGTACCTGCATATAATTTGGAAGGAATTCCGATGACCTATCTTTTGGATGAGAACGGAATCATTATTGCCAAGGGATTGCGTGGCGCAGAGTTGGAAGCCAAGCTTCAGGAAATTTTTGGTTGATGGATACGAATTACCAATGATTTACGTATAAACGAATTGAGCACCCCACGCTGAATGCCGATTCTCAATTCGTCATATTCGTACCGCAAAGCGGAATCTGTAATTCGTACCAGCTTACTTTTTCTCTTTTTACCGTTTTCCCTTTTTGCCCAAGAATATTGGCAACAGGAGGTCAACTACGAGATTGATGTACGATTAGATGATGAACGACATGAACTGCATGGTTCTCAGGTTATCGAATACATCAACAACTCGCCAAACACGCTCCATTTCATCTGGTTTCATCTGTGGCCAAACGCCTATCGAGATGGAAAGACCGCATTGAGCAAACAAATGCGTCAAGATGATGACCTGACGCTTTTCTTCTCGAAATACCGCGATCGAGGATGGATTGACAGTCTTCAGTTCATGGTCAACGGAAACGCTGTCCGAATGGAATTGGACATGAAGAATCCGGACATCTGTCGGGTTTTCTTCGATGAGCCAATTCCGCCCGGAGGCAAGGCCATTATTTCAACACCTTTCAGAGTTGTCATTCCGAAAGGAATCTTCTCGCGTCTCGGGCACTTGGACCAAGCTTATCAAATAACCCAATGGTACCCAAAACCAGCGGTTTACGACAAGGACGGATGGCACCAGATGCCGTATCTCGGTCAAGGGGAATTCTACTCCGAATTCGGAGCGTTTGATGTGTACATCAATGTTCCAGAGAACTATGTGGTCGGTGCCACGGGCGAACTTGTAGATGGCGAAAAAGAACTCGCTTGGTTGAACCAGAAAGTAGAGGAAACCAAAGCCAAAATTGATGCGGTGGATTACCGAGACATGTCGTTTCCTCCGTCATCGCCCAATACCAAAACACTGCATTATCATCAGGAAAAAGTGCACGATTTCGCTTGGTTCGCTGATAAGCGTTACCACGTTTTGAAAGGTGAAGTGGCCTTACCTGAATCAGGCAGAAAAGTGACCACGTGGGCCATGTTCACGAACAATGAGGCCGACCTTTGGAAGAATTCTATCGAGTATCTGAACGATGCCACCTATTTCTACTCGAAATGGGTTGGTGAGTACCCATACAACCATGTTACGGCTGTAGATGGCGTGCTTTCTGAAGGTGGCGGCATGGAGTATCCGAACATCACCATTATTGGAGAAAGTGGTGATGCTGTATCGTTGGAAGAAGTGATCATGCACGAAGTAGGCCACAATTGGTTCTATGGCATGTTGGCCAGCAACGAACGTGATCATCCGTGGATGGATGAAGGTTTGAATTCATTCATAGAGCATCGGTACATGAACCGAAAATTTCCAGACCTGAAACTGCATGACATTTATGGTGGTCGGAAACTCATCGATTTCGGAATGAAATGGTTGGGTGCTTATGATCTGGAATATGATAAACTCGGCTTGCACGCTTACAACCTTCAGGCGCGCTCCAATAAGGATCAGCCGATTGAACTGCATTCAAATAGATACACGAGTATCAATTACGGATCAATCGTTTACATGAAAACCGCGGTGGCTTTCTATTATCTCGAAAACTATCTGGGCCGAGAGAAAATGGACGAAATCCTGCACACATATTTCGACCGTTGGAAGTTCAAACATCCTCAGCCAGAAGATTTTGAAACAGTAGCTCAAGAGGTGACCGGTGATTCCCTGAAATGGTTTTTCGATGAAGTTATCCGCTCAACAGACAAGATCGATTACTCGGTTGGTAGAATCAAGAAAAGTGGCGATACACTTTTGGTTAAGGTGAACAACCTAGGAAAGGTTGCCGCCCCCTTCCCTATCTCCGTAATTCAAGGACAGGATACGGTTTCCATCGGTTGGCAATCTGGTTTCAAGAAATCGGAATGGATCACAGTTCCCTGCTCTGATTGCGACAAGGTGATCATTGATGCGGATGAGGTTGTTCCTGACATCAATCGGAAGAACAACGCCATGCGGGTTAATGGTGTTTTCCGCAAAACAGAAACCATTCAGCCGCGATTCCTAGCTTACTACGAGAACCCGGACAAAACCCAATTTGCGTTGGCACCCACCATGGGTTGGAACAGTTATGATGGCTACATGCTCGGTTTCGCCATTTACAACGACATCATCCCCAAAAACAAGTTCTCTTATATGCTCATGCCCATGTGGGCTTTCGGTTCAAGAACCATTACGGGTTCTGGTAGATTGGCTTACACGTTCCATCAGCGGCAGCAGTTCCCCAATGTTACCATTGCCGTTTCCGGTCATCGATTTAACGTAGGAAGAATTCACTCTCGTTACAATCCGTCTGACAGTTTCAGCCCACAACTTCCAAGAAATGTGATCCGACCTGAACTGAAGTTCGATTTCCTTCCGCAAAACAGGCGCTCTAATCGCACCCAAAGTATACGTCTGCGCAACACGATGTATATCTCAGAAGCTGGTCACGTGGTGCGGAACATTCCGCAGCTAACTTACCATTACAAGCAGGCTTTTGCACCGCATATTGGAGAATTGACGGCCGACCTACAATGGCTGAACAACGAAGCCAAATTGAGCTTCGAAGCCATCTACCGATTCAAATTCAGGAAGGGATATGGTATCAGAGCGCGCATGTTCTTCGGAAAGTTCATCACCAAAGCATCAACACGCAGTTTCAACTTCAGAATGAGCTCATTTCGCGAAGCAGACGACTACCTCTACGATGGAACCTACTTGGGCAGAAAGCCTACCAATGGTTTCTTGGATCAGCAAATGATGGAGGCAGATGGCGGTTTCAGAAGCAATTTCATTGTTGGGCAAAGTGCCGATTGGCTTTGGGCGCTGAACCTTACTTCAACGGTTTACCGGAAAATTCCCATCGAATTCTTTGCAAGTGTTGGAACTTACGCTGGCGCGAAAGACGCCTTTCCGGGTTCACAATTGTTCTTGGCCGAATTCGGGGCAAGTGTAATTCTGCTGCGCGATGTATTGGAAGTTCATTTTCCTTTCCTTTATTCGAAGGATATTCGCGAGAACATTAAACTGAGAACCTCAAATTACGGCCAGCAGATTCGATTCGTTTTCAACCTGAACGAACTGAAACCGAAAGAGCGTTTGCAACAACTTTTGGATTGAGCACCGCCTCCAAAAACATATACTTCGCCTCCGATTTCCATTTGGGAGTTCCTGACAAGGAAGCGAGCAAGGTCAGGGAAAAACTGCTCATCCATTGGTTAGATAGCATTGCTGATACGGCTGAGGAGATATACTTGGTCGGAGATATTTTCGACTTCTGGTACGAATACGGCAAAGTGATACCGAAAGGATTTGTGCGCTTTCAGGCCAAACTGGCCGAACTGTGCGACAAAGGCATTCCCATTCACATATTCATTGGCAACCACGACATGTGGATGTTCTCCTATTTCGAAGAAGAATTAGGAGTCCAGATGCATCGAGAACCGATTACCCGTGAGTGGAACGGGAAGAAATTCTATATCGGACATGGAGATGGTTTGGGTCCTGGCGATTACAGCTACAAATTCATCAAGAAGGTTTTTGCCAATCCGCTGTGCATTTGGCTTTTCAAATGGTTACATCCTGATATTGGGATGGCCCTTGCCAATTTCTGGTCGGGAAAAAGCCGTGAGTCCAATTCTGAATCGGATCAGACCTATTACGGAGATGAGAACGAATGGCTATTACAATACAGCAAAACGGTGCTGAAAGAAGAGCATTTCGATTATTTCATCTTTGGCCACAGGCACTTGGTGTTGGATAAGGAGATCGGTGAAAACTCACGCTATATTAATCTTGGGGCGTGGTTCAAAGACCCGCATTTTGCGGTTTGGGATGGTGAGAATCTCAGCTTACAAAAAGTGACCGATTAAGTAACTTGCAAGCAAATTTGAAAGCATGAGCGCAGTGCAGACCATCGTCCTCAACGAAACACAAATCAATCAGAAAATTGACCGTCTAGCGTTTCAGATCTATGAGAACCATTACAATGAGAAGGAGATAATTGTGGGTGGTATCGCTGGTATGGGCTACAAATTGGCCGAGTTACTTTGCGAACGCTTGGCCAAATTCTCGGACATCAAGGTAACGTTGGTCCCTGTTTATGTGGATAAGGAAAATCCACTGAGTGGCGACCCATCTGTTGAGTTGGAACGGGCTGATGTAGAAGACAAAGTGGTGATCTTGGTGGATGACGTTCTGAACAGCGGCAAAACGCTCATTTACGGCATCAAGTATTTCCTGAAAGTGCGACTGAAAGCGCTGAGAACCGTTGCATTGATCGATCGAGACCACAAGCGTTTTCCCGTAAAAGCAGATTATGTTGGTCTGCATTTGAGCACCACGCTACAAGAACATGTACGTGTTGAGCTTGAAGGCGAAATGGGAGTTTACTTAGAATAAGACGCCCGATGTGAGACGTCAGACTTCAGATCATTCTGATTTCTATAATCTGGAATCTGACTTCCTATTGAATCATTTCAGCCAAAGCATCAACGTCCAAATTGACACCGTTAACCGTAATCTTGGCGCGAGAATAAAACGGCTCCCGTTTTTCGATTTGGAAATCAACTTTCTTGAGCATTTTTTCTTCAGAAAGTCCTTTTAGAATGGGGCGCTCTTCCTTGCTTGACATTACGCGGTCGACCACTGCTTTTGGAGTCATTTGAAGGTAAACCGTGGTTCCAACTCCGTTCATCTCGTCCATAGATTCGAAAAAGCATGGTGTTCCACCGCCACACGCCATTACAAAATCATCTTTCTGAAGCCACTTTCTAAGTTCATCTTGCTCTCGTTTTCGGAACGCTTTCTCTCCTTCTGTTTTGAAAATCTCAGGAATGGACTTACCTGCCGTCTGCTCAATTTCGCTGTCTAGATCAACTGCACCCAGACCAAGCTTCTTGGCCAATTTCTTTGCCGCGGTGGATTTACCACTGGCCATGTATCCTATTAGAAATACTCTCATTAAAAGCTTTTAGCTTCAAGCCGCAAGTTGCAAGCCTTGGACCGAATTATTAATTGATAATTATTCATTCTTAATTGCCAGGAGGAAGGTCGCCCTCTTTTTCAATTGTTTTGATCACTTGCTTATCCACAAATCCTGGCAGCCATTTGCTCAGGTAGTAAGACAGCTTTCCTTCTCGCGTTAGCACAACACGCTTCTTGCGGTTTTTAACTCCGTTGTAAATGTGGTCGGCCACCTCTTCAGCGGTCATCATATTTCCTTCATCCCGTGGTGACTCTCCTTGGCTGGAGCCATCGGCCACCAAAGCCGCTTTACGTATGTTGCTTTCGGTGTAGCCCGGATTGACGATCATCACGTGCAAACCTGTGTTGTGGTTTTCCAATCGCAACGCGCTCAGAAAACCTTCCATGGCAAATTTGGAAGCCGAATAACCCGTACGGCCAGGCAAACCTTGGTAGCCCGCCACAGACGAAATCCCAACCACCGAACCATTGTATTTGAGCAACTGTTTCAGTGCATAATTCGTGCAATAAACCGTACCGAAGAAATTCACTTCCATCAACTGCCTTATCACGCTCAGATCTAGATGAAGGAAGAAAGCCCGCATACTGATTCCGGCATTGTTGATGAGGACATCAATTCTCCCATACGTATTCAGTGTTTGATTGATGATTCGCACACAATCTTCCTCTTTCGCAACATCACCTTGAACAGTCATTACCTCAATATTCTTAGCGCGTAATTCTTCGGCAGCGGCTTCCAGATTTTCAGCATTTCTACCTGTAATACAGATTCTTCCCCGTTCTCGTCCAAAACGTTCAGCACAGGCCTTTCCAATGCCAGAACTTCCGCCAGTTATGATGACAACTTTATCCTTGATCAATGACATACGGCAAAGGTAGGTTTATTGATTGCCGATGAATGAGTCGTTCACAATTGATTTATGTCAATACGTTCAGTCATTCTTACTATGTTCGCTAAAATTGATTTTCGGATGCAACTGATTGAGGTAACGGATAAGAAACTGGAGAACGAATGGGTGCTCTTCCCTACTCGATTGTATGAGAACGACCCACTTTACATCCGACCGATAGATCAGGAGATCAAAGACGTTTTCGACCCAAAATCGAACCGCGTTTTCAATTTCGAAAAGAGCGAAGCAATCCGATGGATTCTTCAGAAGGATGGTAAAACCATTGGTCGAATTTCCGCTTTCGTGAATGGTAAAACGCTTGGCACCGAAGATCAGCCGACTGGCGGTTGTGGCTTTTTTGATTGCATTGATGATCAGAATGCCGCCAATATGCTTTTTGATGCTGCACGAGATTGGCTCAAGGAACGAGGCATGGAAGCCATGGACGGACCCATCAATTTTGGGGAGCGCGACAAGAATTGGGGCGTTCTAATTGATGGATTCGCGGAGCAGAATTACGGCATGCTTTACAACGCTCCATACTATCAAAAGCTTTATGAGAATTACGGGTTTCAGCTCTACTTCAATCAGTATACGTACGGTCGTGTGGTAGATGCATCTAAGGATTTTGATGAGCGGTTTTACGAACGCGCACAACAGGCTTTTGATAATCCTGACATTAGTTTCAGATACATCAAGAAGAAGGATTTTGACAAGGCTGCGGTTTACTTCCACGAGGTGTATACCAAAGCTTGGGGCGGACATTCTGGAGTAAAACCAATGAGTTTGGAACAGGCTCAGAAGATGTTCAAAAAGCTATATCCCATTGCTGACGAAAGACTTATCTATTTCGGGTTTCATAAAGACAGACCGATTTCATTTTTCCTTTCTATTCCTGAATTGAATCAGCTTTTCAAATACGTAAACGGAAACATGAACTGGTGGGGAAAACTCAAGTTTGCCTACCACATGAAAATGGGTCATTGTGGTAAAATGCTGGGGCTAGTTTTTGGGGTGATACCCGAGTTTCACGGACAAGGTGTGGAGAGTGCCATGGTCATTGCTTACACAGACATTGCGTGGAAACAAGGCTTACCGTATAAAACCATTGAAATGAACTGGATAGGCGATTTCAATCCGAAAATGATGAAGGTCTGCGAACAGCTAGGAGCTGAGATCTGGAGAACCCACGCCACGTTTCGCTATCTTTTCGATAGAGAAAAAGAATTCAAACGCTGCCCGATAAACTCATAATGCGCGATTACATTTACATACTCAATCTGGTTCCTGAGTTCAGGGATGAGGCAAAATGGACCGAAAAAGAGAACAAAATTCTTGAAGAACACGCAGCCCGGTTAGAACGCCAATCGAAGCGCGGAACGGTTAAATATGTCGGTCGTACCGATCTGCCTATTTCTAACGATGCCAACTTTGGTCTTGTGGTTTTTGAAGCTGAAAGCGACACCATGGCCGAACTTTTTGCCCAAGCAGACCCTGCCGTTATGGGCGGCATGATGACAGTGAAATGCTTGCCGTTTAAGAAGGTTTTCTAGCCAATAGCGACAAGTGACCAGCGAAAAGTTGAGAACCAGAGCCTTCATAGATTATCGCTGTTCGCCATTCACTATTTACTTATTCTTTCATATAATCCTTCTTCTTCCGTCTTCTGAAAAGGTCTCCGATACGGTCGAATTCCTTTTGGTATGAAAGACCAACTCCTTGCGTAAATGGCGCGTTATTGGTTAGCGTATTGATGTCGTTACTCTTGTTGAAAGCACGCACGCGCAAGCGCCCATCTGATGTGATCTTGTACTCAATGTTCACATCTCCAACAATGTTACTCGAACTCGATTGCGTGTTGGCCACGCCCACGTTTCCGTCCACGATAATTCGGTTGTTGAACAACTGCGTGGAAAGCGCCACCTGCAACTCATCGCTGGTAATGTCATCGCCAGGGCGGTAATTCAGACCAACATCAAAATCGTTACTGATCTTGGAAAGCCAGTTGCTCAGCTGGTTCGATATCATCTCAGAGGTACTGGAAGAGAAGAATCCGCCAGCTTGCTGCAATTCCTGATTCTGATTCTCAGTTGGGAAGAATCGGTTCAGCACCAGAAGCCCGAAAACCTGTCGGTTCATTTCCTGCTCATTGCCCACCCCGATCTTGTTCCTTACCTCCGTTTTGGTGCCTTCATCCGAGTTTGGCAGGTCGATATCGAACGAAATGTTCGGATTAAGGAGTTGATCGGTCATCCTCAGAATACAATCCACCTGAATCCTTCTTCGGTACACATCGCTGGTATCAGGATACATGAGGTCGTAAAGCGAAGTGCGCACGCCATAATTGGCCGTAATGTCTATCAACGCTTGGTACGGACTTCCACTCCAATTTATTGTACCTCCCTGCTGGATCAGGAACTTCTTGTTAATGATGTTCTGCAGCGTAAAGAGGTACTCACCCTTGTTGATGTAATAGTCTCCAAACATCTTGAAAGTGCCATCTCGATTCAGGCTCATGGTAATATCTCCGTCACCCCGACCTTTGATAATGTCACCCACAGCTGGGTCGAAGATCAATTGGATCTCTGCATCTGAAGTGACTTCAATATCCATATCCAACGTGAGGTTCTGGAACGTGACCTTGAATTCCTCATCTACCACCATTTTCTCCTTTTCCTTCACGCCTTTCGGTTTCACAAACGTGATGAAATCGGTCTCGTTCACATTCTTTGCGCCATACAGCGGAATGAAAAATCGCGTGCCGCGCTCCGTTCTCATCGCAACACTTAAATGCATGCTTTTAGGAGCACCCGAAAAACGGACATTTCCCGTTCCGTAGGCCTTGCCGTAATAGAGCGAATTCATGGCCGAGTTGGTGTTCAGGGCCATGAAATTGTCTGCATCCAACTGCGCATCGAACGTGAAGTTCTTGAACTTATCGTGCTTGACCCAACCATTTACTTGACCGGTATTATCACGCTCATCAAACACCGTCAGATTCTCAAAATAGAACCCATCCTTTTTTACGAGTACCGTATCTGCAATTTTGAACCTCGTGTTAAGGTAAGTGAACAGAAAATCAGCGTCATTCAGAACCACATATCCGGTCAGTTCCGGGGCGGCCATTTTCCCTTTCAGACTCAGGTCTGCTTTTGCCGTTCCTTTCACATCAGTAAGCACTTTGTCTATGTATGGGTCGAAGACGCTGAGCGGTAACTTCTCTACCATGGCTTTGATATTGAAATTCTCCTTGCGGTCTTCGCCCGGAAGGAATTCCCCAACAACACTCAGAGCCGTTTTATCATCGCGCTCCAACAACCCGAAGATCTGCACACTTTTGGTGGCAGGTATCCACGTGTTGTTCAATTCCCCAGAACCGATGGCCACATCGTTTAAAACCAACGAATCGACCGTTAGTTGATTGGTCAAGAACAGTTGATCGTACAGACCTGAAAGTTGCGCCTGACCCGAGACTTTCCCTCCGAACTGGAGGCCTTTTCGTTGTGTCAGCACATTAAAATTGGAGAGGTCGAATTTCTTGAGTTTAACGTTTAGTTTGGCGTTGGGGTCTTTGCTGATCTGTCCGTTCAGAGCGATGGTCTGTTCCTCGTTCATGAACCTGAAATCAGAAAAGCTGAAGTCGGTAGAGTCTATTTTTAACAGATTGTCTGAATCTACTTTCCAACTTAGGCCAGCAACCGTTACGCTTGATTGTTCGAGATGAAAACTGACCTGCTGGTTCTTAGGAAAGGATGCAATGCCTTGTATGTACGCTTTATTTGCCAACCTTGTTCGGTTATTCCATTCTATCACAATTCCCAAACTATCGTTGAAGGTGAAGGATTCTACTTGCAGGTCGGCCAGATACAAACTATCGGTCAGATTCAATTTATCGGTAAACAGGCCGAGCCTGAATTCCTTTCCCGGATTCTCTGCCTCTATCTGAACATTGGTGAATCTGGCCGTTTTATATTCTACCGAATTCAATCTGCCTCTGAGGTAAATTTCATTCTGAGCTGAGGAATAGCGGCCGTTGAAATTCGAGCCTTGTCCAATAACCAGTTCTGGAACAAAAAAGTAAGAAAGCAACTCAGTGTTCTTCAGAGAGAGGTCGAAATCAAAATCAAGGCCACTCGTATCTTTCATGGCTATGTACTCGCCCGCATAACTTGGCAGGTGCTTGCGCAGCAGGTTGTTCACTGCAGATCTTATTTCGCGGAATTTGAATGTTCCGTTAAAATCAGCGTCTACAATTCCCGACCTCAGCGTCAAGGTTTTTCTGGTTTCACCTTCTGCCACATTCAAGGAGAATCGATCCATATCAAACCGTGGGTCTCCTTTCTGCTGGTAAGACCCATTGGTTATCTCAATGAGCCCGACCAGATTATCAATGTCGTCTCCGATGAAATCTACTTCCACTACGCCTCCAACAGTTGCGTCTTCCCTATCACGAAGCAGATTCATCTCATACAGATTGGCGTGCCGAACGTCTGCGTAGAAATTGAACTCGGGCAATGCTTGAGAAAGGTCGAAACCTCCACGGAATATCAGATTTAGATTTGTGTCGTTAACGTTTACCTCTCCAGTGAACATGCTTCGGGCAAATTCCCCGTTCACGTCTATGTTGGTGTAATCATAACCGATCAGTCCAATAGAGTTGACCTGCCCTTCTAACTTGGCATTGATGGTCTTTTTGGTGAGACCACGCCCATTTACTTTGGCATTGAGCGTTACTTTACCCACCTTTTCCTCATCAAGAAAACGACCTACATCAAAGGCTTTGGAACGTAATGCGCCACTATAGGCCATTTCACCATTCTCTATCTGATTCAATGAAATATCTGTAGTAACAGACCCAATGGCCGTGTTCAGGCTTCCATATGCCACAAAATGATTCAAGAAACCTGTAAAACTTCCCTTGAAATTCACCTGTCCAAGCGTGGCCACATTCTTTGGAATGTTGAGCGTTTCCTGCTTTGAGAAAGGTGGAATAGGTATGGTTTTCAGGTCACTGTAATTAGTGGTAAAACGCTTCAGATCCAGAAAGACAAACGTTTCTTTGATGTTCGGAAGCCCGTCCATATCTACGTTTCCTACCAACTTGGTGGCCATCCCGTACTCGATCTCAAGATCACGGGCATTGAGGCTGGAAACAGGTCCGTATACTCGGCCACTGATCTGTAACCGCTCCTTAAGTCCATTCATGGCTGGCGCGAAAAAAGAAACGTCTTTCAGGTCTACCTGAGATGGTCGGAAATCGTAATCCATCCTCACGCTGTCTACAAACGTCAGGTAGTCCGCCCAATCGTGGTAGGTGTAATGCAGGTCAACATCCAGATTGCTTGTAGCGGTCTGAATTTGCAGTCCATCAACCTTCAGTTCTGTTGGACTCACCTTGGCCAAACCATTCAATTTCTTCAGAAAGAAGCCCCGATTCTCGTAGCAACTCAGTTTCTCCACATTTCCAAAAACCGTATCGCCATCCAACCTAATATCATCAATCAGCAGATTGATACGTTTTACATCAAGATCCTTGTAGTCAATACCGATAGGTTTCTTCTCAGAGTAATGATTCCGAAGCTGAAAAGAGGCATTTCGAAGCTCAACAGCAGTTGATCGGATATCCCATGCTTTACTGGGACTTTCCGAAGGTTTGGAGAAGTAATCGATCAGAAATTGCAGGTTCAACTTCTCATCTCCCTCGTACTTGTGCAGGTAGAATTTGAGATCGTCTATTCTGATCTTGCCAAAATGGATCTTTCTACGATCAATACTTACATAACGTACACCAAGATGCAGGTCGTTCAGGTAAGCCAGCGTGTCACCTTTCAGGTCTTCAACATACAATCCTTCAAGAATTACACGATTGAAAAAACCGATATCGACCCCCTGAACAGAAACAGTGGTCTTCAGTTCTTCTGAGAGGTGATCTGCAATGTATTGGGTTATCTTGGTCTGAACCTTGGGGCTGCGCAGAGCGATATATCCGCCACCGACCAAAAGCACCAGAAACAGCAGCAGGAACGAAGTCCATGCGAAAGCCTTTTTGATACTTTTGAAAATCATCTGCTACTGAAAACCTGAGGGTCAAAGGTACTCAATAACAATGCCGAGGTGAGTGAACCGATCATACTAGCAATAGAGTCTTCTTGCGATGATACGTCTGCGGCAGTGCTGCATGGCAAAAAGGTGCTTTCTAACGTTGTTGCCAATCAAGATGTGCATGAGCAATATGGTGGCGTGGTACCAGAATTGGCCTCAAGAGAACATCAGAAGAATATAGTTCCTGTTGTTGATGCGGCATTGAAGAAAGCCAACATCAGTAAGAATCAACTCAGCGCCATTGCATTTACAGAAGGGCCAGGGTTAATGGGAAGTCTGTTGGTCGGTGGTTCATTTGCCAAATCACTATCAATGGCACTTGGCATTCCGCTTATTTCTGTTGATCACATGAAAGGACATATTCTGGCCCATTTCATTGAGGAAGAAGGAAAACAGGCACCGGAATTTCCTTTTCTGTGCTTAACTGTGAGTGGCGGACACACGCAAATCGTCTTGGTTAAAGCTCCTCTGAAAATGCAAGTGGTGGGCCAGACCATTGACGATGCAGCCGGAGAGGCTTTTGACAAGGCGGCCAAAATTCTGAATCTGGGTTATCCAGGAGGTCCTGTAATTGATAGGTTGGCAAAAGACGGAGACCCCAACAGATTTGAGTTTGCATCTCCAAAAGTTGATGGTTTTGACTTCAGCTTTAGCGGAATTAAAACCTCGTTTCTGTATCAGTTGCAGGCAGAAATGAAGAAGGATGAGCATTTCATTGCCGAGAATTTGAATGATATCTGTGCTTCTTATCAGCAGCATTTGGTCAATTATCTGCTAACTCCATTATCAAAGGCCATTGATGAATTCGGTGTCGGAGACATTGCCTTGGCAGGAGGAGTTTCTGCTAACAGTGAGCTGCGCCAACGATTTGAGAAGTTAGCCTCCCAAAAAGGAATTCGGTCTCATATTCCCAAGTTCGAATTCTGTACAGACAATGCCGCCATGATATGCATTGCTGCACACTTCAAGTTTCTAGAAAATGAACTTGCAGACCTCAGCGTAACGCCAAAAGCACGCCTCCATTTTTGATCATTGACGTCTATTGGTCAAAATCAAACAACCTGCTGGACTACTTTCAACCGATCAATCTCAACAAGACCATGAAAAACGTTCTATTATTTGCCGCCTTCGTTTCTTTCTTATCCGTCAATGCGCAAACAACGGATATCCTTTTTCTGGGCAACAGCTACACATACACGGCCAATTTACCTGGCATGTTGTATAGTTTGGCTTTGGCGGGTGGAGACACTATCTATCATGAATCTAACACACCAGGCGGCTACACGTTAGAAGGACACTCTACCAATGCTACTTCTCTTGCGAAAATTGCCAGCAGAGATTGGGATTTCGTTGTGATTCAGGAACAGAGTCAGAAACCATCTTTCCCGCCTGCACAGGTGGCAGCTGAAACTTATCCGTACGCTGAAATTCTAGTAGATTCTATCAAATCAAACTATGAGTGTACCGAGCCGGTTTTCTTCATGACCTGGGGCAGAAAAGAAGGAGATCAGCAGAACTGTCAATTCTATACACCCTTATGCACTTTTGAAGGAATGAACGCCCGCTTGCGCGAGAGTTACATTGAAATGGCTTCAGACAATAACGCAACGGTTGCCCCATGTGGTGCAGCTTGGCAACAACTGAAGTTGGAGAATCCAACGTTCTGGAATGGTCTTTATTCGGGAGATGGAAGTCACCCAAGCGCTTGGGGAACATACCTGAACGCATGTATATTCTACGCTACCATTTTCAGACAATCGCCAGTAGGGTTGAATTACTATGCCACCATTGGTCAGGCAGATGCAGAAGTGTTACAGCAACTAGCCGAAGACATGGTGATTGACAGCACCAGCAATTGGTTTATCGGGCATCAGGATGTTGTGGCCAGTTCCGACTTTGAAGTAAGTGGACCATCCGTATTCTTTAATGGTGTTTCGAACAATGTAACCAATCATCATTGGGACTTTGGCGACAATAATACCTCTACAGACGAAAATCCAACTCACGATTATGCTTCAGAAGGAACCTATACTGTTCAACACATTGCAAGTTCCGTGTGTGGCTCAGATACTGCGGTTTTTGATGTTTCGACCGTACCTTTTTCCGTAAACAATCCAAACCCTCTTGATGAGGTTGTGGTTTTAGTTCAAAGACAGAACATAACTATATCAAATGACCGCAATCGAGCATTGAATCTTTCTCTTATCGATCTTTCTGGCAGAACGGTTTTGACCGAAACGCTCAGTTCAAACTACACTACAAGGTTTGAAGTAAATCTGAACGTTGGAATCTACTTGATCCGCTTGGAAGATGGAATCCATCGGTCAACCCGAAAGGTGGTGTTACAGTGACCTGATTACCACTGGATTTCCAGATCATAGATCTGCTTTGAGGTGCTTTGCTCGTTCTTGAAATAATAAACACCTCCCCAATTCCACTTAACACGTGTGTATTGGTCAGCAACGTTCTCTTTACGCTTGATGACCACGCGCTTTATCTCGCGGTTGTCCTTGATTTCTGACTCTTCGGTTACGCCCATCGGGTATTTCTTGGCCAGATCCATCTGAAATTGAGTTGGTTTTGGTGGAAGTGTTGTAACAACTTCTTCCTTCTTCTTAGCTGCTAATTCGGCCCGTTTACGGTCATACTCCTCTTTCATCTTAGCCCTAACCTCATCCTCATAGCTTGAACGTTCTGCATCAACAGAACTCTGAGCAATCTCTTTGGCCTTCTCCTCAAACTCCTTCTTGTTACGGTAGTTCTCTTCCTTCAGCTCAATCTCTTCTTTGCGCTTCTGTTCTTTCTCCTGTCTCAGTTTTTCATCCAACTCCTTCTGACGTTGAGCATAAGCACTTGCCTCGGCAATTTCATCTTCTCTTCGTTGCTTTTCCTTGGCTTCTTCAGTTGCAAGAATTTCCTTTTCAACTGCAGCTCTGGCTATTTTCTCTTCGTCAAGTCTTCTCTGCTCCTCGGCACGTTCTCTTGCTGCCTGCTCCCGCATCTGCTTCCACTCTTCAGCTAGCTCTTGCTTTGTTCTGTTTTCGTCCTCTTGTCTCAGCTTGCGCTGCTCCAGTTCGGCAATACGCTGTGCATTCTTCTCCGCGGCAATTCTGGCCTGCTCTTCTTTACGCTGCATTTCCGCCTCGTACTCAGCCTGCTCCTGTTCTTGCTTTTTGATCCTTGCAGCTTCGGCAGCTTCTTGCTCAGCCCTTCTTCGGGCCTCTTCTTCTTCCTTTCTCTCCCACGCTTCCAATTCTGCGCGTTTGCGCGATTCCATCATAGCGATTTTCTGCTCACGCTCCTGCTGCTTCTTTCTTTCCTTGAGCTCCCTTTCCCGTTCAAATTGAGCCTCTGCCGCAGCCTCTGCCTGTTCTGCCAACTGCTGTTGACGTAATTCTTCCTCAAACTCCGTCTGCAATTCCTTTTTCACTTTAGCCTCTATCTCTGCCTTCATTCTAGCTTCACGCTCAGCCATTTCTTTGGCAAGGATCTCTTGGGCTTCTTGCTCCATCCTTTCAGCTTCTGCCTGCGCCAGTGAATCTTGAATTCGTGCGAGTCGTGCCTGTTCCCTTTCAGCTGCTTCTTTCTTTGCTTTTTCTGCGGCCGCCAGTTCCTGTCTTTCTCTCTCCGCTTTGGCAAGCGCTTCTACCTCCAATCTTTCTCTCTCTCGTCTTTCCAGTTCTTCTTTTGCCGCTAAACGTTGCTCTTCCATTTTGCGCTCCGCCTCAGCTTTGGCCCTAGCTTCCTCCTCCGCTCTTCTGCGCGCCTCATCTTCAAGTCGCTTCTGTTCCTCAGCCTGAGCTCTTCTTTCTTCCTCTAATCTGCGAACCTCCGCCAGCTGACGTTCTTGCTCTTCTTTGGCCAACTTCTCAGCCTCCAGTCGCTGACGCTCTTTCTCTTCGGCCTTCTTGAGACGCTGTTCTTCCTCCAACTTTTTGGCTTCAGCCAGACGTGCTGCTTCCTCTTCGGCCTTTAACCGTGCCGCTTCCTCAGCTTGACGCTTCAATTCCTCTTGTCTCTGCATTTCAGCCTCGAAAGCAGCTTTTTCTTCTGCGGCTAATCGAGCGGCATCTTCCCTGGCTTTTTGTGCAGCTATTTTTTTCTCTTCAGCCGACTGCGCTTCCTCTGCTTTTTTCGCTGCTTCAGCTTCCGCTGCCAATCGCTTCTCCTCTTCTAATCGAGCCTTTTCCTCAGCCGCCAATCGCTCTGCTTCTTCTTTGGCTTTTTGCTTTGCCAATTGCTTTGCTTCTTTCTCAGCTTCTTCAGCTTGACGCTTTTCTTCTGCCAAGCGTGCTTCTTCAGCCTTTCTTGCTTCTTCAGCTTCCGCTGCCAATCTCTTCTCCTCTTCTAATCGAGCCTTTTCCTCAGCCGCCAATCTCTCTGCTTCTTCTTTGGCTTTCTGTTCTGCCAATCGCTTGGCTTCTTTTTCAGCCTCTTCGGCTTGGCGCTTCTCCTCGGCCAGACGTGCTTCCTCAGCTTTCCTTACTTCTTCAGCTTCCGCTGCCAATCTCTTCTCCTCCTCTAAACGGGCCTTTTCCTCTGCCGCGAGACGTTCAGCTTCTTCTTTGGCTTTTTGCTCTGCCAGTCTCTTAGCTTCTTTTTCAGCCTCCTCAGCTTGGCGCTTTTCTTCTGCCAGGCGTGCCTCTTCAGCTTTATTAGCTGCTTCAGCTTCGGCCGCCAATCTCTTTTCCTCCTCTAAACGGGCCTTTTCCTCTGCCGCGAGACGTTCAGCTTCTTCCTTGGCTTTTTGCTCTGCCAGACGTTTGGCTTCTTTTTCAGCCTCTTCGGCTTGACGTTTCTCTTCGGCCAGACGTGCTTCTTCAGCCTTTTTCGCTGCTTCAGCTTCCGCGGCCAATCGTTTTTCCTCTTCTAAACGGGCCTTTTCCTCGGCCGCAAGACGCTCTGCTTCTTCCTTGGCTTTTTGCTCGGCCAATCGTTTGGCTTCTTTCTCTGCTTCTTCGGCTTTACGCTTTTCTTCTGCCAAGCGAGCTTCCTCAGCTTTTCTTGCTTCTTCAGCTTCCGCGGCCAATCTCTTCTCTTCTTCTAAACGGGCCTTTTCCTCTGCCGCAAGACGTTCAGCTTCTTCCTTGGCTTTCTGTTCAGCGATTCTCTGAGCTTCAAGTTCAGCTAACTTATTCTGAATCTCGGCTACCTTTTCTGCGGGATAGGTCTGCTGAGGGAGAATCTTACCTGCTTCTTGATATTCGGCCAAGGCTTCCTGATAACTTTCTTTCGACAATAACTTGTCTGCCTTCTTAATGGCCGTATCGTAGGTTTTCTGCTTTTGAGCTAGTTCTTCTGCTAGTCGTTGTTCCTCCTGAATAAGCCGATCTACCTGGTCAATGCGTGCCTGCGCAGCATTGTTATCCACATTCAAAGCCAAGGCATCTTGAAACTTCTGCTTGGCCTCACTCAATTTCTTAGAAGTTTGAAGTGATCCACCTTCCGACAACAACTTTGAGAATCTTTCCTGTTTTTCTGCAAGTTCAGTTGCAGCCTTATCTCTTTCGGCAACAATTCTCTCGATCTCAGCAATCTTATCATTGGCCAATTTATCATCAACTCCCAACGATAGAGCTTCTGAGTAATTTGACTTAGCGCCTTCGAAATTCTGATCCCTTGCTGACGCATCTCCTTTTGCAATCAGATCACTGAAAAGCTTCTGCTTTTCTTCCGCCTCACGTCTTTCCTTATCAAGACGGGCAAGGAGTTCATCAATGTATTTGATCAGTCTTGCAGGTTCTTCCGAATCAGGTTTGAGTTTACCCGCCTCTGTAAATTTCTCCTTGGCCTTTCCATAGTCTGCTATTCCTTCCGCTTCTTTCCCTTCGGCTATCAGTTTCTGATACTCGGCATCCAGCTTTTTCTTCTCTTCCTCGGCCTTGGCAATTGCGGCCAATTTTTCCTGAGCCTGCTTTATCTTGACCTTGGGAAGGTCTGTATCTGGTTTGATGTCCTGAGCCGTTTCGAAAAGATTGATGGCTGCTTCGTACTTTTCTTTCCGTACCAGATCTTCTGCCTGAGACATAATGTCTTGGAACTGCTTCTCAACTTTGTTCCTTTCTTCTTGCTCGGCCTTCACTTTGGCGATTCCCGCTTCTGCTTGAGCTAAATTTTCTTCAAGCCCTCGGTCAGGGAATACGCGTTTAGCTTCTTCGAGTTTTGCTTTTGCCTCGGTAAATGATTCGGCTTTCATCAACGATTCTGCCTCCTTTACCAGCGCCTTGTAACTGTCTTCCTTGGCTTTCAGCTCAGCTTCAGCTTTTGCTTTAGCTTCCTGTTCTTTTCGTTTGGCTTCTTCCTCTTCTGCCTTTTTGGCTGCGGCCAATGCTTTCGCTTCTTCTTTGGCCTTTTGTTCAGCTTCTTTTCGAGCTTGCTCTTCTTCCAGATACTTTTCTTCGTTCAGTTCTTCCAACTTCTTGAAGACCTCCTCTTCCTGCTTTTGGAACTGCATGGTGTAATCGAGGTCATAATCGAACTCATTGAACCTGCGGTTGTAATGAACCTTTGCAACAGGATTGAGAAAAATGGCCTTGTCCAATCCAGACTGGTCTTGGAACAATTCAACGATAAAATCGAACTCCCACACCATGGACATTTCCACAGGAACGGTGGTGTTGAATTCGATCTTCTTGGTCACGTATCCAGGTTTGCTAACGTCAAGTATATACGTAGCATTTGGCTCAAATAGGAATTCAAATTTGCCGTTTGATGATGTTGTGAAACTCTTGTCTACCGAGCCGTTTTTATACAGCGTCAGGTTGGTTTCACCAAGGCCTTTCCAGCCTTCCTTGACAGCACCTGTGATCTCCAATCCGGCAGATTGCCCGAATGTGACCAAGGGCATACAGAAAATACATATTGCCAGCAGGCAAAACGTAGTAAGCTTTTTCAACCTTCTCAAATCCATCGTTGGCACAATTTAGTGCTTAACTTGATTCTTACTCCAAAACAGAGAATTTGTTTCACTTTTATTGAACCGAAAATGAGCATGAAATGACTGATGAAAACCGAGCCTTTCCTCCTTCGTTGAGTTACTGGGAAATTTCTGAGTATCTGACAAACTTAGACCTTGTGGTTATTGGTAGCGGGATTGTGGGTCTGACCTCTGCCATCTTCTACAGGAAATTGCACCCGAATGCAAAGGTTTTAGTTCTCGAAAAAGGAATCTTACCAGCGGGTGCAAGCACGAAAAATGCCGGATTTGCCTGTTTTGGAAGCCTCAGCGAACTTCTTGCAGACATGAATCTGGAGTCGGAAGAGGCTGTTTTCAATTTGGTGAAACAGCGGGTTGACGGATTAAATTCTCTACGAAAACTCATCGGTGACGAGAAACTGAAGTACGACAACTGTGGTGGATATGAGTTGTTTTTGGAAGGGGACGAAGAGCTGTTCCAACGGTGCGTTTCTTTCTTGGATCCTGCAAACAAGAACGTGTTGAAGACGCTTGGTTTGAAGAGCACTTACTCTGTTTGTGACGATTCAATCTTGAAATTTGGATTCGGTTCTGTAAAACACCTGATTCTGAACAGACATGAAGGAAGCATTGATACTGCTGCCATGATGTCGTCTTTGGTGAGTCTGGCTCAATCACTGGGTATTCGAATACTCAATGGTTGTCATGTAAGTTCTTGGTCTGACCTGAATGATTCCGTACGGGTTGAATTGAATGGAAACCTAGAGGTTCGATGCAAAAGACTGCACGTGGCAACCAATGGATTTGCCAAAGAGTTACTTACAACTGAGGATGTGGCCCCGGCCAGAGCTCAGGTACTGATAACCAAACCCATTGAAGGGCTGAAAGTGAGAGGTACGTTTCATATGGAGGAGGGCTTTTACTATTTCAGAAATGTAGACAACCGACTTCTTTTGGGAGGTGGGAGAAATCTGGATAAAACCGGTGAAACCACCACCGAATTGAAGACAACTGAGTTGATACAGAACAAGTTAGAATCTCTGCTTGAGAATGTAATTTTTCCAGAAACTCCATTTGAGATAGAGCACCGATGGTCTGGTGTAATGGGTGTTGGTCAGTCTAAAGCCCCGATTGTAAAACAGGTTTCTGACCATGTAACATGTGCCGTAAGAATGGGCGGAATGGGCGTGGCACTCGGAACCTCCATCGGGAGACAATCGGCCGACCTGATCGGGTAAAACAAAAGCGGAGACCAATCTTCTGACTGATCTCCGCTCTGCTCGTCCCTGAACCGTAATTCAGCTAGAGCACCAAGTTACTGTTATTCCGACTTCTCTTCCTTTTCTGCGGTTGCCCGCTTACTCCGTTGGCTTTCTCGACTTCCGTTCAACCTGAGTATCCCTTCTTTCGCTGCCGCCTCACCCGTTGGCCCTAAGACCGCTGAGATTCCGATTTCTCTCTTCAATTCTCCGTGGAGTATCTCAGAGAGTGGCTGCTGCCAGCCTTTTATCCCTCACTTGGTTCTAACAAATGTATACGGTATCACACCCTCAGTCCTAATTTTTCGGGCCAGACTTATCAACCTTCAATCAACCGGTCGACAAACAGCTTATAAACAGGTTGTTAACCGAGTTATGAACTTTTCTGGTTATTTGACCACTACTCTCTCTGTCCAACTGCCTTCTTCCGTATCAAGTTTAATAAAGTAAATACCTGAAACCTGATCTCTCAGGTCGATTCTTACAATATCCTGACCGTTAACACTGGCATTATACACGACCTGTCCTAATGTGTTCAGGATAGAAAGCTGTGCATCAAACGCTGAGGCACTTACCAAAGCAAACTCTCCATTGTTCGGGTTAGGATAAACATTGAACGAAAGTTCCTCATTAGCTATTCCTGTAACATTCTGAGGGCAAAGAACTGGGAAGATGGCCAGATCGAAATCGGCATTGTTCTGAGAATTCCAAGCTTGGTTCATGGAGTACCAATCTCCATCACTCCATTGCTCCCAAGCAAGGTCAGCTCCGTTGGCATCGCCATCAATATTGGTCACGATTCCCAACTCGTCATCTCCGCTGAACGAAGAAAAATCCAATCCAACAGCATATGCACTGCTGATAATCTGCGGAGACGTAAAATCTATTCTGTTCAAGAACCCTGAAGTGTCAACACGCTGCAGCGTCAAGGATTCTGTAGACAACACGGTACCTGGAGCTGAGTTGGTTGAACCGCCAAGATCGGTACCCGGACCATCCAACGCATACAAATTGGCCGTAACAGAACCACCATCATCCACTTTGCTGACGGTCCAGAAAACCAAACCGGCCACTTCAGAAGGTTGCTGTGGAGCTCCGAAAGCCTGTGCTTTGGCCAAGTCTCCAAAACTGTTGGAACCTGCTATATATCCACCGCCACCATTTGGATAAACCGTAAAGCCTGATGCATTTGAATCGAACGGATCGAATACTGTAACGCAATTCTCTGGGCTAGCTGGGATGCAGAAGTTCACAACTTCCTGAGACCCGAATTCACTACCGGTAAAAATGCTGATGCCATTTTCATCTGCAATGGAATAGCTTCCGTCTTGGTAACCTGGATTTTGAGTTCCAGTGTAACAGCAGATACCATCATTGAAAGAATCGAATATGGTAAAGGTGTAACACTCTCCTGATGCTACGCAGATCTCTTGTTCAATCTGAATGTTCTCGAAGTTCTCGTATGGACCTCCTGATGCAATAACGCCTCCCCCATCTTGTGCAAACTGCCATGTGGTTTCCTCTCCATAATCATCTGTATTCAGAATGAAAGTGACGTAGGAATCTGCAATAGTGATACTGAATGCAGAGGCTGAAGCATTGTTGCCTGAATTCTGATCCGTCTGACCGTTAGGTGAAGACGTGAACGCATTGAACGTGTGGTTACCCGCGCTAACGGTCATAGAAGGTAGCGTAACCGTTGCAGACTGATTGGTTGCCAAACTTCCTGACCATGAATACTGCTGCGTTCCAGTTCCGTCAACGTTATAATTGATGGTAACGGTTGTCAGCGTGTTACCTCCATAGTTTGTTAGGGTTACAATCGGTGTGATTGAATTATCACAGATTGAACCTGCCGGAGATACAATATTGCTGATACCGGCATCATCAGTTGCTGGTGGTGTACAAGGTGCATAGGTTCCAGCAAGTGTCAATTGACCTGTGTTTCCAGGATCGAGGAAATCCTTGAGATCATCTCCGGGATTACTCTGCCAGTGATAAGCTACCTTCCCATACTGATCTGGCTGATTCGGAGTACTGCAATAGCTACCTCCACCTGTCAATGTTCCTACAATTCTTCCTTGATTATCAAACAAAGGAGAACCCGAAGAACCACCCTCCGTTACTCCATGTCCGTTGGTTGTTGCCGACCAATAAACCCTCCAATGAGAACCTGTTGCAGAACCCCAAGCCGTACTCTGAAGTTGTGTTGTGTAAGTAGAAATCTTCTTTCTGTCTCCTGCCGGATGATGGATCCCTACTCCGCTTGAACTTGCAGCGCTTTGCGCATTCCAACCGTTGTAATAGACATTGTACGCAGATGGAACTGAACCCGTGGCTTCCAATAAACTGAAATCGGAACCCGAGTTTCCTCCCCCATCACCACTATTGGCCAGTTCGGTGCAACCTACAATGGTTTGATTCTGAGGTGCACTTCCGCTGCCACAACCAGATGATTCATAATTACAATAGAAAGTGTACTGACCAAAATTATTGTTGCTTGAACCTTCCGTGCAATGCAAAGCAGTAAGTATGTATGGAGTACAATCTAGGTTCGTGTTGTTTACAAAAGAAGCAGTGCACCAACCAGAACCCTGATTTGAAACCACAGACATTCTAACAACTCCTCGCTTTTCGTCTTGCCAATTGTTTCCTTCAGGACTACAATTCACATCCACCTCGCAAGATTGAGAACCACCACGCTCATCAGCAGTCTCAGGCCCATATATATATCGGTAACAGTATCCAAGGTTTGAAATATCTATCAGTCCTTGGCCTCTAACAGCGGCTGGCTCATAGTACTCTATGGTACATGCTTCGCCAATAACTATCTGAGTAGCATAGGAGCCGCCATCCTGATTGTTCTCACTGGTGAATGCACCGATAACTTGACTTCTATCGTCATTATATACGTGTACCAGACCACCTTCCGGAATCTGGAATTCATCAAAAAGCAATGTTGTAGCAAGGGCCCCAGAAGCCTCCAAACGCACCCTCCAGATTCGGGCTCCACCCTTCAGTTCCATCCAGTCTCCACCGTTTTCTGTAGAAATTCCCAACGGAATATGAACGGAATATCGTGGCGGCTTCCCATCCAGTTCAGCTTGTTCATCTTCTATAGACACAACATTCATATCAGGCCGATCCAAACGAAGAGACACAACTTCGTAATCGCGGATAAAGTCTGCCTTGCTGGAGAGTGGTGGTACATCAATACTCACCTGAGCGAAAACAGAAATAGAAAAGCTTAAGAATCCTAAAAGAGATAGTAGTTTTTTCATTTGTTGGTTAGATTTTTTCTCATTGATCTGACGCAAAGAAACATTTGGGACGTACCCATATGATTAAATCTTGTTGCATACCCTTGAAACAACAACTAAGATGAAGGTCAAAAGTTCACCACAGCGTCTTTAAAATGACAGGTTTTCCTTAATCTTCAAACACACGGTCAACCATATGGTTTTCGGATTACCAGAATCCTGAAAGTTATTTATGCGACAATAGTGAAACCTTGGGTTGCATTATGAACAATTGCGCCTTCTATTTTTTTGTTTGTTTGCCACGTTAATTCAAAAATCAACATGATAAAACAATTATTCCCCACGCTTCTTGCCCTCTTGGTCTCATTTTCCGTAGTTGGGCAAACATCGATCTACAACAACCGTCCTGTTGTTGATCCAATTCAGAAAACCGGACTTACAAAGTCTGGAAATGGTCAGGCAGATCATGCTCATGACCACAATAATTCAGGCGAAAAATGCATTCAGCAATCCGTTACGGAGGCGTTGATGGCCACTGACCCACAGTATCGTGAAGGTGTTCTTGCTGCCAAAGCTGAAACAAGAAGAATTATGGCTGAATTGGAATCTGGTGTTCGCGCTGCTCCACCAGTGTATACCATTCCTGTGGTTTTCCATGTTATTCATAAAGGAGAAGCTGTTGGTAGTGGAACCAACATTTCTGATGCACAGATTCAAAGTTGTATTGATGCATTGAACCGAGATTACAGAAGAACGAGTGCCGATGGAGGTATTGCCCAAGGTGCTGGTCCGGATACGGAAATTCAGTTCTGCTTGGCTGGATATGACCCACAAGGCAACCCGCATTCAGGCATAAATCGCGTAAGCGGAATGGGCGTTTCAGGTTACTCTGCTAATGGAATTACCATTATCGGTGGTGGCAACGAGCAGGCGGTTAAGGATCTTAGCCGCTGGGATAACCGCTACTACCTTAATATATGGGTGGTTTCTGAAATAGAGGGTAATGGTGCAGATGTGGCCAACCCGGCCAACTTCTTTGGAGGCACGTTAGGATTTGCCTATCAACCAAGCAGCCCAGTGACATTCAACTCTGATCTTGATGGTGTTGTTGCCATCAACGTTTGTGTTGGTAACGATCCTAACCAAACCAACGGATACCGTCTTTGGCCATGGGGAGGTTTGACAAACAGAACAGTGACACACGAAGTTGGTCACTTCCTAGGTCTTGACCACACATTTGCCAATTCATTTTCTTGTTCTGACGGTGATGGAATCAGTGATACGCCACCTGCCATCCAGTTCGATCCAAGTAATTGTAATGATGATGGTTCGTGTAATCAGCAGATAGAGAATTACATGGATTATACTCCAGAAGAATGTCAAGATCAATTTACTGCAGGGCAAAAATCTGCCATGCGTGGTGTTCTGGCAGGAGTTAGAAATGCTCTTGTGAACACAAGCAATTGTAGCACCGGAGGCGGCAATAATTACGATGCTGGTATTTCTGGCATCCTTAATCCGAATGGAGCACTTTGCAGCACAACATTCACTCCGCAGGTTACTCTGACCAATTACGGTTCAACTACGTTGACATCTGTTCAGATTGCATACGCGGTTGACGCGCAATCTCAACCTAACTATCCATGGTCTGGAAGTTTGGCTACTGGGGCAAGTGCAACTGTTACACTTCCTTCAGTTACCACAACGGCAGGCAGCCACTCATTTACGGCCAATACCGTAAGTGGAACCCTGAATACCAGCAACAATGACCAAGACACTGGAAATGACAATTCCAGTTCTAGTTTCAATGTTGGCACAAGTGGAACCGGAGTTACGCTAACGCTTGAACTGGATTGTTGGGGAGCAGAAACCACTTGGGAGATAACGGATGCAAATAATAACGTTGTATTGCAAGGAGGTCCGTATACCAGTAGTCTACCAAATGGTTCAGGTACTCAGGTAGCAACGGCTTGTCTGGCAAATGGATGTTACGACTTCACCATATACGATTCCAATTCGGATGGTATAGAAGGTACGCTCTATCCACAATCTTGCAACGTAGACGGAGATTATACAATAGTAGATGACAACAACGCTACGTTGGTTAACATGACGGCTGTCAACTTCGGTGCTTCAGCAACCCATAACTTCTGTGTTGGAGGCGGTGGCAACCCAGGAACACCGAGTTGCGAGATTCTTGCTTCGTTTGATGGTGAAGTTTTTGACATCAACCCAACAGATGAGCCAAACTTTGAAGCATTTATCATTGACAACGACCAAGAGCCTGTCAACTCTGCCATCAGCGGTTACTCATCTAACTGGATGTTGGGTTGGTACGAGTCTACCACGCCTGGAGACACCAACTGGTTTATCGGATCTACTTCTTGGCACGATAACGAAACCGTAGCTGCAGATAACTGGCTGACTTTCGGACCTGTGACCATGATGGATGATGATGGTGAACTGCGTTGGAAGCACATGTACTCTGACGATCTATACCGCGATGGCTATGAAGTTCTTGTAGGAACTGTAGGTACAGATGTAGCCGATTTTGCAGGTGCCACACAGCTGTTCAGCGTATCAGACAATGACGCAAGCACGGCCGGAAACACAAGTATGACACAGCAATCGGTTTCTCTACCAGCCGGAACCTATGCCAATCAGAGTTTGTACTTCGCTTTCCACCACAATGCTTTGAACATGTACCTCATGTTCATTGATGATATTGAAGTTGAAGGCTGTACCTCTCTCACCGTTGGGATTGATGAGAATCCGGAGTTTGAGATGACGGTATTCCCAAATCCATCTAACCACAACTTCACCTATCGTTTCAATTCCAATACGCAGGAAAATATTGCTTTTGAGATGTTTGATGCGGTGGGCAGAAGCGTTTGGACAGGCACTGACACTGGTAACCGAAACGGAACTGGAACCATTGAAACCAATGGAATGGCAACTGGGGTTTACACCTTGATTGTAAGAGGCGAAAGCTTCAATGTTTCAGAAAGATTGGTATTGACCAAATAAGCTAACCCGGTTATCATTTTCGGAAACCCCCATTCGTTTAGCACGAATGGGGGTTTTCGCTTTATGGGCTTCAGGCCAGTTTTTCAATTTTACTATGTTTGTTAGCAAACCGAACAAAAAAACAGCTGAAAACATGGGAAAAGGAGATAAAAAATCAAAAAAGGGCAAGATTACTAGTGGTTCTTATGGCGTTCGCAGAAAAAAGAAAAAGACCAAAGCATATGTAGCTCCTGCAGCAAAACCTGCATCCAAAAAGGCCAAGCAGGCTGAGACTGCGGAAGCACCTAAAGCAGAAAAAGCTGCAGCTAAAAAGCCAGCCGCCAAAAAGGCCACTGCCAAGAAAACAGCGGCTAAAAAGACCCCAGCGAAAAAAAAGGCTGAATGATTTCAGCTATTTCAAAAAAGCATTGAGCCCTGCCAATTTGGCGGGGCTTTTGTTTTAAAACAAATCAGTTATCAACGAGTTATAAATAGTTGATGCTTTAAGCTCAGAAAATCGTTAATTAGTACTGATGGAGATCAAGGATCTATTCAATTTGCCTGAACAGAAGCTGGGTGCCAAGACCGGAAGGTTGTTGGTATCTGAGCCTTTCATGCAAGACCCTTACTTCAAACGGTCTGTGGTACTGCTCACGGAGCATAGCGAGAATGGATCTTTCGGGCTTATCCTGAACAAGCCTATTCCCATGTACCTACATGAGGCCATTGAGAATGCGCCATCGTTCGACTCTAAATTGGCACTTGGTGGTCCGGTGCAGAAGGAAACGTTGCATTATCTGCACCTTCTCGGAGACAGAATTCCCAACTCTACCGAAGTGATGGACGGTATTTATTGGGGTGGCGATTTTGAGACCATCAAAGACCTGATAAAGACCAAAGAGTTGAGACCTGACAACATTCGGTTGTTTGTTGGATATTCCGGTTGGGCAGAAGGTCAGTTGGCAAGCGAAATGGACAGCAAAAGCTGGATAGTTGCCAGAGCCAATAAGAAGTTGCTGTTTGAAGAGAAGCCTGAGAAGCTTTGGGCCGAGGTGCTGAAGAATATGGGCAGTCCGTACAACTACATGCACAACTTGCCTGAGGATCCAAGGCTCAATTAGAGGCGAGGGACGAGAGAAAGGGACGAGGGACAAAGGACGTCCGAGGAAGAATCTTTAGCCGATATACTTTGCATTGATGTGTTTGACCAACTGCTCGGCAACGCGCTTGAAGTAACGTTTCTTTCCAAAGGCACCGACCCAGACAATTCCTCGGGTAGCGGTAGACAGGAAGCATTCATCGGCTTCAAGCAGGTCATCTTCCTTCACCAACTGCGGTAGAATCTCAAATCCAAGTGTCTGTGCTTCATGCAACAGCACCGTACGCATTACACCAGGAACACCTCCATGCTGAAGGTCTGGTGTGATCAACGCTTTTCCCTGCACCAGAAACACATTGGAGCCCGTTCCTTCTGCAATGAATCCTTCAGCATCCAAGAGCAGACAATCATCCCAACCGTGTTCTTGGGCATAAATACTTCCCAGAACATACGGTACGGAATTACACGACTTGAACCCGCTTTGTGGCAATGGATTGATGCTGTGACCGTTGCAGATACCGATGGTTATTCCACGTTTGTTCAAACTGTATGTAGGCTCATCAATGGGCTCACTAACCATGGCCCAACTCAAAACAGAAGACTCTGGATTGTATCTACCAGAACCAGACCGGAATCCTTGAAACCTGATTCTTGAATTGGGTTCTTGATTGGCTTTGGCCAATTGTAACGCCTTTGAACGGAGTACTTCTGGAGTCAAGTCACTCGGAATCTTGATCCTAAGCACATCACAGGCAAGTACAAGTCGTTTCCAATGCAGATCAGAGAACAGCAACTTGCCATTTGACAGTCTCATCGACTCGAAAAAACCATCTCCGTAGCGAAAACCACGGTTCGAAACATGGATCAGATTCTCATCCTCCCCAACCAATTCTCCATTGAACATTTGATACTTCATGGCAGACTTTCCACGATCTTCAAAATTCCTGAATTCGATGGTATCAAGACTCCCCTTACCCCAACTTTTGCGGCAGCTACCACATCTCGCTGGCTGTCTCCTATCATCACAGAAATAGATGGGGCAATCCCAAATCGGGCAATGGCCTTTTCCAACATGCCTGAGTTCGGTTTTCGGCAAATGCACTTCCCTACTTCATCGTGGTGTGTGCAGTAGTACACTTCATCAAACCTTACATCGTGCGCAGCCAGTTCATCGCACAGCATTCTGTGCAATACTTCTACCCGCTCTTGTGTGAAAATGCGCTTGGACACGCCTCCCTGATTGGAGATCACGATCAGTAAATATCCCTTTTGCTTCGCGATTGCAAGCGACTCGGCAACATCTGGCAGCACTTCAAACTCCTCTATGCTGAAGGTGTAATCGCCACGCTCCCTATTCAACACACCATCTCTGTCCAGAAAAAGTGCTTTTCTCATGGCAGAAATCGCATGAATATGTCATCTATGAAATATTCCATTTGCGATGGAACCATGACAAGGGAATACACGAATCCGAACGCAGCTCCCCAGAAGTGGGCATCGTGCGCAATATTATCGTTCAACTTTTTATCCATGTACCACTCCAGCGCCAAGTAGAGTACTCCGAAGATCACAGCAGGAATTGGAATTGGAATGAACATGAGAATCAGGTCCATGGTGGGGTCGAAATAAATGGCCGAGAACAACACCGCGGCCACGGCCCCGCTGGCACCAAGCGAGTTGTAACTGAAATTATCTTGATGTCTTTGATAGGAAGGCAATGTTGCGAAGAGAATTCCACCCAAGTAAAGTCCGATGAAGGCACCGCGACCTACAATTCCACGATGCAGATCGAATGCATCTTCCACCATTCCTCCGAAGTTCCAGAGCACCCACATGTTTACAAGCAAGTGCATCCAACCGGAATGAATAAAAGCATGTGTAACGGCCCTATACCACTGGTTGGAATGCTTTACCAAATAGGCATTGAACATGAGTTTAGAAAGCGTTTCTCTATTCTGAAACGCTACGATTGAAACCAGTACGGTGACTACAACAATTATGGTGGTCATTCAGCAACTATAGTTTGGTTTTTCCACTTTTGAATGGCCTTTTTGGCAGCAGTCCGTCCTTCTTCAACCATTTCCTCTGCACGGTAGAATTCCAAGGTGGTTCCTACGTGTCTTGGAATGTTCACTACGATCTCCGGCTTATGGATCTCAATGCTCTGCTCGCACATTCTGTCCTGCATAAAATCGTAGGTCTTATTGAGCATACCCAGATAATTCAAGGTCGAATTCTGTTCCGTATCCGTTTTCTCGATCTTGCTCATGTTCAACCAACTCTTCACGGTATTCACCATTCTTGTGGTGTAAGCATTGGCTTCTTCTTCGGTGTGCTCTGTACTTTTCTGGTCTTTAACATCTACATGCATGTAGCGCTGATGCCCTTCTGGATTGGCATTGATGTTAACTGCCACCAGAAGGTCTGTAGTTTTCGGAACAAGCGGCTCCAACGGAAGCGGGTTCAACACGCCTCCATCTATGAGAATGCGGTCACCCAATTTGGATGGCATCATCAATGTTGGAATTGAAGATGAGGCACGGATAACGGAATAAAGATCTCCGTTTCTCATCCACACTTCTTGCTTTGAATTGACATCTGTTGCAACGGCCGTGTATGGAATTGTGAAATCCTCAATTCTTATCTCCCCCAGCATCCCTTTCAGGTGATCGAGTACTTTCTTGCCTTTGATCACGCCTTGCGTAGACATGGTGAAATCCATCAACCGCAGGGTTTCTCTCCTGTTGAGCGTAATTACCCAGTCGGTAAAGGTTTCGAGTTTGTTGGCGCAATAAATGCCACCAACACAGGCACCCATGGAGGAACCTGCTATGTTTCCGATCTTGAATCCTTCTTCCTCCAGCACCTGAATAACCCCGATGTGTGCCAAACCTCTGGCACCACCACTACCCAACGCAACCGAAACTGTCTTCTGCTCACTCATCTCCTTTGATCGCTTTTCTGAACCAGCCTCCAATGACAGAGGCAAATCCACCATACAAACCTCCCAAAAGGCCTGTTATTATAACCATAACAAATCCGTAAGGCGGAAGTTTGAATAATTGGAGTACTTGAACAGAAAGTATGGAATCTGATAATGTATCGATGTAACCGGCATAGATCATCCACGGAATGGCAATGCCGTAAAAGCCAGAAAAGAATGTGGTGTCGTTGGCTTTTCCGAAGGCCGCTTCAATTACAAACGCCACAATAACGGCACTCCACCATGGAAAGAATTGCTGAGCAACGGCAGACAGAACCGCTATCAGAGCTATGCGAACAAACAGATTCATTCGGCCAGCGGTTTGAAGGTTTGTACAATCCAGTTTTCTTGTAGTTGCTCAGGAGATGAAAGGAAGTTCAATCGGTGATATTCTCCTTTGCTCCAGTTTTCCAACGAGTTGATGTAGTTCTTGCTTCCCGGGTTACCGGATTGACCGCCTGGCAGAACGCCATAGGCTTTCACTCCGTTCGGGTCAAGATCAACGATCATTCTCCAAGATGGTCCGTGGGTGCTTGTAGTGGCGTTGGGCGCATGTTCGCTTCCACCAACAAACAATTTCTTGGAACTGAATGCATCTAACCGCAGCAAGTGCTGAACCTTGGTGCCTTGATAATGCCCCCAATGTGGCGCGCTGATCTTGTATTTGATGATATCACCGAATTTCATCGAAGTCCAATAAAAAGCATCATATACAATGTCTTTGGCGGTCTCTATTTTGTTGTTGGTGGCATGATGATCGAACATGATATGCTGCGGATCATTCTTCAGCAGATCGATGGCGATCTTGTTATTTGGATACACATAACGCTTATCGCGCATATCCACCTTTGCTTTTCCATCCTTGTCCATCTGCTCCATGGAATAGCGGTAGTACATGTCCTGATCCCAATGTTGCTCGTTGAACTCATCCCAAAGTAGGTTCTGAAACTCATCCCACCATATTTCGAAAACGGTCGGTGCAATTATTCCACGGTCGTTGCTGTAATTCCACTCTCGCAACTCATTCAGTGCCAACAGTTCATATTCTTTGTACTGGAATTCAGTGGTGTCCAGATACGCCAGCAGTAGCGGCAAAGCTTCTTCTGCCAACATGTTGAAATTGGACAATTGCAACTCCTGCATGTCCAGCAGCGTGATAGAACTATCGGCTCTCAGATAACGGTTTATCGTCCTATTTCTGAACTCCTCATAAACTCCAGAAACATAGTATGGGTAGGTTGAATCTACCGCGGCCTGATTGGCCGAACTCACAAATCCCCTTTCAGGATTGAGCATGTGCGGGTTCTGATCCTTGGGGATGAATTGCTCGTTCAAATTGGACGCGTCTGCACCATCCAAAATGAACTTTCCATAACCGGTTTCCTTCAGTTTAAACTTTCCTTGCTGCCAAATGGCGATGTTGTTGTTCACATCGGCAAACACGAAATTCTGACCCGGACAGTTATAATGCCTCAGTGCCGAAGAGTAATCCTCGAAACTTGACGCACGGTTCATTTCATAGAAGGTCATCAGTTCATTAGAGGCATCGTGGGCCAGCCATCTCAGCGCCAAGTTCTGGCCGTTCTCAGAGTAGGCTATCGGGCCATATTCCGTGTAGAGAACGGTATCGACCACAGGCTCCTTCCCACGAATTTTGATCTCCTCAATTCGTGGTGTTACTTCATATTTCTTACCGCCAATTGTGTAGTTGTTTCCTGTCAGGTCGATGGTGTAATAATCTTTCACATCGCGACCAGCATTGGTTACACCCCAGGCTATCTTCTCGTTAAAACCGATGGTGATGCCAGGCGAACCTGGAAGCGAAACTCCGTAGCAGTTAATGCCCGGCCCGTTCAACTGAATCTCATACCAGATGGAAGGGAGCGAAAGTCGCAAATGAGGATCGTTGCAAAGAATGGGATTACCACTTTCCGTTCTGCTACCATGCACCGCCCAGTTATTGCTTCCCACAAAATGCGGCTGAATCTCGTCCGTGTGCCAAGTACCTGAAACACTGGCTTGTTCTGAACCAGACAAACTATCAGTAGCTTCTGCCTTTACCTCAAACCCAGGAACAATGGGGTCATCCAAATACGTTTGGTCCGGATACAACTTCCAAAACATCTCCTCACCCAATAATTTCAACGCTTCGGTATTCGGCCTATCTCGTTCTGTACCGGTCAGCATCTTAGCCATGTACTTCAACAGCAATGCCGATTTGAAAGGAGTCCACGGTTCTGGCGTGTAATCCAACAGCTTGTATTCCAATGGCAAGGATCGGTCATCCAACTCCGAAATGAACTGGTTAACACCATCGGCATACGCTTGCAGAACGAGCATGCTTTTCTCATCCTTCTCAATCAGTTGCATCGCTTGGTCTGCCGCGTAGGTCATACCTATTCTCCGCTGTTCCAGATCAAACTCCAAGGCTTTCTCACCAACTATCTCTGAAATTCTGCCAGCTGCAGCATGGGTCTGAAATTCCATCTGCCAAAGCCTGTCACGGGCGGTTAAATATCCTTGCAGGAAGTAGAGATCGTGCTCATTCTTGGCAAAGACATGTGGTACTCCTCTATCATCAAACACCACTTCCGAGCCTTCATTTAAACCAAAGACGGCAATGTTTGAAGCCGTCATATCCTCAACTTCGGCATTCTGCCAAAAACCGAAATACGGCTCTACGAAACGCATTATTGGCGGCAGACTGCCCAACTTTCTGTTACCTGCAAGTACAAGCAAGATCAGAACTGCAGATCCGATAAGGGGTTTCAGAATCTTCATAGGGAATTCGAAAGTATCAATTAGCCACCAGTATTTAGGTTGAAAATCAAAGTTTGGAACAAAAATTGTCTAACGCAGAAATCCCAGATCGGATGTAACCTAATCGGGTGCGTTCCGTACTGATTTTAATTATCTCAGAAGCACCGAACCATGTCTTCACCTCTACGAGGATTCAACATTGTAACCCTGACGCTGATAGTCTGCGTTGGTCTGAATTTAGGAACTTTGGCTCAGCCTGTACCTCCTGCCAACAGTAACATTCCATTTCTGGTAACCTTTGGAAAACAGGCCAGCAAGAAGTTTGGAGATGACGATTATTCTCAAGTATTCTTTCTTTCAATTCCATCTAACGAAACGGACCCATTTTATGTGCGGGTTTTTGACCCTGACATCGGTGGTGAGTATGATGAGGTTTATGGTGCTTCGGACTCCAAGACCAAGTTCAGTATTTATGGAGGAAAATCGGTTTGGAGCGAACTGGATGCACAGCAAACAGACCCAACAGGAAATTATAAAGCAGGCACGTTACTTGATTCAAGAACTTTTTCTGAATCTGATAAATATGACAATGCTTGGTACAGTTTTGGTCCGCTAGACCCTAAAGAGGGTGAATTTGTGGAGGAACTAGGCGGTTACGTATTCAAAATAATTGCCGAGGGTATTGAAGGAGATGATGGCAACCTTTACAACTACTTTTTCAGTAGAGGACCTAACGTGAATATTGCCATTGAGGGTGCCAACGCATTCGGTTATGAATGGACATTCAGAATGCCTGCCGAAAAAAGCGCCATTTGCCACCTCTATCCTTACATTAACGATGATGTTGTCTCCATCCAGCAGTTCAATTTCGATTGGGATGATGATGGCGTAATAAAGATCGTATCCTATGAAAAAAAGGGAGAATGGGTTGAAATGAGCAATGAGGCTGACTGGAAAAGCAGTACGCACCAAATACTTCCAACAGAACGGAACTCATCTCTCGATATTCAATTCATAAAGACCAAGGAAAAGGCAAAGAACAATAATAACGTCTGCTTCAGTTTCAAGAATCAGTACGGAGAATTCATGCGATTTTACACCATTCCGATTGGTGGAGTTCAGCGTTTCAAGTATAACATCAACCTGATCGAAAAGCTTAGAGAAGGCGAGCGATTAGGAAAAGATAAGGTCTACAAAAAGTGATAGGTAACAGGCCATTTAGGAATATAATGCAGGTGCTGTTGACGGCACCTGCTCTTTTTCTGATGGTCTCCAATGTTCGAGCACAAAAGAACTACTCCATTCGCCAGTTTGATGAAAGCAATGGAATTTCCAGCAACTTTACAGAAGCCATAACGCAGGCATCAACTGGTCACCTGATCATTGCCAATAAGGGTGGTATTGAACAGTTTGATGGAAAGACGTTCAGATCTGTAAAGGCCAAAAACGATACGAACTCACTTGGCTTCATTACCTCGCTTCATCGAACGGAAGACGAAATATGGTTCGGGAAATTTGACGGAAACATTGGTGTACTACGAAAAGATGTAGAACTGATCAACACCGGCATTAACGGTCAGATCAAGCACATCTATAAAGACCGACAAGATGGAATATGGGCTTTTTCCAGATCTGGTTTGGTCTTTTGGGCAAATGGCGGAGACACCAGTCGGTTTGATATGTCCGAACGCGATATTCTTATCAATGATGTCATTCCCTACAAACACAAGGAATTTCTGATCGGAAGCAATGAAGGGCTTTGGCTAATTAGGTTCGAAAGAGGCAACGATTTTCAGGTTCTAAGACAAATTGAAGGCTTGCCTGAAACAAGGATAACGGCCATTCATTACGAAGATGAAATGGACCGTCTGTGGGTAGGAACAGAAGATGCTGGCCTTCACATTGTCTCCAAACCGTTTTCCGTCAACCAATCCATTAGGGAGTTCAAATCCATGTCTGGAGAAGCAATTGACGATGTGCAATCCATATTTATCGATCATCTGAACAGAATCTGGATAGGAACATTTGGAAAAGGTCTTTTAAGGGTAGAATTCCTGAACAAGGACGAGTTTGAATTTTATACACAGGTCATTGGAGAACAGATCGATGAATCTTATCTGATCCGAGACATTTTTCAAGACAACGAAAACAACATTTGGATTGCCACATTTGGCGGTGGACTTATTCAGGTAGTTGAAAACATCTTCCACCACCCGTTTGATTCCAATTGGCTGAAAGAACAGTCCATTACACAGCTTTACCGCGACTCAAGATTCAACATTTGGCTAGGTATCGATCAAGGAATCTTTAAAACATCAGAACACTCGAGAAGTGGAAAATTCACCTACTACCACGTTGGTGGCAATAAGGTAACTGCTATTGCAGAAGCCAAGAACCGTGTGATCTGGTTGGGAACTGAAAAGAGCGGCCTTTTCAAATTCTCAGAAAATGAGAACAAATTCGAGAAGGTGAACTCGGTGAGTGAAAAATTGGCCGATGCCGTAAACAGCATATTGATTGGCTCTGATGCGATTTTCGTTTCCACCAAATCCGGATTACTGATCTACGATGAATCTGGCAAGTTGAAGTCCAGATTAACAACCCTGAATGGCCTTCCACACAACAACATCAAGTATTGTTTCGAAGATTCGGATGGAAGAGTTTGGATAGCAAGCCAAGGTAATCGAATCTGCTATCTATGGAAAGAGGAGATCAGATTCATTGAGAAGGGTGCTGACCACACCATAGCCGATGTAAACCATATTTTGGAAGATGGACAGAATAGACTTTGGTTCGCTACCATGGGACAGGGCGTGTCTGTCTTAGACAAAGGAATGGTAACCAATCTGAACACTTCCAACGAATTACCGTCTGACTACTGTTACCAAATGGTACTTGATGATGATGAGAACGTTTGGGTCAGCCACCAAAAATCCTTAACCAGAATCTCTCCATCGCTGAAAAGGTCTAGAACAGTATCTAAAGAAGACCTTTCGAATACCGAAAGCAGCATGGTTTCAGTATTATTCAAAGACAAGGAAGGCAGTATCTGGATATCATCAACACATGATGTTGTCAAGTTCAATCCGGCAATAGACAAAGCCAGTAAAGCCGCGCCTCAGTTATCCATTTCAAGCATTAAAGTGTTTGATAAAGAGCAGCCTTTAACCGAAAACCTATCTCTCCCCTACGACAAGTATGATATCACCTTCATACTAGCGGGTATTTCGCTACGCGACCCTGAAGCCATCCGATATAAGTATCAGCTACTTGGAGCATCCGAATCTTGGAACATCGAAGAACGCAAAGACGAACTTTTCTTTCCAGGTATCTCAAACGGAAACTATCAGTTGAACGTATACGCGTCTCGAAACGGAGGTCCATGGACAACAGAACCTGTGTCTTACCAGTTTTCTATCAATAGGCCTTTTTGGCTATCATGGTGGTTCTGGATTTTATCTGGTCTAGCAATATCCGCTGCAGTAATAGGCTTTGTACGCTACAGAACTTTTAGACTTATCAGAGACAAGGCAGAACTAGAGCAAATAGTTCAAGAGAGAACTGTTGAGATACAGCAGCAAAAGACCGAAATTGAGAAAAGCAGGGATGAAATTGCCAAGTACGCCAAGGATATTACCGATAGCATCAAATACGCCAAGCGAATACAGAAAGCCATTTTCCCTGCATGGCAGGATATTAAAGAGGTTTTACCAGAGTCACTTGTTTTTTATCAATCAAAAGATCTCGTAAGCGGAGACTTCTATTTTGCCGATAAGGTTGGCGATAAACGAATTTTCGCGGCAGTTGATTGTACCGGCCATGGAGTTCCAGGCGGATTCATGTCCATTGTTGCCAATAATCTACTCCAACAGGCAATTAAACAGGTAGGCCTGACCAAACCTTCAGAAATCTTGAATTATGCCAGCCACGGCATTACCAATACTTTGCATCAGACCTTTGAGGAATCCAGCGTAAAAGATGGTATGGATATTGCCATATGCTGCTGGGATGAAAAGGCAGGTATACTTGAATTTGCTGGTGCATATAATCCGCTTTACATTTTTAGAGATGGCAAACTATTGGAAACCAAAGCAGACCGATTCCCGGTAGGAACTTTCGTTGGAGAAACAGTGAATGAATTCACCAATCACGAAATAAAAGTGCAAAAAGGCGATATGGTTTACGTCTTTACAGACGGGTTTGCCGACCAATTCGGTGGTCCACAGGGAAAGAAATTCATGATGAACAGATTTAGAAAAATGCTTTCGGATGTCCACTCCAAACCAGTGGATGAGCAATTCGAATTGCTATCAAAAACTTTAAAACAATGGAAAGGCAACCTCGAACAAGTGGATGACATTTGTGTAGTAGGTGTTAGAATTTCTTAGAACTTATTTTAATGAACTCAGTATCAACCCAATCAGTAAACCGAACTATCTTAGTACCTATGAGAACTGTACTCACCCTAATTCTATTCATCGGCCTTATCTCCTCTGGCTTTGCCCAAGAATCTGCCAAGTACTTTAAAAGTGCCATAACCAAAGCCCAAAGCGGGGCAATGGCAGAGGCAATTGCCGACTTTGACAAGTGCATTTCCTTGGATCCGAACTACGCTGATGCCTATTATTGGCGTGGTGTGGCCAAAGCAGCAATGGGAAATTCGTTGGATGCTTTGACCGATTTTGAGAAATGCACAAGTCTGGACAAAGGAAACGCCCAAGCCTACCTGACAGCCGGCAATCTTTACAATCAAGAAGGCAACCCAGAAGCTGCTTTGCGAAACTTGGATGCTGCTGTGAACCTGATGCCAGACAATATGGTTGCTCGTTTGCAACGGGGAAAAGCGCACACCAACTTAGGGGAAGGACATCATGAATTGGCGATTAAAGATTATGATGCTGTATTAGCAGTAGACAAGGCAAACTTTGACGCATATATCAATAGAGGTATCTCAAACCGTCAGTTGAACAGATATGACGATGCCATCAGAGACTTTACGGATGCCATAAGGGTGAACAAGATGAGCGATATCGGTTACATAAACCGAGGTATCGCTTACAGAATGAAGGAAGAGTTTGAAAATGCCATTGCAGATTACACGCAAGCAATTGTGGTTAATCCGAACAGTTCAGATGCATTCTACAATCGTGGAATTGCCTACTCTAAGAGAGACCAACATCAAGATGCGATCCGAGATTTTTCAAAGGCCATCTCCATCAATCCGGAAGATGCGGATTCTTTCATGAATCGTGGCATTGAAAAGGTAATAACTGGGAAAAAAGATGACGGCTGCGCTGATATAGTAAAAGCTGCAAACCTCGGTCTGAAAGACGCCATTCAAGCTAGAAACGAATGGTGTAAATTCTAGTATTCTAGAGTTTCTGAATCCTCATCGTTTTTGTGCCTCCCTCCCACTCTAAATTGAGTGCGTAGACACCAGCGGCATGTTCTGACAGGTTGAGGTTGAAACTACCAACCGCATTTCCAGATTCGATCAGTCTTCCAAAGCAGTCTACAACCGAGTAGGTCATATCCGTTTTCATCTGAACATCAACCCGAATCTGTCCTAATGTCGGATTCGGATACATTCCCACAGCCAATTCCCGTTCGGAGATACCGGTTGGGTCAGCAATGACCTTGAAATTCCAGTAACCTTGAGGCGCAGGCATTGGCCTCACCTGCTCTTTACCATTGTTTGCTTCGGCATGAACGTAATAGAACACTTGTGCACCTGCCTGCTGATAAGGAATACTTGCCGACCAAATATGATCTGTGGCATTGGTCAAATTCATACTGACCGCGGAATATCCTGAAGCTGTGTCTGTTGTCCAGTAAAGCGTTGCTTCCGCTATGCCATCAGCATGTTGTATCAAGGCGTCAACAGTGTAATCAACCGCGGCATAGATCTGGTCTTCAATAGGCTGGTGCGAGATCAACAAAGGATCATCTGATGCAACAGCTTTGGTTATACAGTGAATTGCACCCGAAGCTGTAATGATCTCGTTGCAATCAATTCCAACCACATTATATCCTGGCAGTGCTTCGCGATAGATTCTCAACGCAGTTGTATCCCACTGTTGCTCGTATGTTGGAACCAGAATGGTGTTGTTCACGAATACCGAATTGGTGTAGGTTCTGTAATCTCCATTCTGATTTGGGTACTGACCTCCTTCTGGCGGCATAGGAATTCGGATTACCTTATAGTCGGTTCCGAAAACAGAATTGAAATTATTGAGCACATAATTCAGATTGGATTCTATTTGAGGGCCATCTGCCACACCGCTTGGGTACTCTCCAACCAGCAAGGTCTCTTCATCCAATAATTTCATGTGCATGTCAATGTGATGAATACCATCGTACGGCAACGTTGGCATTTTGATGTATCTATCAATACCCATAAAATCTTCCAATATCTGATCAATGGCCGCTTCTGAATGATTGGAGATGCCATAGCCGGTGCCGTCATTCTCCTCTAGAATAAGTTCTGATGCGAATGCAGTTCCAAAACCATCAACCATGAAATTTCCTCCGGTATTCACCAAGTCGTAAGGCACGTCTGTGGTTTCATACAACGGAATATCGAGCATATCGGCCAAAGCCACCGGAATAACATCATCCAACGGACGTGGTCTATTGTATATCCAATCTACCCAAAGCAACGAATCAACATCATCGGTATAGACGTTCCACTGCCCATAGTCTCTGAACCAAATGGAGTTACTAGGCTCTACCACAAACTGAATATTATCCAGTGTGATATTGTAATTCTGAAGGTGATCTTGAATGTTATCGATGTAGCTCTGGTTCGTCACGATGTAAACAGGGACTTCCTCCTTGGCATGTTGCACAATTCCGCGTAGTGTGGTCTGAGCCCAAGAACTGGTCCAGCGCACACACAGACCATCAATTTCTTCCCATTCCGCAGGTGTTCTAACTTCAGATGCCGGTGGTGTGGTAAACCCGAAAGCCGATGGTGGCGTGTAGTCCATCGTTCTTTCTTCGGAAGTTAACTGGTGAGGAAGTTCTTGTGCGGTTATATTGAAAACAACTCCAAGAACAAATAATGCAGTAAGTAAATTCTTCATTGGCTTATTAATGAACTCAAATTTAACCACCTGTGTTCACCGATCTGTCATGCAACGGCTATTTTCGCGGTCAATGAAGGCTCTACTACCCATTGGTTATTTCCCTCCCATCAGTTACTTCAGTGTGCTGATGCAACACAAACCTGTGCTTGAAGCCAAGGAGCATTTTGTGAAGCAATCGCTCAGAAACCGCTGTACCATTTTGGGGGCTAACGGACCATTGAATCTGCTTGTACCTCGGGTAAAAGTTGCTGAGCGGCAAACGATTGATAAAAGCCAAATTCATGAGGAAACCGATTGGAAAACGCTGCACTGGCGCAGTTTGGAAGCTGCTTACCGGAACTCGCCTTACTTCGAATACTATGAAGATGAACTGAAGCCTTTCTTCGAGAAGAATCACACACATCATTTCCAATTGGCGGTGGACTCCATTGAGTTGGTCTGTAATCTTCTGGAAATTGATTTTGAATTGGAAATCACCACAGAATACCAAGTTTCTCCAACTCAATTAGACCTCAGAAATACATGGAACAAGCGGGAATATGGCCTTGCCCCTCCCGTGCAGGAATTCCCAACATACATTCAGGTATTTTCTGACCGGCAACCATTCTGTCCAGACCTCAGCATTCTGGATCTGATGTTCTGCGAAGGTCCACGTGCAAAAGATTACATCCTAGACCTGAAGCTACGTGAGTTCTGATTCTGAATTCGAAATACCATTCGTTGACTTTGGAGGTTCAGGCGAGGTCGTTCATTTTGCGCATGCCAACGGATTTCCACCAAAAACTTACAACAGTTTAGCTCAAGAACTGAGTTCCACTTACAGAGTGATCGCAATGGAATTACGTCCATTGTGGCCGAACTCCGATCACAAGACCTTTAAAAACTGGGAAACCGCAGCAGACGACCTCATCCGTTTTTTAGATCAACAAAAGTTATCTGGCATTATCGGTATGGGGCATTCTTTTGGAGCCATTGCCACATTAATTGCAGCCGACAAACGCCCTGATCTGTTCAAAAAACTGGTTTTCATAGAACCTGTGGTATTGCCAACTTGGGTTTACACTATAACATGGGCATTCCCAAAGTATTTGCTCAGACATGCCAATCCGTTGGTCAAACAAACCCTAAACAGAACCAATAAATGGGCTAGCAGAGACGCGGTTTTCCAACAGTTTCGAGCTAAAAAAGTGTTCAGCAAAATTGCCGAGAAAGAACTTTGGGATTACGTGAATGCCGCCACAACCGTTTGCAATGATGGCTCCGTTTGTCTCACATTTTCACGAGAATGGGAAGCTCAGATATACATGACCTTCAGTTTACCTTGGAAATATTTCAAGGCAATCCGTATTCCCTATTTGGTGATCCGTGGCGAAACCTCTGACACCATAACTGATTCCGTTTGGAAAAAGTGGGTAAGGTCTAACCAGAATGGAACACTTCTGGAAATGAAAAGTTTGGGACATTTATTACCTCTGGAAGTGCCAGAAGAAACCAGCGGAATCGTCTTGAAATTCCTTGCTGAACACTGACCCGAGAGGTTGTGAGTCCTTGCCTATATTTGGCAACCCAAAAAACGGACGTATGAATCTGGAATTCAATAGAAATGAAGACGTGATGAAGCAGCAGATCTCCAAGATGGAGAAACGCTTGGAGCAGATTCATCTTGGAGGTGGTCAGAAACGAATTGACAAGGAGCATGCCAAGGGAAAAATGACTGCCCGAGAAAGAGTTGCAGCCCTTATCGACCCTGGTACAGATACGATTGAGATAGGTGCATTTGCAGGTTACGAGATGTACGAAGAGCAGGGCGGGTGTCCAGCCGGAGGTGTCGTTGTGGTAATTGGGTACGTGTCAAAGAAGCAATGCATTATTGTGGCCAACGATGCCACGGTGAAAGCTGGTGCCTGGTTTCCGATTACGGGGAAAAAGAACTTGCGCGCACAGGAGATCGCCATGGAAAATCGTCTACCGATAATCTATCTGGTAGACAGTGCTGGAGTTTTTCTGCCAATGCAGGATGAGATCTTCCCAGACAAGGAGCACTTCGGACGCATTTTCCGAAACAATGCCAAGATGAGCAGCATGGGAATTCCGCAGATATCTGCTGTAATGGGCAGTTGCGTAGCAGGCGGTGCATACTTACCCATTATGAGCGATGAAGCGCTGATAGTGAACGAAACAGGTACCATTTTCCTTGCGGGATCTTACCTCGTTAAAGCTGCCATTGGCGAGAACATCGATAATGAAACGTTGGGCGGTGCCACTACCCATTGCGAAATTTCCGGTGTTACCGACTACAAGGCTGAAAATGATGCGGATGCGCTGAAAACCATTCGTGATCTTGTTGACAAGATCGGTTCGTTTGATAAGGCTGGATTCAATCGAGAAGAACCGAAAGCGCCTAAGGAAAACGAAAAGGAATTGCTCGGAATTCTTCCAGAACTGAGAACAAAGGAATACGACATGCGCGATCTGATTTCACGCTTGGTCGATGATTCCAAATTCACAGAATACAAGAAAGAGTACGGGAAAACCATCATAACGGCTTATGCCAGAATTGACGGATGGGCGGTTGGCATTGTGGCCAATCAAAGGAAGATCGTAAAAAGCGCCAAAGGCGAAATGCAGTTTGGCGGTGTGATCTATTCAGACAGCGCTGATAAAGCTGCGCGGTTTGTAATGAACTGCAATCAGAAGAAGATTCCGTTGGTTTTCTTGCATGATGTAACCGGGTTCATGGTCGGCTCACGCTCTGAACATGGCGGTATCATTAAAGATGGAGCCAAAATGGTGAATGCGGTTTCCAATAGCACCGTTCCTAAGTTCAGTATTGTTGTGGGCAACAGCTACGGAGCTGGGAATTACGCCATGTGTGGCAAGGCTTACGACCCTAGACTTATTGCTGCTTGGCCAACAGCAAACATTGCCGTAATGGGTGGTGCACAGGCTGCCAAGGTGTTGCTTCAGATTCAGAAAAGCACGTTGAAGGCTCAAGGAGAACAGATAACTCCCGAAGACGAAAAAGCTCTTTTAGAGAAGATCACTCAGCGTTATAACGACCAAACATCGCCCTACTACGCTGCGGCAAGATTGTGGGTAGATGCCATCATCAATCCGCTGGACACACGAAAGTGGATAAGCATGGGAATTGAAGCTGCCGACCACTGTGAGGTGGAGAAATTCAACGCTGGAGTAATTCAAACCTAATTAGTGAATAGTGACCAGCGATAAGCGAATAGTTCTGAAATCGGTGAAGACCATTCTCTTCGCATTGCTCATTGCTCATTGCTCAAACCTCATTGCTCAGGAACAAACACTGAACTCCACCCCATCTGAACTGAGTGCAGTATCGGGCACACTCAAAGTGCTATCGTACAACATCCATATGTTGCCGCCTTTGGCCAAATTCACTGGTAAGCAACGTAGGGCAAAACGAATTGGAGACATCCTCAAAGATTCTGACTTCGATATAGTTGTGTTTCAAGAGGCTTTTCACGCAGCCGCAAGACGAAAGATCAAACACAGAATGAAAGCGAACTACCCGCACATTCTTGGCCCTGCAAACCGCAGATGGTATTCCCTTAAAACAAACAGTGGCATTTGGATATTGAGCAAGATTCCGCTCACTCAGGTGGCTGAATTGGATTTCGATTATTGCGAAGGAATTGATTGCTGGGCACGGAAAGGCGCATTGGTTGCAGAAGGTGAATTCAATGGACAGACATTCCAGATTCTTGGAACGCATTTGGAAGCAGGCGGCTCAAGAGAAAAAAAGGTGGAACAATACCGAGAAATCGATATAGTACTTACTCAGGTAAGAAAGAAAAACGTTCCGCAGATAATTGCTGGAGACTTCAACACCAAAAAGTTTCAGGACACAACATGGTACAATCAGTTGGTCAACATTCTTGGTGCCGAAGACGGTCCGCTTTTAAGCGAACAACAATACAGTAGCGACAGCTTCATTAACGACATAAAAATTCAACGTGGCGATAAAAATAAACGCGGAGTCATTGACTTTGTGTTTTACCGTTCAAATGGTGAGAATGCCAAAATCAATAGGTATGTCCGAATGCCGCGTTGGCAATGGTCCAAAAACTGTCAAGACCTGAGCGATCATTTTGCCATAGAAGCGCAGATTCAATTTCTGAAATGAGCATTTGAGCACTTATTGCTTTCTTCGTGCCAATCATTTCGAAGCAATCTTAGATGCTATTCAATTCCATTGATTTTGCTGTTTTTCTGCCCATAGTCTTTCTGGCTTATTGGGCATTAAAAAGCAGCTTCAAGTTGCAGAATGGCCTGGTACTTATTGCCAGTTACGTATTCTACGGCTGGTGGGACTGGAAATTCCTTTCACTTATAGCATTCAGTACCGTTGTCGACTATTTGGTGGGATTGTACATGGACCGGTCATCGCAACCCGGTTACCGTAAAATGTTGCTCGGAATCAGTCTTTCGGTGAATTTAGGTTTACTCTTCTTCTTCAAATACTTCAACTTTTTTATTGGCAGCTTTGAACAGGCATTCAGCCTGTTCGGGCAGGACATTCATCTTGGTACGCTTAACATCATTCTGCCTGTAGGAATCAGTTTCTACACATTTCAGACAATGAGCTATTCAATTGATCTGTACAAAGGAAAAATAAGCCCGACACGCGATTTCATTGCCTTCGCATCATTTGTCAGTTTCTTTCCTCAATTGGTAGCTGGCCCTATAGAACGGGCAGCGCATTTACTCCCACAGTTCAAGAGAAACCGAACCTTAAATGTGGCCGATGTATCAAGCGGGATTGACAAGATTCTGTTCGGGCTGTTCAAGAAGGTTGTTATTGCAGATAGAGCTGCAGTTGTCGTGAATGAGGTTTTTGCTCATCACGCGGAATATCAAGGGTTTCAACTTGTTCTTGGTGTTGTACTATTTGCTTTTCAGATCTATTGCGACTTTTCCGGATACTCCGATATAGCCATTGGAACTGCGCGTCTATTTGGTTTTGATCTGATGACCAATTTCAATGCACCTTATCTCTCCAGATCACTGGGCGAATTCTGGAGAAGATGGCACATCTCATTGTCAACATGGTTCCGAGACTACGTTTACATCCCGTTAGGTGGCAGTAAAGCAGGCAAGACAGCATGGTACAGAAACCTTATGATCGTTTTTCTAGTTAGTGGCTTTTGGCATGGTGCCAATTGGACATTCATAGTTTGGGGCGGTATTCACGGTTTAGCTTTACTACTTGAAGCCAAATTCAACTTTACTGAAACCCGCGTGTTCAAAATACCTATGGTTCGGAACGTCTATGTTTGGGTGGTAGTGTGCTTAGGATGGGTGTTTTTCAGGTCAGATACCGTTACTATCGCATTTGAATTTGTCATTGGGTTATTTGACCTTGGAGCGTACAGCTTAACCCAATTGACGCCCTATATTATTCCTACAACAAGTACACACGTGTTTGCCCATGATGTAATGCTTGCGCTGGTATTCATAGGTATTCTATTATTGGCTGAGTGGATAACCGAGAGGGGAAAAGAATTCCATAATTGGGGTTATTGGCTCAAGGTTCCTATTTATTCCATGACCGTTGTTGCCATTTACTTGTTTGGTGTTTTTGAGAATAACGCCTTCATCTATTTTCAGTTTTGAAAAACCAGAACTTCATACGATTCTTGGTTCCCGTTGCAGCGGTGGTTCTATCTCTTTGGGCAACAGATCATTTTATCAACTCCAAGGTCAGAAAGCTTGAGAATGGTGAGTTTGGAAAAATCAACAGCATCATGATTCACGCTCTAGATGAGCCAGTCATGATATGGGGTGCATCTACTGCATTGGTCCATTTTAACCCACGGATCATTCAAGACTCATTGAAAATGGGGGTTTACAACATGGGTGTAGATGGAACCAACATTGACCAGTATTACGGCCTATTAAAAGAGTATTTGGATTACTCAGAAAACTGTAAGTACCTAGCAATAGTAATTGACATACATGGTGGACTTGTAGATAGGGGTGCGCTTTACAACGTACATCTTTGGGCTGCTCATTTAAGAAACAGAAATGTTTACGAATCATTCATTGATGTTGACCCTTGGTTAACACTGAAAAGCCGATGGGTTCCGTTTTATGATCTTACATTACATAACAGAACAACCTTTAGCTGTGTTAAAAATGAACTTTTGGGCCAAGCAGAAACAACGGTTAAAGACAATCTTGGATTTTATCCGAAAGATCTTCCTCCAATAGATACAACTGCCATGGTCAAGTCCACTGAAATCGTCAGGCCAAAATCAGAGTCTCAGCCCGTAAATCCGAGGAGCATCGGTAAAGTAAGGTCTGCTTGTAAATTGGCAGTTAAGAAACAAATACAGCCTATTATTGTAATACCTCCATGCTACAAGAGAGGGCTTAAGCAACTAGGTTCCGAAGACCAGTTCATGGATTCTATCTATACGCTCAGACAAGAAGGAGCCATTGTACTCAACTATCTCAACTCCGACCTTACCACCAAAGCTGAGTTGTTTTACAATAACACTCACATGAACCATCGTGGTGCGGACCTGCTCTCCAGTCAGTTTGCGGAAGATTTAAATCGCAACATTAGTAAGCCTTGAACTCAATTTGGGCAAGTCAACCCACTTTGTATTGAGTACCACTGTTGATACAGTGATTTTCCTGCTTATAATCTAACTACCCTCAGCAACCGACTTCCATCCTCAGTTTTAACTCGGATGAGGTAAATACCACTTCTAGCTGGAAGACGAATTCCTACTGCTGGGTATGAAGAATAAGATTCAACCAATTTTCCATCAAGCCCAAAAACCTGAATCTCCTGTATAGATTCTAACCTGATTCCTTTTAGTCTGACCACAGAATTGGTGGGATTAGGGTAAGCCTGAATCTTATCGGAATTTGGAGAATCGTTGATTCCTGTAGTAACAGCAATTGCACTTGAAACCGAAGCCACCAACACAGGCGTGTGGTCTGCACTGTTGAACATTCCTTCAAACGCTTCAATCTGAGGCGTGGAGGTTGCAAACATGTCTTCCACCCATTTCTTCGGAACCGATTGGTAATAGACTTTGGCAGTTGCGAACAAGGAATCGGTCATTCCATTTAAAGCAATGTTGTAATGCACAACATCGCTTCCTGAACCTTCAAAACCGTCAAAGTTGAAGTCAATGTCCTGCAGGGCATTCCCAGCTATCAAAGTTGTATCGTAAACCGGGTGACTTGTTGTAAAACCCTTTGGTGCAAGTCGGTTGTCTTTCAATGGCTCGTACGCTCGCTCTAAAATGGTTGTGTTGTCACCGTTAACATCACCCATAACCATTTCATAGATCTGCACCTGCTGCTCAGAATTGATGACGTTGTAGTGCGGTTCATAGGAAGTGTTTTCATGAGGCAGGTAATGGTTCGCATCCAGCAATCCAGAACTGAAAACCGTATCTGATTGAGAATTGGTAACAACAAATTCCACGTACGCTCTTCTACTTGGGTAACCTGATGGAAACTTGTGACCGGTGAGATTTACCAATCGAAGGTTGAAGTGAGCTGTATCATCATAGACACCGTTATTCTGTAGGTCTGCAAGAAGAGAATTCAGTTGCAGATTGCGTTGTGTACGGGCAATGGTTGAATCGAAATGAACCTCTGTGGCCCTAATATCCAACTCCTCCCGATGCGTTTTCATGAGTTTAAGCATGAAAGTGTTACCTCCAACCAACTCATGTTTGCCGAATGGCGTGCGAGGTTGAAGCAGTTGATAATAATTGGCAATTACCACAGGTTCATCAATTCGTGGTATGTGACAGCCTTGACAAGTAGTTCCATTTTCTTCAGAACTGTAGTCTGAATTCAACCACTCATGATATGTGGCCTGTTCCACAAATGTTGTTCCAGTGTAATTCCCTTGCAGGTCAACAGAATTTGTGATCAGAGAATGACAACCCGCACAAAAACCTGATTTTGTTACATGTTCGCTGTACTCTGGGCTAACCCCAACAAAACCCTGCATTGGTCCTTGCAATGGTTTCTGAAAAGGGCCATATTCTCGCATCAACGAATCGTAAAACAGTTCGCCAGAATGATTGGAACCAAGGTGCTGATCGGTCTGCTTGTGGCATGCCATGCAAGAAACACCATCTTGTCCCATCGGGTCTTGCTCCAGATCGGCAAGGCCGTAAGGGCCATTACCATAAAGGTGATACGAGTATCTGCCTAGAGGTGCGTGGCAACTGTTGCATTTATCTTCAAGTACTGCCTGATGTTGAGGATTTACCGCACTTTCGTGACTCACCTTAGCACGGAAAAATGGATCTCGGGCAGCATTGGCCATCATAGTAGCCCGCCAAAGAGTAACCGGACTGACATCATTCCCTGCTTCATCGATGTTGGCTAGTTCCGTTTCATCAAAACCATGACAACCATCGCAATTTCCTGCGGCCATAAAATGGTCGTTGGTATCTAAGGCAAAGCCGAGATAAGCCGTATCGCGAGAATCAGAATTGTGATTTCCGGCAGCGCTGCTCAAGTCTACATTCACCAAAGAAAGTGAGTAAGCAAGTGCAACTATGATACTGATGACCAGAAATCGTCTGCCAGACCTCATAATGCGAAAGTACCTCTTTGCCCCACTTTCAAACTACAACAACTGACACTTTGAGAAAGATCAACCAGAACATAAAAAAACCCTCCTGGCTTTACCAGAAGGGTTTACAGTTCCGAGGTTTCTAACCAACCTCTTATCTATCCTGAAATGCCACTGGCATCTGATTTGAATGCGAAAAATCGTTTTTAGAAGGGTCGAAGTATATCCAAGCAACTTCTTCTGGACTTACCTTATCTCCTTCCATTAGGTCAACTGCAAATTCAAAGTTCTGATCGTCAAACTTGTACCCTTTCATCACCTCTGTGTTCAAGTTGATTCTCTTGTGAACTCCTGTATTGGAAGCAACATCAATGATATAATCCTTATCAAACTCAAGCCTGAACTTGAATTTTCCATCTCTTGGAACCATAACCTGCTCCATCAATTCAACGCTCTGCGATTGATGGTAGTAACGATAAATAGTTACTGAACTCATGATGGATTTATCCTTTTTATCACACAGCAGTTCGCCTTTAACAGTTAAGGTCCCGTAATCCTGAGCAAATGCTGATGATGCGATCAGCATAATGGCCAATGATGCAAAAACCTGTGCGTAAACCTTTGTAACAATTCGAGTAAACCAGTTCATAATGTTCAATTTTAGAGGGTATGTATTCAAAACGGCCGAATTAATTTTCCGTTACCATTTATCGGCTAACAACTGTAATCTCGGACAAACGACAGATTTCACCGATAAGCGTCACTTTCATTCGCGTCTTTGTCAATGGATCAAGTGGTTATCTTTGCCCGCCTCAAAAAACTCACGAGTAAATGATAACTATCACTCTTCCGGACGGAGCCCAAAAGAAGTATGAGCCAGGTGTAACTCCTATGGATGTTGCCATGAGCATCAGCGAGGGGCTGGCACGTAACGTAATTTCTGCAAAGGTCAATGGCACCAAAGTAGAGACGGTTACTCCCATTACGGAAGATGCGAACCTTGTTCTGTACACGTGGAGAGACAAGGAAGGAAAGGAAGCTTTTTGGCATTCGAGCGCTCACGTTCTAGCTCAAACTTTGGAACACTTTTACCCTGGGGTGAAATTGACCATTGGTCCGGCCATTGAAAACGGATTCTATTATGATATCGATCTTCCAGAGGGTCAGACGATATCTGATACTGATTTCCCGAAAATCGAGAAGCAGTTTCTCGAGTTTGCAAGAGAAAAGTCTGAGTTCCGAATGAGGGACATTTCAAAGGCTGATGCCCTTAAGTTTTACAAAGATGCCGGTAATGAGTATAAAGTTGAACTGATTGAAAATCTAACAGACGGTGAAATCACTTTCTGCGATCATGCCAACTTCACAGATCTATGCCGTGGTGGACATATACCAAATACAGGTCTTATCAAAGCGGTAAAGATCATGAACGTGGCTGGGGCGTATTGGCGCGGTGATGAAAACAAGCCTCAATTGACCCGAGTTTACGGGGTTTCTTTCCCGAAAGACAAGGAACTGAAGGAATACCTCGAAATGTTGGAGGAAGCCAAGAAGCGGGATCACCGAAAATTGGGCAAGGAACTGGAGTTGTTCACATTCTCGCAACGCGTAGGCCAAGGACTTCCCCTTTGGCTACCTAAAGGTGCTGACCTTAGAAAGCGTTTGGAAACCTTCCTTCAGAAACAGCAAGTAGAAGCTGGTTACGAAATGGTTATCACTCCTCACATTGGATCGAAGGAACTTTACGTCACTTCTGGCCATTATGCCAAGTATGGCAAAGACAGTTTTCAGCCGATTGACACACCACATGAAGGAGAGGAGTTCTTGCTCAAGCCAATGAATTGCCCGCATCATTGCGAGATCTACAAGTTCAAACCACGATCATATAAAGATCTGCCAGTTAGATTGGCTGAGTTTGGAACCGTTTACAGATATGAGCAAAGTGGAGAGTTACACGGTTTGACACGTGTTCGTGGTTTTACACAAGATGATGCTCACATCTTTTGTCGGCCAGATCAGGTCAAAGAAGAGTTTGTAAAAGTTGTTGACCTCGTTCTTTATGTACTCAAAGCCTTGAAATTTGAGGAATTTACTGCTCAGATTTCGCTTCGTGACCCTGAGAACAAAGAGAAATACATAGGCTCTGAAGAGAATTGGATCAAAGCTGAACAGGCCATTATTGATGCCGTTGGCGAAAGAGACATTGAGACGGTAACAGAGTATGGTGAAGCCGCCTTCTATGGTCCAAAATTGGATTTCATGGTCAAGGATGCATTGGGAAGAAGTTGGCAGTTGGGAACGGTTCAGGTTGACTATAACCTGCCTGAAAGATTTGAGTTGGAATATGTTGGTGCTGACGACCAAAGACACACACCTGTTATGATACATCGCGCACCATTTGGCTCTATGGAACGATTTGTTGCCGTTTTATTAGAGCATTGTGCTGGAAAATTCCCTCTTTGGCTGACCCCGGATCAAGTTGCAATTCTGCCTGTTTCGGAGAAATATAACGCCTACTCGAAAAAGCTTTCAAATCTCCTTAAGAATTACGACCTTCGCGCCCTTGTTGACGAGCGGAATGAGAAAGTAGGGAAAAAGATCCGTGACACGGAGCTTAAAAAGATTCCTTACATGCTGATAGTTGGAGAGCAGGAAATGGAGAGTGGAATGGTATCAGTAAGAAAGCAAGGAGAAGGAGATATCGGCACGTTCAGCATAGAAGATTTTGCCAAGATCATTCAAGATGAGATTGAGGCGGATCTTAAAGCAAATTGAGTAATAATTAAAACAGAATAGACCATTAGAAGACCACGTAAACCCAGTCCGCGCTTCGTAAGGAAGGAAGACCCGCACAAGATCAACGAACGAATTGACGCACGCGAAGTGCGATTGGTGGGTGAAGGGATTGAACAGGGTGTTTACCCTATTCGAAGAGCACTGGAGATAGCTCAGGAACAAGAACTTGACCTAGTTGAGATTTCACCGAACGCAGACCCACCGGTTTGTAAGGTCCTTGACTACAAGAAGTTTCTTTACGAGCAGAAGAAGAAACAAAAAGAATTGAAGTCCAAAGCCACAAAAATTGTGGTGAAGGAGATCAGATTCGGTCCAAACACAGACGACCATGACTTTGAGTTCAAACTCAAACATGCCAAGGAGTTTTTGGAACAAGGAGCCAAGGTTAGGGCATTTGTTTTCTTCAGAGGTCGGTCTATTGTATACAAGGATCAGGGAGAGATCCTTCTATTAAGATTCGCCAACGAGTTGGAAGATCTTGCGAAAGTTGAAATGCTCCCAAAAATGGAAGGAAAGAAGATGTTCATCATCCTCGCTCCGAAAAAGTTAGGAAAGAAGTAAATCAAATAATCAATAATAACGTTATGCCTAAGGTTAAGACAAATTCCAGCGCAAAGAAGCGATTCAAGCTAACAGGTACTGGGAAAATCAAGCGGAAGCACGCGTTCAAGAGTCACATTCTTACCAAGAAAACCACTAAGCAGAAGAGAAATCTGACAAAGGCCACATTGGTAAGCACTGCTGATACTCCGAACGTAAAGCACATGCTAAACATCTAAATTTCTAACCCGTTTTTAAGCCAGTAAAGTTTCTCTTAAGAGAGCGCTTAACGACAAAATCAAAACAAAATGCCAAGATCAGTAAACGCGGTAGCCTCAAGAGCCCGCAGAAAAAAGGTCCTCAAGCAGGCCAAAGGTTACTTCGGAAGAAGAAAGAATGTTTGGACGGTAGCAAAGAATGCCGTTGAAAAAGGTCTTCAATATCAATACAGAGATAGAAGAGCCAGAAAAAGAGATTTCCGCAAATTGTGGATTCAGCGTATCAACGCAGGTGCTCGTCAGTACGGTATGTCTTACTCAGCTTTTATGGGTAAACTCAATGCTAAAGGCATCGATATCAACAGAAAAGTTTTGGCCGATCTTGCTATGAACGAACCAGATGCGTTCAAAGCAATAGTTGACCAAGTGAAGTAAATTCACAAACCAAATTGGAAAAGGGCTGTTTCGAAAGAAACGGCCCTTTTTGATTTTAGAATGACCAACAGACAGGAACGAATCATTTTATCTCTGATGTCCATTAACGCGCTGGCGTTTGTGGTCATCTTCCTGTTTCTGGCATTCAACTACCGCCTAGCGGCCGATGATTATCACCATGCACAGATGGTTTCACAGCATGGCATTTGGGATGCGATGGTATACTACTACAACAATTGGAATCCTAGATGGTCATCCATTCTTGTTACCAACACGTTTCTCTCATCAGCTTCAAAAACTTGGACCCTGTTCCTTTTCCATTGCTGCTCTCTCCTACTCGGCTTTGTAGCTGTTTGGTCTTTACTCAAAGGCTTGATAAGCAAATTTCAATTGCCCTTCACATCCTTACAAGCAGCAATTCTCTCCATCTATCTGATAATGGCAACATTCCATACCTCATTCTCAAAAGCGGATACATGGTTCTGGATAACCGTCAACCCCATGTACCTATGGGGCACATTTGCTGCTATTCTGGGAGGTTCATTCTTATTTCAGAATTGGCTGCCAATTGCCAGATACGTTCTCGTTGGTTTGATGTTCCTGTATGCCGGAGGTTCAAGCGAAAGCGTAGCCTTGTGCTCGCTGGTTGTTCTGTTCTTTGTCGGATTCATTTCAAAAAATTCGAACAATCAGAACATTGATAGAACAGCTCTTCATTTTGCTACAGTTGCCTGTATGGTCGGGTTTGCAATTGCCATGACGGGCAATGGAATACAAGTTCGAAGAGAACACCTGCCCCACCATCCTGCTTCCGACCGTCTGATTCTCGGATTGTGGAACTATGTGAAATTCAACTTTTACAGGATTCCAACCATTCTGCCAATTGCCATCCTTGCCGTAGCTCCATTCGGCTTCTTCGGTAGAAAACATCTCCGATTTCAGCTCATTTCTTGGAAGGATGTGTTCTGGTCTAACAGAAAATTATGGCTTATAGCGGATCTGATGGTCGGAGTTCTGGCAATGGCGCTTGGGTGGGTAATGTGCGAAATGGGCCCTGAACGAACTTGGTTTCCCATTACTGTTCTTGTCGTCACCGTTTCCGTGGCTTTGGCGTACCAACTGGGCTCATGGGCTTACATCATCTTAAAAGGAAGGTTGTTTCAAGTAGTGGTACTTGCCCAACTTCTGCTCTTATCGTTTCAGGTCACATTAGGATTCATTCGTGTACCAGAGTCTTTCCATTACGCCAATGCTCATGACGCCCGGACTGTAGCCATACAGGCTATTTCAGATTCAGAAGACAATCACAAAGTTGCTTCTCTGCCTGATTCAGGTTGGTTAATGTCTGGAGACATCAGTCAAGATCCCGATCATTTTACCAACATGCACTTGGGGTTATATTTCGGGCTATCGCAACCGATTGTGGCAGACTCTTCCCTAATTTCAGGAAGATGAAGTCAATGTATGCCATATTGCTCTTTTTGCTACCGATAATAGGACAAGCTCAGTGTTTGGATACCCTGAGATTTCCTACCGACCCTGGAAACGCATGCCTTGGTGCAGGATTCTTTCCTGTGTGCGGTTGCGATGGCAACACTTATCGAAACCAATGTTATGCTGAATGGGCAACGCTGGTTCAATGGACCGAAGGACCTTGCGAGTTGGTTGCTGCGTACGTTTTCCCTAATCCGGTGGTTTATCAATTAACAGCCATCATCAATACGCGTTACGAATCCGATGTGCAGATCTACATTTTCGATAGGAACGGAAACATGTATTTTGATAGCTACATCCGCTCTGCCACCTACGAGTACATCACCATTCCGACCAACGATTTCGATGAAGGTCTCTACATCTTCATGGCACAAAGTGGTAGTGATGTGGTGTTGGAAAAATTCATCAAGTGGAATGAGTAGCCAAACTCGGAATAAGTACCTTTATCCTTTAAGCTGAACGATGCTTTCAGAGCCGACAACGGAAATATTCGAAAACGTGAAGGAGATCTTCTCCAACTATCTTGGAGAACACGGACATCGGAAAACCCCAGAGCGTTTTGCCATACTTGCAGAAGTATACAGTAGTGAAGGGCATTTTGATATCGAATCGTTGTACGTTCAGATGAAAGAGAAGAACTACCGAGTTAGCCGAGCTACCCTGTACAATACCATAGAACTTTTGCTGGACTGCAAACTTGTGACCAAGCACCAGTTCGGTAAAAACATTGCTCATTTCGAAAGGTCATATAAATACGCGCAGCACGATCACCTGATCTGTCAGGATTGTGGACGGGTATTTGAATTCTGCGACCCGCGTATTCAGCAGATACAGAATATGGCTGGCAATATTTTGGATTTCAACATCACCAATCACTCGCTTAATTTCTATGGCGCCTGCAAACCACTGGCTGAAACGGGAAAATGCGAGCGCATGTTAAAGAACAATTGATTCATGGAATACACCATCACCAACCAAGCAAACTACACGCAGATAAACGTATCTGGTAGGCTTATTGAGAAATCTCAGGCAGAACCTCTTATCAAAGAGTTTGAGCAGTTGAACAACTCAGGCAATAACAAGTATCTGATGAGCCTTGCCGAGCTGGAATACGTGAACAGCACCGGACTTAACCTATTGATCGGAATGTTTACCCAAGCACGGAATGCTGGTGGCGAGTTGGTTATCGGAGGTATTTCACCGAAGGTTAAGAAGCTTATGGTCATGACCAAGCTCGATTCCATTTTCAAGATCCATGATTCGGTTGAAGAAGCAGCCGAAAGTCTCTAATTATCAAGAACAGAATATTGAAGAAAGTAGACGTACTTCTGGGGCTCCAATGGGGAGACGAAGGAAAGGGAAAGATAGTTGATGTACTTACCCCTGAGTATGATGTTATTGCCCGTTTTCAGGGCGGGCCTAATGCTGGGCATACGCTCGAATTTGAAGGAATCAAGCATGTTCTGCACACCATTCCGTCAGGCATATTCAGAGAGAATGCGGTAAATGTTGTCGGCAATGGTGTGGTCATTGACCCTATCATTTTCAAGAAAGAGATTGATGCCCTTGATAAACGTGGAGTTGATGCCACGCAGAGATTGAAGATTTCGAAAAAGGCACATCTTATCCTTCCATCTCACAGATTACTGGATGCAGCTTCTGAAGCAGCTAAAGGCAAGGGAAAAATCGGAAGCACGCTGAAAGGAATTGGTCCAACGTATATGGATAAGACCGGACGTAACGGCATCCGTGTTGGCGATATTCTCAGCGCAAACTTCAAAGAGAAATACACGTTTCTGAAGGAAAAGCATGAACAAATGCTAGGCCACTATGGTGCTGAAGGCGTTCCTACCGATACCGAAAATGAGTGGTTTGCAAGTTTGGATACACTCAAACGATTTGAGCTGATAGACAGCGAACCATATTTAAACGACAAGCTGAAGAACAACCAGACCATTCTGGCTGAAGGTGCTCAAGGCTCCTTGTTGGATATTGACTTTGGCTCTTACCCGTTCGTTACATCTTCTAACACGGTTTGTGCAGGCGCTTGCACGGGTTTAGGAATTGCACCGAACCGAATTGGCCGTGTAATTGGCATTTTCAAAGCGTATTGCACCAGAGTCGGTTCTGGTCCATTCCCAACTGAATTATTCGATGAGATTGGAGAAACACTTTGTGAAATCGGCCACGAGTATGGTTCAACAACAGGACGGAAAAGACGTTGTGGCTGGTTGGATATTCCTGCATTGAATTACGCGATTATGATCAACGGAGTAACCGAACTGAACATGATGAAAACGGATGTGCTTGATACATTCGACACCATCAAGGTATGTACAGGTTACAAAGTGAATGGAGAGTTGACGGATCAAATGCCATTCGACCTTACCGAAGAAGTGGAACCTGTTTACACCGAGTTGAAAGGCTGGAAAACAGACCTGACCAAATTCACCAACGGAGATGCATTGCCTTCCGAATTGAAAGAGTACATCGCGTTTATTGAGAAGCAAACTGGCGTGCCTATTTCAGTGGTTTCGGTTGGCCCGGACAGAGAACAAACACTGTTTCAGGACGTTAAAACTGTAGAAACAGCTTAAGTCAAGATCATGGAAGTTGTAGTAGCTGCAATACTTTTGTTAGGACTCGGATTTGCCGGAATCGGCATCAAGATTCTCTTGAAAAAAAATGGCGAATTCTCAGGCACCTGTGCCAGCAACAGCCCATTTCTGAATGAAGAAGGAAAGCCTTGCAGTTTCTGCGGTGCCTTGCCTGATGAGAAGTGTCAGAAACCAAGCGAAGCGGCTTAAAGCACACGTCTGGAATCCCAAGTATTCACCTTTCCCGACTCGTCTGAGTAAATGAGAATCGCATCCAGCGACTCATCGGCCTGAATCAGATTTCGAGACTTTTCAAAACCCAATACCATCAACGCAGTTGCATAGGCGTCTGCCGTCATACAATCGTTGGCAATAACAGTGGCACTCAACACATCAGTTTTAGCAGGATAGCCGGTTACGGGATTTAAGGTGTGTCCGAATTTCTGACCGTTGATCTCAACAAACTTGCGGTAGTTTCCAGAAGTGGCAAGCGCTTGGTCTCGCAATTCAACCGACATGGCGAGCTCATGTTCGAGATTCTCTCCAGAAGGTTGATCGATTCCCACCATCCAAACCTTCCCGTCTGGCTTTGATCCTGAGACTTTTACTTCTCCACCTATCTCAACCAGATAATTGAATACACCTTGACTTTCGAGAAACCTCGCAAGCACATCCACAGAATATCCCTGAGCTATCGCATTCACATCAATTGCCACATTCGGGTCAGTCTTGGAGTAGCTTTCACCTACCAATTCAATCAAATCCATCCCAACAAATTCCATGATACTGTCTACCGAACTGGAATCCAACATTTCCACGTTCCAATCCCGCTCAAACCAAAATTTCATCAATGGCGAAACAGTAATATCAAAAGCTCCATGGGTTGCTGTGTTTATCTGTTTGGATGCCGCTAAAACTTCCTTAAACATGGATGGTTGGTCCGTAGAAGCCTCTCCTCTATTCCATTTGCTGATGTAGCTGCTTTCCTGATAAGTGGAAAGCACTCTATCAAATGCCAGCAACAAGCTATCTATCTGATACTGAACATCAGTGCCATCATTGTAATAAACAACCGAATATGTGGTGCCTTGGGTGTAACCTGTGGCCTGCATCCGCTGCTGATCGGAACATGCACCCAACATCAACAGCAACATTATCACTACCAGATTTCTCATGCTTCAAAGTAACACGGACATATGGTAAAGAGCAATAAAAACCCCGTCACTTTCGTAACGGGGTTGAAATTTCACTTTCTGATTCCGAGAGTTCTTACTCAGCCACTGTAGCCGACTCCTCTGCTGATTCTGTAGAATCTGTTGCAGCGGTCTCAAGAGGTTCTACCTCGTAAGTTTCTGTTGCAACAGCCGTTGTATCAGCCGCAGGGGTTTCTTCAGTTGTAGCAGTTGGCGAGCAAGCTGCCAAGCTCAAAGTTGCAATAGCAACCAAGAACATTTTTGTTGTTTTCATTTCGTGTAATGGTGATTAAAATTCGCGTCAAATTTAGATAGCGGATTCATCCGTTTAACAACGGACCACCTTAGCACGAAAATATTTATCAATTGATTATCAATCAGTTACGCGTACAATCTTTACAAACCTGGTCAGATAGTACTCGTAGGCATCAAATGCGGTAACAATAACGCCTCTCGCATTGCTTGTGGCACTATGAATAAACCGAAGTGGCTCTCCTGCTTCACTAACAACGATTCCTGCATGTCCAACAGGCCGTTTCTTCTTGTCTCTTCCAGAAAAGAGAATGATGTCTCCTTTCATACAGCTGTCTAACGGAATCTCCGCACCGAAAAGTGCCAGCTCTGGTGTTGATCGCGGCAAGCTGATTCCAAACTGAGAATAAACATAGTTGACGAATCCACTGCAATCGAACCCCTCTGGAGAGCAACCTCCATACTTATACGGCACACCGATAAGCGACTCTGCAAAACCAATGACCGAATCGAGCTGGAACACAGTCGTTTCCTCATCAACCAACAGCGAATCCTGTTGTTCCTGCGCCCTGCATAATGCAGAACTTAGCAGAAGCAGACCTATTATCAAGCAGTTTCGCATGACCTAAAACTATTAGGTTCTAAACAAAAAAAGCGACCCAATATTGGGCCGCTTTGAACATTCAAATGTTTATGGTTATCCACCGAAGTCGTCAAAAGATACGTTCTCTGGCGGAACTCCCCAGTCATCGCACATTTTTATAACTGCTTGGTTCATCATTGGCGGACCGCAGAAATAGAACTCAATATCTTCTGGAGAATCATGATGCTTCAAGTACTGGTCGATTACTGCGTTGTGAACGAATCCTACAAAACCATCTCCGTTAGGGTCGTTGATGTCTTTCTTTTCTACCCAGTTGTCTTCTGGCTTAGCATCAGAAAGAACCATGTAGAATTTGAAGTTCGGGAACTTCGCTTCAATGTCTCTGAAGTAGTGGATGTAGAACAACTCAGCTCTAGAACGTCCACCGTACCAGTAAGAAACCTTACGTCCTGTTTCCAAGGTGCGGAACAAATGATAGATGTGCGAACGCATAGGCGCCATTCCCGCACCACCACCGATGTAAAGCATTTCTGAATCCGTGTCCTTAATGAAGAACTCTCCATAAGGACCAGATATAATTGCCTTATCGCCTGGTTTCAAGTTGAAGATGTAAGATGATGCAACTCCTGGGTTGATATCTGCCCACTTGTTGTTGGCTCTATCGAAAGGAGGAGCAGCCACACGCACGTTCAGCATGATGTTTCTTCCTTCTGCTGGGTAAGAGGCCATCGAATAAGCACGAACAACTTCTTCGTCATTCTTCATTACTAATCCGCGCATAGCGAATGGGCCTTCGCTCCAATCCTTCTCAAACTTATCTGGCTCCCCTGGGTGATCCTTAGGATGAGCAGAAATGTCCATGTCAGAAAATTTCACCACGCATGGAGGAATCTTGATCTGGATGTACCCACCGGCCTCGTAGTGCATTTCCTCAGGGATTTCAACTACAAATTCCTTGATGTAAGTAGCCACGTTGTAGTTGGATACAACCGTGGCCTCCCATTCCTTGATACCGAAGATCTCCTCAGGGATACCGATCTTCATGTCCTGTTTGATCTTCACTTGGCAACCCAATCTCCAATGATCAGCAATCTCTTTTCTTGAGAAGTAAGGCGTTTCCGTAGGAAGAATCTCGCCACCACCTTCAAAAACCTGACACTTACATTGAGCACAAGTACCACCTCCACCACAGGCAGATGGCAAGAAAATCTTGTTGTTACCCAAGGTTGCCAAGATGCTACCTCCAGACTCAACCTCAACCTCGTTCTCACCGTTGATGAGAATCTTAACCGGACCGGATGGAGCCAATTTCGCCTTGGCAAAAAGCAGAAGTGAAACCAACATGAAAATGACCAATAGGAATACCGCAACGCTTACTCCTACTACTATTCCTGTGCTTAATAGAACCATGTCTGTTAGCTTAAAATGTTCTTAAAGTTCGATTCCCATAAAGCTCATGAACGCAATGCCCATCAAGCCGGTAATGATGAATGTGATACCCAATCCACGAAGTGGTGCTGGAACGTTTGAGTAACGGATCTTCTCACGGATGGCCGCAATAGCAACAATGGCCAAGAACCAACCCACACCAGAACCCAATCCGAACACTGTTGCTTCTCCAATATTGGAATACTGACGCTCTTGCATGAAAAGCGCACCACCCAAGATGGCGCAGTTAACCGCGATAAGCGGAAGGAAAATACCCAACGAAGAGTAGAGCGCTGGCGCGAATTTCTCAACCACCATCTCTACCAACTGTACCATGGATGCAATAATGGCAATGAACATGATGAAGCTCAAGAAGCTGAGGTCCATGGTAGCGAACTGTGGTCCTAACCAGGAAAGGGCCCCTTCCTTCAGAATGTAATTCTCCAACAGGTAGTTTACTGGAACGGTGAACCCCAATACGAAGATCACAGCGGCTCCTAGACCAACTCCGGTCTTTACCGTTTTACTTACTGCCAAGTAAGAACACATGCCTAGGAAGTAGGCAAAAATCATGTTCTCAATAAAGATGGCTTTGACGAATATGTTTATGTATTCCATTTCTTTTGAGTTTCAAGCTTCAAGCCTCAAGCTTCAAGCGGTAACTTCTTTCTTCTTCGTTTTTCTCTAAACAATTTGTGGCTTTCGACTTGCTACTTGCGACTTTTAAGCTTCTATCAATTTTCTGTTTCTGTAGCGCTGTACCCAGATAATGGCTCCCACGGTGATCAACGCCATAGGTGGAAGGATCATCAAACCATTATCAACGTAACCCAAAGCGTAAAGGCCAGTTGCTTCTGTAGCAAGACTTCCGTCTGCCATAAGCGCACCTACTTTCTGTCCCAATACAGGGAATCCGAAAAGCTTACCTGACCCTAACAACTCTCTGAAGAACGATACGATGATGAGGATTCCGCCATAGGCAGCAGCATTTCCAATACCATCCAAAAACGCTGGCCAAGGCTTGTTACCCAAGGCAAAGGCTTCCAATCGTCCCATGATGATACAGTTGGTAATGATCAATCCAACGAATACCGAAAGTGCTTTGGACACATCGTACACGTAGGCTTTCAATACTTGGTCAACAAGAATAACCAAGGCTGCAACGATCACCAACTGAACGATGATTCGAATTCGGTTAGGAATCATGTTTCGCATCAGCGATACGATAACGTTACCCGCTGCCAATACGAACATCACCGAAAGCGACATAACGATGGCCTGCTTCAACTGAACCGTAATGGCCAACGCAGAACAGATACCGAGTACCTGAACCGTTATCGGGTTATCGTCATCCAACGGATTGGTTATCAGCGCACGGTTCTTTTTAGAGAACAATGGCTCTGACGGCTTCTTAGCTTTTACTTCTTCAACTGCTACTTCGCTCATGTGAAGTTTTCTTTAATTCAACAGTTTATTTGGCAGACAGTTCGAGGCTGTCTTTTACTTCTTCAACATTCAATGAATCTGTTGCAACGGCTAGCGAATCAACAGGCAATTCAACCTCTGCTTCTACGGTGCCGGCACCAAGACTTGACAAATAAGGCTCGTAAATTTTCAACGTTCGTACGATCATCTCTGTAACACCATTACTGGTAATGGTACCACCAGAAATAGCGTCAACTCCATTTGGAGAACCTTGTGCACCGCCTTTCATCACCTTGATGCCTACATAGTCACCGTTCTCATCAAAAATGGTCTTGCCCTCAAAAGGTTTTTGGAATGATGCCTGATTGATCTCAGCACCAAGACCCGGTGTTTCAGACTTGTGGTCGAATACAGCTCCTACAACGGTTTTTCCATCGCTTGCAATGGTAATGTATCCCCAGATCGGACCCCAAAGACCCGTACCTACAACCGGAACAACATATACGTTCTCGCCATCTTTCTGAAGAACAAACAGCGGGTAATTCACACCACCATCGCCCCAAGAAAGCAAGGCCGACTTCATGGCATCCATGTCATCAGCATTGGCTTTGTAGATATTGGAAAGACCTGCTTTGTAATCTTTCAAAACATCGATATCGAATGCCTCAACGGCTGGGCTTTCAACCACGTTTCCATTGGCATCAAGAACCAAAGCCTCAACCAAGTTCTCGTTGTAAGCCGTTTCAGCCTCAGCGGCAGAAACGTCAATTCCTACAGAGCTTAGAATGTTCTGGCGCTTTTCATTCGCCACATTCTTCTTCTGCATGGGCTTCAAGCTTTCAGAGGCAAGCGCCAACAATGTTGCTACCACTATCACCATTACCGTAGCAAAGATGAAGGTGTACTTATTACTATTTACATCAACCGCCATGATTACGCAGCTTTAACTTTTAGTCGTTTCAATCTCTTACTGATGTTGGCTTCAACCACGTAGTGATCAATCAATGGTGCCATCACATTCATGAACAGAATGGCCAACATGATTCCTTCTGGATAGGCCGGGTTGAACACACGGATCATAATGGCCAAGAAACCGATCAGGAAGCCATAGATCCATTTACCCTTGTTGGTCTGAGCCGCAGTTACAGGGTCTGTTGCCATGAACACCACTCCGAAAGCGAAACCTCCAACCAACATATGTTGCCACCACTCGAACTGCATCAGACCGTTTGCTCCGAATGCATTGAAGATCAATCCCATGGTTGCGCCACCAAGAACGGCAGACAACATGATTCTCCAACTTCCGATTCCTGTAAGGAGAAGAATACCTGCTCCGATCAATACCGCCAATGTAGAGGTCTCACCAACAGACCCTGGAATAAATCCAAGGAACATCTCCTCTGCCGTAAAGCGCAGACTTTCCAATCCGCCTTTCATTCCGGCAAGGTCTCCCAAAATGGTAGCTCCAGAAATAGCGTCATTGGTCATTCCTTCGTGAACCCAGATCTTATCTCCAGACATGAAGGTCGGATAAGCGAAGAACAGGAATGCTCTTGCGGTCAGGGCCACGTTCAGAATGTTCATTCCCGTACCACCGAAAACCTCTTTACCGAATACAACGGCAAAGGCAACGGCCACGGCCAACATCCACAACGGAATATCAACAGGCACGATCAACGGAATAAGCATACCTGTTACCAAGTATCCTTCCTCAACCGAATGCCCTTTATACATCGCAAAGCCGAACTCAATGCCAAGTCCAACCCCGTAAGACACCACCACCAACGGAAGAACTTTCATCAGACCAATGGTGAACATGTCCATGAAAGAAGCTGTTGCCAACTCCCCCAATTGCAGATAATGCTGGTAGCCTGCGTTGTACATACCGAACAACAGACAAGGAACCATGGCCAGGATAACCGTACTCATGGTACGCTTCAGGTCAATTCCATCACGGATGTGCGCACCTGTGTGTGTAACCTCGTCTGGCGTGAACATCAAGGTCTCGAAGGCATCGATGGCCGTCAGAACCTTATTGTACTTCTCAAACTTGCCCCCTTTTTCAAAAGGAGCTTTCATGTTTTGGAAGGCTGTGTATAAAAACTTCATTGTGCCTTATCGTTTAACCGCATTCTTTTTCAATGAGCTCCAAACCTTCGCGTACGATGTGCTGCGCAGCCGTTTTGGATGTGCACACATACTCGCAAAGCGCGAAATCCTCATCATCAACCTCGTAGATTCCCAGATTCTCCATCAGCTCAATGTCTCCGATCATAATAGCCTTCAACAGATGCTGTGGATAGATGTCCATCGGGAAAACACTCTCGTATTCGCCCGTTACAACCAAAGCTCTAGGTTCGCCATTGGTGTTCGTATCCAACTCATACTTCTTGCTTGGCATCAACCAAGAGAAATAACTTCTGGATGCCGAGTGCTTTCCAAGTCCCGGACCAGCCCAACCTTCTGTAATGAAGAATTTAGCGTGGTTCCCTTCTTCAAGCACTGTCACTTCCTTATCAAAGAAACCGAGGTAACCGTCTTTTCCAACGTTGGTTCCTGTTAGCACGTTACCGCTGATGAAACGGTTGTTGGTTCCTTCCACATCCGTGGCAAAAGAACCTACCGCAACTCCTTGTATCACTCGATAGTATTTCGGGTGGTTCACCTTCGGACCTGCAACCGCCACAACGCGGGTGGCATCATATTTCCCTGTAAGGAAAGCACTACCGATTAACGCCACATCCTGTGCAGCCACGGTAAACACCACCTCGCCCTTGTTAAGAGGCTGAATGTGATGAATCTGAACGCCTACGTTACTGGCAGGGTGCGGACCGCTTACCCAATTCACCTGAACACCTTTTGCACCCTTCAGCACATCAGATGTGCTCAGGTTTCTGTGCAGGTTCAAATGAACAGGCCCATCGGTCAGTTGCTTCAATACATCCAATCCTGCTTGGAATTCTTTCTCCTTTCCGTTCAGCACAAAGTCAACGTCTGCCGCCAATGGCGCGCTGTCAAAGCCAGAAATGTAAATGGCCAATGGCTCATCGTTGGGGCGGGCAACCGTACCGTAAGGTCTGCGCTTAATGAAAGGCCACAGACACTGGTCCAGCAAACGCTTCTTCACGTCTTCTCGGCTCATGGTATTGGCATCCGCAGCAGGGAAATCCGCATAGCGCACCTCCTTGTCTGCCAGGATCTTGATAGCCAATATCTTTCGCTTGGCGCCTCTGATGACCTCAACCACCTCACCACTTACTGGCGATCCCACCTTCACATCCTCGTACTGCTTGTTGTAAAACAGCGGAGAACCGGCCAAAACCTCGGCCCCTTCTTTTACCAGAAGTTTCGGGATGAAATTCTTGAAATCGGTTGGTTTGATGAGAACTGTGTCTGAAGTACTTGCGGTTCCAAACACCTTATCGGCCTCTCCCTTCAGTGGGATGTTCAGGCCCCTTTTGATCTTGATGTCTTTTGACATATTTCGTTCGGATTTCTCGTCCTTAAAATCGCGGCAAATTTAAGAGAAACGTAATAGGCAATATGCCCTTAATGGACACCCTACTAATTTAGAATGGTTCTAAATAAAGATGCTGTAACTACTTGAATTACGGGATTAGATACTCCGGAAATCTCATTGCGTTTGGAATAAATCTTGCAAGGTTGAGTTAACTCTATCTTTGCAACCCATTATGCGCAGCGTCTTTAACTTTTTCTTTTTCCCCTTTTTCCTTTTTCCCCTTCTCGCGCTAGCGCAGAATGACGAATATTTCGATGAAACCTACCTGCGTTACGAAGACCGCACCTACCAGAAAAACATCAAGACTGTACAGTTCCATGTCCGCAACGTACCGTTGAGTCTGCCCGTCATCAAACTCGGAAGCAGCGAGCAACTCCAACTGCAGTTCGATGAATTGGATGCCGAATACCAGGACTACACCTACACCGTTATTCATTGCGATAGGAACTGGGAACCCACCAACATTCCGCAGCAGGAATACATAGACGGCTTCCTCGAAGAGAACATCCTCAACTACGATTTCTCTTTCAATACCGTACAGCAGTACATCCACTACTCGTTCTCGGTGCCCAACCAGAACCTGCGGCTCAAACTCTCGGGCAATTACGTGCTCATCGTCTACAAGGATTTCGATAGAGAGAAACCCATCATCACCAGACGCTTCCGTGTGTACGAACAATTGGTGGAAATTGCCGCCAGAGTGCGCATACCCATGATCATCAATCAGCGCAGAACCCACCAGCAGATAGACGTGGAGATCATCCATCCCGATTTCGACATCCGCAACCCGTTTGCAGATGTGGCCCTGCACATACAGCAGAATTACCGTTGGGATAACATCAAAACAGACATGAAACCCATCTTCATCAAAGACCAACGTTTGGTGTACGATAACATGGGAGAAGTGGTCTTCGAAGGCGGTAACGAGTTCCGATGGATAGACACCCGAAGCCTACGGTATCAGCCGGAGAACGTCAGCAACATCTGGTACGACCCCGACTCCATGAAGAATCACGTCTTCCTCATTCCAGATAAAATGCTGAGCAAAGACCACTACCGCACCTTTCCAGACATCAATGGGGCATTCAGTATCGATATCAGAGAAGGCACCGACCCAACTCGAGATGCCGATTACGCCCTCATACACCACAGCCTCAAGTACCAAGACCCCATTCTGGATGGCGGACTCTATCTCTATGGTGGCCTTACAGATTGGCAGATAAAACCCGAGCATCGCTTGGAATACAACTATCGCGACCGTACGTACGAAGGCTCAACCTACCTCAAACAAGGCTACTACAACTATCAGTACATCTACTTGCGTGATGGCACCACCCAAGGAGAGACAGAAGTTACAGAAGGCTCCTTTTTCGATGCCCGACAGATCTACACCCTCTACGTTTACCACCAACAGATGGGCTCCCGCTTCGATAGACTCATCGGCCATTCCATTATCACCTCCCAAACCTGGTAAGCGTTTTTTCACCTCAGCATCTTGTCATGCTGAACGCAGTGAAGCATCTCTGACACAACCACCACCCAAGCCCCATTCTGAACTCAAAACAGCCCTCAAAAACCCTTCAATTCCATTGGAAACGTAATTTATCCACAAATTGTGGTGCACACGAATTGACCAACAACAGCAACGCATGTCAGAAATGATCGTTTATTTGTAACTACGGTTATCGTTATGCCTAAGGTTTCAAACAACATAAAGATCACAGTGCGCGTTCAGTTTAAGGATGAATACTCCGAGCCGGACAAGAACTACTTTGTGTTCTTCTACCGCATAACCGTAGAGAATTTCAACGACTTTGAGGTACAACTTCTCCGCAGACACTGGAACATCTTTGACAGTAACGGAATAAAAACCGTGGTAGAAGGTGAAGGTATTGTTGGAGAAAAACCCATCCTTGCCCCAGGCGAAACATTCTCTTACGAAAGCGCCTGCAACTTGGAGACAGGCATTGGCAGGATGAGCGGTTTCTACGAATTCATGAGAACCGAGAACGGAGAACTTTTCCAATCAGAGATTCCTGAATTCATTCTCGAAGTACCCTATATGTTGAACTGAGTAATCAGTGAACAGCGACCAGCGAAGAGTTTACGCTGATCACACTCTTTCCTCAAACATCACTGGTCAGTCATAAATTTCCAAGTACTCAATTCTCACGTCTCAATACTAAGCGCTCAATACCCACTGGTCGCTGTTCGCTCTTCACTGTTCGCTTTAAGCTATGTATTTTCGCGGCTCAAACAGAAAACTGAGCCATGCCAAAAGGATTCTACAACGTACCCAAAGCAGTAAACGAACCAGTATTGAGCTATGCTCCTGGCAGCAAGGAGAAAGCCGAATTGAAAAAGGCACTGCAAGAACTCCGTGCTACCGAGATCGATGCCCCAATGTACATTGGCGGTAAAGAGGTCCGTACAGGAGATCTGGTACGTATGGCACCACCTCACGACCACAAGCATACCTTGGGTCATTTCCATAGAGGTAACCACGAGCATGTGCAACAGGCCATTGATGCCGCCTTGGCCGCCAAAGACGCCTGGGTAAACCTTGGTTGGGAGCACAGAGCTTCCATTTTTCTGAAAGCAGCCGATCTTTTGGTCGGTCCGTACAGAGCCAAAATGAATGCAGCCACTATGCTGGGGCAGAGCAAGAATGCATTCCAAGCAGAGATAGATGCCGTTTGCGAGTACGCAGATTTCCTTCGTTTCAACGTGGAATTCATGACAGATATCTACAAGCAGCAACCTCCCTACTCACCTGCCCCAACATGGAACAGAGTAGAACAGCGTGCGCTGGAAGGATTCATCTTCGCATTAACGCCATTCAACTTCACCTCCATTGCAGGCAACCTTCCCGGAGCACCTGCCTTGATGGGTAACACGGTTGTCTGGAAACCCGCAGACACGCAGGTTTATTCAGCTCAGGTTCTGATGGAGATTTTCAAAGAGGCTGGACTGCCAGATGGCGTTATCAACTTGGTTTATGTACGTGGACCAGTAGCTGGAGACGTTATCTTCAAACACCCTGATTTTGCGGGAATCCACTTTACAGGTTCCACGGGCGTATTCCAGAACATCTGGAAAACCATTGGCGAGAACATTCACAACTACAAGAGCTACCCAAGAATTGTAGGCGAAACGGGCGGAAAGGATTTCATTATCGCACACCCATCTTCCAATGCCAAAGAAGTGGCAACGGCCATGATCCGCGGTGCATTCGAATTCCAAGGGCAGAAATGTTCAGCCGCTTCGCGATGCTACATTCCTTCCAACATTTGGAATGAGGTCAAAGACTTTTGCATTGCCGATCTTGAATCCATCAAGATGGGTCCTGCCGAAGACTTCACCAACTTCGTGAATGCAGTGATTGACGAGAAGGCATTTGACAAAATTGCCGGATACATTGATCAGGCCCGTGAAGACGGACAGACCATCATTGCAGGTGGTAAGTACGACAAGAGCGTAGGTTACTTCATTGAACCGACCATCATTCAGGCCAACGACCCGAAATACACCACCATGTGCGAAGAGATCTTTGGCCCTGTACTTACCGTGTATGTCTATGATGAAAATAAGTGGGACGAGACCCTCGACCTTGTTGACCAGACATCACCATACGCACTCACCGGAGCCATTTTCTCTAAAGACCGCTACGCTATTGAAAGCGGCATGAAAAAGCTTGAAAACTGTGCGGGTAATTTCTACATCAACGATAAACCTACGGGAGCCGTTGTAGGTCAACAGCCATTCGGTGGTGCAAGAGGTTCTGGTACAAACGACAAAGCGGGATCTATGATCAACCTGTTGCGTTGGGTATCGCCAAGAACCGTCAAAGAGAACTTCGTTTCTCCTACAGATTACCGTTATCCGTTCTTGGGAGAGAGCTGATCAGGTGTTTTCGATGGTCGGCTTCCCGTCAACCATCGACACGACAACTTTCTTTTCACGGGCAAAGTACATCTTAACCTTGCCTTTGCCTTTGGCTTCTATCTCTCCACGATAGTCGAACTCAAACCTGTCTTTCACTATCTGGTAGGTTGCTTCAGATACATTCACTTTCCCAACCTCACCAGCAGATTCCATTCTATTGGCGGTGTTCACGGTATCTCCCCAAATATCATATTGGAATTTCTTCTTACCTACGATTCCCGCCACCACCGGTCCGGTATGGATGCCAATCCGCATGGAGAACGCAGGTTTTCCTTTAGCTTCCAACTCAGCCTTTCGGTTAATGATGTAAGCCTGCATTTCAAGCCCAGCTTTAACCGTGTTCTGCACAGAAAGACCAGAAGGCACCGGAAGCCCACCAGCGGCCATATAGGAGTCTCCAATGGTCTTGATCTTCTCAATTCCGTACTTATCCACAATACGGTCAAAAGCCTCAAAGCATGTGTTTATCTCGTCAACCAACTCAACGGCAGAAAGCGTTTCAGAAGCCTTGGTAAACGATTTGAAATCTGTGAACAGGATGGATACATTCTCAAAGCTTCTGGCATCTGCACTACCCTTTTCCTTCAGTTCCTCTGCAATTTCTGCCGGAAGAATGTTCAACAGCAGATCCTCTGATCGGTTTTTCTCAGATTCTATCTGGTCCTTGGCCTTGTTAATGGAACGGCTGTAGAGCAACAATCCCGAAGTGAGTATCAGCAATATGATTCCCACCGCCATGGATATATTCTTTGTCCGCTCCTTACGGTGAAGGACTTCGTCATGCTCCATCTGAACGCGTAGAACCTCTTCTTCCCGTTTTAAACTATCTGTCACCAACCTGATCCGAAATTCCATTTGGCGCAACGCCTTAAAGGTTTCCACTTCTTCCAAGCTGTCTTCAAAAACCATCAATTGTTCATGGAACTCAAGCGCCTTGGCTGCATCATTACCTTGCTTATAGGCTTGATACAGACACTTGCAGGCATCCCGTTGCTCGCGCACTCCACCAACATCTTTGGCCAGTTGGTACGCCTGTTGGCACAGCGGAATGGCCGCTTTGGACTCTCCTCTGCTGTTGTGCAGATTGCCAATGTTCTGAAGCGTTCTGGACACCCCCGATTTATCGGAGAGCGCTTGGTACAATTTCAAACTCTCATCAAAACTGCTCAGGGCATCAGGATATGATCTTTGCGCCTCATAAACGCTGCCTTTGTTGTTGAGGGCCGCGGCTGCTCCCCATTTGTCGTCCAACTCGTTATAAAGAGCAAGACTCTTGTCGTAAAACTCAATGGCCTGTTCGTACTCCTTCCTATCAAAATGAATGATCCCGATGTTCTGATAAGCGTTGGCTATTCCTCTTTTCTCTCCCAAGGTTTCAAACAGTTCCAGCCCTTTCTGGAAGTTTTCCAAGGCCTTGTCGTACTCCTTCTGTCCTTGATAAAGAACCCCGATGTTGTTGTAAGAATTGGCCACACCTTTCTGGTTGTCCAATTCTTCATAGATATGAAGACTCTTCATGTAGCTCTTCAGCGCACGCGGATAATCTGCTTGGCTTTCGTAAATGCTTCCAATGTTGACCAATACGGCAGCGGTACCTCCTTTTTCTCCTGCTTGACCATAGAGGTGTTTGCACCGATCATAATATTCCAACGCGCCATTCAGATCGCCAAGAACCTCCTTGGCCAATCCTTGAAGGTTCAATGCATCAGCCATGAATACAGAGGCATTCTGCTCTTCGGCATAATCGTACAACAGTTGTGCATAGTAAATGGCCGAATCGGGATTGCTATAGAGATAACCATCCCACGCAAAATCAACCATGGCCATCATTCGCTTATTGGGTTCCAACGCTTCGTTCTCCCATCTACCCCAAAGCGAATCGAGATACTGATCTGCCATACAAGGAGCAGACAGCAAACATGAAAGGAAGAAAATCAGTTGATTTTTCAAGGGTCGGATTTCAGGATGCGATGCTACTTTTTAGCCAAACGGCTATTTGTTTCAATCTTACAGTCCTGATTCCTAGTCTTGGCTAAAGGTGCAATTAAATGGTCAGCAATGCAATTGACCTCACTTGTTGGCGCAGAATACAGGCAATGCGTCTGTATTCAGAAGAATATTCTCTTTATCTGAATTACCGATATACCCGTTCTCATCAGACACCTTTGCCATAATACTGAGGCTGCTTACACCATGGTTCTTGGCATATGCCAGAATATGCTTTGCATAGCCAACAGAGAATCCCGTTGGTTCTTCACTTACTACCTGATGCGCCACGCCTTCACCCTCAAAGTGCTCTTTGGCAGCTTCAATATTACCTCTCAGGGAATCTGAAATACCTCGAACATCGTTTCTAACCGTATAGATGATGACCTCACTACCGAACATCTTGGCGAACTCAGCTGTCTGTTTGATCTTAACGTCAAAATCAGCATGCGGACCAACAGGGAAGAGAATGGTCTTGAAACTATCAGCACTTACATGGCTATTTTCTTGAACCACAACGGACGGAACAGGTAGACTCTTTACCAATTTCAGAATATTGGCCCCGAAAAGGTTCTGCATCAAACCTACTTTCCCATGTGTAGGAACCACCACAAGGTCAACATCAAGGTCCTTAACAATTACAGGAATAGATGAGAAGAAATCTCCGCTATCGAGATGCAATTTAACCTCCACTCCTTCACCTGCAAACTGACCTAGATTATTCAGCGATTCTACCAAACCATCAGTCTCATCAGATCGCGAAGCAACATGTACCAAAATCAACTCAGCATTGGAAGCTCTGGCCAAGAGCCCAGCAAACTCCACGGCTATTTTACAGATCGGGGTAAGGTCTACTAACGCAGCAATTCTCATGGTCGAATCAGTTTTGGGTAAAACTATCGAATTGATTGAGAAACTTTACTCTGACAACTGCTCTAAAATCTCCTGCGCTGCTTTCGCGATGACAGTTCCTGGGCCAAAAACGAACGCTACACCGCTCTCGAAAAGGAAGTCGTAATCCTGCTGCGGAATAACACCACCTGCAACCACCATGATATCTTCTCTGCCATAGTTCTTCAGCTCTTCAATTACTGCTGGAACCAATGTTTTATGTCCACCAGCCAAGGAACTCACACCAATGATGTGCACATCATTCTCCACCGCCTGCTTCGCAACTTCTTTCGGAGTTTGAAACAACGGACCGATGTCCACATCGAACCCTATGTCAGCAAATGAAGTAGCAATCACCTTCGCTCCACGGTCGTGGCCATCCTGACCCATTTTAGCAACGAGAATCCGTGGACGTCTTCCCTCCTGTGCTGCAAATGCATCAGCCGCCTCCTGCGCAGCTATGAAATCTTCGTTCTTTTTCACCTCACCCGAATATACACCCGAAATAGAACGCACCACCGCTTTGTAACGCCCGAATTCCTTCTCCATAGCGTCTGAGATTTCGCCCAAAGTTGCTCTCTTACGAGCAGCATCAACAGCCAGTTCGAGCAAGTTTCCTTCTCCAGTTTTGGCGCATTGGTAAATTGCCTCCAATGCAGCTTGAACTTCTGCCTCGTTGCGCTTGGCTTTCACCTCCGCCAACCGCTTCAACTGTCCTTCGCGCACAGCATTATTATCAACCTCTCGGATTTCGAGTTGCGTTTCCTCTTCCAGCTCATAACGGTTCACACCAACAATCACTTCCTCACCGCTATCAATTCGGGCTTGTTTTCGTGCGGCAACCTCTTCAATTCGCATTTTAGGAAGACCGGTTTCAATGGCTTTGGCCATACCTCCGAGTTCCTCAATTTCCTCAATCAACTTCCAAGCCTTTTCGCAAAGTTCGTTGGTTAGTTTCTCCACATAGTAGGAACCGCCCCAAGCATCAATGCTTTTACAGATATCCGTTTCGTTCTGAATGAAAAGCTGTGTATTCCGTGCAATCCTTGCCGAATAGTCTGTTGGCAAAGCAATGGCTTCATCCAACGAATTGGTATGCAAACTCTGTGTTCCACCGAACACAGCAGCCATGGCCTCCATATTGGTTCGCATCACGTTATTGTAAGGATCCTGCTCGGTCAAACTCCAACCAGAGGTTTGGCAATGCGTTCTCAAAGCCATGCTCTTCTCCAGTTTCGGATCGAATTGCTTGACCAACTTGGCCCACAACAAACGTCCTGCACGCATCTTGGCAATCTCCATGAAGAAGTTCATGCCAATGCCCCAGAAAAAGCTGATGCGTGGTGCAAAATCATCGATGCTCAATCCTGCTTTCAGTCCTGTTCGGATGTATTCCAAACCATCGGCTAGGGTGTAAGCCAGTTCAATATCGGCCGTGGCGCCCGCCTCGTGCATGTGATAGCCAGACACGCTGATGCTGTTGAACTTCGGCATCTTCTCGGCCGTGTACTGGAAGATGTCGCCCACAATTCGCATGCTTGGCAAAGGCGGATAGATGTACGTGTTCCGCACCATGAATTCCTTCAGAATATCGTTCTGGATGGTACCTGAAAGCAATTCTGGCGAAACACCTTGCTCCTCGGCTGCTACAATGTAAAACGCCATGATGGGCAGCACGGCTCCATTCATGGTCATGGAAACCGACATCTTATCCAATGGAATGCCATCAAAGAGGATTTTCATGTCCTCAACCGTGTCGATGGCGACTCCTGCTTTTCCTACGTCTCCAACCACTTTTTCGTGGTCAGAATCGTAACCGCGGTGCGTAGCAAGATCAAATGCAACCGAAAGTCCTTTCTGTCCTGCTTCTAAGTTTCTTCGGTAGAATGCGTTGCTTTCTTCTGCGGTGGAGAAACCTGCATACTGACGGATTGTCCATGGGCGACTGACGTACATGGAACCATACGGTCCGCGCAAGAAAGGCGGCAATCCTGAAACGAAATCTACGTGTTCGAGGTCTTCGATTTCCGCTTTGTAATTATCCGCAGCAACTGGAATTCCTTCTGGCGTATCGAATACCTGACCAACTTCGGTTGATTCGAGGTCAGATGACTTCAGATAGAATTCGGTGTTTTTAAAATCTGGCTTCATAGTTTTCTTTTTGCACAGAGCGTTTATTGAGAATTACACTGAGAAGCAAAGAGAATCGTAGAATACAATTCGAGAGAAACAAAGAATCTGTGACTCTGTGTGTCTCCATTTCTCCATTTTGGCTCTGTGCAATAACTCATTCCTCTTCCACTTTGTCGTTCGAATTCTCAAATGGTGATGGGAACTTGTTCGTTCCTACCAATACGCGCTGCAACTCCTCCACTTCTTTGTAATACGCCTCATCAGACTTGGCAAATTCATCTTCCAAGAAACCATCAGCAGTACAAGCTGAATAACCTCCGCGTTCCTCAATTTCTAAGAAGAAATCCCACGCTTTCTTACCCAGAATTTCTGTAAGATGCTCTACATAATAACTTCCAGCAGCAGGGTCGATGACACGGTCTAACTGTGCTTCTTCCTTCATCAGATGCTGCGTATTGATGGCCATTCTATCGGCCAACTCGGGTTCATCCTGTCTAAACGGATTGATGGTGAGCGAGTCCACCCCACCAAAAACGGCACTCATCGCCTGTGCATTCTCGCGAAGCAAATTGACAGGAGTATCCAAGCTGCTCAAATGACGCTCTCCTGTTTGGGCATGCACCCAGGTTTTCCAACGCTTGGAGGCAGCGCCATGTTGTTGCAAAATGCGCGCCCATAGGAAACGCATCAATCGGAACTTGGCAATTTCTGGCAGGAATGAATTGCCAATTGCCAGGCTAAAACCTAGATTATCAGAAACCTGTTCGAACGAGACTCCATTCATACGAAGACCATTTAAAAGTTCGTTTCCCCAAGCCAATGAAGCACCAAGTTGCTGCGAAATATTCGCGCCTTTCATGTAGAACTGCTGGCAATCCAACCCGACCGCGCCAAAAGCATGTCTATCATTATCGTTGATGATGGCAGTAGCGAGGTCGGCATTCATCTGTTCGAACCAAAAACCGCCCATTAGATCCTGTGCAGGATAGCCGTTCTTCTCCGTCCAAGCAAAGTAATCTGCTTGGAAACGCAGCGGATTGTAGGCATTGCAGAACGAAACGGCAATGGCATCTACGATCACACCGTCAAACAGTGTGTTAAACTCATCACGGGCAAAATCATGACCATTGAGATCGATGGTGATCGCTGAGGCTCCCAGCGAAAGTTTGTGCAGTATCTCGGCATTGGCTTCTCCGACATCCTCTACCCTGACATCCGTGCAGATCAGCCAGTCGTTGTTCTGCTGGTCAAACCGCAGCGGACGAATGGTCTTGCCATACATCGGTAGTTTCTCCGTCTCTTCTCTGAAATATGCTGGGTTAGCTTTGAAACCATCGCTTTCCAACCACAACGATAGGTCGTTGATATCCTTTCCCTTCAGCTCCTTTTCGGTGAGTTTTTTCCACTCATCCAAACTGGGCACCTTGAAATCTTCAAATAGTTTAGGCATGCTCAAATGTAATTAACTGCGAACCCAATTCTCAATGATTCTCAGTCCATGAGGAGTTAGGAGACTTTCTGGGTGGAATTGGACTCCGCATACGTCAAATTCTTTATGACGTATGGCCATGACTTCACCTTCATCATCTTTGGCTGTAATGACCAATTCTGAAGGGACCGTTGCCTCGTCAATAACCCAAGAATGGTAACGCCCAGTGTCCATTCTGTTTGGCAGGTTGGCGAATAACGTTTCGTTCTTTTCTATGATGTTTATTGGAATTGCTACCCCGTGGTGAACCTGATTCAGGTTCTTGAGGCTCGCGCCAAAAGCTTCGCCTATAGCCTGATGACCCAAACAAACCCCAAGAATCTTCTTGGTTGGGGCGTAATGCTGGATAAGTTGTGGCATGATGCCTGCATCTTTGGGCAAACCAGGTCCTGGTGACAATACGATCGCATCATACGCTTCGACATCGCTCAGGGTAAGCTCATCATTCCGTTTTACGGTTACATCATCGCAGAATTGCTCTACGTAATGCACCAGATTGAAGGTGAAGGAATCGTAGTTATCAAGGATGAGCGTGCGCAATTTGATGATGTGCTGATTTGATGATGTGCGAATTGCAAAAGAACAAATTCGAAGCACTAAATCTCGAAATTCGAAACCGCTACTGGTCGCTATTCGCTGTTTACTAATCACTATTTTTCGAACATGAAAACAACAGTCCATACGGATAAGGCGCCAGCAGCTATTGGTCCTTACAGTCAGGCCATTATGGTCAATGGGTTTCTTTACACTTCAGGTCAGATTGCTTTGAACCCTGAAACGGGTGAGTTGGAAATGCAGAACATTGAGCATGAAACGGCTCGCGTTATGCAAAACCTGCAAGCGGTGCTGGAAGCGGTTGAAATGGACTTTTCTCACGTAGTGAAAACCACCATTTACCTCTCCGACATGGCGTATTACGCGCAGGTAAATGCGGTGTACGCGGAGTTCTTTGGAGAACATCCGCCCGCACGGGAAGCGGTGCAAGTGGCGGGTTTACCGAAAGGCGTGAATGTGGAAATCAGTTGTGTGGGTTTTAAGCAGCCTTAACGTTCCGTCATTGTGAATAAGGAACGACTGAAGCAATCTTGGTGAGAAGATTGCCGCGCTTCGCTCGCAATGACGAATACATTAAAAACCTCTCTTGGTCCAGACGCGGTAGTTGTTGCGTTGCTCTTCTGTGGCCTCTGTCATTTTCTGCGGCCAGCGCGTGCGGTAGTAGCGCTCGTCTGTTGGGGTCAGCTCTACCTTGTGGGTGTCGTCTTCTCCATTTATGGTGAGTGTTATCTGTTCTTCTTGGAAGTACTTGCACCATTCTTTCAGGTTGCCAGCAATACGGATGCCGTTGATGGAGACAATTTCATCACCGAGTTTGAGGTGTGCTCTGTCTGCGATGGAATTGGGAGCAATGTCTGTGATGCGTGCTGAGCGACCATCGATGTATTCCACTTTGAATCCGAAACGGTTCTCGAAATAGAGTCTTGAGCGAATGTTACGGATCTCGAGCCCAACGTAGGACAACAACTCATTGAGTTCTTCTTCTATGTCTTTGGTGCCGTAGTAGTAATTCTGGAAGAAGTCCTGATAAGATCGCCCTCCGATCTCCTCAACGGCTTCTTGGTAATCCTTCTCGGTATAACCTGTATCTGAATTGCCGAAACGATCATACAGCAAGCGCATGGCGGTAAGGATTCCGCTCTTGTTTTCTGTATCGCGAAGCAAGGAAAGGTCCAACATCATGGCCAAAAGTGCGCCTTCGTTGTAGATGGAGGTCTTGCGGTGCGGAATGCCTTGCTCGTAACCATCGAGCCAAGTATCGAAAGAACTATCGGCCACGGAAAGGTTAAAGCGGCCGTAGTTATGGAAATGGCGCTGAAACAGTTGGTGTACATTCCGAAAGAAATCGTACTCGGAGAAACAGCCTGCCTGATATAGGAAAAGGTCTCCTGCATAGGTGGTAACGCCTTCTGCCACATAGCCGAGACGTGTGTAGTTCTCTTTGCTGTAATCGTAGGGCTGCATTTGCTCTGGACGCAAGGCTTTCACGTTCCAGGTATGGAATAATTCGTGGGAGGTGATTCCTAGAAACTCATCGTACAGAACGGGTTTCAAGATGTCATAACTCGGGCCGAGGGTAATGACGGTAGAATTGGAATGTTCTACCCCGTGGTAGGTTTTGTAGGTGCGGATCTGGTAGAGAAAATGGTATTCATCTACTGGGAACCCACCCATGACGTCCATTTGCTCTTTGGTGAACTTCTTGAAGTCTTTGAGAATGCGTTGCCAATCGGTTTTAAACTCGCCTTGAAACCAAACATGGAATTTGACACCAGCGTTCTCGTACATGTTATGCTGTAGGTCTCCGCTGGCAATGAATGGACAGTCTGCCAACTGGTGGAAATCCTTAACCGCAAAAGTGTGTTTAGCCGTGCTGGGCATGCCCGTGGCAACTGTCCAATCTGATGGGATGTCGAGTTCTAACGTAGCCGGTTCGTTTATCCATTCCGGTACGTATAGTAAGCAGTTTACGGGGTTGACGTACAGTTGGGTCTCATCTACATAGGTGCTGCCCGCATTCATCTCGTTGGCGAAATAGTTGTACGCCACCTTTACCGTGGCGGACCCGTTGGTTTCCACTTCCCAAAGGTCTTTTGTCTGTTTACGGAAGGGAAGTTTGTTGCCGTCTGCATCAAATACATAGAAACGCTGAATGTTCTTGGCAAAGTGCGCCAACTGGTAACGTCCAGGTCTCCATGCAGGCAATTGCAAATGTAATTTCTCCTGTTTCAGACCTGAGATGGTCATCTCCAACTCCACGAAATGGCGGTGCGGGTCGGTGTATATGACCCGATATGCGATCTTCTCTTCCATGAGCGCGAATTTAGACGGATGGATGGGATTAGGAAAAAACGAGGAAATGAAAAAAGTAAATAAGCGGAAGTGCCTAGTGAATTTGAGTGGAACTAGCAGCTATGTGATGAAAACGCGAATGATTTTGAAGAAGGAGCGAATGAATCTGTGAAAGGCGCAACTCGATGCGTGAGAGATGATAATGATTGCGACTAAGGCGCGAATGGATATGAGTTAGGCGCAAATAGTTTTGATGAAGGCGCAAAGGATTTTGAGTCAGGTGCAAATGGTATTTACTCTGGTGCAAATGGTTCTGAATAAGGCGCAAAAAGTTGTGAGGAAGATGCCAATGGTTTTGGGGAAGGCGCAAATGGAATGTGGTTAAGCGCGAATGTTGTCGTATTTGGTTTGGAAGGGATGTTGTGGTGGTGTTATTACACCGAGAAACAGAGTAATGGAGATGACACTGGAGCGTAGGGTGATGGATGCATATGGAAGTGAGCAGCGGGTGTTGTAGACGCGCACCAGCGCGGGTAAGATATTTTGGCATAAATAAAAAGCCCTCTAGACCGTATATTTGAGGATAAAGAACTGAATAACAATAATTTAAACGACCAACTGCCAGAGTAAGCTAAAACAACTACTTACTTTAGCAAGTAGTTGGCGCACATTTGAAATGAAAGACGACTACCACAACCTGAACAAACTTTTGAGGTTCTACATCGACAACGTATCAGAAGTTGCGGTTGCTCCAGACGTAGCGGCAGAAAAGGCGAACGTTCAAGTCGACAAGACGACAGCATTTTTAATGTGTAGGTTAATGTTTGACGATGGTTATCTCGACCAACCGTCTGAAAACTTAGCTCGCTATGAAGCAAACTATAAAGCCAAGCTATTTCTTGACGAAGGCGGTTATGTAACTCAAAAACGAATTGCCGACAGGAAGAGATATGCTTCTTGGATGGTTGAGACTTTCGACTTTTTGAAGTATCCATTAGGAATTGTTCTTGCTATTTTGGGTTTGTATAAGTTGATTATTGAACTTAATCTGATAGAAGTATTAAAAGGCTTACTATGATTATGAACCACCACAACCAATCGTGACGACCAACAGAGTTCCTTTTAAATGAAACAAACGTGCGCCAACAATTGCTAAACCAAATGCGTGGGACTGTACGTCCGTCAGTCTCATCAGTTTCTTGTTGCCTCTGTGTATCTCGAAAAGTCTCCATTTTAAATCGCATTTTGTTTTAGCAAAAGCCGTTGGCAAACATTCTCGCGCTTGCAGCGCGATAAGCTGTTCATCCGGCCAAAAGGAAATGGGCGGGATTTTTAGAGGTTCAAGGATTTGAGTTCGAAGTCAGGACATCTTGAACATTGAACCTTAAACTTTGAACAACTTCCCGTTTTTTCCATTTGGTTAATACCTTCGCAACCAGACAAAAAACGAACAGAATGAGTTACGATCTTATAGTTGTTGGAAGCGGTCCTGGTGGTTATGTGGCTGCTATCCGTGCATCGCAATTGGGCATGAAAGTGGGCGTGGTGGAGCGTTCGGAACTGGGCGGTATTTGCCTGAACTGGGGCTGTATTCCTACCAAGGCGCTGCTGAAGAGTGCCAATGTGTTCGAATACATTCAACACGCTGCCGATTACGGTGTTTCTGTGGGCAATAGCAAGGCGGATATCAAGGAAATGGTGAAGCGCAGCCGTGGCGTGGCCGATGGGATGAGCAAGGGTATTCAGTTTCTCTTCAAGAAGAATAAGATAGACCACATTGCGGGCTTCGGGAAGCTAAAGAACAACACCACGGTTGAGGTGACGGATGCGGACGGGAAGAAATCGGACGTTACTGCCAAGAACATCATTCTGGCGCTAGGTGCGCGCAGTAGAGAATTGCCAAACCTGAAGCAGGATGGCAAGAAGATCATCGGCTATCGCGAAGCCATGACGCTGGACAAGCAACCAAAGAAGATGGTTGTTGTTGGTTCTGGTGCTATTGGTGTAGAGTTCGCGTATTTCTACAACGCCATCGGCACAGAAGTGACCATTGTGGAGTATTTGCCGAATATCGTTCCTGTGGAGGATGAGGAAGTAAGCAAGCAGTTGGCGCGGTCGTTCAAGAAGGCGGGTATGACCATCATGACCGAAAGCTCGGTGGAGAAAGTGGATACTTCGGGCAGCGGTTGCAAAGTGACCATGAAGACCAAGAAAGGTGAAGAGGTGATCGAATGCGATGTGGTGCTTTCGGCCGTTGGAATTCAAGCCAACGTGGAAGGCTGCGGATTGGAAGATGTGGGGGTTATTGTGGATGGCGGTCGCATCAAAGTGGATGAGTTCTACGCCACCAACATCCCTAACGTATTTGCTATTGGTGATTGTATTCCTGGTCCTGCATTAGCCCACGTTGCAAGTGCAGAAGGAATTATCTGCGTGGAGAAAATTGCTGGAGAAAACCCCGAGCCATTGGATTACAAGAACATCCCTGGATGTACGTACTGTTCTCCAGAAGTGGCTTCTGTGGGTTACACCGAAGCTGCTGCCAAAGAAGCCGGTTATGACATCAAAGTGGGTAAGTTTCCATTCTCAGCATCTGGCAAGGCAAGTGCTGCTGGCGCGAAAGATGGTTTCGTGAAGTTGATCTTCGATGCAAAGTATGGTGAGTTACTAGGCGGACACATGATAGGTGCCAACGTAACAGAAATGATCGCGGAGATCGTTGCCATCCGAAAACTGGAAACCACAGGTCATGAGATTATCAAGACAGTTCATCCCCACCCGACCATGAGTGAAGCGGTGATGGAAGCTGCCGCAGCAGCGTATGATGAGGTGATACATCTTTGAGTTGATTAGGGAATTAGGCTATTAGGTAATTAGAATGAAGGCCGTCTCAATGACGGCTTTTCTGTTATTTAGAGTTAGCTTACTGAGTTCCGTGGATGGATTATAAAGCATACAACGACAAGCTATTCTCTCGATGGGCTCCGATCTACGATGCATTTGAGCTGTTGCTGTCAGGCATCCGAAAGAAGAATGTCGAACAGATAAATCCAAACGGTAAATCTGTCTTAGATGTCGCTACAGGTACTGGAAGTCTTGCCATTGAGTTGGGGAAGAAAGCCGATAAGGTTGTTGGCATTGACCTGTCAGATAAAATGCTTGCTGTTGCCAGGAGGAAATCCAAAGCTGAAAACATCACATTCCGACAAATGGATGCAAGTCGGATGGATTTTGAAGATGATTCTTTTGATATCGTGACCATCAGTTTGGGATTACATGATATGCCTTTGGAAATTAGAGATGCTGTTTTGAAAGAGTCGAAGCGCGTTTTGAAACCAGACGGAAAGCTGTTCATTTTGGAACACGATCTGCCGAAAAACAAATTCTTAGCTGGCATTTCTGCAACGTTGATAAACACATTCGAAAGCAAGTACTTTCTTACGTTCGTGCGATCGGACTTTCAGAGCTATCTCCGGTCATTTGGTTTTAAGATCAAGCGGAGAACTCCGTTTTTATTAGGTCATTTGCAATTCATTGAGCTATTCGTTTGAGCTTAATACCCACTTAGAAAATGTGCGGAATAACAGGTGCTTATGCGTTAACTGAATTAGGGAAGGAATTCCATTCCAAGTTGGATGCCGCCATTGCAACCATGTCGCTGCGTGGACCTGATGGTTCTGGGAAGTACATGGAGAAGAGCACGGCACTTGGACATGCGCGGTTAGCAATCATTGACACGTCAGCATCGGCCAATCAGCCGTTTGCGGATGGTACTGGGAGATATACCATTGTTTTCAACGGAGAGATATTTAACTATCGTGAAGTTCAACAGGAGTTAACGGATTTCAACCCAAGAACAACTTCGGACACGGAGATTCTGCTGCAAGGATATATCGAATGGGGCGAAAAGGTATTGGACAAGCTGAATGGCTTCTTCGCTTTTGCCATTCACGATAAGGAAACAGACGAACTGTTTCTAGCCCGTGACCGAATGGGCATCAAACCGTTGTTGGTCTATCAGGATGAAAATGCCATTGTCTTTGGAAGTGAGATGAAATCACTGATCGCTTTCGGGATTCCGAAGGTGATCGATAAGGATTCGCAGTTCCTCTATCATCAGTTCAACTACACGCCTTATCCAGAGACGATCTTTAAGAATGTGGTAGAGCTGGAACCAGGGACGTGGTTCAAAGTTCAGGGTTCAAAGGTTCAAAGCGGTAGCTATTGGCAAATACCTAAGCCAACCGCTTCGAAAACGAAACTGACCTACGAGAAAGCTCAGAAAAAGCTTCAGGAGTTGATGGAGAAGTCCGTTCAGCGAAGAATGATCGCTGACGTGCCTTTGGGTTCATTCCTGAGTGGTGGAATTGACAGTTCCATCATTGCCACATTGGCAGCAAGACAGACTGATAAACTGAACACGTTTTCCATTGGTTATGCTGATGAACCGCTGTTCGATGAAACGCATTACGCTGAGGCCGTAGCTAAGAAGATCGGCTCCAATCACACGGTTTTCAAACTCACGAATGACGACCTGTATGCCGACCTGCATGATGTACTTAACTACATTGACCGCCCATTTGCTGATAGCTCTGCCCTACCCGTTCACATTCTGTGCAAGCACACCCGAAAGCATGTTACCGTTGCCCTGTCGGGCGATGGTGCTGATGAGCTTTTTAGCGGTTACAACAAGCACGCGGCTGAATTCAGAGCAAGAAACCTAGGTATAAAAGAACAAGTGGTGGCCGCATTGAAACCTTTATGGTTTCTATTGCCAGCCTCTCGGAATTCAAGTATTGGAAATCGAGTTCGTCAGTTGCAGAAGTTCAGCGAAGGTGTTTCGCTTGGGCCGAAAGACCGTTACTGGAATTGGGCGAGCTTTTGGCAAGATGAGGAAGTTGACAAGTTGATAAGAGATAAAGTTGACAAGGACGAACTGAAGGGGAGAAAGGAGCGGCTGACCGCTGAATTGGGAACAACCAACGATCTGGATGAGGTGCTTTACACCGACCTCCACCAAGTGTTGCGAAACGATATGCTCACTAAAGTCGACCTGATGAGCATGGCGAATAGTTTAGAGGTGCGCGTTCCGTTCTTGGATCATGAGGTGGTTGAGTTTGCCTGCTCGCTGCCCGAAAACTTCAAGATCACCTCAACCATCCGAAAGCGCATTTTGCAGGAGACTTTCAGAGCGGATCTGCCAGAAATGCTTTTCAAAAGACCAAAACACGGTTTTGAGGTTCCGTTGCTCAACTGGTTCAAGGACGAGTTGAATTCGCTGATAAAAGATGACCTCTTGAGCAGGAAATTGATCGATGAACAAGGAATTTTCAATTGGAATGCGGTCGAAGTACTTCTTAACAAATTACACTCTAACGACCCAGGCGATTCCGCTACGCATATTTGGAATCTAATCGTTTTCCAGACGTGGTGGAAAAAGTATATTCGCCAGTAACCAATGCCAAGAATACTACGAATAGCCAACCGCTTCAATCTGGGCGGGCCAACATTCAATGTTGCTTATTTGACGAAGTATCTTCCGCATCAGTACGAAACATTGCTCATTGGAGGCGACAAAGAAGAGAACGAAGCAAGTTCAAGTCACATCTTGGCAGACCTTGGTATAGAGCCCATCATCATTCCCGAAATGAAACGGGAAATCAGCTTGGGCGTGGATATGGCCGCGTACCGAGCCATCGAGAAGATCATAGACGATTTCAAGCCGGATATCGTTCACACACACGCCTCCAAACCAGGGGCAATTGGCAGATTGGCCGCGCACAATAGGAAAGTGCCAGTAATCGTGCACACATTTCACGGACATTACTTCCATTCGTATTTCAATAAGTTGAAGACGAACATGTTCAAGCAGATTGAACGGTCATTGGCCAAAAGAACATCCAAGATCATTGCCATAAGTGAGATTCAGAAGCACGAACTTTCGATAGAACACAAAATCGCGCCACCAGAAAAGTTTGAGGTGATTCCTCTTGGGTTTGACCTTGACCGTTTCCGAACGGATACGAAGGAAAAGCGACTCTCATTCCGAGAGGAATTCAACATTCAGCCAGATGAAGTTGCCATTGGCATCATTGGTCGATTGGTGGATGTGAAAGACCACCGTTACTTTCTTCGATTAGCAAGGCACGTGTTGGACAACACCACCAAAAAGGTCCGATTCTTTGTGGTTGGTGATGGAGAAATGCGACAGAACCTGGAAGATTTCTGTAGCGAAATGAGCATTGAATTCAATGCTTACCCTGACTACAAACCTGAAAACGCACCGATGACATTCTGCTCATGGAGAAACGACATTGACCGCATTAATGCTGGGCTGGATATCGTTGTTCTTACTTCAAAAAATGAAGGAACACCGGTAAGTCTAATTGAAGCTCAGGCAAGTGGTACGCCTGTGATTTCGACCAACGTTGGAGGTGTTGAGAATGTGGTAGAACACGGAGTGACCGGATTTCTGGCAGAGCCTGAAGATGAACTGAAAATGGCGGAGAACCTGATGAAATTGGTAGAAGATAAGCCGCTGAGGGTGCAAATGAGCAATGATGGCTGGGGACATGTTGGAGAACGATTCCACTACTCTCGGTTAACGGCCGATATGGACCGTCTTTATCAACAACTGCTTGGTTAAAACCACATTACGTTCAGCACTTTATAATCTTAACTTTGCAGAAATCTGAGCACTGAATGAAGTTACGGTTGGTAGGTCTATTGGTCTTGGTTCTGTTCAGTTCCTGCGACCGCTATCTTTTCAGTGAACGAATGCTCAGAATTCCCAAAGGATTCGAATATTCGAAGTTCGAAGACATCATTGAAACAGAGTATCGTATTGCACCTGATGACAAAGTAGCAGTTCGTCTATTTACTAATGACGGATCAGGATTGATCAATATCCAAACAGGGCCTGGTGTTCTGGTGGGTGGGGGTACAAGTTTTGGAATCAGTATTGAATCTGATGGGTTTGCCAAACTTCCACTTTTCGGAAGGGTGTACTTGTCAGGGTTAACCATTAGGCAAGCCGAGATGCTGATTGAGGATAAGTATTCCGAATTCTACAATAATCCCTTTGTTCTATTGGAGGTCAGCAATAAACGTGTAATGATATTTGCCGGAAGCAATACATCTGTTGTTCCGTTGTTAAACGACAATACCACTCTCTTCGAAGTATTAGCTTCCACTGGCGGCATACCTGCAGACGGAAAGGCTCATAACATTCGTTTGATAAGAGGAGACCTTAAGAACCCGGAAGTTTACAAGATCGATCTTTCTACACTAAGCGGCATGAAGAATGCCAACTTGGTGCTACAGGCTAATGACATCATTTACATTGATGTAAGAAAGGGTTACGTGCGAACAATAATGTCGGAAATTGCTCCTTATCTCTCCGTTCTCACAACTATTGTAACAACCAGTGCCATTATAACGCAACTCCAACGACTTGGACAATAAGAAGCAGAACATACCTCTTATTAACGATGAGATAGACATTGGCCTGTTACTCAACATAACGCGGCAAAATGTTCTGTTGATTGTTATTTTGTTCACGTTTTTCGCATTTGTCGCCTTTCTGTATCTGCGGTTCACGCCTCCTGTCTACCAATCTGCGGCCACAGTACAATTGGGGCATGATACAAGAACCAATGCATTACTTCAAACCACCAACATCTACTCGCAGACCATCCATGAGGAAATAGAATTCTTGCGATCTCCAGTTGCTATTGGAGAATCTCTGGCAAAGCTGCCGTTGGATATAAGCTATATGATCAAAGGAGAGATTCTCAGCTCTGAACTGTACAGAGCATCCCCGTATTCTGTTGATTACAAGGTGATTAATAACGACATACTTAATCAACCTATCAACGTTAAGTTTCTGGATAATTTCAGGGTCTATTTGGAATACACGATAGGCGATGTAGTTGTGGCCCAAGAAGCATCGATGTTGGACACCATCAAGACCAACGATCTTACTATTAAAATCACCCCAACCAATCTGGAAAGAATTTTTCAGAATCAGAATGACGACCAGAACCAATTCTACTTTGTTCTCAATAGTCAACAGAGTAATCTTAACAAGTATCTGGCAAAGTTGGAAGTTGAGATTTTAAATGAGTTTGCCAAGACCATCAATATTAAGGTCAAGGACCACAATGCCTTGAAGACCAAGGATATTGTTAATCAGATTGCCAACGACTTCATAGAAAGCGACAAGCTTCGAAAACAGAAATCATCGAGTGAAATCCTGAAGTTCATTGATAGTCAGTTGGCAAGAATCTACGACAGGCTTTACGAATCAGAAAACAATATTAAATCGTTTAGACAGGCTTACAATATTGACCCGACCAAAGACAATTCAAGAGCCTTACCAAGTGTGGACGGTAGGTTGGAAGAACTGGAAAAGGAACTGCTTCAGATATCAGTAGAAGAAAACATCCTTTCAGATGTTGAGAAAGAAGTGGAGGGAAACAAAGATCTTGATGTATACAGGCTTGTTTCACTTTTGGCCGGTTCCCAGTATGAAGGTACAATTGCTACTTCACTGAAAAACCTGCAGAATTTGCTCTTACAGCGCGAGCAGATGCTTTACGTGGTAAAAGAGAACAGTGATCAAGTAAAAGCCTTGAATTACCAAATAGGCATTCAGAAAAAATTGATCATCGAGTCTCTAGCATCTGTAAGACAAAGCATCTCAAATGAAAGGGCTGAATTGAATAAACAACTGGGTATTTATAAAAAGCTTGCCTACAGCGGGGGGACTTCATACGATGAGATTGAATACTCGCGGTTATTGAGAATAAATAGGGTTAATGAGAGCTTTTACAACACATTGGTTGAGCGTAAGGCCGAATACTCCATATCCAAAGCTGGTTACATTTCTACCAACAGACTGTTGCAAGAAGCCACAACTCCAGCAAATCCGGTTTTTCCAGACAAAAGATCGGTGATTACCATTGCTTTTGTGGGATCGCTAATGCTTAGCTTGGGTATCATCATTTTCAAATACCTCCTGTTCAATCAAATAGTATCGATAAGGGACATTGTAAAACACATTGACATAGCCGTTTTGGGGGTTGTTCCTAGATATAAGAAGGATATACCAAACTCACAGTTGCTCGTAGACAAGAACCCGAAATCGATGATCTCGGAAGCGTTCAGGGCAATTCGAACGAATCTGAAATATTTATCAGAGGCTGAAGGCCCCAAATTGGTGTCCATTACCAGTACTATTTCTGGAGAGGGAAAAACATTCGTGGCCATCAACTTGGGAGGAATCATTGCCTATGCGGGCAAGAGAGTGGTTATTCTTGACCTTGACATGAGAAAGCCGAAGATCCACCTCGGATTCAACGTGGAGAACGATAAGGGTATGAGTACTCTGCTTATTGGACAGGATACGGTAGAAGAATGTATCAAATCCAGTACGTTGGAAAATCTCGACTTCATTACAGCGGGGCCTATTCCTCCAAACCCATCGGAGCTCATTATCAATCCAAGAATGGATCAGGTGGTAGAAGAGTTGAAAAAGACGTACGACATCATCATCATAGATAACCCGCCATGTGGTATTGTAACAGACGGTATTCTGAACATGCAGAAAGCGGATTACCCGATTTACATTGCAAGGGCCAATTATTCGAAGAAGCCATTCATTGACAACATTGCCCGTCTGAAATTCGAGAATCAGATATCCAACTTATCAATCATTTTGAATGGTCAGGAAACACAGCGTTCCGGATACGGATATGGCTATGGATATGGCTATGGCTATGGTTACGGATATGGTTACGGATATGGTTATGGATACGGTTATGGATACGGATACGGGTATGGATACTACGAAGAAGACGAAAACGAGAATGGCGGTAACCTCCTTTCAAGATTGTTCAAGGGTAAATACGAGTAGATAGAATGAAGCTGATTGAAACTGGATTTGAAGACCTGTTCGTAATTGAAACGAATGTTTTTCCGGATGATAGAGGATATTTTTTTGAAGCTTTCAATGCTTCAAAACTTAGAGATCTTGGACTTGAAATAAACGTGGTCCAAACCAATATCTCCAAGTCGTGCAAAGGAGTAGTTCGTGGTCTTCATTTTCAGAATCCACCTCATGCTCAAGGCAAGTTGATTCGTGTGTTGAATGGTGCAGTTTTGGATGTAGCGGTTGACTTGCGTAAGAATTCAAAGACCTTTGGCAAATATTATGCTGTGGAGTTGAGTAATGAGAATAAATTGGCTCTTTGGATTCCAGAAGGCTTTGCACATGGTTTTAAGACCTTGGAAGATGACACCCTCTTCTATTACGATTGCACGGATGTTTACAACCGCGAGTCGGAAGGCAGCATAATTTGGAATGACCCGGACATTGGAATTGACTGGAATATTGAAAATCCTATTATTTCTGAAAAGGACGCGAAGGCACCACTTTTCAGAGACTTTGAAACCCAGTTTTAATGTTTTAGAATTCAGCTAAACAACCAATGCTTCACTTAGATTCTGGTCAGATTTTATGGATTTACGCTGGTTTTCTGGTGTGTGCCGTTCTGTTCTCTTTTTTGATCAATGGTCTGTTCTTGAAATTTTCAAGAACCCTTGGGGTTAAGAATCAGGATGAGACCATGGTCAGATGGAGTTCAACTTCAAAGCCAGCAGTTGGGGGTATTTCATTCTACATCCTTTTTCTGTTCTCAATAGCCTGTTACTCCATCCTATTTGAAGCAGTAACCTACATCAATGACATTGTTCGTTTCTTGGGAGTAATGGCGGCCTGCTCTCTAGGATTTGTAGTAGGATTGGCAGATGATGCCTACAATACAAGGCCATTCTTGAAATTCTTTGCTCAGTTCAGCAGTGCCATCATTCTCATTGCAACTGGTACGAGCATCAACATATCCGGAATTACGGTTATCGATTATTCGCTCACAGTTTTGTGGGTGGTGGGTTTGATGAATTCCATCAACATGCTGGACAACATGGATGGCATCACCACTTCGGTTTCCATTTCTGTGATTTTGGCTGTTATCTACATGCTTATTGTGAAGGATGAGGTGATGAGCGTTTACTTCATTACCATGCTGGGAGTGCTGGCCGCATTGCTCGGATTTCTTTACTACAACTGGAATCCCTCCAAGATATACATGGGAGATACCGGTAGCCAATTTCTTGGTGTGTTCTTAGCCGCCATCGGTATTCTTTATCTATGGAATGGACATGCCGAGATCAACTTCAGAATTCAAACAAAACAGTTTGTTGTGGCGTTATTGGTATTCATTATGCCTATAATCGACACAACTACCGTGACCATTAACCGATTACTGAAAGGACAATCTCCGTTTGTGGGTGGAAAAGACCACACCACGCACCATCTTTCGTACTTAGGTCTAAGCGATAGGCAGGTAGCTCTTTCGTTCTTCGGTCTTTCGTTTCTCTCTGTCATTTTTCTTGTGATAATAGATCAGGTAATTGCCTCAAATTGGGATTATTGGCACTTCGGAATTTTCATGGCCTACTTCCTAACGCTCTTCGGGTTCCTTTACGGAATAACCAGAGTAAACAAACACAAGGAGAAATGATGTCAAAAGCTTCATATCAGACCTTAACAGGCATTCTTCTTGGAGTTGTGATTCTGATGGGTTATGAGCTCTTCACGTTTTCAAGTGATGATCATAAAACTGAAGACCAGAACTATCAGCACAAGTTCAACGAAGATTACAGAATTTACAGCCTCAATATCCCAACAGACCTTACATTCTGCGAAGAGGAAGTTCCTCTTTACGATATGGATGTTTACGAGCGCTTGGACAGAGAACTTCTGGTGAACACCTACTGGCAATCCAACAGCTTACTTTACCACAAGCGCGCCAGTAAATGGTTTCCGATAATGGAACCGATACTCAAGAAAAACGGAGTACCGGACGATTTCAAGTATCTCTGCCTGATAGAATCTGGATTGATGAATGTGGTTTCTCCTGCTGGAGCAACTGGTTTCTGGCAGATTCTTAAAACCACGGGGCAGGAATATGGCCTTGAGATAAACTCCAATGTTGATGAGCGTTATGATGTGGCCAAATCAACCGAAGCAGCATGCAAATACTTGAAAGAGGCTCATGATAAATATGGCAATTGGACCTTAGCGGCCGCCAGCTATAACATGGGAATCAATGGGGTTGAACGGCAGTTGGAAAGGCAGAAAGTGAACAATTACTACGATCTGTTATTGAATGCCGAAACCTCTCGATATGTTTTCAGAATAATAGCCGCGAAGGAAATCCTGGAACACCCGACCAAGTACGGGTTTCATTTCAGACTCAAGGACTTGTATTTACCACCCGAAACATATACGGTTAAGGTTGATACGGCCATTTCCGATCTGGCACTTTTTGCTGAGCAGCACGGGGTGAATTACAAGATCCTGAAGATCTTCAACCCATGGTTGAGAGAAACCCATCTCAACAATAAATCGCGAAAGCTATACACCATTGAATTCCCAAAGAGCGGGTACTTCGATTTTCAATCTACCGAGGTTGAACCCGATTCAAATGAGGTAGCTCCGAAAGAATCTCTCTCAATACCTGAGGGAGATGAGTGAAACAATTCAAGCTGAAGATTCTTTCTTAGAAGTAAACGGTGCTCGGGTTCATAACCTGAAAGACATTGATGTGCGCATTCCGCGCGATAAACTGGTTGTGATAACCGGCCTAAGCGGAAGCGGAAAATCATCTCTTGCTTTTGACACGATATATGCTGAAGGTCAAAGACGTTACATAGAGACATTCGCGTCTTACGCAAGGCAATTTCTTGGAACGCTGGAGCGGCCGGACGTTGACAACATTACCGGACTGAGCCCTGTAATTGCCATTGAGCAGAAGTCTACCAACAGAAGTCCGCGTTCTACTGTTGGAACGGTTACCGAGATCTATGACCTGGTGCGTCTGCTTTACGCCCGAGCCTCAACTGCCTATAGCTACAACACAGGTGAGAAAATGGTCAAGTATTCTGATGAAGAGATCATCAGGATCATTAGAGAAGACATGATGGACAAAAAGGTGCTGATACTGGCACCTGTTGTGAAAGGTCGGAAAGGGCACTACCGTGAGTTGTTCGTGCAGGTCCAAAGACAAGGATTCCAGAAAGTACGTGTGGATGGCGAGGTTTTGGACATTGATTCAAAAATCAAATTGGACCGTTACAAAGTCCATGATATTGAGATAGTTATAGACCGACTGAAAGTTGATGACAAAAGCACCAAGCGGTTATCAGATTCGGTTCAAATAGCCATGAAACATGGCAAAGGCTCCATGATGACCATGGACCATGAAACGGAAGAGGTTCGGTTTTTCAGTCGTGCGTTAATGTGTCCAACAACGGGCATTGCCTATGATGAACCCGCACCGAACTTTTTCTCGTTCAATTCGCCTTACGGTGCTTGCAATAATTGCAACGGATTAGGAACCGTTGCTGAGATCTCGGTAGATAAGATCATTCCGAATAGGAAGCTATCCATTGCCCGTGGTGCCATCTCGCCTATTGGCGAAGCAAAAGGAAACTGGATATTCAGACAGTTGGAGGCAATTGGTGATAAGTACGATTTCACGCTGAAAACACCCGTTTCGGATATCAGTGATGAAGCCCTGAATGTGATTCTTTACGGAAGCAGCGAAGTATTCAAGGTGAAAGAGGCCAACTCCAATTCATCTGCCTATTCGCTGTCGTTTGAGGGGATAGTGAATTTCATATCGCGGCAAGCGGAAGACGCTTCCAGCAACGCATTGCAAAAGTGGGCGGCCAGTTTTACACAACTCAAAACATGCCCAACCTGCAACGGTGCAAGGCTGAAAAAGGAAGCGCTTCACTTTAAATTCTTGGACAAAAGCATAGCAGACATTTCTGCTCTGGACCTTCAAGAATTGCAGTCTTGGTTTGGCGTGCTGAAGAATGAACTGGATGAGCGCCAGTCTATCATAGCTTTAGAGATCATCAAGGAGATTCAAACACGCATTCAATTCCTGTTGGATGTAGGATTGGATTACCTCTCGTTGGATAGACCTGCCCGCTCACTTTCTGGAGGAGAGGCGCAGCGTATTCGCCTGGCAACACAGATCGGTTCTCAATTGGTCGGGGTGCTTTACATTCTGGATGAGCCGAGCATCGGTCTTCACCAAAGAGATAATCAACGGTTGATAGATGCACTGAAGAAACTGCGCGATTCTGGCAACTCGGTCATTGTTGTTGAGCACGACAAGGATATGATGGTAGCAGCCGACCACGTAATTGACATTGGTCCGAAGGCCGGTGTGCTTGGAGGTCAAATAGTGGCACAGGGTTCTGCTCAGGAATTGTTGGCAAAAGATTCCCTCACGGCCTCTTTCCTGAACGGTAGTTTCCTCATTCCGCCAAAGACCACTTTCAGAAAAGGCAACGGCAAGAATTTGGTGATAAAAGGCGCTGATGGCAACAATCTGCAAAATGTGGATGCCACTTTCCCGCTCGGTAAATTCATCTGCGTAACCGGAGTTTCGGGCAGTGGCAAATCAACTCTGATCAATGAGACCCTCTACCCTGTTCTGAATCGGGAAATATTCAAGGCGCAAAAGATTCCGATGCCGCACAAGAAAGTGGTTGGTATTGAACACCTTGATAAGGTCATTGCCATTGATCAAAGCCCCATTGGCAGAACACCCAGAAGCAATCCGGCAACTTACACAGGCGTATTCTCAGACATTCGGAATCTTTTTACGATGGTTCCTGAAGCGCAGATCAGAGGTTACAAACCAGGCAGATTTTCGTTCAACGTTAAAGGTGGCCGTTGCGAAGAATGTCAGGGTGCAGGCCTGAAAACCATCGAAATGAACTTCTTGCCAGACGTGCACATTCAATGCACTACGTGCAACGGAAACAGATACAACCGTGAAACGCTAGAGGTTCGTTACAAGGGAAAATCCATTTCGGATGTTCTTGACATGAACATTGACGAGGCCGTTGAGTTCTTCGAGAACATCCCCTCCATTCTCAAGAAAATTCAGACCATTCAGGATGTTGGTCTGGGGTACATCAAACTCGGACAGAGTTCCACTACCCTTTCTGGTGGCGAAGCACAACGCATTAAACTGGCATCAGAACTCTCCAAACGTGACACTGGAAATACATTCTACATTTTGGATGAACCAACAACTGGACTTCATTTTGAAGATGTGCGGGTACTTCTGGAAGTCTTGAACCGATTGGTTGACAAAGGCAACACGGTTCTTGTGATTGAACACAACCTGGACATTATCCGCTCTGCGGATCACATCATAGACCTTGGCCCTGAAGGTGGTAAACGCGGTGGTGAAATTGTAGTTGAGGGTACTCCGAAACAAGTGGCCAAATCTGGCAAGGGCCATACTGCTAAATTCCTGAAATTGGAATTGGAAGCACTTGGAATGCTGTAAAACAAAGTAGTTCAGCATTCGTTACTTATTACCAAATTGCAGCCATGACAGAGAACGAAAAGCGCATTGAACAGGCCTTGGAACAAAAGGACTGGAGCGAGATAAAAAGCAAGGATTCTTGGCAGATATTCAAGATCATGGCCGAGTTTGTAGAAGGTTTTGAAACCTTGGCCAGAATTGGTCCGTGTGTTTCCATCTTCGGCTCTGCCCGTACAGAGCCGCACAATCCGCATTACAAATTGGCAGAAGACATTGCGTACAAACTGTCTATGAATGGCTTCGGTATCATTACTGGAGGAGGTCCTGGAATCATGGAAGCGGCCAATAAAGGCGCCAGATTGGCCAACGGCAAATCGGTAGGACTGAATATTGACCTCCCGTTTGAGCAGAAATCCAATCCGTACATCGATATGGACAAACTCATCAACTTCGATTACTTCTTTGTGCGCAAGTTGATGTTCACCAAGTACGCACAAGGTTTTGTGGTGCTGCCGGGAGGTTTTGGTACCATGGATGAACTCTTTGAAGCACTAACACTTATACAGACTGGAAAAGTGGCTCGTTTCCCGATCGTTCTGGTAGAAAAAGAGTATTGGTCTGGCCTATTGGATTGGCTCAAGAAAACAATGCAAGAGGAGAACAAGAACATCAACCCGGCAGACCTGGATCTGTTCCGATTGGTTGATACCGCAGACGAAGCCGTTGGACATATTACCAGCTTCTACTCCAAATACAGCATCAAGCCTAACTTCTAAGGAAGCTTTAAACATCCTTGTGCTTGGCGCACGAAATGTTAAGAGAGCGTGAATTCTGAGATTTATTCTATTTTTACGCGCATCTAAACAGCCCCAACCAAGCCTAAAACCTATCGGATGAAGCTTAGAATTTTACTCTCATTGCTCATTCTCTCCATTTCGTTCGGCAGCTTTGCTCAAGATGCAGATGAGGAAGGAAATGCCAAAAAGGCCAAGAAAGAGAAGACCGAAAAGGAACCAAAGGAGAAAAAGGAAAAGAAGCCTCGTCCTCCTTACTACGACAATAAACTGCCGTACATCTATGTAGGAGGAGGAAATCTTTCTCTATTCAACGATGATTACAGAGATGGACTCAACATGTACAACACTACCAATTGGAAGTGGGGTATCAATGCTGGTGTTGAACACAGAACTTTCAGTGCAGTGGGATTCAGCTTGAATTTCCTTTACGGATGGCTGGGCACAACCGAAAGAAGTACAACTCCATCTACGGATGAGAACATGAACCTCGGAAACCGAAACATCGAAACCGAGATCATGAATCTTGACCTGAAGATCAATGTCTACTTAGACAATAACCTGTTCATTAACAGGGCTTCAAACTGGTCGCCATATTTGTTTGGTGGTGTTGGATACATCCTTTCCATGACGCACCGAAGTGACCTGAAGGATGCCGATGGCAATCGTTACTACTACTGGGATGATGGCCGAGTAACAGACCGACCAAAAACAGCAGAAAACCTCGGAACTTTCAGAGACCTTGATATTGACAATAAGTACGAAACCAAGGTTACTGAGTCTTTTGACGGAAGCAAATTGCAAACTGGTGCTTTGGCTTTCCCATTCGGTCTAGGACTTCGATACAAGTTTGGAAGAAAGTTCCATGCAGACATCAGTGCCACTTACTATTGGAGTTTGAGTGACCACTTGGATGCCTACAAGAATGGCAAACAGACCGACCACTTCCTATACACTTCAGTAGGTTTTGCATACCACATTGCAGCTAAAAAACAGCAACCGGACTCATCTATCTTCGACACGTTCGATTTCTTGGCCCTTGACCAAGGAGATGAAGATGGTGATGGCGTTGTCAACATAGAAGACCTATGTTCAAATACACCTGCAGGCGCTCCAGTTGATGGGAGTGGATGTCCGTTGGATTCTGACAATGATGGTGTACCAGATTACAGAGATGCTGAAACTTCTGCAGATTCTGCACTTGTAGATGCCAATGGTGTAACCATAGACCCGGACTTCATCGTACTACCGGACACCAATGCTGTTGCACACGACATCATTTATGAAGCTTATCCAAGTTTGGAGTTTCCTAAAGTTGGAAACTACTACTCCTTCGAAAAACCTGAAGAAGGACAAGTTGGAAAGGAAATGGGCGATTTTGCTCAGGTTGATAGAAACGGAGATGGATTCATCTCTGCCGATGAGATCACCTGGGCTATCGATGCATTCTTTGAAGGAGAACTTGACTTCTCTGCAGCGAAGTTGCATGACCTTATCGACTTCTTCTTCGAACAATAGAAGTTCATCATGTTGACCAGACTAATTGCTCTCCTACTGCTTATGGGATTGGTTTGTGCCGTATCCGCTCAAGATACTGAAGAGCAGACAGTTAATGCTGCTGCACAAAAGGATTCTCTGAAATCCCAGCGCAAAGCCTGGAATCAAGAGAATACCATTTACAAGCCTATAATCGGAATTGGCGCTGGTGTCTTCAACTACTTCGGAGAGGTTAACAACAATGACAGAACCAACCCACTGGTTAACAATTACGGAATTCAGGTAAGTGTTATCAAGAACTTCACACCATCTTGGGGATTACGGTTTGATGTTGCTTACGGAAGAATGTCAGCCCGTGAACAACGAGAAAACGTATTCAGAAACTTCAGTAGCGAAGTTGTAACGTTCAATTTACATGCAACCTACAGTTTCGCTGGCATACTAAGGCCAGGCAGATTCTTGAATCCATACCTTTCTGTGGGTGTTGGAGCCATTAACTTTGATGCTAAAGGAGATCTTAAGGATGCCAATGGGGTAACATATGTTCCGTGGAGCGATGGTACTCTGCGTTCGTCTGCAGAACCTGAATCAGGACCAAACACTGTTGGTTCTCCTGCCCCACTTCGTGCTGATTATGTGTATGAAACCGACCTCAGAAAGGCCAATCTGGATAGCCTTGGAGAGTATGCGCAGTTTGCATTTGCCATCCCTGTAACGTTTGGACTGAACTTCAGAGTTTCACAAAGGTCCATCGTCCGGTTGTCTTCTACATTCTCGTACGCTTTCACCGATCTAATCGACAACTACACGTACAAAGGGGTTGAAGGACGGAAAGGCGATAAGATGAACGACATGTATCTGTTCACTGCTGTTTCTTATCACTTCGATTTCTTTACACCTAAGAAGGTTAAGAAGTCGAAATATGACGATATGGAATTCACTTCATTGGAAGGTGATTCTGATAGTGATGGTGTTTCTGACCTTATTGATATATGCCCAAATACGCCTGAAGGGGCGAATGTGGATGAAAATGGGTGCCCTCTGGATTCAGACATGGATGGTGTTTACGACTATGCTGATGAAGAGCCAAATACAGACCCGAATCTGAATGTTAATGAGAAAGGTGTTGGCATTACAGATGATATGACCAGCCTAACCGAAGAGGATACCCTTGCTACTATCAGAGCGCAGATGTTTGAGGTGTATCCGGACATGGCAGAAGTATATGGTTCTAAAGACGATGCTGACGCATCCGCAGCCCAAGTGCGCTTAAAGGAATCAGGCTTCTGGTTGGCCGATACTGATGCAAATGGCATTATCTCGGTAGGGGAAGTTTATGAAGCCATTGACAAGTTCTTTGAAGGTGAACTGGATGTTGATGCTCAATTCATCACAGACCTGATCGACTACTTCTTCGACCAATAACAAAAAATAATACCTTAGACGCCCAATGAAAAGTAAAACTTACAGCATGATAAAAAGGTCTACTCTACTTACCGCATTTGTTGCAATACTGTGCTCAAGTACTTTGTTCGCTCAAGTATCGGTAACAACTGATCTTCCAGCAACGGTTGTTCCTGGCGGAAGCTTCACAATGAAACTCAATGTTGCCAAAGGTGACGTATCTGGATTTGCAAAATTGCAACAGATACTTCCTAATGGATTCAGTGCTGAGGCTGGCGAGTCTGCCAATGCAACATTCTCGTTCAAAGATCAGAAGGTCAAATTCCTTTGGATGGCACTACCAAACGAAGATTTCAGTGTTTCGTACAAAATCAATGTAGATGGTTCATTGAGTGGAAACCAGATCATTGATGGAAGTTTTGCATATATCAAGGACAATGAAACTGAGAAATTCATTATTCCTAAGGATATTATTTCTGTACAAGCAGATCAGGCAGAGGCGGCACAACAAGCGGCAATGGATCAGATTTTAGCGGAACAAAAAGCTAAGGAAGAGGCAGCAGAAGCCGCACGAGAGGAAGCTGCTCCTGAGGAGGAAGTTGCAGAAGAAACCCCAGCTGAAGAGGTTGTGGAAGAAGTGGAAGAAGTAGCTGAGGCAGTTGAAGAAGTAGCGGAAGAAGTGGTTGAGGAGGTTGAAGAAGTTGTCGAGGAAGTAGCTGAGGTAGCCGAGGAGGTTGTAGAAGAAGTAGTTGAAGAAGAGCCAACTCCTGTAAAGAAAGAGGAAACTCCTAACTACAACGATTCAATGATGAAATCTAAGCCAGGATTGGTTTTCAGAGTTCAGATTGCTGCAGGTCCTAACCAAGTCGATCCATCATTCTTCAAAGAAAAGTATGGCTTGAGTGATGCAGTTGTTGTTGAAGAGCATGAAGGTCTTAAGAAGTATGTGGTTGGTGAGTTCGGTTCTTACCGTCCTGCTAAGACGTTCAGCAACGAGCTTCGCGATAACAACGGAGTTGTAGGGCCATTCGTAACTGCTTACAACGATGGTGTTAGAATTCACGTAAAAGAAGCTTTGGAAATTGCTGGTCAATAATCCTTGAGCACAAAACTTAAAAATGACCCAGGCCGAATAAGCCTGGGTTTATTTTTATACGGATATTAGAACTGTCTGATATTGAAATGACTCGACCTGTCGCCTGCTTGTTCTTACTGCTTACATCTGTGTTTGCCAATGCACAGAATGAAGTCGACACCCTGGCAAAAGACAACCTCTCAATCCCACTGCCTACTGTAAGCGTCAACGTAGGCTTCAATTATGCTTTCTCTGATGTTCCATTAGGAAGCGTAAGTCCGGCCAAACAGTTAGGCTACCAGTTGAATATTAATCAGCAGGTAACCAAATTCCTCAACGCTTCATTTGAACTGTATACAGGATCAGTTTATGGTGAGGAACAACGTGGGTTGACCAATCTCAACTATCGTACTTCATTGGTTAGCCCAAGAATCGGTATTGAATACAACTTTTATCCGCTTCTAAAACCGGATTCAAGGGGCAGACAATTGGTTAGACCTTATGTTGGTTTTGGAGTTGGTATGGTCTTCTTCCGCTCTAAAGGAGACCTGCAAGATGCTAATGGAAGAACATATAACTATTGGTCTGACGGTCTGATTTATGCCGAGGAAGAAGGAACTGTGAACCCGTCTGAAGCAACATTGCTGGAACGCGACAATGAATATGAGACCGATCTACGAGATGCCAACCTAGACAACTTTGGCAAATACTCCCAAACCGCTTTCACGCTACCCATTAATGCTGGGATCAGGTTTCAGCTATCTAAGAATGTGGGAGTTAACGCTGCATTCGCCTATGTTCTGAATTTCACTGATCTGATCGATAATGCGAGCTCAGAAAGCATTGGAGCAAGACAAGGAAGCTCTGGATTCGACAACCATCTTTTCGGATCCGTTGGACTTAGTGTATTCCTAGGTAGAACAAAACCTTCTGCTAAGCCTACCAAACCAAGATTTGAAGATCAACTTGCTTCTGAGGAACCAATTAAAACTGAAGAAAAAGAGAAGGTTGAAACGAAGGACGAGGTTAAAAAATGGAATGAACTTGAATCAATTTCTGAGCAGTTGATCGATGCGTCATCATCAATGAGGGAAATTTCAACTGAGTCAGAAAAAGCAATAGAGGCAAACAGTGAAACCCTCTCCTCTATTTCTAACAGAACCATCGAAACACAGAAAGACCTCAACAATGCCAAAAAAGAGTCTATCGAGGTACTTGAAAGTTCAATCACAGTATTGGCAAAAACGACTACCGACCTGAGCAATGCATCGAACAAGATTGAGGCCGTGGCAGGCGACCTGAGTTCAAAGAACATTGAGAATCAGTTTTCTGGAGCCGAAAAAATAAAGGCCACTGTGGAGGAAACCATTCCTGCAATGGAACTTCTGAAGATCCGAATTGCCAAAGCAAAAACTGAAGAAGAACTAAGATCTATCCTCAACATTTCTGCAAGGAACCTCATTCATACCCAGAACATCTTTTCTGAAGAATCTTCGGAAATAAATAAATCGATTGTAAAGGTTCGTAAAACGGTTGCCGAAGCTAGAACTACCCAAGTTTTAAGCGGAAATGTATCCTCCTTAGCCGAAATCAACTCCGTCAGAGAAGAACTTAATGAACTGCTGAATCAAGGAGTGCTGACTCAGAAGAAATACATTGAACTGTCAGACATTCTTAATTCGAAAGAAGCAGAAGTTACCGCGAATGAGACCGCTTCGGGGTCTGAATCCGAGCTTCAGAACACTTCGCAATTGCTGAAGAATGCTTTCTCGTATCTCCAAGAAACAGGAAATGTAACGGGAGAGAATTTATCCGACAGAAGAAATGAGTTGAATTCAATCGCATCACAATCGTTGAGTTCAAAAAAAGCATTGGATGCTGCCAAGGCAGAAGCCCTGCAAATTCTTGATAAGGCATTGAATGACCTGGAAGAGGCGAATAAAACAGTTGACGTTGCCCGATCTGACCTGAACAAAGTGGGTGATGATCTAACTGAATTTGAACAGAAGGAATTCTCTGATGGCACCATGGTCATCAATTCGTCCATCGAAAAGACCATCTCACTCATAGAAGAATCGAAGTCCATGATCAGTTCTTCTAAGAATTCTTCAGAGTTGAAATCCGTTATCAATTACGCTTCATCAAAACTCATTGAAACCAAAGAAACCGTTTCAACCCAATCTGAGAAATTGGCATCAGAGATTGATAAGGCGAGGAAAGACTTTATTGTTTCTGAGGTGGAATTGGCCAACAGGAACGCGATACCCAAATCTGAAGACCGATCAGCTAAGATTCCGCCTGAAGGATCGGAGAAGTTGAATACGCAATTGGATAAGCTTTTAGCTGATGGCCTCATTGATTCTGATGAATATCGTCTGATGCAAGGTGCGGTAAGCCTAGCAACCGAGAATGAAGCCACTTCTCCAAAAACAACTCAAACAAACCAAGATGATTCGGTTTCAACTTCAAGCGGTGAAAATCAACCGACCGATCAGGATAATAACGACAGGTCTGGCGGCTTTGATATTGCCTCCATTGAAGAAAGTGAACCGAAAGAAACGGGGGCGTTCAGTTGGGCCGATCTGAACAAGAACAACTGGATATCTCCGGATGAGGTTCTTCACTTCATAGACGAGCTTTTTGAGGGCGATGGTCTGAGGACAGTTGAAGACATTCAAGAGCTGATTGACTATTATTTTGACCAAGAATAAGCGATTGTCTATTTTTAGCTGCATTTGCGTCAAAACGTCTATGAAAAGAACTGTACTTGCTACCCTCCTTCTAGCCTTAACGTTCGTTGGTTTCGGGCAGGAAAAATCCGACAATTATTACATCGATAACAGAGGAAGAGATGCTCTTCTGGCTCCTAGAGTTGGAATTGGCGCAGGGGTCTTCACGTTTTTCGGTGATGTGAACGACAACAATTACCAGCACATTTTCACCAGCACCTATGGAGTGGAGGTTCGCGGTAGCGCCAATCTTTCAAGATACTTTGATCTTGATCTGAATGTGATTTACGGAAACGTCACTGTTAATGAACGTACCACTAGCAGAAACCTGAACTTCAAATCGGAGATGTTCATTGGTACGGCTGGCATCAGTTACAACTTCAATCACCTGTACAAGAAACCCGGAATCATTCAGCCGTTTATCGGTGTGGGTGTTTCATTCATCAATTTCGATAGTAAAGCAGATATGAAGGATGCCAATGGCAACCTGTATGTGTACGATGAAGAAGGTGGAATATTTACAGCTGCAGGAGAAGCCACGCAACGAGATTACGTTTATGAAACAGACCTCCGAGATGAGAATCTGGATGGACTTGGAAAGTACGATCAGTACACGTTCTCCATTCCCGTTTCTGCAGGTGTCGACTTCAAAATGGGAAAAAGGTTAAGTGCCAAATTGGGCGCTGGTTTCTATTATACGTTCACAGATCTGATTGATGATATTTCTGAGGAAGGTGAAGGAGACAGAAAAGGGAATTCCAGAAATGATATGTTCCTATTCACTTCACTTTCTGTGAGTTATAGCATTGGAGTTGGCAAAAGCTACACCAAGAGCATGAAGACGAAGTACTATGAAGAAGTGGACTTCTACGCCATGCAAATGGCAGACTCAGATGAGGATGGTGTGAACGATTTTGATGATAAATGTGCGCAAACACCTGCTGGAGCAAAAGTGGATGAGCATGGATGCCCGGTTGATTCTGACCTTGATGTAATTGCAGATTACCGCGATAAGGAGGACTCAACAAAGGTTGATGCCGTTGTTGATCTTGAAGGAGTTACCCTTTCTGACGAAAGAATGTTGGCCGCATATTCAGATTCACTCGCAACCATCCGTGCTAACATGCACAAGGTTTATCCGAGTGGAATTCTTTCTAAGCGCGCTCCACTTACTGCAGAAGATTCAACCAAATTGGCCATCATGATGCTGGATATCCAAAATCAGGTGGAAAAACAGGGTGAGTTTGACCAATTGTTTGATGAGATAAGTAAGGAGGTTTACTCTCAGACGCCACAAAAAGCAGCAAACGTTGAAGACGTTTACAAGAGCATTGATAGAGTTTACAAGAAGATGGTGGACGAAAAATCGCTTACCCCGACTCGACCGCTAACCATCACCAAAGAAGAAAACATCAGCACTACCATTCCACCGGAGTTCTTAGATGCCGATTACAATACAGATGGGCTCATTACTGCTGATGAAGTGATGCGGGTAATTGAAGACGTTCTCGAAGGAATTTCTCCGCTGAGCATCTCTCAGCTGTACAATCTCATCGACTTCTATCAGGAATACATGGAAGGCGCCAGAGCAATTGACTTTGGCGGTACCATGGCCGTTTATATCGATGGCACATTGAACATTCTTGAGAATTATCGCAATGATGGTCTATCGGATACGCAACGTTTCTTGGTAAACAAGTTCAGCGCAGCCGATTTCAACCAAGATGGCAAACTCACTGCAGATGAAGTGAATAGAATGATTGCCATGTTCCAGAAAGGAGAATCCCCTTACACTGAGGAGCAGATATATGAGCTTATCGATCTATTCTTCGAAGAATAATTGAACATATTACCTTTGCACCACCAAAGCCCCCGTACAATGAAACACATTCTAACCCTATTGCTTTCATCGGTATTTGTAGTTGCGTCCTTCGCGCAAGACAATACGGAAAGCGCCAAACCAGCTGAAAAAGCTGAGAAGACCGAGGCGAAAAAGGAGAAGAAGATCGAAGCAAAAAGTAAAGGACCAAAAGAAAAGGTCCCTTACAGATTCATGGCCAATATCCATGGAGGTATCGGACTCATGAATTATTTCGGAGACCTGAGAGACAATCCCGGAACCACGGTTCATAGAATTGGAAGCCATCCAGGATACAACTTCGGAATTGGAGCAAACGTTACCAACTACTTGGAGTTGAACATCAACGCCATGCTAACCAAGGTAAGTTGGAATCAGAATCAGTCTTTACACGATACTCCACGGAACTTCCAAGCAGAGAATTTCTCAATCGGAGCAAATCTGGTTTACAATTTCCAGAATCTCATTCTTAGCCCAGTTGGCATTACGCCTTTCATTGCTGTTGGAATAAGTTATTCTGATTTTGATGTATACACCGACCTGAAGGACGGTAACGGAAACACATACTATTACTGGTCTGATAATCTTATCAGAGATCAATCTGAAACTGCACCTATTTCTGATGAGATTCACATCATCGAGAGAGATTACCAATATGAGACGAAGGTTACAGCAGAGTCTCCTATCTCAACTTTCTCAATCCCAGTTGGTGCCGGTATCGACTTCAACGCCAACAGAAACGTGGCTGTGCGTCTTGGTGCTCATTACTACTTCACTGGTACCGACAAAATGGATAACGTTGAAGGCGGAAGCAAAGGATTCTTCTCTAACGATGGATTCATTTACACGCATTTGAACCTGATCTTCAAATTCGATCCATTTAAGAAGAAGGCTCCAAAGGTTGATGAAGCGGGAGCCGCATACGCGGGAATTGGCGAAATTGTAAACGAAGATTCTGATGGTGATGGCGTTTCTGACCTTGAAGATCAGTGCGGTGGAACTCCAAAGGGACTCGTGGTTGATGACAAAGGTTGCCCAGCAGACGAGGATGGTGATGGAATCCCGGATTACCGAGACAAAGAATTGAAAACTACCCCGGGAAGAATCGTAGACCCGAATGGTGTGGCAATCAGCTATCAGGAGATTTACAAAACGTACGCTGAAGACACGGTTTCTCTGCTGAGAAAGAATGTTTCTCAGGATTGGTTGTTCTCACAAAAATCTGTGGATGCTGACTATACCGTACACGTTGGAACATATACCAACTACGATATTCCAACACAAATCAAATTGAGATTGGCCAAAATGGAAGACCTTGTTGAGCATAAGGTGAACGATTCCATCTCAGTATTCACTGTTGGTAAATTCCAAACATTTGAGGAGGCTGAAAAGAAACAGAATGAGCTGATCAAGAGTGGTATCGATGAGGCTTTCGGTGTGAATGACGAGTACATCCCAGAGGTTGGTGTAGAAATTGGCGTTGTTGGTTTCGATGCTGCAAGCAAGCAACCAAAAGGCGCAGCACTTGATTTTGAAGATGTAGATGTTCTACAATACGGTGTTGAACTAAGAGAGTATCGTTTAAGAATTCAGTTAGACCGTCTTTCAAAACTTATGGCACAGCATGGTGTTGAGATGAAGACCACTGAGGGTGGAATGAAGATCTACACTATTGGAGCGTTCTCCACCTTTGAAGAGGCTCAGGCACTTCAGCGGCAGGTAAATGCGCTTGGTGTAAGTAACTCAGAAATTGCAGCTAAACTCAACAATGAATCAATAGACGTTGAAGAGGCTAAGAAGAAGCAAGCTGAGATGCAAGGAGAGAAATCTGAATAAGGCTTGATTGAAATTGAAATGATAAAAGGGGCTTTTAATGCCCCTTATTTTTTGCACTTATTTTTACGAAAATGAAGGTCAGTTACATAGCACTTTCCATCCCGGTGTTCTTCCTATTGATAGGTATTGAATTACTTGTCGGTTACCTCAAAAAGGAAAAGCTTTACCGTTTCAATGATGCGTTGACCAACATAAATCTGGGTACAGGCCAACAGATTGTTGGGGTAATGATGAAAGGACTTTTCTTTCTAGGGTACCTCTACCTGTACGAACATCGGGTATACACTTTTGAGAACACGTGGTTTACTTGGATACTACTTTTTCTTGGAGTTGACTTCTTCTATTATTGGTTCCATAGAATGAGTCATGAGGTCAATGCGCTCTGGGCAGCTCACATTGTACATCATCAAAGCGAAGACTACAACCTTTCTGTTGCTCTTAGACAATCTTGGTTTCAGGGGTGGTTCTCTTGGGCATTCTACTTGCCTTTGGCGGTGGTAGGTTTCGACCCCATCATGTTTGCCGCCATGAACTCCTTCAACACCTTGTATCAGTTCTGGATTCATACCACAACCATCAAAACGCTGGGGCCACTGGAGTGGATTTTCAACACACCATCACATCACAGGGTACATCACGGTAGTAACCCAAAGTATATTGACAAGAATCATGCGGGAAGCCTCATTATTTGGGACAGGCTATTCGGAACATTCCAAAAAGAAGAAGAGGAAGTGGTTTATGGAATAACCAAACCACTGAACAGTTGGAATCCGATCTGGGCCAACTTTCATTATTGGAAGGAGTTGATTGATCTGGCCAAACAATCCAAAGGATTTGACAAAGTGCTTGTGTTCCTGAAACCTCCTGGTTGGCAACCTGAATATCTGGGAGGATTCCAAGCTCCGCAGGAAATTGATAAAACCACTTATCGCAAGTATGATTTCGATGGTATGAGCCACCAGCACATCTACGTTTTCTTCATATTTCTTTTGGCACTGGCCTTGGCCACAATTGTGCTCTTCCTGAAGGCATCTATTCCTTCTATTGCCTTGTATGCAACCATGTTCTACATCCTTTTAACGTTAGGAATAAACGGTGGTCTGATGGAAAAAAGGAATTGGTTGATTCAAGCTGAGTACGGAAGAATAATAGCAGGATTATTGGTTGCACTCCTTTATTGGGAAATGCCACAGTTTGACCTCATTCTACGTGGTACGGCCGTGTTTACATTGATCAACCTCATCTGGTTCAACCGAATTGTAAAGCAAATACGCAGCGAACAATGAATTTATCGGTAAAGCAATTCGGGTTGGTTTACGCAGGCGTCAGCGGCCTGTTCTTGCTGACATTGGTGTTTCAATTGCAAATGGCACACTACATCATCAAACCCATGTTCATGGTGCTTTTGATGATCTACCATTACAAGCGAATACCAGGCATGGCATCTTTGTTTTCCAAGTTGGTGCAATTCGGGTTGTTCTTCTCTTGGATCGGGGATATTGCCTTGATGTTTGATGAGAAGATTGAAATTCTGTTTGTTGTTGGTCTCGCTGCTTTCCTCATTGCGCACCTTGGATATTCGTACGCTTTCGTCAAGAATATCAAAGACTCTAGCCAAAATCTTAGTGTTAGCACCGCCCTACTTTATGGAGCGCCATTCGCGCTCTTTACGGGCTTTTTCTTCTATTACATAAAGGATGGACTGCCTGCAGACCTGTTTGTTCCTGTGTTGGCTTACACAGTGGTTATCAGCATTATGGGTATTACATCTGCATGGCGCAAAGGCCACGTTGCCAGCAATACCTACAACTGGATTCTTATTGGCGCCATCCTGTTCATCCTGTCCGACTGTGTGATAGCAGTGAACAAGTTTGTTGTTGATTTTGAAAATGACGCCATCCTGAACATGTTCCTGTACCTGTCAGGTCAGTTCATGATAACCATCGGAGCGATTTACCACGCTCAGAACATTAGTTCAAAATAAGCGGATTCTGCACCTTCTGCTTAAGCAATGCAATGGCCATTACTTCATCCATGTTCTTCACATAGTGGAAGGTTAAGCCCTTGAGGTAATCCTGTTCAATCTCCTCAACGTCTTTTCTATTCTCCTCAGATAAGATTATCTCCTTGATCTTAGCGCGCTTGGCTGCCAATATCTTCTCTTTGATTCCGCCAACAGGCAATACCTTACCACGTAGCGTTATCTCTCCTGTCATGGCCAGTTTATCGCGCACTTTGCGTTGCGTATATAGCGATGCCAAAGCAGTGAAAATGGTGATACCAGCAGAAGGTCCGTCTTTTGGAGTAGCACCTTCCGGAACATGAATGTGTAGGTTCCACTCATCAAAAAGTTCTGGTTTCAGACCTAGTTTGCCTGAGTGGGCCTTGAGGTATTCCAGGGCAATTACGGCTGATTCCTTCATTACATCGCCCAAGTTTCCGGTCAAGGTCAACTTACCCTTTCCTTTACTGAGGCTTGATTCTATAAAGAGAATGTCACCGCCAACGGCCGTCCAAGCCAAACCAGTAACCACTCCAGCAAACTCATTATTCTGATAGCGGTCTTTCTGCACTCTTGGTGGCCCGAGTATATCCTCCACATCATCAACAGAAATGTCTGCCGTTCTCGGCTCATCCATCGCAATGTATTTGGCCCTGTTTCGCACCAACTTGGCAATGGTTTTTTCCAATCCCCTCACCCCACTTTCACGCGTATACTCCTCAACCACCTTCTCCATCACTTTCTTGTTCAACTTAACATCAGAAAGCTTTAGGCCGTGTTCCTTGATCTGCTTTGGAAGTAGGTGACGCTTGGCAATTTCCAGCTTTTCCTCTACCGTGTATCCGCTTACTTCAATGATCTCCAATCTGTCTCTCAACGCTGGCTGAATTGTGCTCAAGCTGTTGGCGGTAGCCACAAACATGACCTTAGACAGGTCGTATTCCACCTCCAAGTAATTGTCGTAGAACGTCTCATTCTGTTCTGGATCGAGAACCTCCAATAACGCTGAAGAAGGATCTCCATGAAAATCGGAACCGACCTTATCCAATTCATCCAATACAAAAACAGGGTTTGACGACTTGGCCTTCTTGATGTTCTGAATGATACGGCCTGGCATGGCTCCGATGTAGGTCTTTCGGTGACCACGAACCTCAGATTCGTCCTTCAATCCACCTAGCGATACCCGAACGTACTGTCTTCCAACAGCTTCTGCTATTGACTTTCCTAGCGAGGTTTTACCAACTCCCGGAGGTCCGACCAAACAAAGAATCGGGGCTTTCAGGTCGCCTTTCAGTTTTAGAACGGCCAAATGTTCCAAAATTCTTTCTTTAACCTTTTTCAACCCAAAATGGTCGCGGTCCAGAATCTTCTCGGCATGTTTAATATCAAAATTGTCTTTGGTGAATTCTCCCCAAGGAAGTTCCAGAAGCGTATCCAAATAGTTCATCTGAACTGAATACTCTCCAGCACTCGGGTTCATTCTGCCCAATTTGTCCAGCTCTTTCTGAAAATGCTCAGAGATCTTCTTCGTCCATTTTTTCTCAGATGCCTTCTTGCGCATCTCCTCAACCTCTTGATCCAGAGAATTGACACCCAGTTCTTCCTGAATCTGCTTCATCTGCTGATTCAAGAAATACTCACGTTGCTGTTTGTCAATATCCACCTTCACCTTGCTTTGAATCTGATTTTTCAGTTCGAGCATCTGCAGGTTCTTGGTCAAATGCTGAAGCACCATCTCAGCGCGCTGCTTCAAGTCTGCCACTTCCAACATTTTCTGCTTCTCATCTACAGAAGCGTCCATGTTAGACGATATGAAGTTGATCAAGAAAGACGGGCTCTCAATATTCTTCAGCGCAAACTCGCTTTCTGACGGAATATTCGGAGATTGTTTGATAATGCTCAGTGCGATGTCTTTCAAAGAATCAACCAACGCATTGAATTCTTTGGTTCTACGTGCTGGTTTTATCTCATCAAAAGCGGAAATTCTTGCTCTGAAATAAGGCTCTACCTCCACTATTTCCTGTACTTGAAACCGCCTTTTCCCTTGAATAATAACAGTGGTACTGCCATCTGGCATCTGCAGCATTTTAATGATCTTGGCCACCGTGCCAATGCTGTTCATATCCTGAGGAGTCGGGTCCTCTACGGCAACATCTTTCTGTGCCAACACACCAATGGTCTTGGTACTGTGGTACGCGTCTTTTATCAGCTTAATAGACTTGTCCCTTCCTATGGTGATAGGAATTACAACTCCGGGAAACAATACGGTGTTACGTAACGGAAGAATTCCAACCAACGCTGGAATTTCTTCTGAATTCATGCTCTCTTCATCCTCTGGAGACAACAACGGAATGAACTCCGAGTCCTCCTCCAACAAATTCGAAAATCTTACAATATCCTCAAACGGATCGTTCATTGACTTAGGGGTTTTGCGCAAAACTATGCGGTTGTGGAGCGCAGAAGTGTCAATGAATGTGCCGAACTCCCAATTTGCAGGTCATTCGGCCAAAAGGTCAGTTTCGGTAACTCTTTGTCAGGTCGTACACTGTTGAAAGGATGGCTTTTTCCGTGTCATCAAACGATAATCCTCTTCTGCTCATAACACGTTCTGCAGTAGCAAACGCTTTCTGCTTGTCATATTCTACAAAGCCAGATGCGCCACCCCACTGAAACGATGGTATGAATGTGCGTGGAAAACCAGAACCGAAAACATTGGAACTTACGCCAACTACGGTTCCAGTATTGAACATGGTGTTAATTCCCGACTTAGAATGATCTCCCATAATAAGTCCGCAGAATTGAAGCCCTGTTTTGGCAAAACGTTGTTCAGCATAATTCCAAACCCGTACTTGGTCGTAGTTATTCTTCAGGTTGGAATTGTTGGTATCTGCACCCAAGTTGCACCATTCGCCTAGAACGGAATTACCTAAAAACCCGTCATGTCCTTTATTGCTGTAACCGATAATAACGGAGTTGTTCACCTCTCCTCCTACCTTACTGTGAGGGCCGACCGTGGTCGGACCATAGATCTTGGTAGACAGTTTTACCTGACTTCCTTCGCACAATGCAAATGGGCCGCGAATTACTGAGCCTTCCATCACTTCAGAATCCTTACCCAAGTAGATAGGGCCAGAAGTTGTGTTGAAAATGCAAGCTTCAGCTTTAGCGCCTTCTTCCAAAAATATCTTGCCATTACCAATAACCGTATTTGAATTTGATAATGGCATCGACTTTCTTCCTGAAGTCAGCAGTTCGAAGTCTTGCGTCAGCGCCTCACCATTTTTTGAGAAGATATCCCATGGATCGCGAACCGACAATACGTCACCTTCAAACTCGATTCCAGCAGATTCATTAAGATGATCTGCGCTTGCGTTTCCAGAGACCTTTGCTGCAAGCAGAAGTCCATTCTTAACCAATTGTTCACCAACATTCAGTTTCAAAATCGCATCGACCAACTGGTTGTTAGGGCAAACTCCACCGTTAATCAAAAGATTCTCTTGTTCTTGAACAAGCGGGAATTTGGTTTGCAGATAATCAACTGTAAGCGTTGATGTTTCCGCAGCAAGCATCTTTTCCCATTTCTCGCGAATGGTCAGTATTCCGATTCTGAGTTCGGCAACAGGTCTAGTGAAGGTTAACGGAAGCAGTCGCTCTCGTTCAAGGTCAAATAGAATGTAATTCATGCTGTGCTAAAAATGCGAAATAAAAAGCCCCGCACATTGACTGTGCAGGGCTCAAATATCGAAACCTAAGATCTTATTACTCGTTATCCTCAGGCTTAACCGCAGAAGCTCTGTGATTCTTGAACCTATTACGGAACTTGTCAACACGTCCCGCAGTATCAACCAACTTCATTTTACCAGTGTAGAATGGGTGCGATGTGTTTGAAATCTCCAACTTGATAAGCGGATACTCGTTACCGTCTTCCCACTTGATAGTCTCCTTAGAAGAAGCGCAAGAGCGTGTAAGGAAAGCGTGGTCGTTAGACATGTCTTTAAATACCACGTATCCGTAATCTTCTGGATGAATCCCGTCTTTCATTTTTACTCGTTTTTCAGAATGGAGCGCAAAGATAATCAAAAGCTTCTTTTATGAAACACACAATTTATCTTTCAATCATTCGTACTTACGCCATCTGTATATTTGCCGCCAAATGAAACTGTTACGCTGGGCTGTGCCCTTCATTTTTATTGTTGCTGTGCTTAGCACCGGATGTAAAAAAGATGTGCTGAACACAGATGGAGCACTTGAATTCTCTGTTGACACGGTGATCTTTGATACGGTTTTCACCACCATCGGATCGGCAACCCGCCAATTCAAGATCTACAATCCTAGCTCTGAAGAAATCAACATTTCGTCCATCATGCTGGCAGGTGGGCAACAATCTAAGTACCGAATGAACTTGGATGGTGTTCCTGGAATAGCGTATAGCAATGTGAAGATTCCTGGAAAGGATTCGCTGTTTGTTTTCGTTGATGTAACCCTCGACCCGAACAATCAAACTCAACCGGCCATTGTTACAGATAGCATTGTGTTCAACACTAATGGCACTATTCAAGATGTTGATCTGGCTGCTTTTGGTTGGGACGCACACTTCATCTATCCTACGGTATTCGACAACCCTATTGGACCATATACATTCTTGAATTGCAACGAAACGTGGACTTCCGTTGAGCCACATGTGATCTACGGATGGGCGGTTGTGCCGGGTGGCTGCACGCTGACCATAGAGGAAGGAACACTCGTTTACAGCCACGCCAATTCTGGAATTATTGTTGACGAAGGGGGAACGCTGATAGTTAATGGCACAACACAAAACCCTGTTGTGTTCTCTGGAGATAGGCTTGATGATTACTACGAAGATCAGGCTGGGGCTTGGAACACGATCTGGCTTTATGCCGGTAGCTTGAACAACGTTATCAATGGTGCCATCATCAAGAATGGAAACATTGGCGTCAGGGTAGATTCTCTATCCGCAAACGGTCAACCAAACTTGGTAATCAGTAACACGATAATTGAAAACATGGCGGGAATCGGACTTCTGTCTTTTGAAGCAACCATCGATGCCTACAATTGTGTCTTTGGAAATGCAGGACAGTATTCTGCGGCACTTACAAGAGGAGGAGACTATGATTTTTACCACTGCACCTTTGGCAACTATTGGGTCAATGGAAACCGCCAAACCCCTGCGTTGTACCTGAACAACTGGGTTGAAGCAGACATGGTTTATACCTACGACCTGAACAAGGCGTACTTCGGAAATTGCATCGTTTATGGCAACAATCAAACGGAAATTGGATTGGACGAAAACCCCGCATCAAACTTCAATTTTGAGTTTGACAATTGTCTATTGCGCATCAATTTCGATGATGACGAACCCATTGACATCAGTGATGTGACAGAATTCCATCAGATCATTTATAACGAGAATCCAAACTTTGTCGATCCTGTTGAACAGAACTTCGAATTGGACACCCTCTCTCCTGCCATGAATACAGGCAAGGCAAGCATCACCAACCAATTCCCAAGCATTCTTAGCACAGATGTGATCGGAAATTTCAGACCATTCGGCAGTGGTGTAGATATAGGCGCCTACGAACGGCAGGAATAAGAACATATCTATATTTGAATCAGCTACAAGTCACACGGTTTGCCGATTTCTGGTTCCAAATATCTCAAACGGGCAGAGGATTACTCTTACAACCTTATCCAAGTTCTTGATCAAAACATTGAGGAGGTTGTACAGTTTATTTTAGAACTTGAAGCAGATCAAGACACAACCGCTGATTTTATAAGATGGTTGCTTGCATCATATGATGAACACAAAGCCTATACATTTATAGCTTCGGACAAATTCACAGACTCTGTTGTTGGGTGCGTTTCGTTTGTTCAATTCAGTTATGACCTTGACTCTAATAAACAACAGATTTACATTACCAGCAAGTGTTATATACACAATCAACATCTCAAAAAGGGAGTTTATAAGAAACTCATGAACGAAGGAGCAGAAACGGTTTTATTTGAACATCCAAATGCTCAAATTGTAAGTATCGGATCAACCAAAAGTGGACCAGTAAACACGAAAGCTGGATTTCATCATTTGTCAGATATAAGGAAATTTGTGCTTCCAAGGTGGAAACTGGGA
>JACJZQ010000011.1 GCA_020635495.1 Flavobacteriales bacterium | reverse complement strand
AATCATCTTATTGCCGTCAACAAACCTGCGGGGCTTCTGGTACAAGGAGACAATACGGGAGATGTGACCTTGGCCGATCTGGTAAAGGAATACATCAAAAAAAACAAGAACAAACCTGGAGATGTCTACTTGGGAATTGTCCATCGTTTGGACAGACCTGTAAGCGGTGTTGTCCTATTTGCAAAAACATCAAAGGCGCTGGTGCGCCTGAACAAGATGTTTGCTGAACGCGAGACCAAAAAAGTGTATTGGGCAGTGGTGGTCAAACGTCCTGAGCAGGAAAAAGGAAAGCTAGTGCATTGGCTTAGAAAAGACCAAGAAAAGAACCGCAGCAAGGCATTTAACAACGAAGCAAAGTACACCAAGTACGCAGAGTTGAACTATAAAATGCTTCGCGGTTCAGACCGTTACACGCTTTTGGAAGTGTATCCAAAAACGGGTCGCCACCATCAGATCCGCGTTCAACTATCTAAAATGGGTTGTTCCATTAAAGGAGACCTGAAGTACGGTGCTCCTCGCAATAATGAGGATGCCTCAATTCATCTTCACGCAAGGAGATTGGAATTCGAACATCCTGTTAAAAAAGAACCTATTACAATCACCGCACGCGTACCGAAGGAGAATCTTTGGCAGGAGTTTGAGAAGATGATGAAATGACACTATTCATGGAGTCCTAGTACCCACAAACGTGTAGTACTGATGGATATAATAAGTATAACCATTTCCGTTGTAGTCCTCATCAACCTTGTCAACCTCCATAAATAGTTGATTGTCTAGGTAAGTTATATCGAATCTGGCCCGAAAATTCTCAGCAACGCTGATTTCATAATCGTGGGTAGCGCAAGTAAATTTTGGCAACACAATATTTGTCAGTGCAGAGTCAAACGCATCCTGATACTGACGCAGATGCATCGACAAATAAATTGAATCTGAATCTGTCTGCTCTAGAAGTGAAACGGAATCCACACTCAATTCAGGCCAGTTATTTCCATACGTCCCATTTATCTCTGTAGAGCTTTGCTTTACTAGAGTCCAATCAAAGACATTATGGTTATGATAAAACTTGAGTGATAGTTTTTCTTCCTTTGGATAATATCTTCCGTGGCCACTAATTGCACTCATCTGCCAATTTGGAGAACCTCCAGGAGACTCGTAATTATACCAGATTGTATCGGCTAGAAGAACTACAATATCTCCGCATGCCACCAGATATAATTCATGGTTGAACAAATCAGGAAATATCCTCAATGTATCATCCGCAGCAAACAAAATTGATACTTGCGAACCGTGATACCATGAATTATCATCCATCATACTACCACAATAACTGCCTAGGAGATTGTCGAGATTAATTTGACCTAAGTCTTCTTTCTTACAACTAGACCCAATTGAAAGGATTAAAACATAGAGAAGAGCATGTAGCAATATGGTGCTAGAACGGTTTTTCAAAATCATGGAACAGTTTTACCTTCTCAAGGTAAGCAAATGCAAAGCATGTTCGATTAGGAACTTTGATGGTTTTGAAGTTAATCGAACAATGTAAGTCGGAGGCCCGAGACCTTCCCATCAACCTAAAAACCGAGGCCTCGGGCTCCAACTCTACCCTACCGAAATAAGCTTTTGAAACTCGGTTCGGGTAATTCAATTCTATCTCCATCCACCACCAAGCGACTGATAAATATTAACACTGGTGTTCATCTGTCGTTTTTTGGTTTCAATCAGTTCCATCTTCGCTTCCAACGCATCTCGCTGCGTCATCAACACCTCCATGTAATCCGCTCGGGCCGATTTGAAAAGTCCTGTTGAGATGTTTATGGATTGCGTAAGGGTCTGCACCTGCTGCTGCTTGAGTTCGTAACTGTTGTTCAGATTTTCAACCATGGCCATCTGGTTCGAAACCTCTATCAATGCATTCAGAATACTTCTTTCATAGTTGTAAACGGCTTGCATTTGCTTCGATCCAGAACTGAAATAACCTGCTTTGATAGCATTTCTGTTCACCAACGGAGCAACAAGGTCTGCTGCTATGTTGTACAGAATAGATTCTGGTGTGGTGATGAAATACTTGATATTGAAGGCCTGTAGCCCAACTCCGGCTTTGATGCCGAATGATGGATAGAACTCGGCTTTGGCCGCTTTCACATCAAACTTGGTTGCAGCCAATTCCAACTCAGCTTGCCTTATATCAGGTCTGTTTTCCAAAAGTTGAACCGGCAGACCTGCCAATACCGTATTTGGAATCAGGTCAGTGAAATTGTCTGAACTCCTGTTTACAGGTTGAGGGAACCGACCAACCAGAAAATTAATGCGGTTTTCCACCTCGATGATCTCCTGCTGTAATTCAAACTGATTGCTCTGATTTTTAAGGACCTCTGCTTCAAACCGCTTCACAGCCAACTCAGTAACCTCACCAGCCTGCTTCTGCAATTTGACAATTCGCAATGCATTCTGCTGAATCTCAATATTCTGCTTTACAATGGCCAGTTGATTGTCTAAAGCAAGCAGTTCGTAGTACGAATTGGCAATCTCAGCAACCAGATGTGTCACCATGAAATTCCGCCCCTCAATACTTGCCAAATAGCGTTGTAACGCAGCAGATTTCCGATTACGGAGCTTCTTCCAGATGTCAATTTCCCAAGAAGCAAAGAAACCGGCCAAGTAATCCTGCAAATGTTCAGGAACTTCTTTGCCTTCTTCGTATTCGTGATGAAGATCGCTTTGTCCTTGGCTGGTGTATTTGCCAACACGTTCAATGCCAGCTCCTACCTTGAAATCTACCGTTGGCAGATACTCACCTTTACGGGCACGAACCTCGTTGTTGGCAATATTGATCTCTTGCATAATGATGTTCAACTCCTGATTGTTATTCAGAGCTGTGTCGATAAGTGCGACCAAATACGGGTCTGAGAAAAACTCTTCCCATCTCAATTTGGCCGAATTGGTAGAATCTGTACTTGCACCATAGGTTTCAGGAACTGCCTTGTTCTCGTTGCGCAGCTTCATGCTTGGAACGCAACCGGTCAAAGACACAACGGTTAAAAGAGTAACCGCGATCAGATATTTATTCATTCGTTTCATGTCTAATTCTATTTGCGGTTGTTCTTACGACCTAAGAGTTGTCTGATGCGTTCATTCAACTTCTGAATGGTCTTTTGCGATTTCTGCTCTTCCAAACTTTCTCTCACCATTTCCTCAAATACTGGCTCGGTATTCTCACCTTTAATGAGCGTTCTACCTTTAATAAGATTGGCGAAGAAGTAGTACAATCCAGGAATTACCAGAACCCCGAAAATGGTTCCAATGAACATTCCTCCCATTGCGGACGAGCCAATTGTTCGGTTTCCGATAGCGCCAGCTCCATGTGCTATTACAAGAGGAATAAGTCCTGCGATAAAAGCAAAGGATGTCATCAAAATTGGACGAAAACGTGCACGAGCACCCTCAATGGCTGCTTCAGCAATTGTAGCCCCGGCCCGTTGCTTCTGCACGGCAAATTCAACGATCAACACCGCGTTCTTACCCAACAAACCGACCAGCATGATCAATGCGATCTGAGCGTAAACGTCATTGGCCAATCCTAGCATTCTTAGCAATAGGAACGACCCGAAAACACCCATTGGTAACGATAGAATTACGACCAATGGCAGCACAAAACTTTCGTACTGTCCGGCCAACACCAGGTACACGAAAATGAGTACTACGGCAAATATGTAAATAGCCTCATTGCCTCGTCTGGCCTCATCATAAGAAAGACCTTCCCAAGCAATGTCATAACCTCTTGGTAGCGATTTTTCGGCTACCTCATTGATGGCTTTAATGGCATCACCACTCGTATATCCTTTGGCAGGAAGCCCACGGATGGCGGCCGAGTTATATAGGTTGTAACGCGTGATCTCATTCGGCCCAAGTCGTTTTTTGAACGACATGAAGGATGAATAAGGAACCATTTCGCCTTCTTCATTCTTCACAAAGAGGTTTTCAAGATCAGAAGGCAGTCTTCTGTATTCGGGCGCAGCTTGCGTATACACCTTAAAAAAGCGGCCAAATCGAATGAATCCCTGCTCGTAAGTACTACCGATAAGGATGTTCAGGTTTTCCATAGCCTTACCAATAGACACCCCTTTTTGCATCGCGATCTTGTTATCAATTACCAACTCATACTGCGGATAATTGGCGGCATAGAACGTGAACAGACCAGTCAACTCTTTGCGCTCGCTCATGGCATCCATAAACTCATTGTTGATGCGCTCAAACTCGTGGTAATCTGTCCCGTTGGTCTTATCCAACAATCGTAAGGCAAAACCACCAGACGAACCGAAACCAGGCACCGCTGGAGGCTCGAAATACTCGATAATGGCACCGAGATCTTTGGTCTCCTCTTCCAACTGTTCCATGATCTCGAGTACCGTATGTTCTCGCTCCGACCATGGCTTTAGGTTTATCAAACATGTACCCGCGTTAGAGCCACGACCTTCTGTCATGATCTCATATCCTGCCAATGAAGACACAGATTCAACGCCTGGAATTTCCTCGCTGATACGTTGTAATTCTCGAGCAACTTCGTTAGTTCTCTCCAAGGTGGATCCAGGAGGTGTTTGGATGATGGCATAGATCATTCCTTGATCCTCATTAGGAATGAATCCTGCTGGCAGGTGCTCGTTCACGAAAAAGGTTCCGAATCCAAAAAGCAACAGCATTCCGAACGTGATCAGCCTTCTGTCAACGATCTTTCTCAGAATGTTCACATACACATTGGTTCCCTTGTCGAACAGACGGTTAAAGCCATCGATGAGCATGCTAATTGGCGTTTTACGCTTCGGTTTGCCGTGTTCATTTTTCAACATCATGGCACAGAGTACTGGTGTAAGCGTAAGTGCCGTAATACCTGAAATAATGATGGCCGTTGCCATGGTTATGGAGAACTGCCGATAGAAAACCCCGACCGGGCCACTCATGAAAGCAACTGGCACGAATACAGCAGTCATGACCAACGTAATGGCGATGATGGCTCCGCTGATCTCGCCCAGAACCTCAGTTGTAGCCTTGTAAGGCGTAATGTGAGGGTCGTGCTCCATTTTGGCGTGCACGGCCTCCACCACCACAATGGCATTATCTACCACAATACCAATGGCCAAAACCAAAGCGAATAACGTGATAAGGTTGATGGAGATTCCCATCATTTGCATCACGAAGAATGAACCGATAAGCGATACCGGTACCGCGATAATTGGGATAAGTGTTGAGCGCCAATCGCCCAAGAAAAGGAACACAACAAGCGCCACAAGAATAAACGCGTCTCTCAGTGTGTGGAGAACCTGATCAATGGAAGCATCCAAGAATGTGGATACGTCATAATTGATGCTGTATTCAACTCCGGGAGGCATCTCCTCTTCTAGTTCGGTGAGTTTTTCCTTCACCTCTTTGATCACCTCACTGGCGTTACTACCATACGTCTGTTTCAGTACGATGGATGCCGATGGTTTGCCGTCAAGGTTGGAGTAAATATCAAAGAACTCGCTGCCCAATTCCACTTCGGCAATCTCTTTCAACTTGACCAACTCGCCCTCTTCCGTTGCCTTTACAATGATGTTCTCGTACTGCTCGGCTTCATTGTATCGGTCTTGGTAAACGAGTACATATTCTAATGACTGCGCTTGCTTTCCAGAACTCTGGCCCAATCGACCAGGTCTGGCAATGATGCTCTGTTCTTCCATGGCCTCAAGCACCTCTTCAGCAGATATGTTATAAGCACGCATTCGGTCTGGTTTCAGCCAAACACGCATGGCGTATTTCCTGCTACCGAGAATCTGTGCCTGAGCTATACCGTTGATCCGCTGTATCTCTGGAATCATCCTCGTAAAGGCGTAATTGTAGAGAAACAGCTCATCCTGGTCTTCGGTAGAACCGTACAGGTTCACATACATGAGCATACTCGGAATTACAGGAGAGATGATCACTCCTTCTCGCTGTACCAACTCCGGCAGGTTGGGCATTACTTGGTCAACGCGGGTTTTCACGTTAACCACCGCTTGGCTTGGGTCGGTACCGGGCTCGAAGATGATCCGGATGGTGCCCTCCCCAGCACTTGTTGCATCAGATGCAATGTATCTCATACCCTGAACACCGTTGATAGCGGTTTCTAGAGGAATGATGGTTGATTTGGTCAATACATCTGAACTTGAACCCGGGTAAGCAATGAAAATGTTCACCGTAGTGGGCGCAATTTCAGGGAACTGTGATATAGGAAGTTGCTCAATGGCCAGCATTCCTGTGAACACGATGACCACCGATATGACTATGGCCAAAACTGGCCTTTGCATGAATCTACTGAACATGTTGTTTCGGTTATGGTGGTTCTTATTCTGCGTATAGCTCCAAATGAGTCAGAACGGAATCGGGTTTGAGGAACTTGGTCTTGATTTCCTGCTCGTTCTTAACCTTTCTCAAGCCTTCGAGAAGAATGTGGTCGTTCTCAGAAATTCCATCAGAAATGACAAACAGATGCTCCAATTCTGCTGCCACTTCTATCCTTGTCATTCTAACCACTCCTTCATTATCGATGACAAAAACGTAGCGCTGATCCAACACCTCGAACGTTGCTTTCTGAGGGATGAGCAATGCGTCTTTCAGTTCAGAATCCATAAGGATGTTCCCAGTTTCCCCATGGCGTAGCAGCCGTTCTTTGTTTGGAAATGTGGCTCGGAAGGCTATGTTTCCTGTTTTGCTATCGAAGTCGGCCTCTATGGCAGAAATGGTTCCAGAATAATTGAATTCTTCGCCATTGGCCATTCGCAATCGTACTTTGGTTCCATTGCCAGCCTTAGACTTTTTCATGTAGTCCAGATATTCGGCCTCCGGCACATTGAAATAGACCCACATTTCGCTGTTGTCTGAAAGTTCTGTAAGCAATTCGCCTTCTTCCAACAGACTTCCCAACCTAACATGGAAACGGTCCATGATGCCATCGAAAGGAGCCTTGATCTCTGCAAATCCTAAATGGACTTCGGCAAGCATCATCTCGGCTTTGGCTTTATCCAAATTGGCTTTGGCAAGCGCAAGTTCGTTGGCAGAAACGATGTTGCTATCAGTTAGAACCTTGGTGTTATTGTATTCAATCTGCGCAAAATCAACTTCGGCCTGCGCCTTTTGGAGTTCTGCCTGATAAAGTCTGGGCATGATCTGGAACATCTTCTGCCCTTTTCTGACATACTGTCCCTCATCTACAAATATCTCCTCCAGGTAACCGCTTTCCAGTGCTCTGAGCTCAATGTGTTGGCTAGATCTTATTTGGCACACATAGTCTTTGGTTACCACGGTGTCCATCCTTACCGGACTGGTTACCAGAAACTCCGTTTCTTCTTCGTGGTGGTGGTGTTTTTCAGAATGACAGCTGGTCAACGCAATGGACGCTATCAATCCGATCATTACAAATGGTCTGTACATGAATTCAATCTTTTTCATGATCGATTTTTGATGGTTAAGTTGTTAATGGGATCGTTTACTGACGGTTGAGCTTCAGATAACAGAAGCACAGAATGCACTGCTTCTATCATGCAGAAGCAATGCGAAAAGCCCGGAAATGGGCTTGGCAATACGGTATCAGACTAATAGAACGCCCTTGTCCAGATAGATTGGAACATGGAGCGAATGCGGAAAGAATGCCTGCTGATGCGATCTGTTTGAGACACGATCAACATCTGAATAGAATTCTCGGATAAAGTCAGCATGGAATTGGAAAAGTTCCAAACCTGCCAACTCAAAAGATCGGAGTTTGTTCTCCAACTCATTGAGCTCTCCAAGCTCTTCCATCTCGCAGCAGTAAACTGCTACTTCTTTATTGTGATGTTGGATGAAATCAGCAACATGGTTAAACACGAAAACCCCGAGAAACAGATAAAGAATAATGAATATGTTCTTTTGTCTCACAACTACTGAAATCTGCGGCAAAAGTATATCACAGTTATCCGCCTACAACAGCTTTAACACTTCGTTAACAGAATTGATGTTAACTGGAAGAGAACCGTGACCAGGCACACAGTTGAGACCATCTACTATCCTGTTCTTTGAAAGCTGAAAATCCGATTCATTGTTCTAATTGCTTTAGACAGAACATATCTGATGAAGACACTTCGGGTAACAATTTTCCTTCTTTTTGCGGTGGTGTCTTGGAATACCGATGCACAAGAACGTATTGTTGACCGATCATTCAATATCTGGATGAGCACGAATCTGAGGTACAACCTTCATCCGCGTTGGTATCTGAATTCAGAAATCCACATAAGAAGAGCCAACGGATTCAGTAACTGGCAGCAGTTTGTGGCAAGGCCAAGTGTGCATTTCGTACTAAGCAAGTACGCAGATTTCTCAGTTGGGTATTCCTACATCCTTTCTTATCCGTACGGCAACCAACCCATTCCTTTAACTACTCCAGAACACAATATTTGGGAACAGGCCATACTGGCCCATAAAATGGGAAAGGTTGGTTTCAAGCATCGATATCGTTTTGAGCAGCGGTTTCAAGGTGTTCGGAAACAAGATGGTGAAGGGATTTACTCCATAGATGGATTTGAACTGGCCGAACGGTTCCGCTATCGATTAACGTTGATAGTTCCAGTTGCTTTGGAGGGACGTTGGTTTGTCAGTCTGTTTGATGAAGTATTCGTAAGACAAAGCAACTTTGTACCATCTGCATTTGACCAGAACTGGGCGTATCTTGGGGTTGGATTCAAGCTCAACACAAGAGGAACAATAAAACTGGGCTATCTAGATGCATTCATCCGAAAATCTGACGGTGTACATTTCGAACACAATCCAACAGTACAATTCTCCATTGGATATAAGTTGGGTAAATTACCTGAGTCAGTAAACTGAAGCTGGCATACCGCGTTCAGGAGAGCAACTCGGTGTACACCGCATAGAAGTGAAATCCTGCGGCTACCAGAACCAGAATGTGCCACGTGAAATGGGTCCACTTCTGCGATTTCCAGAGGTAAAACCCAGCACCTACGGTATAAATTCCACCACAGATGGTCAACAAACTGATGGTCTCTGGCTTCAGAACCTGCTCAAAAACTGTTGGGTTCACGAAGAAAATGTAACCCATGATGATGTACATGATGGTTGAAAGCACTTTGAACCGGTGTACATATCTGGCCTTGAACCAGATTCCAACGACAGACATTCCCCACAAGGCAGCTAGAAACAGGTAGCCTTCTGTATTCAACAATCGATTGAGTATCAGAATGCTGTAGCTACCCGAAATCAGCAGATAAATGCAAATGTGATCAAGTTTCTTGTAGAGGAATTTCAGGCGTTTTTCTACCGTACCATGGTAGAGGCTAGATGAGCCCAAAGCACAGAGTAAAGTGATTCCATAGATCCATACACCCACATTACCGATCAACGAAAGTTTATTCCATGCTTGAATGGAGAAAAACACAACCGCTATTAACCCTAGAAAAAAGCCCACAACATGAGAAATGGTGTTGGCTCTTTCTTCTGCTTGCGAGTATGTTACTAACGGGATTTCCAAGTTGCCAAGATACTACAAACCCGTAGCTGACATAGGCCAACTACAGGTTAAACAAGCAACTAGTGTTATTAGAACTTCAACTTATAGACTTCATCTAGCGATGAGTTGTCGTTGAAATTAACCTCAAGGTCTTTGATGATTCCTGAGCCAACGCCATAAACCCATCCGTGCAGGTGAAGTTGCTGGCCTTTGTTCCACGCATTCTGAACAATGGCCGTTTTGGCCAGGTCTTTAACCTGCTCCTGAACGTTGAGTTCAACAAATCGATTGAATCTCGTGTCTTCGTCAGCAATGTTCTCCAACTCACTTTTGTGAAATCTGTACACATCCTTAATGTGGCGGATCCAGTTATCAATAATACCAAATGAGCTATTGGTCATGGCTGCTTTCACACCACCACAACCGTAGTGTCCGCAGACAATAACGTGTCTCACTTTGAGCACGTTAACGGCATAATCCAACACACTCAGCATGTTCATATCGGTTGGTACAACCATGTTGGCAATGTTCCTGTGTACGAAAACTTCACCTGGTTGCGCACCGATAATTTCATTGGCAGGTACGCGGCTATCTGCACATCCTATCCATAGGACCGGTGGTTGCTGACCATCGGCTAATTTTTGAAAAAACTCAGGGTCTTCCCCTAGTTTTTGCTCTACCCACTTTCTGTTGTTTTCTATCAGTTTTCTATAAAATGCAAATTCCATAATGCTCTATTTTTCTTTGATTAAAATCCTATGATGCTTGATTTACAAGCTTTTTGATGGTCAGACGTTCATACTTGGATTTCTCCGGGTCTAGTCCGATGACCTCAATTTTCTCGTTTTTGTGCTTTTCGCTTTGGGCGAAGTTATCAATGATCTCAACCACATCAGGGTGAACGAAAACACTGCGTGTGGCATCTATTTTAACATCATGTCCGGGTTCTATATTCTCCAAAAACTGGAGTACTGCACCTTTATTCAGAAACGTAACATGCTCTGATAATTCAATCACTATCAATTCTCCTTCTTCATGCTGCTTCAAGAAATACGAAGTCTTCAAATTCTCAAACAGGATATGGAACACACCAACCGCCATTCCCAAGGCAATTCCAATGAGCAGATCTGTAAAAACAATACCTACCACTGTTACGATAAATGGAATGAATTGAATACGACCCGCTTTCAGCATCTCTTTGAATAACGATGGCTTTGCCAGTTTGAATCCGACAACAAGTAACACGGCAGCCAAACTTGATAAAGGAATAAGGTTCAACAAATTTGGAATGGCCATTGCTGAGAATAAAATGAGAAGACCATGGAATACCGCAGAAACCTTTGTTTTACCCCCAGATTGAATATTGGCAGAACTCCGAACTATGACTTGAGTTACAGGCAAACCACCTATCAGACCTGAAACAGAATTGCCAATTCCTTGAGCCAAGAGTTCACGATTCGTAGGTGTAACTCGCTTTTGCGGGTCAAGTTTATCTGTAGCCTCAACACAGAGCAAGGTTTCTAAACTCGCTACAATGGCCATGGTAAGAGCAACAACCCAAACTTTACTGTTTGTAACGGCTCCGAAATCTGGTAAAGTAAACTGACCGAAAAAACCATTGAGTCCTTGGGAGACTGGCAGGTTTACGGTATGCTCATGATTAATTGCCAGATCGGTTCCGGCAAAAGCCAGATTGAAACCTATTCCTGCAACAACAGCAACTATAGGGCCTTGTATTATCTGAAACAGCTTGATCTTCTTCATGAAAGACTGCTCCCAAAGAATCAGAATTGCCAGCGATACGAATGCTACCAAAGTTGCTCCCGGAGAAATGTAATCGACCATATTGAACAGTTCTGAGAAAGTGTTCTGACCATCGGCTTGGAAGAAATCAAGATCACCTTCATAATCGGCATCATAACCAAACGCATGCGGAATCTGCTTCAAAAAGATGATGATTCCGATAGCCGCCAACATTCCTTTTATAACCGCAGAAGGAAAATAATAGCCGATGATACCAGCTCGAAGCACCCCAAGCAGTATTTGAAAAACACCCGCAAGTACAACGGCCATAAGAAAGACCTCATACGAACCTAGATCCTGAATAGCGGTAAGGACAATTACTGCCAAGCCCGCTGCCGGACCACTTACTCCAAGCTGAGAACCACTGAGGAGTCCCACCACGATGCCGCCAACCATTCCGGCAATAATGCCAGAAAAGAGCGGGGCTCCAGACGCAAGAGCAATTCCTAAACACAACGGAACAGCTACAAAAAATACGACAATACCTGCTGGTATGTCGGTACTCAAATTTGATATGTAATCTTTCATGAAAATCTTGAATTCAGCCTACGCTTTTAGAGGCCATAATTGGTGAAAATTTGTTTGAGTGATACGCAAAGACGCATCAGTATCCGACTGGATACTCAGACGATCATGAAAGGTGATCTGGAGGAGGTGATGGAATATCAAAGGTCATTGATTCATACCTCCGGTTCTCAAGAAGCAGCAGGTGCTTACTTGAAGACCGAACCACGGCCGACCAATGAAGAAGCATGAACAATTCCTTCTCTTTCTGGTCTTTATCTTCTTTCTCCGTCTCGTTGTTCTCTGTTTCAGACTCACTACGGTCCAAAGTGCAGAGATCGATTTGGTCTAAAAATCCCAACTCCACCACTACCGACTCTAACGTTGGTAGCGCCAAGGCGAGACAAAGAATTATGGCAATGATTCTGTTCAATTCAATTCGATGGTAAGGCCAAAGATACCTTTATGAACGCCATAATAAGAATTTATGTTCAGTTTCCCGATCACATAGGCCCCATTGGTGTCTGAATAGCTCTTTGCCCGTTGCATTTACGTGCATGATGTGTGCTCGCACAAGAACTCAGCAATGCAATACCTGACAGAATCAGCAAAGCAATTGATATGGATTTCATTTGGTTCATATCTAATGAACGAACAGCGGAAGGCAATATTTCATATTTAGTTCACTTTGCATATTGGGTTTGCATCTAAATTGGCTTCAAATTCAAGAAATGAAACATCCACTACTGTGTACTATAATTAGCATCCTCTTTGTCAATGCCATGGCACAGGATGATGCTGTTACCAAAATTGCCGTGCTCGGATGTCATAATCAAGGTTCGCCCGCACCTGCCATCCCATACTTCGCAGATAAACTTCAACCTGACTATAGTATTTGGATAGGCGATAATGTTTATGCCGATACGGAAACCGACCCACAGCATATTCAACGGCAATTGGAGGTTTTAGAGAACAAAGACGGCTACAAAAAGCTTCGAGACAACTCTAAGTACATGGTAACGTGGGATGACCACGATTATGGATTGAATGATGCAGGAAAGGACTACGTATTCAAAGAAGAGAGCAAACAGATACACCGTAAATTTTGGCGGTTGGAGAATGAAATTCCCTCTGAGAGAGATGGCATCTACTACGCCAAATTGGAGAAGCAACCGAACGGAAAGGTCATTCAGTTCATAATGCTTGACGGACGCTTTAACCGAGACGACCCAGGTCCAGAGGCTGATGCACTGGGCGAAAACCAATGGAAATTCCTGGAATCAGAACTGAAAAAGCCTGCCGACCTGCGTTTTATTCTGTGTGGATACCAAGTTCTGCTAAATAAGCCTACACGTTGGGAAGCATGGATCAAACTCGGAAAGTCCCGTGAAAGATTGTTCGATCTTATAAAATCAACAGGAGCCCAAAATATTGTGTTTGTAACTGGAGATCAGCATTACGTAGAAGTGTTGCACAGCCCTTCCAACGTTGATTACAAAACGTTTGAGATAATGGCTGCGGGCATCAATAAGAATGAAGTTCCGGGCATTGCCACCAACCGTTCAATGAAGGCCGACAAGACCATTCATTCAGCGCCAATTATCGAGGTGCATTGGACAGCTGACCCTTACATCCATTTCAAGAATTACGATGTAGAAAAGGACCGAGTTAATAGCGATTTCAGGTTCAAATTGAGTGAGATCGGGTGGAAATAACCATTGAACAATTTACTGTTCAAAAACCCATCTCCAAGTTTGTACAGGCACTTCTCGTTGGTCTATCTTTGGATTGATGGACAAAATCAGAGCAATAGGTCAATTCTTGTATCCGTATGCACGGAACAAGTACATCATGACCATTCTGATTTTCCTGGTGTGGATGACCTTTTTTGACGAGAACAACTTCATTTCTCAGGTGGAAAACCGATTGAAGTTGGCAGAATTGGAGGTTGACAAAGAGCATTACGTGCAGGAGATCAACCAAAGTGCTGAAGACCTTAAGCTACTACAGAACGACAAGGAGCTACTCGAAAAATTTGCCCGAGAGCGATACCTGATGAAAAAAGAAAACGAAGACATCTTTGTTTTTGCGGTTGAGGAATAAGCCGCACCTTCGTTCTTCATTCATAATTTTTCATTCTTCATTTTAAATCGATTCAATTGGAATTGTTGAAACAACTCTGCGCTATTCGTGCTGTTAGTGGCGATGAGCGCGCCATGACCGATTTCGTGCTCAGATACATCGGTGAGACAGAAAAAAACTGGAAAGTAAAACCAACTATTCATGCTGGTGATGAGTTCCACGAGAACATCGTTCTAGTATTCGGAAAAAAACCTCGCACGGCCATTTTTGCGCACATGGATAGCATAGGTTTCACAGCTCGATACGGCAAACAATTGGTCAAGGTGGGTGGCCCTGTTTTACAGAAAGGTATTCGATTGGTAGGCTCAGATTCTGAAGGAGAAATTGAGTGCAAACTGAAAGTGAACAAGGACAAGTCTGAGTTCGGATACAAATTCGAGCGTGAAATTGACCGTGGCACCAACCTCACTTTCAGACCTGAATGGCGCGAAACGGATAGCACGGTGCAATGCTGCTACATGGACAACCGCTTAGGCGTTTGGAATGCACTAAAAGTTGCCGAAACATTGGAAGAAGGCATCATCGTTTTCAGCACTAGAGAGGAGCACGGTGGAGGTGCCGTTTCGTACTTAGGCAAGTTCATTCAAGAGAAATATGGCGTACGCCAAGCCATCATCTCAGATATTACTTGGGTAACCGAAGGCGTCAGACCAGGAAAAGGTGTTGCTATTTCCATGCGAGACCGAGGCCTACCAAGAAGAGTTTATCTAGAACGTGTGATCGACATCGCCAAGCAATGCAACATACCTTACCAGTTAGAGGTGGAAGGTGCTGGTGGCAGTGACGGATTAGAACTTCAGGCCTCACCGTACCCATGGGAGTGGGTTTTTGTTGGCGCTCCAGAAGACAATGTTCATTCTCCAGATGAAATCGTAAACAAGAAGGATATTGAGGCAATGACCTCCTTGTATAATGTACTGATGAAAGAGCTCTAAGAGTTCAGATACTTATTGGCCGCATCTACAATTACCTGTGGAGCCCGCTGCGGTTTCATGGTTTTACTGTCTACAAAAACAAGTTCGGTCATGGCAGAATTGAGCAATTCTCCTTTCGAGTTGTGCGTTTCATACTCGAATTCTATTCTGGAACGAGGCACTTTTCTGACCCGCGTTGTAATGGTCAGTTCTTCATCATAAAACGCTGGCTTTCGGTAATTGATCTCGTATCGGATAACTGGCATCATAATTCCCTGCTCTTCCAACTCGGCATAGCTGATTCCCAAAACGCGCATGGCTTCTACCCTGCCAACCTCAAAATAGGTGGCGTAATTGCCATAATAGACGTAGCCCATTCTGTCAACTTCCGAATAACGTGTCCGGATTTTGGTCTGATGTTCAAACATGTGGCTTAAGGTATTATTAATTGTCATTTTCTGAGGATGCAGAACCTACATGTTCTGTAAACTTGTGCCATGCGATATTTCTGGATTGCTCTTCTTCTGGTTGCTTGCGGTTCTCGGGATGCGGTTCCTGAATACACGGCCATTGAAATGAATGACTCGATTACTGGAGAAACTATTGTCGCAACCATGATCGATCCTTACCGTGATAGTTTGGAACTGAGCATGAACACCGTTCTGGTTGAGAATGCAACTGAACTAACACGAGGAATTCCCGAAAGCACCCTCGGAAATCTCATTGCCGACCTTCTTCTTGAAAGAGCGTTGATTGAGATGCCAGACTCCATAAGACCTTTAATATGTCTCATAAATATTGGAGGATTGCGAGTTGATCTACCCGAGGGACCAATTACCGTAGGGAAAGTGTTTGAACTGATGCCCTTTGAGAATGAATTGGATGTGGTAAAGCTCTCTCCTGAAAAGGTTGAAGAAATGCTCGGCTATCTTCAGAAAGTTGGGGGGCAGCCAGTTTCGGGTATAGATGTTTCGGTGGCAAATGCCAAAGGAAACGTGAACTACAAGCTTTCTGATGAGGCTGAAGTAGAAGAATATCTGTACGTAGTGACCAGCGATTATTTGGCTGATGGCGGTGATAAGATGGACTTTTTCAAAGACCCATTGGGAAGGATTCGAACGGGAATCAAGATCAGAGATGCGATAATTGATGATTTCAGAGTGAAAGGCTTGACCGGCCAGAAACTTGAATCAACATTGGATGGACGAATTGCCGTGGTGAAATTCTAAGCATGAACAGAAGAAGCTTCATAAAACGTTCGGCTTTGGCCAGTCTTTCGGTCGGGGCATTAGGCGGTATGTCTTCTTGCAATTTGGGTGAATTCGGAATTCGGAAACTGACCATCTTGCACACCAATGATGTTCACAGTAGAATAGACCCATTTCCGACCTCGGATGGCAAATATCCAGGTTTGGGTGGTTTCGCCCGCAGGGCAGAAATGGTGAAACAGATCAGGAACCAAGAAAAAAACGTGCTACTGTTTGACAGTGGCGACATTTTTCAAGGAACGCCCTACTTCAATTATTACGGTGGCGAGTTGGAGTTCAAACTGATGAGCGAAATGGGCTACGATGCCGCAACCTATGGCAACCACGATTTCGATAATGGAATTGAAGGATTGATGAAGCAACTGCCACATGCCAGATTTCCGTTCATCAACTCAAACTATGAGCTTTCTGGCACTCCACTCTCAGAAACCACTTTGAAGAACAAGGTTTTTGAAATGGATGGATTGAAGATCGGGGTGTTCGGTTTGGGAATAGAGTTGGAAGGGCTGGTCAATCCCAGGCTTTACGGAGATGTGCGTTACCACGACCCCATTGCAGAAGCCAACAAGCAGGCCGATTTACTGAAAAATGAAATGGGGTGCGACCTTGTTGTCTGCCTGTCTCACCTAGGGTACGACTACAATGCAGAGAAATACAATTTTGATCAACAACGGATCTGCGATAAACACGTAGCCGAAAACAGTCAAAATGTTGATATCATCCTTGGTGGACACACCCATACTTTCTTGGATGAGCCCTCTTATTTCATCAACAGATCAGGGCAGAATGTAATGGTCTGTCAGGTTGGATGGGCAGGAATTAAACTTGGGAGAATAGACCTATATTTCGATGTTGTAACAAAGGTCTTCCGAGGCTCATATATTGCACCAAAAGTTTCAAAAAGTCAATAGCAAATTGGTTTTTTTTTAATGAATCTTTTACCAACATTTGCCACGCAATAAGGGGTCAAAATGAGGCCAATTCTAGGCTTCTTTTGGCAGTGGAATTCTTAAAGCACTAACGTTTAGCTAGTTGACCGAATAAGTATGAAGAAAGACTGTAAGGTAGTTTGGGACAATTGTTTGGATGTCATCCGAGACAATGTCCCATATCAGAGTTATCGGACATGGTTTGAGCCAATAGTTCCAATTAAAATTGATGATAACGTCCTTACAATTCAAGTACCAAGTCAATTCTTTTACGAATGGCTGGAAGAGCACTACATCTCCCTGCTCAAAAAGACTGTTAAGAAAGAGTTGGGCACTGAGGGAAGACTAGAGTACCAGATCATAATGGAAAACGGTTTCAACTCTTCGAAACCATATTCTGTAAAGGTGCCTACTAACTCTGCCACCACTAAGAATCAGCCGGTTACCATGCCAATTGATCTTGGTCGTTCAGATGCCATCAAGAACCCATTCATTATTCCAGGGCTTAAGAAGGTTAAGGTTGAATCTCAACTGAACTCGAATTACAACTTCGACAACTTCATTGAAGGAGATTGTAACCGATTGGCAAGATCTGCTGGATATGCGGTTGCCAACAAGCCTGGAGGAACAGCTTTCAATCCTCTCCTATTATATGGTGGTGTTGGTCTTGGAAAAACCCACTTGGCACACGCCATTGGTATTGAGATAAAGGAAAAGGACCCGAGCAAAACGGTTCTGTATGTTTCCTCAGAGAAGTTCACGCACCAGTTCATTGATGCGGTTAAGAACAATACAACCAACGATTTCGTGCATTTCTATCAAATGATAGATGTGTTGATCATGGATGATGTTCAGTTCTTGGCTGGAAAGGACAAGACACAGGATGTGTTCTTCCACATATTCAATCACTTGCATCAGAATGGTAAGCAGTTGGTTCTGACCAGCGATAAGGCACCAGTTGAAATGCAAGGCATGGAACAGCGTCTGCTATCGCGATTCAAGTGGGGATTGGCAGCCGACCTATCGGCTCCAGAGTTGGAAACCCGAATTGCCATTCTTCGCAAGAAGATCTATCAGGATGGAATTGAACTTCCTGAAGAGGTGTTGGAGTACTTGGCTTACAGCATTACCACCAATATCCGTGAGTTGGAAGGCGCATTGATCTCCTTGTTGGCTCAAGCATCGCTGAACAAGAAGTCCATCAACTTGGATCTTGCCAAGCAGATGATCGATAAGTTCGTGAAGAACACCGCCCGCGAGATCAGTATCGATTACATCCAGAAAGTGGTTTCCGATTACTTCGATATGCCGATCGAGTTGATGAAGTCGAAAACGCGTAAGCGTGAAGTTGTTCAGGCCCGTCAGATTGCTATGTTCTACGCCAAGAACATGACCAAGGCATCTTTGGCAACAATTGGTGCTCAGTGCGGTGGAAAAGACCACGCAACGGTATTGCATGCTTACCGAACCGTGAACAACCTTATTGAAACTGACAAGCAGTTCCGCGGTTACATCGCAGACCTCGATAAGAAGATAAAACTGTCATAAACCATGGCCACACCTCGTGTGTTAATGGTTTGTCTCGGAAATATTTGCCGAAGCCCTATGGCCGAAGGCATCCTCAAACACAAGGCCCAACTTCAGGGCCTTGACGTTTTTATAGACAGTGCTGGAACTTCATCATGGCACCAAGGCGAACAACCGGATGGCCGTGCACAGGAAGAAATGCTGAAGAACGGCATTGATATTTCCGATCAGAATTCACGGCCTTTCCGACCAGATGATTTTGACCATTTCGATCACATTTTGGTGATGGATACCTCCAACAAGGCCAACGTTTTGAGTTTGGCAAGAACTGCCGAAGACAAGGCCAAAGTGAAGTTGATCCTTGATTTCGGTAGTGAGAAGAAAGGAAATTCTGTTCCTGATCCGTACTACGATGACAGCTTTGACCGTGTTTACGACCTGCTCGATTACGCCTGTGATGCTTTCTTACAAGAGTTGAAATGAGCACAGGAACGCTCTATCTCATTCCTGTTGCGCTGGGCGAAACCAACAACGACAAGCTTTTCCCGAATCTGAATCTCCGACTTATTGATGAGTTGGAATATTTGGTAGTTGAGAACGAAAAGTCTGCTCGGAGATTTATCCGTTCCACTGGAAGTAAGCGCGATTTTGATCAACTGGAGCTGATTCTACTGGACAAACGAACCAAGCAACACGAGATTTCGCGACCGATTGAATTGCTGATACAAGGAAAGGATGTGGGAATCATGTCTGAAGCAGGCTGCCCAGGCGTTGCCGACCCTGGTCAGATCCTGATCGCGGAAGCACACAAATACAACATCAAGGTTGTTCCGTTGATCGGCCCATCCTCTATTCTACTCGGACTGATGGGTAGTGGGTTGAATGGACAGGGTTTTACGTTTCATGGGTATTTGCCCATTGACAAACGGGAACGCGTAAACGCCTTACGCGATCTGGATTCGGCTGTTTCCAAAACGGGCTACACGCAAATCTTCATGGAAACACCTTATCGCAACGAAAAGCTGTTTGATGATGTGCTTAAAACCTGCAACGCCAACCATAAACTGTGCGTGGCTGTTGACATTACGCTAGAAACGGAACAGATCAAAACATTGGCCATTGCCGAGTGGAAAACCCAGAAGATCGACCTCCACAAGCGGCCGTGCATGTTCTTGTTGGGGAACTGAGTTTCTCCGTCTCGTTCCGAAAGTCATTGAACAGATCTATTAACTGAATCTTACGGTTTATAAATTGCTTCTTGCCGCGTATTAATTGAGTCTTACGCTGCCATAATTACATCTTGCGCTGCCATAATTGCGTCTTGCAGTCGTTTAATTGAGTCTGACGGTGAATAAATCGAGTCTCGCGGTTTATCAATTGACTCTTACAGTGGATAAATCGAGTCTTGCTCTGCCACAATTACATCTGGCGCTGCCACAATTGCATCTTGCAGTCAATCAATTGAGTCTGACAGTGCATAAATCAACTCGAACAGTTAGTTAACCGACAAGAACTCTGAGCAGAAGCATTCGGCTTGCAGGTAGGATTGGACGGACGCGTTGCAAACGCGCGCGAGCGAATCAGTGAGCGACTCGCAACCTCCTCAAATACAGCAGGTCAACCAGCATCCAACCTGTAAATAAGGCTGATATCACGATAGAGAACGGTAGTGTGTAATCGTACCAATCTGCAAAGTAGTTGCGGTAGCAGAGGTTGTAAATAGGCACGAACATGAGGAAACGTGCAATCTCTACGATATAGAACCAAGGCTTGTTTTCGAGTATTCCGCTAACGGAAAGTGTACTCAAACAAATGAGGAAGAAGAATGCCAGTTGGTAGAACATGGTGAGATTCTCTATCTGGCCCATGTATGCGGCTAGGAAATAGGTAAGCAGCAAGAACTGTAGACTTACATAGATCTTCAGATGAAGTGGTGTTTCGGTTGCGTATTTCTTGGCCGCGGTGGTCATCTTTTTGCTGCCATCGCTTACTTGTCCGAGTAGTTTTCCGAGGTATTCCGGTCCACGGAATATGAGCGCCAACTTTTCTCTGACCGTTTTCAGTTGCTTGCTGCCCTGCCACATTTCGACATAAAAATGGAAGTTGGCCCAAACGGTATTCCAACTCTTGAGTGGTGTGGTGATTCCGTAAACGCACTCCTCTTCTTCGTCTATGAACGTTCCGTGAATACGGTCCCAAATGATGAACGTGGCCGCGTAGTTGTGATCCAAATACTGCTGGTTGGTAGCGTGGTGTACGCGATGATGCGCTGGCGAGTTGAAAATGTACTCGAACCACTTGGGCATTCTGTCGATGGCCTTGGTGTGTATCCAATACTGATAGAGTGTTACCAATCCGGCTGCTGCCCCGAAACTCAACGGGTCGATGCCTAAAAACGGCATTGGCAAAAACAGCGGAAACGCAATGAGATTGTGGAACCAACTCTGTCGCAACGCAACGGTAAGGTTGTACTCTTCGCTTTGATGATGTACGATATGCGCTCCCCAGAAAATGTTCCATTCGTGCCCCCAACGGTGCGCCCAATAGAAGATGTAATCGAAGACCACAATGGCAATCAGTACGCTGTACCAACTGAAATCGATGGTGAACAAACGGTAGTTCTCGTAGCACCAGAAGTACAACATGAGCAAAAATGCCTTGGTAATGGCACCAATGGCCTGACTACCGATACCAATGTTCAGATTGGTGATGCTATCCTCGAAATTGAAATCCTTACCGCCTTGCTTGATGTAGTTGTGAAGTAATTCTCCGAAAATGGTGATGAGAAAAATGGGAATAGCAAAGAGGATGTAGTTGGGGTTCATTGGATTTTGAGAATAAAAAAGGGGTTCAACGTGTGAACCCCTAATTTAATGTCTTATCGACTTGAAATCAATTGCATTAGGATTATTTCACATCCACCAGCTCTACGTCAAACACAAGCGTTGAATTAGCTGGAATCGGTCCCATGTCACGAGCGCCATATCCAAGCTCTGGAGCGATGATCAATCGGGCCTTCTCTCCTACTTTCAAGTAAGCGATTCCTTCATCCCAGCCTTTAATAACACGGCTTTCTCCGATTGGGAAACTGATCGGCTCGCCACGCGAAACAGAGCTATCGAATACGGTTCCATCCAACAGATAGCCCGTGTAATGCACAGAAACGGTAGCACCTGCTGTTACCGAAGCACCATCTGTCTGGTTCATTCTGATGTATTTGAGACCCGTGCCTGTGAAGATGGTGTCTTTACCGGTCACATCATACGGAACTGGTTTGATAACCTTCTTCACATCCATCAATTGAACATCAAAGATCAACGTAGAATTGGCAGGAATAGTTGGCCGATCCATTGAACCGTATCCCAATTCTGCAGGAATAATAAGTGTGGCAGAGTCTCCCACGCTCAGGTATGCGATTCCTTCATCCCAACCCTTGATCACGCGTCCTCCGCCAAGCGGAAACGCGAAAGGTTTACCTCTTTTGTACGAATCATCGAACGGAGAACCATTGGTCAATCGGCCTGCATAATGAACAGAAACATTGTCTCCAGCCTCTGCTTTCTGGCCATCTCCCTTCTTCCAGATAATGTATTTCAAACCAGAATCCGTGGTAATTGTATCGCCAAGGCTAACGCCTGATTCGTCAGTTGCCGCTTCGGTGGCGTTCTTATCGTTGCACTTGGTGGCAACCATCAACATCCAGCCAAACAGGGCCAATAGGGTAATTTTCTTCATTTTGAACTTAGTTTCTATTAATTGGGTCTAAAACTGCTAGCACTTCCAGGTCGTAAACAACAACCGCTTTTCGAGGGATGCAATCGTCATCTCCAACAAGCCCGAAAGCGAGGTGCGAAGGTAAAATTATTTTAGCCCGATCTCCTTCGCGTAAATGGAGCACAGCCTCTTCCAATCCGCTCTCAACACCACCGCGCCCCACAAGGAACTCTTTGATGCCTAAACTATCTGAAGAATAGCAGATTTTGCCAGTCAGCAATTCCGTTTGATAGTTGAATTGAACGACCTTGTTCTCCTCTACCGGCTTACCATTTCCGTTCTCATAAATGAGGTAGCGAAGGCCAGAACCTGTTTCGGTTACATTCCATTTATGACGCTTGATGTAATTCTCAATGTCGATCTCCTCCAGTTCCACTAGGTCTTTGTTGGCCTCCATCAGCGGCTTTTTGTACTGGTTCGGGTCGATGGGTTTTTCCTGTTCTGGCTGCGTATCGCAGGATGCGAAAGCAAACATCAACAGCAGCGTCATTGCGAGCGAAGAATGAGCGCGGCAATCTCGTGCGAACCTGCCAAAGATTATTGCGAACGCAATGAGAACGCTTCGCTTAGTTGCTTCGGGCTTAATGCCCTCGCAATGACGTAGGTTGTTCATTAGTAATTCAATTTATTGGCATTCTGCTTTACCAGCGAAACGAACTTATCGATGGTTTCTTGCATGGGAAGATCGGAACGTGCACCAGCTGCATTCCGATGACCGCCACCTTCAAAATGTGCCCGAGCAAATTCGTTCACATCAAAACTTCCAATAGATCGGAACGAAATCTTGATGTATCCTTCCGCCTCGATGAAGATAGCTGAGAAGTTCACGCCTTCAATGGACAACGGATAGTTAACCGTGCCTTCCGTATCTCCTTGTTGGAAATGAAAGCGCTTTTTCTCTTCCATTGTCAGTGTTATGAAAGCAGTGCCCAATCCGTTAAGCACTGTCAGTTTATCATCCACACAGTATCCAAGAAGCCTCAATCTGTGTTCAGAACTGGTGTTATTGACCAGATTGTAAACCTCATCTTGCTTTACACCCAGATCAAGAAAATCGGCTACAACCCGATGTGTTTCGGCTGTTACAGAAGGAAATCGGAAACTGCCGCTGTCGGTCATAATTCCGCAGTAAAGGCATTCTGCCGATTCTTTGTTTGGAATCGAATCGCCCATCATTCCGGCAAAGCGATGAACCAACTGAGCCGTTGAACACGATGATGTATCCGATAGCATGAAATCCACAAAACCATCCGGCTGCGGATGATGATCGATCATCACTTTGACGTTATCCGAACGCTGAATAACCTCCTCCAGCCCAAAAGCGCGATTGGGCGTGTTGAAATCCAGACAGAACAGCACCTCTGCAGCGTTTATCAGTTCCTCCGCGTTGGACTCATTTCCTTCGTGAAGTACGATCTTTTCGGTGCCCGGCATCCACTTTAGAAAAGTCGGATAGTCGTTTGGCATGATCACCTCAACCTCGTGCCCTTTTGTGATCAGATAATGGTACAATCCCAGCGATGAGCCGATGGCATCGCCATCCGGGCTTTTGTGCGCCACGATCGCTATCCTCTTGGGTGAGGAGAGCAGTTCTTTCAATTCTGTAAAATCCGTCTTGCTCAATCTATCTGTCTTCAATTAAACGCTGCCGAAGTTAACCAATTGGAACGTGCTCGTTTTTCCTATTTTCGCGGCCGATTTCAAACACACAAAAACACCTAATGGCAACAAACAGAACTTTTACAATGGTTAAGCCTGATGCAGTTGAAGCCAACAACATCGGGAACATTTTGGCAAAGATCAACGAAGCTGGATTCCGCATCGTTGCAATGAAATACACGCGTCTTTCTGCAGAGCAGGCAGGAAAATTTTACGAAGTACACAGCGAGCGTCCGTTCTATGGCGAATTGGTTGAATACATGAGCTCAGGACCTATCGTTGCAGCCATATTGGAAAAAGATAATGCAGTTGCTGATTTCCGCACTTTGATCGGTGCCACTGACCCAGCTGAAGCTGCTGAGGGAACAATCCGCGCTCTTTACGCAGAAAGCAAAGCAAAGAATGCCGTTCATGGTTCTGACAGCGATGAGAACGCGGAGATTGAAGGAAATTTCTTCTTTTCTCAGGTAGAACGTCCATAATTAAACTGAATTCATTTAGAAGCCCGTCAGCCTTGGCTGATGGGCTTTTTTTATTGCTATAATTGAGGAAATGACCTCTGCCACCCCACTTTACCGCATTCTTGAAAAGTCGTTCTTAGTAGAATGGCTGTTTGCGTTTGTACTTGTTGTGCTTGTCAGATTGCCATACCTACTCAGCGAGCACGTCTTCTTCGATGGCGATGAGGCCATGCTCGGCATCATGGGCCGCGACCTAATTACAGGCAAGAACATTCCGTTCTATTTCTATGGCCAGCAGTACGGTTTTTCATTTTTCGAAGCGTTGTCAGCTGGGTTTTTCATTCTATTTCTAGGTAGCACGGTCTGGAGTTTGAAGTTTGGCGGAATGCTCTTGTTTTCTCTTGGAATTCAGCGGCTGCTGAAAGTGCTGAGAACCTACCAGGTTTCTATGATCACATTCGTTCTCACGTCATTCATTTTGGTGGCATTTCCTACTTGGGTTGTTTGGGGAACCAAATTGCGTGGCGGTTACATCACTGCATTTGTTGGTGTGTGTTTTCTGATTGAGTTCTACCTACTGCACAAGGATTGGGATGTTCGCAAATGGGCTACGGTTTCGGCTGTAAGTGCGATTATTATTGTCTCACAGTCGTTCTTCTTTCTGCCCGTTTCGTTGCTGCTTTTGAGTCGCTTTCTGAAAGCCGAAAGCAAGCTAAAAGTCATTGCCATTGCCGTTGGAGTTTCAACTTTAGGATTGCTGAGAGCTTTGGCCACTTTGAATCCTGATTATTGGAATCCGCCCATGAAAATTGCCACGGACCTCACTAAAATTCCACGGCATTTTGGCGAGAAGCTCATTCCAAACTTTACAGGCTTTTTTGCCTTTACGGATCATTATGACGTTCCTGAATGGGTTGGTTATGGTGCAATGGCCTTCCTGAGCATTCTTGCTATTTGGATGATTCATCAATTGATCGTCTCTGAAAATTCAACCAAAGTTTCCGTTGTTCTAGTGCTGGTTGGTGGGTTGCTTTCAAGTCTGGCCCTACCGTTTTTCGTGTTCGATGGTGGCAGATACATGCTGCCTTTCTTCACTTCGCTGCTCGTCATTATCGTGTTGCTAGTGGTGAAAGGAAATTACGCTTCCAAGTACCTGAAAAGCGGTTTTCTATTGGCCTGCTGCGTTGCCATACTTCCTACACTTTCTGGTTACAACCAATTTGTGAGTTATTGGTTGGAGCGCGAAGAACCTGACATGAAACGTCTCAACGAGTTGGTTGATGTGCTTGAAGAGAGGAATCTGCGTTACGGGTTTGTTTCTGAATGGCAACTTATCTGGCAACTCAATTACCTCGGAAATGATGAGATGGCTTTCCGATATCAGACCATTGCTGAACGTGTACCAAGGTTTGTTCAAGAAGCGAATGCTTGTTACTTGAATCCAGATTGTACGCCTGTTCTGGTTGGCGGTCTTTGGCCATTGTTGGGAATGGAAACCGTTGAGGGTTGGAACGATAGCATCGAGAAAGTAAACGCCCGATACTATATCATGGAAAACCCTGATACTGTTTTCCTGAACAAAGGTGGTTTTGAATTACCGGTAGCGCATTAACGCTTCATGGTTCCTTTGGCAATGCCTATCAGCATTCGCTTAAAAACCGGGCCTCTTCTACCCTTTTTGCTTCCTCTACGGAAACTATCGAAATACATCTTGGTGTAGATTACCGCCCAGTCGGCACATTTTCTGTGCGTGAATTTCTTGCCACCGGCTTTTCTCAACTTCACATTCTTGGCACCGCGTGTGTGCATGTACTCGTAAGCCACCAAGGCGTTGGTGTAGATCACCTCTTCATCGCCCGTACAGTAACAGATCTGCATGGGCATTTCAGGCACCCAGTTGTCCATGCTGTTTTCGCGCAGCAATTGCTTGAAAATGAAGTCATCGTCTGTTTGAAACAGATGCACCAAACTATCTGAAAGCATGTCTTTCGGAATCTCTGGCAACGTATCGTTCACATCTCCAACAGAATGCTTGCCATTGAACACGCCCAGAACAATATCGTTGTATGGCGGCTTGAAAACCATATCGTAGAATTTGTCTTTATTGAAGATGTTGTACACCTCATTGTAGCCTAACAACAGATACGGCAGATAATGTGGCTGTGTGTAGTAATCGAACATTACATCTGCCTGCACACCATCCAGATCGTACGGCCCGGACATGGGCGATGCTGCTGTCACCTTGTACTTCCCAGCATACTTCTCCTGTATCTTTCTGGTAACCGCCATGGCGGCATGCCCTCCCTGAGAGTATCCTGAAACAAAGATCATAGGGTCTCTTTGCAAGCCGACAATACTGTCAAGCTCTTTAACCGCTTTCATCATATCAATTCCAGCATTGGCTTCAGAATCAGCATGGATGTACAGATGTCTTCGTTCGCCATTCCCTAGACCGACATAATCGGGTTCGCAAACCGCGTAGCCATCTGTTGAGAACATGAGGCAGATCTGGTCTTCGCCATTGTAGCCAAGTTTTCTCTGCGGACGAATGGTTGTTCCATGATTATAGATCAGCAATGGAGCTGGTTTCTTCGGTCCTATAGGCACGAAATACAGTCCGGATGCCAGAACGCAACTGCTATCTCCGTAGGTGGTGCAATACGTGATATCGTACACATCAACCGCGTTTTTGACCGGTGAGATGATCTTCGGAATCCCCATACTTTTCCATCGCTGGCTCAATCGTTCCACCGAAAACGAATCAACTTTAGTGTAGCTGATAAGTTGTGCGAAAGCACTTGAAGCGAAAATTGAGAAAATGATTACCGAAAGAATTGTCTTGAAACGCATGTAGTTGAGTTTGCCGCGAATTTAGCAATGCATGCATTGGATTTGAATTTTCCTTTCGGTTAAGTTTTTGCAAATGGACGCATTCGGTATATTTCCACCTCAGAAAACAGAACATGAAACATCTACTCGCACTACTTCTTTTTGTTGGAATCTCATTCCAAACCATTGCCAAAGACGATTACTCTTTGGTTGTTTACGATACGTACGAAGACTACAAGGCAGGCAAAGGCCAATCTCTGTATGAGTTCATGGGATTTGATTGGACACTTGGTGTGCTTCATCTCTACTACAAAGTGGAGCGAAAAGGCAAAGACGAACTGAGAAAGAACGTTACCAACCTGTATGGTTTCACCGTTGGTGATCAGTTCTATCGTATTGTAAAGGGCAAACCTTACCGTGTTCTGATGGAAGGAAAACTGGTGTACTACGAGAACGGTCTGGCACACCTGAACATGTTAGTGGGTAAAGAAGATGAGGGTCTTGTTGAACAAGGAGATTGGCACGTAATATCTGAGAATCTGAATTCAGATGTGGTAGAGTTTCCTTCTGAGAAAGCCAAAAAAACATTTGGAGAACGCGCAGACCTCCAAGGTCTGTTTGAATGCGTTGAGAAACTCAAGAAAAGAAAGACGGAGAAGGTTCGTGACTGCGTGAAGGAGAATAATTAATCCTGCCGCACTTTCACCAATTTCTTGAAGTAACTACCTGAATCCGCATCCACATGCAAGGTGTAGATGCCCTCATTCAGGTCTTGTAGATCTGAAAATTGGAACGTGAATCCGCTCAGTGGCTGCATGGTCACCTCAATCCGCTTTATCTCCTGCCCCAAATTATTTACCAGTCTGACCAGAATCTCTTGCCTTGCAGCAGAGTAAAAAGTACCTGTAAACGAATCGCTGAACGGATTTGGATATGGGAGCAACAACTCACTGAAATCCTCACTGGCCGGATTTAAGCCTTGAAGCAACAGATGCGCTTTTGCGAAATTCGGGATTCCGTATCCGTAAAGATGGTCTGGATTGTTGTACTTGTGCGCGCTCCTCTCTATGGCGTGGAACACGTCCATGTTGGTCAATGAATCGCGATGCGCTTGAAACAAACAGGCTGCCATGCCTGCCATGATCGGTCCTGCAAACGAAGTTCCATTACCTGCTGCAATACTTCCACCGCTGTTAATGATAGTAGCTTGAAACCCTTGAGCACAGACGTTGGGTTTTATATCTCCATCTGCAGAAGGTCCTATGGAACTGAAACTTACCCGCTCTCCATCTGCACGCACCGCTCCAACAGCAAGCACACTATCTCCATCTGCAGGTGCGCCAATGTATTGCCACGGATTGTCTCCTGAATTTCCTGCACTGTTCACCACCAGAATGCCTCTTGAGGCAGCAATATCTGCCCCGATGGAACCCCTCAAGGTGTTGCCGTCCATATCGGCATATTCGTAGTCGAACATGGAGCCATCAAACGTGGTGTAACCCAAGGAAGAGTTAATGACATCTGCTCCCGCACTGTCTGCGTACTCGGCCCCAGCGACCCAGTAGTCCATTTCAATGGGGAATTCGGTATTGCCATCTTCCGTTCTGAGCAGTAGATAACTGGCCTTTGGAGCCGTACCAATGAACGAACCGGGAATGTAACCGGCCATGGTAGAAAGAACAGACTGACCGTGTGAATTGTCTTCGAAAATCGAATTATCCTGATCAACGAAATCCCAACCGCCAAGAAGTCTCCCATCGGTTATCAGACTATCGAACACCGGAAACTGATCGACATTCGGGAAACCCGCATCCAGCACCGCAATGAGCATTCCTTCTCCTCTAAAGCCTTGGTTGTGAAGCGAAACTCCACCCAGCATGTTTATCTGATTGAACGTACTTCCGTAATCCGTCTCACTGAACTCATCCAGTGTAATTGACTTTGCTTCTGCCCACGGTGCAAACTTGTTTTCCGTGATACTCGGATCCGGACGTTTTCCAACAGGATCGGCACTTACCACAAACGGAAGGCTCAGAATGGAGTCTCGGACATCATCATTCGGCACAACCACCGAAACCGAGTTGAACCATTTGGAATGCACAAGGTAACCTGCACCTTCATCGAGCACCGCTTGAATGTAGGCCGGATCGACCGGAAGGTCTTTCTCGTCCAACGCAATTCCTTGACGTTCTCTTCTATCCAGCGCACGCTGAGACAAAAACTCCAATGGCTGGCTTAGCGAATAAGGCGTGTTGTCTTTATCCGTGAACTGAAACCAATACTTTTTGGGTGAGGTTTGTCCGAACCCGAGATAAGGCAAAGAGCAAATAAATATGAGTGCCAGATACCTCATGGTCCGTAATTCGTTACCACCATATCGAACGTGAACCCAACTGAATCCTTTTGAGTTGGATTGAACTGGTTCTGCTGAATATCGTGTATGTAAAGTTGCTTATGCACCAAGCCAATATCCTTAGCATAAACCTCTTGCGCAAACATACTTAGGCCAAAAATTGCAGGTCTATCCATTTGCAGAACCGTAACTGTAGAGTCGAAAGTGAATCCGTTTACGGTGTATGGCTCGTGGATATTGATGTACTGATAATCCCACTGTTCAGGTATTGCTGACTGACGATAGATTTCCTGAAGAGTCTGTAATGTGTTCTTGCTATTACCGTCCCAAACCTTTCCGAGTTTGATGGGAAAATTGTGTTTGATGAAGACCACATTCTCTTCATTCTGTTCAGCAATTCTTGAAGTTCTGGTACGATACCAGATGTCTTTTATGGAATAGTTTCCATTCTCATTCTGTTTCCAAGAACGCTCTACACGAACGGCTGGACGTCCTTCTTCATCTGTAAATAAAGATTCGTTCAGATCGTGAAGGAAATAGTGTGCTTCGGCAGACCCTATCTGACCAATGATATCATCTTGCCAAATGGAGTCAACTCTGTATTCAACAAACCTTCCCAATTCCGTTGGGAAGTACTCATAACCGATATACGGCAGGTCCGTATCTGCATTGTAACAGCCCACAAGACCTAAGGTGGTGAACACGGCTATGAGTAATGCTTTTCTCAATGATCTTTCTTAATGAATCCACCCCCGATCACATCATCGCCTTCATAGAAAACAGCAGACTGACCTGGAGCTATTGCACTTACCTCTTCGTAGAATTTGACGTTCATTTCTGAGCCGAGTTGCTCAATTCGAGCCATGGAACCAGGGTGTTTGTAACGCACTTTTACCAGTGCCTCCATTGGTTCTGATAGGTTCGCGTACTTCTGCAGATTCAGCCCTCTAACGGTCATCTCTGTCTTCAACAACTCGTCTTCAGGCCCCAAGGTTACTGTATTTGTATCTGGATGAATACCAGTAACATACATTGGCTCACCTAGTGCTATACCTAAACCTTTACGTTGACCAATGGTATAGAATGGATACCCTTGATGTTTACCTAGAATATTCCCATCCTTGTCTACAAACAATCCACCATCAACACGGTCTTCAAGTCCTTCCACTCTACGCTTTAGAAAACCGCGGTAATCGTTATCTGGAATAAAGCATATCTCGTAACTCTCGCTCTTTTTGGCAATCGCTTCATAGCCACTATCCAAGGCTATTTGGCGGATGTCCTTCTTCTGCATTTTACCAAGTGGGAAAATGGTTCTCGAAAGACTTTCCTGACTCAATCCCCACAGCACATACGATTGGTCTTTGGTGTGATCCAAGCCCTTGGAAACTACATATCGACCATTCTCTTCCCTGACCTGTGCATAATGTCCTGTGGCAATATGTTCGCAACCCAGCTGATCGGCACGTTTAAGCAATGCGTCCCATTTTATGTGGGTATTGCAAAGCACGCATGGATTAGGAGTTCGCCCTGCAACGTATTCATCCACAAAGTTGTCGATGATATGATCTCCAAATTCTTCCCGAATGTCTATGATGATATGCGGAAACCCGAAATCTACCGCCATTTGGCGTGCATCATTGATATCGTCTAAACTGCAGCAGCCGGTAGTACGCGTACTACCACCTGCAGATGCGTAATCCCACGTTTTCATGGTAACACCAACAACCTCATAACCTTGGTTATGCAGCATCATGGCCACAACAGAACTGTCGAGACCGCCACTCATTGCTACTAAAACCTTTCCCTTACTCATTCTTTACCCTGCCAATCAATGGTGCTCACTTTCTCACCGTTTTCCCACATCTCAACGCGCTCCACGCTACCATCTTCAAAATAGTACGTGACCTTACCGTTAAGTTTATCAAGATTGTACCAACCTTGTTCCCTTAATTGAGTTCCAACCAACTCTTCTTCAAACTGATCTTCCTCTCCTGGACGCTCTGCTGGTTTCTTAACCCGTTGCCACTCCCCTTTGTTGTAATACTCGCGATACTCCCCCTGCTTTTTACCTGCCTTGTAGTTGTAGACGCTCTTTGGAATCTCGTTCTCATAGTACTCAGTGAATTCTCCATTCTGAGGAATGGTCCTATCCAACTTACCATGGCGATAGACCTGTTGTTCCTTAACAGAACCATTATCATTGAAGAACATCCAAGTACCTGTACGGACTCCAAGATGGTATTTACCTTGGATATCACGCTTGTTCTTATCTCGATACATCACAAACTGACCATGTAGATCTCCATTCTCGTAGCCTGCCTCTACCCAAGGTTCTCCTCCAGTAAAAAACTTGAGCCATGGTCCGTGCTTTACGCCTCTTTTATAATTAACCTCCTCCGCCAGCTGACCAGTTGGATAAAAGGTCTTCTGTGGTCCGTCAAACGTATCTAGATGATAAGACTCCAAGGAGATCAGCACCTCGTCTTCATTGAAATACTGCCACACGCTGTCTTTTAACTGAATCTGATAGAGGCCTTTGGCTTTGATCTTGCCGTTCTTGTGATACATGTGAGCAGCCACGGTTCCATTTGCGATATGGTTATTGGTGGCCATCACATCCCCATTCTCGTAATAATATCTGAATAGTCCAACGGGTTTATCATCCTTGAACTCCCCTTCATAACGAACCTTTCCGTTCTTGTAGAACTTCTTCCACTTGCCTTGTTTCAGGCCCGCTTCATCTTTCTGGTTCAGCTCCTGACCAACAGAAACAAGGCATCCGAATACGAATATGAGGCTGAATACGACTGTTCTCATGCTCATGCAAAGATAATGTAGCAGTGCGGCCATTTTAAGCCACATGTATTGGTTATTCACAACGGACGATGGGCAACGATCATTTCACGTTTGCCGGGCGGCCCAGGAACTTTCTCAACCACAAATCCTGCCGCAATCATGTTTCTACGCACGTATCCTTTACAACAGTATGTGGTCAGCACTCCCCCATCTTCCATCATTCCGAAAAGTTTTTCAAACACTTCCTCCGTCCAGAGTTCAGGTTGTGTCTCGGGTTCAAAAGCATCATAATAGATGAGGTCAAAGCGCTGGTCAGACTCATAATCAGTTAAGGAAAGATGATTTTTTGTCAATTGAAAAGAATCATCCATTTGCACCTGGGTGTTCCAGGCTGCTTCATGGATCTTCCTGAATTCGTCTTGACCTGATTTCAGTTCAGCCGGCAACTCATAGGCCATCCAAACATTTTCGGGAACAGGATAGAGTTCTAATCCGTGATAATCGATCCGTAACCCTGATTCCCTAGCGGCTTTCCAGGTAAGTAAGGCGTTCAATCCCGTTCCAAAACCCATTTCAAACAATCGGACCTGTTCCTTTCCGCCATCTACCACTCTTTTGAGTCCTTGATCCAGAAAAACGTGGTTCGATTCTGTTAACGCACCATGTCTAGAATGATAGGTTGAACCCAATGTCGTATTCAGAATTGTCTGAGAACCATCCTTGGTAGTAACAAGCTTCAGGTCTGATTCTTTTGGGGTTTGCATCGGAAAACGCAACGTTTTAGATTGTAAAACTGTCAAAATCGGTCGCCAACGCAAAGCGTGGTAAGATTATTGCAAGCTTTTAGACGAACAACCTTAACATTACTTAACTAGCTTCGTATTTTTATTAAGAATTGACGCTGATACTTTAGCCCTTGATGAAAAGATTACTACCATACATTTTTACTTCGCTTCTGTTTGCACAACCTGTTTTGGCCGTGAATGGTGGTGATGTGATCGGGACTGAAGTTGCGCCACTTCCAGATTGGGATGCGCGCATTTACCCGAATCCGAATGATGGGGTTTTCAACATCATGATTACTGGAAGTTCTGCTCAACTGAACGTTATTGTCTTCAACGTTATCGGTGAAAAGGTCTTTGAGATGAAAATGCTAGCCGACCACGGTGCCAAGATCGATCTTACCAGCTTGGATAAGGGCCTTTATGTTGTTCAGATAGTGGACGAAAAGCGTGGCGATGTTCGCACCATGCGCATGCAAGTGAAGTAATCACTTCATCCCTCTCTCCTTCTTGATTCTCTCGTAAGCTTGCGCTAGATTTTGAAATTTCTCGTTGGCCGCTTTCTGATGTTCAGGACCTAAGTGGCTCACTTTATCAGGATGATATTTAACAGCCATTTTCCGATAGGCAGTCTTGACCTCATCGTTAGTGGCGGAGCTTGAAATTTCCAATATCTGATAAACCGATTCCTTATTCTCAATAACGAACATCGCCTTGATGCTCATGAAATCCTTCTTACTGATTCCTAAATAAGAGCCGATTCGGGTCAGAATATCAATTTCATTACCGTGCATCTCCTTATCGGAATTTGCCAACTGAAACAGGTAGTGCATCAGTTGCAAGCGCGAAGAATGATCCATGAACATTCGAATCTGCGAACTCACCTGCCGAATTTCTATCGGCTTCTTCAGAATTTCCCGCAAAATCAGCAACTGTTCTCTGGCCTTGGCCTCTCCGAATTGGCCGATCAGAAATCGCTTTACGAACTCCAGTTCCGACTTCTTAACCGAGTTATCTGCTTTCATAACAGCAGCGGTCAGAATCAGCAACGAAGCCTCAAAATCTCCGGTTGTGGTCCTTGTGGTTCTTGTGCTGTACCGAGGGTCTGATTGTGGTTCTCCCCAAACCAACGTGTCGCCACTGGCATTGTCATATATGGTACCCAAAGCAAAACCCAGTAAAGCCCCAACCGGCCCACCAAACGCCCAACCAAGCGTACCGCCTAACCATTTTGCGTATTTCGCCATGCGGCCGCGAAGATAATCTTAGCTACTTGTCAATCGAGAAATCAGAGCAGAATGTTCAGGATACTGCTCGATTAAAGTCTTTCTTTCGGCCATTTCGAAATCTTCGAAATCAAACCCTGGGGCAACTGTACATCCAACAAAACACCAGCCGTTTTCATTGACTACCTCCGAGGCGAACCAACTTTTGCCTTTGATGACCAATTGTGGTTCTTCGCCTTCTTCTATATCCAATCCAAGTCGATGCTCTGTGTATCTACCTGCCTCATCCAATTCGTGAATGACAATGCCATCTCCATCATAGAAATGCCACATCTCATCCGCTTTAATTCTGTGAAAAACAGATGGGTTTCCGTTCGTTAGGAGGAAGTAAATCGCAGTAGAATAGCTTCTATCTCCGCCAAACTCTTTCAATTCTGAAGCTGGAATAATTCCTTTATCTCGATAAGTCTCCTTGTACCAACCACCTTCGGGATGCTTTAGCATCGCAAATTCTTCAATGTAGTATTGTGCTTTTCTTGGAATCATGGGAAATCAGGCTGATTTCTTATCAGACTTTCCGACACCTTCCATCACAGACGTGACAACCGATAGCACCAAACTACAAACCAACGCCCACCAGAATCCGTTAACGGAAAAGCCGTCAACAAAATTGTCAGCCAATAGAATGATGGCCGCATTGATAACCAACAGAAAAAGGCCAAGCGTTACGAGTGTAACGGGTATGGTTAAAATGACGAGAACAGGTTTTAAGAATCCGTTGAGTAGCGCCAAAACAATAGCTACCCAAATGGCAGTTACATAGGTATCTACCGTTACTCCGGGCAATAGATAAGCGGTTAAGAAGATTGCTAAAGATGAGATGATGATTTTTATGAAAAGATTCATTTCGTGTAGGTTATTCGGTAAACGCAGTTGGCGTGGTCATCAGAAACAAGAAGGCTGCCATCGTTGAGTTCAAGGACATCAACTGGTCGTCCAAGTCGCTTGGAACCTTGCAACCAGCCATCTGCAAATGCTTCATACGTAACAGCCTTACCATCAATTAGTTCAACTCTAGAAACGCGGTAACCGATCGGTGTTGTTCTGTTCCAAGACCCATGCTCGGCAATAAAGACAGAACTTCTGTAAGACTCAGGAAACGCATCTTTTTCCAGAAACGTCAAACCCAAAGGAGCAATGTGCGGGAGCAACTTTTGAACAGGGGGTTCAAATTCCGCACAATCGCGTTGGTCTCCGAATTTTGGGTCGGGCAGATCACCATTATGGCAGAACGGATAACCGAAATGCATTCCTTGTCTCGGTGCATGGTTCAACTCATCATTGGGTTTGTTGTCGCCCAACCAATCTCTGCCGTTGTCGGTGAACCAAAGCTCTTTTGTTTGCGGATGCCAAGCCAGCCCAACCGTATTGCGGATTCCAGACGCAAACAACTCCAATTCAGTTCCATCTGCATTCATTCTCATAATGGAAGCAAACCGCTCATCCTCTTCCAAACAGATATTACATGGTGCTCCAACAGGCACATACAGTTTCCCATCCGGACCGAATGCAATGTGCTTGGCACCGTGGTGAGATTCAGTCGGGAAATCATCTCGGATGGTTTCCATTTTTGGAGGATCGACCAAATGATTCACGATGTCTCGCATTACTGAAATGCGACTTATCTCTCCAATGTAGAGGTCCCCATTCCTGAATGCCACACCATTCGGTTGGTTCAATCCTTCGGCCAAGACATACGTATTGTCGGCTTTGCCATCAAGGTCTTTGTCTACTAAAGCGTAGACCTTTCCACCGCCTCGATTACCTAAGAATACGACTCCGTCAGGACCTTTCTCCAACGACCTTGCATTTTCAATATTCGAAGCAAAGACCTCGATCTTAAAACCTTCTGGAAGATTGATCTCGTTCAGAAACTCTTCAGGGTTTTGAGCTTGAACAGTAACAACCGCAAGAGTTAGAATCAGGATAATTCTCATACATTCTCCTTTAACCAATTGAACATCAGTGCATTGAATTTCTCTGGTTCTTCAAATTGTGGTACATGTCCGCACTTTTCAAAAACCTCAAATCGGGCGTTGGGCAACAGACCATGTATCTGCTTTCCGTATTCGAATGGAAGCACCGCATCCTCCTTACCCCAAAGAATGAGTTTAGGAATATCCAGGTGATTCAGTCTTTCGTAATGAGGAACATGATTCTCCAACATGAAATTGCGCAAGGTGCTCAGCAATGCCCGTTTTGAACCTTTTATCACCAACGGAGCCGAAAACCATTTGGCAAACCCAGCGTGTTTCTTTTTGTCATACACACCTTTTATGGGAGCCCGCTTCAGTATCGGTCCACCCAACGTTCCGATCAACGCCTCACCGATCAACCTGGGTTGCACAACCCTGATTCCAGGATCATTTGGCGTTGGAATTCCGTAGCAATCGACAAGAAAAATAGACTTTACCTTTTCAGGATGATGGCTTGTAAACCGCGTACTGATAGCTCCACCCATTGAAAGTCCAACGAGATGGAATTTCCGCTCAATCTTCAAAAACTGAAGCAGTTCTGAAAGTTGAGCCATGAACAATTCCCCTCCGTGTTCTCCCTTAACGCGCTCTGAAAATCCTCGTCCGTAAAGATCGAATCGTAAAACACGATAGCCTTTCTCCAAAAGAAACTGGAACTGATAGTCCCAAACATGCATGTGGCCTATCAATCCGTGGATAAGCACTACCAACTCGGCATTTTCCGGACCGGCCAACTCATACCTGACCTTACCATCAGAAAGCTGGGCATACGCCCCATGCTTCTCCATTTCTTTCAGAATACTCATGGCTCAAATTTATCAAACAACATGGTTGGGTTAAGCTTGTTTACTTTGCAGCAGAAATGGGAATTATCGAATCTAATTTACAGGCAATCAGGAAGGAAATTCCTGCAAGCGTTACGCTTGTAGCGGTTTCCAAAACCAAACCAAAGGAAGATATTTTGGAAGCTTACGAAGCTGGTCAGCGCGTTTTTGGAGAGAATCGCGTTCCTGAACTTGCTGATAAATCCGAGCAGCTTCCTAAGGATATTGAATGGCACATGATAGGCCATTTACAGCGGAACAAGGTGAAATACATTGCACCTTTTGTGAGTTTGATTCATGCCGTAGACAGTCTTCGTTTACTGGCGGAAATCAACAAAGAGGCGGAGAAGAACAACCGAACCATCAAAGCATTGCTGCAGTTTCATATTGCCCAAGAGGAAACCAAATTTGGGCTTGACCTAGAAGAAGCGCGCCAACTGTTACGGTCAGAAGAATACTTGGCCATGGAGCATGCGGAAATTGTTGGGGTTATGGGCATGGCCACTTTTACGGATAATGAGAAGCAAGTTCGGGATGAGTTCCGAACGTTGAAATCGATCTTTGAAACTTTGAAATCCGAGTTCTTTCTGAACAACGATTCTTTCAAAGAAATCTCAATGGGCATGTCTGGCGATTACCAGATAGCCATCGAAGAAGGCAGTACCATGGTACGTATTGGCAGTTCCATCTTCGGAAGTCGGGGCTGATTCAGTACCTTCGCGCCCCGAATCATGGCAGGCATAAGTAAGAACAACCGAGAAGCAGTTATCAAAGACCTGAAGAGCAATGACGAAAACCTTGCTCTCAAGGCCATCGACAAACTCAAAAAAGGTGGAGATGCCAGTTTTATTGCTGATGTTTTGACCGCCCTGCGAGACACCACCGAAATTGGGATTGAGAACGCCATTTCTCAGATGCTTTTCGACCTGAAAGACCAAGATGCGGTTGAGGAATTAGTGAATCAACTGAACAATCCAGAATTCTTCGATATAAGAGTGATCATGCTTTCGGCCTGCTGGCAAACCGGATTGGACCTTAGCCACAGATTGCCAGACCTGATAACCGTTGCAAGTACGGGTAGCTACATGGAGTGTCTGGAGGTTTTAACCATCATCGAGAATTGGGAGGACATCAAAGACCAGGAAATGCTGGAGAATGAGACGCTAAGATTGAAAGCATACCTCTCTGAATCTGACACGCCCGAGAATGATGAGATGATCTTCAGCATTGTTGAAGTGATGGAAAAATTTGCCCAACAATAGAACCCGAACAAATGCGTTACCGAGGCATAGGCATGAATCTTTTAAGAACACTTTCAATACTTCTGTTTGCGGTTGGAATCCTTATCACGGATTCATTCAACAACCGTGCGGCAGCCCAATCCAAAAACGATAGTCTTATTCAATTCTCTGGGGTATTGCTTACAAGAGATAGTTTGGATGCCGTTCCGTTTGCCACCGTGATGATCAAAGGATCTAACCGCGGTACCATTTCAGATTACTACGGCTACTTCTCTTTCGTGGCCGAAAAAGGCGATACCATTGAGTTCGCCTATGTTGGTTTTAAGGAAGCCTACTTCGTGATTCCAGATTCATTGGACAGAAAGAATTACTCGCTCATTCAGATGATGGACGTTGACACCGTTATTCTGCAGGAAGCAGTGATCTATCCTTGGCCAACCAAAGAGCAGTTCAGACAAGCGTTCTTGGACCTTCGTCTTCCGGAAGATGACAAACAGATAGCCATGCGAAATCTGGAACGGGCCGAACTCAAGGAACGTATGGAGAACATGGAAGCATCTGGTAGCGAAAGCTTCAAGATCGCCAATCAGATGCGCGCCAACCAACTGTACTATGCTGGGCAATTGCCACCAAACAACCTGTTGAATCCAATTGCATGGGCCAAGTTCATCAAGGCTTGGAAAGACGGCACGTTCAAAAAGAAGAAAAAAGGCAGGTATTGAGAAGAAGCCTCGTCATATCTCTCCGATTTCCGATATCATTCCTCCTCCTTTTACTCTTAACGGAGGTGGCGTGGTCTCAAACGGCAACGCTGGTAGGTACGCTGCGCGATGAAAACAAGGCGCCAATAGAAATTGCCAACGTTTCTGTGCTTGGAACTGGGCTGGGAACGTACACGGACGAGAGTGGAAAGTACACCTTGCAGATTCCAGCTGGCGAATCGTTGAAGGTCGTTTTCTCGCACGTAAATCATGAAAGTCAAACGTTTGAGGTGAATTTGGCCGCTGGCGAAACCAGAACGCTGGACCGTATTCTAACCCTGAAGGAAAACATCATCAACGAAGCCATTGTGAAGGACGATGTGAATCGTTTGAACACCATGCAGCGCGTTGACCCGAAAATGGCGGTGGTCATTCCAACCGCTTCGGGTGGAATTGAAGCAGTTCTGAAGACATTCCCGGGTGTGAGTTCCAATAACGAGTTGAGTTCTCAATACAACGTTCGAGGCGGTAACTATGATGAAAACCTCGTTTATGTGAACGATGTGGAGATCTACCGTCCATTCCTGGTGCGTTCAGGCCAACAGGAAGGTTTGAGTTTTGTAAACCCCGATCTTGTGGGAAGTCTGAACTTTTCTGCAGGTGGTTTTGAAGCCAAGTATGGCGACAAAATGTCTTCCGTTTTGGACGTAAAATACAAGCGTCCGCGGAAGTTTTCAGCTACGGTTTCTGGTTCATTGCTTGGTGGTGCGTTGCATTTCGAAGGCTCATCTAAAGACTACCGATTCTCATACTTGGCTGGCGTCAGATACTGGTCTAACCAATACGTTTTGGGAGCGTTGGACACAGATGGTCAGTATCGCCCACGATTCATTGATGCGCAAGGCTTATTGAATTTCGATGTCAACGATAAATGGAGTTTCAGCTTCCTTGGAAACTACACACAGAACCGCTATCAATTTGTTCCTGAAAACCGAGAAACCGACTTCGGGACCATCAGCGAAGCACTTCGGTTCACGGTCTATTTCGATGGACAGGAAGTGAACACGTTCGAGACCATGTTGGGTGCGCTTACGGCAGAATATCGACCTACACCGAAGATCAAAACCAAGCTAATTCTGTCTGGTTTCCGCTCTAACGAAACGGAGACGTTTGATGTCCAAGGTCAATACTTCCTTGGGCAGTTGGAGAACAATTTCGGCTCAGACAATTTGGGCGAAGTGGCGTTCAATCGCGGCATCGGAACATTCCTTGATCACGCACGGAATTACCTCACAGCCAACGTCATCTCTTTGCGCCACATCGGTAAATGGTTTGATGGTTATCGCGTTCTCGATTGGGGCATCAAATACCAATATGAAGACATTAACGATAAGCTGAGCGAGTGGGAAATGATCGATAGCTCTGGCTATTCCATTCCGCTGAATCAGAATGAGTTAACACTGACTGAAGTGCTGAAAACGGAGATCAATCTTCGTAGTCACCGAACGGCAGGTTACCTACAGAACACATGGATGTTTTCGGACACAAGCAAGCACCGTTTGACGGCCGGTGTCCGTTTCCATTACTGGGATGTGAATAAGCAGTTTGTGGCCACGCCTCGTGTCAATTATTCGTTCGACCCAAAATGGAATAAAGCAGATATGATCTTCCGCGCTTCAGGCGGAATGTACTATCAGCCGCCATTTTACCGCGAGTTGCGTGATCTGAACGGGCAGTTGAACACCAATGTTCGTGCGCAGCAATCGTATCACGCAGTGATTGGAATGGACTACAACTTCAAGGCGTGGAGGCGTCCGTTCAAATTGGTTGCTGAAGTGTATTACAAATACTTGAACGACCTTGTGACCTACGAGATCGATAACGTTCGAATCCGTTATTACGCCAAGAACAATTCTCGCGGTTATGCCACAGGACTTGACCTGAAAGTGAACGGGGAATTCGTGAAGGGAATCGAGTCTTGGATGAGTATGTCGGTAATGACCGTTCAGGAAGACATTCTGGATGACTTCTACTACGATTATTACAATTCGTCTGGTGAGCAGATCGTTTTTGGGGTTACGGAAGATCAGGTTGTTGCCGACAGTATTCGAAGAGAGCCGGGCTTTATTCCTCGCCCGACCGATCAGCGCGTCAACTTTGCGCTGTACTTCCAAGATTATGTTCCAAAACTTCCTCAACTCAAAATGCACTTGAACTTGGTATTTGGAACGGGAATGCCTTTCGGACCACCTGATTACACGCGTTATCGCGATACGCTACGTATTCCACCATATAGAAGAGTTGACATCGGTTTCTCTTACCTCTTGCTGGGTGAGAAAAAGAAATTCGTTGGACCGAAAAATCCACTCAAATACTTCAAATCAATCTGGATAAGCCTTGAGGTGTTCAACCTTTTGGGAACGAACAACACATTGAGTTACCTGTGGATCTCGGACATCACCAACCGTCAATATGCGGTTCCGAATTATCTCACAGCAAGGCGTATCAATGCTAAAATCGTGATGAAGTTTTAGTGGTTACGAATTTCGAATTGATTACGAATATGACGAATACATTTTTCCGAATTCCCCTTTTCCCTTTTCACCATTTCGGAACAAAATGAGAGTTGTTGGCCGCATACCGCATCCGAGCATCACCATCACCATTTTCGAGTACAATGAGAAATACACACTCAAACTCGAAGCAGGTCCGATGGAGCAATCTTATAAGATCACTACAGATCAGGCTGGAAATTTGCAAAACCTCCATAAGATCGCTGACTCTCAGTTTCTGAATGAATGCCTCAAGCATTTCAATGCCATGTACCTTTCTTGGAAAGAAGCCATTGAGCGCAACCTGACCGATTAACTTTGGCGCATTATGCCACGCAGAATTCTCCTATTTATGGTTTGTCTCTTTTCTTTCGCTTCGGCCCATGGCCAAGAAAAAAAGGTGAAGAAGATAGAACTGCGCAACGCGGAAGTGTTGGAGTATGATGAAGCTCTTGGTCATAAGGCCAGAAGACTGCTTGGCAATGTGATCTTTGAACACGAAGGCGCGCTGATGTACTGCGATAGCGCTTATCTGTATGAAGACAATAGCATGGATGCGTTTTCGGACGTGTTCATCAACAAAGGCGATAGCATCAAAATGTGGTGCGATGAACTGAATTACAACGGAAATACCGAATTCGCCAAGGCCAAATACAACGTGAAGTTGGAAGACAACGAGATGACACTCACCAGTCAGAAGTTGGATTACAACATGAAAACCGAGCAGGCCTGGTACAACACAGGCGGGAAGATCGTTGACAGCCAGAACACCCTTACCAGCAAGATCGGGTATTACTACAGCACGCTGGAAGAGCTGTTTTTCAAGGATAATGTGAAGTTGGTGAATAAGCAGTACGACCTTGAATGCGATACATTGCGATACAACACCAAAACGGAAGTAGCCTTTTTCCTAGGGCCTACCAAAATTGTGAGCGATGAGAACACGGTGCTCTGCAACTTCGGTTGGTACGATACGGAGCTGGATGTTTCTCAGTTCAGCAATCAGGCCACAGTGCTCAGTTCAGATCAATCTATCACGGGCGATAGTTTGTACTACAATAAGAAATTCGGCTACGGTTTGGCCATTGGCAATGTGGTGGTGGCCGATACGGCACAGGACATTATTCTGACCGGAGAACGCGCCAAGTATTACGAGGTTGGAGACATGGTGCTATTGACCGATAGCGCGCTGATGATCCAGGATATGGGAGCAGATTCGCTGTTTCTGCATGCCGATACACTTTTGAGTATTGTAGATACCGTGATTGACAGGCGCATTCTATTTGCTTTCCATCACGCCAAGTTCTTTAAACCCGATATGCGCGGTAAATGCGATTCGTTGGTCTATTCGTATGCAGACAGTACCATTCGACTTTACCGAGACCCGATTCTGTGGTCGGATGAGAACCAACTTACCGCTGACAGCATGTGGATTCAGAACCGTTTCGGTAAGATCGACCAACTCTTCATGAAAGAGAATTCGATGATCATTTCTGAGGAGGATAGTGCCATGTATAACCAGATAAAAGGGCGTTACATGACCGGGCATTTCCGAGAGCAGAAACTACATCGCGTTTATGTGGAAGCAAACGGAGAGACCATCTATTTTGGTGCTGAGGATGGCGAAAAGCCCGAAAATGTGAACAAGGCCAAGGCCAGCAATCTGATGATCTACATCAAGGACAATAAGGTGCACAACATCACTTTCCTGAATCAGCCTGACGCCACGCTCTACCCTATCAGCCAGATAAATCTCAACGACATGAAACTGGAAGGTTTCGATTGGCGCGTTTCAGAACGACCTGAGAAAGTTGAGGATGTTTTTGTGTGGTAAGTAAATTTGAATGTTGAGACCTTTAGAATATGTGTACTACAAAATCTTTCGTTTCCTTGATTCAATTGGAAATGACATTGCACCTTTTGCCGCAGCGATGGGTGTTGCATGGACTTTACTGATGAACATTATATGTTTATCGCTTATAGCTGTTTTATTTACTGGAAATGATGTTGTCCGTCATTTCTCCAACCCCATAGGAGGCGTATTTACCGGTATGGGCATACTGGTATTCGTATGGTTTATGTTTTTGCGCACTGGTAAACATGAGCAAATCGTACAGCGTTATCAATCTGAAAGTGGATTCGCTAAGACAATTGCAACCTCAGTAACAATCGCGTATTTGATTGGCTCTTTTTGGATTACGCTGAAGTATGCCGTTCCGTACTTAGCTGACCAGGTAAGATCACTTTGATAAGAATACGCTAATCCTATTCGCAGCCCAACTCTTAACCAATGGAATTCTCCAATTGGATTGCAATTCTGAACAGGAAGTGACCATATTATTGAAAACGGTTGTTTGCTCGTTCAAAGCTCCATGCTCAAATGCTTCTGAAACCTTGTTGGCATGAACAGTTTTGAGTTGGTTATCTGAGTTGAGATAAGCCAAATTCATTCGATCGAATAGGTCGATATTCAATTTCTGTTCGATGGAACGAATCTGAGCTACGGAACTGTCAATGCTACAACCACTGGCCGAACCCGCGTCTTCATCCACCATCATCACCAAGAAACGGTTGTAAAGCACATCGGCCGCGGCCTTCAACGGAGCCCCGTGGCTTTTCCATTCTGCAGCAAATGTGCTGGCAAGTTGCTTTACTTCAGCAGCTTCTGCATCTGTCAGATTACGAGATGCTTGATACACCCATGTTCGGGAGTTGGGCGCAAAGCTTTCGAATGTTTGGAGTGTTGTTTTCATTTTCAGTCTATTGCGTCATTGCGAACGGAGTGAAGCAATCTCCTGAAAAGATTGCCGCGTTCGTTCCTCACTCGCAATGACGAACAATGGAAATCAGAGGTTGTTCGCTTCCGCGATGATCTCGGCAATGTCGAGCACGCGCGTTTCGTCCTGCTTGTCGTTGTATTTCACGCCATCTGTCATCATGGTATTGCAGAACGGACAGCCCGTGGCAATCACATCCGGTTTCAAACCAAGGGCCTCCTCTGCCCTTTCCATGTTCACTTCTTTGTTGCCTGGCTCGGCTTCTTTGAACATCTGCGCACCACCAGCGCCACAGCAGAATGAATTCCTCTTGGAACGTTTCATCTCGATGAGTTCAACGCCAGTTGCAGCAATCAGCTCACGCGGAACATCAAACACTTCGTTTCCTCTTCCCAAATAGCAAGGGTCATGAAATGTGACCTTCTTTCCTTTCATTGAAGCGGAAACCTGAAGCCTTCCTTTATCGATCAACTCCTTGATATACTCGGTATGATGCAGCACTTCGTAGTTGCCACCTAAGTCTTTGTATTCGTTCTTAAGCGTGTTGTAATCGTGCGGACAGGCCGTAACGATCTTCTTCACGTTGTAGGCATCCAACAACTGAATGTTCATCATGGCCTGCATCATGAAAAGGAACTCATTCCCAGCACGTTTGGCCACATCGCCACTGTCCGATTCCTCCACGCCAAGTATGGCAAAATCCACTCCTGCCTTGTTCAATATCTTAACGAATGAGCGCGTGATCTTCTTAGCACGATCATCAAACGCTCCAGCAGCACCGACCCAGAAAAGAACTTCAGGCTCTTTTCCCTCGGCCACGAATTCTGCCATTGTTTTAACCTGTAAACCCATTTCTGCTTATTCTTCTGTTATCCAATTAGCTCTGTCGGCCTGTGCAAACTGCCAAGGCGCTCCATTGTTCTCAATATTGCTCATTACCGGAGTAAGTTCTGCCGGCATGCTCGATTCTTCCATCACCAAATACCTTCTCAGATCAACAATAATGCTCAAAGGATCGATGTTTACTGGACAAGCCTCAGTACATGCGTTGCACGAAGTACATGCCCACAATTCCTCTGGCGTGATATAATCGTGAAGAAGCGACTTTCCGTCATCCACGAATGTGCCTTTGTTCATGTCGATGATGGCACCGACTTCCTCCAAACGATCGCGTGTGTCCATCATGATCTTACGCGGAGAAAGTTTCTTACCCGTAACATTTGCCGGACAATTTGAAGTGCAACGACCGCATTCCGTGCAACTGTACGCATTCATCAACTGAACCCAACTGAGATCCTGAACATCCTTGGCACCGAAACGCTGCGGGGCTGCGTTCGGATCTGGCGCAGGTGCAGCTGCATATGGATCGGCATTCGGGTCGAGCATCAACTCCACTTCCTTCTTTACCGACTCCAAGTTGGTAAACTGACCTTTAGGCGTCAACTTAGAGAAGTAGACGTTAGGGAAAGCAAGGATGATATGGAAGTGCTTTGAGTACGGTAAGTAATTCAAGAAGAACAGGATCCCTGCGATATGCGCCCACCAACATACGCGCTCAATCAGATGAAGGGGCTCATAGCTCATTCCTTCCAGAAAACCAGAGAACAAACCACTGATTATGAATGGCGCAACTTTATGATGACCTTCGGGATAAGCCCCTTCAGCAGCATTCATCACCAACAATGCCGTCATCAGCACAATCTCAATTATGAGGATGTAATTCGCATCCTTGAACGGCCAACCTTTCATTTCGGTGCTGTGGAAACGACCGATCTTCATCACGTTTCTTCTCCAAAGGAAAATGGCGCAAGCTATGATCACCAACACACCAAGGATCTCGAAGAAGTTGATAGCAGCCGTGTAGAGTCCACCCAAGATCGGTGCGAAGATTCTGTGTGTTCCGAACAACCCGTCAATGATGATCTCCAACACTTCGATATTGATAAGCAAGAAACCCGCATAAACAATGATGTGCAGCGCTCCGGCAATTGGTCTGACAACCATTTTTGATTGACCCAAAGCCACTTTGAGCATCAGGTTCATTCGCTTGCTGGCGTTGTCGCTTCTGTCGATGTCTCTCCCTAAGAGAACATTTCTCCGAATACGCATGGCGCTTTTACCGAACAGGCCAAAGCCCACCACCAGCAATATCAAAAACAAAATCTGTGGAATGTATTCCATATCTGTGAGTTACTTCTTTTTCTTGTCTTTCTTCTCCTTGCGACCAAACACCGAAACATGGACGTAGCGGTTCGGATTGGCTTTGATATCTATGAACAGGCTATCAAGGTTTCTTGTTGCGGCTTCCAGATTGGAATACACCGTTTCATCTTGGAAGAGTTTACCAATGGTACCTTCTCCTTTGTTGATCTTCTCAATGGCCTCAGACAGTTCAGCCAAGGCTTTGTTGGCGTTGTTAATGGTAGAGGCCAGTTCAGCTGCAGCCAATGAATCTGAGAAACTTGAAAGGTTGTTCAACAGGTTATCGATCTCATCCTTGTTCTCATCCAATGTTGAGGTAAACCCTTCTACATCGGCCAAGATCTTACCAAGCTTGCCATCCTCATCCAATATACCATCGATCTTACTTGTAGCACTTTCCAGGTTATCCATTGTTTGAGCCAGATCGCGGAATGCGCGGTTCACATCCGAATCACGTTCTCCTTTTCCAAGCACATCTCGAATATCATTTACCAAAGAATCCAATGATTCGAACAAGCGGTCTGCTTTGACCTTGGTGGTAGCCAAACTGGAGGAGAGATCCGTGATACTTTCCATCAAAGCACCTTCGATCTCTGACACCAACGTGTCGCCTTCTTCGTGATACCCACCTTCATTTCCTGTAATAAGATTGATACTTGGTGTTCCCAGAAGGTCTGAAACAAGCGTTGCTTTGGTGCCGCGAGGAATGTGATAATTATCTGCCGTGAGCATGATCTCCACAATGAGACGGTCCTGCCTGCTTGGATCAAAATATACATCCTTCACAAGTCCTACTTTATAACCATTGACCATCACCGCATTGGATTGGGTCAATCCACCAACGTTTGCATAGGTGGTGTAGAAGATGCGTTGCTTACTGAATATGTCGTTTCCCTTCAGGAAATTATACCCCCAAACGAATCCGAAAATGGTGGCAACGGCAATAAATCCAGTACGCAGTTCTTTAGAATATTTCATTCGCCTTTGTTTAGAATCTCTCGGGCTTCAGACACTTTTATTCGCTCTCCATCTTTGAAAGCAACCACAAAAGCACCAGAGAATCCGAGGTTCCTCAATTCGGATTGCAGTTTAGTGATTTCCTCAAAATCCGCGGTGTTACCGACCGTATATTTATAAAGACCTCCTTGTTGGTATTCCCAAACCGTCTGTCCTAAGAATCTCCTGTCATCACTCGATAGGGGATCGGTTGAAGTGACCACCTGTACTTTCAACTCAACGCCTTCTCCCTTCGAACTGCTAACCTTATTTACCGGTTGCGGCTTTTCCTCCGCCCGCTGTTCCAAGTTTTCCACGGTCGGTGCCGTTACATTTTTCCCTTTCAGTCTGGCAATCTTCTCTTCCAACTGTTTCTTTCTCAGTTGAAGGAACAGCAATTCTGCCTCTTCAGGGTCCGTGGCCTTTTCTGCTCCTATCTCTGCTTCAATGTCTGCTGCTTCCTTTCTTCTGGCTGCCGCAATGGAATCCTGAGTGGCCTTCAACCGTTGTGCTTTGAGCTGTTCTTCTCTTAGCTTGGCCAATCGCAATGAGTCTTCCTTGGCCTTGGCTCTGCTTTCTTCCAACGCTATCGAATCTTGCTTTGCCTTTTCCCTGACGTCTGCTAACTCAGAAGCTCTTGCTTTGGCCAACGAATCTTGAGCGGCCTTCTCTCTGGCAGCTTCCAACTGACGTTGCTTCTCCAACTTCAACGCTTCCAGCTTCTTCTTCTCTGCTTCAATGGCGGCCTCTTCCTCTTTCTTTTTGGCTTCTGCCAACTCACGTTCCTTCTGTTCTTTTATCTCTTCCAGCACCTGCTTGGCCATGTCTTTGGCCTCTTGCAACTTCCTTTCCTCTTCTTCTCGAGCCAACTTAGCAGCCTCTTCTTTCGCCTTCTTATCAGCTTCTTCCTTGGCTTTTCTTTCGGCCTCTTCCTTCTCTTGCTGAGCAACGATCTCTGCTTGGCGCTTTTTCATCTCCTCCAATTTCTGCAATCGGACCTGCTCCAATGAATCGGCTTTGGCTTTGAGTGCCGCTTCCTTGGCCGCCTCCTGCTTCTTCAGTTCTTCTTCGCGCTTGGCCTTTTCTGCCAACAGTTTCTGCTTGGCAGCCTCCAACGAATCTGCAACGGCTTTTGCCCGTGCTGCGTCATCGGCCTTTTTGATCGAATCGAGCCTTGCTTGAGCTTTCGCATTCATCATGGCATCAAGCTCTTCCTGCTTTTTGGCTTCCTCCTCCGCTTTGGTCGGAGTGCTTTTGATGTTGTCTTCAACCTTTGGCTCCACGTATCCTTCAGGAAGCGGGTCTTCCACCAATTCCTTGTATTCTTTGAATCCTCTGAAAATGGCCGATGCCATGTAAGCTTTTCCATTCTCTGAGTTCAAAAAGTCTTCTTCTGGAGCATGGGTCAAGAATCCCAACTCTACTAGAATACTTGGCATGGTGGTTTTTCTCAGCACCAGAAAACCTGCTTGTTTTACTCCGCGATCCCTTCTTCCCACCCTTTCTTTGAACTGCTTCTGGATGTAGGCCGAAATGGAGAGACTCTGCTGCAAGAAGGCACTTTGCATGATGGTGAGTGCGATGATACTTTCTGGCGAATTCGGGTCGAAACCTTCATACTTGGTCTTGTAATCATCCTCCAAAAAGATGGCCGAGTTTTCCTTCATGGCCACCTGAAGGTTCTCCTGATTCTTGTGCAATCCGAGAACAAACGTTTCCACGCCATTGGATGCCGGATTCGGAAACGCATTACAATGTATACTGATGAATAGGTCTGCTTTGGCCTTGTTGGCAATTTCTGCGCGTTCGTCCAACCCAATGAATACGTCCGTTTCTCGGGTGTATAACACATTTATCTCTGGAAATTGGGTTTTGATGTAGCTGCCAACTCGCAACGCCACATCCAATGCAATGTCCTTTTCCTTTGTTTTGTAACGGCCAGTGCCAAGGTTACCAGGGTCTTTACCCCCATGACCAGCATCTACCACGATGGTCTTCATTCGGTACAACTCGTCCGAAGTTTGAGCCATACCTGAAAATTGAATCAGAATAAAGGCAAGAAAAAGAAAAATTGACCGTTGAAAGTCCAGAATCGCCTGCATCATTATCCAACCCTTGTCCCCGCTGAAATGGTTAGCTTTGATCGCCTAAAAATAAAGCCTTTTCCCCGAATAACAGGAGGTGCCGTTGTTTAGCCCATTTCACATTTTCAGAATCTGTTTTTCAAGTGTGCTCCTGTTGGTGGTGAGTAACTCGCTTTTGGCGCAAAAACTCGTCCCGCAAGAACCAACGGATTCTACCCAAACAACGGAGATGTCGGGCACGAAATTGTTTGAACGGCCAGATTCCATTCCACCGCATGTTATTGACACCACGTTGAATTTGGTTGAGCTTCGCGAAGCAGTGAAAGACACTACCCAATCAGACACCATCCAAGCTCCAAAGAAGAAAAAAGGAACGGTGTTGGAAGCAGAGATCAAATACCACGCACGGGATTCCATTCGGTTCGGGGTTGACGATAAGAAGGTTTACCTCTTTGGAGATGCGCAGATCAACTACATGGACATTGAACTGAAAGCGGCCTACATTGAGATCGACCAGGAAACCAAGGAAGTTTACGCGGAGGGCATTGTAGACTCAACTGGCAAGAAGATCGGAACGCCCGAATTCAAGAGTGGTGAACAGGAGTTCAAAGCCAACAGAATGCGCTACAACTTCGAAACGGAGAAAGGAAAGATCATTGATGTGGTTACGCAGGAAGGCGAAGGAAATCTGCGTGGTGAGAAGGTGAAGAAGCACAATGAAGGGCACTATTTCATTGAGGATGGCGGCTACACCACCTGCGATGCCGAGGAACCTCATTACATGATAAAGGCTAAAAAGCTGAAGGTTATTCCTAACGATAAGATCGTGAGCGGCCCCGCCTTTCTGATGTTTGAAGGGGTTTACACACCGCTTGTCATTCCATTCGGGTGGTTCCCTAACAAGCAGGGCCGCAAGTCGGGCATCATTTTCCCAGAATATGGAGAATCACCCAATCTGGGTTTCTTCTTCAGAAACTTCGGGTATTATTTCAATCTAGGAGATAAGATAGACCTTGCCATTACGGGAGACATTTACACGCGTGGTAGTTATGGTGTAAAGGCCGTTTCCAACTACAATAAGCGGTACAGATTCAATGGTAGGGTGGAATTCAGTCATAACTCGTTGCGCAACAGCCGACCCGAATTCCCGGATTACAGCGTGCAGAACAATTTCTTCTTCCGTTGGAAACACACCCAAGACCCGAAGGCACGGCCAAGCACTTCCTTCTCTTCCGATGTGAATGTGGGTACAGCCACCAACTTCCAGAACGGTATTACCACCAGCACGCAAGATTATCTGACCAACACCTTCACATCGAGTATCTCCTTCGCCAAACGGTGGATAGGAAAGCCTTTCTCGCTGAGTGCCAACATGAATCACAGTCAGAACACGCAGACCCGAATTGTGAACGTAACGTTGCCACAGATCGCTTTCAACGTGCAGCGTATCTACCCATTCAAACGAAAGAATGTGGTCGGTAAACAACGCTGGTACGAGAAAATAGGTGTGAGCTACTCCATGCGGATGGAAAACCGCGTAACAACCACCGATTCCACCTTCTTTACATTAGGTACGTTGGATAAGATGCGCAACGGGATCATCCAAACCATTCCGATCTCCACTTCGTTCAAGGCGTTCAAATATTTTACGGTTTCGCCTTCTGTTACGTACAACGAGCGGTGGTTCTTCCAGCAGGTGAACCGAGATTGGGACAACGAAACACAGACCGCCCTGTTCGACACCACTTATGGCTTCTTCAGTAACCGCGATGTGAACGCCAGCCTGAACATGAACACCACTCTTTATGGTCTGGTACAGTTCAAAAAGGGTTGGATTCGTGGCATCCGGCACGTCTTTAACCCGCAGGTAGGATTCACCTACCGACCAAAACTGGCCAGCGATGAAGTGGGCTACTACGGAGAGAATGCGGCACTCATCACCTACAGTCGAGATCAGTTGAGCATTTATGGAAGACCGCCCACCACCAACACGGGTTCTTTGACCTACGGTTTCGGAAACCAATTGGAGATGAAGGTCCGTTCCAAGAAAGACACCATAACAGGCTTCAAGAAGATCAAGATATTGGAAGCACTGAACGTGAATGGTAGCTACAACTTCTTTGCGGATTCGTTGAACCTTTCCGACATCCGCATCAGCGGTAGAACCCGTATCTGGGAGCGTTTGGGCGTCAACTTCAACATGAATCTTTCTCCGTATGCGCAAGACACCAACGGCCGCACAATCAATAAATGGTTGGTGAATGAAACCGGGCAACTTACCCGACTGACCAACGCCACCGTGGCACTGACGCTGAACCTGGCAGGCAAAAGCAGGAACAACAGCACCAACTACGAATCGGATAAGGCCATGCCAGAGGAATTGGCCGCCATCAATGCCAACAAGGCCGCATACATCGATTTCAACATTCCGTGGCGATTGGACATCAGCTACAACCTGACCATCAACAACACCAATGCGGCCACCGACCGCACCAAACTGGTGCAGACGCTGAATTTTGCCGGAGACGTTTCGCTCACACCCAAATGGAAGGTCGGGTTCAGTTCCGGTTACGATTTCGTGAACAACGACCTCAGTTACACGTCTCTCAGCATTTACCGCGACCTCCACTGCTGGGAATTCAGCATGACATGGGTTCCGTTCGGAGCTCAGCAGATGTGGAGTTTCGACCTCAAGGTCAAATCTTCCATCCTTCAAGACCTCAAGCTTTCAAGACGTAAGGATTATTACGACTTTTAAATCATGCACGAACTCCTCTCCCTCCTCCACGCTTGGCTATTGGCATTGCTGAGTTGGCTGCCTGTTGGCCTGTATGTTCTTCATCTTTTCCGGGTAGACCGCAGAGACCGCCCCATCATCGATTTCATCTTGGCCATGCTGTCGGGTGCGGCTATCAACGCATCCATTCTGGCCACGCTATCGCTGTTCATGCCGCTGACCATCAACGTAGCATGGACGGTGGCCGCGGTGACGGCAGTGCCCTTCATTCCACGGTTCATGCAAGGCCTTTTCAAGGTGTTTTACAGAATAAAATACTGGTCCATTCTCAGTTGGATAGGCTTTGCCGCGTTCCTCTACATCACCATCAGAACAGCACTGCTGCCTACCCTCAACAACGATTCCGGCCTGTACTACCTCCAGTTCATGCAATGGATAAACAACTATGCGGTGGTGCCCGGGTTGGCCAATTTGCATGATAGACTGGGGTTCAACTCCAACTGGCATCTGCTGAGTGCCGCCTTCCAGACCAACAACCTCAACGCCCTGCTTTTTGTACTGATGGGACTTGGTGGATTTGAGGCCGCCAACAGCATGATAACCCGCAGAAACATGGACTTTGCCGTGTGGGTGCTGCTACCCATCACATTCTTCCTGTTGCTGCGCTTTCTGACCAGCACCGCGCCCGACCTTCCGGCCACGCTCATCCCCATGGTGTACCTCACCTATCTGGTGGCCGAGCGCAAGAAAAGTTCGTTGCCGCTGCTGGTGCTGCTCATTGCATTTGCCTGCACCGTTAAGCTGTTATCGGTATTGCACATCATTGCCATATTGCCCGTTGTGGCCTGGACCCTCACCAACAAGGACTACCGTGCGTTGGCATTGGCCGTGGTGGCGGGTCTGGTGGTTACCGTTCCGTGGCTGGCGCGAAACGTGATACAGACTGGGTATCTCGTATTTCCGATGGAATCGATAGACCTTTTTCATTTTGATTGGAAAGTACCGCAGGAACTGGCCGCCAATGCCCGAAAGAACATTGATGTGCATGCCCGTTTCGGTTCTTACGACCTCAGCAACTACGGCAGACCGATGGCCGAATGGTTCCCTGTTTGGATAGGCGTACAGTCGAAGACCGTGTTGGCCTTTTTGGGCATTGCGGGCATCAATAGTGTGCTCATGTTGCTTGTTTCGCTGTTTCAGCTGAGCAGGAAAAAACGTACCGACCAAGCCACCATCAACCTGTTCGTATCGTTGACAGTGCTGTTCAGTTTTGTGTTCTGGTGGATGAGCGGTCCCAACCCACGGTTCATTTACGGTATTACGCTCTTCTTCTTTGCGTATTCGTTGGGCGCGCTTGCCGTCTCCTTCGGTTTTGGAAAGATGCTGCGGTTGGCACCCTTGCTCTCGCTTATTCCACTGATATGGATGTTCCGTATGGTGAAGCACGAACCCGAACCCACACGCCCCACCGAATTCAACACCATGGAGGCTGTGGATGGCATCATCTTCTACCCTGTGGGCACCGATAAATGTTGGGATTACGAACTGCCCTGCGCCAATATGGACCGCACCGACCTTGAATTCAGAGGCGAAAGCCTAGGCAATGGGTTTAGGAATGGGGATTGATTGACGCTACCGCGCGATTATAGCGCATGGCCTTAGTGGCTGGTATGCTTCACAAAAACGTCATGGACGCGTTCGAGTGAGAATCCTGATATTATGGTTAAGGTTATGACTTGTTTCATTCTTTCTTGTTACCCAGTCCAAAAGTGTGGCGATAACCGATGCTGAAAGAATGCTGTCCTCCAATTTCTGCTGGTAGTTCAAGAACCAACATTTGAAAATATTCGAAACCGCCATTTGACAAAGGACTTAAGATGTTGTCTTCAAAGTTGTTGTCGTAGTGGTCTGGGACTTCTTCTGGTCGGTAATGAAAACCATTAGATTCTGAATTTGCCTTCGGACGAAATGGTAAGAATGTATAGCTGAAGCCATAGCCAAAAGTCAATGATGATTTTTCATTGAGTGGGAAGCTAAACGTCAAACTTGCAAGAACGGCAGGGTGAACGCTTGGCTGAATTTCAAATGAGTGGTCTGTGGGATAGTTGTTGAAGCTGTAGTCGAAATGATAGTTCCCGTACATAGGTAAATTCATTCGTGCTCCTATGTCTAAGATCAAGTCCATAGAACTATTTCGAAGAAAGTCCGTCCCGAGTGTCAGGTCAAGGCTGAACGGATAAATGTCCATTTGAGATGAATATGCTGGAGTTGGACCTAAAACTCTATGGTGTCCCCAATCAAAGTTGTAGTTGAATGATAATCTGCTAAAGCCAACTCCAAGTCCTAAGCGCAATCCACCGTTGTAGAATGGCGCAACAACCGCAACCTGTAAACCACCACCAGGAATCGAATTGAAATCTTGGTTTTCAAGTAGAGACAACGAGGTCTGAATTTCAAGCCGGTCGAGAGCTTTTTTTGAAGTTTTCAAGCTGTCGAGTTCCTGTCCGATGGAGGCAATGGAAAGTACTGCAAGACACAAAAGAAGGAAATATGTTTTCGCGTTTTGAGACATTGCTTCGAAGTGCCTTTGCATATTACCTACGACAATTGTCTAAAGCAACACGTGTTGTTCTAGCCAGATTTGTCGGTAGTTGGTTTACCCCACCAAAATAGGCAATAAAGCACCTTTAACAAGGTGGTTGCGGGGGTTTGTTTTTCTGGGGTTGGGGTGCTTGGTTGGGCAGAAACCATTGCCAAAGTTGCATACATAGACGCCAAAGTAGCTTACCGAGACTCCGAAGTAGCTAACCGAAATGCCAAAGTAGCTTAGCGAATCATCAAAGTAGCTTACCGAGACACCAAAGTAGCTAACCGAAATGCCAAAGTAGCTTACCGAGTCACCAAACTAGCTAACCGAGTCACCAAAGTAGCTAACAGATACGCCAAAGTATCATACAGAGACATCAAGTGCTGATACTTAGGTGGCTTTTGATGATGTTCTCGGGAAGCTAGATCAACCCACGGTCTGCCACTTGATTTCCTCATCCCGTTTGAACCACGTGAGTTGGCGCTTGGCAAAGCGTCTGGTGTTGGTTTTTATCTTTTCGGTGGCTTCCTGTAAGGTCAGTTCTCCTGCCAGGTGTTGGAAGAGCTCTTTGTAACCCACGGTATTGAGGGCATTGAGGTGGCGTTTGTCATACACGGCCTGGGCCTCTTGCAGCCAGCCGTTTTCAAGCATGTGGTCAACTCGGTGGTTAATGCGGTTGTACAATTCCTCTCGCGGCAATTCCAAGCCTATTTTCCGGATGTTGAACGGTCGTTGCTTTTTGGCGCCTTCATGAAAAGATGAGAACGGTTTTCCGGTAGAAAGACATACTTCCAAAGCGCGTATCACCCGCTGCGGGTTCTGGGTGTCCATCCGTTCATAATGCACGGGGTCTAACGCTTGCAGTTGTTGTTGCAAGGGTTCCAACCCTTCGGATTCCAACCGTTGGGTGAGTTGCTCCCGTAGCTCCTCATCGGCCTCTGGCAGGGCATCCAATCCTTCGCAAAGCGCCTTGATGTACAACCCCGTTCCGCCACAGCACACAATGGTATCGTGCTTTTGGAAGAGTTGTTCCAATAGTTCCAACGCATCGCGCTCAAACATGCCTGCGTTGTAGTCTTCTGCAATGGAACGGCAGGCAATGAAATGATGCTTGACACGGGCCAGTTGTTCTTCCGTGGGCTGTGCGGTACCGATGGGAATTTCGCGATACAACTGACGGCTATCTGCCGAGATGATCTCGGTACCGAGTTGCTCTGCCAGTTCAATGGCATGGTCGGTCTTCCCAACTGCGGTAGGGCCGCATACAACTAGTAGGGTTGACGGTGGACGGTGGACGGTTGTCGGTTGACGGTTGACGGTTTGCAATTTGTAGTTGATTGACCTGAGGCTGTGGTTCTGACGAAACTAATCAACTAATTAACTGATCAACTGAATAACAGATCACATCAGGTCGTCCATGTTGAAGTCATCGAATCCTTTGTCTTCGTCATTCGAATCGTCATCATCATCTTCCTCGTCTTCTTCCTCCTCATCTTCATCCGTAATGCTGCCCAACTTGCTGAAATCGATCTTCGGAGCCTTGATATCGCCCTTCTTGCTGGCGGCTTCGGCCTCTTTCTGAATGCGTTCTATCTCTTCTTCAGAAGGTCCGTCTCCTTCAAACATGTCGATGTCCATTTCAGGAACTTCTTCCTCCGCAGGTCCATCTACAATGGGCTCTGGTGGTGGCTGCGTGTAGTATGGCGGCTCGCCTTCAGACTTGATGCAACGTGGGTAGGTAACGCCATCCTCATCCTTCAGAATGCGTTGCAACTCAAAGGCCAAACCCACCTCGTTGTAGCTTTCTGTTACGCACAGAAAACGCTGGTGCGGATCGAAAATGTGGTTGGCTATCTTCTGGTGGTCGCCTTCCAGGTTCTCATCCAGTTCAACAACGGTGTCTCCCTCATACCAACTTTGGTCGGATGCAATGTATTCTGCCGGCTGATTCGGTTGGAAATTGAACGCCTTTACCACTGCTGCATGCAGATCGGCAAAGCGTTGCTTGCCCTGCAATTCAATATCACGATACACCTCGTGATCATCCTCAATAAAAACGCGAAAACGGTATACTGCCATGGACTGTTCTAGGAAAAACGAATAACGGAAAAATGTGAAAAGTTTAAACCTACTGATGCCAGAATGGTTTCGATCGAAAACACATTTTTCCTTTTTCCTTTTCTCATTTCAACTTTTCTACAACTTTCAAGCCTAATTCTTGGCCTTTGGCGGTCATAAATGCGATGGCGGCCTCTCGGCTGTTGTCAATTTCGCCATCCATAATGGCATCTTTTATGGCGTCTTTAATGAGACCTATCTCTCTTCCGGGCGTTATGCCGAAAGAGCGCATGATGTCTTCTCCGCTAATGGGCGGTTGCCAGTTCCGAACGCGGTCCTTCTCCTCCACTTCTTTCAACTTCTGCCTTACGATCTCGAAGTTCTTCATGTAGCGTTTCACCTTCTCATCGTTCTTGCTGGTAATATCAGCCTCACAGAGTATCATGAGGTCGTCAACATCATCGCCAGCTTCAAACAGCAGTCTTCTTACCGCAGAATCGGTCACTTCTTCTTGCACAAGTGCGATGGGGCGCAAGTGCAGGAACACCAGTTTCTGAACGTATTTCATCTTCTCGTTCAGCGGTAGTTTCAGGTCGCGGAAAATGTGCGGGACAGACTTGGCGCCACGGTCTTCATGTCCGTGGAAAGTCCAACCCACCTTAGGGTGAAACCGCTTGGTTATCGGCTTCTCGATATCGTGCATGATGGCCGCCCAGCGCAACCACAGATTGTCGGTGTTCTTGGAGATGTTGTCCAACACCTGCAAGGTGTGGTAGAAATTGTCCTTGTGCCCTTTTCCGTTGATGATGTCCACCCCGAACAATTCGGCCATTTTCGGGAAAACCAGATGCAGTAGCCCCGTGTTGAACAGCAATCGGAAACCCTTAGAAGGCACCGGTGCCAGCACGATCTTATTCAACTCATCGGCAATGCGCTCTTTGGAGACAATAGAGATGCGGTCACGGTTCTCATAAATGGCCTGAAACGACTCCTGCTCTATCTGAAAATCCAACTGTGTGGCAAATCGGATGGCGCGCATCATACGCAATGGGTCATCGCTGTAGGTCTTGGCAGGTTCGAGCGGTGTTCTGAGAATCTTTTTCTTCAGGTCGCCAATGCCATCGAATGGGTCTACCAACTGCCCCCAAGAATTGGCATTGAGGCTGATGGCCATGGCGTTGATGGTAAAGTCCCTTCGGTCCTGATCATCCTTGATGGTGCCATCTTCCACGGCAGGTTTGCGCGAATCTTCGGAGTACGATTCTTTGCGGGCTCCTACGAATTCCACTTCCAGGTCCTTGTGGTTGATCATGGCGGTACCGAACCGTTTGAAGATGCTGATCTTGCTACCGCCCAACCTTTTGGCCACGGCCTGTGCCAGTTCAATTCCTTTACCGGTTGAGACGATGTCGATGTCTTTGGTGTCTCTGCCCAGCACGCAATCGCGCACGTAGCCACCAATGACGTACGATTCTACTCCCAACTCTTCAGCTGCTTCGGAAACGAGTTTGAAAACCGGGTGCGATATGTGCTGCTCTAGTTGCAAATCGGGGCAAAGTTAGCTATCAGGCCAAGGCTTTTTCATAAATGGCATGGAGTTGCTCGGCCTGCTGTTCATTGGTGAATTTGGCAGCCTGCACCAGTCCTTTTTCAACCATTTCGGCCTGTAGTTCGGAACTGGAAAGCACTTCGGTAATTGTATTGGACAGCGCATCAACATTACCGTATTCAACATACTTGGCGGCTGCACCACCCACTTCCTCAAAACAACCTCCTTTGGTTGTGATGACCGGAATCTGGGAATACATCCCTTCCAAAATCGGGATGCCAAAACCTTCGAATTCTGACGGATAAACCAGTAACTGCGCAATTTGGTAAATGGCGGGCAGGTCTGAAAACTCCACCTCATGCAAAAAGTGAACTCTTTTCGTTAGGCCATGCTTGGCAATCCGTTCCGAAACTTCGTTGAAATAAGCCGTTTTCCTACCGACAACCACCAGATTGACGTTCGGCAATTGCACCATGGCATCTATCACCGCCAGCAGGTTCTTTCGCTTCTCAATGGTACCAACAGACAGGATGAATTTCGATGGGAGACCATACTTGGTTCTGACCATTTCCTGTTCGTCTTCAGACCCGTGCTGTTTGAACTGATCATCACAACTCTGATAGACCACATGGATCTTGCTTTCTGGCACGGAAAGAAACTGGATAAGGTCATCCTTGGTCTGCTGACTGGTGGCCACAACGCTATCGGCCTCTGCACATGCGCGCTTCACTTTGTAGCGATAGATGATCCTATCAACCAATGAATAATAAGCAGGATAGCGCAAAAAGATCAGGTCATGGATGGTAACTACCGATCGAATAGAGGACTTCCCGATTCCGAACGGCAACTCATTGCTGAGGCCATGGAACAGATCGATCTTCAAGTTCTCCAACTGCTTCAGTACAGTCCAACTACGCCAAATGCTAGGAAACGACCTTTCGAATTCAGATTCTGGTCCTTGAACCGTAAATCCTTTGACATCAAGTAGGTGGGTTCTATGCGGAGTGCACAGCGTCATCTCATCATCAGAATATCGGGCGCGAAGAGCCGTAACAACATTTCTGCTGTAATTCCCTAATCCTGTCGTGTTGAGAAACGCCCGTTTGGCGTCAAATGCAAGTCGCATTTCGCTTGGTTAAACCGCTACATTGAATTCACGCAACGCGTTGTTCAAAGATGTTTTCTGGTCGGTACTTTCCTTTCTCTTTCCGATGATGAGTGCGCATGGAACATTGTACGTTCCCGCAGGGAACTCCTTTGGATAAGACCCTGGAATGACCACCGAACGCTCAGGAACATAGCCCTTCATTTCAACGGGTTCCTGACCAGTAACATCTATGATACGCGTGCTCATGGTCAGCACCACATTGGCTCCCAACACGGCCTCCTTTCCTACTCTCACTCCCTCTACCACAATACTCCTTGAACCCAGGAATGCGTCATCTTCAATTATGACCGGTGCGGCCTGAATGGGCTCCAACACACCACCGATTCCAACTCCACCGCTCAGGTGTACATTCCTGCCTATCTGTGCACAAGAACCAACTGTTGCCCATGTATCAACCATGGTTCCGCTGGCCACATAAGCACCGATATTCACGTAAGATGGCATCATGATAACACCAGATTCTAAGAACGAACCATGACGCGCAATGGCGTGTGGCACAACGCGTACGCCAGCTTCCTTATGACCTTTTTTCAGCGCGATCTTATCATGGAATTCAAACGGACCAACCTCAATGGTTTCCATCTTCTGAATGGGGAAATACAGGATAACCGCTTTCTTGACCCACTCGTTCACCTGCCAATCGTTGCCTTTGGGTTCAGCCACTCTCAGCGTGCCCTTATCCAACAACCCCACAACTTCCCTAATGGCTGAAATGGTCTGTTCTATACTCAACAGCTCGCGGTTTTCCCATGCCTGCTCTACGATTGCGCGTAATTCGTTTATCTGCATGCGGCAAAGATAATCCTTAACTTTGCCGCGCCTCAAAAAAGGCCAAAATGGGAAGGATCATCGCTCTGGATTATGGCTCAAAACGCGTAGGAATTGCCACTACCGACCCTTCGCAGATCATTGCAACGGGATTGGATACGGTTCATCCTGACCAACTCATCGACTACCTGAAAAAATACATGGCAACGGAACAAGTTGACCGTATTGTGGTTGGAGAACCCAAGCGATTGAACAACGAACCCGCTCAGGCAGCAAAGGGTGCCAATCAACTGACAGATCGGCTTAAAAAGGCCTTCCCTAACGTGCTATTTGACAGAATGGATGAACGTTTCACCTCCAAAATGGCATTTGGAGCAATGATTGAAGGCGGATTGAAAAAGAAGCAACGCGCAGACAAGGCATTGGTAGATAAGATGAGTGCCACGCTTATTCTGCAGTCGTATATGGAGCAAATGAACAGTTTGAACAGATGAGCGAGACAGAAACAAAAGCGAAGATCCTACCTATTGTTGCCTATGGCGACCCGGTTTTGAAGAAGGTGGCAGAAGAGATCGATGACGATTACCCTGATCTTCCAGAGCTGGTAGACAACATGTTTGAGACCATGTACAATGCCTCAGGCGTTGGATTGGCGGCACCACAGATCGGAAAGAGTATCCGATTGTTCATTGTAGATGCCACGCCATTCTGTGAAGAACATCCTGAATTGGATGGATTTACCAAGGTTTTCATCAACCCGATCATTCTGGAAGAGTCTGGTAAAAGATGGGATTTCAACGAAGGTTGTCTGAGTATTCCTGGAATTAGAGAAGATGTTGCCAGAAAGCCCGAAATAACCATCGAATACTATGATGAGAATTGGGAACTGAGGGAAGAGACCTACGATGGTATTGCCGCTAGGATCATCCAGCATGAATATGACCACATTGAAGGTGTGCTTTTTACAGACCACCTACCAGCACTGAAGCGAAGGATGCTGAAAGGACGTTTGAATGACATCAGCAAAGGCATAGTGGATGTTGAATACAGAATGCGCTTCCCGAAATGAGATTACTACTAGCAATTTCAGCTCTTTTGATCATGGTGGTCGGTTGTCAGACCAAGACCACTCCACTCACTGAAACAGAAATAATCCAAGCGAGGATAGACAGTTTGGAAACCGTGCTTTTTGCGGATGCAGAAGCTCCTGTAAATCACTCTGCAGGCATGCAATTGGTAAAAAGCTACGCCAAATTCTACCAACTTCAAGAGCAGAAAGACACCGTTGGAATAGATATGCTCTTTAAGGCGGGCGAAGTAAGTATGGCTATTGAACAAGGAAATTTAGCAGTGAAATACTTCCGAACCATTGCATTTGACCATGAGGGAATGCCTAAAGCCGCTGACGCCCTATTTCTAGCAGGATTCTGTGAAGAAAACGTGAACAAGGACACTGCCGATGCCAGACAACTTTACGAGCTTTTTATTAAGAAATACCCCGAACATAAACTGGCCGAAGACGCTAAGTTCTCCATTCAGAACATGAGCTTGAGCGATGAAGAACTCATTCGGATGTTTGATGAGAAAGCAAAGGCTGAATCATAAAAAAGGCCCGATTCAAATGAATCGGGCCTTTTCATTTCAATTCTATCGGAAATTACTTCCCTACAATTCCTATCAGTTTGTCGAAATCGACTTGTTTAAGGAGTGCTTTCGCTTCTCCATCCTTGTCAACGCCCATGGCGGTAACAACAATATAAGCTCCCCCAACTATGGCGTGAGCCTCTTGTATTTTTTGCTGACCACTTGGCTCCATGGATTCTCCTTCACCTTCGGTAGAATCACCTCCATAAGACTTACTTAATGCTCTATAACCCTTTACGCGGTAAGCCTCAGATTCCATTCCTGGAACATCCATTTTCATTCGTTCACTGGACATGGTATGTGCATTCATGACCTCATTGGCCATCATCATGTTTGTTGTGATTCTAACATTGAGCTGAGGTTCATTTCCCATATTCATCATCGGATCATCCATTCCCGGTTTGTTCTGGTCAGTGGAGATGGGCTTTCGGTAAATTCTCTCCAAGCTAATACCTTGGCCGTCTTCCATGGCTCCCATTCCATCCGATTCGGTCATTTCAAATTCACCGAATTTAGCTGGGAGAACTTCTGACAACTGATCGGTCATCAACTTATTTACAATGCGCTTGGCCTTTGACAGATTGTCCAATGCTGCCACGTACTCTTTATTCTCAATGTTGGTCGTTGCTGATTTCAATTCGTCCTGCTGGGCAAAAACGCTCGCGGCAGCCGAGGAAACTATCATTATCAAAGCAAATGTCTTCTTCATATTGAGTTCAATTTTGAATTGTAAAACTAGGGTTTCGTCAAAAGTAAATCTACTTAAACCGAGATTGTACTTTTGCGCCAAAATAACCACCCATGGAAAATATTGTTCTTCAGAAAGCCAAACAATGGACCAGTGATTCGTTTGATGCTGAAACACGCGCTTCGGTACAGTCAATGATAGACGCTGGTTCTGAAGAACTTACAGAGAGTTTTTACAAAGATCTTGAATTCGGTACCGGTGGCCTTCGTGGCATTATGGGTGTTGGCACCAACCGCATAAATATCTACACGGTGGGAATGGCCACACAAGGTTTGGCAAATTATCTCAAGAAATCCTTTGAAGGTGAGATAAAAGTTGCTGTAGCACACGATTCCAGAAACAATAGTTCCTTGTTTGCAAGGAAAACCGCTGAGGTTTTTGCGGCCAACGGCATCAAGGTGTATTTGTTCAGCGAGTTGAGGCCTACACCAGAACTTTCTTTCGCCATCCGCCATTACGGCTGTAAAAGTGGTGTGGTCATTACAGCATCTCACAACCCGAAAGAGTATAACGGTTATAAAGCCTATTGGGAAGACGGTGGGCAGTTGATTGCTCCTCACGACAAGAATGTAATTGCTGAGGTGCAGAAAATTTCAGGTCCGCAGGAAGTGAATTGGAATGCAGATGAAAGCCTTATTGAAGTGGTGAAGGATGGGATCGATAGAGCTTACATCGATGGTTTGAAATCATTGTGTTTATCGCCAGAAGCAGTAAAGGCGCAATCAGACCTGAATATTGTTTTCACGGCATTGCACGGTACGGGCGGCACCATGGTTCCTAGAACGCTGAAGGAGCTTGGTTTTACCAACATCAGCACGGTGGCTGCGCAAGATGAACCGAACGGGAATTTCCCTACGGTTGCATCTCCGAATCCGGAAGAGGCCGCTGCATTGAAAATGGCCTTGGAGCAAGCTGAAGCGTTGGGTGCCGATCTGGTGATGGGGACCGACCCTGACGCTGACCGAGTAGGAATTGCTGTTCGAAATCTGGACGGTGAACTACAGCTTCTTAACGGTAACATGACGGGCTCATTGTTGGTCTATTACCTCGTTAAGCGGTGGAAAGAATTGGGCAAATTGGATGGCAAGCAATTCACCGCCAAAACCATTGTTACAAGCCCTTTGATCAAGAAGATATCTGAAAAGAATGGGGTGCCATGCTATGATGTGCTCACAGGGTTCAAATACATTGCAGAGCTTATCAAAGAGTTGGAAGGCAAAGAACAGTTCATTGGTGGTGGAGAAGAAAGCTACGGTTACTTGGCCGGTGATCTTGTTCGAGATAAAGATGCCGTTCTGAGTTGTGTTCTGATCACGGAAATGTGTGCTTGGGCCAAAACCAACGGCAAGAGCCTTTTCGAATTACTGATTGATATTCATACCGAATTCGGATTCTATTTGGAAGACCTTATCAGTGTCACGAAAAAGGGCCGATTAGGTGCAGAGGAAATCGCTAAAATGATGGAAGACCTGAGAAGTAACCCACCAAAACAGATAGCTGGTGCTGATGTGGTTTACCTACGTGATTACAAACTCGGGAAAGTGACCAATTTCCAAGATGATTCCACATCCGAAACAGGGTTACCAACGTCTAGTGTATTGCAGTTCGAAACCTCTGAGGGAACGATTGTTACAGCGCGTCCGTCTGGCACAGAACCGAAGATCAAGTTCTACTTCAGCGTAAACGGAGAGGTGGACGCTTCATCGAATTACAAAGAGTTGAAGGTCAAATTGGAAAAGAAGATCAAAACCATTCAGTCAGAACTTGGTTTAGTCTAAACGATGTGTCTCTGCCTTTTTGCTATCGATCAGCATGACGAATTCCCGTTCGTCCTGCTTGCCAATAGAGATGAATTTCGAAGAAGACCTGCCGAAAAAGCTCGATTTTGGGAAGAACATCCAAACGTTCTGGCAGGTAAAGACCTACAGGGAAATGGAACTTGGCTAGGCATTTCCAAGGGCGGAAGAATAGCCTTTCTGACCAATTACCGACATCCGAGATACTTCAATAGGCAAGGACCCACACGAGGGACACTTGTTTCTGAATTTCTGACTTCAGAACAGGATGCACTTGGCTATCTCAATTCTATTGAAAAGCCTGAGGAATTCAACGGTTTCAATCTAGTTGTTGGCACCTACGATCAGCTTTTCTACTACTCCAATGTGGAAAATGAGCCACGGCCAATAACGGTTGGTTATCATGGGTTGAGTAACGCTTTTCTGAACACCTCTTGGCCCAAAGTTGATGAAGGAAAGAAACAGCTTCAGGAAGCCATTGAATCCGATCAGCTTGACTCAAGCGTGCTGTTTGGAATTCTAAAGGACGAACACCGACCAGATCCGAACCGGCTTCCAGACACTGGGGTTGGACAAGAGTTGGAAAAGCTGCTTTCTCCCAAATTCATCAACTCAAAAGAGTACGGAACCGTTTGCTCTACTGTCGTCAAAGTTCATCGCAATGGAACGGTGTATTTTGAGGAACGAAGTTTTGATTCGGACGGAAACGAGACCGATTCTGTGAAATTTCAATTCTAAACTCTCGCAGAGGGGTTCCAGGTGTGGAGTGAAGTAAGTCTCAAACGAGTTTTTTGTCGATGTAATCCGAGTTGAGAAGCCGAAGGGCTCCCATGTATTTGAGGTCAAAGGAAATGATGTCGCCCACTTTGTAGTCCTTTTCGCTCTCGCCAATATCAATCACCAGCATGTCAGAACTGGCGCCAACCACTGTGATGTTCTCATCTTTCGGAATCAGAAACTCGGCAGAAACATCCAGCAGACCAATATCCAGAATGGCGCGGTGCATGTTCTCGCCAAAGTCTTTTTCGTCCACTTTGAACACTTCTCCCGATGGATTTTCTGCCAAATAGCCAATAGGAACCTTTGGTTTTTCGGTTATCTCGATGATCTGAGAAAACAATTGCAATACGCTTCCGGCCATACCGTCAATTGTTTCTTCGGTAAGTAGGTTATTGCCGAAAAAGAGCGTCTCTCCAACTCTGTAATGATTGACCCCATCGGGCACTTGGTGCTGCATCAGCAATGGAATTATGACGGAAGTTCCGCCCGTTACCCACGGAATGTCAATGTTGAATTTGAACTCAACCAACTGCTGATACAAGCTCAACTGAATGAGTTTGTCTTGCGATGGAAGTACTCCATTCAGACAGTTCAGGTTTGTACCAATTCCTGAGATTTCAATGTTCGGCAGGTTCACGATCTTCTCATAAAAAACGATGAGATGATCTCCCATGATCCCTTCCCGCAGATCACCCAACTCGATCATGATAATGATCTTGTGCTTTTTCTTCTGCTTTACCGCCTCATCAGACAACAGCTGTATGGTTGCAAACTCCGTGTTGAAACTCACATCCGCGTAGCTGATGATGTCTTCTACCATGTCTTGTGCTGGCGGCTTGATGTAAACCGTTTGCACACTTGAATCAATGGATTTCACCTCCTTCAAGTTGCTGATCCGCGAATCGCATATCTCTTTGATTCCCAAACCGATAACCTCTTCCAGATATGTGCGGTTTCCGCACAGCATTTTGGTTACTGCGGCCCACTCTTTGCCGTGCTGTTTGAAAAGGGCATCCAGAAAGTCAAAATTCTTCTTCAGCTTATCTTTGTATAGTTCTATGTAAGCCATACCCGATTATCGCTTTAGGCGCATTTCGAGATACGGATTGGTAAAACCGAACTTTTCGTAAAGGTGTTTTGCAGGGTTGTTGTGTTCTACATGAAGGGCGATGTCTCCTTTGGCAAAATTGAGCGTCTCTTCCATCAACTTTTTGCCAACTCCTTTGCCGCGGTAGTCTTGGTGCGTTGCGATATAAACGAGAATGTTCTCAGGAATGTAGCCATCCATTCCTGTTCTGTTAACGATAACGGCCCCAATAATGGTGTCTGCATCATACGCCACCAGCGCAAATCCACCAAAAGACATGGTTTCTTTTACTGCAAAGTTGATGCACTTGAGAATGTCGGACTTGGGGTCTCCGTACTCCTGCAAATGCTCGTGTAAGAAATCCACAATCTGGCGTTTTTCGAGCTCAGAAGGGCGCTTCAACGCATCAAATACTTCAGTTCTTATTATAACATCAATCATATCTGCAATTTTTCCACCCCCATTGTAACAGGATATTCTGGAATTCCAAATTATGACCGATGTTTCTTGGAAAACCGTCTGATAAACCGCCTATATCAGACTCGATGAGCGATGTCTTTGAGGATATGGTTTCTAGTCGGAGCATATGAACGCGGACAAATTCAATTCACACTCTATTCCGGTAGAAACTAAAGCCAAGAATTGTCAGGAGGATTCCGAAAACGGCCCAACTTGGAATAAGAAACTTGGCCTTCCAGCTTTCTGACCAATCGAAATCATTCATTTTTTCATCAGGCGAAAAACTGGCATGACTCCAAGCAATGAATGCATCTGCCATTGGCATTTTACCTAACAGATAACGCTTTTTCCCTCCTACCGAAACCGGAAGTCCAAATGCTTCGACCGAATTTCGAATTCCGGTAGCTGTATTGAAATCTCCATGAATGTTGAACGCTTTAATTCCTACGATTGAGGCTGACCCCCCAACCCCGAAAAGCACTGGGCCAGAATCAATGTCTCCACTTCCTTCCTTTCCCTTTGGATACTCCAAAATGCCCGGCAAGCCGACTCTGTAAACAAGAAACAACTCCTTGTATTTTTGGAAATGGGAGCGCGCCATCTCAGCATCCACTTCTGCAAGAACAGAAAGCATCAGCGATTGGGATGAACCTCTTGCACCTTCAACCATCTCCGTTGAGCCAGAAAATGTTCTATGGGGGATAAGACCGTGTGAATCCAGTGAACCTTTGACCTGTTTCACCCAAGCCTCGATAAAATCAGAATACTTGTTACCATTCAATTTGTTGTAATTGGCAACTGACGCAGCAGCCATCAGATTATCTGCTGGCCAAGCCATTCCGGGGTAAGAATCCAGAAAAGGGGTTCTTCCATTTGAAAAGCAATCAACCAAAAACCGGGATTCATCACGAAATGTTCTTTGCAAGTCTTCATCATTAAGAAGAAATCCAGCTTCCGCCATTTTCGATAGCACATAATTTCTCCAACCACGGTAGAATATCCCTCTGGGAGGAGATATGTTTTCGGGAAAATAAGCTTGAGTTGTAGCCCAACCAATCTTGCTAAACGATTCTGAGGCTTCAGTTTTAGCCTCTTTGTAAATCTCGGAATGCGAACTAACCTTCATAGCCAATTCACACCAAGAAAGGGCGTACAATGCATGAATAAACACAAACCCTTCTGGGAAAATGCGTTGCATGTCTTTATCCGCACCATTTTCAAGTGCCTGATCCAAAAACCTGAGTTGGGCCACAAGGTCTTTATTGACAGTTCCTGTCTCTGATGTCTCAAAGTCAGGCGAGTAGTGAATCCTAGCATTGAACAATCCAATAATTAGGATTAGCATTAACAACATCAGACTTTTGAAATTCATCACATCACCAATTAAAGTTCGTCCCAATTTTCAGATCCAGATAATCTGCAATCTGGTTGTGGGCCTTCAGACCAAAACTGGCGTAGAGGTACGGCAATATCTGAAACGTTAGTTCGTGTCGATGATACCATATCTGATCCACTGGAAACTCATCGAACGCATAAACCCCAATGTGCTGTCCGAACTGCACTTTTCCCAACCAAAACTCGTGTCCGAGAGAGAACGACAGGCGCAGATGACTTCTGCTTGGGTCTTCTGAGTGTCTGATGCGCACCATTCTAGAATTATCCATCTCAAACATGGTACCCACCGCAATGGCCGTACTTCTGTGCAACCAACGGCTGTATTGCAAATTGGTATTGAGAATCCAGAACTGAGCTGGATTTTTCGGATTGGCATTCTTCAACGAATTGCCGATATCCAACTCTATTCTGTTCTTCTTTTCAGGTGGCGGCCTGCGCACCTTTCCCCTGTTTTTCAGTTCTACTGGCGAGAAAGAATAATCGAAACCCAGATGGGCAGTTGGCCAGTTCAATCCCTTGTTCGGGTTCTTGATACCGCCATTGCTAATGTGGTTATAATTGGCCCCAAGCCGAATGTTCCAATGCGGATCTATGCGATAATTGAAACCGATACCCAAGGCCAGTGGGAAGGCGAAGTACGTACTGTATGCCACGTTGCCGGGATTGGTTTCTTCATCGTAAGGTCTATCCATGAATGCGAATCCGAGTAAGGCGATTCTGAACGACAGATTGAACCGTTTAGGGATGAAAAAGACCGGTTCTACATATCCAAGAACATAATATGACGAACCAAGCACGGGGCCATTATCGTAGTTCATGTAATTGACCGTAAATCCAACACGCGGGTAGCAACTGCAATAGGCATAAGCCTTTTCTCCCGTCAATTGCCAGGCGGCATCCGCTTCAAATCCCCATGGGTACGATTCCTTAAGCGGATTAAGCGTTGAAGAATGTTTGAGGAAATAGCCTCCGTGTACCCTCAACCCAAGCGAAAAGATGCTCTTTTTGATGGTTGTATCCGGCACAAACTGCCCGAATACACCTGTTGATGAAATGAGTAAAACGAAGACGAGAACGCACCGCATGACCTCGTTAAAATCAGCAATTTTGTTCAAAGCCCAAACACATGGACAGAAGACTGGAACAATTTGAACGACTACTGAACATTATGGACGATCTGCGGGAAAAATGCCCGTGGGACCGCAAACAGACCTTGGAAAGTCTGCGCCATCTGACCATAGAAGAAACATACGAGTTGGGCGATGCCATTTTGGATAACGATCTGGAAGAGATAAGGAAGGAACTGGGCGATATTCTGCTTCACATTGTATTCTACGCCAAAATAGGCTCTGAAAAAGGCGCTTTCGACATTGCCGATGTGGCTGAAGGAATCTGCGAGAAGTTGATACAACGGCACCCGCACATTTACGGAGATGTTGTAGTGGCAGATGAAGAAGAAGTGAAGGCCAATTGGGAGAAATTGAAGCTGAAAGAAGGGAAAAAGTCGGTGTTGGAAGGAGTTCCGCGTTCGTTGCCGGCAATGGTAAAGGCAACACGAATTCAAGATAAGGCGCGCGGTGTAGGATTTGATTGGGACAACCGAGAGCAGGTTTGGGACAAAGTGAATGAAGAACTTGCGGAACTGAAAGACGAAATAGATTCCAACGCTGATAAAACCAAGATTGAGAGTGAATTCGGGGATGTGCTTTTCTCAATGATCAACTATGCGCGTTTCATAGATGTTGACCCAGAAATGGCGTTAGAGCGCACCAACAAGAAATTCATCAAGCGATTTCAGTATCTCGAATCGGAGTCGAAAAAAGATGGAAAGGAAATGTCTGAAATGACTTTGGAAGAAATGGATGAGTACTGGAATGCTGCTAAGAAACTATAACTGTATCATCAAGGCTTTCTGCGTGTTCTGCCCCTGCATTCTGAGCACATAAACACCAGAACCCCTCTCAAACACAGACCTTTTCAACTCCTGATCGGCTGTTCCTTCTTGCAATAATTGGCCATTCAGATCTAACAACTGCCAGGAAACAGATTCTTGAAATGTGATAGATTGAAATCGGTATGCATCATCGTAAACAACATTGGCTTCCAGTTCGGCTTCTTGAACAGACACGAATACATCCGGATGCAAGCGGTAAATCTTCCCTCCCAACCCGAACGATTCTTCATCTGTGATATAGATGAATCCGTTTCTGAAGCAAACACCCTCCTTCTGGGAGAATATCCCTAAGGATAATTCAGCCACAGTACCACCGAAGAAATTGCTTCCTGTGAAGTTTCTGCATAACCACAACCTGTCTGAATTAAGCAGTACCAATTGTGTATTGTCTGCGGAAATATCTGCGCCAGTTACTGAGAAAACGAAGCTAATTCCACCTGTGAAAAGACTATCTACCAACTGGGCTTGATAGGTACCGCCAACTGCTGGCAATTTGTAGTGTTTGCAATATCCTGTGGAAGGATCAGAGCGGTCTTTACTGAACAGATGCAGGGTATCATTAAGCCAAACCATGGCCTCCATATCGAAGTTTCCATACGATCCTATCGGAGGAAAATCATGCTGATCTGGATATGAGAACTGGATCGTATCTGACACGTACGCCACACTTGTGCAAGTATCTATGCTCGGAATTTTCACAATTCGCAGATCGGTGCGTACCAACGAGTTGTTTCCGAAGTTGCCGATGTACAGGTTACCGGCATCGTCCTTGGCCAATTCTTCCCAATCGGTATTCGGGTCTCCTATAACTTCTACGGTTCGTTGAACGGTGCCGGTAGTATCCACACAATAGAGTGTTGACGGATTGCCGCTATCGTTATGCGTCCAAAAACAACCATCAGGTCCATTTTCTAAACCGGAAGTTTCGAGAACTTCTGCTGGCAAATTGCAGAGTTCAGAAACCACCAAAGTTTGACCATGACCTAAAAGACCAATGGAAGTCAGGAGAGTTAAGAGATAAAAAGGCTTCAAATTGAACGGAACGTACATCAACTGGCAGCAGAACCATCTGTTTTTCTGCCCAACAGTAAGCGTATAGAAATCAAGAGTTGATTGCGATCTATTGGCTTGGTCATATAATCCACAACCAACGGTTCTCGTTTGGCGCGGTTTCGGTCCTTCTCACTTAATGAAGACGTGACAATTACAACTTTACACCCCTCCGCAGACTGCGTTAGAAAATCCAATGTTTCCCAACCTTCCATGTATTTCATGTTCAGGTCAAGAAATATCAATGAGGGCAACGCTTTGCCTGTTTTTGCTCTGGTTATGAGTTCCAACAAAGCTCTGTCACCATCATCAAAAATCTTGTAGGTCTTTGCGTACGCACTGCCTTCCAAATACTTGGCAACGATGAATTGGAAAACCCGGTCATCGTCTACAAACCATATTTCCTTACCATATTCCATTCGGCTACATATTATTGTCCAACTCACCAAAGTGAACGGTGAATTTGGAGCCTTTTCCCAGTTCGCTGGTTAAGTTAATGAAACCATTGAGGCTTTCCAATTGATTTTGGACAAGGAACAGGCCAATTCCCCTTCCCTTACTGTCTTCATTCACCGTTTTATATAGTTTGAAAATGCGCTCTCCATTCTTCTCCATGTCAATGCCAATACCATTGTCTTCGCACTCAAACACTACTCTGTCATTGAGCATGTATGTTCGGAGAGAAATGAGCAACTGACCTTCTGGTTTTCTATATCTGATGGCGTTTTCTATCAGATTCTGAATTACGTTCCTGAAATGATCCGGAGGATAGACCAGGCTTTCAACCTCAAGCTGTAGATCGAGGTCGTAATTCAGTTCAGACAATTCGGATTCGTTCTGAAGTAAGACCTCATCAATTATGCGTTTAAAACGTACTTCTGTTGCCTCTACTTGTGGCAAACTGAGTTTTACCACGTTCGATACGTCATCAATTGTATTCAGAATTGCCTCAGCACTAGCTTCAATTTTCTCCATGATGATGTTTCTGTCATCAGGGTCTTCAGCCGTTTTACTCAACTCTATAAGCGAGTGCAAATTGGCCGCTGGAGATCGAAGATTATGAGACGTGATGTAAGCAAAATGTTCCAATTGCTCTTTCTTTCTGGATATCCTTTCAGAAAGCCGATTCAGTTCATCCAGCCTCTGCGTCAATTCCGATGTCTGCTCTTCAACAATCACAGATAGTTGTGCTGGACTTTTGTAAGCCAAAGCCTTTGGTAAGACAAAGATCAAGGCCCCAACAGTTACCATGCTTACAACTGCTGTTAACAGAAGCACCAAAGCATTCAGCCTGTAAACCGGAATGTAGAATATGATGGCATCAATAAGATGCGTGAATCCACACAGCATGATGAACAGGATGTAGAGCCAAAAAACCGGTTTGAACGGCACATCATGCCAGCGCTTACGCACAAACACCAGCATGGTAATGGGAATGGCCATGTAAGCCAGAAAAATGATCAGGTCGGATATGATGTACATCCATCCGTGCAATTCGGACCAATCTCCGCACACCCAGCGCGGCATGAAAGCATCTGAATTGCCGAGCCTTCTGAAAAAATCTATCAGTTGTTCCATCAGCCTGATGTTGGGGGTTTGACCTAAATCACAATTTCTCCCATGAAATCAATTTCACTGCAAAATGATCTTGGATGAGTATGAACTGGTTTCTGTGCGAAGTCTGACACTGTAAACTCCATCGTTCAATCCACTCAGATCAATTGATCTTTGGTAGGTCATATTCATGGTTACGCGACCCGTAACATCTATTACCTCAATCGTATTTGGCGTTATCCCTTCCTCAAGATCAAAATTCAGATATCGATTTGTCGGATTCGGGTAAATATTGAACGCTCCTATTTCAGAATCCAGAACCGCAACATTTCCCAAGGTTCTGAATGCATTTATCCTTCCGGCACCTATCATCCCATTCATACCCGGATTCTGTGCACTAATGTCCTCACAGCCTTCTTCCATTCTCTGCTGAATTTGAGCTGCGCTGAACGATGGAAAGTGGTCTTTTACGAGAGCGGCTAGCCCAGATACCAACGGTGTTGCCATGGAGGTGCCATTCTGGTTGCCGTAAGTGTTGTTTCCTTCTGGCAGCGTGCTGTAGATATCTACACCGGGCGCCATAAGCGTAACCGTACTTCCGTAGTTGGAGAATGAAGCCCGCGCATCGTTCTGATCCGTAGCTCCAACGCTGATCACTTGCGGATAAGCTGCCGGATAATGCACCGTTTGATCTCCTTCGTTTCCTGCTGCGGCAACTATGACCATACCTGCTGCTGAAGCCTGCAAAATGAGCGACTTAAGCGTAGCTGCATCGGTTGTTGTACCCCATGATAGGTTCATGATATCTGCGCCAGAGCGCATGGCATAGTAAATTCCATCCGTAGCACCGCTCAGCGCTGCATCAGAGTCTCTACCTATCTTAACAGGAAGTATTTTGGTGTTATAGCCGATTGAGGCAATGCCTGTTGCATTATTGGTAGCTGCGCTGATAATTCCGGTAACATGTGTTCCATGCGCAAAACCATCTCCATTTCCAGAGGCGTTGGCAGGTGGTCTTGGATTGGCATCCCCATCAGCGACATCAAAACCGTTGATGTCATCTGCCTTTCCGTTGAGGTCATCATCCAACAATGGAAAGCCATTCTGTTCAGCCGTATTCACATAAATGTTAGCTGCCAGATCCTCATGATCTATGGCAATGGCATCATCTAAAACTGCAACCAATACATCTCCATTTCCTGTGGAATAATTCCAGCCTAATTCTGCCTGAATTTTATCCAATGCCCACTGATTGGTCTGCAGGTCGTTCGGGGTTTCAAATTCAAAAACCAAAGGATTCTTTTCAGCATATTCAACATAGGGCAACGCCTCAATGGCCGTTTGCAAAAGACTTACTTGGGCAATGTTGGGAAACACAATTCTGTAGATGCTATCCAACTCAGTTCCCGGCAATGGAAAAGGCTTGAAAATGCTGTCAAGTCCTGAAGCTGCAAAAAGAGCGTCCAGTGCCAAATTGCCACCTGTGTATCCGTCAAGATTCAACCCTGGATTGTCGGATACTTTGAAGTGCAATTGCCCATCAACTGCATTGGGGTCGACCGTCTGTGCAAACGATGAGGAAAAAAGTGCCAAGGTGATGGCGCAAGAGGTAAGAAAAGTAGATATGTTCATATACAGTAGACGGTTCAGTTTGATGGAAGTTACGATTTCGCAGACCAACCCGTCTTGATCTGCAACGGCTTACAGCACCTATTAATTCGTAACAACGAGTTTTGACCAAAAGTTCGCATCGGTCAATTCTATGTTCACGAAGTAAATCCCTGAACTCAGCGAAGAAATATCCAGAGTCTCGTTCAGATCAACTATTTGTTCTTGTACCAACACGCCTTTTGCATCGAAAAACCTTACTGTTTCAATTCCGCTTGCTCCGTTAAAGGCGATGGATTGCGTTGCAGGATTTGGGTAAATACTGAATTCTGGTTGTTCAGAATTCTGAATACTCAAATAAACCACTTCGCAATTGGATGGAGTCGGATTCAGCTCAATGGGCTCACCTGCTATCAGATCATTTGGAAGACCCGGATAATCCATCGCGTATCTGCGCGTTCTGAAAATGGTGTTCTCTACGGTTGTCTCACCCTGAGATATCGGGCCGTCAGAATCTACTGGAACCACATACTCCCAAGCCAACTCTCCGTTTGCCGTTACTTCTTGAATCACTCCGCTAGGACCATCTGCAATCAGCACATTTCCGTTAGGAAGTTGATGCGCACCAGAAATAAACGAACCGTATAGCGTGTCTTCGCCCAACTCTTCGTACGACCAACTGGCTGCTACTGGACCATAGGCAGCACCGAGATATGTATAGGAATCATCAAGAGCCAGAGGCGGTTCGATAATATCAATTGTAGTGTATTCTATCGGAGTTCGGTTTCTACCATTATTGAACAGAATTATCTTGTTCTCATCCGGATATCCTTCAGGAATCCAATGCGCATCGTGCTGCCCGAATAGCGCTCGGTCTTGTTCGGTTCCTTTGTCATACACCTGAGGATTGCCCCAACGGTACAGGAAATCTCCTCCTTTGCCCCTATTCCCGCCTGAATGACCAGCGGCTTCAGCCATTGTTGTTGAATGATCAATGATGTATATCTCACTCATTTTTCTTGAGCTGATCACAATTTCATCACGCGTCTCATTGTAGGCAATGGAATTTCCATGAATCCAATCATTCGCACCATTGTTGTTCACGTAGTTGATATCCAACAATTCCGGATGGTCTGCAACAACACCGTAATTGTCTTTTGATGCGTCAAAATCCTGTATCAAGTGGTCTTTAAATCGCCAGAACCATACAATATTGATCGTATCCGACCCGACAGGTTCCACCTCAAGAATGGCATCTGGCCATAATTCGCCATCAGGCAAAAGGCTTGGGTTTCTACCGGCTTGAATTGCTTCTTCATTGGTCATCCTATCCCAAACAAGTACCAGAATATTTCCATTTGGCATGGGTTCAATATCATGATGCTGCAAAAGAGAATCATTGGAGAAGGTATATGACCACAGCACATTACTGTTCCAGTCCAATTTTTCAACCAGACCTCCGCCATTGGGCAGATTGAAAGCGATATTCCCTTCACCACCACGTGTTGCTCTTAGTAGTGTTCCATCTTCCAACAGATAAGATGTCAATCTCGGATTGTAATCAGAGGTCCAAGTATGTACCAACTTTCCACAATTATCGATCAGATAAATGTTTTCGGTCGATATCGGGTCTATCAAAGTCATTCCCTCATAGCTCAACTCTGGATCATAGTGTTGAAGCCCTATTGTCTGCGCATTTGCGGAAGTGAGAAATATGGTAGCAAGAAGTGTGGTTATGAATCTCATGTTTCAAATGTCTGAATCAATGTTCTGGAAACAAAAAACCCCGCTCAGAGTTCTGAACGGGGTTTTTATCAATCGTAAATCGCAATTAGTGCGAAGCCAAGTAACTGGCAACACCTTCGTGAGACGCTGTCATACCAGCAGAACCTTTGGTCCAGTTTGCTGGGCAAACCTCACCGTTCTCTTCAAAGAAAGTGAGTGCATCAACCATTCTCAATGCCTCATCTACGTTTCTTCCCAACGGAAGGTCGTTCACCAACGCATGTCTCACAGTTCCTTCCTTGTCAATTAGGAAAAGACCACGGTACGCGATCATTGGTCCGGTAGCCATCAGGTTTCCTTCTTCATCCATGTCGTAATCTCCGAAAAGAACTCCGTAATTGGCAGAAATGCATTTTGATGTATCTGCTACGATCGGATAAGTAACTCCTTTGATACCGCCAGCAGCCTTGTCCATTTGCAACCATCCCCAGTGGGTCTCTTCCGTGTCTGTAGAGCAAGCTACAACGGCCGTGTTTCTGGCTTCAAACTCTGCTAGTTTTTCCTGAAACGCGTGCAATTCTGATGGGCAAACGAAGGTGAAATCCTTTGGATAGAAGAAGAAAACCACGTTCTTCTTCCCAACGTACTGATCCAATGAAAAATTCTCTTCTACAACTCCTCCGTTTACTACTGCAGCAGCTTTAAATGAAGGTGCTTGTTGTCCTACTAATGTTGACATTCTCTATAATGATTTTGGTTAAAATTTGATTTGAGCCGCAAAGATAACAGATAGCTTGCAGCATTGTTCTCTGATACTTATCAGACCGCTACAAAAGCCAAAACAAAGCCTAGCAGTATGGCTACCAATTTGGTGAGATTGAAGGCATGCCCCTTGTCCGATTCAAATATGATAGTGGTTGCGATATGAAGGAAAATTCCGACCAACACGGCCAGAATGACTCCTTGAAAATCTCCGACTGAAATTACCTGGCCTTCCATAAAATGAGTAATGAGTCCGCCCAATGGAGCCATGGCAGCAAATCCGAACAAGGCCAACGCTCCTTTTGCAATGCTGAAATCTGCTCCTCTAAGAACCGTTCCGAGAATGAACGCCACGGGAACTTTGTGTATAAGAACACCTGCTAGCAAAGAATGATGCTGGTGAGCATGTTCTCCTCCAAAAGGAAGCCCTTCAAGCAACGCGTGAATGCCCAGTCCGAAGAACAATGCAACCGGAATGCTCTTGCCGTGCAATGCATGGGCATGTCCGTGTTCCATTCCTTTTGAAAGCACTTCGAGCACTATCTGCGCCATGAAACCTGCCAGCACCCAAATACCGGCATTCGCACCCAACAGTTCGTAAGACTCTGGCAGCACATGGAAAAAGCTCAATCCAAGCATGAACGCTCCGCTAAAGGCCAGAACGATCTTCATGTTCTCCTTACTCACTTTGAATGCCCAAGCCAAAAGGCCACCAACAAATGCACACACAAAAAGAATAACCAGTTCCATTATCAGGCTTTTCTACACACCGTTATCAATCGATCGGATTCTTCTTCAGAAAACGGATTGAGTTTATAATCGCCAAAGGTCTCAATCAATTCCAATTCTGCTCCATCGAAATATGCTTTGAAATTGTCTAATTCCAAGGCATCAACTTTTTCTTCAAACTCCAGTTCAACCTGACCGTCAAACACCCGTATCTTCTTTTTGATGATGCCAGATTCCACGCTTCTCTCAATCGCGAACCGCACGTCATCAATCACCTTTTCTTCTTCCTCTACCAACTTATTCTTCACTTTCACAGCATTCAAAAAGTCAATAACCAATAAGCCGTCAGGTTTTAATGCGTCTGCAATTGATGAGATGGTCTTCTGGTCATCTGCTTCCGAATGAAAATACCCGAAACTGGTAAACAGATTGACCACTAGGTCAAAGTATTCCGTCCAGTAGAGTTCCCTCATGTCGTGTTCGTAAAACTCCAGACCATCCTGCTCAAATTCTTCTTTCGCCAATGCAATACTTTCCTCTGAAAGGTCAATTCCAACTACCTCAAAACCGTTCTTTCTCAAATGCGCGGAGTGTCTACCCTTTCCGCAAGCAAGATCCAAAACCTTGGCTCCGTGAGGTAAGTTGAGATGGTCGGTCAATGTATCTATGAATGCCGCAGCCTCAGCGTAATCCCGATTCTTGTACAGAATATGGTAGTAAGGAGAATTGAACCAAGGGACAAACCAGTTTTCCATTCAGTGAGGTAGGGCGGCCAAAAATATACATTTGAAGGAGTAGGCAATTTCTTACAGTTTCATGCCGCAGAAGTGCCTTCAGACATTTTTTTACGTGAAATTGGTAACCAAATCAAAACTCAATCGGTATAACCAGCCGAAACCTATCAATTGACTGTTACAATAAGAAGTAATAGGCTTATGACCAACAAAGTAGCAGTAGCTGAAAAAAACCTACACGACACTGATATGGCGATGAACATCTATGATCTATACCACCGAATGGAAAACAACAAGGTGGTGTTGTCATTCAAAGGAGATGTTACCTCAGAGCTAATGACATCCATTCTTCAGATAATTGAACAGAGAATGGATGATATGAATGAAGCTCCAAGGCTTCGTAAAAAGGTTTATAACGTGCTGGTGGAGTGTCTTCAGAATCTCTATCATCACATAGATGAAGTGCCTTCTGAAACATCAAAGAACGGTACTGACCGCTCCGCCATTTTCATGGTGAGTTTGAATCCGAAAGGTTACTCCATCACAACCGGTAATTACATCCTCTCCGAAAGAGAAGATAGTTTTAAGGACCGACTTGAAAGAATCAATTCTCTTACAAAAGAAGAATTGAAGGAAATGTACAAGGAGGTTCTCAACAGCGAGGGGCGCTCTGACAAAGGAGGTGGCGGACTGGGAATGATCGATATTGCCCGGAAAACAGGCAACAAATTGAACTATGATTTTGCAACGCTGAACGACAAATACTCGTTTTTCAGTTTGAATATTAACGTAGAAGAACAATAAACAGAAAACATAAACTATGGATTCGATTTTTATTGAAGGAACACCTAAGACACCTAATGTGAGTTTTGACGCAGAAAAAGGAGCTCTGCTCCTGAAAGGACGGTCAATTCCAGAAAACTCCATTGAATTTTACAAGCCACTGGTAAGTTGGTTGGAAGATTACTCAAGTGCCCCACAACCAAAAACGGTTTGCGATGTGCAGTTGGAGTACTTCAACACCAGTTCATCAAAATGTCTGCTTGATCTTTTCAAGAAGATGGAAAATATGAACAGCAATGGCAATGAAATTGTGATAAACTGGTACTATGAAGAAGATGATGAAGACATGCTAGAAGCTGGTGAGGATTACCAGAGCATCATCAATGTACCATTCAAAATGATTGAAATGCAGGACTAACCTGCAACGATTCTTCTACACTGAGATAAAAGCCTCTGCCAACGCAGGGGCTTTTTAGTTAATCAGTAATCGCTTATTCGCAACGCCCTTATCAAACTGAAGTTGCGCGAAATAAGCTCCCGGTTTGACCTGTAAAGCCAGTTCAACTTGGTCTCTTGATCCGACCAAGCTCTGTTGGTGCACCAGCATTCCTTTTGAATCAAAAACCGAAATGGCCTGCAAATTCAGATCTGCAGGAACTTGAATTTGAAACAAACCAGCGTTGGGGTTCGGAAACAACCCGATCTGATTCGTATCAATCAGATCATCAATCCCCGAAGGTTCAACAGAACCATCGGCCAAATCAGTTCTTGCAGTTTCCAACATGGAACGCATAATGTCAACTTGATCCTGAGTAAAAAGATTCATGCACTGCTCCTCTGCATAATCCATGTAATTCTCTATCATGTCAGGAAAATCCACGGGGCTGTCTGTACATGTGTTGTTGTTGAAATTGCAAACTTGACCTGCATTGGCAGATGCGTTGGGTGTATCATCCAAACCATCGTCTTCCGTGCAACCATCTCCGAACAAAACATCTCCCCAAATATGTCGTAGGCCCAGATAGTGCCCCACTTCATGCACCGCGGTTCTTCCTTTATCGGCTACTGCAAGCATTCCTGTTGCAGCAGGATTATTCTCACCGAAAACACCGTAATGAATAACCACACCCTCGAAATTCGGATCGGAAGCAGCACTTCCGTTTGGCCAATTGGGTGCAGTTGCTGGCGGATAGGCAAAACCAAGAATCTGGAAAAGGGAATTATTGCCAAGCAGATCACAAACCCAAATATTGAGGTAATTATCAGTGTCCCAAGCATCAACTCCACCCAGCGTAGACTGTTTTACATCATCCAAGCCGTTTCCAAAGAAATCTGGCGCAAAATCCGCTCGGGATGTTTGTGTTCGGGTAATTCCACCTGACGGATTCCCTTGGGGATCAACTCCTGCGAGATAGAATTCAATTCCGGCATCAGCGGCAACCGGTTTGAAATCGATACGCGTATCGGCAGTGTCTTCATTCAATCTGCGGTAATCCCGGTTTAGACGAGCTATCTGAGAATAGACCAGGTCACTTGAAATGTTCTCATCAGGCGTGTTATAAACGATGTGTACAACAACCGGGATCTGATAGATCGGATCTGGGTCGTTGATGTCTTTTTGAGCGATGATATGCTTAACCTGCTCAAAGGTCTGTTCAACGGCTTTACTATAACCAGGATTAACTGCTTCGCGATGAGCAATGGCTTCAACAGTTCCACAGCGGTGAATATTCTGGCCAATAACCATCGATGATATGGCCAAACTAAGGATGGTAAAAAGTGTTCTCATTTATAGTCTTGAAATCAATTCCTTCATTATTAGCGTCATTTTCGGCTCTACTTTGGCAGCAACTTCAATGACATCCTCGTGGGTCACTTTGACAATCTTCCCAGGCACGCCAAGGTCCGTGATGATGGACATGGCAAAGCAACGCATGCCGCCATGACGAGCAGCAATTACCTCCGGAACGGTTGACATACCAACTGTGTCGGCACCGACATTCCGAACATACATGTATTCTGCTGGGGTTTCCAAACATGGGCCACTCAATCCAGCATAGATTCCTTCTTGGACCTTGATTCCGTTTGCAGCGGCAATCTCCTTTGCTTTGGCAACGAGTGATTTATCATAGGCCTCGCTCATATCAGGAAATCGAGGACCGAGTTCCGGGTAATTCTTGCCCATCAATGGGTTGGTTGGAAACAGGTTGATGTGGTCGTTGATGATCATCAGGTCTCCGATCTCGAAGTCTGGATTCACACCACCACTTGCGTTTGACACCACCACATCGTTCATTCCCATTGCCTTCATTACGCGAACGGGGAATGTGACCTCTTTCATATCATAGCCTTCGTAGTAATGAAATCGACCTTGCATGGCCATGACAGACTTACTTCCAAGCTTTCCAAAAATCAGTTTACCAGAGTGCCCTTCAACCGTGGAAACCGGGAAATTCGGAATCTCCTCATAAGGCACAACGTGCTCTGCTTCAATTTCTTTGACCAATCCGCCAAGTCCTGTTCCGAGAATGATTCCAACCTCCGGAGAAGCGCCAGTTCGCTGCTTCAGGTAAGCAGCCGTTTCGGCAATTTTTTCAAGCATGTTTTCCATGTTCCAATATCATGTGATCAAACTTCTGCTTGTCATTTGCATCGAATGAAATATCGATGGGCAAATAGAAAACCGGGGTCTGACCGAGTTCATTTAAAAGTGAGGAGTTTTTCAGCCTTGCTGCATCTTTCTCCGTGGTGACCACCGCTTGAGCAGTCGCGCCAAAACTATCCAATTTTTTCCTCAGCGATTGAAGATCTAAAGCGGTGTAATTGTGGTGGTCGCTAAACTTCACATGTTCCAAAACACTCAATTTCTGCTTCGCGAGTTGTTCGAAACGAAGCGAATTGGCTATTCCAGAAATCAGAACAACGGAATCAAGTTCAGAAGCATCCATTTCATCTCCCGAAATCTGAATGACATCACTGAACTCGATTTTTGCTTGGAAAGACTTTCCTTGGAATGGGATTTCAACCGAATCTTCTCCGATCACAACCAAAGCATCCGCCCTATTCTTCTCAGTTTTTGCTTCGCGAAGCGCACCAACGGGCAAAAGGTGGTTTTTCCAGAACGGAAAACCGCCTCTTGTGACCAACAGACTGAAACTCGGTTTTACCCAACGATGCTGAAAACCATCGTCCATCACCATTACATCTGGTCGACTTTCCAATGAAAGTAATTGCTCAATTCCTTTCACACGGTCTTCACAAACTGCCACGGTCAAATTTGGAAATCGAAGTTTAGCCTGAAGCGGCTCATCACCAACATCAGTTACTAAATCAGTTTCAGAAACCAATCGAAACCCTTTGGTTTTTCGACCATATCCGCGACTCAGCATCGCCACACTCAAACCATTTTCAGAAAGCAATTGGAGAATGTAAAGCACAACAGGCGACTTTCCCGTTCCGCCAGCTTCCAAGTTTCCAACACAGATCACTGGAACATCAAACTGTTTCGAAGGAAGAATTCCGAGGTCGAATAAGCGGTTTCTGAACCAAACACCAAGTCCGTACAGCACAGCAAACGGCCACAGAAGATGTCGGTACCAAGGCATCGGTCGAATATAGTCAGGAACACCGCATTCTTCTTAATATTGCTTCAAATCAGAAGCATGAAAGCAGCAGAGGTTATTCGGTTTTTAGAAGAATTGGCACCGCCATCGCTACAGGAGAGTTATGATAATTCAGGTCTTCTGGTTGGCGACAGTCAAACCGAATTGAACGGGATTCTGGTGAGTTTGGACTGTACCGAAGATGTTGTGGATGATGCCATTTCGCAAGGTTGCAACCTGATCGTTTCTCACCACCCAATTGTATTTAGCGGGTTGAAACGACTGAACGGCAAGAATTACATCGAGCGCACTGTAATGAAGGCCATTAAAAATGATGTACTCCTCTACGCCATACACACCAATTTGGACAATGTGCTTGATGGTGTGAATCAGAAATTCGCTGAGCGACTAGGATTACAGAACACCAAAATTCTAGCTCCGAAAAAAGAACGATTGAAAAAGGTGGTCACCTATTGCCCAACCGACCATGCTGATAGAGTCAGAACCGCCATTTGCGATGCAGGTGCTGGAAAAATTGGCAACTACGATCAATGCTCATTCAATACCGATGGAACGGGGACTTTTCGTGGAAACGAGAACACGAATCCGTTTGTGGGCAACAAAGGAGAAATCCATTGCGAAGCGGAAGTAAGAATTGAAACGGTTGTTCCTGATTTTGCTGTAAAATCCGTTCTGAAAGCCATGCAATTAGCACACCCTTACGAGGAAGTGGCATTTGATGTCTATCCAATGGAAAACATTTGGAACGAAGTCGGTTCTGGAATGGTCGGAGACCTACCCGAAGAAATGGACGCATTGGAATTTCTCAAATCGCTGAAAACCAGCATGAAAACCGATTGTGTACGCTATACACTTCCTCACAGGGAAAAAGTTAAACGCGTTGCAATCTGTGGCGGTTCTGGAAGCTTTCTTCTCGGCAATGCTATTGCTTCTGATGCTGATGTTTTCATAACTGGCGACTTCAAATACCATCAGTTTTTCGATGCGGAAAACCGCATCATCATTGCTGATATCGGGCACTATGAGAGCGAACAGTTCACCATTCAACTTTTAGCTGACAAACTGGTACAGAAATTTCCTACCTTTGCACCCCGTTTGACGAGGGTAAAAACAAACCCGATCAATTATCTATAACACATGGCGACTAAAAAAGACACCAGCTTTACTGTAGAAGACAAACTGAAGGCGCTTTACAACCTTCAGACAATCGATTCTGAAATTGACAGAATCAGAACCATCCGTGGCGAGCTTCCTTTGGAAGTTCAGGACCTTGAGGATGACATTGCTGGTCTTGAAACAAGACTTCAAAACCTTACAGATGAGGTAAATGCATTTGAGGATGCAATTGTGGAGCGTAAGAACATGATCACGGATGCGCTAGCTGCCATCAAGAAATACGAAGAGCAGCAGAATAAAGTGCGTAACAATCGTGAGTTTGATTCATTGAACAAAGAGATCGAATTCCAGAATCTGGAAATTCAGCTTTGCGAAAAGAAAATGAACGAGTTCAAAGCGAATATCGAAGCTAAGAACGAGATGATCGAAGGTGCTAAAACAGCATTGGAAGAGCGTCAGAAAGACCTTGAAGCCAAGAAAGCCGAGTTGGATTCTATCGTTGCTGAAACTGAGAAAGACGAGAAGAAACTATTGAAGCAATCAAAAGCAGCTGAAGAAGTTATCGAAGACAGATTGCTTACAGCTTACAAAAGAATCCGCGAGAATTCTCTGAACGGTTTGGCTGTTGTGAAGATTGAGCGTAGCGCTTGCGGTGGTTGTTTCAACGCCATTCCTGCACAGCGTCAGTTGGATATCAGCTTAAGAAAGAAAATCATTGTTTGCGAGCATTGCGGACGAGTTCTGGTTGATGCAGCAATTGACGGAGAAGCTGAAGCTTAAGAACAAATAGGCTTGAAAATTGAAGGGGATTCGATTTGAATCCCCTTTTTTGTACACGGATATGCGGTTTCTACTCACAATCGGTTTTGTATTCGGGATACTTGGTACGGTATCCTCACAGCATTTTACTACCGATGAGAATTATCATGAAGCCTACTCCCTCCTACTCGACCTGAAATTCGAGAAAGCTGCTGAAAAGATCCAAGCCATGCGTTTGGAAGATGAACAGAACTTGGCAACCGTTTACCTGGAAGATCTTTCAGACTTTCTCTACATCGTGGTCACTGAAAATCAAGAACAGTTCAATCAACGAAAAGAGCTGAAGTCATCACGGTTAACTCTAATTGAACAACTACCTAACAATTCTCCGAATCGGCTTCTGGCTGAAGGAGAAATTCACCTGCACTGGGCATTCTCCAGTATGCGTTTCGGTGAGTATTTCAGTGCGGCAAGTGGAATTAACAAGGCTTTCCATTCACTGGAAAAGAACATCACTAAGCACCCCGATTTTCTCCCTACATATAAGAGTATGGGGCTGCTGCATACGCTTATTGGCACAGTTCCAGACAATTACAAATGGGCCACAAAACTGATGGGAGTTGAGGGCACCATTGAACAAGGTGTGACTGAGATGGAAACGGTTTTGCAGAAATCCGCAGGCAGACCAGAATACCAAAGCTTAAGAAAGGAAACGCTGTTTCTACTCGCGTTCTTGCACATGAATCTTTTGAATGACAGCGAGTCGCTTTCCAAATTCGAGACTTTGGTTGACCAAGAAACGGGGCCATTAATGGATTTTGCAAAAGCGAGTTTATTGAAGGAACGAGGAAAGTCTGATGAAGCAATATCTGTTCTTGAATCGCATCCTAGTTCTTTGGCAGAGTTCCCATATTTGAACTTCCTTATAGGAGAGTTGAAATTGGCGCGGATGGATAAAACTGCCAACCTACATTTTGAATCATTCTTAAAATCCTTTGGCGGCAGCAGTTATAAAAGATCCGCAATTCAGAAACTTGCTTGGTACGAGTTATTGATCAAGGAGAACACTGACAACTATCGTAAACAATTGGCGAGAATCGGGTCGCAGCCAACTTCTATTCTGGATGAAGACAAGGCCGCGGAAAGGGAACTGGAATCAGGTCAAATCCCTAATAAGATACTCCTGAAAGCAAGACTGCAATTCGATGCAGGTTACTTCAAACCAGCTCTTAAAACCCTAGTAAATTCCACCACTGCGGAGATGACAACGGCAGAAGAAAAACTGGAATTCACTTACAGGTTGGCCCGCATACATGATGCATTGGGCAATACGCCTGACGCAATAGCTTACTACGATCTTACCATAGACCAAGGTGCTGACAGCAAGCGATATTTTGCTGCCAACTCATCTTTGATGCTCGGCTTGCTCTACGAGCGAACGAACGAAAAAGAAAAAGCCCTGAATTGCTTCAAGGCTTGTTCTGAATTCAATAATTCTGAATATCGCAACAGCATCAACCAAAAGGCAAAGGCTGGAATTCTAAGACTTGGTTCTTAGAATCTGAACCCGACTGTTGTCAATACGTTATGATCCAAGGTTACCGTGCTTGCCAAATTAGGTGCACCTAAATCGTAAACAGCATAATCTCCAACTGTTCGGTGCAACGCATAAGTAAGATCAACAAAGAAGCGCTTCAATCTGATTCCAACACCTAAGGAGTACCGGGTATCATCAAAATTCAGTTGACTGGTATATGGGTCGGCATTCATAGCAAAACCACCTCTGATACTGAATGACTTGATACGCCATTCTGTTCCAATTCGAATATTTCCTGCCCAATTCAGTCTATTGCTGACACTCGTGTTCTCAGCATCGAAACTGTAATTACGAGACCTGAAACGAGCTAACGAATAATTGACGTACTCATAATCGGCAGACACAACTCCTACTTTTCCGATAACGAAAGCCAAACTTCCAATGGCCCTGAATGGCGTTTGCAGGCTGTAGTCAAAAGCACCATCCAACGTGGATTGAGAATATTGAGCCCCATCCAGATTGCTGATGATAAGGCTAGAATAAGCCTCGTCCACTTCAAAGAACGATGGCGAATGAATGGCAGCACCCAATCTGATCCATTTTGCAGGTCGGTATATCATCCCGAACTTGATATTGAAACCAGTACCAGACGCTTGCAGATAATCGGTTCTGGAAAACGAACTGAAATTAGCAATGGTATCCTGTGTATCGCTTTCGGTGTAGCGTCTTTCCAACTCATAGTTCAATCTTGGAATTCCTATCGTACCACCGATATAAAAGGCGTTGCCAAAATTCCCCCCGAAAGAAACTGCCACTTCGCCCATCGATCCTTTGGTCACTTCCGTCACTTGCTGCGTCTGTCCATAATAAGGAAGTACGTTCCTCAAATATTGATCAACAGAACCAGGCGCAGTATCTATCAAAAAGGTCTGCCAACCCATGTATCCTGGAGCAGAAACGCCACCCGGAACAATGTCAAACGGAATATCATTGTAATTGATTCCTTCGCTATTGAGTTGATTTACCCAACCATCAAGAATAGAACTCTGGGTATTTACACCTATTACAGACGTTCTTCTCTGAAAATTGGCAGTTCTGTTGTACGAAACGCCAAGATGAAACGACTTCCAAGCCCACTGTTTGTCGGCAGCTTTTTTCCGTTTGAAACGGGCAACGAAACCTGCATTCGAAACATTCAAATTCAACTTATTATCCGCAGAGGTTGAACCCAAATAGGTTGCATCTGTGCTGGCTGAAAGAATTCCCAAAGTGATGGAACCAGTAGAAAGATTGAATACTCCAATTCCAGCCGGGTTCACACTTAGGGTGGTCATATCACCTCCAAGAGCGCCAAAGGCCCCGCCCATTGCAGAATAGCGGGCTGTTCCAACAACATTCAATTGAGAGTATCGGAGGGCATCCAACTCATTCTGCGCCATTACCGGTTGCAGCAACAGCAAGGTCAAGAAAAAAGCTACTATCCTTTTCATGAGCATCCTGTTTATGGTCTACCGCTTCTCGATCCTGAACTTGAACCTCTACTCGGAGAACTGCTCTTTCCGCCAGAGTAACCCCCAGATGATCTGCTTGGAGCGCTGTAGCTACCAGAAGATCCTCGGCTCGGAGAACTGTAGTTTCCTGATGAACCACCCTTGTTCGGTGTAACACTTCTAGAAGGCTGCGAATTTCTATTCGGTGTTACACTTCGCGAAGGTTGAGTGCTGCGCGATGGTGCCGTTCTTTCAGGTGTTGTGCTTCTCTGCGGTGCCTGATAGTTTCGTGGCGGCACTTGTTGTCTTTGCGGTTGTGAGTACTGATTATTTCTATTGCCACCGCTTCTAGAAGGTGTTGAATAGCGGTTAGAATTCGAGTTGCTGTTACCTCTCTGGTAATCTGTACTTGGCCTTGTACGCTGAATATCCTGATACTTATTACCTCGGTTATAATTGGTATTCGGCTGCGTTGCAGAAGGCCTGGTATTGTTATACCTGCTAGATTGATCGTTCCGATCATACGTTCTACTTGGTGTATTATATGATTGACGCGATGGCGGAACAGACCGACTACGGCTTCTGTCTACAGAAGATCTGGAATCACGTTGATTCGAACTGTTGTATGTTCTACTCGCTTCAGTTCTCTGATAAGGATTTTTACCAGTAGAAGAAGTTGAACTTGTTCTATCAGCCGCACCGTTCCTAGACGTGTTGGTCTCTGGTTTCACCAACCCGGTTCTTGAAGGTTCTGAGCTTCTTGACCTATCTACATTAACGGTAGACGGACGTGAATCCGACCCATTCCCTGCAGCGGTTGCAGTTCTGGAGTTATCCCTAACGGAATAACTATCAAGATTACCTTTTACCGGTTTGCCATCTGCTGTTTGCAATACATTGCTTCTGTTAGCATGGCTCACTTTACCTTCTAGCGCAGCGTTGTTGTAAGCTTCTGCCAGAGAGGTTTTGCGGTAGCCAGTAGAAATGGTAGACCGACCGCCCTGAGCCGAACCTCCTCTTGGTCCATAATAAATGCCACTATACGGGTCGTAAGTATTGTAATAGCCACCGTATGCCAAACCATCGTTAAAGCCGTTCCAATAACCATTGTTGTAACCATTCCAATAGGAGTTACCCCAACCCCAATTATTCCATCCCCAGTTGTTCCAGCCCCAATAATTCCAGCCACCTCCAGCATAGCAAGCTGGGCTGTAATAAGGAGAACCCCAACCAAACTGATAACCCCAGCCCCAAGCCCAGGTCAAATTATTGTTCCAATACCAATTGTAGTTTGACCAGTAACCTACATAAATACTGGTGCCCCAATAGTAGGGGTCGTAGGTGTAGTAATACATATTGGTGTACCAAGGATCGTAATAACCCCAGTCCCAGTTGTTTCTGTGAAATCTTCTAATTCGGGAAGCATAGGCAAAGTCGTTGTCATCCTCGTAGTAATCTCCGTAATAATTGTTGTTGATAATGGTGTTCCCTTCCTCATCAACATACTGTTCTGAGTTTGATTGATTTGAATTGTTATTCTGATCATATCCACCTTCAGGATAGTAATCATCCACCGTTGAGTAGCCATCCAATGGAGAAGAAGATGTATCAAGCATCTCCTCTTCAACTTCCGGAAGCGTGTAGATATCACCGTAGATACCATCATCATCCTGTGCCTGGAGCGAGATTGAACTCAATCCAATGGCTACAGCGGTTAAGAGCAATTTGAATCCTGAAGTTTTCATGGCGTTATGGCTTTTACAATCATTCATTTATTAAGACAGTCAGCAGGGCTTAATGTTTAATTTTGGCCATCTACCAACGGTTAAACAATAAACAAACATCATACCAAAATGGCGAAGGATTTCACTTCACGTGAGGAGGATTATTCAAAGTGGTACAATGAATTGGTCATGAAGGCCGATCTTGCTGAAAACTCAGCCGTCCGAGGCTGCATGGTCATCAAACCTTATGGCTTTTCTATTTGGGAAAGCATGCAGCAAGAACTGGACCGAAAGTTCAAGGCAACCGGACATACCAATGCCTATTTCCCATTGTTCATTCCGAAGAGCTTTTTCGCTAAGGAGGCCAACCACGTTGAAGGGTTTGCCAAAGAATGTGCAGTTGTTACACATTACCGTTTGAAGAATGGTGAAGACGGAGGAATTGAAGTTGATGAAGATGCTCGTTTGGAGGAGGAACTGATTGTTCGTCCAACCTCCGAAACCATTATTTGGAACACCTACAGGAACTGGATACAGAGCTATCGCGACCTACCTATTCTTGTCAACCAATGGGCAAATGTGGTGCGTTGGGAAATGCGTACGCGATTGTTCTTGCGAACTGCCGAGTTCCTTTGGCAAGAAGGCCACACGGCTCATGCTACAAAAGAAGAGGCTATTGTAGAGGCAGAGCAAATGATGAACGTGTATGCTGATTTTGCTGAGAATTTTCTGGCCATTCCGGTTTGGAAAGGCACAAAATCTGCCAATGAGCGTTTTGCTGGCGCGATTGAAACGTATTGCATTGAAGCACTAATGCAAGACGGTAAGGCATTGCAGGCTGGAACTTCCCACTTCCTCGGTCAGAATTTCGCCAAGGCATTTGATGTAAAGTTCACAGGGCAGGACGGAAAACAAGATTACGTTTGGGCAACTTCTTGGGGAGTTTCCACCCGTTTGATGGGTGCTTTGATCATGACACATTCTGACGACAACGGACTTGTCCTCCCTCCTAACCTTGCGCCTTTCAAAGTTGTGATTGTCCCTATCTACCGTAAGGAGGAAGAATGCGAACGCGTATGCGCCAAAGCCCGTGAGATAAAAGAACAACTGGAAGCGAAAGGTATTTCTGTGAAACTGGATGATCGTGATACACACAAACCGGGTTGGAAATTTGCGGAATATGAATTCAAAGGAGTTCCGGTAAGAATTGGTCTTGGACCGAGAGACCTTGATAATGGCACTTTGGAAGTTGCCAGACGCGATACGTTGAGTAAGGAGTCGATCTCTCAGGAAAGTGTTGTTGAGCACGTTGAAGGTTTGCTGAAGGACATTCAGGCTAATCTTTTCCAGAAAGCATTAAAGCATCGCGAGGAGAAAACCACCAAAGTGAGCTCTTGGGATGAATTCAAAGATGTGCTTGAGAATAAAGGCGGTTTCATTCTGGCCCATTGGGACGGAACGCCTGAAACCGAAGACAAGATCAAAGAGGAAACAAAAGCGACTATCCGTCTAATTCCATTGGAAGACGACTACAAAACGGCTGGAAAATGTGTCTACAGCGGCAAGGATTCCAATCAGATCGTTGTTTTCGCAAAATCGTATTAATGGATTCAAAAGAGCAATACAGCAGGATAGTCTCTTCGCTGAAGGAGAAAAGCACATACAAATTGGCCGTTCTGGAAGAGGCACGGAAACAGTTCGATGTATTCAAGGAAGTGGCTCAGAAACTGAGAACGGATCTATGCAGCGAGACGGATTGCGTGGAAGGCGTGGATGTGACGTACAAATCGCAAGGACAGTTTCAGTTTGAATTGACGTTTGGAGACGATGTACTGGTTTTTCTTCTTCATAATGATGCCTTCGATTTCGAAAAAAGTCACTCCATCTGGAAACGCTCCTATGTAACAGATGACCGCATGCGCGCCTATTGTGGTATGATAAGCGTTTTCAATTTCCTGAAAACTTCATTTGATATGGACAGGAATGAAGATGTGGGCTACCTCATTGGACGAATTTTCATCAATCGCGAAGCCAGTTATTTCGTTGAAGGCAAAAAACAACTCGGATTCCTTTACAACGATTTTGGGAAAGAGGTGATAAAGCCAGAAGCTATTCGCTCAATTATTATGAGTGCCATGCAATACTGCCAAGAATTTGACCTGCTAACCCCACCTTTCAGTGCAATGAGTGAATTGCAGGTTGGCCGAATGATCGACATTTCGAGCAAAATGAACATGAAAACAGGAAAGCGTCTGGGGTTTAAGTTCAGTTGGGATTCTGATTCGCCAGAATAATTTTTCCTGAGCGGGTTTTTCGAAAAAGAGAAAATTTTACATTTGCACTCCGTTAAACAAAACGGCCCGTTCGTCTAGGGGTTAGGACGCCAGGTTTTCATCCTGGTAGCAGGGGTTCGAATCCCCTACGGGCTACAAAAGAAAAGGCTTCCATTTTGGAAGCCTTTTTTGTTCGTTCTGACCTCAGTTTAAAAGGTCCGAGCCGTAACTCCAGCAAACCTCTTTCGATGGACTCCAAAGATGTCCACTGGTACCCAGTCCGCGCTGCGTTTCTGTTTTCTTCATGGAAATATGTACAAATCCAGGCTGATACGCTTTGTCAGTATCAATATCCAGATCAAACTTGTTCCAATAGTTCAAGATCACAAATCGCCATCGGGCCGGGATAAAATCTGCAGCTATTTCATGGTCAAACTTCTTGGCCAGATATTTTATCATAAAACTGTGGGCCTTGTCTGAAACTACGGCTACTTTCTCAAATCCGTGCTGCTTGGCAATTTCCATGGAGTAAAAAACATTCTCCAAACTATGTTCAGCGCGGTCTTCTATAATGATGTCATCTGGATCAATCCCCAATTCAATAAGGTAGAGAGCATAAACTTTTGATTCCACATAAGGTGTATGTACAGCACTACCAGAAACAATGATCTTTTTGGTCTTACCCTCCTTGTACAGATGATAAGCCCAGTACAACCTGACCTTATAAATAGGATTCATCTTGCCATTGGGCCTGAACGGATAACCCGGAACAATAATGGCATCGTACGGTTCATTAATCTTTTCTAACCTATCTCCAGCGTAAGAATTACCGAAGACCAACAGCAAGCCAAGAAGTAGGAATTTGAACTTGTTCATCGTTTTTCTTTTCCCTATTGAACAATCAATCAATTGTAATGTTCACTGAAAATATAGTATTACTATTATTTTTGTGAGCAAATATAATTAAGATGGCTACAGCAATAGGCATATACGTGAATGAAAAGGTCTATTTGAAAGACCCGGAAAGCAGTGAGCTAGGAAAAAAAATACTGGAAACTGGAATAGACATGATCGATGAGGTTGGATTCGAATCATTCACCTTCCGCAAACTGGCTTTGGAAATCGGGTCTACAGAGGCATCTGTTTATCGCTACTTTGAGAGCAAGCACCGCTTGTTGTTATACCTGACCTGTTGGTATTGGCGATGGATAGACTACAAACTCATGCTGGCCACAACCAATATTACCGATGCGGAAGAGCGCCTGAAAAGAGCTATGGGTGTTTTGGTAAAGCAAGTGGAGGTAGACAGTGATTTCTCACATATCAACGAAGTGAAACTCAACCGCATCATCATTTCAGAATCATCAAAAGCCTATCTGAACAAGCATGTTGATGAAGAGAACAAGGAAGGATTCTTCCTTGACTACAAGGAATTGGTTGAGCGCGTCAGCAGTATCATTCTAGAGATAAATCCGAATTATCCATACCCTCACATGATGGTCTCTACTCTTATAGAAGGAGCCCATCTACAACGGTTTTTTGCAGACCACTTACCCAGACTGACTAACGACATTAAGGGAGAAGATTCTGTTACAGAATTTTGTCTACAAACCATACTCAAAGCCATCAAGTAGCTTATGGAAACAACATTAAACTTAACTCCAGTACAGCGTTTTTGGCGATTGCTGCATCCTGATAGAAAGGAGATCAGAAACGTGTATGTGTATGCCGTTTTCAACGGATTGATCAACCTATCTCTGCCGCTTGGTATTCAGGCCATTATCAATCTGATTCAGGGTGGTGAAGTAAGCACAGCATGGATTGTCTTGACCTCTGTTGTTGTAGCTGGTGTTGCTGCAACTGGTGTATTGCAAATTGCGCAGCTTAGAATAACAGAAAACCTACAGCAGAAGATCTTTGCTAGATCCGCATTCGAATTTGCGTTTAGAATTCCGCGGGTCAAAATGGAAGCAATCTATAAGCACTATGCTCCTGAGTTGATGAATCGCTTTTTCGACACACTGACGGTGCAGAAAGGTCTTAGCAAGATTCTGATTGATTTCTCTTCGGCTGTACTTCAGGTGCTATTCGGATTGATACTTCTATCCTTCTATCATCCATTTTTCATACTCTTCAGTCTTATCCTGATTATCTTGGTTTACGCCATATTCAGATTCACGGCAAAACCCGGGCTTCAAACCAGCTTGAAAGAATCGAAATTCAAATACAAAGTGGCGCATTGGCTTGAAGAGTTGGCCAGAACGGGTACCACCTTCAAACTTGCCGGAAAAACGGAACTGCCACTTACAAGAATGGACGATGAGGTTGAGGATTACCTGAATGCTCGCGAAAGCCATTTCAAAATTCTTGTGCAGCAGTATTCTCTAATGGTGGTTTTCAAAGCGCTTGTTGCTGCCGGACTGTTGGCCATGGGAGGAATTCTGGTAATGCAACAGTTGATGAATATCGGACAGTTCGTAGCCGCAGAGATCATCATTCTGCTCATTATGAGTTCCGTAGAGAAACTGGTGATGAGTATGGAGACCATATATGATGTAATAACAGCATTGGAAAAGATAGGTCAGGTAACAGATCTGGAAATTGAAGAAACTCAAGGCGTAGAGACCATTTGCCGGTCAGAAGATTGCGGCATGAACATTACTCTCAAAGATGTTCATTTCACCTACCCGGATGGAGACAAGGAAATTCTGTGTGGCATTACCGAGAACATCAAGCAAGGAGAAAGCGTCATCATAATGGGCCAGAACGGTTCTGGGAAAAGCACTCTGCTTCAGATTATTGCCGGGCTTTATGACGTAACCAAAGGCCAGATCATTTACAACGGATTGCCAAAGGGAAATCTTGACCTTCAGTCTCTGCGTTCTGTTATTGGAGACTGCTTATCTCAAGAACAACTTTTTGACGGTACCTTGCTGGACAATATAACCATGGGGCGTGCTGGGGCAACCTTCGATAACGTCAAGTGGGCCATTAAGAATCTTCAATTGGAAGACGCCATCAACTCGCTTCCCAACGGGTTCGATACCATCATCGATCCCCAAGGAAAAAAACTTCCAAAAAGCACTGTGCGAAAACTTCTTCTTGCCAGAAGCATAGCAGATAAGCCCAAGCTACTTCTTCTAGAGGATGCGTTGGAGCATTTAGATACCATTGAGAGGAATTCCATAGTGGATTTCCTTCTGAACAAGGAGAACGACTGGACGATAGTAGCCGTTTCGGCAGATCCTTATTTCCAATCGAAGGCCGATAAGGTCATCTACATGGAAAATGGATGTTTTCAAACCAATGATCAACCAGCATAATCCCTAAGCATGTTGAATATTTCGAACATATCGATCAATCGATACATAGATAGAAGTAGGTACAAATCGCTTTGGAAGGCAGAGCAACGGACATCAAGTAAAGTGCTCAGAAAGGCCCTTGGAGTGTTCTTCGGGTTGGCACTCATCTTCATGTTCATTCCGTGGACCCAGAATATTCGCGCCAGAGGAAACGTAACAACCCTGAAACCGGATCAGCGGCCACAGACCATTCATTCAGTAATCGGTGGTAGAATCGAGAAATGGTTTGTTCAAGAAGGTGATTTCGTGGAAAAAGGAGACACCATTCTTTTTATTTCCGAGGTTAAGGATGATTATTTTGACCCGAACCTTCTAGGTAGAACTCAGGAACAGCTCAAAGCTAAAGAGATGTCGGTCGGATCGTACATGGAAAAAGTACGAGCGCTGGATAAACAGATTGATGCACTGGTACAAACCGCTGAGCTCAAACTGCAACAGACCAAAAACAAGTATCGTCAGGCTGAACTGAAGGTCGTTGCAGATAGCATGGATTATCAGGCATATAAGGTCAATTTTGACATTGCCAGAACGCAGATGGAGCGATTTCAGGGACTGTACGATAAAGGCTTGAAGTCGTTAACAGACCTTGAGAACAAGCGCAATACCATGCAAAAGGCGCAAGCTGAGATGATAGCTGGCGAGAACAAACTTTTAACCAGCAGAAACGAACTTATCAATGCTGAGGTTGAGTTGGTTGCCATCCAAGCTAAATACCGTGATGAGATCGCCAAGGCGGAATCTGATAAATACACGGCAATGAGCAGCATGTATGATGCAGAAGCCGTGGTCACCAAGCTTCAGAATCAGTACATGAACTATTCTGTGCGAACAGGCATGTACTACATCACCGCGCCTCAAGATGGCTACATCACTAAAGCTATTCAGTCGGGTATTGGTGAGACCATCAAAGAAGGCACACCTATCATCAGCATTATGCCTTCCGACTACGATCTGGCCGTAGCCATGTACATCCGACCAATAGACCTGCCTCTGTTAGAGAAAGGCTCACCGGTTAGAATTCAGTTCGATGGCTGGCCAGCAATCGTCTTTTCAGGTTGGCCTAATACGAGCTATGGAACTTATGGCGGTCGTGTGTTCGCGATAGACAACTTTATAAGCGACAATGGCAAATACCGCGTGCTTGTGGCGCCAGATGAGGAAGACCACCAATGGCCAGAAGCGTTGCGTGTTGGTGCGGGAGCAAATAATATGTTGCTGCTGAAAGATGTTCCGATCTGGTACGAACTATGGCGACAGATAAACGGCTTCCCGCCAGATTATTACAAGCCTATTTCAGAACAGAAAACTGCAGACGCTGAGAAATGAAACGACTGATTTTCACATGTCTCATCTTGGCTTGGTCATCCGCACTCTCTGTTGCTCAACCAACCGATTCTCAAATTCTCAATTATGAGGATTACATGGCCATTGTTCGGCAGCACCACCCCATGGCCATTCAATCCAAACTTATAAAACAGAAGGGAGATGCAACCGTGCAAATGGCCCGTGGTGGTTTTGACCCGAAGATCGGAACCGACATTGCGCAGAAATACTTTAAGGGAGACCAATATTATAGCCTTATTGATGCGGGTTTGAAGGTGCCTACATGGTTTGGTATTGAAGCCTATGCTGGATACGAACAGAACGGTGGCACTTTTCTGAATCCGGAGAACAGCACCAGCGGTGGAGGATTGGCGTATGCCGGCATCTCGTTGCCTGTTGGTCGCGGTCTTTTTATTGATGAGAGACGGGCCGAATTACGAAGGGCACAGATCTACCAGAAAAGCACGCAGGTTGAGCAACGTCTGATGATGAACGAATTGCTTTACGAAGCTGGAAAAGCATACTGGAAATGGTTTGAGAAATATCAGGTGCTACAGGTGTATCGAGAAGCTTTAGGTTTGGCCGAATTCAGATTCAACGCAGTAAAACAACAGGCCGATCTTGGAGACAAACCATCCATAGACACGCTTGAGGCTGGGATTCAATTGCAGAATCGGCAATTGGCACTGCAGGAAGCGCAGCTCGAATTCAAAAATGCAACAGCTATGCTGAGCATTTTTCTGTGGCAGAACGGTCAAATTCCAATGGAATTGGAAGAATCTACCGTTCCAGTAAACAAAGAAGTTGTTCAACTCCGAACAACCGATGGAATCATGTTGGACAGAATTGACAGCCTGGTGGCATATCATCCTTATTTACAACAGTATCGTTTCAAGATAGATCAGTTGAAGATCGATAGAAGAATGAAACTGGAAAATCTCAAACCTCAGCTCGACCTGAAATACAATGCCTTGAATCAAGTCGTGGGCAACAACCCATTTGCCGATATGTCAATCAATAATTTCGATTGGGGTTTGAATTTCAGCATGCCAATTCCGCTGAGAAAAGAACGCGGTGCTCTGAAACTTGCCAAACTGAAAATTCAGAATGCGGAGTTGGATGTTGTAGATACAAAAGCTCAGATCGGGTATAAGATAACTGCCGCTCTCAATGAATGGAATACAACACGGGAACAGACCGCGCTGTATCAACGCACCGTACGGGATTATCTGGGTTTACTTGAGGGAGAACGCAACAAATTCGATGCTGGCGAAAGCTCACTTTTCATGGTCAACTCCAGAGAATTGGGATACATCAATGCTCAGATAAAGTTTCTCGAACTGCTTACCAAGAATAGAAAAGCGGCTCTAGGAACAGAATTCGAACTAGGTATTCTGTACAACGAATAACCAACACTGGTTGCCATATTCCCTTTGGAACGCTCTCCTGTGGGAATATCTAAAGCCTCAGCGGCTTTGACTTTCTCGCACCACTTTACACCCATTGCTTAATGGTCAGAATAGCTTTTGCCCTAAAAGTTATTCGCCATCCATTTTTTTATGACTCTTCAGAACTATTTGACAAATGACTTGTTTATTGATTAGATAGTATTACTATCATATTTGTTTGTTAATCTATAACATACCATACTGTGATATCGTCAACTTCTATTTCTCACAATCAGAAAATCGGTATTACGCTGGGCAAAACTGGGCTTCAAACCAAAGAATCCAACAAATGAAAACCACATCAGAATATTCAATATATAGCCGCTCGCATGGCTGCTCGGAAGTTTCGTTGGGAAACCTCGGACTTCCGAGCTTTTTCTGGCTAATTCTTGCCTTGCTAGTTGGCCTGGCAGCCAAAAATTCAGCTGCGCAGTCTCCAGAAAGAATCGCCTCACTACATGAAATACAGAGGGGAGACAATCTCATGGCCTTGCTAATATGGCAAGATGCCTTGTTCGCATACGATAATGCCATTGCATTGGACCCATCTTTTGCCAACGCTTACATGAAAAAAGCTAAGCTACTGGCACAATTGGGCAGACGGACAGAAGCCGAAAACATATACGCTACCGCTCTCAAAATAAACCCCTACTCTGTTTACATATACGATGAAAGAGCCAAGCTGCGGATGCTGGCCAAAGATTATAAAGGAGCATTAGAAGACCTTAACCGAGCGGTGGATATCGCTCCGAATAACGTACTGATACGGGACCATCTCATAGACGATCTGATAGCACTGGAGTTCTATGAAGAGGCATTGCAGGAAATTGATTCGCTGCTTGCAAACGGATATCAGATAGTCAGAGAATTGGAAAAGAAGGCACTGGTTCTATTACTTACCAAAGAGATCGATCTGTGCGAAGAAATACTCTTGGAGTTGCTGTCCATTGATGGACGATCTGCCTTTGCCCATGATCTATTGGGGGTGGTTTATCTGACAAAAAATCAACCTAGCGAAGCATTGACGGAATTCAACAAGGCATTATCCATCGATTCTATGATGGTGGTAGCCTATCACAATCGGGCACTGGCCCATAGATTATTGAATGATAAGGAAAGTGCGATGGAAGACCTGAACAGAGCACTGGATATCCGGCAGGACCTAGAACGCATTTACTACTCCCGAGCCATTGTTAAGAAGGAAATGGGAAACGTTGATGCGGCTCTGAATGATTATGACCGTGCAATTAAAATAAACTCTGAGTTTGATGATGCACTCTACAATCGGGCATACACACTGAAACTAATGGGCAATTATGCGGGTGCCATGTCCGAACTGGAAGAACTGTTGTTTTCAAATCCGGAAAGCGCTGAAGCTTGGAATATGAAGGGAAACATCAAAGTTCTCTATGCCCAATATTTTGAAGCGATTTCAGATTACAATCAGGCAATTTCACTGAACCAAGATTTCGGAACGGCCTACTATAACCGCGGTTTGGCAAAACTCATGAACAACCAATTTACCGATGGTTGTCAGGATCTAGAGCAGGCATTGAGCCTCGATTTCGAAAAAGCAGATATCAAACTAAACGCATTTTGTAGATGAAAAAGCTCATCAGTATCATAACATTAGTTCTTGGACTTTCAGTTACAACCGTTGGTCAGAATTTGAACACCAAGTTCTTTACCGACCTGGGTTCTGCGCTCAAAACGCCAGAAACCGTATTGGCCTTAGACCTTTCTCATTCATCATTGGACGAACTTGAAAAAGCACTACCAAAATTTGTGAATCTAGAATATCTGAACCTTAGCGACCAGCATTTGGAAACCATACCAACCTCAATTTCTCAACTCAAGAAATTGAAGTTCCTAGATCTGAGCGGAAACGATTTTGTTCAATTACCTAGTTCATTTTCCGATCTGCAAAGCTTAGAAGAACTGCGATTGGACAGAGAACTGAGAATGAATACAGACCAAACGATACTACTCTTAGGTTCTTTACCAAAGCTTCGAATCCTATCCATGAGATCCGATTCAATTGTCATACTACCAACATCCATTGGAGAACTCAAACGACTAGAAATTCTGAATCTGGGAGGCAATCCCATAAAAGAGTTACCAGAATCCTTTGCCCAATTGAAACAGCTTCAGGAATTGTTTCTGGATGGAGATAGAAGCCTCAACCTAAGACAGGCATTTACAGTTCTAGGTCAGGTTCCTCTTCTGAATACATTACACCTGGAAGACAACCGCTTGAGCTCCATTCCTGATAACATCAAACAACTCAAGCAACTGCAAAAGCTGTATCTGTCCAGGAACAACATAGTTCAACTAAAACTGGACCTGAACGACCTACGAAACCTGAACTACTTGAATATGGAAGGGAATCCGATGGACAAAACTTCCATACAGTATTTGGAAAGAACAGGTTTGAGATTCAAATTCTAAACAGCCGACCCATGATATTCATTCGAGTTGCAAGCAAAAGTGAAGAGAAAATTGAGCAGATAGCCACTACTCTTCTTAAAGAGAAATTGGCCATTGATGTGAACATCAAACGAGACCTGGAACGCGCTGAGTTGATCAATGATCGGTTAGTAACATCTCCCATCTATCTACTTACGGCCAAAACAAGGGCCGTTTTATTTGACACCATCGACAAATTGCTGAATGAGATGTATCCGAACAACCTTCCAGAAGTTTACGCGCTACCGATCATGCAAATGGACTGGAAACAGGCTGAAAAACTGACCAAGGATGTTCAGTCGGTGTCTAGAAGAGTTCGATTGAAACAGGTCATCAAACGTGTTTCAGGTAAACACTAATCGAAATACAGATCGATCAACTCATGAACCTTCTCCTGAGAGTAAGGAGACCCACCTTTCATGAAAAGGTCGATCATTTTCTGAACTTCCTCTGGCATTAATTCACCATCCTTGTCAAAGTCTGCCTCCTTGTACTTTCTAGCAAGCAGTCTTCGAGAAGACTCCTCATATTGCCCACCCTCCGTCTTCAAAATGGTAAGCACACCATTCACGAAAGCCACCTTGGTTCCACCGAAGTCAATCGGTTCAACATTCTGAGTGAAGTCGGTGAAATACTCGTTCATTTCATTGAAACGCTCCGAACTGAAAGTAGACTGCCCTTTCAGGATATCTTCCAAAACCATCTGAATTTCCAATGCTGAAATGAGCTGGTCGTTATTCACATCAGCTTCTTTGAACTGAGGCTTAACAGGTGCGTAATTGATCCGTGGCTGCTTGTTCAGGTTAGATGTGGATCGGATCTGCTCAATGGCTTTCTCTAATTTTTCGCCTGTTATAGCTTCGGGCACTATCTCCTCTTTCGGTTGGTCAGCTTTCTTTTCTGTCTTCTGCGCTACAGGAGCAGCAGGTTCCGTAACGGTTTGAGTTTTTGATTCAACCACTGCTGTTTCTGTCTTAACATTCTCAACAATCGGCTCGGTCTTCTCAACAACTTCCTCCTCTACCATTGGTTCCGGAATTGGTTCTACCACCACTTCTTCAACAGGTCTTTCAACTACCTCCTCAACCGCCTTTTTCTCAGGTCGGGTTTCTACAGACGCTGCATGAACTTCAGGTGCTTGCGTTTCCCCAACAGTCAATTCATCAGGTGCTTCAATGGTTTCATTCTGCTCTGCCAAACCGGTATTTACCCTTTTCACCCAATCACCAACAGGATATTGCTCCAATCGGGCATAGACCGTATCGCTTGAGCGCTTCACCACCTTATCCCAAGTAAAAGCTGAAATGGCCTGTAGATAATCCTCAACCAAGGCAGCTTCTTGCACCTGCTCATATAGGTAGCGCTCAAATCTAGAAAGCGTGTAATCCAACTGCGGATAGGTGTAAGCCGTGCTGGTCTTTATCAGGTCTATGGACTCTTTGATTCCGTAAGAATTGACCAACTTTTCGTCTTCAACCAAGGGCAATTCTGTAAACTTCTGAACCGACTCCATGGATGAGTTTTCCGGCACAGAATACGCGGTGTATATGCCATCATCTACCAGTTGTTGTCGCTTCTCCTCTACCTCCTCGTACTTCTCATAAACACCCAATCTGTAAACCACCAGAGAATCGTTCAAATACTCCTTTCTGAGTTCGGGAATGCGAAGTACTTTCTGAATTTTAGGAGAACGATTGTCCTTATCTGTCACATCAACATTGACCGTGTAACCAAGGTCTTCTTTAAAACGAGGATTGTCGTATCGTTTATCCCAAGAGATGCCATAAACATTTGGAGAATCCGTCCATTTCTGTGCTACCAGTTCGTAATTCACCGAAGCCCCGTTCTGATCAACAATTTCGTCTTTAAGGCTTGATGGATTTTTGTCGCGATAATCTGGAATGCCATCCACGTCCTTATCCAGCGGACATCCTTCTTTATCAACCTCAATTCCTTTAGGCGTGGCGGCACACCTGTCTTTCAGGTCCACAACTCCGTCTCCGTCCCTATCCTCGGTTTCAACTTCGTTCAGGTTAGAAACGTCAAACAGATACTTGTAATTCGGCTTTTCGTCCTTTCTGTTCTTGCTGAACGCCATTGCATTGAAAACCAAAGACAAGGAATTGTAGAAGAATCCATCGTTCAATCCTTTGGCGTCTCCAGTATAATTTCCATCAACCTTATCATTCAGCGCAAAGAAATATCTACTCATTAACCTGAACGTTACAGCTCTGCTGATGTGAAAATCGAGTCCAAAACCTGCGCTTACGTTAAAAGTGTGCAGAGTTCCATTGACCAACTGTGTCTCGTATTCATAATCTCTTGAAATGTTCTGAGCATCTCGGTCTATGATCTCCAAGCCGGTTTGGGCTTGATTCCGAATGGTTCCATCGGTCCAGTAATAGTATGTGTCTCCGTTTCCATTGACCAGATCGGTGTTTACATTCCAATAACTACCGTAGTAGGCCCCAGCATTTATGAATGGGTTCAGAATGGGTAATCGGTCTTTGTAAAGGCCAGCAAAATTGTATTCGGCCACAACACCCGCCAACACCATATTCGATTCAAAATTCCTGTTCTGACGGAAGGTGTTCTCATTGCCGCTCAGTTTTCCGTAGAACATGTTTGTACTAACGGTAAACGACTTTGAAACAGCAGCTCCAAAATGAAATCCGAAAACGGCTCTGTTTCCCAGCAAATGCACGTTTGCTTTCTTAGATGCATCCTGTACATCGCCCATAAAACGGGCCACTCCGCCTCCAAGGCTGAAAATGAAATCTATCTTCTTTTCTGCCGTATCCTTTTGTGCAACATCAGAATCTGTTTGTGCTGTTACACCTTGAAAATGGAATAGGGATAAAGCGAAAACAAGAGCCGAAAGGCTTGAAAAAGACTTTCTGAATATCATAGGTTTTGGTCGAAAATGTGGTATCTGACCTTTAGTTGGTCAGACTAAAGGTATAATTCAACCAATAAAATACCTCGTCTATTCGAAGTAAAGGTCAATCAACTCATAGATCTGCTCAGACCTGTACGTTGATTTACCTTCCATGAAAAGTGCAATGAGCTTCTGAACTTCATCTGGCGTCAGTTCGCCATCCTTGTTGAAATCGCCATCTGCGTACTTCTTAGCAAGCAATCTTCTAGCGTCCATTTTCAGCTCCGTATTCTGAGGTTTGAAAATGGTGAGTTTACCATCCACATAAGCCGCTTTCGTACCACCAAAATCAATGGGATCCACATTCTCAGTAAAATCTGTGAAGAGGGCGGTCATTTCGTTGAATTCCTCCACAAGCATGACCGAATTTCCAGAAACGATACTTGCCAATACTTGCTCAATTTCCTTGTGACTGATCAATCCATCTTCGTTCAGGTCGGCCACTTTGAATTTCTCGGTAGTAGGCATGAACTCCAATTTGGCGCTTGGGCTCAATTTGAACTCAGCCATTAATGGTTCTTCAGATGCGTTACCAGCATTAGAAGTTGCTGAACCGGTCTCTTCACCAGAAGTCTGACTCACATTTGTAGTTGAATTCTCTTCAGTATTGATGTCGGATTCTACAGCAATGGTAGCAGGCAACTTGGCAACCGGATTCTGTTTCAGTTCCTCATTAACTTCAATGTAGGTTTCCTTCACCACTTCATTCCAAGTGAAAGGGGCAATACCTCTCAGATATGGCTCTACCAGCACAGATTCTGGAACTCCATCTTTCAAATGACCTTCAAATCTGGAGATAGTGTACTCCAATTGCGGGAAAGTGTAACTATCAGTCTGTTTGATCTTTGCTATAGATTCGGCAATGCCGTAAGAATCTCTATTGGCAACAGAGTCTGGAATTTCAACTCCAGACAGGTCTGAAGCCACCTTATTGATGTATTCTGAATTGACCACAACAGCATCGTGTGTGAATGCCTGATGTGTTCGTAGAGTGGCCTCTTGAGCAGTTTCAAACTTATCGTAGGTTCCCATATTGAATACGATAAGCGAATCAGACAACTCCTTCTTCACCAGTTTCGGGTATTTCTTCAGAAGGGATGCTTCGTCAATCTGTTCGCCTTTCTTAACCGCAAACGTTACCGAGTAGCTGTCTTCGTTTGTAAATCTTGGATTGCTGTAGTTTTTATCCCAAGAAATGATTCTAGCTCCCTGATAGTCTATCCATCTGCTCTCAATCAATTCGTAATCAACATAATCTCCTTTAGAATTGACTATTTCACCTTTAGGCGTATTCGGATCAACGTCCTTGTAATCTGCAATTCCATCTTCATCCTTATCTAACGGACATCCATTTTTATCCACTTCAATTCCGGCTGGGGTGTTGGCGCAGAAGTCTTGGAGGTCTAAAACTCCATCTCCATCCCTATCTTCTTGTTCCAATGTTTCAAGCTGCGAAACATCGAACAGGTACTTGTAAATTGGCTCGGCCGATCTTCTGCTTTTGCCAAAAGCGATGGTATTGACCACCAACGATAGTTGATTGAAGAAATATCCATCTCGCATGCTGGAGACACCTGATGAATAATGTCCATCCACTTTGTCATTGATGGCATGGAAATATCTGCTCATTAAGCGCACTGAAAGTGCCTTGCTGATGTGCAGATCAAGCCCAAAACCTACTGCTGCGGTAAATGTGTGTACAGAACCATCTATAAGGGAAGTTTCATACTTATAATCTCGAACCATATTTTCCGCTTCCCGGTCGATCAATTCCAACCCAGTTTCAGCCTGATCAAGAATTCTACCGTTGTTCCAGTAGTGATACTGCGTTCCATCCTCAGTCATGAGGTCTGTTGAGATATTGAAATAGTTGCCGTAGTAACCACCCACAGTAATAAATGGGTTCAGAACTGGAAGACGCTTTTTCCAAAGGCCGGCAAAATTGTATTCTGTGTTGAATCCTGCCAGAATCATTTGTGTCTCAAAATTCCGATGCTGACCGAAGGTGTTTTCATTACCACTGAGTTTGCCATAAATGGCATTCAGGTTCAGTATGAATGATTTTGATAGAGCCAGACCTATGTTCAAGTCGTAAGCTGCTCTGTTTCCGATCTGATGAACATTGACCTTTTCTGAAAGATCCTGAACGTCTCCCATGAATCGGGTAACCCCTCCTCCAAGACTAAATACCACGTAGGGTTTATGTTTGATAGAATCAACCGCTGAGCTTTCCTGCTCTTGTGCGGAAACACCGTTTGGATTTAGTGCAAAGAAGCCAACAATCAAACATACCTTCCTTATAATTCCTGATACTTTCATTCCGATTAGATGAGTACGTGTTAATCTTCGATGAATTCGTGTTATTTATCGATTTGTGCCGCGAATGTACAAGCGAAGACATAAATTTGCAGGAGAACAGGAACAAAATTCGACCAGTAACATGGAACTCACTCAATCTTGCAAAGCAACCAACGGAATGAAACTTTTATGCAAAGCTTGGTGGATAGCTCTTTCCATCATCGCAATCTCAACTAATTCTTCAATTGCTCAGATAAGTGTTGATCAGGCAAGCAGCGTTAGCGAAGTTGAAGCGTTGGTTGAAGATGTACTTCTTGGTTCGTGCGTTACCGTATCTAACGTCAACTACATAGGACCAGCAAATGCTTCGGGAACGTTTGATGCCAGCGGCACAACTTTCACCATGCAGAATGGTATCATTCTGACAACAGGTAGAGCTGATGTTGCCATAGGGCCGGATGATGATAATAACGCTGGAGTCGATCAAGGAAGGGTTGGCGATGCGGATCTAACTGTTCTTGCAACCGAAACGACTTATGATGCTGTTATTCTGGAATTCGATTTCGTCCCTCAGGACGATACGCTGAGGTTCAATTATGTATTCGCTTCTGAAGAATACCCAGAGTGGGTTAACTCCGAGTACAATGACGTATTCGGATTCTTTATTTCTGGTCCTGGCATTTCAGGTCCGTACTCCTCGCCTGCTGGATTTCCTAATGGTTCTACCAATATTGCTCTGATACCAGGAACCACTACCCCAGTTGCCATTAATAACGTTAACAATGGCTACAGTGCGAATGAACCTGCCAATGGTCCATGCGACAATTGTGCCTACTACGTTGAAAACGGTTCTGGACCTGACCTTCAGTACGATGGTTACACTACAGTGCTCACAGCACAAGCAGTAGTAACCCCTTGTCAGACCTACCACATCAGATTGGCAATTGCTGATGCTGGCGACCACATCTATGATTCTGGCGTATTCCTAGAAGCAGGAAGCTTCTCTTCTGGAGGTGGAATAACAGTAGACTTTACCAATGTAGAAATTGAAGAAGGTTGTTCTGATGAATACTTGGTTTTCAGAAGAGTAAACCTATCGGATAACTCGTTTGCCATTGGGGCAACATTCAGTATCGGTGGTACGGCCACCATGGGAGTAGACTACGATGCATTCCCATTGTCAGTCTCGATTCCTGCAGGACAGGATTCGGTTCTCATTCCGATTAATGTCCCATTGGATTTTACCATAGAAGGCACAGAAAGCATCATCGTTTATATGGATCAACCTCCATGTGATTGCTTGGCTCCTGGCTCAGCCACCATCAACATTATTGACAATGATGTACCATTGGCGCTGACAACAACGGGAGAGACGACCATCTGTCTGGGACAATCCACCAACCTTACAGCTTCTGTAAGCGGAAGTTTACCACCGTACACGGGTTCTTGGAACAATGGTGCTCCGGCAGGGGCCAACGTCAGTGTTTCTCCAACCAATACAACTACATATACATACACGGTTACAGATGCCTGTAATTCTCAAACACAGACATCGACAGAAACGGTTACTGTTATCCGTCCAGATTTCAGTGCCAACGACCAAAGTCAGTGCTTGGATGGAAACTCGTTCAGCTTTAGCAACACAGGTGCCACAGGTGGTTCCGTTACGCATTATTGGACGTTTGGAGATGGCAACTCCTCAACCAATGAAAATCCAACGCACACCTATTTGGCCGATGGTGACTACACGGTAACTCACTATGTGATCTTCACTGCAACCAATTGTACTGCCAGCGCTAATGCTCAGATGACGGTTTTCCCTGAGCCTACAGTTACTGTCAACGTTGATGCTGATGTTATTTGTCCAGGCGGTACTGATGGTGCTCTTTCAGCTTCTGTTTCAGGAGGTACAGCCGGATATGGTTATTCTTGGTCGCCAGGAGGTCAAAATTCTCCTTCAATTTCTGGAGTTGGTGTTGGAACTTACACCGTAACGGTTACGGACGCAAATGGATGTACTGATAATGCTTCAGGCACAGTGGTGCAGAACGACCCCACTCCTCCAACAATCACTTGTCCTCCAACGGCCAACATCAGCACAGATGCCGGTCTTTGTACGTCTTCTGCTTCCATCGGAACGCCTTCGACTTCTGATAACTGTGGTGTTGCAACCACAGTTGTGGACAACGCTGGTCCTTACTCTGTTGGAACGACAACTGTTACTTGGACCGTAACTGACGTCAACGGCAACTCAGCTACCTGCACGCAGGATGTGGTGGTGACCGATGATGAGAACCCATCTGTTACTTGCCCTGCAACGGCCAACATCAGCACAGACGCTGGTCTTTGCACGTCTTCTGCTTCTATCGGAACGCCTTCGACTTCTGATAACTGTGGAGTTGCAACCACAGTTGTGGACAACGCTGGTCCTTATTCTGTTGGAACGACAACTGTTACTTGGACCGTTACCGATGTGAACGGCAACTCGGCAACCTGTACGCAGGATGTGGTGGTGACCGATGATGAGAACCCAACAATTCTTGGTTGCCCAAGTGACATTGACGTTACTCCAGCAAGCTCAAACTGCTCGCCAGAGGTAGTTTGGAACATTCCTCAGGCAGATGATAACTGTTCAGCATCGCTATCTAGCAATTATAACTCGGGAGACTCTTTCCCAGTTGGAACGACAACTGTTACCTACACCGCAACAGATGCATCTGGAAACACTTTCAGCTGTTCGTTTGATGTAACCATCACTCCTTCTGACCTTGTGGTTACAATTGACCCATCTACAGTCTTCTGCGGTGCGAACATTAGCTGCAACGGAGCTTCGGATGGTACAGCAACTGCTAACGTAACAGGTGGCTGTCTTCCTTATACATACTATTGGTCTAACGGTCAATCAACTCAGACTGCAACCGGATTGGCCGCAGGTACTTACTCTGTTATTGTAACAGATGCCAATGGTTCTACAGAAACCACCTCAATTACGCTCACGGAACCAGATGCATTGGAAATAGATGGTTACGAACTTTCTGAATACGTTGGTGGCGCAGGTGTATCATGCAATGGCGCATCAGATGGCGATATCGACATTAGTATTGTTGGAGGTTCAACTTGCGAGCCATATGATATCTCTTGGACCGGACCTAACGGATTCACAGCGAACACAGAAGACGTCAGCGGGTTAGAGGCCGGAACTTACACTGTTACTATTGAAGACCTGAACGGCTGTACAACTACAGCTACGTACACCATTTCAGAACCTGATGCGCTTTCTCCAGTTTGTTCATCTGAAGATGCGCTATGTAATGGTGATGACAACGGTTCCGTTCAAGTTTCAGTTTCTGGCGGCACAACACCTTATACTTATTCTTGGAGTAACGGAAGTACAGATGCATCTCAAACGGGCTTGACCGCTGGAACTTACAGCGTTACGATTACGGATGCCAACGGTTGTACCGTTTCTTGCAACTCAGTTATTGAAGAGCCTAATACGCTTACAGCGGTAGTTACTGCGTATGATGAAACTTTGGTAAACGGATGTAACGGATCGGCCGTGGCCAATCCAACAGGAGGTACCGCACCTTATTCATACTCTTGGAGCGATGGTCAGACCACAGCCACCGCATCTGACCTTTGCGCTGGAACATACACTGTGACTGTTACTGATGCCAATGGTTGTGAATTCACAACGAGCGTGGTCATCAACCCTCCAACTTGCGACCTTGAAGTTGACGTTACAGGAACAGATGTCAGTTGTAACGGAGGTTCTGACGGTACTGCAACGGCAACTCCGATCACAAATCAGAACAATACTCCGTTCACATATTTATGGAATAACGGAGCAACAACTCAGACTCTTTCTGGTGTAACCGCTGGACCGTACTCCGTTGTGGTCACAGATTCCATTGGCTGCGAAGCCTCTGGTTCGGTTGTGGTATCTGAACCTTCAGCACTTTCTGTCAGTACATCGGTAGTTGATGAGCAGACCTTTGAAGGTTGCGATGGTTATGCAACTGCATCTCCATCGGGCGGAACGCCACCATATTCGTATGATTGGAGTGATGGTCAGACAACTGCCACTGCTTCTGACCTTTGTCCTGGCACATACACCGTTACAGTATCTGATGCCAATGGATGTGAAGAGACGGTAACGATTACCGTTAATCCTCTCCTTTGCACTGGTTTCAGCGTTGCGGTAAACAGGCAAAGCCTCAGCTGTTTTGAAGCGGGCGATGGTTCTGCAACTGCGGTTGTAACTGGTGGAACAGCTCCATTCACTTACTCTTGGAGCAATGGCGGAACAACCCCAACAATCACAGATCTGGCTGCTGGTTCTTACACCGTAACAGTTACCGATGCGGTAAACTGTTCACAGACCGTAAGCGGTAATGTTACTCAGCCTGCGCTTCTAGAAGCAGCAACTGCGGTTGACAATGTTTCTTGCCACGGAATAGGAAACGGAGTGGTTGAATTGACCGTTACCGGTGGAACTCCAGATTACTCTTTCGCTTGGGACAACGGAGCAACTACTGAAGATCTTAATGGCGTTGGACCAGGTTCTTACAACGTTCTTGTTACAGATGAGAACGGATGTACCACAACGGCTTCTGCCGTGGTTACTGAGTTGGATACATTGGGTGCTTCAAGTATCGATGTTCAGGTTTCTTGTAACGAGGGAGACAACGGTTCAATCGATCTCACACCTACAGGAGGACTTCCTCCGTACTTGTACTCTTGGAGTAATGGTGCTACCACTCAAGACATAAGTGGTCTGTCTGCGGGAACTTACACAGTGACATTTGCCGATCAGAACGGTTGTCTGTTCACATATGAGACAACCATTACAGAGCCAAACCTTCTGGTTGCAACATGCTCCTCGGAAGACGCTCTTTGTAATGGCGATGCCAACGGAAGTGTTTCCGTTTCAGTTACTGGCGGAACGGAGCCTTACTCCTACTCTTGGAGCAATGGAAGCACAGACGCTTCTCAGTCTGGGCTTACAGCGGGAACATATGTAGTTACCGTTACCGATGCCAATGGCTGTATAGCCACTTGCAATGCAACGGTAGGACAACCGAATATCCTTACGGCAGTTGTTATTGTTCAGGACGAAACTTTGGTGAATGGCTGCAATGGTTCAGCTACAGTTAACCCAACAGGCGGTACACCTCCATACACGTACGAATGGAGCAACGGAGGAACAACCCAAACCATTACCGATCTGTGCGCTGGAACTTACACTGTAACGGTGTACGATGCCAACGAGTGTGAATACACCACGAGCAACATCGTTAACCCACCTTCGTGTGATCTTGATGTGAATATGTCAAGCACAGATGTTGACTGTAACGGTAGCGAAACTGGAACCGCAACGGCAACCCCGGTTACGGTTCAGAACAATACACCATTCACGTACTTATGGAACAACGGATCGACCACTCAAACACTTTCAGGAGTATCTGCAGGACCATACTCTGTGGTTGTAACCGACTCTATTGGCTGTGAGTCTTCTGGTTCTGTGGTTATTTCAGAACCTTCTTCACTGAGCGTTTCAACTTCAGTTACTGATGAGCAAACTTTCGAAGGTTGCGATGGTTCTGCCACTGCAACGGCTTCTGGTGGCACGCCTCCTTATTCGTATGAATGGAGTGACGGACAGACAACTGCAACTGCATCTGACCTTTGCCCAGGAACTTACACCGTAACTGTTACGGATGCGAACGGATGTGAAGAGACAGTAACCATTACTGTAAATCCTCTTCTTTGTACTGGATTCAGTGTTGCCATAAACACTGAAAGTCTCAGCTGCTTTGAAGCAGGTGATGGCTCTGCAACTGCGGTTGTAACTGGTGGAACAGCTCCATTCACTTACTCTTGGAGCAATGGTGCAACAACTCCTACCATTTCAGGACTTGCAGCTGGTTCTTACACCGTTACAGTTACAGATGCAGTAAACTGTTCTCAGACCGTAAGCGGTAACGTTTCTCAACCAGCATTGCTCGAAGCAGCAACAGCCGTTGACAATGTTTCATGTCATGGACTAGGAAATGCGGTAGTTGAGCTGACCGTAACAGGTGGAACTCCAGATTACACGTTTGCTTGGGATAATGGTGCCACTACTGAGGACCTTAATAATGTTGGACCAGGCTCTTACAATGTTCTTGTAACTGATGAGAATGGATGTACAGTTACAGCATCAGCAGTTGTAACCGAACCAGACACACTTCAAGTTTCAAGTGTTGATGTTGACCCAACTTGTTTTGAAGGAAATGATGGTTCTATTGACCTCACCGTTTCTGGTGGTCTTGGGCCATACCTCGTAGCTTGGAACAGCGGTCAGAACACTGCTGATATTTCAGGACTTTCTGCTGGAACATACACCGCTACAATTGTAGATCAGAACGGTTGTATCTACACCTACTCTACCACATTGACGGATCCGCCATTGGTTGTTCCAACAATCACCGCAGACGGACCTACCATCTTCTGCGAAGGAGATTCCGTAACACTTACTTCAAGTGAAGCAGCTAGCTACTTGTGGAGTCCAAACGGAGAAACAACACAATCAATCACCGTTTACGATGCAGGAGATTACACGGTAAATGTGGTGACTGAAGATGGTTGCGAAGGAACTTCTGCATCTACAACCGTATCGATTTTCCAAGTTGATCCAGCGACAATTACCGCTGATGGCCCGACTGAATTCTGTGATGGAAGTTCCGTAGTTCTGACTGCTTCACAAGGTTCTTCATACTCATGGATGCCGAATGGAGAAACAACACAATCTATTACGGTTACCGAAGCTGGAAACTATTCAGTTACAGTAACAGATGCCAACGGTTGCGAATCAAGTTCTGATGATATCGAAATCACAGTATTTGACCTGCCAGAACCGATTGTTACAGCCGATGGACCATTGACTTTCTGTGATGGTGGTTCAGTAACATTGACGTCATCTGAATCTGCGTCTTATGCTTGGGCACCATTCGGTCAAACAACACAATCAATTGTTGTAACTGAATCTGGAATCTACCGCGTAACCATCACCAATGAAGATGGCTGCCAATCAACTTCAGACCCAATTCAAGTTATCGTAAATGACAATCCAGAACCAGTTATTACTGCAGCTGGGCCAGCCGAATTCTGTGAAGGTGGTTCTGTGATGCTGACAGGTCCTGCTGGATACATTTACAGTTGGTTGCCCAATGGCGAGACCAGCCAATCGATTACTGTTACTGCATCTGGAGATTACCAATTGACAGTAACGGACGAAGAAGGATGTTCTGGAGAATCCAACATCATTACAGTTACTGAATTTGATGTTGACCCTGCTACCGTAACGGCACAAGGTGATACTGAATTCTGTGAAGGTGGTGAGGTAATTCTTGTTTCCTCTCCTGGAGCATCTTACGAGTGGTCTCCAAACGGAGAAACGGCTCAAACCATCAACGTTAGTGAATCTGGCATTTACACGGTAACTGTAACTGACGAGAACGGCTGTGTTTCTACTTCAGATCCTGTTGAGGTAATTGTTAATCCGCTACCAGATGCAACGGTAACCTTGAGCGGACCAACAGAATTCTGCGAGGGTGATTCAGTTACTCTGACCGCTCCTGCCGGATACGTTTATCAGTGGTCTCCGAATGGGGAAACAACTCAGTCCATCACCATTTACGTTTCAGGAACTTACACCGTTGCTGTTACTAATGAGAACGAATGTATAGCAGTTTCAGACCCGGTTACTATTACCGTATTCGAAGAGGAAGAAGTTGAGATAACGGCAGATGGTGCAACCGAATTCTGTGATGGTGGTCAAGTGGTACTTACCGCTTCAACCGGAACGGCTTGGACATGGTCTCCTAATGGAGAAACCACACAGTCAATTACTGTTTCAGCATCCGGAATTTACACGGTGAGCATCACCGATGCGAACGGATGTAATTATGCATCTTCTGATTCGGTTGAGGTAACGGTGAACCCGCTGCCGCAGCCAACCATCACAGCAGATGGCCCAACAGAATTCTGTCAAGAAGGTTCTGTAGTACTTACATCATCTGCCGCAGAAAGCTACTTCTGGGCATCGAATGGTGAAACAACTCAGTCAATAACTGTTACTGATCCGGGTATCTACCGAGTTACTGTTACAGATGAGAACGGTTGTCAAGGAACTTCAGACCCTGTGGTTATCACCGTGTTCGATCTTCCAGAACCAGAGATCACTGCCAGCGGTCCACTGACCATTTGCCCTGAAGATTCTGTGACATTGACCTCATCTGCTGCATCAAGCTACACTTGGTCTCCAAACGGAGAAACAACACAATCCATTACCGTGAACACGGCTGGAACCTACACGGTAACGGTGGTTGACCAGAACGGTTGTGAAGGAGAATCTGAAGCAGTTGTTGTTGAAGTGTTCGAAATAGAACCAGTCACCGTTTCTGTAAATGGTCAGACAGCGTTCTGCGATGGTGATTCAGTATTGCTTTCAGCAAGTTCAGGAGCAACATTCGTTTGGTCTCCTAACGGAGAAACCACTCAAAGCATTTATGCTCATGAATCTGGCGAATACAGTGTAACGGTGGAAGATGCAAACGGTTGTACAACCGATTCAGATACCATTTCTGTTGAGGTATTTGAGCTTCCAGAGCCGCAGATCACGTTGTCTGGACCAGCATCTTTCTGCGAAGGAGATTCTGTTACGTTGACAGTTACTACTGCAGAAGCGTACCTATGGGAGCCAAATGGAGAAACAACTCAGTCCATCACGGTTTATGAATCCGGCAGCTACTCCGTACAGATCGCAGATGCCAATACTTGTGTTGGAAATTCAGACACGATTGATGTGGTAGTTTACATACCTGAACCTGCTGAGATAGGCACGAGCGGACCAGTTGCTTTCTGCGATGGCGGAGAAGTTGAATTGACTGCAATTGGTGGTTCATCTTGGGAATGGTCGAATAATGCCAACACGCAATCCATCATTGTTACCACTTCTGGAGAATACTCAGTAGAAATCACAGACGAGAACGGCTGTTCAAGCATGAGCGATACGATTTCTGTTGAAGTCTTTGAACTTCCTGAAGTGAGCGTAACAGCGAGCGCAACAGAAATCTGCGAAGGTGATTCTGCACTGCTAACGGCCACAACAGATGATGTGGTAACATTTGAATGGTTCGAAAATGGCAGCAGTATCGCAGGAGCAGACGGCTCTACCCTAGCTGTAATTGACGAATCGCTCTACTCTGTGGTAGTTACTGATACCAATGGTTGTACGGCAACAGACGATGCACCAATTGTCTCTGTTGGTCCGGTTCCTGTAGCCGTGATCACAGGAGGTAACATTGCTTGTCCTGGCGACACTATCGTGCTTGTTGCTTCAGGAGGTGAAAACTACCTCTGGAGTACAGGAGAAACAACCGCCAGTATTGTGGTATTAGCAGATTCTGTTGGCGTTTACACAGTTACTGTGAGCAATGCAGTTTGTAGTCAAACAAGTTCAGATTCCACCGAAATCAACGTGTTCGATACACCAGATGCTTTGATTCAGACAAATCCATCAGGATTCCTAGAGGTGGAGCACTTGTTTGAGGAAATCAGTGGAGACAGTTCCATCGTTTACTGGTCTTGGGATATGGGAGACGGAATGTTCCTCGATGGACAATCTGTGAGCAACTTTTACTCTGACGAAGGATTCTTCACGGTAGTGGTTACCACAGAGAATGAAGATGGTTGTCTTGGAACAGATACGGCCATTGTGGAGATAACGCAGGTTATTGACATTCCAAACGTATTCACCCCGAACAACGATGGATACAACGATCAACTGTTCATTGGAAACTTCGGAGTTGAGAATTACGAGATAACCATTTACAACAGATGGGGAATTGTAATGCATCACGATAGCACTGGCGAAGTTTTCTGGGATGGTAAAACGCCTGCTGGTTTAGAGTGTGAAGCTGGAACATACTACTATGTTCTCAATGTCTTGAACCCGAACCACAGTGAGGGAAGCTTCAAGAAAACAGGTACGATCACGTTGATCAGATAACAGGATAAATCAACAAATGTTAAAAGCAGCGGTTTCCACAGGAAATCGCTGCTTTGTTTTTACAGCAGTTGTAACTTGGTAATTGATGATGCAAAAGTTGACATACGTGTCGTTTTTATTCCTGCTTAGTCTGTCTACAATTGACGGCCAAGCCCAGACGTTTATGGAACGCGGCATTGCTTCATACAATCAGAATGATCTGAAACAAGCAGAGCGTTGGTTTGATTGGGCCATTACGGCCGATAGCACAGACCCGATGGGTTGGATGAACCGCGGACAGGTTCGTAGAAATCGTAGAAATGTCCAAGGTGCATATGATGACTTTTCCAAAACGGTGACCTTGGATTCAACCAACGGTGATGGATATTTCATGCTTGCCTTGACGGCCTATCAATTAGGCAATTACAACGAAGCACTTGCTGCGAACACCAAAGCAATAGAAATTGGCAATGGTTATGGTTCTCAAACACTTCTCAACCGGGCTCAAACATATATCCGGTTAGGTAAGAACCAAAAGGCGTTGGAAGACTTTGCAACCGCCATCAAAATGAAGGATGCGAATTTGAAGCAGGCTCATTTTGACCGAGGCCAATTGTACATGCGTACGAACGAGACCAAACTGGCGCTGGAAGATTACAAGAGGGTGGTAGAGTTAAATCCGAACAACCTTCAATTGACTTGGGACATTGGCCGCATTTCTTACGAGATTGAGGAATATACAGACGCCCTCACCTACTATTCCAAAGCCATTGACAGAATAGACAAACCTCAGGCACAAATGCTTTTGGTGCGTGGCGAAGTCTTTGAAAAACTGAAGAACTACGAAGCCGCCATTCAAGATTACACGCGCGTTATTGAGATGAAACAGGACCTGGCCAATGCACATTACCTCCGCGGACAGGCAACTGCTAGATTGGGCAAAACAGAAGAGGCCTGCTTTGACTGGAAAAAAGCAGCCGAATTAGGCCATCAAGAAGCAAAAGGGGTTATCGTTTATAACTGCAAATAAAAAAGACCTCGCAAGTTTTGAAAACCTACGAGGTCTGGGTTTATACTCGGAAAGTCTTTTATTTCATCAACACCACTTGCTTGGTGTATAGTTCTCCATCAACAAATAACCGAACCAAATAACTGCCAGCAGGGTTATTTCCAGCTTCAAAAACTTCGCTGTACTTACCTTTTTGCTGTGTGGTGTTTACCAACTCGGCAACTTTTCTTCCATTCAGATCAAACACGTCCAACTGGATTTTGGCGTCCTTAGCAATGGTGTAACTCAATGTGGTCTGGTCTCTGAACGGGCTTGGCGCCACTTGAATCAGATTATCCTCATCATATGCTGAATTGAAGCTGAAATCGGCTGGTTCTGTGGGCTCCGCAGCATCCTTGTAAACAACCGTGTGGCAGTAATCTCGGCACGGACGATAATCGTACGCTGCATAAGAATCATAATCGCCAGAAAGCTGCATTTGTCTGCGAAGTTTGGTCAGATCCAACTCTCCTGTTCTAAAGCACCAAACACGGTTAGGGGTTTCCCATTGCTGCGAGGTCAGCTCGTACTCCTCGAAGTGAAGTTTATCTCCGATCACATAACCACGGATGTTCATGTAACCGATGTCGTTATGCAACTTGTCTTTGATGTAAGATGTTCCGGTAACCTTGTTTCCATCCTGCTCAAACTCAAATACGATATCGAATTTCACTTTGATGAACGTTCCCGTTTCATCGTATTGAATTTCCGTTCCGACCCATTTTCCGCTTACATCGTGCTTGGCTTCGTTATCATACAACTCATCAGATTCGTACTTCTGCAATTGAGCTTGATTCTCCGAATAATTCTGCGCTATAACCGCGCTGTAGCTCAAACCTAAAAATGAAAGAATGGCTGCAAATCGTGTAAATGTTCGCATGGTTTTTCGTTTTGTAGACAAAAGTTACAAAGTCTCAAGAACCTGCTTATCAGTTCAATCGAAGAATTAACAAACTTTTCGAAGGCAGTTTTAAATTTTCAAGCTGAATGGTTTCGTCAGTTACCACGTTAACCCCGCTTTCTGAACTGCCGATCCGCTCCGCAAATCGCTGCGTATCCAAAGTTTGGTCCGTTTCTGAAGTGTTCATAGCAACCATTATGGTTTCTGAATCCGTGTAACGGAAATAGACATACACGTCATTTTCAGGCACAAACTGAATGGTAGAACCCTTGGTAATAGCCTTCGATTTCCGCCTGAATTTTGCCAACTTCTGTATGTATTCGTAGGCTTCATTCTCCTGTGTGGTTCTCCCCTCCTTTGTGAATTTATCCGTTGTGTCAGACTTCCAACCACCAGGGAAATCGGCTCTTACTTTGGCATCAGGGTCGGTGTAGCCGGTCATCAGAATTTCGGTTCCGTAGTACAACATTGGAATACCACGGGTAGTCATCAACCAACCGATTCCCATTTTCCACTTTTCAAAATCCTCTCCAACCATAGAATAGAATCGACTCAGGTCGTGGTTATCCAAGAAAACCACATTCCTGTTTGGATCTTCATAAACAAAATCTTTGGCCATGGTGTAATACAATTTGGCCACACCATCTGTCCATTCTTGCTTTTTGTTCAACGCATCATTAATGGCATAGTACAACTGAAAATCGGTCACTGCTGGCAATTCCGTATTGAAATCACCATTCATATTATTGTTCTGGGTGAAGTGTGCTTGTACAGGCGTTCCATGAACCCAAGTCTCTCCGAATAGCGTGAATTTCGGATAGAACTTCTTGATCTTTTTGGCCCAATTGGCCATGAATTCTTCATCAGAATACGCGTAGGTGTCAATTCTATAGGCGTCAATTCCTGTCATCTCAATCCACCAAATGGAGTTGTAAATGAGAAAGTTGGCAAGCAATTCATTCTGCTGATTGAGATCGGGCATATGATAATCGAACCAACCATCTGTCATGATCTTCTTGTCCATTTCCGATGCGTATGGATCCATGAGCGTTGGCGCACGATAACTGGTCTTTTGGAACTCGGGCCAAATGTGAATCCAATCCTTTGCTGGCAAATTCTCGATCAGATGATGATTGGCGCCTACGTGATTGAAAACGATGTCTTTAATGACCTTAATCCCTGAACGATGGCACTCGTTAACCAATGCTTTGTATTCTTCCAACGTTCCAAACCGTGGGTCGATTTCGTAATGGTCGGTGGCCGCGTAGCCGTGGTAGCTCTCCCAAGGTTGATCATTGGTCAATAATGGATTGATCCAAACGGCTGTTGCACCAAGATCTCTGAAATGAAAAAGTTTATCTCGGATTCCTTGAATATCTCCACCATGACGGGTTTTGAGTGAATCCCGCTTCACACGTTTATCTGTCATGGAAAGATTCACATCATTCTCCTCATTTCCGTTGGCAAAGCGGTCTGGGAAAATGAGGTAAATCAGGTCTGATGAGTTAATACCCGAATGAATGTTAGGAGAATCATCTCGCTTCAGCAGCGGATAGGTCATTTTGAAGCGGAAATCGCCATCAATGAACTCCAGACCAAACCCATCTCCATCGAATGACTTCGGCACTCGAATGTCGAGAAATACGTAGCGTTCGTTATCCACAAAATGCTCTCCGACAATCTCAACTTCAGAATCATCAGCCACCTTCACTTCTAAGGTTTTGGAAACACCATAAACCATGAGTTGGAATTCTTCTTCGGGCATTTCTGTCCACCAGTTTGGTGGGTAGAATTTCAATTCAGGAGCATATTGCGCTTGCGCAGCAATGGCAATCAGAACAAATAGAAGTGTAAGAATTCGTTTCATCCGAATAAAATAAAGGCCGTCTCGACAAGGTCGGACGGCCTGAAATATGAATCAATCCACTTAATCAACAAACAATTTGACACTCTCTACTGAGTCATTTCCAATCAGATTAAGCACGTAAACACCGGAAGCAAGTCCCTCTGTGCTAACGGTAGTTGAACCTCCGACTACTGCAACATTCGCAACGCGCTGACCATCAACCGAAATCAGCTCAATAGACTGTAGGTCTTCAGTATTCTTAACAGTGATTATTCCATTTGCTTGGAAAATACCGAATTCGGTTTTTATGTCTTCGATTCGCGTTAAGGCAGAAACGGTGAATTCATAGTTATTGCCCCCATTATTGCCGAAATAGAGAGTGTAATAGTCAACATCATCCAATGAAGCTGGGTCAGCTTCTTCAGTAACTAATGCATAATACTTGAACGTTGTTCCAACAGGCAAAAGACCAGCTGGATAAGAGAATTGACCCACACCTGCATTGAAATTCGTTATCTCTGTGAAATTAGATGTTGCAAAATCATTGGTCGACCATCTAACGAAAAGATGCTCTCCAGGACTCAGTGCATTAGCTCCGTCTAGCTCAACAGTAAAAGCCACTGTCTGACCTTCAAAAACTTCGGTAGGCGTGTTGTAAACAGTATCGATTGCTACCGGAGCAAAATCAGTCTCAATAATAGACATGAAATTATCTCCCGTTCCATCTTGAATGATAGCCGTGTAGTAATAACCTGCTTGAATGGCTGGAAGCAAACCTGTTGCTCCTCCAGGAGGATTTGTATTGAATCTGGCACTTGCTGTTTCTACAGAAGGATCGATGATCGCATCGAATCCACTTAACGTATCATCAGGCAGGTATGGTCTCCATACGGGGTTATAGCTTCCCGTGAAAAACTCCCAAGTGCCTTGTCCTTCAGGTATGGAATTCTGTGCTTGAAAGCGTACCGAACTGACTACACCGTGGTCTATGAGGTTGTAGGTTTGGTACGAAATGCCATCCTCGGCATTGGTGCCAAAGTTGGTTGGAACCTGAGCCATGGTCGAAACGGTCAAAAGCCCAAGACATAAAGTGTAAAGTTTTTTCATGGTAAGTGATTTATGGATTCTGTTCTATTGAAGGATTGCCCGCAATTTCCTCCTGCGGGATTTTGAATAATAAAGATGCATCATTATGGGCAACTCCGTCACGCACGGGTTGCTTCAATCTTCTGAGATTGTGGTAACGGTCGTTTTCGAAGCAAAGCTCCCAACGTCTTTCCAATCGGATTTTTTCAAGTAGCTGGTTGGTACCTGTTTCCTCAATGAAGTTAGTTCCAAAAGCACGTTCTCGAACCGCGTTATAACTGGCTAACGCCTCGGTGGTGTTTCCGCTTCCCCCAGCACTCATGTTGGCTTCCGCCCGTATCAAATGCATTTCAGCCAAACGCAGAACTGGAACGTTGTAGAACACATCTCCTGGTCGGTCGTATTTGATGATTCTTCCTTTCAGGTTTACCGGATTCTGCAGGTACCATTTGGTCTTTCGAAGGTCTCCAGGTGCGTAACTCGTTATCAATGCCTCCGAGGAATACTGGAAAACAGGAAGGTTGTTCAACTGCGAATAACTCTCATTCAGACCATTATCGAATGTGGTGAATGCCAATTGAAAGATCGATTCGTCTGACGCTGCATAACCAGTAGACTGAAAAGGTGTCATCAGCGATGATTGCGGGTCAGAAGGATCAAGACTGTAGAGATTGCTTGAAATAACTTCCGAGGCCGCAGCCGATGCGTTGATGTAATCTCCTTTCGAAAACAGCACGCGTGCCTTCAAGGCCGTGGCTGCCATTCCTGCTGCGCGATGGTTGGACTTGCGCGCACCTTCCTGTGCAAACAGTATTTCAGCCTCTTCGAGGTCATTGATAACGTTGGCGTAAACCTGCTCGACCGTTGAACGGGCAATAGCTAGATCCTGTTCAAACGAAAGTGTTGGCTCCAATCGGTAAGGAACACCCGGTTGGCTGTTTCCTCCCTGATTGTCCACATCATACGGTTGCGCCCAGAAACGGCAAAGCTCAAAATGGCAGAGAGCTCTTACGAATAGCGCTTCGGCTTTCAGAACATCTTTTCTGCTTTCGAAATCATCTCCAGAAAGCAGGTTCTCATCCACCACTCTAATGATATTATTGGCACGATTGATAACCTTGTAAGCCTCGCGCCATGTGCTGCGCAACGACCCGATCTGAATGGTGGTGGCGCGCTGATAGATCTCCAGAGTTCCGAAAGGAGAAAGCCGCGATTCATCGACTTGGGTGTCTTCTGCCAACAGATCGGCATACAGTTGAAAATTACCTCCGTAAAGCGAACCGCCTTGCAATCCGTTGTACATGGAATTGGCCAAATTCTCTAGATCCTGCATGGTCTGAATGGCCTGCTCAGCAGGAATGTCCGTTACGGGTTCTATGACCAGCAATTTCTCGCATGAACCAAGAAGAAGCGCAACTGAAAGTAAGATCGATATTCGTTTCATCCTGTTCATCTTAAAGTCCAATTTGAATTCCGAATGAAATGGTTCGCGCCTGTGGCGTTCCGAGGTATGGGCCCGCAAACGAGACGTTTCCAGCCTGAGAATTCGGATCCACATTTCTCAATACTTCAGGATCCCAACCTGGGAAAGCAGTGAGCGTCCAAAGGTTTCCGCCTTTCACATAGATTCTCAACTTCTGTAGCTTGATCTTCTCCACCATTTTCTTGGAAAATGTGTAACCCAGAGACAGACTTCTCAAGCGTAGATAAGACGCATCATAGAGGAATCTAGACGAGTTTACAGGAACGTATCCGTTCAGACCTGGCACATCCGTATCGGGATTATCTGGCGACCAAGCATCGAGAATATCTCTTCGCTGCGCGATGCTCTGCCAGTTACCGATCTGCGTTTTGGCCGCATCGTCATAAAGCGTGTTTCCATACGCAAAGCTGAACATGAAACCCAACTCAACACCTGCATACGAAAGCGTGTTGGTGATACCTCCGTAGAAGATCGGAAGCGGACTTCCCATCGGTTTCCGATGGTATTCGTAGAACAATCCACCCGTTGGATTGGCATAGGTCATGAGGTTTCCATTGCGGTCGTAGAAAAGCTCCGTGCCACCATTCACATCATACATAACTTGGTTTCCTCCTCCATCAAGCATGGGAGAACCATCCAAATTGTACGCACCGATCTGTCCGTCTTCTCGCTGAACACCAGCAAATTCAACCAAGAAAGCTTGTCCAACCGGATAGCCTTCAATCACACGACCTTCGCCTGGCTGGCCACTTTCAAATGCATCTGGTGGAAGCCCTGCGGCATCCAAAACCTTGTTGCGATTGAACGCCAGATTCAGATTGGTTTCCCACTTGAATTTACGATTGATATTACGGCTGGTAAGACTGAATTCCATCCCCCAATTCTCCAACTGACCAATGTTCTGCCAGACGCCATCGTAACCAGAAGAACTCGGCAAGGACATGAAGAGCAACAGGTCTGAACTTGTCTTGCGATAATAGGTGATGTTTCCGAAAATCTTGCTGTCGAGGAAGGCAAAATCAAGATTGACATCCAATTGCTGCGAACGCTCCCATTTCAAGTTCGGATTATCCAGTTGAATCGGGGCAACGCCTGAACTATCCGCATAATCGAAGCCTGCATTGTACAACGACCAATAAGCGAAATCAGGAATCGCATCATTTCCTGTGTAACCGAAACTGGCACTCAACTTCAGGTAAGGAACGGCTTTCGAGCCTTTCATGAATTTCTCATCCGAGATGATCCAACCTGCTGAGAACGCAGGGAAAAATCCCCATTTGTTGTCGGGACCGAAGCGTGAACTCGCATCGCCTCGCATGCTGATTCCAAGCAGGTAACGGTTCTTCAATTTGTAGTTGATACGAGAGAAGAAAGACAGTAATCCATTGCCAGTCTCGTAGCTGTAACCATTCTGATTTTCCTGCGGTGCATCAGAAGGACTTGTCAGGTAATCGTTGGGAAAGCCGAAGCCGAAAAGACCAAATCCTTCCGCTTTTACGCGTTGCGCAGATTGCCCCACCATGATCTTGAAATAGTGTTTCTCCTCCCAATCTTTCTCGTAGGTCAGGAAGTTGTTCATGTTCCAGTTGATGACGCGCGTTGTTCTATCCCAAGCCGATGAGGTGCTTCCTGTCTGATTCACATTTCGGAAGTTGAATTCATCCTCTTGCTGATTCATGAAATCGATACCGAAATCCGTGTGGAATTTCAGATTCTTATGCAGGGATATATCCGCATAAATGGAGTTGATACTTCGGATAATTTCCGTGTTGAACGACTGCAATTCAAGATCTCGAACCGGATTTGAAATACTGTTATTGAACTCTCCAGTTGCATCATAGATCGGGATGTAAGGCAGAATCTGTTGAGCGGTTCCCAATCCACCTGCATCACCCGTTCGAACGCGGTCTATGCTCGTGTAAGTGATGGCCAAATTGCCACCGATGCGAAGGATTTTCGAAGCGTCTGCATCAAGGTTCAAACGTGCATTCACACGATCGTAATTGTTGCCTTTCAGGAATCCGTCTTCACTTCGGTATGCTCCACCGAGATAGTATCGAACCTTTTCCGTTCCACCGCTTGCTGAAACATCCAACTGATGTACGCCACCCGTTCGCAGCATTTCATCCACCCAATCAGTTCCGCCTTTCGCGGCCAATGAATCGGCCTCGGCTCTGGTCAGGCCACCACCGACAGACGTTCCGGGTGTTTCGGGTGCCAATCCTTGGTCGGTTCTTGCTCTATCGCGAAGCGCCAAATGTTCTTCGGCATTCAAGAAATCAACACGATTGGTCTCGTTCATAATGCCGTAGCTATAGCCGATATTGATGTTCGATTTACCTGCTTTACCGCGTTTTGTGGTGATCATCACAACTCCGTTGGCACCACGCGAACCATAAATGGCCGTTGCCGCAGCATCTTTCAAAACCTCAATACTTTCAATGTCATTCGGATTCAGATCTGAGAGTGCATTGGAACTTGAACCAAGGTTTCCTGGATCGAAATTTCCTGTTGTAATTGGGATTCCATCGACCACAATAAGTGGCTGAGAACCAGCGGCAATGGAGTTTGTACCACGCACGTTGATTTTCACCGCAGAACCTGAAATACCATTCTGCGAAATGATACTGACCCCAGCGGCCTGACCTTGCAATGCCTGATCGACACTTGGCTGCGTGGAACTCTCAATGGCTTCTGCTTTGATGGTAGCAATAGAACCGGTCACATCCCGCTTCTGAGTGGTTCCGAATCCGACAACGACCACCTGATCGAGTAGCATCACATCTTCGGAAAGCTTGACATCCATCGTTGTTGCCTCACCTTCCTTGACGGTTACTTGTTTATCTTGGGTTTTCAGTCCGATGAACGAGTAAACGATGGTCTGTTCTCCTACGGGAACGCCCTTTAATTCATAGTTTCCATCGAAGTCAGTAGAAGCACCGATTGTTGTGCCTTTTACCACAACCGTTCCGCCAATGACCGAAAGGCCGTCATCTCCGGTCACAATTCCTTTTATCGTTCCGGTCTGAGCCAGAACGTTGGCAGAAATGAGGAGAAAAAACGCCCCAAGTAAGTGTTTTACCATGGCTTGAATTTAGTTCAGGTCAAGCTTTGAACAACACGAATATAAGAGAAAGTGTCAATATGACACTAAGTACTGATAAAGGTCAATATTTCTCGTTAATGGAGTGTTCAAAGATCTGGTAGCCATGAGCAGGCAGATCCCAATGGAGACTACCATGTGAATCAATCGAACCTTGATCGATATGACTCGAGTAAAACCCATCAAATTCATCTCCTTCCAGATCAATAGAAACTTCTTCGTCAGAGAAATTGAGCATGACCAATAATTCGGAAACTGAGCTGGCTCTTGAGTAAACAACAACGCGTTCGTTTCCAGCATCAAAAAATTTGATCGGAGTTCCAGCCGCAGCGCTGTACAAGACATCATGATCGGTTTTTATCGAAACAAGATTCTTGTAGAAATCAGCCAATGAATCGTTACTCCAATCGATCACATCCTTCTCAAAAAACTTCAAGCGCTTGTCCATATCCGCTTCCTGACCGCTGTAGATCAGCGGCATTCCAGGCACGGTAAAACTCATTACTGCAAAAGCCTTACGATTATCACCCATTCTCTCAATGGCTGTTCCATTCCAGGAATTTTCATCGTGGTTTGTAATGAATTGCATACGGTAATCTTCGGGCTTGTAGATTGAATCCTGACCTGCCCAATACGCAGCCACATCTGAAGCACCTTTCTCGCCACGCGAAACTTCATTCATCAGGTGATGGAAACTCCAAGCGTAGGTCATATCAAAAGCTTGATGTAGTTCGGCTGCTTCCCCTTCTGCCAAAAAGAAATTCGGTTTTACAGAATCGATTCTCGCTCGTGCATCAATCCAAAAATCAAGCGGAACCATTTCTGCAACATCGCAACGGTATCCGTCTATATCTGCTTCGCGAAGCCAGAATTCGAGACTTTGGATCATTGCCTCGCGCATATCCGCATTGTCGTAATTCAGATCAACCACATCGGCCCAATCGGCAACTGGCGGAAGCATTTTTCCAGTTGAATCGGTGGTGTACCAATCTGGATGATTGGTCACCCACGCATTGTCCCAAGCGGTGTGATTGGCCACCCAATCCAAAATGACTTTCATTCCTTTTGAATGAGCCGCATCCACCAAAGCCTTGAAATCTTCCAAAGTTCCATGCTCCGAACTCACCGCTTGATAATCCTTCACGGCATAGTAGCTTCCAAGCGTGCCTTTTCGGTTCTTTTCCCCAATCGGATAAATCGGCATGAACCACAGGATTTCTACACCCAAATCTGCCAATCGGTCCAAATGCTGTTCCTGAAAAGCTTTGAAGGTTCCTTCTTCTGTCATCTGACGAAGGTTCACCTCATAGATCGTGCTGTTTGCAGACCAAGGAATCTCCGGTCCGGGCAGTGTCTCTTCAACAGCAGGCTTTGGGTTGGAGCAGGAAAAAAGAAAAAGGGCGAAAAGGAAAAACGTGTATTTCATGATTGAGTTTTTACACAGAAAAATCAGTGTTGAACTGTTAGATCCGTGTCATCCGTGTTCTATTGTTTGGTCAAGATTTCGAAGCCGTAAGCCGGTACATGCACTTCCAGATTTCCGCTTACATAATTCAATTTACCTCCGAATTCGGCCTTCCATTCGTCACTATCATCATGTACGGGAAGTGTGTGTTGAACACTGTCTTTATTGAATATGACGATCACTTCATCATCGAAATACTTTCTTCGATAATGCATCATTTTCCCGTCTGCACAGATGTCGTAAATATCACCGAATTGAAGCGCCAAATGGTTCTTACGCAAAGCTGTAATTGCTTTTGTAGTTTCTAAAGTTTCTTTTTCGTTTTCTGATAGATCGAATCGCATCAGACGTCTGTTATCAGGGTCTCCAGCACCTGGCATTCCGAACTCATCACCATAGTACATCACTGGAATTCCAGGAATGGTCCACATAAATGCGATGAGTTGTTCCAACTTCTTGTAGCCAACGGGATTCTCCACTTTGATGTCGCGGTTCCAACCTGCTTCCTTTTCATCTTCTCCGAATTTCAAAGCTTCGCTTGCGTAGCAAATGAAACGTGGCAGATCGTGATTTCCCGTGATGTTTCCCATCAAGTGATGATGGCCGTAGTAGCTCAAAGTCGATTGGAGCGAAGTTCCCAACCGATTGAAATCCTCGCCATCCAAGGCAAACACATTCCGTGCATCGAAATAGAGATTGAAATCGAATTTCCCATCCATCATTCCAGAACCGATGTACGAACCGATCAACTCTCTGCTTCCGAACGTTTCACCCAATTGAAATACGGGGTTTCCCTGTTCGAGAATCACTTGCTGTTTGATTTTTAGCGTCAAGGTTCTCCAGAAATCCTGCGGAATGTGCTTGGCAGCATCATGTCGGAAGCCATCAAATCCATATTCTGTAACCCAGAAAAGTGCCGTATCAGAAAGCATTTCAGTGACTTCTGGAATAGAATGATCCAAACTCGGTAAGAACGTATCGAACCAAGTTGTGAGTCGCTGGTCTTCCCAAATTCGGATGTTTTTGGTTCCATCTGGCAGATCCAATTGCGTACGCCATTCTGGATGGTCCTTCACAATCGGATGATCTTCATGAACATGGTTCGAAACGAAATCGAGAATGATATTCATGTTCTTTCCGTGCACATCATCAATCAGACTTCTGAGTTCATCCGAAGTGCCTAATCGATGATCAACTACCGTGTTCAGCACTGGCCAATAACCGTGATACCCGGAAAATTTTCGGTGCGGAGCGGGAAACTCAACATAACCGATCTCTGGATTCTGTGTGATGGGCGAAACCCAAACCGTATTCATGTTCAACTCCTCGAAATACCCATTATCAAGCGTTTGCTGAATGCCAGCAAGATCACCTCCTTGGTAATTCGCCTTGAAGTGAATCTCAGGGTCATCAACAGGTGCATCGTTTTGCTGGTTTCCATTCACAAAGCGATCCACCATCATGAAATACATCTGTGCGGAATGCCACTCGGTGCGCTTCACATCATCGGGTTTTTGAATCGGCTTTCCATTTTGAAGCGGGATATACACATCGTTGGAAACGCCCGCATCATTGTAAGACCAAACACGGATAATGGAATTGGGAGCTTGCTGCGCGAGAATGGGCAAAGCAACGGTCAGTTCATTTCCTTGCACGCCAACCATATCTGCTGGCAGACGATGGTTTTCCCAAAGAGCAAAAACTTCAGTGGGTTCATTTTTTAGCTCAAATCGGATATTTCCATCGTCAAAACTGCGTGATAGCAATAGCGGACTTCCCTCCTGCTCCAATCCACCAACGGTAAGCAGCGAGTTGAATCCACCTACATTATTATCTACACTATCAGGATTTGCAGGATCCAATATCCAAGTGCCGTCAACCACAACTTGGTATTGATAAAGCCCTGGATCGAGATAAAGCGTTCTGGTCCAAGCATCTCCCGTCTTTTCAAAATCCTGATCTTTTGTGCTCCAACTGGTAAATTCTCCAGCAACTTGAACTGATTCGGCTTCACCAGAATATGTCAGTTCTACGGCTTCCTTTTTAGAACGAAGCAGGATGATGGAAGATGGAATTCCATCTGACCAGAGTTTCAGTTCTGAGATTGGAGGAAAAGGTCCATCTCCCCAAGGAGTTGGGTCGATTGTTGTCGAATTCGGATTTGCACCAATGACTTTCGGGATTTTCTCCCAAGAAATCGTTGCAATTCCCGCAATTGAATCTAAACGGACCGAGAAGTGGCTATCAACGGAAATACTATCCAATCTTTCCAACTCTAAAACGAAATCATTCAGGTTGATCTCAGCAGGACTTTCAACTGGCAAACTAATGGTTGAAGCAAGCCCAAGAATGAGATTAGAATGCTTCACTTCGGCCCGCTTATCATCGGAACAGGAAAAAAGAGATAAAGAGATAAAGAGATAAAGAGGGCTGAACCGCAGAGGACACAAAGGTTTGGCGAAGCGCGCAAAGATTAAATCCGTGAAAATCTGTTGAATCCGTTTCATCCGCGTTCTAATAATTCGCTCTCCCAAGTTAATTCAAACGCCTTATCCGTATTCTTGAATTCAACCGTAAATACATCGCATTTATAATCAACCACACTCGCTCCCAACGGGTCAAAATTTGGGAGCACATCAACCCAACGGTGCTCTTCGGATTTAGCTTTCAGCGATTTTCCATGCACCTCAACGGTTTTCACCTTTCTATCATGGAATCCGTGCCAAATCACTCTTACTTTGTCAAAATCTGAAGCATAATCTCCTTCCTGAGCGCCAAATAAGATGGTATTGTTCGGGCAATCGTATTTGATCTCTCGCGAGCTCCATTTACCATTTTGATGGTCGTAGCTTTCGCCATCATCTTCGTAAATGCACGCAGTTCCTTCTGCCTTGAACCACACGTGCAGATTCAGAACACCATCGTGTTTCTCGGCAGTTGACTGAACCAAGCTTTGCGTAATGATCGGAGCGCCACGCTTGACGAAAACAGGCAGCTTTTCTACAGGACAATCAACCACAACTTCCTGATTTCCTTTGTAGTATTTGTCAGTTAACAGGTCATACCAAGTGCCTTCTGGCAAATAAACACGCACCAGATCTTTCGTGCTTTCGACAGGGCAGACCAGCAGTGATTCGCCAAACATATATTGATTCTGATACGCTGGCTCGTAAACCTTTTCATCCATTGGATAAAGCAACGCCAACGACCTTACCAACGGCATTCCATCAATTGTTGCGCGATGCATTGCCGTGTAAATGGTCGGCATCAGTTTGTAGCGCAGATTGATGTAATTCCGAGCGATGGCTTCTGAAGTTTCACCAAAGGTCCAAGGCTCTGCATTCCGCGTTCCGATCATGCTGTGCGCACGGAAAAACGGGCTGAACGCTCCGATTGAAATCCAACGGGCAAACAGATCGGAAGATGCTTCGCCTACAAAACCGCCAACGTCATAACCAGCAAATGGAATCCCGGTCAAACCCATGCTGTTGATGAGTCGAACACCAGCCATCATGTGTTCATCCGAAGCAATGTTGTCGCCCGTCCAAACCGCGGCATACCGCTGCACGCCCGAGAAACCTGCGCGCGTCAGCATCAACGGACGCTTGTTATCCAAATACTTATCGGCTCCCTCTTTGGTCGCACGAGACATCAATCCGCCATAAACGTTCCTTGCTTCGCGATGTGATGTCTTGCTTCCATCAAAATCGAACTCAATCAGGTCTGGTGTCATTTGCCCCCAACTGGCAGGTTCGTTCATATCATTCCAGAAACCACGAATGCCGTTATCGGTGTAGAATTTCATCTTATCCGACCACCAATTACGGGCTGATTCTTTAGTGAAATCAGGAAAATAACTCCAGCCTGGCCAAACCTGAGCAGCATGCAATTCTCCGTCAGGATACTTTACGAATACATCATTCTTGACTCCGTCCTCGCAAGGCTTATAACCTTTGTCTCTCTTCACTCCGGGATCAACAATCACAACGGTTTTGAAACCGTCTTTCTCCAGATCAGCGGTCAGTTGTTTCGGATTCGGGAATCGCTCCTCATCAAACGTAAAAACCTTGTAATCCTGCATGTAATGGATATCGAGGTAAATGACATCCGCAGGGATTTTCTTCTCTCTGAACGTTCTTGCTACGTTCAAAACCTCTGAATCGGGATAATAACTGTAGCGACATTGCTGAAAACCAAGCGCCCATTTTGGCGGAAGCGGAATTCTTCCCGTAAGCCACGAATAATCCGACACCATTTCGGCCACCGAATCATTATGAAAGAAGAAATAATCCATCGGTCCGCCCTCGACCTGAATGGACGAAAAACGGTCGTTGCTTGCTCCAAAATTGACCACCGAACGATGCGAGTTATTCAAGAAAATACCGTAGTGACCTTCTGCATGAATCCCCATGTAAAAAGGCGTGCTCAAATAGATTGGATCGGCATTGGTCGGATAGCCGAAATGGTCTGTATTCCACTGCGTATAGGCATTTCCCGCACGGTTCAATGGACCAGTCTTTTCACCTAGCCCGATGAATTTCTCATTTTCCTTGAGCGCACGATATGTAGCAACTGTATCGCCAATCCAACCGGTACCTAATGCACAATCTTCTTCATTCAGGAAATTGCCATCCAAATCTGAAAACGATATCCGAAGCGGTTTTCTGGAAATCAGAGCACGAATCTTCAAAGTCTTCAGAAAAATGACGTCTTCCGTTTCCTTGACCTCGAAATCTACTTGCTGAGGCTCTGCAACAACCGCGTAAGGCAGTTCGTGCTGCGGATCATCCAGTTTTTCAGCGAAAACGCGAATAACAGAATCAGAATAAACGGTAATTCGAACTGATGACTCTGCCGTTTTCAACAAAAGACCTTGTTCTGTCTTCTCCCAAGATTCTACAGCACCGATCGATCTGTAAAGCTGCGCCATTACTGAACCTGATGTTTGAGGTGATATTCCACCAATCCGTCAATTGGTTTCTTGATGACATTGCCTATCGAAATCCCCAGTTTTGAGGCTTCTTCTTTCAGAATATCTTGGAAGTAATAAGCGATGGAACCAACAAAATTCGTCTTCACCTCTTTGTGATTTTTGAAGCAGCAAACGTGGCGCAGCAGAAACGCCCTCATGCCATCATGAATCATGGTTTTAATATATTCAGTTTCCTTGTATTTGGAGATAGTTTTCATGAAAGAAGCCAGATAAACATTGGCGTGCTCTTGCATGTAAATGTTTTCCATAATGCTGTTCTTGTCGTGGCCCTGCTCCTCCAATTCACGTCTCAATTCGAGCGGAATCGGCTCTTTGTACAAATAATCCCTCAGCAGTTGCTTTCCGTACCAACTGCCGCTGCCTTCATCACCAAGAATGTACGCCAGCGAAGGGATTTCCTCATATGTGGTTTCTCCATTGTAATAGCATGAATTTGAACCCGTTCCGAGAATACAGGCAATCCCAGGCTCGCCCTGACAAGCCGCCAAAGCTGCTCCCAGAACATCATGGTCAACCATGATCTTGGCCTTGGTAAAGACCGCTCTCAGACCCTTCTCAACTATCTTGTTCAGATCGGGACTTGAGCATCCTGCGCTGTAGATGTACACTTCCGTGATCGAATCCGCATTCTGCGTGAAAAGCCGCTGCGCTTTCAGCGTTGCACTGATTATTGCCTCGCTGTGGAAATACGGGTTGAAACCCATGGTACTCACCGAGCCAACCTCCGCTTCACCGTCCATCAATTTCCAGTCGCACTTGGTGCTACCGCTGTCTGCAATCAATATCATTTAACCTCGATATAATCTGAATTTACTTGCAAAGAAAAGCAAGTTAGTGTTATTTTGACACTAAGTAATTTCTTCTCTTCCAAGCAGATCTAAATTAACCCCAAGGTATGTCAGAAAGCCAAAACTTAGGACTCAACCCGAATGTATCTGTTGACTGCGTGGTTTTCGGTTTCGATAAAGCAGGTTTAAAAGTGCTACTTATTGAGCGCGACAATCCGGACAATACTGAAGGAAAAAACTACCAGTTACCTGGAGACCTGATTCGAAATGACGAAGATCTGGACGAAGCTGCGAACCGTGTACTTAAAGAACTGACCAACATTGATAATCTGTTTCTACAACAGTTTGCTGCATTTGGCAATCCGCTTCGCGTGAAACGTGAAAACGACCTTGAATGGTTGCGCAGTATTCGTAAAGATCCGGATGCGCGGGTGGTCACCATCGGTTATTACGCGCTGATAAAACCAGAAGATTTTGCGCCTTCGGCAAGTTCGTTTGCCAGAAAGGCCGAGTGGGTCAGATATGAAGATGTGCCAGAATTGGCATTTGACCACAACCTGATACTAGAATCAGGACTAGCCTCCCTCAAACAGAAAATGCGCAGCGAACCTGTTGGTTTTGAGTTGCTTCCGGCAAAATTCACCTTGCGTCAGCTACAAAATCTCTATGAGACCGTTATGGGAGTTGAGATCGATAAAAGGAACTTCAGAAGGAAAGTTCAGGGTATGAAGTTCCTTGTTGCGTTGGACGAAAAGCAGAAAGGCGTTGCCCATAAACCTGCTCAATTATATCGCTTCAGCAACAACAATTACAAGGATAGTTTCAGCGCAACATTTGATTTCGCCTAGAACAATAACTTCGCGACCGACTTTACGTAGAGGACGACATGGGGAATTCAATAACAATTGAGAACGGGAAACTTACAGTTCCAAACAATCCGATCATTCCATTCATTGAAGGCGATGGAATTGGAGTTGACATATGGACACCAGCACGAAAAGTGTTCGATGCGGCCGTTGAGAAAGTTTACGGAAGCGAACGAAAAGTCGAGTGGCTTGAAGTTCTGGCAGGAGAAAAAGCTTACCACGAAACTGGAGAGTGGCTGCCGAGTGCAACGCTAGATGCTGTTCAAAAACATCTGGTTGCCATCAAAGGCCCATTGACAACACCAATTGGTGGCGGAATCCGCTCTTTGAATGTTCAGTTGCGCCAAACACTTGACCTATATGTCTGTCTGCGTCCGGTGCGATGGTTCAAAGGTGTCCCTTCTCCGCTTATACATCCAGAATACACGGACATGGTCATCTTCCGAGAGAACACGGAAGACATTTACGCAGGAATTGAATTCCAAGCTGAAACGGCTGATTGCAAGAAGCTCGTTAAAATTCTTCAAGATGATTTTGGAGCACGAAACATTCGCTTTCCTGAAACCACTTCAATCGGTATCAAACCCGTTTCGAAAGAAGGAACAGAGCGTTTGGTAAAAGCCTCAATTGATTACGCTATTGAACACAAAAAACCTTCTGTTACGATTGTTCACAAAGGGAACATCATGAAGTTTACGGAAGGAAGCTTTAAGCAATGGGGTTATGATGTTGCGGAGCGCGATTATGCCGACAAAGTTTTCACTTGGGGCATATACGACCGCATCCTATCCACAGAAGGAATTGATGCTGCCAATCAAGCACAGGAAGACGCGCAAGCCGCTGGAAAAGTCTTGATCAAGGATTGCATTGCTGATGCGTTCTTGCAGGAAATTCTGCTTTACCCGAAACAGCATTCAGTTGTGGCCACGCTGAACTTGAATGGAGATTACGTTTCTGACGCCCTAGCTGCATGTGTTGGTGGGATCGGTATTGCACCAGGCGCGAATATCAACTACGCAACAGGCTACGCCATTTTTGAAGCCACACATGGAACCGCTCCAAAACTGGCTGGTAAAAACATGGTAAACCCGAGTTCAATCATCCTTTCTGGCGCCATGATGTTCGAATACATGGGTTGGACAGAAGTTGCCAAGCTTATTGAAGATTCGGTTGAGAATGCCATCGCAAGCAAGCGTGTTACGTTTGATTTCCATCGATTGATGGATGGCGCTGAGTTACTTTCGACCTCCGAATTCGGGGATGAGATCATCGCAAATATGAAATAGGAAGCACGAAATCCGAAATGAAGAGATTCGAAACCGTTTTTTGACACAGAGAATTTATTGAGAACATGAGATGCACAGAGGAATGATTCTCTGGGCTTCTCCCAAACTCAATTTTACTCTGTGCGATCAATCAAAACAGATACAATTATTTTCTTGAAACTTGCGGCTTGCAACTAGAAACTAATTGTTTACATTTGCAGCCCTAAAATTTGACTACGAGAAGCAATGGCTAATCACAAATCAGCTCTTAAGAGAATCCGTTCGAACGAAACCAAGCGTTTGCGCAACAAATACATTCACAAGACAACACGTAACGCTATCCGCGATCTACGTGCAACAACCGACAAGAAAGTTGCTGCTGAGCAGTATCCTGTTGTTATTGCTTTGGTTGACAAATTGGCCAAGAACAACATCATTCACAAGAACAAAGCATCTAACTTGAAGTCGAAACTCGCGCTTCACGTTAACGCTCTTTAAGAATAGACAATCGATTTTTTTTACCTCGTTCCGATTTCGGAGCGGGGTTTTTTTTTGCCGATAATTATCTTGGTAGTTGATGGAAGATTACAAACCAGTAAAGGGAATTCGTTCTTGGGCCGAAGATGACCGACCAAGAGAGAAACTGCTCCTCAAAGGAAAGTCGGCTTTGAGTGATGCTGAACTGATTGCCATTCTCATTGGTTCCGGAAATACGGAAGAAACGGCTGTAGACCTTTCCAAACGTATACTTCAGAGCTTGAACAACAATCTTTCTGAGTTGGGGAAACTGACCGTGAAGGATCTGATGCAATTCAAAGGAATTGGCGAAGCTAAAGCCATCAGTATTATTGCTGCGTTGGAATTGGGAAGACGAAGGAAAGATGCTGAACCTGAGAAACGAATCAAGATAACGGATAGCCGCTCTGCTTTCGATACCATTTATCCGCATTTGGGAGACCTGAACCACGAAGAATTCTGGGTCATTTTTCTGAATCGGGCAAACGCTGTAATTGGTAAGCAGAACATTTCAAAAGGAGGTGTTTCAGGTACGGTGGTCGACCCAAAAGTGGTGTTCAAAATGGCTGTTCAGTTTCCAGCATCCGGTATTATTCTGGCACACAATCATCCTTCGGGAAACCTGAAGCCCAGTCAGGCCGATCATCAGCTCACTCGCAAACTGAAAGAGGCCGGAAAAGCACTCGACATTCCTGTTCTTGACCACTTGATCATTGGAGAACGGGATTACTTTAGCTTTGTGGACGAAGGAGTGTTTTGATGAAGAAATTGTTGACCATTATCGGTGCGCGGCCGCAAATCATAAAAGCTGCGGCATTGAACCGAGCCATCCGAACCAAGTTTGCCGATGAACTGACCGAAGTGCTCGTTCACACAGGGCAGCACTACGACCATGGTATGTCTGAGGTTTTCTTTGAGGAAATGGGCATTCCTAAAGCCGATTACAACCTGGAAATCGGTTCTGGAAGTCATGGTCAGCAGACGAGCAGAATGCTCGATAGCATCGAGCAGGTCATTATCAAGGAAAAACCTGACGCACTGGTTATTTATGGAGATACGAATTCCACGCTGGCAGGTGCTTTGGCTGCCGCAAAAATCCACGTTCCTGTCATACATATAGAATCTGGTCTGCGTTCATTCAACAAGCGCATGCCAGAGGAAGTGAATCGCATTACAGCCGACCACGCTTCTACCCTGCTCTATTCGCCAACCAAAGCTGGATCACGAAATCTGGAAAAAGAAGGATTCCGAACGTTAAGAGAAGCACAACAGCGAGGAAAAGCAGACATCGACAACCCATATGTTTTTCATTGTGGCGACCTGATGTACGATAACACGCTCTTCTATTCCGATAAGGCCGATGAGTACGAATCGCTTTTCGAGAAGCATGGAATCGACAAGGGTAATTACGTGCTTTCCACCATTCACAGGCCTCAGAACACAGATGATATTAATGTGCTCTCAGGAATCCTGAATGCTTTGAATGAGATTTCCTTGGCAGACGATGTTCAAATGGTTTTACCGCTTCATCCGCGGACAGCCAACAAAATCGCGCAAGCTGATGATGAGAACATAAAGAAAGTTCAGAGCAATCCGAACTTCAAGGTCATTGAGCCTGTGGGGTTCTTGGAAATGATCCTTTTGGAGAAGAATTCGAAACTGGTAATGACCGACAGCGGTGGTGTTCAGAAAGAAGCATTCTTCGTAAAAAAGCCTTGTGTTATTCTTCGTCCTGAAACAGAATGGACGGAAATTGTGGAAAGCAACTGTGCTATTCTGGCGGGTTCTGATCCTGAAAAGATCAAAACGGCTTACAACCATTTCAAGGCAATTCCGATACCGGAATTCCCAGAGATTTTCGGAGACGGAAAAGCCGCAGAATTCATCTGCCGATCAATCATAGACCATCTGAACTGATGCTCATTTACAGCCACAGCATAACCAATCGTGTGCGGTACATCTTCAATGTGATGTTGGGCGATATGCTCGAGCTGAAACTGGAGTTTACGAGCGACAAAGATGAGTTTACCGCTTCGGAAGAACCAAAACTGAGTTACACGCATGCCAAACTTGGAGATGAGATCCATTTCCGTTCCATTGGTCTATTGCACGAAAAAGGCGTACAGGATCAGAACATCCGTGTGGTGGAGAATGAGCACGGCAAGTATTTCTACGCGCACAATTCGCAGGAGTCTGAACTGAACTTTGATGTGTTTGCCGCGGCCTTCTTCCTCCTTTCCCGATACGAGGAATGCCTTCCGCATTTGCGCGACCAATACAACCGTTTTGAAGCAACGGAGAGCCTTGGATACAAACACGGTTTTTTGACCGAGCCA
>JACJZQ010000010.1 GCA_020635495.1 Flavobacteriales bacterium | reverse complement strand
GTCGCTTTTCACTAATCACTAAACAAAAAATGAAAAGAAGTATTAAAAAGGTAGCGGTGCTCGGTTCTGGTGTGATGGGATCGCGCATTGCGTGTCATTTTGCCAACATCGGTGTTGAAGTGCTCCTTCTTGATATTGTTCCGCGAGAGCCGAACGATGCTGAGAAAGCCAAAGGGCTGACCGCTGAACATCCTGCAGTAAGAAATCGCATTGTGAATGATGCGTTGCAGTTCGCCATCAAATCGAACCCTGCACCATTATATAAGAAGTCGTTTGCGAGCCGCATTACTACTGGAAACTTTGATGATGATATGGCCAAGATCGCTGACTGCGATTGGACGATTGAAGTTGTTGTTGAGCGATTGGACATCAAGCAACAGGTGTTTGCAAACGTGGAGAAATACCGCAAGCCAGGAACCTTGATCACTTCAAACACTTCCGGTATTCCAATTCATATGATGTTGGAAGGAAGAAGCGAAGATTTCCAGAAGAACTTTGCTGGAACGCACTTCTTCAACCCACCACGTTACTTGAAGCTGTTGGAGATCATTCCAACACCTAAAACAGACCCAGAAGTTGTTGATTTCTTGATGGATTACGGTGATCGTTTCCTTGGAAAGACAACGGTGTTGTGCAAGGATACACCAGCGTTCATCGCTAATCGAATCGGTGTTTACAGCATTCAGGCATTGTTCCATCTGGTAGAAGAAATGGGATTGACCGTTACTGAAGTAGATAAGATGACAGGACCACTTCTTGGTCGTGCCAAGTCGGCCACATTCAGAACCTGCGATGTTGTTGGTTTGGACACCTTGGTGCTTGTTGCTGGTGGATTGAAGCAGAATTGTCCGAATGATGAGGCAAATCACCTGTTCGATGTTCCAGGATACATCACGAAAATGGTGGAAAACGGTTGGATCGGTTCAAAATCAGGACAAGGTTTCTACAAGAAAGAAGGCCGTACAATCCTTGAATTGAACTTGGAAACGTTGGAGTATCAAGAAGCCGCCAAGGTTGATTTCCCAACGTTGAAAGCTGCCAAAGCAGAAGACAATTTGCGTAAGCGAATGAAGATTCTTGCTGGCGGAACAGACAAAGCCGGTGAATTCTACAGAAAAGCTTTCTACGGATTGTTCGAGTATTCTTCGAACAGAATTCCTGAGATCACAGATGATCTTTATAAGATCGATGACGCTATCGGTGCTGGATTCGGTTGGAAACTTGGACCATTCGATACGTGGGATGCGCTTGGTGTTGCCGAAACCGTAAAGGCCATGGAAGAAGCTGGAAGAAAGCCCGCTCAGTGGGTTTACGATATGCTTGATAAAGGCATTGAGTCTTTCTACGCGGTGAAGGATGGCAAAAAGATGTACTACGACATTCCATCCGGACAGTACAAGGTTGTTCCAGGAACGGAAGACCTCATCATTTTGGATAACCTGCGTGAGACGAACGTAGTTTGGAGCAATGCAGGAACGACACTTTTCGACCTTGGTGATGGCGTATTGAACTTGGAGTTCCACACAAAAATGAACACCATTGGAGCCGAGGTGCTTCAAGGATTGAATAAGGCACTTGATATTGCTGAAGGCGATTCAAAATGGAAAGGTTTGGTCATTGCCAACGAAGGAGACAACTTCTCGGCAGGTGCCAACTTGGGAATGATCTTCATGCTTGCAGCACAGCAAGAAGTTGAAGAATTGGACATGGCTGTGAAGCAGTTCCAAGACACGGTGATGCGTTTGCGTTACTCATCTGTTCCGGTTGTATCTGCACCTCACGGAATGGCATTGGGTGGTGGATGCGAGATCTGTCTGCACTCAGATAAGGTCATCGCGGCAGCGGAAACCTACATTGGTTTGGTCGAATTCGGAGCGGGAGTGATTCCTGCTGGAGCCGGTTCGAAGGAAATGGCCTTAAGAGCATCTGACGATTATCAAGAAGGAAACTTGAAACTTCCAGCTTTGCGAGAGCGCTTCTTGACCGTTGGGATGGCCAAAGTGGCTACTTCCGCTGAAGAGGCATTCGACCTTGGAATTCTTAGAAAAGGAATTGACGAGGTATCTGTTAGCGCTGAAAGAAGAATTGGCCGAGCAAAACGCGCGGTGATTGAACTGCACGAGCAAGGCTATTCTCAACCAGCAGAACGAAAAGATATTACTGTTCTAGGCAAGAAAGGACTGGGAATTTTCGTTGCAGGTGCACGTAGCATGGAAGATGCCAAGTACATTTCTGAGCACGACAGGGTAATCTCTGAAGAGTTCGGTTACGTAATGGCAGGTGGAGACCTTTCTGCAGAGACCCAAGTATCAGAACGTTACTTATTGGGGCTTGAAAGAAAAGCATTCCTAAAACTGGCCATGACACGTAAGTCAATGGAAAGGATGCAAAGCCTGGTAACCACTGGTAAACCACTTAGAAACTGATCCTTTCCTTTGTATATATCGAAGGAAAGCAATGTCCAACGCAGGTGTCAAATATTTCATCATACTCATGCTTACAACGGCTCCATTGCTGTTGTTCGGTCAATCCAGTGACAGACCAAAGTTTGCCCCTTGGAAAGAGAAGCATAGAAACGTTAAAGATGATTTTGATAGAAAGCAGGGACTTTGGAAACTCTATTCAGCCTCTCGCCTACTCATTGCGGAGATCGAGTACCAGAACGACAAGAAACACGGCATGTCCAGGCGCTACTACCCACACACGGGAGAGCTTATGGAGGAAGCCGAATATTTCGATAGTAAAAGACATGGGTCTTATCGGAAATTCTACTACACCGGATCAACAAAATCCGAAGGAGAATATGATAAGAACAGACGTTCTGGCTACTGGGTCAACTACTACCACAATACTGGCGAAGTACGTTCTGAAGGGAACTACGAGCTCGGCAAAAAGATCGGTGACTGGAAATACTACGACTCGCAAGGTGATCTCAAATACACTTACACCTACGAGAAAGGAGTGCTGGTTGCCAAGAATGGAGTATCGATCGAAGAATTGAAAAAGCAAGAACAAGAGAAAAATCAAACGATAAACATTAAGTAAAATGGACGCATACATTGTAGCAGGATTCAGATCGGCAGTCGGCAAGGCTCCACGAGGTGTATTCAAATTCACCCGCCCAGACGATATTGCCGCAGATGTCATCAAGCATCTGGTAGCATCTGTTCCTAATCTCGATAAAGACACAATTGACGATGTAATTGCAGGTTGTGCAACTCCTGAAGCAGAGCTTGGATTGAACATTGGCCGTATGATCTCATTGATGGGATTGGATACGGTTAAAGTTCCAGGCATGACGGTTAACCGTTACTGCTCATCAGGGTTGGAAACCATTGCCATTGCAGCATCAAAAATTCATGCTGGTTTGGCCGATTGCATCATTGCAGGAGGCGTTGAAAGCATGAGCCCGATGCCTTTCGGAGGTTGGACGGTTACTCCAAACTATCAGGTGGCCAAGTATCATTCTGATTGGTATTGGGGAATGGGATTGACCGCTGAGGAAGTGGCAGAAAAGTATAACGTGAGCCGCGAGGATCAGGACGCGTTTTCTGTGCGTTCGCACGATAGAGCGTTGGCAGCCATTGCCAGCGGCCGTTTCAAGGATGATATCGTTCCAATTACTGTGAACGAGGTTTATTTGGATGCGAATGAGAAGCGTCAAGAGCGTTCTTATGTAGTGGATACCGATGAAGGTCCTCGTAAAGGAACTTCCATGGAAGCGTTGGCTCGTTTGAAGCCGGTTTTCAAAACTGGTGGAACCGTTACTGCGGGTAACGCCTCACAAACTTCGGATGGTGCCGCTTTCGTCATGGTAGTGTCAGAAAAGAAGCTTAAAGAGCTTGGCGTTGAACCAATTGCCCGTGTGGTGAGTTATGCTGTAACTGGTTTGGAACCGAGAGAAATGGGTGTTGGACCTATAACAGCTATTCCAGCTGCGCTGAAATTGGCAGGATTGAAGCAAGATGATCTCGACATCATCGAGCTGAACGAAGCATTCGCATCGCAGTCATTGGCAGTTGTTCGCACACTTGGTCTGAATGAAGATAAAGTGAACGTGAACGGTGGAGCCATCGCGTTGGGCCACCCATTGGGTTGTACAGGTGGTAAACTGACCGTGCAGATGATGAACGAATTGAAGAAAACCGGAGGCAAATACGGTATGGTAACCATGTGTGTGGGAACCGGACAGGGTGCAGCTGGTGTATTCGAAATGATGTAAAACCGATTTAATGATGAGATGATTTGATAATGCGATAAATCGCATTCAGAATCGGTTTCATCATCAAATAATCAAATTGACTAACTATCAAATTTTCATAAAATGGAAACAGTAGAAAAAAAGGCACTTCAAGGTGGAGAGTGGTTGGTTCGAGAAACCGACTTTCAAGATGTATTCACGCCTGAGGAGTGGACTGAAGAGCAACAGATGATCGCGCAGACGTGTCGTGATTTCATCGCACAGGAGGTAACTCCAAATTTGGATAGAATTGACACGCTGGAAGAAGGCCTTATGGCCGGGTTGATGGACAAAGCCGGTGAGCTTGGTCTATTGGCCATCACAGTTCCGGAGCAGTATGGTGGTATGGGAGCCAGCTTCAACACCAGCTGTCTGGTTGCCGAAGCAACAGGTTCTGGACATTCGTTCTCGGTTGCTATTTCGGCTCACACTGGTATCGGAACGCTTCCACTTCAGTATTACGGAAATGCAGAGCAACACGCAAAATACTTGCCTGGTTTGGCAAGTGGCGAATTGAAAGCTTCGTACGCGTTGACCGAGCCAAGTGCCGGATCCGATGCCAACTCCGGTAAGACGAAAGCAACACTTTCTGAAGATGGTAAATACTACATCCTGAACGGACAGAAGATGTGGATCACCAATGCCGGATTCGCTGACCTTTTCACCGTTTTCGCCAAGATCGATGACGATAAGAACCTGAGTGCATTCTTAGTTGAGGCAACTTGGGAAGGCGTGAGTCTGAATGCGGAGGAGAAGAAGATGGGTATCAAAGGTTCTTCTACCCGTCAGGTGTTCTTCAACAACGTTAAAGTTCCAGTTGAGAACCTGCTTTCTGAAAGAGGAAACGGGTTCAAGATCGCTGTCAACATTTTGAACATCGGTCGTATCAAATTGGGTGCTGCAGCCATTGGTGGTGGAAAGCAAGCAATCACTCAGTCCGTGAATTACGCTAACGAACGTGAGCAGTTCGGTCGTCCAATCTCTAAGTACGGAGCAATTCGTCACAAATTGGCACAACAGGCCATCCTTAACTGGGTGAACGAATCGGCCACTTACCGAGCTGGACAGGACATTGAAAACTGTATTGACAGATACATTGCTGAAGGAATGGATCCGGAGCAAGCGAAACTGAAAGGTGTTGCTTCTTACGCAGTTGAGTGTGCCATTCTGAAAGTGTTCGGTTCTGAAGCCATCGATTATATCGTTGACGAAGCGGTTCAGATCTACGGTGGAATGGGATTCAGTGCTGAGTCGCCAGTAGAGCGTGCTTACCGCGATGCGCGAATCAACAGAATATTTGAAGGAACCAACGAGATCAACCGTATGCTTACGGTAAACATGATGCTTCAGAAAGCCATGAAAGGTGAGTTGGACCTGATGGGACCTGCACAGAAAGTGGCTGGTGAGTTGATGAGCATTCCTGAGCTTGGCGAAGAGGACAACAGTCTTTTCGGCAAAGAGAAAGGTTACCTCAAAAACTTCAAGAAAGCAGCTTTGATGGTAGCTGGTTCTGCAGCTCAAAAGCTGGCCATGAGTCTGGCCAAAGAGCAGGAGGTTCTGATGAACATCGCTGATATTCTTATTGCAGTTTATACTGCAGAATCTGCTCTATTGCGTGCAGAGAAAATGGTAAGTGTTAAGGGCGAAGCTGCTTGTGGTGCTCAAATAGATATGGTGAAAGTTTACTTCCAAGATACGGCAGATAACATCTGGAAATGGGGTAAAGACGCCATTTCTTCTTACGCAGATGGAGATGAGCTACGCATGATGAACCTTGGCATCAAGCGATTCACCAAAACGGAGGTCTTCAATGCCAAAGAAGCGCGTAGAAGAATTGCTCAGGTAATTATTGACGAGAACAAGTATCCTTTCTAAGGAGATTTTCATCAGTTTTATTCGGAAACCCCGCACGTTACTGTGCGGGGTTTCTTTTTATGTGTATCCGAGCCAACACTTATCACCAACGCACCTTCTATATTTACGTTCTATAACCAGACAAAATCGAATGAAACATCTCCTCTCAGCATTCATAGTTCTTCTTGCCATCAACATTTCTGTAGCGCAGCAAAAACCACAGATCGTACCGGGAAACATCATTGTTCAGGTACCGAACGGACAGATAGACAAGGTGATCACAGAGAATCAGTCTTTCAATGGTATTCCAACCAATCTGAAACTGAACCGACTGCTTTCTGCGCCAATGGCAGCGTACCTGTTGGAATTCAACGAGAACATTCATCACCAGCAGTTTCTACAACAGCTTTGGAATGATGAGAATGTATCGCTCATTCAGCTCAATCATTACGTTTTCGATAGAGAAACAACTCCTAACGACCCACAATTTGACAACCAATGGTGGCACGTAAATGACGGTAGTGGATCGGCAACCGCAGATGCAGATATTGATTCTGACGAGGCTTGGGACATTACCACTGGAGGCGTTACCGCGCTTGGAGATACCATTGTGGTGTGCGTGGTGGATGATGGTGGCGATCTGGATCATCCTGATCTGATAGCCAATAACTGGGTGAATTACCACGAGATTCCAGACAATAACATTGACGATGATGGCAATGGCTATGTGGATGATTATCTGGGCTGGGACCCGACCACAGACAATGATAATATTGATGGCGGAAGCCACGGAGTGAACGTTGCAGGTATGATAGGTGCGGTTGGCAACAATGGCGTTGGTGTTTCTGGTGTAAACTGGAATGTGAAGATCATGAACATGGAGTACGGTAGCATTGGCAGCGGAAGCAATCCGAATGAGGCCAATGTGATAGAAGCTTACACCTACCCATTGGTGATGCGAAGACTCTACGAAAGCACGAATGGACAAAAGGGAGCGTTTGTAGTAGCCACCAATTCTTCTTGGGGTATAGACAACGCTAACCCGCTGAACGCTCCCATCTGGTGCGCGTTTTACGATACGCTTGGCTCTGCTGGAATTCTTAGTGCGGGAGCCACGGCTAACAACAACGTTAACATAGACAACGTGGGCGACCTCCCAACAGCCTGCGCCAGCGAGTACATGATCTCGGTTACTGCAACAAATGACCAAGACGTGAGAACATTCTCCGGCTATGGAGCTACCACGGTAGACCTTGGCGCGCCTGGAGAAGATGTGCGCACTACCGCCAGCGGTGGTGGCTACACAACCACAAGCGGTACGTCCTTTGCATCGCCAGCTACAGCAGGCGCTATTGCATTGATGTATTCTGCGCCTTGTGCTTCTCTGGCCTCCATTGCGCATGCCGATCCCGCCTTGGCGGCTCAAATGGTAAGAGATGCCATTTTCAATGGTGTTGACCCTGTTGCCAACCTCACCAATGAGTGTGTTACAGGAGGTAGATTGAACCTGAAAGGTGCATTGGACGAGATCTTGAGCAGTTGCACCAGCGGTGGCTGCCAGCCGCCATTCAGCGTCAATGCCACGGCCATTACAGACAACCTAGCCGATATTTCTTTCGCTTATCTGCCAGATGTAGATACGTTCAATATCTACTACGGTATTGCGGGCCAAGGATCAGGAACGCTCATTTCCAATCTCGAATCGTCTCCTTACCAACTCACCAACCTTACAGCTTGTACCGAGTATTGGCTCAGTATGCAATCGGTTTGTGATGGAGTTGGAAGCGAATGGACCGATTCCATTTACTTCAATACAGATGGCTGCTGCGAAGCACCTGATGGGCTGGTACTTTCGGACCCTACAGACACCACCATTTCGGTGGCCTGGAACACGGTTATTGCAGCCAATAGCTACCAACTGCAATGGAGAGAATTGGGCACGCCATCATGGAACACTGTAAGTCCAAGCATTTTGGGAATCACCTATGTACTTTCAGATCTTGAACCATGCACGGATTATCAGATCCGTGTAGCCTCCAACTGCGCAGGAGGCACAACGGATTACACGCCATCCGCAACCATGCGAACTTTTGGCTGCGGTGCCTGTACCGATCTTGTATACTGCAGTTCATCCGGCAATACAGTTGACGAGTGGATAGATGACATTGCCGTAGGTGATCTTGATAATCTAACGGGAGCTTCATCTAACGGATATGAAGATTACACCGACATGTCAGTAGATCTGCACAGAGGCCAGAATTATCCGATTTCATTAACACCAGATTATGATGGGACATCCTTTACGGAGCACTTCCGAATTTGGATCGATCTGGATCAGAACGGTTCATTCAATGCCAGCGAACTCTTGTTCGATGATCAGGACGGGACCACTACTACCATCAACGATAGCATCATGATTCCGCTTACCGCAGAATTGGGCTCAACCCGAATGAGGATCTCGATGGCTTACGGAAGCAATTTTGGTGGCGATTACCCACAGACCTCTTGCGATGAAGGCCAGTATGGCGAAGTGGAAGATTACTGTGTCAACATCCTGGAAGAGGTGGAAGACACCACCGTTGTGAACCTTGGAATTTTGGAGCAAAGCGGATTGTTCGGAATGGATGTTTACCCTGTGCCAAGTTCAGAATTGATAACCGTAGAATTGGACGCGTCAACAGTCTACGTCATGCTTCAAATTCTTGACCTTTCAGGGAAGATGGTGTTTGAAACCACAAGCAATTCCAACAGAACGCAGTTGAACGTTTCTGGTCTCTCATCAGGCGTTTACCTGCTTCAGGCCATTGACGGGTCTGCAACGGTCATTGGCCGCTCGCGCATTCTAAAAGAGTAGGAATTCGGTTCCAACCAGTTGCCAATATGCTCCGAAATCGGTACCTTATAGGTGTCATGTTCGGTTCAGGCGGCAATCATATCTTAAAGTTCAATCGCAACCAGTTATTAGAGAGGCGTAAGTTCAAGGACATCTCCGAAACTTACAAAGAGTCTGACCGCGAGATAGGCGGGAATGTGATGACTCCCGCTCAGTTTGAACGTTTCAAAGTTGAACTTCAAGAAAAGCGAAGACGCGAACTCTTTCTGAAAATTCTGGTCTTGTTCATCATCAGCTTCACCGTACTCACGGCTTTCATTTTGATACTTCGGTAGTTCAATTTAACGTGTCGGTGCCATTCCCACAGGTGCCAATTCTCATCCCTTATGTGCTATTAATGATTCCGACCATGCGGAAAGTCAATTCAGTGTTGCCATCCATCTTCCCCTGTCCGCCAACCGATTTCCCAAACCTGCTGACCGATTTCCCCAACACGCCAATGAATTTCCCAAGTATGCTAATGAATTTCCCACGCCCGCTGACCAATTTCCCAAGCATGCCGACCGATTTCCCAACTGGGAAAAGCACTGGCGGTCCGTGGAATTCGAGATGCGGAAAAGAGAAACCCATCCGTAAGCGTTACCTTTGGTGCAAGCATTGCTCACCGTTCTTGCGGCATGAAAAACACCTTGATCATACTGTCACTTTTGAGTTTAATTGCCTGTTCCTGTAATCAAGAATCAAGAAATCCGTACAACGTTCGGTATGATGGAGCCTTGAAAAACATCATGCGAAAGGGCGACTTATCGGCCAAAGCTGATCTGGCCGATTTTCAAACGGTAAAGCACCTCTATGCTCTTGGTGCTGTGGAAAACCTGAAAGGCGAGATTCTTATTCTTGATGGTGTTCCATTCATCTCTTCAGTACAGAATGGGGCACTGAACATCGATGATTCATTCAATCATAAAGCCGCTTTGTTCGTTTACGCTGAAGTGGAAGAATGGACCTCATTTGAAATTCCAAAATCCGTTAAGACGTATGATGATCTGGAGCAACATGTTGACCGTGTAGCTAAGGAAAATGGAATGGACCCGGATGCACCTTTTCCATTTCTGTTAGATGGGACTTTGCAATCGGTTAGTTGGCATGTAATTGATTGGAAAGACGGAGATACTGAGCATTCTCATGAGAAACACATCAACTCTGGTCTGAATGGAGTGATGGAAAACGTAAATGCCGTGGTCCTTGGATTTTATTCCAACAGCCACCACGCCATTTTCACGCATCACACCACCAACATGCACTTGCATGTTAAAACGCTAGACAATCAATTGGCAGGCCATGTTGACGACCTGATACTTGGAGAGAATATGGTTCTGAAGTTGCCTATAAGCAAGAAGACCGATAAGCTCTGACACAAATCGAAGTCAGTCCTTCCACTTAGCTAGGAAGAGATTGGTATCTCTACCTCCGCCATTGTTTCGGTTACTGCTGAAGAGCAGATACTCACCAGAACGGGAGAACATTGGGAAGGCATCAAAAACACCATCGTGGGTTATCTGTTCCAAGCCTGTTCCATCTAGATTGATCATGTACAGGTTGAACGGATAGCCTTTCTCAGATGCATGGTTGGACGAGAATATCACTTTCTCTCCACTAGGGTGGAAGAACGGTGCCCAGTTAGCGTTACCCAAGTCGGTAAGTTTTCTGAGTTCAGAACCATCTACATTACAGATGTACAACTCCATTTCGGTTGGCGTTACCAACCCTTGTTCCAGCAAGGCTTTGTAGTCGGCAACTTCCTCTTCTGTTTTAGGTCGGCTGCTTCTAAAGATCAATTTTTCGCCATCTGGCGAGAAGAAAGCACCCCCATCATAACCCAACTCAGTGGTTATCTGCGTTACCTCAGAACCATCAATGTTCATGGTGTAAAGCTCCAGATCGCCACTTCGCAAACTGGTGAAAACGATCTTATCTCCCTTCGGAGAAACGGTCGGCTCTGCATCATAACCTAGCTCATTGGTCAACTGAGAAAGAATGTTGCCTTGCAGATCAGCCACAAAAATGTCGAAGCCCGCATAGATCGGCCACACATATTTACCGTCCTCACGCTTCTCAGGTTTTGGCGGGCAATCGGCATCTGCCAAGTGTGTTGAGGCATAAATAATGGTCGTATCGCCCGGCATGAAATAAGAGCAGGTGGTTCTCCCCCGCCCTGTGCTTATCAGTTGCGGACGCTCGGTCATCATGCGTTCAGCATCTGCCACAGGCGTGAAATAGATCTGATCACAAGAATCTCCCCAAGCGGAATTCGTTGCTTGAAAAACGATCTTGCTGTCATCAAAACTCCAATACGCCTCGGCATTATCGCCACCGTTGGTAAGTTGAATCACAGTATCGAAATGCGTCTCTTCCGGGTAATGGATCATCGAAGTTTTGGTGGCTCCAGAATAGCCATCATGGTCGTGTTTGGGTTCGCTTCCGCAGGAAAAAAGACCGAAGGCCAAGACGATAAGTAAGATGTTTCTCATCATTTTGAGGGTGTTGTGCGCGCAAAACTACTCGCAACAGCGAGATTGTTGCGACCTTCGCAGCAAATTGACACAAATGCGGTACACGTTTTTCCTTTTTTCAATTATCCTTTTCTCGTTCACAGCTTGGTCTCAAACCCAGCTCGAAAATCTAAAGTCGGATGTAACATACCTATCTGCCGATAAACTTGAAGGCAGAGAGATCGGCACCGAAGGAGAGAAAATGGCGGCCGAATTTATTGCCCGAAGATTGGAGTTGATGGGTGTTGGGCCCAAAGGCAGCGAAGGATATTTCCAAACATTTTCTCGAAAAATGGAGCAAGACCCGCACAGCCTCGCTCCTACCGATACGGGCAAAGTTGTGGGTAGAAACGTGGCTGGTTTCATTGACAATGGCGCAAAGCACACCGTAATTATCGGGGCCCATTACGACCATCTGGGCTACGGTGCACATGGCTCGCTGCACACTGGCGAACCGGCCATCCACAATGGCGCAGACGATAATGCCAGCGGTGTTGCCGTAATGCTGATGCTGGCCGAGAAATTGAAATCGGCCAACAAGAATAACAACTACTTATTCATCGGTTTTTCTGGTGAGGAGCGAGGACTTTGGGGTTCCAATTTTTTCACCAAAGAGCCAACGCTCTCGTTAGAAGACGTGAACTACATGATAAACATGGATATGGTGGGCCGTTTGAACGAAGAGAAAAAATTGGCCATCAACGGAACCGGAACTTCGCCCGTTTGGAAAGAAACATTGGAAAAACTGACCAATGGAAGGTTTGACCTGGTGCTTTCTGAAAGTGGTGTTGGTCCAAGCGACCATACCTCTTTTTACCTGAAAGATATTCCGGTGCTGCACTTCTTTACTGGCCAACATGAGGATTATCACAAACCTTCTGATGACGTTGAGAAGATCAATTTCGAAGGAATGGAGATGATCGGAAACTACATCTTCAGCATCATCTCTGAATTAGATGATGATGGGGAATTGGCTTTCACCAAAACCAAGGAAGAAGACCAGGCCAACACTCCGAAATTCAGTGTAACACTTGGTGTTGTTCCAGATTATCTGTTCGATGGTCAGGGAATGCGCATAGCTGGTGTTAAAGAAGGCCGAACGGCCGATAATGCAGGCCTGTTGGAAGGCGATATCGTCATCAAAATGGGCGATATTGAAGTGGTTGACATGATGAGCTACATGAAGGGTCTATCGTCATTCAAAGAAGGAGACAAGACCACTGTTGTGGTGAAGCGTGGCGATGAGGAACTGAAGAAAAAAGTGAAGTTCTGACCAGAACAATTTTTGCGGGGTCCTTACGTTCTGCGCACGTGAAAAGACTCCTCCTTTTTTCTGTGGTCATCTTCTGCGTGGCCAGTTGCAAGAAACCCGAAACGAATTACATAGCAGCGTTCGAAATAACGCTACAAGAATCGGGTGATCAATCTGCCAATAGGCTTATTGTTGTTGGTGACCGATTGGCCGTAATTGGCACAAGCATTAACGGTGGCAACTCATTCCTCAATATTGATTTTGTTGATTTCAATGGGGTGAGCACGCTCCAAAGAAGCATACTGATCAATACAGAAGGCATCAGCATCAAATGCACGCAAGACAACAAGTTGATACTTGCAGGTAGCCTCACCGACCAGAACGGAAACAAAGATGTGCTGTTGGCAAAGACCGACTCAGACGGTAATCTGATCTGGCAGAAGACTTTCGGTGGCCCCATGACCGACTTTGCCACAGACATAATTGAATTGGAGGATGGCAGTTTGATGCTTATCGGTACAACACAGAGTTTCGGGGCTGGTCCCATCTCCATGTATGTGATCAAGACAGACGCCAGTGGAAATGAACTCTGGAGCCGAACATTTGGCAGCGATGGTGCTGACGGAGGTTCTGAATTGCTTCAGGTGAATAGTAATGAGGTCATGTTGCTCGGGTTCACCAACAGTTTCGGTGCTGGAGACCGCGATAATTATCTACAAACCGTTTCTCTTGCTGGAGACAGTCTGTGGTCAACCACCATTGGAGGCGCTGCCTACGAAGAAAGCCAAGCCATCGCAAGAACTTCGGATGGCGGATACATTATGAGCAATCATTCGGCAAGTGAAGAACCGAACCACTCGCTTTTGGCTACAAAACTGGACATGAACGGAGCCACCGTTTGGGAACATCATTTTGGTACAATTCCATCTCACGAGGGTGGCGAAGGTGTTCTGGCCGATAGCCAAGGAAACTATGTTTTCGTGGGCCGAACCAACAGTTTCGGCAATGACGAGCAGGTTTACTTCATCAAAACTGACGCAAGCGGTAATGTGCTAGAGGAATTGAACTTTGGTGCCGATGGCGACCAACGCGGCAACGACATCATAGAACACAACGGCTCTTACTACATCTGCGGTAATTCTACCGTAAATGGAGATTCAGATGTGCTGTTGATCAAAAGGCCGATGTAGTTCAATCTTCGGATGTCTTCTTATTCGGCAGTCGGTTAGCGTCTTTCAGCGCCTTGTTAACGATCCACTCCAATTGCCCATTTGAGCTGCGGAATTCATCCGCAGCCCACTTCTCTATCGCTTTCAGTGTCTCAGGATCGAGACGCAACACAAATGGCTTTTTCTTGGCCAAACCTTAGTTTACTTTTTCCAGCAGGACACAAATTCCTGTGGTATGATCATACGTCATGGAGATGGGCCGATAGCCTTTGCGGCACTCATCGTTCAATCGCACTTCGTATTTCTCCATGCTCTCAAACATCTTCTTCTTAAATACTTGATACTTCTTCATGACCCGTGCTTAGTATAATGAACCTGCATTGACTATCGGAGAAGCGGCTTTGTCCGAGCAAAGAACAACCATCAGGTTGCTGACCATCTGCGCCTTCTTCTCGTCATCAAGATGTACGATGTCTTTTTGGCTCAGTTCTTCCAAAGCCATTTCCACCATGCCAACGGCACCTTCTACGATCTTTCTTCTGGCAGCTACAATGGCTGTTGCCTGCTGCCGCTGAAGCATCGCTCCTGCAATCTCATTCGCGTAAGCCAAATGGCTGATCCTTGCCTCCAGAACCTCAATTCCAGCAATACCAAGTCTGCGATCTAAGGCTTGCTCCAATTCATCGTTCACTTCCTTCCCACCAGAACGCAATGAGATCTCGCCTTCTTCGCCTTCATCATGGAACTCATCATACGGATAATGACCTGCCATTCTTCTTAGTGCCGCTTCACTCTGAATCTGAACGAACTCCAAGTAATCGTTCACATCAAAGGCTGCTTTGTAGGTGTCTTTCACTCTCCAAACCACAACCGCCCCGATCATGATCGGATTGCCCAGCTTGTCATTCACCTTAATGGGCTCATTATCAAAGTTGTGTGCCCTGAGTGAGATTCGCTTTTTCATGTTGAAGGGATTAACCCAAAAGAACCCATCCGACTTTACCGTTCCTTGGTATTTCCCAAACAGAACCAGAACCGTTGATTGATTCGGATTGACAATCATGAATCCTATCATGGTTATAAACGGAATGAATCCAAGCAGCAGCCAAGCAGGTTGATGCAATGAATAGGCGATATATCCTATGGCAGCCAGCATTACTAAGTGAACCATTAACATGATCCACCCGGAGATCGGTTTAATTGTTTTTTCCTCTTTCATTTTCTGTCGATTTATATTGTTACCACAATGATATCATTTTAGTATCACATTTACAAATAAAAAAATCCCACCCGCTTACGCAGATAGGATTCTCTCTACACCAAGGAGACTGCTCTCCTACTCTAACGTGTAAGAAATTGGAAGAACCAACTCCACGTTAACTGCTTTGCCATCCTTTTTCCCAGGAGTCCAATCCGGCATTCCTGAAATTACGCGAACGGCCTCTGCGTCCAATTGCTCATGAAGACTCTTTACTACTTCTACTTGACCAACTTTTCCTTCCGTGTCGACAACAAATCTGACGAATACCTTTCCTGCGATATTCGCTTCCTGAAGCTCCTTCGGATACTTGATTGATTCTACCATATACTGCATGAGTTCGGGCATACCGCCAGGAAATTCTGGCATTACATCGGCCTCTTTGTACACTTTCTCCACTTCTTCCTGAATGGCTTCGGTAGGCGTTTCGGTACAAGCTGCCAACAAACCGATGATGGCTACTAGAGGAAGTACCATGAAATAGCGCATTCCTCCCCACTTTGATGTTTTTTCTGAATAGATCATTTCGATACGTTTTTTAAGATCATTTGAATTATGAAAACTGTTAGCAAATGAAAGTTCTGACGGTAGCTGAAACAGTTGATCCAATTGAACCTTAACGTAGTGCTCCTTCGATGAGGATATATGTGTGAGAGCATCTGCCTGATACTCGTGGATTTCGCGAAGACTTCGCTGGTAAAGCGCCAATGCTGGGTTGAACCAGAACAGAATGCGCAAGAAACTGAGCCAAAGCACATCGTACGAGTGTCCCAGCTCAACATGCGCTATTTCGTGCTTCAGAATGGTTCTCAGACCTGAGAGTGGCAGCTTCTTTGGCAAGTGAATGATTGATAGGAATGAGAATGGTCCGGCCTTGTCCGATCGCAACACCAATTGTCCTTCTATTATCTCAGAATCGGACTCATTCAGCAGTCGAATCATACTCGAAACCGCCCGCACAAACAGACCAAGGGCAATCATAGCTCCAAGCGCATACGCCACCAACAACCAATTTACCTCTCCCGCTTCCGTAACCGTTGGCAGCAGACTTCTCCCGACTTCGATTGCGGGCAATTGCAGACCAATTATCTGTTGTGTTGTTGTGGAACCAACTGGCACAAACGGCATCAGCAAAGAGACAACCGAACCAAGCAGCAGATAACCACGGTTCAGGCTATGGAAAGTGGTCTTTCTCAGAAAGAGCCAATAGCCAGCCCAGACCACCATCAGCGATACATTGCTGATCAAAAGAAATCGGATAAACTCACTCATTTTCGTTCTTTTTCGATTCGATCACCTTCATCAGCTCGTCCATCTCCTTCACCGTCATGTCATTGTCCTTCACAAAAAAGGACACCAAATTCTTGAATGAACCCCCGAAGTAGTTATCAACCAACTGTCCAGCGGTGTGTTTCGTATAGTCTTCTTTCGAAACAATTGGGAAATATTGGTACGTTTTCCCGAACGCTTTGTGATCAACGAACTCCTTTTTCTCCAGAATTCTAATGATCGTACTAACTGTGTTGTACGCAGGTTTCGGCTCTGGAAACTCCTCGATCACATCCTTTACAAATGCTTTCTCGAGTTTCCAAAGCGCATGCATCACCTGTTCTTCGGCCTTTGTCAGATCTTTCATACACCAAACATATAACTAATTTTTTAGTTAATCAACTATTTCTTTAGTTTTTAATCATTTTGAGTTCAGATTTGGGCGTTACCCTAAGCTGCGCAAAGGGTCGGGCTTTCCGCACTACACGGTAGCTTGCTTCAATCCCTAACGCACGGCATTTGCCACTGTCATTGCGAGCGAGGAACGAGCGTGGCAATCTCCAACAGTCATCAAAGAGATTGCTTCGTCCTTCGTCCTCGCAATGACGAAGAGTTGTAATTTTCCAACATGTCAAAAACCGCATTAGTAACAGGAGCAACAGCTGGAATCGGAGAAGCAACAGCCATCGAATTCGCCAAACTTGGTTACAACCTGATTCTTACTGGAAGAAGAAAAGATCGACTCGATAAATTCAAATCACAACTTGAGTCAGAATACAAGGTTTCGGTTTCCATCCACGCTTTCGATATCAGAGAAAGACGGCAAGTAGAAGACTTCTGCAGGAATGAAATCGGTGACCAGCAAATTGATGTGCTGGTAAACAATGCTGGTCTCGCTTCGGGCCTTGCTCCACTTCACGCAGGAGACATTGAAGACTGGGAAAAAATGATCGACACCAACGTGAAAGGTCTGCTTTACATCACCCGAGAACTGGCTCCTAGAATGGTCGATGCTGGTTCTGGGCACATCATCAATGTTGGTTCCATTGCCGGAGTTGAAGTGTACCCGAACGGAAACGTGTATTGTGCCACCAAACATGCTGTGCGTGCCATATCAGAAGGGTTACGAAAAGAGCTTTACGACAAAGGAATCCGAGTAACGAACATTGCTCCTGGATTAGTTGAAACAGAATTCTCCATTGTCCGATTCCATGGCGATAAGAGCAGAGCAGATAACGTTTACCAAGGAATGAGTCCGCTTACAGCCGAAGACATTGCCGATTGTATTGCGTTTGTAGCCACCCGACCACCGCACGTTAATATTGCCGATATGCTTATTCTTCCTTCAGACCAAGGAAGTTCCACTCAGGTAAAAAGGAGTTAGTCTGGGTCAAACATCGACCTATCGATGTCAACGTAAAACGGGAATTTCATAAGATAATCCAATCCTTCCTGCACGGTTTTCTCTCCGTACAGCACATCATAGACTGTTTCGGTAAGTGGCGCGCGGTAACCTAGATAGTTGGCCATGGCACGCGAAATACGAAGCGTGTTCACTCCTTCCGCAACTTCCTCCATATCGGCAAGAATGGCGGTGAGGGTTTCACCTTTTGCCATGCGGTAACCTACCGTGTAATTCCGGCTTTTGGGGCTTGAGCACGTAGCGATCAGGTCGCCAACTCCAGCCAGACCAAGGAATGCCGTAACGTCTCCGCCAAGGTTCTTTCCTACATAGATCATCTCTACCAATCCGCGGCTTATTAGCAATGCTTTGGCGTTCTCTCCGAAACCTAGCCCGCTTAGTGCACCAGCGGCCAACGCGATTACGTTTTTCAACACACCGGCAATCTCAACTCCCGTCAGATCATGGCTTCCATAAACTTGGAACCGTGGCGTACGTAGCGTCTGCTGCCCGATCTTGATCACTTCTTCGAAATGACTCGCAATTACCGTTGCGGCAGGCTGTCCGTTCAAAATCTCAGCAGCCAAATTCGGTCCTGCCAAGCAACCAACACGCCTTACAATGGTTTCTTGAAGAATTACTTCGGACATGGTGTTGACCAGAGACGGTTTCAGTTTGTAATCAACGGTGAGTGTATCACCTTCTGGCAGCTGCACATCCACACCCTTGGTGCCATGTATCAGAATGTGCTCCGGTGTAAGATATGGTGCCATCTGTTTGATGGTATCGCGGAATCCGGCAGATGGAATTATCGGATAGATGAGTCGGCAATTGTCGGCCAATTCCTTCGGATCGGTTGTTGGAATGATGTTTTCATGCATCTTCCTACCGCGATTGTCTCTTGTGGCTTTGATGGACTCTACCACCTCCTGACTTCGCGTTAGCAGATAAACAGGCTGATTTTCGGCCAATAGATTGGCTATGGCCGAGCCAAAACTCCCACCACCCATAACACCGACCGGCTGTTTCTCAGATGTATTTGTGGAGCTCATATCCTTCTAATCTGTTATGGTAGAAAAACAACACTTTGATGTCTTGCGATTGAAAATCGCCTTCCTGATTATACATCAACGGCAGTTTGGCGTGGTAAATTCCCAGATTGGCAATTCCCTTCTTGATAATGGATGACAGATTTCCCTTCACGATCTCAGCCTCCAGTTGAACTTCGCCATTGGCATGCATCTCACGCAGGCGGTCAACAATTCTATCAACGGAATCCATCAATTCTTTCGGTCTGATCACAAGGTCATCCGATGGAAGTCGCATCAACCCGTAAAGGTCCATTTTAGGATGCCGTTTCTTGATGATTCTGAATGCAGAGTAAGCCAAGATGCTACTACAGAAGACAACGGTTTCGCGGTGGTAACTTTCAACTATCCTCTCGCCTAACATGCGTGTGTATTCAGCATCACGCTGAAGATCTTTGGTAATCTCTCCGTTAGAGAAAAAGTACTTCTTGATGTCAACCTCGTTGCCGTTCGGGCCGAAGCTTCTACCCTCTTCGTCAAGTCGATTTCCGAAAAGATCCATCGGTGCCCCAAACCTTACAGCAATTTCAGAACTGGCCGTAAAGAAGCGGTAGATGAACTTCAGCATCTTGGTTGATGTGGAAAAATCATCATTTTCAACGTAGTACTGCTCCTGACCGCTGATCTTGAGGTGTTGATCGATGAGACTTTGAGCCTCAAGAACGAAATTGTAATTGATGGTTACCGGTACAACAAACAGCTTTTTGCCTTCATCTCCATGTTCCAGAAAATTCATTCGCTGCGCCTGAAGGGCAGTTCCCAGCAAGCCAAGCTTCAGTCGCTTCTCAATCATTCCGCTTCTTGAACGGGTGCCACCTGGGAAGAATAGACCGTTGCAACCTTTCCGTAGCGAAAGCTCCGAATACATTTTGAGCGTTTCGAGATACAAGAGATTCTTCTTGCGCCTGTCAACCTTATAAGCTCCTAGTCTATTCATGAACCAAGCCAGAATCTTGATTCCGAACAGGTTGAGACCTGCACCATAGAGCACCGGAGGCAAACCAATACTCTGTATGGCCCAACCAATGAGCATGGAATCCAAGTTACTTGAGTGTGTAGGCACCACCACCACGGTTCCCTGCTTTGCCAATTCGCGCACATGATCGATCTCTCCGATCAAGTGAATCTTATCATGAAGATTGTGTCTACTCTCAAAAAACCGTGAAATCCCTTTTCCTTGAGATGCGTTAAGCAACCGTGAAAAACCAGCTGTTGTGACCCGCTTTGCAAAATCGTATGCCTGAACATCGAAAATCCCAGCAATCTCTTCCGCGTAGCGATTAACAATACGGTGAATAAGATCTTCATGCCCAAACGCATGCGGGTTTTCATGTCCTGCATTGATGCGAACCATGTCTTTTTTGACCTTGTTCCAGAAATCCTTTTCGTCTGGAGCATCCGCTTTCCAAGGGGTTTGCGTGAGTCGGATACGTTCGGTGTACAACGTCCGTGCAAGTTCATCCTTGATGTTAGCAGGATTGTTTCCGAGCGTTTCCTTGATGTTCTGAATGGAAAGTTCTACCAGTTCTTTAATGAACTGTTCGCGGTTGTTCGAAAGCTGAACAATGGGCCAAGCATCCGTGTCAGGAATGATCGGATCGTACAACCATCCATCAGAATTGTGAACCTTGGTAGCCATAACCGAATATAGGAATTAACGCGGGCCCTCCCGTTTAGTTCTTCGAGCGCTTTTTCACCGTCCAGGTAAATGAGAAATTGGATACTTCAACTCCATTATCCATTACGCCAACCGAATTCATCTCAACCAAAACAGGCTCTCCTGTTCTGCAGGTTTCAGCCACGGCATCGAACATTTTCTGGCCATCGTTGCAGGTAAACGTTACATGTCCATTAGCCTTTTTAGTGAATTGCGATCTGTTGTCAGAAACCAACATGGCAATACTTTCTCCAGAATTCTCAATGGCCAGCATGCATAACATTCCGGTGCTCATTTCTGCAGACATGCTCTGCGCTGCGAAGTAGATGGATTGGAATGGATTCTGATTCCTCCAACCGTACGGCATGCTGATGGAACACGCCTCGGTATCAATTCTCTTAACCCGACTTCCGGCAATCCATGCAAGTGGCAATTTCACCAACAAGAACAGATTGAATAGAAACCAGTTATCGATCCGATCTCTGAACTTTTTTCCTTTGGCTGTTAACTCCATATCAAATGGTTTCTCCTACGCGAAGTTTCTCTGCATTTTCCGCCATCGCCAAGGCGTCTATCATTTCTTGAATATCGCCATTCATGAAATCGGACAATGAATACAACGTCAGGTTGATTCTGTGATCGGTGATCCTTCCCTGCGGATAATTGTAAGTTCTGATCTTGGCAGAACGGTCTCCAGAAGAAACCATTGTTTTTCTACGCGATGCGATCTCCTCCAAATGTTTGTTGAGTTCCTGCTCGTACAATCTGGTTCTGAGCATTTCCATGGCCAATTCTCGGTTCGCCAACTGAGAACGCTCAACCTGACAAACAACTACAATTCCTGTAGGTTTATGTGTCAATTGAACCTTGGTTTCAACCTTGTTCACATTCTGGCCTCCAGCACCACCAGAACGCGCTGTTTGCATTTCAATATCGGCAGGGTTGATCTGAACATCCACTTCATCTGCCTCTGGCATTACCGCTACCGTAGCAGCTGAAGTGTGCACCCTTCCTTGCGATTCGGTTTGCGGCACCCGTTGTACACGATGTACTCCAGACTCATACTTCAGAATTCCGTAGACCCCTTCGCCTTCAACTTTTACGTTGACCTCCTTGTAACCTCCTGCGGTACCTTCACTTTCTCCCACAACTGTGGCCTTCCAACCCTTTCTTTCAATGTACTTGGAGTACATTCTGTAAAGGTCTCCAGCAAAAATGCTGGCTTCATCACCACCAGTTCCAGCCCTGATTTCGAGCACCACATTCTTATCGTCTTCAGGGTCCTTTGGCAACATTAAAACCCGAAGTTCTTCTTCGAGTTTGATCTTTTTCTCCTCCAATTCTTCCAGCTCCAACCTAGCCATGTCAACAAAGTCTGGGTCCTTCTCAGTTTCCAGAATCTCCTTGCTACTGGTGATGTTTTCAACCACATTTTCGTACTCCTTGGCCGCCTTTACAACCGGCTCAAGACTTCTGTATTCTCGATTGATCTTGACAAATCGATTCATATCGGCCACCACATCGGGGTCGCCTAGCTTTCCTTCAAGGTCTAGAAATCGCCTTTGTATGTCTCTCAGCTTCTCTAAAAGCTCCATAATGGATACGAATTACGAATGGGTTACGAATATGACGAATACTATCAGGAATAAACGAATTCTCCGAACTCTGACCTGATGGTCAGTTTCTTATCACCCGCTTCAACCCTTCCAATTACCTGAGCATCAACATTGAAGGACTTTGAAATAGCAATGATGTCTTCAGCAATTTCAGATGGCACATAAAGCTCCATCCTGTGTCCCATGTTAAAGACCTTGTACATCTCATCCCAAGATGTACCAGATTCCTTTTGTATGATCCTGAAAAGCGGTGGAACCGGCAGAAAATTATCCTTGATAACGTGACCGGAATCTATGAAATGCAACACCTTCGTCTGCGCTCCTCCAGAACAATGGACCATGCCATGTATCTGAGAACGATAACCGTCCAGAATCTTCTTGATGATTGGGGCGTAGGTTCTTGTAGGCGATAGGACAAGCTTTCCAGCATCCAACGGCACGCCATCTATTTCATCTGTTAACCCGTAGTTGCCAGAATAGACAAGGCTGTCATCCATCGCTCCGTCAAAACTCTCAGGGTATTTGGATTTCAAAACCTTCCCGAACACGTCATGACGTGCGGCAGTCAAACCGTTGCTACCCATTCCTCCGTTGTATTCCGATTCGTAAGTAGCCTGTCCGTAAGATGCTAGCCCAACAATAACATCTCCAGCTTGAATATTAGCGTTGTCAATTACATCAGACCGTCTCATTCTACATGTAACCGTAGAATCTACAATCAATGTTCTCACCAGGTCACCAACGTCAGCAGTTTCGCCACCAGTAGAGCGGATATCAACGCCATTATCTCGAAGCATCTGCAATACCTCCTCAGTTCCATTGATCAACGCAGAAATCACCTCACCAGAAATCAGAAACTTGTTTCTTCCAATTGTTGAAGAGAGCAGAATATTATCGACCGCCCCAACACATAGCAGGTCGTCCGTATTCATAACGATGGCGTCTTGAGCAATTCCCTTCCAAACAGAAAGGTCTCCTGTTTCCTTCCAATACATATAAGCCAACGAACTCTTGGTGCCTGCACCATCAGCATGCATGATAACACAATGGTCTTCAGAGCCCGTAAGTGTATCTGGAACTATTTTACAAAAGGCTCTTGGGAAAAGCCCTTTGTCCACATTCTTAATTGCCTTGTGGACATCCTCTTTATCGGCCGAAACGCCACGTTGCTGATATCTTTCTCCTGCACCCATTAATTGGTTTTAACAAAAAAGCATCCCGCTGGGCGGAATGCTTTTCGTTTTAGATATGAACGATTGTTAATTTCCTTTTGGAACGTAATCGTTTCTCAATACTTTGAATTCTGTTCTACGATTCAACTGGTGAGCTTCTTCTTTCAACTCTTCAGTTGCCAACTTGGCGATGAATGCATCGTTGATTACTGATCCCTTAGGGAATTCACCGACCGCGTTGTCAAGAACTTTTGGAGTCGTTTCTCCATAACCTTTCGCAACCAGTCTTGCTTCAGCGATATCGTTCTCAATCAGATAGTCAACAACCGACTGAGCACGTTTCTGAGAAAGTGAAAGGTTGTAGCTATCAGATGCTCTGGTATCTGTATGAGAACCTAGCTCGATAACAATGGTAGGGTTATCATTCAATGTCTCGATCAAGCCGTCAAGAGCAACTTTAGACTCTGGACGAAGGTCCCATTTTCCAAGATCGTAGAAGATGTTTGGAAGATCGATAACACGGTTGATAGGATCCAATTCGAAATCATGAATCAGGTCTTTATCTTCCTCAAAGCCAACAGTGGTAGTTTTTCCTGTCTTATTCAAGTAGTAATCTTTCTTACCAGCAGTAATCACGTATGAAGTAGCTGGAGAAAGATCGAAGCAGTACTTACCTTCTGCATCTGTCTTGGTCTCAAGAGACGAACCATCTGTTCCTACAAGAGAAACTGTTGCTTCGTTGATCGGCTTTTTGGTTTTGAAATCCGTTACCGTACCACAAAGTGTGAACTTAAGTGCTGGCAAAAGGAATGAGTAAATATCATCGCTTCCTTTTCCATCCTCTCTGTTAGATGTGAAGTATCCTTTCTCTTGTTCTTTCTCGAAAATGATAGCGAAGTCATCTCCATTAGAGTTGATAGGATAACGCATGTTAGTAACGTTGCCCCAAGTTTCTCCTTGAGCCTCTGCCATGAAGATATCAAGTCCGCCCATGCCGATGTGGCCATTAGATGCGAAATACAATGTTCCATCATTGTGGATGAATGGATACATCTCATCTCCTTGTGTGTTCAAATCTCCAAGGTTAGTTGGAGCTGACCATCTTTTTTTCTCTTCATCGTAAGTAGACCTCCAAAGATCACGACCTCCTTTTCCACCTTTAGCATCTGAAGCGAAAACCAACGTTTTACCGTCAGCCGAAAGAGCTGGGTGACCAACAGTTACCTGCGTGCTATCATCACCTTCATCCTTAACGAAGAATGGAAGCAGCTCTGGCTCTGTCCAATTACTACCTTCTTTCTTTGAATGGTAAAGCTCACAACCCATTAACACCTTCTTCTTCACCCCACATCGAGTAAAAATGATCTCTGAGAAATCTGCATTCATTACAGATGCACCTTCGTTGTAAACACTATTAATTGTTGCAGGGAGCGGTTTTGGCTTGCTCCACTTGCCTTTGTTATCGATGGTAGCCTCGAACACATCAGTAAAACCTTGACCAGTCCATCCGTCAATATCATTACCTGATGCCCCATTCCTAGAAGACGTGAAATAGATTGTCTTGTGGTTTGCTTCTGCATAAGAGGGCGTAAAATCCATGAACTTTCCGTTCAACTGAACTTCATTCTCAACAACATATCTTGATGGATTATCAATCCATTTCTGAGCAAGAGCACAGGCTTCTGCACCATTCTTACCACGAGGATCTTCTGGTTCCAATTGAGCATACTTCTCGTATTCCTCTGTGGCTTCTTCAAACTTACCGTTTGCTTTCAAAGCATCCGCATAGTAAAGCTGAATCTTGTTTTCAGGATACTTCAACTTCAACGCTTTACGGTACCAAGTTTCAGCTTGTTTTGAATCATTGACATACCGATAACATTCTGCCGTTTTGTAGATAATATCTGCCTTGTTAGCGTTATCTTTTTCCTTAGAATACGCCTTTTTAAGCAGGGTGATGGCTTTGTAGTATTCCTGCGCTTCGAAAGCAAGATTGGCTACAGCCAGATGATCGGTTTGCGCACTTGCAGTAGTTGAAAACATTGCTGCGATGATGGCTACTACGAAGAACTTGGTTAATCTCATGGTCTTTATGCTTGTTTTACACGGCCGCTAAAATAAAGAAATATTTGATTGCGCAACTTAACGTGGTCGGCTTGTTCAGGTGCTCAAAATATGCTTGTAACGATCAGGCCAGCAATAACTCAACATTGTGCTTGAATTACCTATTGAACAGGAGTTCACGATATTTTGGCAGTGGCCACATTTCATCAGAAATGACGAGCTCCAATTTGTCTACCTCGTAGCGGATCTTTTCGAAGAATGGCTTAACCTCGTCACAATAAGCCCCAGCTTTATCTCGGGCATTAGTTTTCGAATTTGCCTTTTTGCGAGCCTCCACCATTTCTCCGACCAATCCTCTTAGATTCGAAATACGTTGAGAAATCTCCTTCACCATTTGAACCTGTTCTGAAGCAACTGAATCAAACTCAGCCTTCACAAGAATCTCCCTAAGGCCGCTAACATTCTGAATGAGTACATTCTGGTAAGCAACAGCGGTTGGAAGCACATGATTGACGGCCAGATCTCCAATAACCCTTGACTCAATCTGCAACTTCTTCGTATATCGTTCAAGGTCTATCTCGTACCTGGCCTCCAATTCTCGAGAGTTCAGAATCTCGTTCTTTTCAAAAAGCTCACGCGATTTCTTCTCCAATAGCTTGTCAAGTGCCTCTGGAGTCGTTTTCAAATTGGATAGACCACGCTTTTTGGCTTCTTTCAACCACTCTTCACTGTAGCCATTTCCTTCAAAACGTATGTTTTTGGATTCTATAATGTACTGACGAAGGACCTGAAAAATGGCATCGTCCTTTTTCATATCCTGAGCAACGAGTTTCTGAACCTGTCCGTGGAACTTGACCAATTGATCGGCCACTATTGTGTTCAGCACCATCATGGCGCTAGAACAATTAGCTGATGAACCAACTGCCCGGAATTCGAACTTATTCCCCGTAAATGCAAATGGAGAGGTCCTGTTTCTATCGGTATTATCAAGCAGGATCTCTGGAATCTTGATAACATTCAGCTTCAACTCTGTCTTTTCGTCCGGAGAGAGTTTCTCGCCTTGCTTCACCCATTCTTCTATGTCTTTCAATATCTGAGTGAGGAACGAACCAATAAACACAGACATGATGGCCGGAGGAGCTTCATTGGCACCAAGTCGATGGTCGTTTCCAGCGCTTGCGATACTTGCTCGGAGCAGATCGGCATGCTCATAAACCGCACGAATTGTTGTAATGAAAAACGTTAGGAATTGAATGTTCTTTTTGGGTGTTCGGCCAGGACTGAGCAGATTCTTTCCCGTGTCCGTTGCTAAAGCCCAATTGTTGTGCTTGCCAGAACCGTTAATTCCTGCAAATGGCTTTTCGTGAAACAAGACACGGAAGTTATGCCGAATAGCCACTTTCTCCATAATGTCCATGAGCAGTTGATTGTGATCAACCGCCAAACTCACTTCTTCGTAAACGGGAGCACATTCAAACTGACCCGGGCCAACTTCATTATGTCGGGTTTTAACCGGAATGCCCAACTTAAGAGCTTCGGTCTCAAAGTCTCGCATGTAGGCTGTAACCCTATCGTTGATGGATCCGAAGTAATGGTCCTCCAACTGCTGGTCTTTAGCCGAGGAATGTCCGAAAAGACTTCTGCCTGTGAGGGCAATATCCGGCCTGGCATTATACAACGAGCGATCGATCAGAAAGTACTCCTGCTCACAACCTAAAGTGCATATAACGCGATTCACATTCCTATCAAAATATTCCTGTACTACGGTAGTGGCAGCTTTATCCAAGAAATGAATGGAGCGAAGCAGAGGCGCTTTATGATCTAGAGACTCTCCCGTGTAAGCAACAAAGACCGTTGGAATACAAAGCGTTTTACCAATTACAAATGCAGGCGAGGAAGGATCCCAAGCGGTATATCCGCGTGCCTCGAATGTATTTCTGATTCCACCACTCGGAAAACTGGATGCATCAGGTTCTTGCTGAACCAATTTATCGCCTCCGAACGCTTCCATTGAAAACCCATCGGCCAATGGCTCAAAAAAGGCATCGTGCTTTTCTGCTGTTGAACCGGTAAGCGGCTGAAACCAATGTGTGTAATGCGTGGCACCCAACTGTAACGACCACGATTTCATGGCAGACGCAACCTGGTCGGCAGCAGCGCGACTTATGTTTTCACCCTTGTCTACACATGCTCGGAGTGCTTGATAAACATCTGCTGGCAGGTATTCGCGCATTTCCTTCCAAGTGAAAACGTTAGAAGCAAAGTAGTCAGACACCTTGGCACCTGGTGCGGTGAACTCAACTGGTTTGCGAGATTCTACTTGCGCTAGGGCATGAAATCGTTGTTGGGACATTCTTTCTGAGATAAAAAAGGCCCGGACAAGCCGAGCCTTTTACATTATACAATTGCTAATTAGACTACCGTATGTGCCTCAACACTCTTTACAGTTTTGATAATACGTGCAGCCACCTTATATGGATTAGCATTGGATGCAGGGCGTCTGTCTTCCAAATATCCTTTCCAGCCCTTATTGACTGTCATAAGCGGAATACGGATGGAAGCACCTCTGTCTGAAACGCCATATGAGAATTCATGTATCGATGCCGTTTCATGAAGACCTGTCAATCGTTGTTCATTGTGAGCGCCATAAACATCGATATGATCTTGTCTTACGGGGCGGAATGCTTCACAGACTGCCATATAAGTTTCTTTTGAACCACAAGTTCTTAGAAGTGTATTGGAGAAATTGGCATGCATGCCAGAACCATTCCAATCTCCTTTGATCGGCTTTGGATGATACTCAATGTAATACCCGTAACTCTCGGTCAATCTATCTAGCAGATAACGGGCAACCCAAAGTTCATCACCAGCCTTCTTAGCACCTTTAGCGAACAATTGAAATTCCCATTGTCCTGATGCGACTTCTTGGTTTATACCTTCAAAATTGATTCCAGCAGCTATACATAGATCCGCATGTTCTTCAACGAGGTCTCTACCTTTTGTGAAACGACCACCAACTGAGCAGTAGTACTGTCCTTGTGGCCCAGGGAAACCTCCTCGCGGGAAACCAAGTGGCAATTCCGTTTCGGCATCCATAATGAAATATTCTTGCTCGAATCCGAACCAAAAATCATCCTCTTCGTCTTCAATGGTAGCTCGTGCATTGGATGGATGTGGTGTACCATCTGCATTCATGACCTCGCACATTACCAACCAGCCGTTGTCGCGGGCAGGATCAGGATAAATTGCCACAGGTTTAAGCATGCAATCTGAAGAATCACCCGTTGCCTGTCTCGTAGACGAACCATCGAAAGACCAGTTACCGATCTCTTCTAGGGTTCCTTGGAAGTTTTCGTGTTCCTCAACCTTGGTCTTAGACCGCATGTTCTGAGTTGGCTCATAACCATCAAGCCAGATGTATTCGAGTTTTACCTTCATTTTGAATGAAATAATTGGGTTTTGTGATTTTATGGGGCAAAGGTATATGATCAATTGAAGCTGAGAATAATATTTTTCAACTTTTTCCTAACACACCCCCAAATTTAAAAGGGTCTACTCTGAAAAAATAGTTTTTAGTAAGACGTTGGATACAAAAAAGGCTCCTCGCGAAGCCTTTTCTTTTAGTTACCTGTTCAATTATTGAGAAACAGACTTATCATCTACCTTTTTCGGAGCTGGTTTTGCTGGTTTCTTCACCTCCTTCATGCTTTCCTCAATCTCTCGCTGGACACCACTGGTTGCATCTTTGAATTCTCGCATACCACGGCCAAGTCCTCTTGCCAATTCCGGAATCTTCTTAGACCCGAAAAACAGGAGAATAACCAACAGCACAATGATGATCTCGCCACCACCCAGATTCAGAAACAGAATTGTATTCATCATTCTCCAAAATTAAAAAAGGCCTCACAATGGAGGCCTTTCAGATCATTTGTTCTTTTTCTCCTTGGCGGGTTCGTCTTTGGTAAACTCCAGCATTACCGGTGTGGCAATGAATGCTGATGAATACGTTCCGACAACTATACCGGCAAGCAACGCAAATGAGAAACCTTTGATGGTTTCGCCACCTGCTAGGAACAACACCAACAACACAATGAATGTTGTCAAAGAGGTGATAACCGTTCTGCTCAAGGCGCTGTTCAAGGCACCATTGGCAATCTGTGCAAAAGCATGTTTTCTTGCCTGATGCTCGTTCTGGTATTCCCTGATACGGTCGAACACAACCACGGTATCGTTAATGGAGTAACCCACAACCGTTAGAATAGCTGCAATGAATGCTTGGTCTATTTCCATGCTGAATGGAGCAAAACCGTAGAAAAGTGAAAACAGAGACAGTACGAACAACACATCGTGGAACAATGCGATAACCGCTCCCAAAGAGTACTGCCATTTCTTGAATCGAATAAGGATGTACAAGAAGATCACAATCAATGAGAAGAATATCGAAAGCACCGCAGAGCGCTTGATATCATCTGCAATGGTAGGTCCTACTTTCTGAGAACTAAGCACCTCTGCCGTGTTACCAGCAACGCCACTCAGTCCTTCAATCAATGCTGCTTGAACTTCATCGTCAGCGGTCTCGCTGTTATCGTCAATTCTATAAGCAGTGATAACCTTAACGCGGTTATCTGCTCCAAAGGTTTTAACCGTAGGCGCGGTTCCTCCGAAAGCTCCTTCCAAAGCGGTGCTTACATCTCCTGTGTTAACAGCCTCCTGAAACTCTACCATGTAAGAACGACCTCCTAAGAAATCAACTCCGTAGTTGAATCCTCTTGTTGCCATGGAACCGATACCTGCAAGAATCACCAAACCTGAGAAGATGTAAGCCATCTTTCTCTTGCCAACAAAATCATAATTCACTTTGCTGAACGCTCCCTTCGAAATTCCGGTTGCAACGGTAATGGCTCTCTTGGCTGCCAATCGGCCTTCAAAAATCAATCGCGTAATGAAGATTGACGCAAACAATGAACAGAAGATACCGATGATTAACGTAGTTGCGAAACCTTGAATTGGACCACTACCGAATACATACAGTATGATACCGGTAAGCAATGAGGTAACGTTGGAGTCGATGATAGCCGAATAAGCCGCATTGTAGCCTTGAGTTACAGCCAGTCGAATTCCAGTACCTCGTGCCAACTCTTCTCTGATACGTTCAAAAATGAGAACGTTAGAGTCGATAGAAATACCAATTGTAAGGACGATACCCGCTATACCTGGAAGCGTAAGAACCGCTCCAAGCGATGAAAGCACACCGAATACAAAGAACACATTAGCCATCAAGGCCAAGTTGGCTGCCCACCCTGCAGTTCCGTAGTAGATGATCATGAACACCAGCACTAAAGCAATGGCCCCCACAAAAGAGTAGATACCGTTTGTAATGGACTCATGTCCAAGTGTTGGTCCAACAACTGCTTCTTCAACAATTCTTGCTGGCGCAGGAAGTTTACCCGCTTTCAATACTGTTGCAAGGTCTTCTGCTTCAGCAATAGTGAAGTTTCCTGTAATTGAAGAACGACCTCCACTGATCTCTCCCTGTACTGTTGGGAATGAGTAAACGTAATCATCAAGAACAATGGCAATGGAACGACCAACATTCTCACCGGTCAATCTCTTCCAAGCGTTGGCTCCATCTGGAGTCATCATCATTGATACTTCTGGAGAAGCTCCGAACTGACCGAAATCCTTATTGGCATCAGAAATAGCAGAACCATCCAATGGAGGCTCACCATCGCGGCTAGTTACTTTAATGGCAACCAGCTGATGAACCTGAGCTGGATCTTTCGGGTCAATGGACTTAACTGTCCAGTAGAATTTAAGATCGCGTGGGAAGATGTTTCTCACTCGGTCCATTCCAAGGTATTCATTCACCTTGGCCGTATCCTTAACCGATGCGTATCCAACAACCGGTCCTCTGTAAAGTCCATCTTGCGAAGCCGCTGGCGACATTACCGCAAACAATGGGTTGTTCTTCTGAAGATCATCTATAGATTCTTCACCTAGGTCAGCTTCAGCACTGTCACCATCTGCTTTTCCGAACAGGTCTGTCAGCGACTGAGTAGTGTCATCTTCAACTTCTTCAACAACTTCTGCTGGCTCCTCAGCTTCTTCCTCAACAACGGTCGAGTCTTTTTTCTCAACACCAGCCTGCATATCGCGTAGAATCTTGTTCGCTTCTGCCAAGTAACCGTAAACCTCTTGGTTCTCGTACGTTTCCCAGAACTCCAATTTGGCAGTTCCCTGAAGCAGTTTTCTTACACGGTCTGGCTCCTTCACACCTGGCAGCTCTACCAAGATGCGATCGCTTCCTTCCAATCTCTGGATGTTAGGCTGCGTTACACCGAACTTATCGATACGTGTTCTCAATACCTCAAAAGCCTGCTCAATTGCAGCTTCTTTCTCAGCCTTGATAACCTCCAAAACCTCAGCATTGGTAGCATCACCTTTGATTTTTTCCTTCAATGTGTAACCGAAGATGGCAGGAGACGCCAAACGCGCATTCGGATCGATCTTCTCAAACTCTTCTCCGAAAAGAGTTACGAAGTCTTCCTGTGCAGTGGTCATTCGCTCGGTTGCCTGACGGATGGCCTGATTGAAAGTTGAATCAGGACTGTTGTTCGATAGCGAACGGATCATTTCCTGAAGCGATATCTCCAACGTTACGTTCATACCACCTTTCAGGTCAAGACCAAGGTTCAGCTCACGCTCTTTACACTCCATGTAGGAGTATTCCTTCACAAAAATGTTGTACTTGAAATCCTCGAGGTATTTGTCGGCCTCATCAGCATCAGTTACTCTCATTTCTTCGTACGTAGACTCCGCTATACGCGTAGCCACCGTGAATGAAAGCTGATAAAGACAAACCAGTCCGAGTAGAATGGCGAAGATTCTTATTGCGCCTTTATTCTGCATTATCTATTGTATATGGTTATACCCTTGATTTTTAGAGCGTGCAAATATAGAAGAACACCTACGTAATAGCAATACACCAATTTGAGGCAAATTTCAGCGTTTCAATGCTATGATCCTTGACAGTTTTGAGCAACCTTTTCCCGTTACATTTGTCTGAATAGAAAGCCAGAACATGAGATATTTCTTCCTCCTTGCATTGTTGACCCTACAGATGAGTGCCAACGCTCAATTGTTTTTCAATCGATACGATTCTGTACAGGTATCTGAAGAAAACGGCACGCTGACATTTCCATGGGCAGGAGGCCTGAACCATGCGCAGTTCTCCAATATGGATTTTGACATGGATGGCAACAACGACATCATGGTGTTTGATAAGAGCGGAGACAAGATCAGCTGCTTCAGAATGAAGACGAACGGAGAACTGGAAATTGCTCCCAAGTACCGAGACATGTTCACGAATCAGCATGGCACTTCAAACCGTTCGTTGCACGATTGGGTTCTGCTGCGCGATTTCAATGCCGATGGCAAGGCAGACATTTTCACCTACTCCAACGGTGGAATGGCCGTTTACCGCAACGATGGAAATGCAGACACGCTCATTTTCACCTTAATGACCAAGAAGCTGTTGTCCGATTATGGTAACGGCCCTATTAACATATATGTAAGTCCAACAGACCTACCTGCCATTATGGATGTGGATGGCGATACCGATATGGATATCGTAACCTTCAGCCTTTTCGGAACATCTGCCGAGTATCACAAAAACCTTTCTATAGAGACCTTTGGCACAGCCGATAGTCTGCTGATGGAACTGGACAATCCGTGCTGGGGGAATTTTGAAGAAGACCCTTCCACTGTGGCGGTCAATCTTGGCATAACCTGTAAAGGTGCCGGCTACATTCCAACAGGAGCTGAAGCAGCGGCAGCTGCCGCACATTCAGGCTTTACCATGCTCGGCATTGACATTGAAGGAGATGGCGACCAAGACCTTGTGCTGAGCAACGTGAGTTTCAACACCATGAACATTCTTATTAATGATGGTGATGCCAACTCAGCCAATATGGGCAGCCAAGACCTGACCTTTCCTGCCAATTTCAACTCCACCGACCCCATCAACTTTTACACCTTCCCGGCTGCATTTATTGTTGATGTGAACAATGATGGAAAGACCGACATCCTCAGCACACCTTTTCAAGAGAACAATGGGAACGACCACCAAGGCTGTTATCTCTACACCAATTCGGCCACTTCCGGATACGACCTCACCTTCGTGAAGAACAACTTCATGCAAGACGAAATGATAGACCTCGGAACCAGCGCCTACCCTGTTTTCTTCGATTATGACAATGACGGACTCAAGGACCTGATGGTTGGAAACAGGGGTTATTTTGTCAACACAGGATCTTACTCATCGCAGATTGCCTATTACAGAAACACAGGTACCGGAACCGAACCGTCTTTTGAGCTACAGACCCGAAACGTGGCTAACATTTCCGCTCTTGGTCTCGGAAATGTTATCCCAACCTTTGGTGATATTGATGGGGATGGAGACCATGACATGATCGTTGGAGATGCTGATGGATTGGTGCACTACTTTGAAAACAGCGGTGGTGTTGGCAATCCTGCCAGTTTTTCTCTTACCACACCCGGTTTTCAGGGAATAGATATTACGGGTCAATATGCCGCTCCTTGTCTTTTTGATGTGGATGGAGATCTACTTCTTGACCTCATTATAGGAGAGCGAAACGGTAACCTGAACTACTATCATAACACAGGCACGGCCAACAATCCTGTATTCACGTTAGAAGACACCAACTGGGGCGGAGTTGATATGCGTAGAAACGGACTTTCGTTCGGGTTCAGCACGCCCTTTTTGTTTGAGGATGATGGAGAAGTTCAATTGCTTGTAGGTTCCGAGAGCGGAATCGTTGAATTGTACAATGAAATTACGGAAGTGATAACCGGTCCGGACGAGTTGATCGCTTCCATTGGAACGGGCACCGATTTCAGCACAAGTAATGAGACCACCCCGTTCGGATTCTCAACCACAAGCGGCAGAAACCAATACTTGATAAGAGCTGACGAACTGAGCGCACAAGGCCTGCAGCAAGGCGTATTTGAAAAGATAGCTTTGACAACGGATGCACAAAGCGTTACTCATGCTCAGTTCTACATTAAAATGGGAATGACCGACCTCAACGAACTGAACGGTTTTGTGGAAGGGTTCTCAACGGCATACTTTGTTTCAACAGGCACCGTACCTAGTGGCAATGCCGAATATGTTGCCCAAACGCCTATGGTGTGGGATGGTGTTTCAAATCTGGTGGTAGAATTCTGTTGGTATCAGACCAATGGAGGAGGAACTTCCGATGTGAACGTGCAATACTCTACCCTGCCCTACACATGTAATGCGTATGCCAGCAGCGGCAATTTTTCAGGATGCGGAATTGAGTACGATGGCTCCAATAACGAACGTCCGAATTTCACCTTCTCGGTAAAGCCATCCTTCAACCGAGAGAATGCTTTCCCTGCCTATGAAGGAGAGCGCTCTTCTGTAGCTATGGCCGACATTACAAATGATGGGCTGCCAGAATTGATTCTCGGAAATCTTGCTGGAGGACTGGCCTTTTATAAGGGAGATACGATTGGCCTGACCATCAACGATATTGCCGAAATTGATAGGACAGAACGCTCGCAACTTCAGATCTATCCTAACCCGAATAACGGAACGTTTACCATTGAACCTGTGGTTCCAATGGCAGGTAACGTTGAACTGAGAATTTTCAATGCGCTTGGCGAAATGGTGTTCAGTCAGCGATCCAGAGACCTGATCCAACAGACCATAGACCTCGGTCAATTGAACAGCGGCATATATTTCATCGACCTCCGCTCAGAGAACAGCATTGCGACTGGTCGGTTTGTTCTTCAGAAATGACAACCGAAGAAGGCCCCATTCTACTTTTTGATGGCGTTTGCAACTTATGCAGTGCGTCTGTTCAGTTTGTATTGAAGCGAAACAGTAAAGAGAATGTTCGCTTTGCATCGCTGCAGTCAGAATTTGCGGTAAAGGCCCTCAAAGACTCCAAACTTCCTACCGATTACCTGAACAGCCTTGTTCTGCTGGAGAACGGCAAAACCTATGTTAAAAGCGATGCCGCACTCAAATTGGCCAAGCACCTGAATGGAGCTTGGAAGTTAGGCGGGGTATTCTCCATCGTTCCAAGATTCATCAGAGATGCTGTGTACGATTGGGTAGCTAAAAATCGATACAAGTGGTACGGCAAAAAAGACGTTTGCTGGATTCCTGAACCAAGGTGGAAAAACCGTTTTATTGAAACTTAGATAGGGTCGTGGTTACCAAATATTAAAAGGGCGTTACGCATGTGCGTAACGCCCTTTCCATATCATTTAAATTGGCTTAGGCCGTGGCGCCTTCCAAAAGACCGTTGGTCTTTCTTACACCATCAGCACTTTCTGCCAACTTGGCTTTTTCAGCATCATCAAGATCTATCTCAACGATCTTCTCAATACCGTTCTTTCCTAGAATAACCGGCACACCGATGCAGATGTCGCTCAATCCGTACTCGCCATCCAACATGGCTGAACATGGGAACATTTTCTTCTGATCGCAAGCAATTGCCTGAACCAATGCAGACACAGCGGCACCTGGTGCATACCAGGCACTTGTACCCAACAAACGGGTAAGTGTTGCCCCACCCACTTTAGTGGCTTCAGCAACTTCGGCCAATTTTTCATCAGAAAGGAACTCAGAAACAGGAACACCGTTTCTTACAGCCAATCTTGTCAATGGCAACATTCCAGTATCACTGTGTCCACCGATAACCATTCCAGCCACATCAGAAGCTGGGCATTCCAATGCCTCGCTCAAGCGGTACTTGAATCGGGCACTGTCCAACGCTCCACCCATTCCAATGATCCTGTTCTTTGGCAGACCTGTAGCCTTGTGCGTCAGGTAGGTCATGGTATCCATTGGGTTACTGACCACAATGATGATGATGTTAGGAGAATGCTGGATCAAGTTGGAAGCAACTGTTTTAACAATTCCTGCATTGATACCGATAAGCTCCTCGCGGGTCATACCCGGCTTACGCGGAATGCCACTGGTAATAACTGCAATATCGCTTCCTGCCGTTTTCGAATAATCGTTGGTAACACCGGTTATCTTGGTATCGAAACCGTTCAGTGTGGCACACTGCATCAGGTCCATTGCCTTTCCTTCGGCAAACCCTTCTTTGATATCAACTAAAACAACTTCGGAAGCAAAGTCCTTTATGGCGATGTATTCAGCGCAACTTGCGCCAACTGCTCCCGCTCCTACTACTGTAACTTTCATGGTAATGTATATTGAATAACGTTATTTCACATGCTCTTTGCGGCCGCAAATGTAGAAAAGAACGTGTTGGCTCAAAAGACGATTTCCGTCAGTTACTTTGCGATTGTCAAAAACACCACAAAGCCACTTATCGCAGGTCTTTTCATATTACAGTAATATTGGCATACGATTAAGGCAACCCAGAAAATTCACAACCGTTCTCTATTCGCGTGCAACCAACTGACCAAGAGCTACAAGATCTGATAGCCGGTTGTCTGAAAAACGACCGCAGAAGCCAGCAGAAGATCTATGAGATGTTCTACGGTAAAATGTTGGGAGTGTGCATGAGGTATACGAAGGATCTTGATCAGGGGAAGGAATTGGTGCAAGAAGGATTCATCAAGCTCTTCAAAAACCTCGAAAAGTATAAGAATGATGGTTCTTTTGAAGGGTGGGTCAGACGGATTTTTACGAATAACGCCATTGACTCATTCAGAAGAAAAAAACATCAGGATATGGTGCCAGATGACGACTATCAGGTTCTGAATTTGGCCGATGATAAGGACGAACACGAATTTTTAGACCCAGAAGAGGAAACCATTCAGCCAAAACACGTCATACAAGCGATGCAACAACTTTCTCCGGCATATCAGATGGTATTTAACCTGTACGTAATGGAGAATTATTCGCATCAGGAAATTGCTGACGAATTAGGCATAAGCGTGGGAACTTCAAAATCAAACCTTGCCAAAGCAAGAATGAACATGAAGAAACTCCTCCGAAAACAATTTGCAGACCGACTCTAAGAACATGAGCAATCAGTTTGATAATAAGATAAAAGAGGCTCTCGAGAATTTTGAGATGCCTTACGATGCAGGAGCTTGGGCACAACTGGAGCAGCAGTTGCCAGCCTCTACTCCACCCGCAGCATCTAACGGATGGTGGAAGATTGCCGCAGCCACTGTGGTTGTTGGCGGAATTCTAGCCACCGTTTGGCTAACGCAGGATAATGACCAGAAGGTTGTTGAAGAATCTCACGAGGTTGAAACAGTAGTAGAGCAACCACAGGAAACGTTGGTTAGGCCAGAAACAACCGAAGAATTGGAAGTTAAGATTGCTGAGACTGTTAATGACAGCAAAGCTGATGAGAAAAAGTCAGTTGCAATAGCTGAAGATCAGATGGTTGCAGAGAAAGAAGCCGAGTCTGCTCCAAATGAGACCAAAGCCAGCACACCAGAATTGTCTGAGAAGATTGACGCCAAACTGGAAGACGATGTGAAGGTCATTCCAACAGCACCTGAGCAAACTCCGTTAATTGTTGATTTCATTGCCAGTAGTGCAACGGCCTGTCTCGGTCAGGATATCAGTTTCATTAACCAATCTCAGGCAAAAGGAACTTCGTTGATCTGGGATTTTGGAGATGGCACAACCAGCTCAGAAACCAATCCAAGCCATGCTTACATGATAGCCGGAACATACGAGGTTTCGCTTTCAGCCGAAGGAAAATCTGATAAGATGCGATCAATGACCATCAAGGTCAATCCGTCTCCATCTCCGGTTATGAGCACAGAAAGAAAGCTGAGCGGCTATCAGGCCATTCCTTTGTACGAGTTCAGCACGGCCGTTCTACCAAACGAAAGAGCTGTTTGGAGCACATCGGATGGCTCAAGCCTGGTTGGCAACAACGGAACACACCTTTTCCGCGAAGCGGGAGAACACACGGTGAAACTCACTGTGACCAACGCACATGGGTGCTCCAATTCAGTTGAAACAAAGATCACCTCAGAGAAATTCAATCTTTTGGCTCCTGAGGCATTCACACCAAACGGTGATGGAATAAATGAGGCGTTCATTCCTGAAGCACTTCCAGAAATGGGAATTGAATTTGAAATGAGCATTCAGAATCCGCGAACGGGAGAAATTGTGTACCGTACTGGCAACGCATTGGAGCCATGGAACGGGAAATTGAATAATGTTAGCCACAAATTAGAATCAGGAATTTATGTTTGGACAGTTGTTCTGAAGGAAGACGTTGTGAAAAACAAGGTCTTCAACGGAAAGATCAGCCTTCAACCGTAAGTTCAAGTTTGTACCTTTGAAAATTGACCAAGGGTTAAGAGATGTATAACCCAACCATCAAATCATTTTCCGCAATTGTCAAGTTTTCTATGCTTGCGGTTGTCCTTTCTTTTTCGACCGTTGCGTCAATTGCCCAGACAATTGATGTTGGTCCGCCCGACACTTCAGTATGTAATGGTACTCCAATAACACTGACAGCCGTTCTTTCTGGTGCAGGATCTGGAAGTGCATTGCCAGCAACCTACAACTTAACGGACGATTCGCACACAGGAGTAGTTGACATGGGTTTTGATTTCGAATACTACGGAAACGTCTATAATCAGTGTGTAATTTCTTCAAACAGTTACATCACATTCGACCTGAGTGGTGCCAATGGGGGTTCTCAATGGGCAATTAATGCCGCAGCACCAAGCCCAACTTTCACCACCAATAACAAGATCATGTTCCCTTGGCAGGACACCAATCCTGGTGTTAGTGGAACAGTTAGTTCCGTAACATGTGGCATTGCCCCGAACAGAAGGTTCGTAGTTACTTACGATGCTGTTGCCATGTTCAGTTGTACAACGTTGGAATTCACCAACCAGCTTGTTCTTTATGAGACTTCAAACAGAATTGAAATGCACATCACAAGCAAGCCTCTTTGTACTACTTGGAACGGAGGTGCGGCAATTCAAGGACTAGAAAACATAGATGGCACCGTAGGGCATATTGTACCGGGCAGAAATTTTCCAACTCAATGGTCTGTTAACAATGATGGGTATGAGTTCGTTCCTGATGGAATCGGGGGTTACACGATCAACGCGATACCGTACGACCCTGAGCCTGTTACTACCAATAACAATCTGATTTGGTATGACAACCAAGGAAACACCAACCTTGGAACCACTAATACGATCACTGTTTCGCCAAACGTGGCAACGTGGTATTACTGCGAGTGGGATTACCCATGTAATAACGAGCCTGCAATTGATTCAATCCTAGTAACACTCGGAAACGTAGATATCACCGCTGAGGCCACAGATGCTTCTTGTTTCGGATACTCAGATGGCTATGTTGTTGTAGACCCGATCGGTAGTAACTATCCAGTGTCGATATCAGTAGCTAATTCGAACGGAGCACAAATTCAACAGATCAATAATGTGTTTGGCATAGATACACTTGGAGGTTTGGGCGCAGGAAATGCTTATAGCGTTACTGTGACCGATCAAGTTGGTTGTCAGACTTCGTTGAATTTTAACATTGGAGAACCCACACAACTTGTGCCCAATGCACGCCACACCGATATTCTCTGTAATGGAGATGATAACGGTACAGCCGCTGCTTCTCCCTCGGGCAGTGTTCCTCCATATCAGTTGCAATGGAGTGATCCGCTGCAGCAAACTACCGACTCAATCTCTTTCTTGCCTCCTGGAGCGTACACGCTTACTGTTACGGATGCACAAGGCTGTGTGGCAGACACCACATTCAGCGTGATTGAGCCACTACCATTGATTTTGGATATGAGCTCAGGTGCAGACACATGTCTTTACACCAACGGTGCCGTTCGTGCCGAAATGCAAGGAGGCGTTACCCCCTATGAATACACATGGGACAATCTAGGCGGTGATTCTGCCAATTTCTCGATGGACGAAGTTGGATACGCATGGAGTCTCTTAGAAAATCTGTCTCACGGAGAGTATGCCGTGCTGGTAACCGATTCAAACGGATGTACAATTGAAGGCTCCATTGAGGTTGACCTCATCAATCCTCCAATTGCCAGTTTCTTGAGCCGTTCAAAACCTGTTGAGTTTACTGATCCGGAAGTTCAGTTTGTAAACGAAAGTTCAGCCGCATTGACCTACGAATGGCACTTCGGTGATGGAACGATTTCTTACGAAGAAGATCCGGAGCACAGCTATGACACATCTGGGGTGTTCTTAGTAATGCTCATCGCGCAGAACGAACCTAATTATGGCTGTGCCGACACAACCTTCCGATACATGGAAGTTGACCCACTGTTCACATTCTATGTTCCAAACGCGTTTACGCCAGATGGAGATGGATTGAATGACACTTGGGGACCCATGGGTCAGAGTTTCGAGTATGAAAGCTATAATGCGAAAGTGTTTGACAGATGGGGTAAACTTATCTGGCAGACTGACAACCCCTACAAGTATTGGGACGGAAACTTCATGGGATCTGGCGAAGAAGTGAAACAGGGCATGTATGTCTACACTTTTGAGTTGAAGAAGTTCAACACTTTCGAGCCGAAGATCATCACTGGTACAGTGACACTTTACCGTCACAACTAATATCATCCCACTCAAAATTCATGATCACATGAGAAGACTTTTAGCGGCAACGGTATTAATCATAGCCGTTGCTGCTAAAGGTCTTTTTGCACAATGTACAGGCGCACAGAGTTCTACTATCACCCCTAATCCTGGCGGAACTTGTACTCCGGGAGAGGTTTACACCATATGCTATACCATGAACGGGTACAATCAACTCGGTGCAAACTGGGTTGATGGATTTGAAGTGAACCTTTCGGGACCTTGGCAAGGAAACCCTGTACCTGTCAGCCCACCGGCCAATTGTAACGGAGGCGCAGGAACTTGGATGTGGTCAAACAATGTAACGGGCTCATTCAGTGGTCAATCTCATGGCCCAGGCTATTTCTTCGACCTCAATCCTGATGGTAATCCTGGAAATGATTTCGGGGATTATGGATCATGTACTTGGACTTTCTGCTTTGATGTAACTGTAGGTAACACCCCTGGAGCAAATATCTCTGTTGGCGTTACCGCTTTAAGTGATGGAGAGGTCGGTTCTTGGGGAAGTGCAGCCTGTAACGGTACTAACTTTCCAATTCTCAGTTGCATCATAGACCAACCTTGTGGAACGTTAACCGCAACTGTAAATCAGAACGAAACCTGCCCTGGCGATGCAGACGGACAAGCCACTGCCAACTTTGTTGGAGGAGTTCCTCCTATCAACTATTCATGGAATACTGTTCCCGTACAGAACACCGCAACTGCAACTGGCCTAACGGCCGGAAACTACACCGTTACTGTAACAGACGGCAATGGCTGCAATCTTCAACAGAATGTGACCATTACCAATGGTTCATCATCAGATGCCACTATGAACAACGTAAATGCCACCAACGAACTCTGTTCTGATGATGCAGCAGTGCAGATAACCACTGTAGAAGCAGGTGGTACTTTCAGTGGAACAGGGGTAAACTCAACCGGGCTGTTTGACCCTTCCAATGCCAATATTGGCGTAAACACTATTACGTATACAGTTGGAAGTACGTGTCCAGATGTTCAGACCATGGACATAACCGTCTACCAGACGGCTGTTGCCACCATCGATCCTGTTAACCCAACCAATCAGTTATGCACTGGAAATCCTCCGGTGCAATTGACGGCTGCCACCGCTGGCGGAACTTGGTCTGGAAACGGTGTCAGTGCAGCGGGTGTATTTGACCCTATGGCCGCAGGCCCAGGTGTTCACACCATAACATACAGCATTGTAAATCCGTGTGGAGATACACAGACAATGGACATCACGGTTGGCGACCTGACATTTACGCCATCCTCCACGGCCAGTATTTGCACAGCAGATAACGGCACGGCAACCGTCACTCCAATAACCGGCACTGCACCATTCACCTACACTTGGGCTACAACCCCGGTTCAGACAACTGCTACGGCAACAGACCTTGCGTCTGGGGATTATGATGTAACCATCGAAGACAACAACGGTTGTTCTATCACCACAACTATCAACGTCCCATTCGATGCTGGGAACTTGGCTGTGAACGGATTCAGCACTGCGAGTATTTGCACTGCAGATAATGGAACCGCAACGGCCAATGCGGCAAACGGCACCATGCCCTACACCTATCAATGGACAACTACTCCCGTTCAAAACACACAGACAGCAACCGATCTTGCCGCAGGCAGCTATGATGTTACGGTTGAAGATGCCAATGGATGTACCGCCACCACAACGGTCAACGTGAATTTTGATGCTGGAAATTTGGCGGTTAACATCAATGCTTCAACAGATGTTTCGTGCAATGGTCTTTGCAATGGTGATGCGACAGCAACGGCAAGTGGTGGAACCGTTCCAATACTCTATGGCTGGGACGATCCTAGCAATCAGACCACGCAAGTGGCAACCGGACTTTGTGCCGGTACCTATAATGTTGGTGTTATTGATGCAAACGGCTGTCTGGCCACCGATCAAGTTGTTATTACGGAACCAACAGCCCTTTCTGCCACGGCAGTTATGGACCAAGAATCAAACTGCGGACAGCCAGATGGAGAGGCCACCGCAACCGGCCTTGGAGGAACGGTTGCTGGAGCGTACCAATTTTCGTGGGATTCAAATCCAGTGCAGAATACTGCAACCGCTACTGGATTGACTCCAGCCACTTACACTGTTACTGTTACAGACGATAATGGTTGTGAAGCCACAGCTACCGTGGATATTACCACAACACAGGCAATTGGCGTTACAATTAACGCTTCTACCGATGCCACGTGTTTTCAGCTTTGCGATGGTGAAGCAACTGCAACTCCCAGCGCCAATGCAGTGGCACCGGTAACCTATTCTTGGAATTTGAGTCCAGTTCAGAATGCCGCCACAGCGGTTGGGCTATGTGCTGGAAACTACACCGTTACTGCCACAGACAATGTTGGATGTATAGCTACAGCTTCTGTAACAATTGCAGAACCAGATGAGCTTGTGGCTCAAGTAACTAGTTCCGTTTCACAGATATGCATTGGGCAATCTGCAGACCTTACATCATCTGCTTCTGGAGGTACTCCACCCGTCAATACTTATTCTTGGACTGCAACACCTGCTGATCTTTCGTTGGTGGCAAACTCTCAGAACCCAACGGTATCTCCACTTGTTACTACAACTTACGAGTTGATTGCTACTGATGCCGATGGTTGTACCTCTTCAGCACAAACCATCACCATAAACGTTTCTCCGCCACTTTCGCTTTCGGTAATCCGTCCGGCATATTCTCCTGACACTGCAATTTGCAGATTTGAAATGGCCACTCTAGACCTGAACGCCACCGGTGGCGATGGCAACTACTCGTATTACTTGTTGCCTGATATGGTGAATCCGGTTCAGTTCCCTATTCAGGTTCAGCCCAACACCACTACCACCTACGATTTCATGGTGGAAGACGGATGCGGAACGCCACAGGCACTTGCCGCATCAACCGTTACGGTTAATCAATTACCTACTGCCAACTTCAGTGCAGATGTGCTCGCAGGATGTCAGCCGCTGACGGTGCTGTTCACAGACCTCAGTTCTCCTACTCCAACCATTTGGAACTGGAACTTTGGCGACTCCAATTCAAGTGCTAACACTTCAACCATTCAAAACCCAACGCATACGTTTCAGGATGCCGGACTGTACTCCGTTTCTGTGAGCGTTACTTCTGCTGTTGGCTGTACTTCCGATACGAGTTTTGCAGACCTGATCGAAGTGTTTCCATTACCGAACACGAACTTCAGCGCAGACCCGGCAAGGACAACACTGCTGGAAGGAACGGTGCAGTTCACTGACCTGACAATTGGTGATGTTGCCGAATGGTCTTGGCAATTCGGAGATGGTGAAACCTCAGACATTCAGCATCCAGAAAACATGTATTTGGATACAGGAGTTTACACGGTGGTTCTTGACGTGATTACCACAGATGGATGTGTTGGTTCAGACCGCCAGTTTGTGATCATCGAGCCGGATTTCATGTTCTACGTGCCCAATGCGTTCAGTCCAAACTTTGACGGCAGGAACGATTTCTTCCGCGGTTATGGCTCGGGTGTTCAATGGGATACGTACGAGATGTTCATCTACAACCGTTGGGGAGAAGAAATTTACTTCACCAATAACGCGGATCAACCTTGGGATGGAACCTATAAAGGGGCCCAAGCACCTGAGGAAGTATACGTTTGGATGATTCGTGTGTATGATGAGAAAGGCGAGCAACACACCTTTAGAGGTCGGGCAACGCTATTCCGCTGATCGACTTGAAAACTTTTGGAATTTGGTCAGAATTCCAACATGCTCATTTCCTCAGATTTTTTTACCTCTGTAGCGGCAACCATAAACCATATTCATCGGTCTAGTATCGACCGACAGAAATAAACTCGATTGACCAGACCAAATTCAATAAGCCCTGAACTGCACAACCTATTGTTTGGCATAGTGATGCTTGTTGGCACACTGCTAAGTCAAACTGCTTTTGCGCAACCGGGATGTCCGAATATAACCTGTGGACCTAATCAAGCCGTAGATTGCAACACAACGTGCGTAGACCTAACAGCCACAGTTTTGGAAACAGGAGCAACAACTTCCTACACTGTTTCTTCCGTACCATACGCACCCCCGGCACCATTCAATGGTGGTATTGCTCAATTCATCAATACAGACGATATCTGGGGAAGCGTAATCAACTTACCCTTCAACTTCTGTTTTTATGGCAACCAGTACAGTCAGGTGGTAATCGGGGCCAACGGCCTCGTTACGTTTGATGTAACTCAGGCAGGTCAGTTCTGTGCTTGGTCGTACACCGCATCCTGTCCGACACCAGGACCACCACCCGGTGGTTTGTACAATAATTCCATTATGGGTGCTTACCATGACATTGACCCGAGTGTGGAAGGGGAAATAAGCTACTTCATACAGGGATCGGCCCCGTGCAGAATGTTTGTCGTGAGTTTTGATAACGTAGCACATTACGACTGCGATTGCACGGGTATTTTCGGTGGAGAATGCAGGCACACCACACAGCAGATAGTACTTTATGAGACCACCAATGTCATTGAAGTTTACATAGAACAGAAAGAAACCTGTAGTAGTTGGAACAGTGGAAATGCTGTGATCGGAATTCAAGATGCCACTGGCGCAAATGGAACTACACCACCTGGAAGAAACACCGGACCTTGGTCTGCCAATAACGAAGGTTGGAGGTTCACGCCAAGCGGAGCTCCCAATTTTGAAGTGAACTGGTATGATGGCGGAACCCTTGTGGGAACTGGAACCACGGTAAACGTTTGTCCAAGCGCTACAACCACCTACGATGCTGAGGCTGTTTACACCAATTGCGATGGCACCGTGGTGACAGTTACCGATCAAGTAACGGTAACTCAGAATAGCAGTGTATCTGTTAATGTAGCGCCAACCATGGTAAACGCTTGTAGTGGCGATGTAACTACACTGACTGCCAGCAGCCCGAATCCAGGAATGAACTACACGTGGTCTCCGGCCGCAGGATTGTCTGCTACAACAGGTACAACGGTAGATGCCAGTCCGAGCACCACAACGGTTTACACGGTTACTGGTAATGACGGAAACTGCTCTGCCAGTGCAACCGCTACCATCAATATTTCTGAGATTATTCTCGACCCAAGTTCTACAGATGCAACTTGTGCGGGCAACGATGGTACGGCCACGGTCACTCCATCGGGAGGAGCTGCTCCCTACTCCTACAGTTGGAACACTGTTCCCGTACAAACAACCCAAACCGCTACAGGGCTTGCCGCTGGAGATTATGATGTTACGGTTGAAGATGCAGGTGGATGTACCGCAACAGAAACCATTACAGTAAGCTTAGATCTGACCGCCCTCACACCTCCGACCATGACAAGCACAGATGCGGTTTGCTCTGCCGAGAATGGCACGGCAACTGCAACTCCGGTCGATGGAAACCCACCATTTACATACCTCTGGGATGACCCGAATGCTCAGACCACACAAACCGCCAATGGTTTAGCTGCCGGCACTTACAATGTGATACTTACAGATGCAGGCGGTTGCGAGTCAACCAATACAGTTGTGGTAGGTCTTGACCAGGGCACCATATCTGCGGCAATCAATGTGTTCAATAATATTTCCTGTAATGGATTGTGCGATGGAGACGCCACGGTTGATGTTCAGAACGGAACTGCGCCATTGAACTTCCTTTGGGACGACCCGAATAACCAGATGACGCAGACGGCTTCGAACCTCTGTGCTGGTACATTCAATGTTGGGGTTCAAGATGCCAACGGCTGTTTGGCAACCGCACAGGTTGTGATTACAGAGCCCACGGTTCTTTCAGCAAGCGCAGTAATGGATCAGCAATCTACCTGTGGCAATCCAGATGGTGCTGCAACCGCTACGGGTAATGGAGGAACCGTAGCTTTGGATTACAGCTATAGCTGGAGTTCCACTCCCGTACAAACAACGGCATCGGCCACCGGGCTTCTACCGGCAACTTACACGGTTACCGTTTCTGATGACAATGGATGTACAGCCACGGCAGATGTAGATATCACCTCCACACTCGGATTTACGGCAAACATTCAATCTTCATTGGATGCAACTTGCTTCCAAGGTTGCGATGGCGAGGCTACTGCTGGATTTGATGCTTTGGCTGCTCAACCTGTTACTTATCTATGGAATGATCCTGCAGGCCAAACAACACAGACTGCATCTGGACTGTGTGCCGGCACCTATGATGTCACACTTACAGATGCTGGCGGATGTCTATCCACCGCAACGGTTACCATCCAAGAACCTCAGGCGGTGAATACAACACTGGCAACTTCGGCATCACCTATTTGCATTGGCCAATCGTCAGACCTTACGGCCATTGTTTCTGGAGGTACTCAACCTTACTTGGGTTATGCTTGGATTGCTGATCCAGCAGATCCATCGCTGAATGCCACAGAACAGAACCCAACGGTTTCGCCTGAAGTGACAACCACATACACGTTTACGGCAATTGATGCTAACGGATGTTTATCAGCACCAAAGTTCGTTACGGTTGAAGTGCTGCCTCCGCTTACATTGGATGTTATCAGACCTACTTTCAGCCCTGATACAGGAATCTGTCCGTACGATTTTGCGGTAATTGACCTGCAAGGAGGTGGCGGTGACGGCAATTACACCTATTACCTCAACCCAGATCTGGTTACACCTTTGGCATTGCCGATGCAGGTTCAGCCAAGCACCACAACCACCTACGATTTTACGGTTGTTGACGGTTGTACAACTCCAGCGGCCAATGCTTCTAGCACCATTACCATTTTTCAATTGCCTAACGTGAATTTTACGGGTGATGTGTTGTCTGGATGCCACATCCATACAGTGAATTTTACCGACCAGACAACGCCAACACCTGTTTCATGGTCATGGAATTTTGGAGATTCCGATTCGGGAGCGAACACCTCAAATCAACAGAATCCAACGCATGAATTCTCTGGGGCAGGACTTTATTCTATCTCTTTGGAAGTTGAGAGTGCAGATGGATGTGTAAATGATACGAGTTACTCGGATTACATCGAGGTCTATCCTCTGCCCTACGCTAACTTTCAAGCGAATCCGGAACAGACCAATATTCTACAGGCCAGCATTGAATTCACGGACCTTTCTACCCCAGACATCGCAACGTGGAGTTGGAATTTCGGGAACGGAGATGGGTCAACGCTTCAAAACCCTGTTTACACCTACATAGACACAGGAATTTATACCGTGTGGCTTACTGTAGAAACCGTGCACGGTTGTACTGATGATGTAAGCCATGTAGTGGAGGTTGATCCTGATATCATGTTCTACATTCCGAACACTTTTACACCCAACAATGATGGAAGGAATGATTATTTCCGTCCGTATGGCGAAGGTGTGAAGTGGGAAACTTTCGAAATGTTCATCTACGATAGATGGGGCGAAGAAATCTACTACACCGCAGACATCGATTCTCCATGGAGAGGCTGGTATAAAGACCGCGAGGTTGAAGTGGGCGTATATGTTTACATGATCAGAATTTTTGATCAGAACGGAGAACAACGCACCTACAGAGATCACGTTACCTTATTGAGGTAACTTGCGATCTGATGTCAATTCATGACAACATATGCTTTGCTACGGCCCGACTGTTGATTTTCGGGCTGATCGTGTTGGGCGTATTCGGTGCATCAACCACATTTGCCCAGCCCGCCAACGACAATTGTGCTACGGCACAACCGGTCATCATTCCTGCAAGCGGCACAATATGCATCAACTCCAGTTCTGTTTCTGCCACCAGTTCGCTAACCACCAATAACTGCAATGCAGTCACAGTCAACGAAGTTTGGTTCACTTTCATAGCAGCTGGTCCTGCCAATACCATCACGGTTACACCAACGGGTGGCTCTCCAATACAACAGCCGGTTGTAACCATTTCGGATGCGGCATGTGGTTCTGCCACGTACAACACGTGCAATGCAGCGGCAAATGCAGGCGGAACGGCCAGTGCCAATTGGGCCTATGCCGCAGGTACACAGGTAAATGTCAGCGTTGCTGGAATCTTGGGCGATGGCACTTTTCAGATATGCATCACATCAGAAACACCGCCACCAACCCCAGGCAGTAGTTGCGGAGGTGCAACCCCAACCTGCGACCCTTCTAGTTTTACGTTGGCATCAAGTGCCGGCAATCTATCTTCCGGAATTTCACCACCCTGTTTCAACATTGCCGGAATTCCACAATTGGTGCAGAACGATATGTGGTTTGTCTTTTCCGTTGGCACAACGGGAACATTGCAATTCACTGCTGCATTGAATGGCATTGCTGAATTCGATTGGGCAGTTTACAATATCACCAACGGTTGTCCAGGAACTGCGGTTTCATGTAACTATTGGTTCTCTGGCGGAAATAGTGGTACCATTGGAATGCAGACCCCAGCAGGTGGAGAATTCAGTCCACCGATAACCGTAATTGCAGGTAATACCTACGCTATCATGATCGATAATTATGACAACAATGGCGTTGGTTTCGATTTCACTTGGGGTGGAACTTTTCAAATGGCACCCACAGCCAATTTCACCATAGCAAACCCAACAGATTGCAACTCGCTTACAACCACATTCAATAATACAAGTGTGGGTGCAAGCACCTATTCTTGGAATTTTGGAAATGGATCGACATCTGCAGCACAGAACCCTCCTGCACAGATGTACAATGCGCCCGGAACATACTTTGTAACGTTGGATGCCACTTCTGGCGCGGGGTGTACCAACTCATTCTCAGGTTCTGTTGAGGTCTTTCCAGACCCAACCGTAAACTTATCGGCTACAGACGAAACGTGTATCGGTGCCTGCGATGGCCAACTGGTGGCGAACGCCTCGGGCAATGGCCCATTCACGTATTCTTGGAACGGCTTGCCCGGAAACACGAATACGCAATCTGGCCTTTGTGCCAATACTCACGATGTAACGGTTACCGATCAGAGCACTGGTTGTTCCGGCACAGGAACTGGAACCGTGCAAAGCGGTGGCGCTACGGCAAATGCCTCTATCACCCCTGTTGGACCATTCTGTCCCGCAGATCCTGTGTTAAATCTCACGGCCGTGGATGCGGGAGGAACCTGGAGCGGCACGGGAATCACTAATGCCGCCACTGGAACATTCGACCCAGCAGTGGCCGGCATCGGAACTTGGACCATTACATACACAATTGCCGGGCCATGTGGTGATACACAAACCACGGATATTGTGGTCAATGGTCAGTTGGATGCCACCATAGATGCCGCAGGTCCTTTCTGCTTGGGAGACAATGCGGCAACACTAACCGCAGCCACTGCCGGAGGTACTTGGAGCGGAACAGGAATCACTGACGGAGCCAACGGAACATTCGACCCTTCCGTAGCTGGAATTGGAACTTGGACCATCACGTATGATATTCCCGGGGCGTGCGGCAATTCAGATACCGAAACCATTGTAGTTGGCCCCAATGCTGATGCCACCATCGATCCCGCAGGACCATTCTGCGCTTCAGAAGCCCCGGTGAATCTCACTGCTGCCACTGCCGGAGGCTCATGGACAGGAAACGGAATTACTGATGGTGCATTGGGGACCTTCGACCCTTCGGTAGCTGGGCTTGGAACACATACCATCACATACACCATTGCCGGAGCCTGCGGGGATGTTCAGACCGTAGACATTGATGTTGACGAGATTACCTTTTCTCAAACTGTTATTGACGCCTTGTGTTTTGGAGGCTCAAGCGGAGAAATCCTGATACAGAATCCTTCCGGAACAGCTCCTCATCAGTTCAGTATTGATGGTGGAAACAACCAACAGGCAGGTGCTCAATTTCAGAACCTTCCGGCAGGGAATTATGACCTACAGGTGGAAGATGCGAATGGCTGTGCATCTGCCGTGGTTCAAGTAACCATCAACGAACCATCAGAAATTTTTCCTTCCGCCTTCATGGATCAACAGGCAAACTGCGGAAATGCAGATGGCGTAGCAACGGCCAGTGGCGTAGGCGGAACTGTGGCTACAGACTATCAATATTCTTGGAACACAACGCCAGTTCAGAATACGAGCACCGTATCAAATCTTTCTCCCGGATTGCATACGGTTACCTTGACGGACGATAATGGCTGTACCGCATCAACTGACGTTAATATCACCTCCACTGCTGGATTTTCAATCTCAGTTCTCAGCACGATTGATGTGTCCTGTAACGGAGTTTGTGATGGTGAAGGAACTGTTGAGCCAGACAATCTGGCCATTGCTCCGGTTGGTTATTCATGGAATGACCCCAACAATCAGAGCTCTGCAACGGCCACCGCACTTTGCGCAGGCGTTTACACCGTTACCGCAACAGACGCTGCTGGCTGCGTAGCCACAACGGATGTAACCATTACAGAACCTGTTCCTTTCGAAACCTCCGTTACGCCATCGGCATCTACGGTGTGTATCGGAGAAACTACCACGCTTACTACAACATTGAACGGAGGTGCAGCGCCCATCACAGATTTTTTGTGGACTTCCAACCCTGCTGACCCAACGCTGGTACCCACAGACCAAAGCCCTACAGTTGCTCCAATCGTGCAAACCACCTACTCGTTGGTTGCTACGGATGCAAACGGTTGTACCGCCCCACAGGTTGACGTGACAATAAACGTCAGTTCTCCGCTCGATCTTCAAATTATCATGCCAGCTGCTGTGGATACCGGAGTTTGTTTGGGAGACGCGGCCACGGTTGCACTGGCCGCCAGTGGTGGTAATGGCAACTACGAGTTTTTTCTTCAGCCAGACCTTGCCAATCCAATTGCGAATCCATTCAGCATACAACCTTCTGCCACAACTACTTTCGATTTTGTGGTCACAGATGGCTGCGGAACTCCACCGGCAACGGCTTCAAGTACTATTACTGTTTATCCTACACCTACGGTTGATTTTACCGCAGATGAACAACAAGGCTGCCTGCCTCTGACCGTTAGTTTCACGGATCAGACCACCCCTGCAGCCGCACAATGGAATTGGGATTTTGGCGACCCAGACTCAGGAGTCAACACCTCAACCATGCAGAATCCGGGTCATTCCTATCTCGAAGCGGGCACTTACACCGTTTCGCTGTCTGTGGTAACTGCCAATGGATGTGTTGGCCAAACAACTGAAAGCGGGTTTATTGAAGTGTACACGCCACCTCTGGCCAATTTTGAGCCCGACACTTTCCGGAGAAGTATCATTGACCCCACTTTTCAATTCACAGATTATTCCATTGGCAATATCTCGGAATGGAATTGGGATTTCGGTGATGGATCGACTTCCATTGATCAACATCCGACCAACACATATTTGGATACGGGCCTGTTCATTGTCACACTGAATGTGGTAAGTGCTGAAGGTTGCGAATCCACAACCACGGAGAGAATCTTCCTGAGCCCTATTCTCACCTTGTATGTTCCTAATTCTTTTACGCCCGACAAGGACAACATCAACGACCGTTTCCTGGCATTTGGCGAAGGGTACGACTGGAGCACTTATCAAATGACCATCTATAACCGTTGGGGCGAGGAGATCTTCGTAACTGATGATATTGAGCAGGGCTGGAATGGCAAGTACAAAGACGACCCCGTTGAAGCGGGCATGTATGCTTGGCGAATCTATGTTTCTGATTACTACGGGCGTGTTTACCCATTCAACGGAAACGTGATCCTTCTGAGATAGGTACTTCTGTAAATCACTACACAAAAAAGTAGCGGACAAGGCCCTACTTTGATGTGGATTTTGAAGGATGCTAGATTCTAGTTTGATACAGGTTCGAACTACGGTATCATTTTGAAGCAACCAAAACTTATTTCGTTAGTCTTGTTTTTGTAACAAAACCTTTACCTTTCGTATCGCCTGACCAGCAACCCCTTATGAAAGTAACCTACACGATTGCCTTTGTTCTCAGCACACTGTTCAGTGCTATGGTGTTCGGTCAGAATTCTCCAGTTACTGGTATTCAGTTTTCAAATGATGAGATCAACATCTCAACAGACTTCATGGATTGTGTCTCTACCAAGAACGGAACGGCTAAACAATACCTGAACATTACCATCGAGAACAAAAAGCCTTACGCTGTGGCGGTTTCATTCCGCAAAAACCTTTGGTACAATGGAACTTGTATTAATTGCGAAACACAGTCTGATGAGAATTTGGTTGAATTGAGACTGGAAGGTGGCCAAAGTATTTCCAGCAATTGCGAAGCTGACAAACAGCTGAAGATCTTCTTCAAAATGCTTGAATTGAAGAATGTTCGGCAGTTAAGCCATTTTGAACTGAGAAATGTTCAAGTAAAGAAGTTGTGATCAGATCAGATTACATAGCAAAACTGTTTGGGACATTTATATGGATAGTCCTTGCTATTGTTTCTTCAGAAGCATTTGCTCAATGTGTGGTGTACGCCAGTTCAGACCAAACAGAAGTCATCTGCGGTGAATGCGTAACACTTTCTCATGCTGGTTATGGATCGGGAAATGTTAGTTTTTCCGAAGATTTTAACAATGGCCAACCATCTGGATGGTCTTTCACGCAGCAAGCGTCTTTTAATAACCCATGTAGTGCAAACGGGGTGGACGGCACCACTCACCTGTGGATGGGTGACCAATCAGGAGTTCCGCGTTCGTTAGAAACCCTACCATTGGACTTCAGTGCTGCGGTAGCACCCGCTGGTGGAACAATCTGCTTCGACATGCTCTTCTCGGAACAAGGTGATGCATCCCCTTGCGAAGGACCGGATGAACCAGATGAAGGTGTTTACCTACAGTATTCCACAGACGGAGGCACAAATTGGATTACCATAGAGTATTTCGATCCTAATGGAGGGAACGACCCACAGCTGGTTAATTGGAATAACTGGTGCTTTCAAATACCACAAGGTGCGTTAACGAATAACGTACAGTTCAGATGGTTCCAGGATGCTGACTCTGGAGCAGAATATGATCATTGGGGAATTGACAATGTTGAGATTATTGTCAATGACCCGAACATTCAATTCATATGGCAGCATGACAACTACACAACTGCCCTACCAGGAGACAACCCGACACAGGTTTGCCCTAATTCAACAACTTCTTACACGGTAGAATTAATTCCTGCAAGTGGCCCAAGTTGCCAAGCAAGTATTGAGGTTGTGGTAAACAATCCAGATGTGATCGTAAATGCTGGACTCGATCAAACTATATGTGTCGGTGACTGTATTGACCTGCAAGGAGAGGCTTCCGTGATTGAGAGCCCTGCCAGTACTCCGACATACTCAAACACTCAGACCCAGATACTTGATCCGAATGTTGGGCTAAGTGGTGGTGTTGGTGTAAATGTCAACGTTCAAGGATTAAACATGACCACTGTAGAACCCAATTCGATCCTTGAAGTTTGCGTTGACGGTTTAACATTTTTCGGAACTGAACTTGGTGGTGGTTTTCCGCCAACCATCAGCAATGTTGGGATTGAAGCCTTGACATTGGAGCTGATTTGTCCAGATGGAGGTTCGATCATACTTGTTCCTAGTAATACCATTGCCGCGGGGCAAACCGGTGATTCTTATCAAAATGCATGTTTTGTTCCTGCAGGTGGCTCCTCAATTGTCGGTGCCACTGCTCCAATTACTGGTTCATTTTCACCATCTCAACCGTTGTCTGGACTTGATGGTTGCACATCGAATGGCGTATGGACCGTATTGATAAGTTCTGGCGCTGGATTTGGTTTCGGTTCATTTGAAGGCTGGTCAATAACCTTTGATGACCCTGAAATTAGTTATGAACCTAACGTTTTGTGGTCTCCAACCACGAATATGGCACCTGGAGAAGAAACCACGCTTACTCCACAGGTTTGTCCGATAGGAGCAATAACGTATACACTCACGGCATCAGACAATGCAGGTTGTGTTACGGTGAGTGATGATATTTCCATAACTATCGATCAGAACTGCTGCGACCCTCAAACCCCTCCAATCCAAGGACCAACACCACTCTGTCAGAACGAAGCTGGAGCGGTTTATTCAGTAACGAATACACCGGGATCAACCTACACATGGACGGTCCCAGCAGGCGCTACAATAGTTTCAGGTCAAGGCACTAACTCAATAACTGTTGATTGGGGAACTACAGGAGGTCAAGTATCGGTTGTAGAAACCATTCAGTGTGGCGATGGACCAGCGATAACGTTCGATGTTGTTCTTGACCCATCACAGACCTTGGTCATTAACGATCCCGCAGCAGTTTGTCAACCCAACACGGTCGATATCACTGCAGCAGCTATTACCGCTGGAAGTACTGGTGGAGGGGCCCTTTCTTATTGGACCGATGCGGCTGGCACACAACCTTTGGCCAACCCCAACGCGGTTGCAACTTCCGGCACCTACTACATTCAAGCAGGTACAGGTAGCTGTGCTGATATTCAACCAGTAACCGTTACCATAGACAACTGTGCAGGTTGTGTGATAAACAGTGTTGATGTTCAAATTTCAGACTGCTACACATCTGGGCAGGGATTTTTACAGTATGACGTGGATGTAACGGTAACCTTCTCTGACCCTCCGGCAACTGGTCAGTTGGTGGTCTCAGATTGCTACTTCAACACACAGACCATTGATCCGCCATTCGTAAGTCCTACTACCGTATCGTTTGCCGGACTACCACAGGATGGTCAGGATTGTGATTTTGGGGCTGTGTTTACCGATGATCAAAACTGTAACGGAATTACCACTTACACGGCACCTCCAACCATCACATTCTTCTCTTCCAATTGTGTAATTGGAACTGGTGAAGTGGACGGAACAATCGAATTCAACAATCCTCCAGCTACCGGAACCATTGTAGTTGAAATCTTTGATGGAACCTCTACACAATCCACAAACATTCAACCCCCGTTCAATAGTCCTGAAGCTTGGTTGGTGACCGGTCTGGACCCAGCTGCGGCCAACTACGTCATCACATATTATTTCTCTGATTTCCCAGGATGTGAGCAAACACAGACTATTATCTGTGGCTGCGCTGCAGAAGGTGGAACCACTACCACAACAATGACCGGAGACGGAACCAATGAGTTCATTCTTTGCGAAGGCGATCAATTGGATATTGTCAATAATGGAGATTACAGTTTCCCGGATGATGACGGGCCTTTAGGTGGATTTGCGTATCAGCCAGCTTACACATTTCTAGTTTACAACTGCCCTCCAACGGCAGGTCTTTTCCCTCCTGATGATGCTTGTTTCGTTGGCATAGTTCCTAGTGATGGTAGCATGACAGATATCAACGATGGGAATTCGATTTTCTCCGTATTTCCACCAGGAACATTTACCAATAATGAGGTTTATTATGTTCCGATCACGCTGTATCATTATGACCCCATTACCCCTAATTACATTGTGAATGCCAGTTGTTGGGACCTCGGAACAACCAGTACGGTAACCTACCTACCACCTATAGTAACCAACGTTACTCCAGACTGCCAAACCAACACGGTCAGTGTTGATATAAGTGGTGGTTACCCTGCTGTGTACGGAGGAGATTTCACGGCTTCCAATTTGCTTCCTGCCACCGCTAGTTTTGTAAATGCAACCACACAGAACAACGGCACCATTGTAATTGATGGACTGCAGGATGGTGACATGTATTCTTTTGACATTACAGACGAGAACGGTTGTCCAGTAACGATAACTGGAGGTCCATTTGTGGCACTGCCAGTTGCCGCAGCCGGTGCTGATGCCCAAACTTGTATCCTATCTTACCAGTTAGAAGCCGTTGCCAGTTACGGAACCGGTACTTGGACAGGTGGCCCTGCGGGTACCACCTTCGCGCCAAGCGCAAATGACCCCAATGCCACCGTTACGGTAACCACTGCCGGAACATACACTTTCACATGGACCGAAGACAACGGAAACGGTTGTGTGGCTTCTGATGATGTTGATATCACTTTCAGCTTGATGAGCATTCCAGCGGTGGTAACCGATGCTTCATGCGGGTTGGCCGATGGTGAAATTGTTGTGGCACCTCAAGGCGGTGTTCCCCCGTACACCTATTCTTGGACATCTGGTGGGGCTACAGCGGTTGAAAGTAATCTCGGGCCGGGCAGTACCACGGTAACTGTAACAGATGGTACAGGTTGCAGTCTCGATTCAACCTTTGTCATATCCCAGCCTATTACATTCAACTACGTGCTGGATGTTCAGGATGAGACCTGCTTTGGAGCCTGTGACGGTATCGTAGATATTCAACCAGATGGACCTGGACCTTATGGTTATGCTTGGACTCCTAACGTTGGAAATTCTGGATATGAGAACACCATCTGTCAAGGCGACTACGAGATTCTAGTTGCCGATCAGGATGGCTGTACGCAAGTAATAAACGTGACAATTGGCGGTCCAACAGAAATTGATGTTCAGGTTGATTCGGATGTTAATGTTGTGTGTATTGATGGAACAGCCAATTTGAGTTCTGTTGTTTCTGGTGGAACTCCACCATATGGCACCTATCTCTGGACGTCTTCACCGGTCGACCCCCTGTTGGTGGCCAATGACCCTAATCCTGTGGTGACGCCTGCGGTGCAGACCACGTACACCTTGGTGGTAACCGATGCCAATGGATGTCCTTCATCACCCGTAGACGTAACAATTGATGTGCTACCACCTCTGACACTGGATTTCATTCGGCCGATATTCAGTCCTGATACAGGAATCTGTCCTTATGATTTTGCAACCATTGACCTTACCGCTGGTGGTGGAGATGGGAATTACACCATTTACTTATTGCCGGATAATGTCAATCCGGTGGCCTTACCGATTGACACCCAACCGCTGGTTACTACTACATTCGATTTTATGGTTACCGATGGTTGTACAACACCACCTGCATTTGCATCCAGCACTGTAACGGTGTTCGAGCTTCCAGAAATCCAGATTGCTGCGTTACCCGATAGTGGTTGCCAACCGCTTACAGTAGATTTTGCAGACCTCACTCAGCCGCAACCCGTTGGTTGGTCTTGGAACTTTGGAGACCCCGGCTCAAATTCAAACACATCGTCCAGTGCCACGCCAACTCATGTGTATGAAGATGCAGGCAGCTATGATGTGAGTCTGACCGTAACCACTGCACAAGGCTGTGTTACAGATACCACCTTGACCGATTTTGTGGATGTTTTCCCACTGCCAACCGCCATTTTTGAGTTGAATCCTGAAGTGGTGAATCTTTTGAACGCCAACATTGATTTCACCGATCAATCGCTTGGAAATATTGAAGATTGGGATTGGAACTTTGGAGATGGTGAAACTTCTTCCATTCAAGACCCATCACACCTCTATACCGATACTGGCAATTTCACCATCAGCTTAGTTGTAACTACAGATAAGGGTTGTATTGACCAAACTGCCCGCCAATTGATCGTAGAACCAGATTTCATGTTCTATGTTCCGAATGCGTTTACACCAAATCAGGATGGTCGGAATGATGGATTCAGAGGTTACGGAGAAGGTATAAACTGGGACACCTATCAAATGTCCATTTTCGACCGATGGGGAGAACTGATCTACTACACGGAAGACATTGATGACCCTTGGGATGGCACTTATAAAGGCGCCCAAGTAGAAGTAGCAGTGTACGTCTGGAAAATCAGATTCTATGATGTTAAAGGAAATGACCATGACTATTATGGCCATGTAACCCTTGTTCGGTAAACTAGCCACGCTCATTTTGGTCAGTTGAATAATACATTTACTTACATTTAGCCGTCAAATCACTTATTCATTTAGCATGAAGAAACTCATACTTGGATTGTTTATCTGTTCTGGGTTAACTACCGCTATAGCGCAGGACAACAATGTGGGAATAGGAACTACTACTCCTCATCCAGATGCCATCTTAGATATATCTTCTGATAACGGACAGAAGGGACTCCTTGTACCAAGAATGAATACCGTACAACGTTTGTTGCTTGCGCCTGGCATTCAATCAGACGGTTTGATGGTTTACGACATAGACCTTGATCAATTCTGTTATTGGGACGAAAATGACGCGCAATGGGTTTGCATTGGCGGTTTAGGAAACTTGGGCCCTACTGGACCTACTGGACCTCAAGGCATACAAGGGGTACCAGGACCTCCAGGACCTGCCGGTGCAAATGGAGCTACTGGGCCAGCGGGTGCTAACGGTGCAACTGGTCCTGCTGGAGCCAATGGGTCTACAGGTGCTACTGGGCCAACTGGACCAGTAAACCTTCAAAGTGGAATCATTGCAGCAGGGGGAACGGTAACGGTAGGCAACGTGACTGCCGCTACTTCCGGCACGGGAGTTACGACTATAACATTCAATACTCCATTCATGGGTAATACCCCAACAGTTTTAGTTACTCCGGTGGGAGACCTGTCTGGAGGTGGTAGTGGTGTTGTTCCACCTGTGGCGAATTGTAGTCCGTGTTACACCAACATTGATGATGATTATATCACAAACGTTACTTTCAATAGCATTAACAACAATTCGGTTAATGACGGTTCTTGCAGCTATGGAGACTACACCAGCATCAATACTACTATAGATCCTGGTGCTACCTACAATTTATCGGTGTCTTTCTTTTCTGAAGGTCTTTGGACAGAGTATGTTTCTGTCTGGTTTGATTGGAATCAGAATGGAGACTTTGAAGCAACAGAACGATATGATCTTGGTTCTGGCATTGACGCTACTCTAAACTTGAACATTACGGTACCGATAACAGCTCTTAGCGGTCCTACGAGAATGCGCGTGAACGAAGATTTCGGAGGGTACGCTGCAGATGCTTGTAACAATATTGGAAGTGCTTTCGGAGAAACAGAAGACTACACGGTCATCATCAGTGGAGGAAATCCAAATGGTGGAATGAAAGTGTGTAACGTTTCTAACGTTTCACTTACTGGATTTCAATGCGACTGCTCAGATCTTAACGGCAACGCCCTCGATACAGACTATCACTTCTCTGTATTCGGCAATTAATTAACTCGTAACATTAACTGACAACCATGAGAAGTATTATAACACTGTTAGCAATGGTCTTCATGACCCAAATAGGTTTTGCGCAAGATAAAGCTGCAACAGAAGACCTTACCGTAACCATTACCTTATCAGAGGCTGAAGCAATGAAAGCAAAGTCACTTAAAGGTCTCGAACACGGTAAACTTTCAAAAGGTTTGGATAAATACACCTTTGAAATCACAACTGCACAAGAAGAACTAGGTTCACTCAAGAATGAGTTAAAAACCATGTTTCCAACATGTAATATTGAGGTTGCGAAGAGAAATAATTGAATTATACAATTCACGTACGTAAGAAAGCACCCTCTGTTGGGTGCTTTTTAGTTTAATACTGTGCACTGTCCTTTTAACGAAACCATTAAATTTGTGCATTACGTAAACCCCTAATAATGTCTTTTAAATCTACCTCAAAGGTATTAGGAACATTCATCCTTGCCTTCCTCATGCAAACGGCACTGACCTTTGCACAAGACAATAATGTTGGTATCGGAACCACAACTCCTCATCCTAACTCGATATTGGAAATCAGTTCGGCTGGTGGTGAGAAAGGGTTGATGATTCCGAAAATGAATACCATTCAACGTCAGCTTCTTGAACCGACTTTGAGCACTACACCTCAAACGGACGGTCTTATGGTGTATGACACAGACCTTGATCAGATATGCTACTGGGATGAAAATGATGCTCAGTGGGTATGCATAGGAGGTATTGGAAACACAGGACCAACCGGGCCAACCGGGCCTGCTGGGCCAACTGGATCCAATGGAGCACAAGGCCCTGCCGGACCTGCCGGACCTGCTGGAGCACAAGGCCCTGCCGGACCTGCTGGACCTGCTGGAGCAAATGGTGTAACCGGACCAATCGGACCACAAGGACCTGCAGGTCCTGCTGGAGCAACAGGCCCTGCTGGAGCTAATGGAGCAACCGGACCTGCGGGAGCAAATGGTGCAACTGGTGCTCAAGGACCTCAAGGACCTGCTGGGGCTCAAGGACCTCAGGGACCTGCCGGTGCACAAGGACCTCAAGGACCCGCTGGTGCGCAGGGACCACAAGGACCTCAAGGGCCAACTGGACCGTCCGCAGCCAACAACTCTGAAGCAATTTCATTGGAAGCTCAAACTGAGCTATTACTTAATCCAACCGGAACAATCTCTTACGTTCAAATTCCAAACCTGACCTACACGTTTACGGTACCAAGCGGTGAAACATGGAAACTGCACGCAACTGCATTCGGAACCACTTTTAACTTGACAACATTTGAAGATTGTTTGCTACAGGTAGAGTTCTTTGAGAATGGTGCTGCGACCAACCACCTCCAGCGTACAACAATCTTGGATGGTGCTCTATCTGATATTGTTTATTTCCGCGCTCCATGGAGTATCAGTTACGCCAAAGAGTATGGACCAGGTACATACACTCTTGATGTACGTGCCGCCCATGCAGGACCTTCAAACGGTACTCAGATCTATGTTTCTGGAACTCCAGGAAACTTTACTAGCCACATGGACATCATACTTATTAAATGATGAAAAAGGTAACGGCAATTGTAATCGTTTCACTTGTCTGCTGCTCTGCTATGAGCGCATTAGGACAGGATATGAAACCTGCCAACGACTCAAAGACAACCGCTGTTTCTGCCACGGAAACAGTTAACGAGAAGCAATCAGAAGAGTCTGTCTCTCAAAAGCCAACAGAAGCTAACCGAGCATCCACGATGCAAGTTGAGCCACAATCAACTGAAAAGCGCGAGGTGAGAAGAAAGGAGAATGGCCGTAAGGGGATTTCCCCGAATTCACCAGAATAATTTCTAAATCAATTGAAAGAAAAAGGCCCGACTGAGAATTCAGTCGGGCCTTTCTTTTTTTGATTACGCTTTATCAAGCATCAATCTTAGCATACTTGGCGTTCTTTTCAATGAACTCCCTACGTGGTGGAACTTCGTCCCCCATCAACATGGAGAAGATCCTATCAGCTTCTGCCGCATTGTCGATTGTTACTTGGCGCAACGTTCTGAAGCTTGGATCCATGGTAGTTTCCCAAAGCTGTTCAGCATTCATCTCACCAAGACCTTTGTATCGTTGTACACCAACTGAACTTTCCTTTCCTTCTCCTTTCAGTCGCAGAACCGCAGCATCACGCTGATCATCATTCCAGCAGTATTCAGACTTGGTGCCTTTCTTAACCAAGTACAAAGGTGGAGCAGCAATGTACAAGTAGCCCGCTTCAACCAATTCGCGCATATAGCGGAAGAAAAACGTTAGAATAAGCGTTGCGATGTGGCTTCCGTCAACATCCGCATCACACATAATGATGACCTTGTGGTAACGAAGCTTTTCCATGTTCAGTGCTCGCTCATCCTCTTCCGTACCGATGGTTACACCAAGAGCTGTGTACATGTTCTTGATCTCCTCATTCTCGAAAGCCTTGTGTTGCATGGCCTTCTCCACGTTCAAAATCTTACCTCGAAGTGGCAGAATAGCTTGGAAATTTCTGTCACGCCCCTGCTTGGCGGTACCACCTGCAGAATCTCCCTCTACCAAGAACAACTCGCAATTCTGTGGGTCTTTATCAGAGCAGTCGGAGAGTTTACCCGGTAAACCCGTTCCTGACATCACGTTCTTACGCTGAACCATCTCCCGTGCCTTCCTGGCCGCATGACGCGCAGTAGCTGCAAGAATTACCTTGTTCACGATAGTTCGGGCATCATTCGGATGCTCCTCCAGGTAGTTTTCCAACATCTCACTTACCGCCTGACTTACAGGAGCAGTAACTTCTCTGTTTCCCAATTTGGTCTTGGTCTGACCCTCAAACTGTGGCTCAGCTACCTTCACGGAAACAATGGCTGTCAATCCTTCTCGGAAGTCATCGCCTGAAATCTCAAACTTGAGTTTATCCAACATGCCAGAAGTTTCTGCATACTTCTTAAGTGTATTGGTCAGACCTCTACGGAAACCCGAAAGGTGTGTTCCGCCTTCGTGTGTGTTGATGTTATTCACGTAAGAATGAATGTTCTCCGAGAAGCCGGTATTGTAAACCATAGCTACTTCAACTGGAACGTCATTCTTATCTCCTTCAAAACTGATAACATCCTGAATCAACTTCTCTCGGTTTCCATCCAAGAATGTAACGAACTCTGGAAGACCCAATTCTGAGAAGAACTTCTCGGTTGGATGTTCTCCATTTTCATCCGTCTCACGCTCGTCCGTCATCAAGATGGTCAAACCTTTGTTCAGGTACGCCAATTCTCGCATTCTCGATGCCAACGTATCGTAGTTGTAGATCAACGAGTCGAATATCACAGGGTCTGGGTAGAATTCCACCTCAGTACCACGGTGATCGGTAGTGCCTATTTCTGCTACAGGAGCCAGTCTCTTTCCTTGAGAGTATTCCTGCTCCCAAACTTTGCCATCGCGGTAAACGGTGGCTCTCAAATGTTTTGATAGGGCATTTACACAAGACACCCCAACTCCGTGCAGACCACCTGATACCTTATAGGAATCCTTATCGAATTTACCTCCAGCCCCGATCTTGGTCATTACAACCTCTAGGGCAGAGACACCTTCTTTCTTGTGCATATCCACAGGAATACCACGACCGTTATCCTTCACGCGAATTCCATTGTCAGGAGTAATCGCAACCGTAATGGTATCGCAATGGCCAGCGAGGGCCTCATCGATGGAGTTATCTACTACTTCATATACCAAGTGATGGAGTCCTCGAACCCCAACATCTCCAATGTACATGGATGGGCGCATGCGCACATGTTCCATCCCTTCCAAGGCCTGAATACTATCGGCCGAATATGCCTTTACGGGCTTCTTTTCTTCTTCCACTTTTTCGGACAGTTTTTAGTTCTGAAAAATCAACTCTCAAAGATACCCAAATTAGCCCTGAAGGCCGCGCGGATAAAGGGATTGCGGCTCGACTTTATCAACAAAAACGGTACAGTTTTACACAGTCTTTTTCAGAAGCTGAAATGCAGGCCTGCAATGAAGCTGAATCGTTGTGATTGATACTGTTTCCAGATGTCGTAACGGAGGGCTGCAATGTTGCGGAAATCAACGAATGCCCCGAGCCACTTCTTGTATCGATACTCTACGCCAATGCTTGCATCAGCGTAGCCTTTCAACGTTACGGGAGTCATGGAGGTCACTCCAAGAGAATCGGTTGTAAAATCTCTAGCCACACGCGGACCATACGCGCTGATCGCAGCCTTGAAAATGAACTTGTCTTTCAGATTGTAATTCCCTGAGAATGTGAATCTGAACGGTGATTCGTGCCAAGGTTTGATGCTATCGGTTGGCATTACAAACCAGCGGTATTCTGCTTCGGCAACGACTTCTAATTTGTTCTTCCACTGGTAGCTCATGGCACCTTTGAGCCATGTGATCCTTGTGTCATGATATTCGGTGATGAATCGATGTCCAAGACCTCGACTGGTATCATTCACGAAGAACATCTGCTGCCCGTTGATGACCTCCGCAATCGACACATCGAAACCAAGGCCCTTGATGATGCTTCCTTTGAACCCTGCATACACATTCAGTCTTTCCCACGTATTGCTCAATTCCTGATCGGTGTGGAAATATGGATTGACCTGCGAAATGCTTCTCAGCCCGTTTCTGGTCACACCTCCTTTAGCCCCGATGTAAAACCGTAGCATGTCCTTGACCAAGAAATAATGGAAATCAAGAATTGGGAATAGCAGTACTTTGGTTGTGGTATCGTTCACATCCAAAGAGAAATCGACACCTAGATCAATAGCCCACCGTTCGCGTTCTGCACGGAAAGTTGGCTGTAATCCCCACACCAAATTGTTGGTCTGTCTGCTTGCCTGCTCCAAGTTCCAATAATCGAAAGCCGTTCTAATAAACATGGTTTCTTTCTTGATTCTGAACGCAACACCTGTTGAAAGAGCCGCATAATGCTCTTGGCCTTGGAAATTTCCTCTGGTGTAGCTGTAGCGCAGGCCCGCCTCGTTCAGAATGTGAGGTTTCTTGCCCTTATCCATAGCTGTCAGATCTAGATCCAGACCAACATGATGGAACACCTGATGCAAACTGTCTTTCGCTACGGCCGAAGCATTGTCAAAAGTCACATCATTAAGGTCCCAACCATAATAGTAATTCTCATCCACGTCATATTCCAATGCTCCTTTCAGTACATGGTCTTTCATGAAATACTTCCCGAAACCACGGATTCCAGCATCGGTAAAACCGAACTCTCGCACCTTATTCAACTTCGCGAAAGAAGCATGATAACGCGCAAAGAACCCAGCCTGGTATTTCTTACTTCGGAGACTTCCGAAACTTGCCTCGAAAAACGGCATGGTGTAGTTTCCGAAACCCGCTTTTACAAACCCGTTGTACAACTTGGCCAAGGGCTCATTTGAAAGTTGTGCCGCCTGCAACGGTTCTGCTTCGTAGGTCAATTCTTTCGTTTTCGGAATAACCGTGTAATCAACTTCTTTTAGCGCTGCAGTGTCGTGTTTAACCTCTGGTTGAGGTAGAATTTTGCGAGCATCACGCGCCACAGGACGGTAATCCTTTGTGATCGTAAACCGCAGGCTGTCAGGCAGGTTATCCGTTTCCTGCGCCAACGAAATCGCTGGAAACAGCATCACAAGAACCAAGTATTGCCACAGGTTTTTCATTCCTCCTCCAAGTTTGGTTCGTACTCTTCGTATTCCTCGTCCTCGTCCACTTCAAAAATGTCGTCTCTCACCTTCCCTTCCTGCTCAAACTGCACTTCCCAATCTTCCCCGTCTTTGCGTTCTTCCAATTCAGGTTCAGCAGCCTCCAATTCAGCTAATTTCTGCTTTGCCTCTGCTTGCAGTTCGCCATCGTAATTGTCAATGAGATTTTGCAATGTGAGCTTAGCCTGGAACTCTTCTCCCTGTTTCACATAAGCATCTGCCAGCAGCAGGAATGACCGCGTGATCCATTCGGCATAATTCGGGAAGAGATTGACCATTTCGAATATGAGGCTCTGTGCTTTTTCCAACGAATCATTGAGGTAATGGATGTTGGCCAAATTGTAGAGCGCCTCTGCTCCTATTTCGTTATTTGCCTCAAGCAATGTCATCTTGAAACGCTCCTCGGCCATTCTCAAGTTGCCCTGCGCCATGGCACATTTTGCAGAGATCAGACTGGCTTCCTGCAACGTGCGTTCTGGAACCTTGTCAGAACGCTTGAGCTTCATGGCGTACTTATGCGCTTCTTCAAAATTGTTGAGCAAATAGTTGCAGCGCATCAATCCCTCACGGGCTTTCATAAGGTTCTCAGCCTCCTCTGCAACTTCCTCCAACATGGTGAATCGGAGCAACGCATCCTGATATTTCTCTTGGAAAAAATAGATGCTCGATGCCGCCATCAGCGAACGCTCGGTGAAGGCGTTTTTCTTGAACTCGAGAATGTGATCGTAGCCCACAATGGCTTCGTTATAGAGCTTCAGTTCCAACGCTGCTTCCGAACGATAGAAATGCGCATTCAGAGCGAAGAAACCGTGAGGAAACTTATCCAAATAGGTTTTGAATTCGGCCATGGCACCTTCCAAATTGCCACGCGTAAACATGAACTCAGCCGCTTCATAGTAAGAGGTGTCAAGTGCACCAGTTGTGATGTCTGGGAAATTCTTCTCAGCCACGTACGCTTCAAATCCAGGAACATCTCCACGTTCTATGTAAACCTTTTGAATTTTCATCAAGGCTTCTTTTGCCTCTTCGGTTGCCGGATAATTCTCCGCCACATCTTCGAACAGCGGCATGGCTGCTTCGTCCTCACTTTGATTGTAGAACAACAACCCTTTGTTCAGTTTGGCCTTGCGAACGTAGTGCGAGTTCGGATGCTCTTTGATCACCTTATCGAAAAAGACAATGGCCAATTGCGGATTGTCGGTAAAGAAGTAGGTCTCGGCAATTTCGTACTTGGCATCTGCGGCAAAATCCGTTTCGGGATAATTGTCCAGCATCGCTTTCATGGTCTCGATTTTCGAAGCATTCTGCCCGTCCAGCCCATAGCAGACCGCTATCTGGAAAATGGCGTAATCCGTATCGAACTTGTTGTACTTGATGGCCTTGTCATAATATTGAATGGCCAATTTGTTCTCCTTTTGCAGATAGTATGAATCGGCAATTCTGAGTAGGCCATCATTCACACGCAGCGAATCCTGCTTCTCATAGTCAACAAACTTGCGGAACCAGTTGATGGCAGGCTCATATTGGTCATTTTCAAACTGAACGTAGGCCAAACCGTAATGCGCCAAGCCAAACTCTCTTGACCCGATTGCCGCAGGCGCATCCAAGAACAATTTATAATGCTCCTCTGCGGCTTTCCACTTTCGCATTCTTGCATAAGCTTCGGCCTGCCAGAAAATGGCTTGCGAAGTGATCTTCGGATCAATTGGGAATTTGTCTGAACGCTTCAGATAATGTACCGCACGTTTGAAACGCAGATCGTGAAACAACTCCGTTGCGCGTGTGTAGCAGATGCGCTGATAGGTGGCTTTCTGGCCTTCCGTTTTCTGCTTGATCTTATCAATGGCATCAATGGCCGCTTCGTAATTCTTGGTTGTCAGGTAAACCTGAAGCAGGAATTCGTAGGCTTCATCAACCCGCTCGCTGTTCGGGTTTTTGGCAATGTATTCTTCGAATGCTGAGACCGCTTCATTGTACGGGTCGTACGAAAGTTCGTAAGCCGTTTTGGCGAAATTGAAGAGTGCATCCTCCTTAATTTGCTCATCAAACGCATACTTGGAAGCCGAACGGAATGCACTTCTCGCTTCCATCTTCTGGTCAAGTTTCAAGTAGCAATCGCCCATGTGGTAAAAGGCCAATTGCGTCATTTCATCTTCCTCGCCTGTTATCTGCTGGAAGTACGTGATGGCTTTCTGAAAATCGCCACCGCGATAAGAGGCATACGCCAATTTGTAGCGGTCATCACGGTTACCGCCCAGTTCAGAAATAGCAATTTCCATCTCAGGAATGGCTTCTGCGTAGCGACCCAAATTGAAATACGCCTCACCCATCATCCGGTGGATCTCTCCGCTTTTGCTTTCTGAGTAATCCTTCTCCAAAAGTTTGGCTCCGTAATCCAAAACCTCTTCATTTCGCCCTTGGCGATAATGGATCTGCAATACGTAAAACGGTGCAACTTTCCCGAAGAGCTTATCATCTTCCAGCTCCTTGAAACCAGCTAAAGCCGCTTCGTTCTGCCCTTCGCGATAGAGGATGTACGAACTGTAATACAACGCTGGCGAGCGATACTTTTTGCCATCAGCCAACACCTTAGACAGGGCCGCTTTCGACTCGTCATATTCCTCCTGCTGGAAATGCGAATAACCCTTCTTGAAGTAATATTCCTCCAAAAATTTCTTGTCGAGGTCCTGTGGATCCACCAACGCCAACTGCTCCAGAACTGAGTGGTAACGCTTCTTGGTGAAATAATACTTGGCCAACTCAAAATTGCCTTGATTGACCATCGGATGCTCGGGATGCGACTTGATGAAACCCTGCATCAGCGTTTCGCCATCCTTGTTAAAGAGTTGCAAAGCCGATGACGCCTGATAATACTTAGCATTTTCCTGTTGGATGCTTGGCAGGTCACGGACATGGGCCAAAGCCACATCAAAGCGTTCTTGCGAAGCCGCAAACTTCTGCTTCTGATACAATTCCAACCCGACCGAATACTCGCGTAGAGGGTCAACATCGCTGGCTACGCGCTGCGCCAAAAGCTGACCACTTGCAGCAACCACCAACAGAACCGACAGCACACGTTTCATCACACTACTTTGCAGCGAAGTCATCTGTGCTAAATTATCTTGATGCCAGCCCGCCAAAATCGGCCAACGCAATACTTATTAACGCGTGCGTGTTGACTATCGGAGCGAAGAGTGTCCCTATAACTATCGGGAAACGACCAGCGAATAGTTAGCGGCCAAAGCCAGCATGGAATAGTTAGCTTTGGTATATGCGTGCCCTGTTCGGTTTTCTTTTTCTCCTCTTCAGCGCTGTTTCTGTTGGCCAGAATTACCAGCCGATTAACATTAATTCGTTGCAGGTGTTTTATCAGGAGACACCATATCCAACCCCTTACAATTGGGAAGAAATCGCCAATATGTGGGGAACAAGAATCGACTCAATCGACATTCATTCGAATGGAGACACCATCTATTACAACTATTCAATTGCTCGTGATACTGCAGCTGAAAACGGCAATTTTAATTCTATATGGTGGATTTCTCCAAACTGGAATGGAACAGCAACGAGAGTTGAATCATCGGGTACCAGTTGGTTTTACCAATACAGCGGTGATAGCGTAAGAATTGAGCATTCAGCTCCATTGTACCAGGAATGGCTGGCTTATTCAAGTCAAGCAGGAGACTCATTAGTTGGTAAAGTGACAGAAATTGGATGGGCTGATGATAACTGGATAGCAGATTCTGTAAAGACCCTAGCGTTTACTAAATACTTCAACGGGGCTCTTGTCTGGAGCGGAGCGAAGCTTGAGTTATACAAGAATAACGGAATTAGAAAAACAGTTGACTTCGAAAAGTTCCCTAACGACACGACTCCAGTTTTTCGAATTGACCCAAATACCATAAATCGTTATTCACCTGGGTATTCAGCGAATGGCAAAATCCGTCCAGCACCAACGATTGGAGACGGGTTTTATCACATAGCAAGCTGCGAATCGTATGGCGTTCCTTGCTATGGAATCAACGGCCCATCATCTGAATCTGTGCTGGATGTGAGTGTAGACAGCACAAGTGGTCAAATTACGGCAACCATACTTCGAAACACATATTACTCTGGGCTCCAATCTTCGACAAGTGATATTATTTACGAGCCACTTCCTGACACCTTTGGACCAATCTATTGGGCGCTATACAACGAGGATTTAATGCCTAGGGAAAATGAATCCATTTATGCCTATGGACAATCCAATTTGATAAATACCAACGACAGCTGCTTTTACCCAACGGTTACAATACATGCTCCTCCATCTGAATGTCTTGGAGAAGAATATCGGTTCGCTCCCTACATTGGTTTTGTATATAATTACTGGAACCAAGATGATTCTTACTGTGGGTGGTTCGCCTACTACTACAGGTACTATACGTTCCTAAGGCTGGGAGGGGTGGAATGTGGCCAGCCACTAATGGTTGGGATCGATGAAACATTCGAAGTTTCCCTCAACCTCTACCCCAACCCAGCAACGGAAACGGTTCAAATTCAATTGAAGCAGCAAGAAGACTTTGAGGTTTTGGTTACGGATGTTTTGGGGAGAACTGTTTGCAATGAGGTTCCTCGCTCCGCTCAGAAAAGCACGATGGAATTGGACGTTTCGGGCTGGCCGAATGGCGTGTATTTGGTTTCTGTCTTCAATCAAAAAGGAGTTCGAAGTACGCAGCGGTTGGTAGTGCAGCATTGAGGCCGTATCCTGAGGCACTCGAAGGGTACAGCGTAGGCCAACCCTTTAGAGTTCGAGAGCCTCACCCTACGCTTTCACACAAACTTCTCGATACAATTTTTCTTCTCCGTCAAAAATCACTCGAAATGACGCGGTGGTAAACTTTGTGAAACTCCATTTCTCATTTCATTCTCTGTGCAATAAACCAACTTGTCGCTTGAGGCTTGCAACTCGAAACTACTCTACTAACTTTGGCGCAGCCTCATGGAAAACCAAGACCATATAATCCAGCTTTCGGACGTTACCGTTTACATCCGCGACAACGTGGTGCTGAACAAGGTTTCGTTTGCAGTTGACAAAGGCGAGTTCATTTACCTTATCGGTAGAACGGGTGCTGGAAAAAGTAGCCTCTTGAGAACGCTCTATGCTGATCTCCCGCTAAGAGAAGGCGAAGGTTATGTTGCTGGGCACGCTTTGGCTGGCATTGAGCAAAAGGAAATTCCTTTTCTGAGAAGAAAGCTCGGTATCGTTTTTCAGGATTTTCAGTTATTGACAGACCGCTCGGTTGAGAAGAACCTGAAGTTTGTGATGGAAGCAACAGGTTGGAGCGACAAGGACAAGATGAATGCTCGTGTGGATGAGGTTCTGCAGTTGGTGGACATCACGCTCGAATCGAAATTCAAAATGCCCAACCAACTTTCTGGTGGTGAGCAGCAACGTGTGGCCATTGCCCGTGCATTGATCAATCATCCGGAAGTTATTCTGGCCGATGAGCCCACCGGAAACCTCGACCCGGAAACATCTGAAGGTATTTTTCAGTTGATGGTAGACATTACCAAAACAGGAACATCTGTGCTGATGGCTACGCACAATTATTCATTTTTCGAGAAGCATCCTGCCCGAACACTGAAGTGCGAAAAAGGCTATGTGGTAGACACCTTGCAGAAGGTTGGCCCAGAGGATTTCTGACGTTCTCAACGCATTCTTCTTGACGAAAGTCAATTTTGCGAACCGATCGGTTATGATTATCGGTCTTGAGACTTTAAATTCGCGTAACATTCAAATAAACCTACATGATGAAAAATCTACGTTTAATCTATTCAACATTCGCGTTGGTGCTGTTTGCCGGTGGCACGTTTGCGCAATCTCTTTTCTTGGTTCAAGAACCAAGTAACCTTGCCGGCACATACGATTTTACAGACTCCTACTCTGCCGATGGCTGGGGTGCTGACCTGAGTTCAACTTATGTTCAGGCTGAAGCTGCTTGGGGTTTTGATGACGGAACTTTTAACGGTCCGCTTGGTGCAGCTGGAGATTCAGCTTGCTGCGGACCGATCGTTAACACATCTGAAGTGACTGGAAAAATTGCATTCATCTACAGAGGTGGTTGTAACTTCTCGCTTAAAGCATATCAGGCACAGGCTGCTGGTGCTGTGGGATGTGTTATTGTGAACAACGAGCCGGGTAACTTAGTAAACATGCTTGCTGGCGATAGTGCCACAGCCGTTACCATTCCAACCGTGTTTGTGAGTGATGCTACAGGAGCTGTTCTTGCCGATTCTATTGCAGCAGGTGGTGTTGAGATCTTCATTGGCAACCCGAATGGCGTGTTCACCAACAACATCGGTGCATACAAGCCGCATATCGGAATGGCCAATGCTGCCTCATTGCCTTCAACGTTCGCACAAAGTAGCTCAGACTTCACTGTTCCAGTTGGTGCGTGGATCTTCAACTACGGTTCTTCCGAAGCTGTGAATGCGATTCTTTCTGTTTCTATCGACAGAGACGGAACAGAGGTTTACAACGAATCATCAAGTGGTGAGAACATTCCTGCTGGAGATAGTTTGTTCGTGACGCTGAACGATTACTCTGAAAATGGATACCAAGCAGGTTTCTATACCATGACCTATACAATGGTTTCTGATGCTACAGACGACCTTCCGATTGACAATTCGGTTGTGGCCACTTTCTGGATCAATGACGAAGGTTATTACTCCAAAAGCCGTGTTGACCCAGTTGACGGACCACAGGGTGTAAGTGGACTTCGTCCGGCTGATGGAACGGAGTTCGAATGGTGTATTGCGTTCGATTCTGAAGCCGCAGACCTAATGCAGGTAACTGGAATCACGTTCAGCACATTGACCAACGATTTTCCGTTGACGGGAGAGGCTGTTCAGTTAGCTGTTTACGAATGGAACGACCCAATTACAACCACTGTTTCTTTCACCGATCTGGTAGAATTGACAGATAACGAATTCTATGATTACGCAGATGACCTTCAGGGCGAGTTTGTGACACATACGTTCTCAGAGCCTGTAGAGCTGATCAGTGATCAGAAATACTTGGCATGCGCCACCATCTTTACGGACGATATGTTCTTAGGTGTTGATGGTGGAATTGACTACAACGTAACGTATGACTCATATCCAGACGAAATCTTCTTTCCACTGAATGACATTGATGGAGGACAATGGTATGCCGCTGGTTTCGGTAGTGAAAATGTTCCGGCACTTGTTGCAAACTTGGAGCTTATCAACGGAATTGCTGACGATGTGGAGGCATTGGATGTTACTCCTTACCCGAACCCAACAGTTGACATGATCAACATTCCGTTGGGAGTACAGTTGAACGGAGACCTTTTGGTTGAAGTTTATGATGTTACAGGTGCGTTGGTAATGTCTGAGAATGTTTGCCAAAAAAGCAGCAACCTTCAATTGGATGTTACTGGTTTGAGCAGCGGATTGCACACTTTCCGACTGACTTTCGAAGACCAGTCTTCAACCACATTCAAAGTATTGGTTTCTAGATAATAGATTCAAATTTTCATCAAAAGCCCGGCAGGTTTCTGTCGGGCTTTTTTATGCATTATGATTCCATTACTTCAGAATGTATTTTCGTACCCCTTCTTAATACTCATTACATAACTCAATGATGAAAAATCTACAATCTATTGTTACAGCTCTGATGCTGCTGATTGGTACATCAGCTTCAGCGCAGATCGTTCTGCTGGTACAGGAACCAGCAAACTTGGCCGGTAGTTACAACTTTACTTACTCCAGCTCTAATGGTTGGGGTGCCGATATGGACACCGTTGCCATCACTGCTCCTGCAGCTTTCGCCTACGATGGCTCTGCCACCGAAGATTCTCTTGCGTGTGGTGAGATCATTAACCCAGAAGACATTGACGGAAAAATTGCAGTGGTTTACCGTGGAGAGTGCAACTTCTCATTGAAAGCCAGAAACGTTCAGGATTCCGGTGCTGTTGCTCTTGTGATAATCAATAACGTTCCAGGTGCTCCTGTTGGTATGGGTGCTGGAAGCTTTGCGGAAGATGTTCATATTCCGGTAGTCATGATCAGCAACACGGATGGAGCTTCGCTTCGCGATTCCATCATGTCCGGTTCAGTGGAAATGTTCCTTGGAAACAACACAGGCCTTTTCGACAACAACTTGGGTAGCTACAAACCGAACATTGCAGGTGCAAACAGCTACGCTATTCCAGTAGAATATGCACAATCAAGTTCAGATTTCTCAGTTCCTGTAGGTGCTTGGGTCTACAATTTCGGTAATGCTGAGGCTACCAATGCTTTGGTTACTGCTGTAATTGACAGAGACGGAACAGAAGTTTACAACGAAACATCTGCAGGTGCCAATATCCCTGTTGGAGACAGTGCATTCTTCACTCTTCCAGAGTATGCTGAAGATGGTTATGAAGAAGGTCTTTACACCATTACTTACACCATTGTTGAAGACAACACAGATGAGTTTCCGGATGACAACGTTGCCACAGCTTCGTTCTGGATAAACGGTGAAGGTTTATACTCTAAGAGTACAGTTGATCCGGTTACAGGACCAGTTGGCGGTAACGGAATCCGTCCCGCAGATGGCACTGAATACGAGTGGTGTATTGCCTTGCAATCTGAAAATGCAGAAGCAACAAGCTTACTTGGAATCACCTTCGCAACGCTTACCAACGATTTCCCTCTAACGGGAGAAGCCGTTCAGTTATCGGTTTACGAGTGGAACGATCCGATTACTGGTGGAACCGTTTCTTTTGATGACCTGAACGAACTGACCGACAATGAGTTCTACGATTACCCATCTGACCTTCAGGATGAGTTTGTAACACATACATTCTCTGAGCCGGTAGAGCTTCTGAATGGACAGAAATACTTGGCCTGTGCCACCATCTTTACAGACGATATGTTCCTTTCTGTAGATGCAGGTTTGGATTACAACGTGATGTATGAAACCTACGTGGATGAGGTTTTCTTCCCTGTACACAACATTGATGGGGCAGCATGGTTCCCTGGAGGATTTGGAACGGATAATATTCCTGCCATCGTTGTAAATCTTGGCGGACCATTCGGGATTGCAGACGATTTTGAAGCATTGGACATCACGCCATATCCGAACCCCACAACAGACTTCATTACCATCCCGATGGGAGGTGTGATAAACGGTGAAGTGATTGTTGATGTTTATGATGCCAAAGGAGCCATTGTTCTTTCAGAAACGCTTTGCCAAAAGAGCGATAAGCTTCGATTGGATGTTACTGAATTGGCTTCAGGAATGCACACCTTCAACTTGACTTTCGAAGACAAGACTTCAACCTCATTCAGAGTTGTTGTAACCAAGTAATTCGAAGTAAAACTCTTAGAAAACCCGATCTGGAAACAGGTCGGGTTTTTTATTTCCAGTCGATCAGGCCAACCAATTTTTCGGCATTCACCACATTGCAAAATCGTGCGTGAAGCACTTCTTCTCGCTTCGCCACCTCACCTGCGGTAAACTCCTTCTCAAAGAGTTCCTGTATGGCCTTTGCAAACCGTTTATCGGTGTTCTCCACTTTACAAAGCGGCTCAAGTCCCGTATTCTCAACCATGTACGGATTGACCACGCAATGGCGCCCCATGTACAGCGCGGCAAGCAGTTTCAGTTTGATTCCAGTTGCCTGAAAAGTCGGCAACACGTTTATCTGCGCTTCGCGGATCAGATCATGGATCTCTTCTGTAGATAGGCCACTTTTTAATTCAACATGAGGCATTTTTGCGGCCAACTCCGTTAACTCTTCTGATGGTTTGCTGCCAGCAATGATCAACGGTACTTTGATCTTGTTGAATACCTTTTTCAGAAGATAAAGCGCTGCTTCGTTGTTCTCACCCACTTCCAAGTTTCCGTGGTAAAGACAGAACTTGCCCTTACCAAGATTGGCCTCAACCTTTCCGTTGGGATGAAAAGCCGATATGTGCTGCACATTTCGGTACCGCGCACTGAGATAATCTGCGTCTGGCCTTGAAATGGCCGCCACCAATTGCGCGTTGCAGACCGTCCGCTCAAATCGTTGCAGTTTCCCAACCTCGTTTAGGAAATAGTACTTCTTGAAAAAGTCTTTCTCAACCTTGGCCAGATTGGCATAATACTCATGTTCAATATTGTGCGTTCTGACAATCTTGAACCGATTTTCAAGACGCTCATCACTAAGGTGATAACAGGTGTGCAACCCTTCAAAAAGAATGGGGTGATTATCCTTCAACAAACGCTGCATCAGCTCTTCAGAAGTTCTGGTAACAGCTATGAATGGCTTTCTTCTGAACAGATAACTACGTGTTGTAGTCCGATGGTAATAATAAACCTCCTCGCACAGCGCCTCCAACTCTGGCGCCTCTTTTCTTCCATACTCAAAGCAATGGAGATGCACTTTTACTCCAAGTTGCGTAAGCGCTTTCACCTTGTAAAAGACATCGATAACGCCACCATAATTTGCCGGATACGGAACATCGAACGATATGACGTGCAGATGCTTATCCATCGATTTCCGCAATAAGGTTTCTCAGCATTTCAGACTCTTTTTCCCAATTCAGCACCAGCCTTGCATTGATGCAGTTCTGCTTCCACGTTTCAACTTTTGGTGATTGCAGCATTTCGTTGATCTTAGCTGCCAGAATTGTCGGCTCAACGGATTCAACCACATCTCCAATTTCATGTTCCCTCACAATGGCTGCTACCTCCACCAGATCAGAGGCCAGAACTGGAATTCCTGCGTGGATGTAATCGAACAACTTGTTCGGTAAACTGAAGCGGTAGTTGATGTTGGTGTCCTTGTCCAACGTCAGGCCTAGATCGGCCAAGCGGGTGTGAGCCATCATTTCTTCATATGGCATTCGACCTTTGAAAATGACCTTTTCGGTGAGGTTATTCTCTGCAACCATCGACTTCAGTTGATTGATAACATCTCCTGAACCCAAGATGAGCAACGTGGCGTCCTTTACTTCTTTCATGGCCAGAACGGCTTCTTCCGCACCACGGTCAACGTTGATTCCTGAGCCCTGAAGAATAATGATCTTACCATCAGGCAGATGAAGATCTTCTTTGGTGCTTTTGGCCCTTTGGAGTTGACGTGCTTTTGGTATGTTACGCAGCACCTTCATCTCAATGCCATATTGCTTTTTGTAGAGCGCTGCGATGGACTGATTTACTGTCAGGGCATGTTCCAATTTGGGCAGTATCCAGCCTTCCAATCGCTTCCAAATCCGTTGTACCGAAGGACGGCTTACCAATTCAGGCACCTCTGTAAAAAACTCGTGGCTATCGTATATGAGCTTTTTCCCTTTCAATCGACTGACCAAAAAATAGGGCAGCAGTGTATCGAGATCGTTGCTGAACAGCAGATCTGCTTTTCTGAATAGCAATTGGAAGAACAAGGCAATATTGTACGAAGCGTAGAACAATGGGCCTTTCTCAAACGGCAACCACATCCTGTGGGTCCTATAGTTCCGCTGGTCCAATGGCATACTTGAAGACGTTGAACGACCAATTAACATTACGTCATAGCCCAACTCGGTCAGCAAGGTGCAGTGTTTGTGCACACGCTGGTCGGTAGAAAGGTCGTTGATAACTGACACGATGGCCCTTTTCAATCCGTAGTTGGTTTACAGAATTAGAATAGGAGAAGTGGAACTATGGCCTCGTGTTAAGGGATTGTTGCGGCCAAATTAAGCCAATTTTCTGGCAAGGAGCAAACCATCTCTAATGGGCATCAGTACGGTTTCAACCCGTGGGTCTTCCTTCAGTTTTCGGGCATATTCTTTCAGTGCGATGGTGTCTTTATCCAAATCTGAATCATCCTCCAACACCTTTCCACTCCAAAGCACATTATCTGCAATGATGTATCCGCCCACAGAAACCTTGTCAATCACTAGGTCCAAGTAGTTGGGATAATTCTCTTTATCTGCATCAATGAAAACAAGGTCGAATTGAAGATCAAGGTTTGGAATGATCTCAACTGCATTACCTATTCGCAGATCGATCTTGTCTGACTTTCCTGCCTCGTTCACATATCGCTGAATGATATCCTGAAGTTCCTCATTCACATCAATCGTAATCAGTTTTCCGCCTTCCTGTAGTCCATCGACCATACAGAGCGCAGAATATCCTGTGTAAGTACCTATCTCGAGGATGTTTTTCGGTTTAATCATCTGAGAGAACATTCTCAGAACCTGACCCTGCAAATGCCCCGAAAGCATTCTTGGTGTCATGATCTTGGCATAGGTCTCGCGGTTCAATGCGGCCAGCACATCGCCTTCCTCGCGGGTAAAAGACTCCGCATACGCTTCGATTTCCTTTGCAATAAAATCCATACTTAGAACTTCCAGGATACGCCCAAACTTGGCAGAATTGGCAACTGATTCACAACCTCGTACTGAAGTCGGTCTATGTAGAACACATTCTCGCGATTGTAAACGTTGGTGACGCCAACAATTGCTTCGAGTGTGGTAGAACCAATTTCGAAAGAACGCTTAACCGAAAAATCCAGTCTGTGGTAGTACGGCAAGCGTCCTTTGTTGAGTTCGCCATAGTCAACTCCAAGATCTCCGTTCTGAGAAGTGTAATCAGTATTGATGCCGTTGTCAAACACAAGATTCTCGTAGAAACCGGCAGTTTGCGTAAACGGGAATCCTGAACCTAGATTCCATCTTATACTAGCCTCCCAATTCAAATTCTTACCGAAAGTGTAGGCTGCAACCAAGTTGACGTTGTGTCTTCTATCGAAGTGAGGGAAATATTCATTGATTCCATCGTAACGCGTAACCGAGCTGAGCGAGTAAACCGCCCACGCGTATAGCCTTTTGTAGCTGTACTTGAACACGAAATCGATGCCCATTGCACGACCGGTTTCTGTGATGAAATCCTTCTTCAAATTGTCTGGCGCATCTGGGTCGTCTTCTGGGAAGATCTTGTTTCTGTTAACGTTACTCAACTGCAGGAAGTGCTTGTAATATCCTTCCACATTGAATGTTACCCGCTTGCCAAGATCCACCTCAAAACCAACGATGTTATGCATGGCGCGTTGCAGCGGGTTGTTGACCTCCTTGCCATCAAACTCGTCTGGTAGATTCTCTGGTGCAGTGAGGAAACCGTAGAAAAGGTTTACCACATCGCGATCTGAATTGGCTGCAATGAAGTTCTGCGAGAATAGCCCGAACGCATACTTGAATCGAAGCCACTTCACAATGTTCCACTTCAGACCCAAACGTGGTTCTGGAGATGCCACACCCAACGATGCATAGTAGTGAATTCGGAAACTTGGCTCAACCACAAGCTTTTCTTTCCAACTCCATTTGAATTTGGCGTAAGCGCCAAAATCTGTGGTATTCTCAACAAACACTTTGTTCCGTGGACCTGGACCCGTGTATCGGTAATCGGTTTGGAAACCCTGAATAAACGGTCCGAATTTCAACTCACTCTTACCAAAATAGTACGTGAAGTTCATTCCTCCGGCAAAACCACCAATTGAACTTGTTCTTGGGTCTTCATTCTCCTGATCCAACTGAATCTTATAACTCGAATAGTTGAAAAACGGCTCTAACAGAACCTGCGAACCTGCAGGCACGATAACCGAGTTGAATCCAACTCCGTATGAATTCCAACGGTAATCATTTACCGCTTGGTAGGTTACCTGATCATTGAAACTGAATCCGAACAAGTTGATGGTACTTCCTCCCTTGCTGTTGTAAGAAAGCTTAGCGTATACATCGGTAAAGTTGAAGGGTAGCCCTTCTCCATCGTTCACGTAAGGATAAATGGCCTTTGAGGTGTACTCCAAATACGAGGTTTTACCCGAGACCAGATAGCTCAATGAACCTCCACGGTCTTCCTTCAGTTTGATGATAGGGCCTTCTAACAGGACATTTGCTCCAAAAGGATTGAAAGAAACCTTTCCAGAGAACTTCTTCTTGTTTCCATCTCGAGTTTTAATGTCCATGATGGATGATATTCTATCACCAAATTCAGCATTGAAACCTCCAGTATAGATGTCTGCAGTTTTGATAATGTCCGTATCGAAAACAGAGAAGAAACCGATGCTATGAAAAGGGTTGTAGACGATCATTCCATCCAATAATACTTTGTTCTGAATGGGCGAACCCCCTCGGATGTAAAGCTGGCCACCTTGGTCTCCCGTAAAAACCACACCCGGTTGCACCTGCAGTACTTGAGCAAGGTCAGATTCTCCACTCACGGTAGGAATTTGCTTCATTTCCTTAGGAGTAAGCTTGGTAACCGAAGTTCTAACCTCGGTAAGTGCTTCTTGCCGTTCTGCACTTACCATTACTTCATTCAGCTTAACCGATGACTGAGTCAGGTACAAATTGGCACTTACAATATCATTGGCCCTTACTGTTATATCATAGAACAGCGTATCGTAACCGAGGTAAGTGACCATCAACGTCTGGTCTCCTACAGGAACATTGGTAACCGTGTAATAACCGTTTACATCAGTGGCCGCACCAAGCGTAGTGCCTTTGATGGTAACGTTGGTAAAAAGCACCGCGTTACCGGTCTCTTTATCGTACACAAACCCTTTAACTTTTCCGGTTTGAGCAAAGGCGGAAGAAGCAACCACCACGAAGAGAACAAACGCAAAAAGATGTTTCATCGATAAGTTCATAGGGCGGCAAAGGTATAAGTTAAGCCGCGCGGTTTTGTCAGACTCAGGATAAATTCGATTCCTCCAAAAAGCCCAACACATCCTTTGTAAATACCTCATAAACAAGTAATTATCACCTCATAGCTATGGTTCAAACGTAATTAATTCCATATTGTTGATCGTACTCGAACGCATTTTAACTTTGGCAACCATCCATGAAACACGCAGTCTAATTAGTGTTACTTTGACACCAACTAACCCCATCAGAATCTGAAGTGGTACATCCCGCCAACGGTTTCTTGAAATTGTTAAAAGCCGGCCTGTTTACGGCATTGCTGGTTGTGGGGTCAACACTCAGCGGGTTTGCTCAATATCAGACCAACGGCAATGCCGTTTCTACTTCTTGCAATTGTTGGAGATTGACACCTGCTGCCAACACGCAGAACGGGTCAGTTTGGAACGTGAATCTCTTTGATTTGAGTAATGCGTTCACCTTCAATTTCGATGTATTTCTGGGCTGTTCTGATGGCGGAGCCGATGGAATTGCGTTCGTCCTGCAACCGCTCAGTATCAACGCTGGTAGCTCTGGTGGTGGTATCGGCTATCAGGGTATCAATCCGAGTTTTGCTGTGGAGATGGACAACTACCAGAATGGTGGCGAGCCGGGTTACGATCATATGGCGTTCCAGCAGAATGGTGATGTGAGCCACGGTGGCGGAAATAATCTTGCGGGCCCAGTTCAGATAAGTGCATCTTCTGGTAACGTTGAAGATTGCGCATGGCACACCTTCAGCGTTAGCTGGGACCCGGTTACGCAAGTATTTCAAGCGTATTTCGATGGGGTTTTGCGCCTGACCTACACGGGAGACATCATCAATAATATTTTCGGTGGAAACCCAAACGTTTATTGGGGATTTACCTCCGCTACAGGTGGTGCCAACAACCTTCATCAATTCTGTAATGCGCTCGATCCAGGATTCATCGTTACATCGCCAGCACAGTGCGTAGGACTGCCAACAGATTTCCAAAGTAACTCTACGGTAGCCACTGGATTTGTAACCGATTACCAATGGGATTTTGGTGATGGGAGCACTGCCAGTGGAACTTCCGTGTCTCACACTTATGCTGCAGCAGGGGTTTATACTGTTACCTTGACCATCACTTCGGAAGGCTGTACAGAAAGCACTTCAACACAGGTCACCATAAACCCTGCGCCCAACTTCACTTTAGGTTCAGACCAAAGCATTTGCGATGGAGAATCGTACCAGATAGTTGCCAATGGCTTGGTTGGTGGCGAACAACTGCTTTGGAACCCAACTACGGGCTTGGACAATCCTGCGGTTTCCAATCCAACGGCTACACCTTCTTCCACCACTACTTACACACTTGGGGTTTTGGATGCGAATGGTTGCGCAGCCATGGATGACATTGAAATAACCGTGAATCCGCTTCCCGTGGCCGATGCAGGAGCTGACCAGACCATCTGCGAAGGCGATGTTACAACGATGGACGGTTCTGGGGCGGTTCAATATTCTTGGAGCCCAACTACCGATCTGGTTGACCCAACAAGCGCAACTACGCAAGCATCGCCAACGACAACCACCACGTATACCTTGACTGTTACTGATGCCAACGGTTGCGAGGATACCGATGACATGACCATTACCGTTAATCCGGTGCCAACGATAAATGCGGGTGCCGATGAAGCCATTTGTGATGGGCAGACCGTTCAACTCACTGCATCTGGAGCGCAGGATTACAGTTGGTCTCCAACCACAGGATTGGATGATGCATCAATTGTCAACCCCACATTCAGTGGAAGCACAACCACAACTTTTACTGTAACCGGAACCGATGCCAACGGCTGCACTGCCACAGACGATATAGAGGTAACGGTTTACCCACTGCCAGTAGCAGATTTTGACCAACCATCAGATGTTTGTTTGGGTGCTTCAACCGCGTTTGTGAACAACAGCGCGGGCAACAACATCACCTACAACTGGGCTTTTGGAGATGGAAACACAAGTACGGCACAATCTCCAGCTCATACCTATGCATCAGACGGTACGTTCAATGTTGATCTTACTGTTACTGATGCCAATGGCTGCGTGGCCACCGACTCCGAAACGGCCACGGTCAATCCGCTTCCAGAGCCGATCATGAACATTGCAGATGGACAAGAATTCTGCGAATTGGAATTGATACAGTTTCAGAATCTGACCGCGGGAAATGTTGCTTCCGTGCTCTGGGATTTTGGCGATAATGACTTTCTACCCGCTTTTCCTAACACGCAGAGTACCATTGACAACCCTACTTTCTCCTACTTCAATTTTGCGTTCAGTCCGTACACAGTTACGCTGGTGATAACGGACAACAATGGTTGTCTCAACTTTCAGCAAACGGTAATAGAGATCAACGACAAGCCAGAACCTGAGTTCACCGCTACTATTGAGTGCGAAGGAGTTGCCACGGCTTTCAGCGATGAATCAAGCGCATTTACAGCTGCAGTGAACGACTGGGAATGGGACTTTGGTGATAACGTTGGCACTTCTACACAGCAGAATCCGACCTATCAATACCAACAGGCCGGAACCTACACCACGGAGTTGATAGTTGGGACGGCAGCCGGCTGTTTCGATACCGTTTATCATGATGTATTTGTGAATCCGGTACCGGTTATAAGTCTTTCAGGAATTGACACGTGTTTGAATGATGAGACCTCATTCGTCAACAATTCTTCTCCGCAGGATAACACCATCATTGATTGGGAATGGGACTTTGGCGATGGCAACAATCTGAACGGAATCTCGGCTGCCCACACCTATGCCGATCATGGCATTTACACGGTAAGTCTTACCGCAACATCAGACAGTGGTTGCGTATCCACAGGAACAACGCAGGTGGAAGTTTTCCCCAATCCTGAACCTGATTTTGCAATGCAGGATGCTGAAGGTTGCACGCCCCATCAAATGAACTTCTTGGATGAATCGACCATAGCAAACGGCTTTTTGGATCAGTATCTGTGGACGTTCGGAGATGGCGATTCTTCGCTGCAAGCAAACCCCGTGCACACGTATCAGGATTCTGGATTTTACGATGTCTCTCTTACCGTTACCAGCTTTGAGGGTTGTGTAACAGCCATTGAAGTGAGCAACGCTGTCAGGGCCAACATCACGCCAGTTGCTGAATTCGAAATTCTGAAAGAAAAGGTGTCATTGCTGGATGCCGAATTGGAGATGACGGAGTCTTCTCAGCATGCCCTCAACTACTATTGGAATCTGGGCGATGGAACCACCTCAACGGAGGTTTTGCCTGAGCATACCTACACGGAGCCCGGCATTTATGACGTGGTGCTGATAGTAGAAAATGGAGATTGTCAGGACACGGAATTCGGCAGGATTGTGGTCGACCCGATCTATACGTTCTACATCCCAACGGCCTTTACGCCAGATGATGATGGCATTAACGAGACGTTCTTCGGAACGGGCGAAGCCATCAAAACCTACAACATGAAGATCTCTGATAGATGGGGAGAGTTGTTGTTTGAGTCAAACGACCCCGACTACCATTGGGATGGTACCTACAAAGGCAAGCAGGTGGAGGCGGGATTGTACGTTTACGAGTTCTTTATTCTGGACATTTACCAGCGAGACCACATTTACACGGGTCATTTTCAGTTGCTCAGGTAATAGAACGACTTCTCGATACGATCTTTTCCTTCGTCAAAGATCACTCGAAGTGACGGCAAAGGGTTTGGGTAGATAATCTATCGATCGAAAGCTTTCTTGGAGAGATCGGGAAGACCTTCAAAATCTCCATTGATGAGGGCTTCCTTCTTCTTCCTTGACCATTTCTTGAGCCGCTTTTCAAATTCGATAGCTGCTAATGGCGAATCGAAAATTTGATGATAGACCACAACAGGTCTACGATTGAACGTGTATGCCTTTACATCCACCCCAAGTTCATGCTCCTTAAGTCTTCTATCAACACTGTTGGTAACGCCCGTATAATAAGTCCCATCCTTACACCTTAGCATGTAGACATACATCAGTTTCATGGAATCAAATTACACTTCTCGATACAATTCCAAATTCTTCGGAATTACTCGAAATGACCCTAAAACGTTTACAAGCGAATTAGTTGCTCATTCAACCACACGGCCGTCAGTTCGAGTGCGCGAGGGACGAGCGTGTATCGAGAACTAGTGTAGCACCTTGAACATCAGTTCCTTCATCAGATCACCAGCATCGGTACTCACATTATCAATGCCTTTGCTTTTGTTATCGGCCTCACGTAAGTACCTGAAAATGGCCCGAAGCTTCTTCTCCGTGAAATTCCGTGCACCCATCTGGTAATCCTTCAAGAAAAAAGGCGGTACCCGCAACACTCTGGCCGCTTCGTTAGATCTGTTTCGCTTTTGCAGATACTGTAGCAGCATGATCTTGTAGAAGAACCCATGCAGCGTTGGCAGCAACATCTGTATCGGGTGGTCTTTCAGGTTCTTAGAGAAGTGAATGATGATGCGGTTGGCCTTCTGAACATCCCGATGCAAGATGGCGTTTTGCAACTCAAAAACGTTGTAGTCCTTGCTGATTCCAATGTTGCGCTCAATGAGTTCTGGGGTAATGCTGCCACCTTTTTCAAGGTCAATGAAAAGTTTGCCCAACTCGTTATCGATCTTGGCCAGATCATTTCCCAGGTACTCTGCCAGAATGCTGGATGTTCTTGGATCGATATGATACCCCAACGCCTGCACGTGGTCAGAAATCCAACCGCTGAGATTCCAGTCCTTTATCTTTTCTGATGTATAGAAAACGCCATGTTTTTCGATGGCCGCTTTCATGGCCTTACCGATCTTCTTTCGCGTATCTATCTTCTTGTACTTGTGGCAGATGACCAATACGGTTGTGGGCTGAGGGTTCTCCAGATAACTGAGCAGTTCGCTCTTGGCATCTTCACCACTCGGAACCAGATTACGGATATCCTGCGCCTCTTTTACAATTACCACTTGCCGCTGGGCCATCATTGGAAAACGCTTGGCCTCCGATACAATGGCGGCCGGATTCACATCCCGTCCATAATGAATGGCCTGATTGAAGCTTTTCTCATCTTCCGTCAACGCGTGCGCTTCGATGTAATCGGAAATACGGTCAATGTAAAACGGCTCTTCTCCTTGCAGGAAGTAAACCGGCTTGTAATTGCCAGCCCGCATCTCGGCCAGTATATTCTGAATTGGCATTAGAACTGAAGGTGCTTGACCGTTAAACCGTTGTTGATCAGCTGCTCCAACGAACTTACCCCAACCTTGATGTGCAGGTCAACGAATCCGCTGGTCACTTTTTGGTCGCTTGCTGCGGTTTTTACACCTTCGGGAATCATGGGCTGGTCAGAGACCAACAGCAACGCTCCCGTTGGAATCTCATTGGCAAACCCGGCAACGAAAAGCGTGGCCGTTTCCATATCAACACCCATGGCGCGCACCTTGCGGAGTTTCTTTTTGAAACGGACATCATGTTCCCAAACCCTGCGGTTGGTGGTATAGATGGTGCCCGTCCAATAGTCGAGGTTGTAATCTCTAATGGTGGTAGAGACTGCCTTCTGCAATCCGAATGCAGGCAAAGCTGGCACTTCCGGAGGCAGATAATCGTTCGATGTTCCTTCGCCTCTTATGGCGGCAATAGGCAGGATCATATCGCCAATGGCGTTCTTCTTCTTCAGACCTCCGCACTTACCTAAGAAAAGACATGCCTTTGGTTCTATGGCCGTTAGCAGGTCCATGATGGTGGCCGCATTGGCCGTTCCCATTCCGAAGTTGATGATGGTGATCTCTCCGGCAGTGGCAGAAGGCATGGTATTGCCTTTGCCATTCACCTCCACCCCATTCATCTCCGCAAATTTCTCTACGTAATTCTGGAAGTTGGTCAGCAGAATGTATTTGCCGAAATCCTCTACGGCCACACCTGTGTAGCGCGGTAACCAATTCGATACGATCTCTTCTTTACTCTTCATAGGGCGGTGAAGTTAAGGAAGATGGAAAGGGAGAAAAAGAAAAATGGGAAAGGAAACGGACTTGTATTGATACGTGCAACATCAGACCTCCTAGGTTTTAGAAACCTAGGAGGTCTTTTATGCTTCCGACACTCATCTTCGCTGGTATAACTCTCAGGCACGTGTTGCAAACGCGCACCAGCGGGGGGAAAAGGGAAAAGGTTTGGTTTATACCGCACTTTAATATACAGCTCGTAAAAGGCATTGGTAAGCAATGAATCAGAGGCACCAAAAATTACTCTTACTTTAAGCGTATTCTTAAAACTCCAAAACCGATGAGTTTTTTCAATGACCTTAAAGAAGATGCTAAGCTTTGGGACGGAGCGAGTTTGATCACCAAAATCTTCTTAGTTACATCACTCTTCTTTACTGTTAGCTCGTTGGCTTCCTTGTCAGATGTCGTAGTTGAATGGCGTGGTTTTTTCTTGGACTCATTGAGTTTCTATCGCTCTTACATCAATGGTCCGTTGAGAAAATTGGGAGCTTTAGTTGGATTGAATTACACACGAGACGCCATTGACTATCTCATATTATCAACGATTTATCTGTCTGCGGCCACTAGATGGAGCCTGTTGGTTATAAAAGATCAAACCATAGACGCGCATAATAAAAAATTTGCGGACGGCTTACTTTACACTACTATCCCATGTTTAGTTATCCTTCCTATAATATCAGGGGTAGTGGAGATTCAAAGTGGTCTTGATAAGAATATTTATGCGAGTATTGGACTGGCTTATGCAATGGTTATTGCATATCAAACAGTTTTCACTAAGGGTTCTAACAAGTTCAAAATTGCGTTTCTTTCTTGGTTACCAATTCTTTTTGGACTTATTATAATCGGTGTTGCCGCTGCAATAAATGTGGGTTTCCAAACTCCAGTTCATTAGACTTTTCAATTCTGACTCACCTGCAAGGTGTTCGTTACTTAATCACTCGGACGGACTCCAGCCAAAGCACCAATCACTTCACCCTTTCAATAACCCACCCGCTGCCATCCAGTGCGGTTTCGCATTTCCATTGGCGGCCAGACTTGCGTTCCAACTCGCGGCAGTAGGTGCTGGGTTTGCGCTTCCGCTGCTTCCAGTCCTTCTTCTCCAACAGAATAATGTCGCCCACCTCCATTCCTAAAAGGTAGGAGCGCACCACCGAACTGCGGCCCGGTGGCTTGGTTGCAATGCTGGCCGCTTCTTCTTTACTTAGTTTTTTCATCGGGAAAACGTTCTTCGACACTAAGATAACGAACTTCGCACGCGAGCGACTCCTGCTACATGCCGAGCAACTCCTTCCCTCCACCGGAAAACTCCTTCTCTGTGGCGAAATACTCCTTCCCAATGCGTTAGATGAGCATCTAAATCCCGAATGTTCATATCTAAATACCGATAGGAACCTACTATGCCCGTTAACTGTACTGCGGTGTACGTCAAATCTTCTGCGTAATGGCGCGCCACTGCTGCGCAATGCCGAGCGACTTATGCGTAATGCCGAACAGCCGTATTCGTAGATGCAGGCGGCATCCATCATACCGAAACGCTGATCGTTGCGCATTAAAAAAGCCCCTCACAGTTGTGAGAGGCTTTCAGTCTTGTTTATGTTTGGTGGGTTAAGCCACTTTCACATTCGATGCGCTTAATCCTTTAGGCGTTTCTTCTACATCGTAGGTTACTTTATCGCCATCTCTGACTTCGTCAACTAGTCCACTTACGTGAACGAAAACATCTTTTCCTCCGTCTTCAGGAGTAATGAAACCAAAACCTTTGGTGTCATTGAAAAATTTTACTGTACCGTTACTCATAATATTAGTTTAATGAGCCACAAAGGTACCTTTAAATACACTGCTTTTACGTTTTCGTGATATTTGGTCGCAGATATTGGACCAATGGTAGAGAAACTGAACCTTCCTGAACACGAACAACGCCTGAAACAGGAGGACGGCAAACAGTTCATTTTCTGCCAGGTAAGGAAGAAATTCCTGGTGCTTACGCCCGAAGAATGGGTGCGGCAGAACCTTATTTCATTCCTCAATCAAGGACTTGGATACCCGCTTTCTCTGATGAAGATAGAGCGAGAAGTAAAGGGTGGTCAGCGCGGCAAACGTGCCGATCTCATCATCTACAACACGTCTGGTCAACCCCATCTTCTGGTAGAATGTAAAGCCCCATCAGAAAAACTGGGCAAGGAAACCTTCTTTCAACTGGGCAGATACAACCGATTTGTGAATGCCGCGTTATTATTGATAAGCAACGGCATGCAGCACTTTTGCTGCCATGTAACCGAAGACAACGAATTCAAGTTTTTAGACCAGATTCCAGCGTACACCACTAATTAAATTGTCATTCCGAGTGAGGAACGAATCGAGGAATCTCAAGCCAGCAGCCAGATTTTGCTTCGCTGAGAAATTCTCTAATAAGGTCGAAATGACAATACGTATTGGGTAACTTTAATGATCACTTTGCAGGTATGAAACAGCTTTCCTTCTTCCTGCCGATAGCTATCGGCATTCTCCTTTTACCGTTTTCTCTTCTTGCACAAGAGAACATTGTTCCGGGCATCATTATTCTGAAAGTAAAACAGGCAAATGCCGATGCTTGGCAAGCACAAATGAGTGAGGACCAATGGTTGGCAGAAAACGCAATTGCCAGCGTTGAGAGGAAATATCCGCATGCCGAAAGACCAGAACCACGACAAACAGACAAGCACGGAAATCCGTTTGTTGACCTGACCCGTACCTATAAACTGACGCTGGTTGAAGGCGCAGATGTATTGGAGAACATCAAAAAACTGGAAGAGTCCGGTCAGTTTGAGTGGGTTGAACCTACCACGTATTCACAGTCGTTCACCATTCCGAACGACCCGCAGGTAGGTACGCTGGACCATCTATTACACGCCAACCTGTATGCCTCTTGGGATACGACCCAAGGCGACACCAATGTGATCATGGGAATTACCGACACCAGTTTTGACCTTTTGCATGAAGACCTGCAGGGCAATCTCAAATACAATTATGCCGACCCGATAGATGGCACCGACAACGATAATGATGGATATACCGACAATTATAGAGGTTGGGACATTTGGGGAGACGACAACGGTGTCTTCTTCACCAACGATTGGCACGGAACAGGCGTTTTAGCCGTAGCAGCGGCCACCACCAACAATGGCGTTGGCATGGCCGGGGCTGGTTTCAAGTGCAAATATTTGCCCGTAAAAATTGCGAACGATGCCACAAACGGCAACACCACCATTGTAACGGCAGATGGACACGATGCCATTACGTACTGTGCCGACCGCGATTGCAAGGTCATCAACTGCTCTTGGGGCACCTTGACCTACAGTAATGATGGGCAGGATGTGGTGAATTACGCCACCATAAATAAAGACGCTGTGGTTGTTGCCGCATCTGGCAACACCAATGCGGAAGAGTTCCGCTACCCTGCCTCATTTTACAGGGCGGTAAGTGTTACTGGGGTTCATAACACAGATGAATTCAACAATGGGGTGAACGCACCTTTTACCAGAAGCGACAGTGTGGATGTTTGCGCGCAAGGGTATAATGTAATGGCCACAGCCACAGTTGGTGCTTCTGGAAGTACAGAGGTTTACCAGACCACTGGCGGTACTTCCATTGCGTCACCAATAGTATGTGGTGCGGTTGCCATTATCCGGTCGGCATATCCATGCCTCACCGCCATAGAAGCAGCCGATCTTTTGATTGCGAGCGCGGTTGACATTGAAAATGTTGGCACCAATTCAAGCTACGCTGGAAAGATCGGGAAGCGCATTGACACCTACGCGGCTTTGCAGAACAATCCTTGCTTGACCGTTGGCGTAAATGATGTTTCGCGTGAGGAAGTGTCTGTGAGTGTTTACCCTAATCCATCGTCTGACCAAGTGAACATCACCATGAGCCAAGCCGACAACTGGCATGTTCAGGTTCTTGATACAAAAGGCAGGATCATCATCAACCAACAATTTAAAGGAACCAACATGGTTCTGAGTGGGTTGGCGGCAGGATTCTATGTTGCCAGAATATCCAATGATGAGCAGGATTTCTCTGCACGCTTCTCCGTAATCACCCCATAAAAAAAGCCCATCTACCAAAGGCAGATGGGCTTTTGCTTCATTCAAACTTAATATCAGTCGATGTAGATCTGGTAAGGCAGTCTTGCCTGAACACCTTCCATGTTCATCAACTCCTCCACATCTTTCACGTACTCATAATAGCTTCCCAAACGGTGCTTTAGAAGTGCCTCCTCTCCTTTTCCTGTGAGGTCTTCTACCATCTGCTGGAATGGGTCTTTCTTCTCAGGGAACTCAAGAACTCTGTAGTTCTCCACTTCAGCCATGCGTGCTGCACAGGCAATGGCATCATCAATTCCACCCAATCTATCCACAAGTCCGATCTCCAAAGCGTCCTCTCCACTCCAAACTCGGCCCTGACCAATGCTATCAACATCGGCCACTTTCATACCACGACCTTCGGCCACTTTGGTAATGAAATCAGTATAGATGTCATTCACCCCTTTTTGGATGATTCCACGCTCCGTTTCAGTAAGCGGTCTGAATGGCGTTCCAAGGTCTGCGAATTTGTTGGTCTTCACGGTATCAATGGTAATTCCCAACTTGTTGTTAACCATTTTCTGAGCGTTCATCAACACCCCGAAAACACCTATAGAACCAGTAATTGTGTTCGGCTGCGCGAAGATGGAATCAGCTGCGCATGAGATGTAATAACCACCAGAAGCAGCAACGTCTCCCATAGAAACAACCACCGGCTTCACCTCTTTGGCAAGCACGATCTCTCTCCACATCACATCAGAAGCAAGTGCGCTTCCACCGGGGCTGTTCACCCGCAACACAATCGCTTTGATCTTATCGTCTTCACGCGCCTTTCTAATCTCTTTCGAAATGGTTTCAGATCCGATGGTCTCATCATCTCCATTTCCACCTTCAATACTTCCAACAGCGTAGATGACCGCTATTTTCTCTTTTCGCGTGGCTTTATCGTCATCATCACCTTTGGCTTTGGGGGCATCCTTGTACTTGCCAAGCCCAATGTAATTGACCTTCTCGTCCTCATCCGTGATCCCCATTTTCTCGCGTAGCTTCTCAATTACCTGATCCTTGTAAAGGAGTTCATCAACCAAGCCATACTCCAAAGCATCATCAGCATCTTGAATGGTGGCGTTCTGCGAGTATCCGTCCAATTCGGCTACCGTCTTTCCACGACCTTCTGCCACCCCGGCAAGCATTTTATTCCAAAGGTCCGAGAGGTAGGTCATGGTTTGCATACGGTTGGCCTCACTCATCTTATCCAAGATTAAAGGCTCAATCGCACTCTTAAACTTTCCGTATCGGATGATCTGCGGCTCAACTTCCAACTTCTCGAACATGCCTTTCATGAACATCAACTGGGCGCCAAGACCCTTCCACTCCAACATTCCTTCTGGGTTCAACCATATCTCGTCAGAAACTGAAACCACGTAGTAAGCCTTCTGCGTGTAGATCTCACTATATGATACGATCCACTTACCACTCTCTTTGAACTTCAGCAGACCGTTTCTGATCTCTTCAACAGTTGCCATTCCGGCCGGAATGCTCTGAACGTCAAGATAAATTCCCTTGATCTTGTCATCGTTGGCGGCATTCTCAAGGCTTGAAAGGATATCGTTCAGTCCCAAAGCACCTTGGTCACCGAACGGACCCGCATTAAGATTTCCAAAAGGATTGTCCTTGCCACGTTCTTGAATTTGTTGATCCAGCTTTAGGTGAAGTACAGAGTTATCTTTCACCTCTACTTTTTGCTTGTCTCCCATAGAAGCTCCAATTCCGGCTAGAATTCCGAACAGGAGGAAAATGCCAAGCACAAGACCGAGTGCACTGGCAAACATGAATTTGAAAAATTGTTTCATCTGATTTTAGTTTGAATTGCCGACAAAGGTAAGAACCAAGGCATTGCAGATGCGTTTGGGCTGTTATCAAATGTTAAGCGCGGTTTCAACCTCTATATTTGCCCTCCACTTTCTGAGCCCATGCAATTCGTTTTACTTACAGGAGCAGACCTAGGAAATCGAGCAGAAACGCTCAGAAAAGCCGCTGAATTGGTATCAGAACATGGTTGCACAATTCTCGCATCATCCAAAATGATTGAATCTGCTCCTTGGGGGTTTGAATCAGAAACAGTTTTTCTGAATCAGGCTCTTCTTATTGAAACGGAATTGCCCCCTACAGCCCTGTTGGAAATGCTTATTCAAATTGAGTTAACGTTGGGAAGAACCCGAAACGGACAACAGTGGAGTTCCAGAACAATCGACATAGACATTCTGTGCGGGGAGAAATTGATTCATCATTCAGAACAATTGGTCATTCCACACCCACATCTTCATGAGAGGGAATTTGCATTAGAGCCTTTGTGTCAATTGGTTCCAAACTGGAAACACCCACTTCTGGGTAAATCCTATGCTGAATTATTGAATGAAGTAAAAACCCGATCAGCTGCAGTTTAATGGCGTTACCCAACGGTTATGAATATGTGGTGATTGAAGGCAACATCGGTTCAGGTAAAACTACTTTGGCCAAACTTTTAGCGGAGCATTGGAATACCAGATTGATGCTCGAAGAATTCAAAGACAATCCATTCCTTCCAAAGTTTTACCAGAACCCAAAACAACATGGATTTGCTCTTGAACTAAGTTTTCTGGCAGAGCGTTATCACCAAAAACGGGATGAATTGAACCGAACGGACCTTTTCAAACCAGGTATTATCTGCGACTACTCGTTCGCCAAGTCCTTGGTCTTCGCACGTATCAACTTAGACCCAGATGAATTTGAATTGTATCAGAACCTGTTCAGCATCATTCATGGAAGGTTGGCTAAACCTGATCTGTTGATATTCCTCTATTGCGATCCAGAAAAATCTCTGCGACAGATAAAAAAACGTGGAAGAAGCTATGAACAGGAAATAGGCCAGGATTACTTGGCCAATATCAATAAAGGATATCTCGAGTTCTTCAAGCAACAAACGGGCACAAGAATCGTAATTCTCAATACAAACGATCTGGACTTTGTGGAAAACGAATCCGATCTGACCAAGATCAAGAACGTTATAGAAAGTAAATTCGAACTTGGAATGCAAATAGTTGAAACCTGTTGAGCGTGCCCGCGTACGCTCGCATTGATTTTATCTTATTGCTTTGGTAATTGATAACATTGGTTAATTTTGCCGCAGGGTTTTCACAGTGTGAATGCCCTCATTTTTAAAAGAAAAACAAACACAACACACATGAGAAAGAGTTTACTCTTAGTTGTTTTATCGGTTCTAGTTGTCGGGACCAGTTTTGGTCAAGACGGTAGTAAGACCAAAAGAAAGTTCAATTATTTTGCCATCGGACTTCACGGTGGATGGACACAGTTCTACGGAGACATCCGTCAGTACGACTTCGGATACGCCAAGGACAATTCTGAGTGGGCCAATGGTGGTGGAGGACTTTTCATTGACTACCAATTGAATTCGGTTATTGGTTTCAGAGCAAACGTTCAGGCTGGTACACTTGGTGGTATTAAGCGCGCACCATCTGGTGCCTCGGGCAACTCACCTAACAACAATGTAAGATTCAAAAGTCTGTTCATTGACTACACAATAAATACCACGGTTAATTTTGTGAACTTGATGTACTCTGACAGAACCAAAGATCGTCTATTCACATCTTACATCATTGGTGGTGTTGGTTTTATGTCATTCCGTTCTAACAAGTACAGACTTGAAGACACTAACAGTCAGAATGCCGGTGATGTTGTTGGAACATCAAGTAGTGTTGTTGCCAATGCTGAAACCAAAAAATTCACAACAGAATTGGTGATTCCTGCTGGTCTGGGTGTCAAGTTCAGATTATCTAGAAGATTCGACCTTGGTTTGGAGTATACGCATCGGTTCACACCTGCTGGAGACAAATTGGACGCCACCGTAGGAGGTGGAAAAGGAAGCGATAGCTATGGTTACTTCGACCTTTACTTCGCTATTAAGCTTGGAAAACAAACCCACTCTAAAGAATGGGTCAATCCGTTCCAAGCACTCAATCAGAACATGGCAGACCTTCAGGCAAATGTTGATGGGTTGGCCAAAGACCAAGATGGTGATGGGGTTTCTGACATCTTCGATAAAGAAGAAAATACTCCTGCTGATGTAGCCGTAGACGGTAGCGGTCGTTCTTTGGACACTGATGGTGACGGTGTTCCAGATTATTTGGATGCTGATCCATTCACTACCAAAGGAGCGCGAGTTGATGAGAATGGTAAGGAACTTGACTCTGACAACGATGGTGTTGCTGACAGTCAAGATATTGAACCAAACACGGCAGAAGGCGCTTTGGTTAACTTCCAAGGAAAGACAATTAACCTAGAAAGTGCTGGAGGTGAATCAACAACGAAAGTTTCAGGAGGTGCTCTTCCATCTATCTACTTCAAGGTTAACAGTGCTAGAATAGACTACTGGTCTAGCTATGATAGACTTGCTGAAGTAGCAAGAATGATGAAAGAAAATTCATCTGCAAAAATGAAAGTTGTAGGTCATGCCGATAAGACAGGTGCTGAAGATTACAACGAATCTTTGGCTGAGAAGAGAGCTCAAGCAGCAGTTGACCACCTTGTGAAAATCTATGGTCTTGACGCTGGAAGATTCAGCATTGCCAGTGAGGGTGAAGCAAACCCACTTTCGGTATCTGACGAAGCATTGAACGTGAACAGAAGAGTAGACTTTATTCTTCAGTAATTAGTCAACACGGAATTATAGAAAAAGCCCGACTCAATGAGTCGGGCTTTTTTATTTCAACAAACTTCTTGTCAGTTCCCACAGCACCACACCCACAGAAACCGATACATTCAAAGAATGCTTGGTGCCTGATTGTGGAATCTCAATAAAATCATCGCAATGATCTAAAACTGTTTGATCAACGCCTTTTACCTCATTACCAAACACCAATGCCAACTTTTCCTTTCCAGAGTATCCGAACGTATTGAGCGCAGTACTTCCACTAACCTGCTCAACTCCAACCACTCTAAATCCGTCCCTCTTCAGTTCACGTAAAGCCTCAACGCAATTTTCCTGGTATCTCCATTGGACAGATTCTGTTGCACCCAATGCCGTCTTATGTATTTCTCGATGAGGTGGTGTGGCAGTTATTCCTGTTAATACAATTTTCTCGATAGAAAATGCATCAGAAGTTCTGAAGACAGAACCTACGTTGTGTAGACTTCTTATGTTGTCAAGCACTACTATCAAAGGCATCTTAGAGGATTGTTTGAAGTCTTCTACCGAAGGACGGTTCAATTCATCCATGGTTAATTTTTTGCCTGAATTCTGTTTCATCTTTATTGATTATCTGTTCTTGTGGCCACGGGATATGGTTAACTTCGACCATTCATCCAACGAAGGTAAAATAGAACACTTTTGACCAAAGCGGCCGAAAAAAAAGACAAGGAAACGCCCTTGATGAAACAGTACAATGCCATTAAGGCAAAGTACCCGGATGCCCTCTTACTTTTTAGAGTTGGTGATTTTTACGAAACCTTCGGACAGGATGCTGTCCGAGCGGCCAAAGTTCTGGGAATCGTTCTCACAAAAAGAGCAAACGGAAAAGCTTCACATATTGAACTGGCCGGATTTCCTCACCATTCATTGGAAACGTATTTACCTAAGTTGGTACGGGCAGGTCATCGAGTTGCCATCTGCGATCAGCTTGAAGACCCAAAAGCTGCCAAAGGAATTGTAAAACGCGGGGTCACGGAATTGGTTACTCCCGGTGTTTCGTACAACGATAATGTTCTTGATCAGCGCTCAAACAATTTCCTGTGCAGTCTGCATTTCGGAGACAAGAATATCGGTATTTCCTTTCTTGACATCTCAACTGGTGAGTTCCTGATAACCCAAGGAAACGAACTGTACATCAAAAAGCTTATCAAGAATTTTGGCCCGAGCGAAATTCTCTTTCGAAAGAGTTTCCGCAACCAATTCCATGAAGTGTTTGGAGACGGTTACTGCACTTTCACAATGGAAGATTGGGTCTACACCGTGCAATACGGTTCAGAAACTCTCAAAAATCACTTCGGCACCAAAAACTTGAAAGGTTTTGGGGTAAATCATCTCGAGGAAGGGATTGTTGCCGCTGGAGCTGCTCTCCAATATTTAGCCGATACACAGCATAAGAACACGGATCACATTCACTCTTTGGTTAGGATTGAAGAAGAACGGTACATGTGGGTTGATGGGTTCACAGCAGCCAACCTTGAACTGTTGCGACCCAATCAGGCAGACGGAACCTGTCTTCTAGACATTTTGGACCATACAGAAACGCCAATGGGCTCAAGGATGATGAAGCGATGGGCGGCATTTCCTTTAAAAGAGAGGGCTCCGATTGAGCAGCGATTGGACAGCGTTGATGTTTTGATCCAGAATCCTGAAGTGCGGACTGAAATACAGGAGCGACTGAAGAAACTTGCCGACCTTGAACGTTTGGCTTCTAAAATATCTACCGGGCGTGTCAATCCAAGAGAATTGCTGTCTCTGAAGAGGTCGTTGGAACAACTTCCATCGATCATCAATCAACTCCAAAATCTCAAGACTGAAAGTTTAACCGGCCTGATCTCGTTGGTCAATCCTTGCACTCAAGCACTTGATATCATTGCTAATGGAATTTCCGAAGAAGCACCGCTTAATCTTAGCAAGGGAAACGTCATTGCAGACAGGTTCAACGATGAACTTGACGAATTGAGGTCTCTGGCTTTTTCGGGTAAAGACAAACTGATTGAAATTCAGAAGCGAGAAACCGAAGTTACTGGCATCTCAAGTCTGAAAATCGGATTCAATAACGTCTTCGGGTACTACTTGGAAGCTACGAATGCCCACAAGGATAAAATTCCGGAATCTTGGATCCGCAAGCAGACACTGGTTAACTCAGAGCGCTACATCACTCAAGAACTGAAGGCGTATGAAGAAAAGATCTTAGGTGCTGAAGACAAAATTAAGGTACTGGAATCGAGACTGTACTCGGAGATACTTCAAAAGCTTCAGCCATTTGTAATTTCTCTTCAGCAGAACTCGAATATTTTGGCTCAGATAGATTGTCTCAATTCATTTGCAGTTGTTAGTGAGGAAAATGGCTACATGAGGCCCAAGTTTTCTGAAGAACAGATCATTCACATTTCAGAAGGTCGCCATCCAGTGATTGAGAAGTCACTTCCCATTGGAGAATCTTATGTTCCTAATGATGTATACTTGAACAACAAGACGCAGCAGATCCTAGTGATCACAGGTCCTAACATGTCTGGAAAATCAGCACTATTAAGACAGACGGCACTCATTTCCATCATGGCTCAGATCGGGTGTTTTGTTCCGGCAAAAAGTGCCGAGTTGGGGCTTATCGATAAGGTTTTCAGTCGAGTTGGAGCTTCAGATAATTTATCGCAAGGAGAATCCACCTTCATGGTTGAGATGAACGAAGCGGCCAGCATCCTTCATAACATGACCTCGAAAAGTCTTGTGATATTAGATGAGATCGGTCGCGGCACCAGTACGTATGATGGAATTTCCATCGCCATGGCCATTGTGGAACACATGCACGAAAATCCGAAAGCGAATCCGAATGTTCTTTTCGCTACGCACTACCACGAATTGAATGCGCTGGAAGCGAAATATGATCGAATCAAAAACTTCAACGTAAGTGTAAAGGAGGTTGGGAATAAGGTGTTGTTCCTTCGTAAATTGGAACCAGGAGGCACAGAACACAGTTTCGGAATTCATGTTGCTAAAATGGCCGGAATGCCAAGTAAAGTGGTCAATCGGGCTAAGGAAGTTCTATCAAATCTCGAAGATTCGAATCGAAACTCGAACAAGAGTCCGAAGTCCAAAAACACCAAATCGGTTGATAATCTACAATTGAGCTTTTTCCAATTGGACGACCCTGTTCTGGAACAGATCAAGGAAGAAATTGAAGGCATTGACATCGATACTTTGACACCGGTTGAAGCGCTCTTGAAACTTCATGAAATAAAGAAGGCATTAGGTAGTAGAAAGTGATTTTGTGCAATTGGTAATTTATTTAGATTTGCACTCCAATTTCGCGAGAATAGCTCAGTTGGTAGAGCACGACCTTGCCAAGGTCGGGGTCGCGGGTTCGAATCCCGTTTCTCGCTCACTCCACATCAAGATCCTCCTTTGGGAGGATTTTGTTTATGGGCCCGGGTGGTGGAATTGGTAGACACGCAGGACTTAAAATCCTGTGGCCATTGCGGCCGTGCCGGTTCGATCCCGGCTCCGGGTACATAATTTCCCTCCAATGATCATTGACCTGAGAAGCGATACGGTTACCAAACCAACTCCAGAAATGCTGGAATTCATGGCTTCTGCGCCAGTTGGTGACGATGTTTTCTCCGAAGACCCAACGATCAATCAACTACAAGAGTATGCCGCCTCGCTTTTTGGAATGGAAGCAGGATTGTTCTGCCCTTCTGGAACCATGTCAAACCAGATTGCAATTAAGGCACAAACACAGCCTGGAGATGAAGTGATCTGTGACGAGGGTGCTCACGTTCATTATTATGAAGGTGGCGGAATTGCCTTCAATTCAGGTTGCACCACGAAAACATTGAAAGGAATTAGAGGTGTTTTTACTGCTGATCAATTAACGGAAGCCTTACGACCTTCGGACGTACATTTTCCTAGAACCAGCTTGGTGTCCATTGAGAATTCTTGTAACCGCGGTGGTGGAAAGATTTTCGATTTTGGTGAAATCCAGCGTATCAGAAAGGTGTGCGATGACAAGAACCTGAAGCTACACTTAGATGGAGCAAGATTGTTCAATGCCATCCGAGCATCAAATCAGGGACCCAAAGATTTTGGGAGATTGTTTGATTCAATTTCTATTTGTCTAAGCAAAGGTTTGGGGTCTCCTATTGGCTCAGTCCTATTAGGGTCATCAGAAATGATAAGCAGAGCAAGACGCATCAGAAAAGTCTTGGGTGGAGGAATGCGTCAGGCAGGAGTAATTGCGGCTGCAGGTCTTTACGCTTTACAAAATCATGTGGAAAGATTGGGCATCGATAACGATTTGGCCAAGCAACTAGAATCTACTTTGAATTCATCAGATGCCGTGTCATCGGTTTGGCCAGTAGAAACGAACATCATCGTTTTCGAATTACAAGATTATGTAATCCCAAATCAGTTTATTGAACACCTAAAGTCTTATCAGATTCACGCTTTCCAAGTAGGACCAAAACATGTGCGGTTCGTCACTCATTTAAATCTGCCAGCAGAAACTCATTCAGTACTGTCTTCTGCACTTAGTTCATTTTCTGCCTGAACTAGCGACTGCCTCTTTGCCAACCACTTATCAAACCTTACCAACTCAGGTCCAGTAGGGTTCCATTCAAACCCGGGTTTCTCCTCCAAGTTGTCTTTTAATCTAACCGACAACGCATCAGAAATTGGTACGATTTCCAACTCCTTTCTGAGCAAAAAGGCTATTGCATCAACGGCAAATCGTATGCGCTCAGTATATAATTCTTTGTGTCTGTTCAGGAATTTCCTTGTTGCATCCAATTTGAATTCAAGCCACTCTTCATCTCGTTGCTCAACCAAAAGCATCATTTCCAGCACTCTCAACTGAACATTCCATTCATCAACCTGCTTCAACAGGTTACCATCCTTGTTCAACGACTTCAAAGCAGCCTCAAAATTACCCTTGCCGAACTCAACGCAGGCCTTAAAGAACCACCATCTCGCAACGAGGATTTCTCTAGTGCCAATCCGAGGATGATCAAGTGCAGTCTGAACATGAACTAATGCGTTATCGTACAGTCCTAGTGCACTCTCTGACTGAACCAAAAACTGAAGGCATAGCAAACGGTTAAAACCAGCTGAGGGAAAAAATTCTTCGGATTTCACCAAATGCCGTTGCGCCTCATTGAACTGTCGCAACTCCATATAAGCTATACCCACGGTTTGATTTACGCCAGCAATGTTGTTTTTAGACTTTACAGCTGGACTCTTTTCCACGAGTTTTAGAAACTCAAGTCCGAGTTTCGCAACCATATCAAAATTCTTCCGCGCATTATGAAACTCGGTTGCGGCCATGTAGTACCAAAACCCTATTCGGGCAAGCTTATGCTTTCGATAGAGCGTTTTCAGCTCATCAATCAATTCTAGATTCTGCTTTTCGTTTGCCTTGCTCTTCAACTTTTTGGCAAACTCCGGACTTGCGAGAGTGAATGACTTTTCTTGAACTTTCAGTAAGGCCTCATACTTTACAATATCAACACCTATTTGCTTGTTCAACTTTAAAAGCTGATCAGAAAGGCCTGCTCCTAAAAACCGCTCTCGTATCAAGTGATTGATCTGTAAGCGTTCAGCCAATAATTCATACTTGTCAGCAACTTTCAATGCCGCATCCAAGGTTTTCATCCCTTCAATTTGAGCACCTCTCAACCAGAGAATGTGTGATTGCGCCACCTTTTTCCTGCAATCGAGCTCTGCCGCTCTGTTAGCCTGTGCGAATCTTTTCGAAGAATCCTGCATAAGCAGAATATTCAGAATGTCGTCTTTAAGTCTTGACTTGAGGTGAGAATAAGATGAGGCTCCACCTTTACTTGCCAACTTGAGCTTCGCCTCTTCGTCTGTTGTAACCCCACTATTCACCAATTTGAACAGTTTGAGCCTCAACTTCTCTTCGTCATTGCTATTTCTACCGTAATAGTGAATTAGCAAACGCTTTTCGCTAGGCCGCATCGTTTTAACTAAAGAGACCAATCCCTTCATAATACAAAAGTCCTAGTTAATGTTGCCATTCATCCCATTCTCCTGTCTATTTATCCTCTAATTTTCAACATTCATCTACTGAATATGAAGATTCATCGATACGAGTTGAAAATTTATTGCACTGATTTTCAACATGTTACGAATTTCACTCGAAATTTATTGGTCAGAAATTTGTCCCGAAACGAACATTTGTCGTAGTTTTAGCCCGATTCATCGAGTAATCAGGTCGATTTATCGAAAAAGAAAACCTTAATAATTGAAACTGTAAACCTACAAAACCCCAAAACCATGGAACTGTTAATTGCTTTTTTACTTGCGTTCGGAGTTATTTCATCAAGTGAAGTTAACTCATTGAAATCTGCTGACGAAGCACAGGAACTTATCACCAAAAGCAACCTGGATAAGGAGTACATTATCTGGGACGCTGAGGCTGACGATTTTTAATTGATTCGACCCCAGAGGTCGGTCTATTATAGGCTTGGTTTATCAAGCCACTTGACATAAAAAGCACATTTCTAGTGTGCTTGTTGAATCGCTTAGCGATTCAATTGACTCTCATTTTGCAGAGCCTAAATAGTTATGTATTAGCTATTTAGGTTTTCTGTATTTCGTATTGAGCGGTCAATATTGCTTTCATATATCCTTGTGCACCTATATATACGCCTCTACATTTGGAGTCGTAATCAGGTCGGTAAAACAAATTCGACCACAAAACACAAGCGACATGGAAGCAATATTCGCAACACTTACAGACAAGCAAAGAGTAGAAACTCTGAATAACGTTTATCAAAAAGGCATCACTACACCTGCTGAAGCCTTAGCGTTCTCTGCAGATAAGTTGGTTTACCTAAAGCCATTCATCAGTAAGCTGATGACCCAAGATTATCTTGAAGATCTTACAAGCAGAATGATGACACGTCAGATTGTTTATGAACTGTTGGCAGAGATTGTTGATGAGGTGACCTTGACCTGCTCTAGAAAGGGAAACGCTACCCTTGCCAAAGTGGCTTCAGATTACGGTATCAAGGCAATAGTAGACCTTGGATCGAAGACCAATTACGAATTGAAGAAAGTAGCATAATTAACGGATTCGAGAACCCTTAAGTCTCTATCAGATGTGCCCATCAGACGTTTTTCAACTACCAGTAACTAAAAATGGATTCGGTCCTGCAGCTGAAGTCTTTGCTTCCGATGTTCAGTACCCATGCAGTATCGCCATTAAAGAAAAATCACTTGCTGGTGGAGTTAGAATACAAGTACAACGGGATGACACATCTATATGGAATGACTACGAAGAAGGAGAACTTTTAATAGGAAAAAAGATCAAGTGTAGACTCGCTTATGGGGGTGGTACCAGGAAAATAACCATTGAGGTTTTTCACACCTGATTCTATTTGGTCAGCTTGTATAATAGAATCAGACAAACAATTACACTAACGATCACATTTCCAACGGCAACCAAATGGTTGCCGTTTTTTATTAGTTGAACCGTCTCATAGCTGAATGTTGAAAACGTACTGAATCCACCGCAGAACCCAATAATTACGGCTGGCTTTACATACCTATTGTCCAAAGTTCCGTCAGAGACGAGAGAAACCACTCCAACAAGTACAAGGCAACTAACTACATTGCTGATAAATGTGGCCAATGGAAGCGTTCCATGATACTGCTTTAGGCAGATTACAGATACGAGATATCTTGCAACACTACCTAATCCACCACCTAAGAATACCAATGCCAAGTTCATTTACGGTCCTATTATTTTATCAGAGATTCTAAAAACAGCCCATCCCGTAAGCATTCCGAAAATAGCACCGACCACTACGTCAAGTGGATAATGAACGGCTAAATAAATTCGACTAAAAGAAACTACAGCTGCCCAAACAAATAACGAAAACCACCCTTTATTGGCCTTGAAAGTGAAGACAAGAAAAGTCGCGAGGCCAAAAACATTCGCTGCATGCGATGATACGAATCCAAACTGACCACCACATTTACCAGTAACTAGCATTAATTGCTGGCTTAGCTGTGCATCATGACAAGGCCTTAACCTTTGAAACACGTTCTTAAATAAGTGAACAGAACCTTGATCCGAAATGACCACCATAGCCGCAACAGCTGTTACAATCCATAACGTTTGTTCGGTTCCAAACTTTTTCCAAAGGATGTAAAGAATGAAGGCATATAGTGGAATGGATGCCCATTTTGAGCTAGCCAGAATCATTAATTGATCTAACCAAGCTGTACCCACGAAATCATTGACATTAATTAACCATTGCTTGTCAAAGGCTATCAATGATTCGAGAAACTCCAAGATCAGTTGGATTTAACGATTCTTACGGCAGACCGTAGATTGTCATCGGTATAGACTACCGTGTAGAGTCCAGTGGCCAGATTTCTGACGTCTATACGATTTGAATTTGACCGAATTGATTGCGACAGCACCAATTCTCCACTGACGCTATAGACACTCAACACACCGTTTAATGATTGGTGATCGAGGTTTCTCAACTCAACAAAATCTGTGCAGGGATTCGGATATACTACAATAGAATTCGCAAGGTCATAATCATCAATTCCCGCAGGGTCGTTGACATCTACTCTTGGAAATATGGCGAAATCGACATTCAAATCCCACGAATAACTATTCTGTGCAACAACAATCCAATCATTGTCTGAGGTTAACTCCCAGGCGTTAATTGTGGTAGTTGCATCTCCATCGGTTGTAGATAATAGGCCCAGTGTATCTCCAACTATCAGGCTATCAAACTCTAGACTTACGAAAAACCTTTCATTGGCTTGAAAAACGATTGTTTCTGAACTGAAATCTGCCACTGAATAATCGTTTGCTACGAGTTGGTATACAGGCACCTGAACACTGGCCATGATGGAATCGGGTGCAATGGAATCATTAATTGAGAAGAGCGTAACCCCTGGCCCGCCTGAGTTATAAATGTTCACGATAATGGCAGATGAGGAATCGCCAGAATTGAACTCCACCGCACCGAATTTGAGTAGAACATCGCGTATTACGAATGAGTTATCCAGACTGAAAGCCTGTGCCTTTGCTTTATCTCCATACCCGTTATTACCAAAAGCGTAACCACCGTTTGGTGACTGATACAAGGTTTCAGTTCCAGCAGAATATTGAGCAAAACCCAATGTATCGGTTATCTGGGCATTGGCAATGAAACCAAGCAAAGCACTAACGCAGATGAGTACAAATTTCTTCATGTGGCAAATGTAGTTAGAACCAAAAGAAAGGGCCTCCTTTTTGGGAGGCCCTTGTCAACGTTTCTATCCGAAGTTTATTGGATGATCAGTTTTTGACTTGACTGTCCATTTTCTGTCAATGCATTCAGGAAATATACTCCTGCATCCAGATTGCTTACATCAAACGACATTCTTTCAATTCCAGCATTTACTGTCCATGTGTTGATCAGTTTACCTGAAAGATCAACAAGGTTCAGTGCATCAATTCCAGATTCAGCATCCACTTTAACACGAAGAACATCTGATGTTGGATTAGGATAAACTCCAAACCCGAACTCAGCGATATCATCTTCAACCCCAGCAATATTAGGATTTGTGTTGAGTCTCATAGCCGTGGTCAGACCTATCCAGTTATACCAAGTATCCTCCCAAGCAAAGTAAACCGATTGCCCTGCATCGTTATCGTCAATTGGGTTACCCATGATGTAACCAGCATCTCCAGCCTCAATAGCCACCGTAGCTGTGTAAACACTTCCTGAAACCATTGGAACAGGATCATCAAGAACAACCGTGATGAATTTCACATTACTTGAAGTTGAGAGCATTGCCGGAACCAGATCAACAACTGTTTCACTAACCGGGCCAAGAGAAGGGTCGTCTTCGTATACTTTGGCTGTTACACTGGTAGCGGTTGTGTTGTTTCCAAGCGGGAAAACCAAGGCGTATATCTCATCTCCATCAACTTGGCAGAAGTAATCAGCTCCCATTTCAAAGCTCTCACCTTGCGTGGTTTCACTATCAAATGCATAGCCATACTGATTGTAATTCTCGTCCTCATAATCATGACCCCAAACGAACTCGGTTACTTCTATGGTTTCTGAGCCATCGTTGTTGTCAAGATTAGCCTCTGTCTCATCAGAAGAAACAGTCATATTAATGGTGTACTCACCAGCAACAGTTGGAGTGTATCCAGTATTGAAAAACAATGTATCTGAATCTGCTGAAGCAAGGGATGCTGAGATAGTTTCAGTACCGCTAGCAACTGAAGTCGATCCATCAGTAATCTCCCAATCAACCACCACATTGGTTTGGGTCAGACCACCAACGTTAGTGGCAACTACTCCAAGATCCATAGCGGTCATTTGAGACAATGGCTTCTTTGTATATAAATAATCTTGCTCGTTATCTCCAGTGAATACGCGAGATAATTCAACGTCATTCTCAATTCCTTCAACCAACATGAAATCGTCTACTTGCCAGAAATATCCGAATCCAACAAATCGCAGTCGAACCCATACCGTGGCTTGACCACCAGCAATTGAGCTAATGTCCTGATACAATACAGCATCCTGTTCTGTTTGATCATTAGCCCCGAAACCAAGATGAAGTTGAATGCTCGTCCAATTGGTTCCATCCGTACTAACATCAAGAAAAACCTCAGACTGAAGCTCCTTGTAAAACTCTGTAAACGATACGGCTACTACTGGATAAAGGCTCAGATCGACTGAGTTGGCCATTTGGATGTAGGTATCAAACTCCACACCCGTTGGAGCTCCGGTTGTTGGGTTGGCAGATCCATTTCCATCACTATCGAACATTACCCAACCATTGGATGCCGTTGGAGATTGAACATCTCCCCACGTTCCACTGAATGTTCCGTACGGACCATCTGTAGTGTACTCCCAAAGAGAGTCGGCTGTGCCGAATGCCCCGGTTGTTCCAAGGGTCCAGTTAGATAGATCAGCGAAGTCGTCATACCAAATAGTATCACCTTCTGAACGGCTGAAGATATTACTGTGGTCAGGTCTAACTTGAGATTCAACAACACTTGATGCAGCATCAAACGTTTTTAGGTTAAAGTCTGTAAATGCAGACTGAGCAAGCGATACACTTGCCAATAGGACACCCGAAAGCGTCAAGGGTAGATTTTTAAGCATAGTAGGTTTATTTATTCCAAACGAATTTAAGCTTTTGCTCATTATTATGCTGTCAATCTTAGTAAACAAAAAAGCCGCTCCAATGGAGCGGCTTTAATCTGACGATAAATTGGCATTACTCTACAATAATTGTTCTTGTAGCGTTGATTGTTTGACCCTGAATTCTTACTGCGTACATACCAGAAGGAAAGTTTTTCAAGCTGATGTTCTGCGTAAGTAACTGTCCTTGTTTTGGTTGTAGATACTCAGACATTACCAATGAACCTCTTACATCCAGAACAGTAAGTTCAACTTCTTCAGATGCATTGGCAACCAATGAAACGGTCAACTCATTAGCAACTGGGTTTGGATACAGGTTCAGGTCTGTGAGATTTTCATCTTCGGTGACTCCAACCACGCTGCTAACTCTCAACCTCATGGAGGTGGTTAGGCCAGTCCAATTGTACCAAAGGTCATTGTTAGCTGAATAAAGTAATTGACTACCATCTCCATCATCCAAGTTGTTTCCAAGAATGTCTGCAGCATCTCCAGATTCTATTGCAATAGTTGCGATGTAAGCATTGCCAGCTCCCATTAGAACAGGAGAACTCAATGGAACATTGATAAAGTTTACTACCGTGGTAGAAAGATCGCCAGGTTGGATATCATACAGCACGGTACTGATAGGAGCTGCAGTGAGTGAGTTCTCATAGATCTTTACTGTTATTGATTGTGCGGTTGTAGCGCTTCCCAAAGCAAAATCAACAGCATAAATGGTGCTTCCATCGGTTTGGCAGAAATAAGCGGCACCCATTTCAAAACCACCGCTCCATGCGGCTCCGTCCGCTGGGCCATAACCGAAAGCATAGTAATCTTCCAACTCATAATCATGAGCCCAAGTATCGTCCGTCATTAGAACGAATTGAAAACCTTCGTTATCCAAAGGAGTAGCATCTGTCTGATCCGCTGAAAGGGTACAAACCTGACCGATCGTGTCTACCATTGTAGGTGTATAACCAGTAGCTATCCATGTAGTGTCACTCTCACCTGGGGCCAACGTAGCAGGGCCTGTAATGGTGCCTGTCGATACCAAACCATTGACAAAAGAGACTGTCTCCGACTCGACAGAGACATTGGTAAGGGTTGTACCGCCAGCATTGCTGTAAATAACACCACCAATTATCTGCGAGGTTTGGCTTACCGGAATCTGGCTATACTGATAGTCATTGATCACATCTCCTGCAAAAACCTGATCAACTCGCAGGTCATTCTGAGCAGAACAAACACTGATGTTATCAAACTTTGCTTGTGCGCCATCGGAACCATTATAGTTAAACATGAACCTCGCATTGTTCCAAGATGAATATGCGCTTAGATCAATGTTTGTGGTGTACCACTCATACGAAGTAAATGCTCCATAATCGGCTTCCGTCCATAGTTGTTGCCAATTTATACCGTCTGATGAAATTCTGATTGTGAGGTCATAGTTATCATTGGGATCCACACCCCAGTAATAGCTCATGAACCAATCAAACTTGAGTGTTGGACTTGGGATTACAGTTAAATCTATCGCTGGAGTTAGTAGCGTTTCGTTCTGAAGTCCGAGAGATGCATCATAAGCGATGTCCATGTGCCCATCAGGGTTTCCACCTGTTGCAGTGTAGGTCCAGTTTTCGTTGGCGTTGATGGAGATGTTGGTCCAGGTTCCTGGAAATCCGCTATCAAAATCTTCATCAATTCCACAAATGGCGCCACCGCGTTCTGATGATTCTTGCAAACGGCCTTCTGTTCCGTAAGTCTTATCTACTTTGAGACCAGACTTGGCGAATTTGTCTTTATTAACTGGCTTTGGGAGTTCTGTCAGCTCTTGTTGAGCGAAGGACATTGTGCCAAGTGTTAACGCAAAAATTAAGGTGTAGATTTTCTTCATTATTAAGTGTTTAGGTTACTTCAAAATTAATTAAACGTTGTGCAACAAAAAAGGCCGACTCCATTGAGTCGGCCTTTAAAATTTCTATTCAGAATTGAATTACTGAACAACTACTCTCTGAGTCAAAGAAGACTTAGCTCCTTGAATCTGTACCAAGTAGATTCCAGCGGCTAGATTCTCAACATTGAAAGTAGCTGTACTGCTCTGTCCTGCTGTTGTAGCCAATTGCTGAGAAGCGATCAATGCTCCATCAACACCGATAATGTTTACAGTAAGGTCTTCTCCGTCTTTAGAAACGAATCCAACTCTCAAGTTATCATTGGCAGGGTTTGGATACATGTAAACCCCAGATACGTGCTCGTTCTCTTGAACATCGATAGTAGCATCCAAGTTCAATCTCATTGAAGTTGTAAGACCGATCCAGTTGTACCAAGAACCATCAGTTCCTAGGTAAAGCGACTGACCTCCATCTCCATCATCAATGGTGTTACCAAGAATGTAACCATCATCTCCAGCAGAAATCTCAACAGTAGCTGAATAAACACTACCAGCATTCATTTGCACTGCATCGTCAAGAACAACAGTAATGATGTTCACATTATTAGAAGAAAGGTCTCCAGGCATGATGTCGTAAACAGTCTCACTAACTGGCCCTAGTGTTGGGTCGTCTTCGTAAACTTTTACTACGATACTGGTTGCCGTTGTGCTGCTACCCATTGCAAATTGAAGAGCATAGATCATATCTCCATCCACTTGGCAGAAGTAATCAGCTCCCATTTCAAATCCTTGAGCACCGTCTGCATCCGTAGCAGCGTAACCTAGTTCGAAGTAGCTTTCATCTTCATAATCGTGAGCCCAAACGTACTCTGTGTACATGACAGAAACCTCGCCAGAGTTATCATCTGGAACTTGCTCTGTTTCGTCAGCGCTTACTGAGATAGAAACAACCAGTTCGCCAACTGCTGATGGAGTGTATCCTGTGCTAATCCAAACTGTATCCATTCCACCTGGCATCAACATAGTAGCTCCAGCCTCTGTTCCAGAAGCAACTGAACTTCCATCGAATGTCAATTCCCAATCGTAAGAAACGTTGTTCTGCGCAGCAACACCGAAGTTAGTTGCAACAGCACCTGCTATGACTTCAACCGCTTGAGAAGTTGGAATCATTGAGTAGAGGTAATCGTTCTCATTGTCTCCACCGTAAACTTTGTTCAATACAAGGTCGTTGGCAGGAAGGTCGCATACTTTGATGTTATCGAAAGAAGCTTGCGCACCGTCTGCACCATTATAGTTGAAACGGAACTGAGCTCCTGTTTCGGATGCATAAGCAGAAAGATCGATCTGCTTAGTGTACCACTCGTAGCTATCGAACTCACCAGCGTCTGCTTCTGTCCAAAGATCTGTCCAGTTAGCACCGTTGTCTGTAGTGATAGAAACAGTCAGGTCATAGTTATCATTTGGAGTAACACCCCAGTAATAACTCATAAACCAATCGAAATACAAACCAGGAGTGGTAAGTGAAGAAAGGTCGATTGAATCTGTGATGATAGACTCATCTTGCTGACCCAAAGAAGCGTCATATTGACAATCGATTCTTCCGTCTGGGTTACCTCCAGTTCCGGTCCATGTCCAGTTTTCGTTAGAGTTGGTCATGATGTTGTCCCAAGTTGCAGGGATAGCAGCATCAAAGCCCTCATCCAATGCACATGCAACACCTCCTCCTCTGGCAAATTCACTTACAGTAATTCGCTCAGCGTACTTGCTAGTGTTCCATTCTTTGCTTGGAGCTTGCTCGTTGCCCTGAGCCATAACGGCCACAGCACCAGCTACAAGCATCAAAGCGGTAGTGTAGATTTTTTTCATTTTGATAGTTGTTTGTTATACAGTTATTAGGTGTATTCTGCCGCTAATGTATACAATGAAGTTAATATGAACTTAACGCCAGAAGACAATTTCCATTTTTCGAAGTTATTCCGTGAGCACAAATCGCTTTACCAATGTCTGATCATTGACCGAAAGCGACACTAGATAATGACCAGGAGAAAATTGGTTAATATCCAATTCTGTTCTGTGCGAACCTGGTAATTGAGTGTGTCCGTTTCCAGTTAACACCTCTTTACCATCCAATGTGGTGATGGAATAGCTTACCGATGAGACCGAGCTTAGACTGTAGGCCAAAGTAAGCGGCATACTACGTGTTAAAGGATTAGGATATACGCTGAAATCTGAAAGACTTTCTGTTTCAGAGACGCCTAAAGTACCCGTTCCAAGAACCAACAGGTCATCAATTGAAATTAGGTTATCGTCATCACTTCTATGACGGAATGCAATGAAAATGCTCTGGCCCGCATAATCTTCCAACGAAGCTGACCATTGCTGAAGTACGCCTCCGTGACGCGTTACGTCTGTAGAATCATACTCCAATTCCGTATGCATGATTCCCGGTGTGAACACATAGGTAGATGTGTCTTCGAAATTGGTGGTCAGGTTACCATCGAACTCCGCAAATACGGCCAGCGTATCGGTGAAATCTGTTTCAACATTCGTTTCTGTTGACACCAATACTTGGTATCCATCCAAATAGCGTGGTAATTGGAACGGAGCGGATTTCCAATAAAGTGTTGCTTGATTGTCTTGAATGAAAATGCGTGGGGTGATGAGTCAATTCTCTGCTCCATCAACCTCTCCTTGCAGCCACGAATTACTGGCAAGTACTGTATTGGTACTGTCCACATCTGCAAAGCCGAATGACAGAAACCACTCGTCTGGTCTGTCGCTTCCGCTTCCGTCAGGAACCCCATCCACATCGAAATTCAAATAATTAGGATGGTAATTCGGGTCTCCGTTGGGATAATCATTCAAGATGTAATCGATGGTTTCTGCTTCGAAATCTTCCCACAGTAGTGTGTCATTCTGCGAGAAAGCAATTCCGGAAAAAGCAAGAGCAATTAAAGTCAGGTATAGGTTTTTCATATGGCGTTTTGTTAGATTTTCATTTTGGCGACACCAATTTCAGCATAGCAACTGAAAAAATCAATTTAAAGAGCCGATCAAACGCTGATTTGCCTCTAAAAAGACAAAGGGAGGCCGCAAGACCTCCCTTTGATCACTGTTTGTTACAAGAAATTACGCTAGTTGCGTCTCGTACTCTTCTGTTGTTGGGCACGTACAGATCAGGTTTCTATCGCCACGGGCGTTATCCACACGACCAACGGCCGGCCAAACCTTGGCATCGGCTACAAACGATAATGGGAATGCTGCTTTTTCTCGCGAATACGCATGATTCCAATTGTCTGTAACCACCATTCTAGATGTGTGCGGTGCATTGAGAAGCACATTGTCTTCTGCATCTGCCGTTCCGTTCTCAATCTCCTTGATCTCTTCTCTGATGGAAATCATGGCCTCAACAAATCGATCCAATTCTTCTTTCGATTCGCTTTCGGTCGGCTCCACCATCAGCGTGCCTGCCACTGGGAAAGAAACGGTTGGCGCATGATAACCATAGTCCATCAATCGCTTGGCAATGTCGGCCACTTCCACCCCTGAAGTACGCTTGAAATCTCGGCAATCCAAGATCATCTCGTGTGCAACCGTGCCATGTTTACCGGTGTAAAGCACATCATAATGCCCTTCGAATTTCGATTTGAGGTAATTGGCATTGAGAATGGCCATCTGCGTGCTTCTCTTCACTCCTTCGGCACCCAACATTTTAATGTAACCGTAAGAAATGAGCAGGATAAGCGAGCTACCCCAAGGTGCAGCCGATACCGCAGAGATAGGTTGGTTTCCACCGATAGGAACAACCGCATGACCCGGTAGGAATGGCGCCAAATGCTTGGCAACACCAATTGGACCCATGCCAGGACCTCCTCCACCGTGCGGAATGGCGAATGTCTTGTGCAAATTCAGGTGGCAAACGTCTGCACCGATCAATCCTGGATTGGTAAGACCCACCTGTGCATTCATGTTGGCGCCATCCATGTACACTTGACCACCATTATCATGGATAATCTTGGTTACTTCTTGAATAGACTCCTCGAAAACACCGTGTGTTGATGGATACGTAACCATGAGGCAAGAAAGATTGTCTTTGTGCTCCTCTGCTTTCGCTCTAAGGTCATCGACATCAATATTTCCATTGTCATCGCACTTGGTAACCACCACTTTCATTCCTGCCATCACGGCACTTGCAGGGTTTGTACCGTGTGCGGAGGAAGGAATGAGGGCAATGTTGCGGTGGTCGTCTCCCCTACTCTTATGGTATTGGTCAATGACCATGAGCCCGGCATATTCGCCTTGCGCGCCTGAGTTAGGTTGGAATGAGACCGCCTCGAAACCTGTGATCTCGCAAAGGGCTTTTTCCAACTCGTTGAAGACGATCTGGTAACCTTTGGTCTGGTATAATGGCACAAACGGATGGATGTTGGCGAACTCCGGCATGCTGATCGGATACAACTCGCTGGCCGCATTCAATTTCATGGTACAAGAACCCAACGATATCATGGAATGAACCAAAGAGATATCCTTGTTCTCCAACCGCTTGATATAACGCATCATCTCTGTTTCTGAGTGATACGAGTTGAACACTTTATGGGTGAGGTAATCGTCTCCTCTTCGTAGATCGGCAGATAGAACGCTAGCATCTTCTTCGAGGTCTGAAAGTTTAACGTAGATCGGGTCTTTCTCAGCTGCGCTGGCGAATACTTCCAAAATCGTCTGCAGATCACCAATGTTGGTGCGCTCATCCAAGCTCAGGCCAATGGCGCGGTTCTCTATGTAACGGAAGTTGATGCCTTCGCGCTCCGCGATCTCCTTGATCTCGGTAACAGTTACTCCCGTGGGAGGCACCACCTTAATGGTATCGAAGTAAACTTCTGACTTGACATCATAACCCAACGACCTGAGCTTGCCTGCCAACACCACAGTTTTGCGGTGAATGTTTGTAGCAATGTCTTTCAAACCTTTTGGGCCATGGTACACCGCATACATACTTGCCATGATGGCCAATAGTGCCTGAGCGGTGCAAATATTTGAGGTTGCTCTATCGCGTTTGATGTGCTGCTCTCTGGTCTGCAAGGCCATTCTCAGTGCAGGGTTTCCTTGAGAATCCAACGATACTCCGATAATCCTGCCCGGAATGTGTCTTTTGAACTCATCGCGCGTTGCGAAATAGGCTGCGTGCGGACCTCCGTAACCCAATGGAACCCCAAAGCGCTGGGTGTTTCCGACAACCACATCTGCACCCCAACTTCCAGGGCTTTTCAGCAACACCAAGCTCATCAGGTCTGCTGCAACAGCAACAGCTGCACCTACTTCGTGGGCTCTATCAACAAACGGTTTCAGGTCTTTGACATAACCGTTTACTGATGGATACTGAAGCAACGCTCCGAAGAACTCATCAGACAATTTGATGTCGTCATGATCTCCGATGGTGAGTTCAATACCCAATGGCTCTGAGCGTGTGTGCAGCAGATCAATGGTCTGCGGGAAACAATCTGCGGAAACAAAGAACTTGTTGGTGCCACGCTTCACTGCATCGCGCGAACGCGCATTGAACAGCATGATCATAGCTTCTGCTGCGGCCGTAGCCTCATCCAGGAGAGACGCGTTGGCAATTTCGAGTCCGGTAAGGTCGCTTACCATGGTCTGGAAGTTCAAAAGCGCCTCCAATCTTCCTTGAGCAATTTCTGCCTGATAAGGCGTGTAAGCCGTATACCAGCCTGGATTCTCCAACACGTTTCGCTTCACTACGTTCGGAACCACGGTATCGTAATAACCCAGTCCGATGTACGAGCGGAACATCTTGTTCTTGGCAGCGATGGACTGAATGTGAGCGGCATACTCCAATTCTGTCATGGCCTGCGGAAGATCCAGCTCCTTTTGCATTCTGATGGAAGCTGGGATGGTCTTGGCGATGAGGTCTTCAATACTTTCTGAACCGATCTGGTTCAACATGGCAGGAATATCCTCTTCTCTAGGACCAATGTGTCTGTTGACAAATACGTCTTGTTTCATGCTTGTTTTTGATGAGGTCGGGCAAATTTACCTAAGCATTCAATTCGCCATTCGGGCAAATGTTCATTTTATACACATGTTACTGTATAAATTCACAATGGGCTGGTCGGCTTCAGCGTGGTCAATTAAATATCTTTGGTCGCACCTAATGGGCATGAAACTCCAATCTCTTGTTTGTTTTCTTCTGTTGGCCGCAGTTGTTTCCAGTGTGCAAGCGCAGGACAAGCTGTTGCTGAACAACGGCAAGATCAGAACGCTGAAGGGAAAGGTCGTGTACATCGATTATGCTGATGTGCTCTACCAGAATCCTCTACAGAAGGAGAAAATGGAAGCCAAGCTAGAGAAGCTGAGGCTGAAGGAAGAGGCCAAGCGGAATACCGATGCATGGAAGGCGAAAAAGGAAGCCGAAATCGCGAAAGCGGAACGCAAGAAGGCTGAGCAGTTGCAGTACTTGGCAGACCGCAGAGCACAGTATGAGAAGGAGCTGGAAGAGAGAAGCAAGTCGGAATTAGGACCCGATTTTGAGAAATGGAAAAGCCGTGAAGAGGCTGAACTGAAGGCCTTGGAGCAAGAAACGGTGCTCGATTCTACAGTTCAGGCGCAGCTGGTGGATGCAGCCTATGAACGCAAACAAGGGCAGATCAGAAATCGGTTTACCAAGCGCGTGGCGCGGCAGTTGGTCTTCTCTGTAATGCGAACCGATGGAACCGAGGAAGTGATCTACAGTGCCGATACGCTTGGTTTCTTGATGGACGGCACCACCGAAGTGGAATACGGGGTGGCTGAGATGCGCCTCTATATCAAAGGCAGACAGGATGGTCGTAAGCACAGTTTCCACGATGTGTACATAGGCGCTGCAACGGGGTTGGCATCAGGGCTCATTTTCACCTACACCTTGGATATGTTCTATGCTCCCATTCCACCTGCCATCTGCATTGCGGTTATTGCGGGTCTGAACAACTTCAAACCGAACCCAAAATTGGAACTGACCAAGAATCTGCTTGAATCCGATCCATACATGGACGGTTACATACGCTCGGCCAAAGGCAGAAAGATCTTTGCCTTTACCATGGGCGCCATTGGCGGACTTGGCGTTGGTATCGGTGCTGCGGTTGCAACGAGTCCGCTTCTCAGATAGCCGATGGCTTCCTTACCTTCACAGAAGGTGAAATCGATTTTCGAATACATTGTTTATGGCAGTTGGTGGGTTGCGCTGTGCGCTGCGGCCATTGGAATGCTAAGCTGGTATGAGTTTACTGGCAATTGGTGGAATGCCCCACTTTTCATCTTCACCGTAGGTTCTACGTTGGTCATCTACAACCTGAACATGATATCTGGGCTGAAAGAGCTACGGAAAATGGGTACCGATTCTGAACGCCACCATTGGTGTATTGACAACGAAAAGCTGATGAAAGGCACGTTGGTCATCGGGCTGCTGATGGCGGCCGGGTCTGTTAATTACCTGAATGGTGCCATCTGGTATTTCATGGTTCCGCTTACATTGGTGGCGGTGGCGTATGCCGCGCCCATTGTTAGACGAAAGACCGAATTCATCCGCATACGCGAAATTGGCTTGTGGAAGATTTTTATGATCGGTGCCGTGTGGGCAGGCATGACCGTAGTGCTTCCAGCCGTTGATCATTACGGGCTGCAACAACTTACCGAACCCAAAAGCTGGTTGCTGGGTGTGGAACGTTTCATTTTCATCATTGCCATTACGCTTCCTTTTGATGTACGCGATCTGGTGAACGATGCCAAGAAAGGTGTGCGTACCATTCCGTCTACAATTGGGTGGTTCCGTTCTGTTGTGTTGGCAGAAGTGCTACTGATGCTGTTCCTGTTTCTGGTCTGGTGGCGCCTGGGTACCGACCAACCTCTTTTCTGGGGCTATCTGCTGAGCACACTCGTTACCATGTTCGGTGTAAGTTACGCCCACCCCAAGCGCAACGACATGTACTGCTCTTTTTGGATCGAAGGCACGATGATGCTGGTCTTTCTAACTGTGTTCTTTGTGTGCCGATAGGCACACTCTGGCACCAGCAAAGCTTCTATATCAATGATAAGCGAAGACGCTTTTAAAAGGGTAAAGTGAGGTCTGAGCATTGAGGTTTGCATGGTGAACATAAGCGAAGCAACCTGTGCCTTGCTGAAATATGATTCCCAATTCTCATTCGAAAGCCGTGGAAAGATTGCCGCCAAAGGGAAGGGAGAGATGAAGATGTATTTTGTGGAGAGTTATACTTAAGTTCATGGTACAGTTTGTACAGTGAGAACAATTGCCACTACCATTTTCTGTTGTTCGCTGCTTGCATTGACCTGTTTCGGTCAATCGCATTCTGAATTGGCATGGGCAGACAGCATGGCCGAAACGCTAACGCGGCATCGCGTAGAGACTGATTACTCAAGCAGTATCTCAAAGATCAACAGGGCTTACTCCATTTACGCTCAACACGGAGATACCTGTAAAATGGCGTGGCTTTCGGGGCACATATGCAATACCTACGATGTGCTAGGCAAATTGGACAGCGCGCTTATTGTCGGACAGAAGGGCCTGAGCCTTTTTAGACCACCATGCGACAGTTTGAAGTTGATGAGCATTACGGTATTCGTATCCAACGTTTACCTCAGTTTGGGAGAGAACGAAAAGACCCTTAACATGTGCGAAGATGCATTGCGCAGGTGGAATCCAAGTTGGGGCTACGGAACATCAAAAGACGGCCTCTACACCAACAGGGCTATCTCACTTGCATATATGGGCAGGTTTGATGAGGCTTTGGAAGCTTTCAGGGATGTACTCTCGAATGCCATAAAAGCGCAAGACGCAATGCTGATCCGCGAAGCCTATATGAATATGGGCGGCATGTTCGGAATGCTAAGCGGAGGTACCGATCAGGTTATGCTTGATAGTGCCGAGAAATACATATTCAAAGCATTGGAGCTTATCCGAACCATTGACCCGATTGGCAAGGATATGATGACCCTATACAGCAATGTGGCCGCATTGAAGGCTGACCGCGGAGATCACAAGGCATCGCTTGTGTACACAGACTCATCCATTGCCATAGCCAAAAGACTGGGCGACCTACCTATGCAGATCACTTTGTTGCGCCATAGAAGTAAAAACTACCGTGATATGGGCGATCATAGAACGGCCTTGGATGAATTGGAGAACTACATCATTCTCAACGATAGTCTATTGAACATCGAAAAGGTGAAATCGATAGCTGACATGCAAGAGAAGTATGAGAGCGAAAAGAAAGCAGGCGAGATCAAGGAACTCAAGATCCAAAATCTTGATAGCCAATTGAAGCAAGAACGTGCGACTCGAACCCGGAACATTACCATCATTATCGGGGTCATCATTCTGCTTTTGGCTTTGGCCCTTTGGAACCGATTAAGCTACACCAGAAGAACCAAGGCAGTAATTGAGAAAGAAAAGCAGCGTAGCGAAGAACTTTTGCTCAATATCCTGCCCGAAGAAGTGGCAGAAGAGTTGAAAGACAAAGGTCATTCGGATGCACAACTCATTGACCACGTCACGGTACTCTTCACCGATTTCAAAGGCTTTACTGCATTGAGTGAGCAGGTTACGCCCAAGGAACTAGTGGCCGACTTGCATGAGTGTTTCTCAGCATTCGATAACATTTGTGAGAAGTATGGTATAGAAAAGATAAAGACCATAGGCGATGCCTACATGGCCGCAGGAGGGCTTCCATCGCCCAATACAACCCACGCACAGGACGTGGTGAATGCCGCACTTGAAATGAAGGAGGTCGTTGAAAAAGGAAAAATGAAAAAGGTAGAGCAGGGTCTGCCCTTCTTTGAGATACGCATCGGTGTTCACACTGGCCCAGTGGTAGCTGGTATCGTAGGCGTCAAGAAGTTCCAGTACGACATTTGGGGAGATACCGTTAATACCGCCAGCAGAATGGAATCATCTGGTGAAGTCGGAAAAGTGAATATCTCAGAAACCACCTACGAGTTGGTGAAAGACCAGTTCACCTGTGAATACCGTGGAGAAGTAGAAGCAAAAGGAAAAGGCAAGATGAAGATGTACTTTGTGAAAAATCTAGGATAAAACTCATACAGTTCCCTATCTTGGGTTACCAACCCAAGCCAAATGAAGGTCTTCTTGTCCTCCTTCTGTGTACTGTCTCTCTTTCTGGGATCGGTCAATGCACAATCTAAACTAGACTCTCTGCAACGGTTGTACGTTAGCGCTTCCAACGATTCGTTGCGTATTTCCATCGGGTGTTCCATGCTTGCCGACATGGCGAAACAACAACCATTGAAGGCCATTGAACTTGGGGAGAAGTTATTGGAAGACATAAGGCAGCTTGGTTCTCTAAGTGACTCAGTGCGGAATGATTGGACCATGCAAGTGCTAAACAACCTTAGCACTGCATATAGTTATGTCGGAGATAATTCACGGAGTATCAACTCACTGCTTCAAGCATTGGAAATTACTCAGGAAGTAGGTGATCAAAGAAGAGAGAGCATCAGCCTCGCGAATATTGGATTGGCTTATCATTACCAAGGCATGAGGGATGAGGCTTTCAGTTATTACCGTAGATCCTTAAAGATGGACCTTGATCAGAATGACGTGTATGGTATTGCATTGTCATATGGCAATATTGGAACGCTTCACGGAAGCGTATCGCCTGATTCTTCACTTATCTATTATCGGTTATCTCTGTCCGCCATGCAGAAAGAAGGAATGCATGATCGGGAAGGTGCGATGGGGTGGATGCTGAACAACATTGGGGCAAGTCTCGAGGGTCTGGGAGATTATGATTCGGCATTCTATTACTACTTCAGATCACTCGAGATCAGGAAATCAGTGGACCACCGTTTAGGACAGTTTGTTGTTCACAAGGACCTGGCGCAGTTATTCGATAAAACAGGAAATGATAAAAAGGCTTTGGAGCATATCAATGCAAGTATTGCCATTGGCGAAGAGAATCACTACGTACTGGCAATTGGCAATTCTTATTTGCTAAGAAGCGACCTGAGGGCAGGTAAAGGCGATTACGCAGGAGCTCTTAGCGACTACCGGAAGTTTGTGGCGTTGAGGGATTCATCAGAAAACGAGGATGATGCTCGCGACTTGATCAAACAGACCATGCGCTATGAATATGACCGTAAACTACTTACAGATAGTTTGGAGTTTGCCGCAAAGGAGGTGGTACTGGAAGAACGTACCCAAAAACAACGGGTCGGGCTTTTTGGTGCGGGAGTGGGGCTATTGTTGGTCATAGCACTTGCTGTTGCCATTTACAAAGGCAAGAAGCGCTCTGACGAACTACTGCTGAACATTCTACCCGAAGAAGTTGCAGAAGAACTGAAAGATAAAGGCCATTCGGATGCACAACTCATTGACCACGTAACCGTGCTGTTCACCGACTTCAAAGGTTTTACTGCATTGAGTGAGCAGGTGACACCCAAAGAACTCGTGGCCGACCTTCATGAGTGTTTCTCAGCATTCGATAATATTTGTGAGAAGTATGGTATAGAAAAGATAAAGACCATAGGCGATGCCTACATGGCCGCAGGAGGGCTTCCATCACCCAATACAACCCACGCACAGGACGTGGTGAATGCCGCATTGGAAATGGCGGAGGTGATTGAGAAGGGCAAGACCAGTAAGATTGCCACAGGATTGCCTTTCTTCGAAATACGTATTGGTGTTCACACCGGCCCAGTGGTAGCGGGTATTGTGGGCGTAAAAAAGTTCCAATACGATATTTGGGGCGACACGGTCAATACCGCCAGCCGAATGGAATCATCGGGTGAGGTAGGTAAGGTGAATATCTCAGAGTCAACCTACCAGTTGGTAAAAGACCAATTTACCTGCGAATACCGTGGCGAAGTGGAGGCTAAAGGCAAGGGAAAGTTGAAAATGTATTTTGTGTCATTGGTATTAGTATGAGTGAATCATGAATCGCGGTAATCCAATGGCATGTGACGGTGTAAACCTGAGGCCTTATCTTTAAAGGAAGAATAGTGAAACTTCCTCTACTCTATTTTGTTTGAACTATCATGGAAGGAGAAAACAACCGCAGAAAGTTTCTGAAGAATCTGTCGGTAGCAGCCGCTGGCAGTGTGCTGGCAGCCAAGACCGCAAACGCAACCAGTATGGATACGCCTAAAGAAGAAGTGATCAAGAAAATAAAGCCGCTTGGTTTTCAGTGGGAAACGCAAGACCCATTCATCTTCTGTGTGCACCATGAAGACTTTTTTCCCGAAGGCATCGAACACATGGGGCCTAAGACCGGTATCGAAGGCCGCCAACTGGGGCAGGATTTCATTGTAAAGGATGGATATCGTATGTATCACGGCCGTAGGGTTCCAGGTTTTCCTGGCCACCCACACCGTGGGTTTGAAACGGTAACAGTGGTGCGCAAGGGTTTTGTAGATCATAGTGACTCTGACGGAGCCACGGCCCGTTATGGCAACGGTGATGTGCAGTGGATGACGGCCGCAAAAGGTTTGCAGCATGCCGAGATGTTCCCGTTGATAAAGGAGGACAAACCAAACACCATGGAGCTTTTCCAGATATGGCTCAATCTTCCTAAAAAGAGCAAAATGCTGGAGCCACATTTCAAAATGCTGTGGAACGAGCAGATTCCCAAAAAGACCGTAATGGATAAGAATGGGAAGAACATCTATCTGGAGGTTATTGCAGGAAAGCTCCACAACGAGACGGCTCCTGCTCCTGCTCCCAACTCTTGGGCGGCAGACCCAGAACATGATGTGGCCATTTGGAATATCAAACTGGATGCTGGGGCTCAATACACATTACCGGCTGCAAAAACAGGAACCAACAGAAGCATCTACTTCTATGAAGGTGATAGTATGCGCCTGAATGAACAGCAGTTGAAACACTACCATCAGGCGGAGGTAAAAGCCGATTCGGAGATTTTACTGACCGCAGGAGACGAAGCCTGTAGCATTCTGGTACTTCAGGGACAACCTATCAATGAGCCCGTGGTACAACACGGTCCGTTTGTAATGAACACCCGCGAAGAAATTCAACAGGCTTTTATGGATTACCAAGCCACTCAGTTCGGTGGTTGGCCTTGGAAGCAGATCGATCCAGTACACGACCGTAAAGCAGGTCGTTTTGCCAAGCACTCTGATGGACGCGAGGAGTTTATGGGGTAGCGGCATCATCTGATCAAGAACAAACGGCTGTTACGGTATTATAAAGGTTTTCTTGATTTACGACTTCAACTTATCTGAGCGTTTTCATGGTTCATTATTTTGGCATAAACCTTTTGAAACATGCCCACCACTACACCAGAACATGACCAACGCATTGCCGAAATGACCTTTTCTTCGGTCTATCCTCACTATATAAATAAAGTGGAGAAGAAAGGCCGAACCGTTGCAGAATTGCATGAGGTTATTGAATGGCTTACCGGATTTGATGAGCAGAAATTGAAGGAACTTATTGGGCAGAAAGTAACCTTTGAACAGTTCTTTGACGAAGCAGACCTGAACCCCAATGCCGAATTGATAAAAGGTGTGATCTGCGGTTACCGTATTGAGGACATTGAAACTCCGCTTACGCGTGAGGTTCGCTACTTAGATAAATTGGTTGACGAACTGGCCAAAGGCCGCGCTATGGAGAAGATCCTGCGAGGCTGAATTGACAACGTCAACAACTTGTGCGCGTCTACCTAGTAAACCTTGACGCCATGAAGCATCTACTAACCATTCTCACTTTCAGTTTATTCAGCATTCAGATTCTGGCTCAAGGTGGTCAGATTCTGTCCATTTATGTTGAACCGGAGAATCCGACAATCAATGACGAGGTTACCGTTTATGCCGAGCTTGTCTTCAACTATTCAGATTGTCCGTTGGATTATCAGGCATTCGCGCTACAGAATTCAACCTTCGTGGTAACTGCACACCACTGTATTGGATTACTGACTGCCATTTGCAGCACTACAGATACTTTTGAGTTGGGTCCCTTGCCTGCTGGCGCTTATACTTTCGACCTTACACTGACCAGCGGTGGTGGTGGACCGAACTGTAGTCCTGGTATTGTACCAGATGATAATGACCAACTGCAATTCATGGTTTCGCAATCTGTAGGAATTGATGAGGTAGAAGACCTGGAAGGCTTTGCTTATCCGAACCCTGTGGTTGATGTACTGAACTTGAAAAGACCATTGAACATTTCTGCAGTCATTACCAATGCAAGCGGTAAGCGTGTTGTAGAGATTCCTGCAGGAACGCGACAGGTTGACCTGAGTCAATTGCCTAACGGGATTTACGTGTTGCACATTGGCAACAGCAGATTGAAGTTGGTTAAGGCAGATTAGAACAGACCTAGCTGTCCGTCCGATCCGTTGGTTGGCGGAGGCAAATCATCCTTCTTCGGCTTTTCCTCCTTCTTTTCTTCCTTTTTAGGCTGCTCTTCTGGTACAGTGGTGTTCTCTACTTCGAGTTCCACCGTGGTTGATTCTTCGGAGTCAGTGGCCTCCTCATCTTCCTTTGAATCATCGGTTGGAGGCTCTTCCTCTTCATCTGTTTCTTTAGAAGGCGGCTCATAAGGTATGGGCTCCAATAGATCAATGGTGTTCACCGTTTCCTTGGTAAGTTGATTGCCTTTGGCCTTCACGCCTTTCACGGCTATGAACTCTTCCACGTTGATCTCTTCGGATTGCGCTTCTTCTTCGCCTGCTTTCTTACGGAAATTGATCTGCAAACGCGGCTTCCAGTCTGAAGCAACCAACTCAAGCTGGAACTCATCTCCTTCGGGAACGAATTCAACGGGCTTGGTTGATTTCTCTACCAAGAACCGCTTGATCATGTAAAGCTTCTTCTTCGTATCGAAATAGACGACCGTAAGCGGCTTCTCAGGATTCCATTTCTCGATGAGGATCATATCATCATCGAACTGGGTGCTGAGGTCGAAACCAAGCAGTTTGTACTCGCCTGCCTGATTGACGGTCAAAATCTTGTCCTCTGGTGAGAATTCGCCCAAGAGCTCACCTCTACCCTCAGCATTTAAACGCTGAACGGTATCATCGAACCAGATCTTGCGCGCACCAAGCGTGGAAAGTCCTTTCTCCTTGAACTCAATCTTCTTCAGCGGATTCTTGGAGAACATGTTCCCTTTCGCAGCACGGCCCTTGATGGCCAATTCCGCAAAGTCGAAATCGAATTTCAGCTTCTTCAACTTCGGTTTCGGACGAACGTGGACTGCAATAACCTCCGCTTCTCCGTTCGGGTTGGCGGTGAACCATTCCACCACGCTGTTCTCGGTTCCTGCGGTAAGGTCGTAATCCTTGTCACGCGTGATGGACGTAACTGGGAAACGCTTCACGAAATAATTCCCTCGCGGACCATCGCGATATACCATATTATATATGGTGCGCTTATCGTTCTTGCGGAACACGGCCGCGTGAATGATATCCTTACCCACGAAAACCTTGCTATCGACCTTCACCACCTTCATGAATCCATTTTTCATGAAAACGATGATGTCATCAATATCCGAGCAATCACAGACATATTCGTCCTTGCGCATGCCTGTTCCAATGAAACCTTCCTCGCGGTTGATGTACAACTTCTCGTTGGCCACAGCCACACGTGCTGCTTGAATGGTATCGAACTGACGGATCTCCGTCTTACGTTCTCTGCCTTTTCCGTACTTCTCCTTCAGGCTCTTGTAGTAGTTCACCGCGAAATCCACCAAATGCTCCAAGTCGTATTTCACAGCTGCAATCTTGCCTTCCAATGCGGCAATATTGTCGTCTGCCTTATTGCTATCGAACTTGGAAATACGCTTGATTCTGATCTCCGTCAGGCGAACAATATCCTCCTCCGTCACCTCACGGATCAAGTGCTTGATGTGCGGTTTCAATCCTTTATCAATGGCACCGATCACACCTTCCCACGTTTCCTCTTCTTCAATATCGCGGTAGATGCGATTCTCGATGAATATCTTTTCCAGCGAAGCGAAATGCCATTGTTCCTGCAGTTCACCCAGTTTGATCTCCAACTCTCTTCGAAGAAGATCGAGCGTCTGTTGCGTGCAGATCTGAAGGATTTCTGAAACCGACATGAACATCGGCTTCTCATTCACGATCACGCAGGCATTCGGAGAAATGCTCGACTCGCAATCCGTGAAGCTGTAAAGCGCATCGATGGTCTTGTCGGGCGAAATTCCAGTAGCCAAGTGAATGAGAATTTCCACGTTCTCGGCCGTGTTATCCTCTACCTTCTTGATCTTAATCTTGCCCTTATCGTTCGCTTTCAGAATGCTGTCGATAAGGTTGGAAGTATTGGTCCCGTAAGGAATCTCTGTGATCACCAAAGTCTTGGTATCCACCTTACCAATCTTGGCACGAACGCGCACTTTACCTCCGCGCTGACCATCGTTGTAATTGCTTACATCGATCATTCCGCCCGTTTGGAAATCGGGCATCACCGTGGCCTTCTTTCCTTTCAGGATCTGAATGGAAGCATCAATCAACTCATTGAAATTGTGCGGAAGAATTCTGGTTGAAAGTCCGACCGCGATACCCTCAACGCCTTGCGCCAACAGCAACGGAAACTTGACAGGAAGCGTAACCGGTTCCTTGTTTCGTCCATCGTAAGAAGTTTTCCACTCTGTAGTCTTTGGGTTGAAAACCACCTCCAACGCAAACTTGGAAAGTCGTGCCTCGATGTATCGACCTGCAGCTGCACGGTCACCAGTAAGTGTGTTTCCCCAGTTTCCTTGGGTATCGATGAGCAATTCCTTCTGACCCAACCCAACAATCGCATCGCCAATGGCCATATCGCCATGCGGGTGGTACTTCATGCAATGCCCAATGATGTTCGCCACCTTATTGTAGCGACCATCTTCCAACTCGAACATGGAATGCATGATACGCGTCTGAACAGGCTTCAGGCCGTCCTCAATTGTAGGAACCGCCCGCTCCAGAATAACGTAGCTGGCGTAGTCAAGAAACCAATCCTGATACATCCCGCTCACGGCAATACTGTTCCCAGCATCGCCTTCTTTTCCTTCTTCGTTTTCTATCGGCTCGTTCTCTTCAGACATTGTCTAAGTGAATATGAAAAACGGTAAAATGAAAAATGTACATGCTACCGTGCTTTTTGGTTTTGTAGATACTTGATGTACCCATTAATTATTGCAATCGACTTTCTGATGAGTGCTTCACCTTCATCACTCTTTTCCTGAGAAATATATTCTTCATCTACCGCTACTGAAAGATGGTCGATAAGTTCATATAATGAACCACGGGAAGTTCTGCAAAACTGTATATTCTCTTGAAAATGAAAACGTCCATAGCCCTCAGCAATGTTCGCTGTGGTGGAACGTGATGCCCGCTTCATTTGACTCACCAACTCATACCTTTCCTCCTTCGGAAAGCTTTTTACAACAGAAGCCAACCAACGCCTCACTTCCAAACACGCTTTCCAACACTCCAAATCCTTAAAGCTTCGGTAACCAGAATAATTTGCCGCTACTTCTTCAACCATATTTTCAGTTGTTCCATTAGAAGCCATCACCCTTTTCCCGCTTTCGTTTTCTCCTTTTTCATTCTCCTCCTAAGAATCCCTCACGTTTTTCCTTTTCCCGTTTTCCCCTTTTTCTTTTTTCCTTTTTCGTTTCTCCCTTTTCACGCCTCAATAGCCTTCTCCTCATCAACAATATCCTTCTCCACCCTTAGGCGCTCAATGATAAAATCCTGTCTATCGGGCGTGTTCTTGCCCATGAAGAACTCCAACATCTGACTCAGATGATCTTCCTTTCTGATCTCCACCGGATCCAAACGCATGTCTTCACCAATGAAATTCTTGAACTCATCGGGTGAGATCTCTCCCAATCCCTTGAATCGCGTGATCTCCGGATTCTTTCCTAAGCTGGCAATCGCATCTCTCCGCTCTTCTTCCGAATAACAGTAGCGCGTTTCCTTCTTGTTCCGCACGCGGAAAAGCGGGGTCTGCAAGATGTAAACGTGTCCGTTCTTGATCAGGTCAGGGAAGAATTGGAGCAGGAAGGTGAGCAACAGCAAACGGATGTGCATTCCGTCCACGTCCGCATCGGTAGCAATTACAATTCGGTTGTAGCGCAGACCTTCCAGTCCGTCTTCAATGTTCAAAGCAGCCTGGAGCAGATTGAACTCCTCGTTCTCGTAAACCACCTTTCGCGAAAGTCCATAGCTGTTCAGCGGCTTACCGCGCAAACTGAAAACCGCCTGTGTGTTCGGGTCGCGGCTTTTGGTAATGGAACCCGAAGCCGAATCTCCCTCCGTGATGAATATCGTGGTCTCCTCTGCTCGTTCCTTGTTCGAGTCGAAATGAACGCGGCAATCGCGCAGCTTCTTGTTATGCAGGCTGGCCTTCTTAGCACGGTCACGCGCCAATTTCTTGATACCCGAAAGTTCCTTCCGTTCACGCTCTGCCTGTTGGATTCTTCGAAGCAGCAAATCGGCCACATCCGAATTCTTGTGCAGGAAGTTGTCGAGTTCCGTCTTCAGGAAATCGCCAATGAAGGCTTTCATGGAAGGACCATCCTCCGCCACATTCTGTGAACCCAATTTCGTTTTGGTCTGGCTCTCGAACACAGGCTCCATCACCTTCACAGAAATGGCCGCAATAATGCCGCTTCTTACATCGCTCGCATCAAACTCCTTTTTGAAGTGCGTTCTCACCGTGGTAACGAACGCCTCTCGGAAAGCACCTTGGTGCGTACCGCCCATGGTCGTGTGCTGTCCGTTTACAAACGAATAATATTCCTCGCGCGATGAATTCCCGTGCGTTATCGCCACTTCAATATCCTCGCCCTTCAGATGAATGATCGGGTAGCGGATCTCATCATCGATCTTCGCCTCCAACAGGTCCTTCAACCCGTTTTCCGATGTCAGCTTCTCGCCATTATAGACTATCGTCAAACCTGGGTTCAGGTAGCAATAGTTCCACATCATCTTCCGCACAATATCATCGCGGAAGCGATACCCCTTGAACAGCGTTTCGTCAGGCTCAAAGAACGTCAACGTTCCCTTGCGCTGGCTGCTCGGCTCAATGGCCGCATCGTTGGTAATTACCCCTTTCTGGAACTCCGCCAACTTCGTCTGCTCCTCGCGGAAACACTGGATCAGGAAGTTCGAAGACATCGCGTTCACCGCCTTCGTACCAACCCCGTTTAAACCCACCGACTTCTTAAACGCCACCGAATCATACTTCGCACCTGTGTTGATCTTACTCACGCAATCCACCACCTTGGTCAGCGGAATACCCCGACCGTAATCGCGCACCCGCACCGAACGGTCCTTCACCGTCACCTCAATGGTCTTGCCATTGCCCATCACAAACTCATCAATGGAGTTGTCGATCACCTCCTTTATCAGGATGTAAATACCATCGTCCGACTGCGACCCATCGCCCAGTTTCCCGATGTACATGCCCGGCCGCAGCCGAATGTGCTCATGCCATTCAAGCGACCGTATCTGTTCTGCGCCATACTTGGTTTCTTCCGCCATTTCCTTCAGCCTACGTTCCGTTCTTGAGGACAATAAATATAGTATCAGACCCATGCGGGGTCGAGTTTATTGTGCTTCGGTTTTCAACAGGGATTTGAACAGGCTTAAACACAAATCGATTTTCGGTGTTTATCTGCAAAATCCAACCAAATGAAACTGATACTGAGCTACGTTCTCACCACCCTTGTCTTCTTCGCCATCGACCTCACGTGGCTCGGCCTCGTGGCCAAAAAATTCTACTGGGAACAATTGGGCGACCTCCTCAAAGAAAACGTCAACTGGACCGCTGCACTCATCTTTTACCTTATTTACATCGTGGGCATCTTCATCTTTTCCATCCTCCCAGCAGTAGAAAACGATTCGGTGAAACACGCCATCTTCTACGGTGCGCTCTTCGGTTTCTTCGCCTATGCCACCTACGACCTTACCAACCTGGCAACGCTTAAAGGCTTTCCGCTGAAAGTTGTTTTCGTAGATATTCTGTGGGGAATTGTTCTAACCGGGGCCGTGAGTACCGCGGGATTCTACATCACCCGTTGGGTACTTTAAACGTTGAAACGGAAGTGCATCACGTCACCGTCTTGCACCACATATTCCTTGCCTTCCACGCGCATTTTGCCCGCTTCTTTTACGGCAGCTTCTGAGCCAAGTGTAACGAAATCATTGTAAGCAATTGTTTCTGCGCGGATAAATCCTTTCTCAAAATCGGTGTGAATGACTCCTGCTGCCTGTGGAGCTGTCATTCCTTTGCGGATGGTCCAAGCACGGACTTCCTTCACACCAGCGGTGAAATAGGTTTGCAGATCCAACAACTTGTAAGCCGCGCGGATCAACTTGTTCACACCCGCTTCTTCCAAACCCATATCCTGAAGGAATTCCTGACGTTCTTCGTACGTGTCCAAGCTGGCAATGTCAGCTTCGGCCGCAGCAGAGATCAGGATTACTTCTGCTTTTTCTTCCGCAACGGCTGCCTTTACTTTTTCAGAATAGGCGTTACCGGAAACCACCGAAGATTCATCAACATTACAGACATATAACACAGGCTTCAGTGTAAGCAGGTGAAATGTCTTCGCCAATTCCAGTTGATTGTCATTCAGATCGGCTGCGCGAGCAGATTTCCCCTGCTCCAATGTCGTTTTCAGAATAGAAAGCACATCATATTCGAACTTGGCTTCCTTCTGACCGATCTCGGCCTGTTTCCTCACCTTCACAATGCGCTTATCTACCGTGTCAAGGTCTTTCAACTGAAGCTCGGTATCGATCACTTCCTTATCACGAATCGGATCAACCGAACCATCCACGTGAACCACGTTTCCATCATCAAAGCAACGCAACACATGAATAATGGCATCTGTCTCGCGGATGTTTCCCAAGAACTGATTTCCCAATCCTTCACCCTTGCTGGCTCCTTTCACCAGACCTGCAATATCAACGATCTCGATGTTGGTCGGCACCACGCGCTCTGGCTTTACCAGACCTTCCAATTTCTCCAAACGATCATCCGGAACGGTGATCACCCCCACGTTCGGTTCGATGGTGCAGAACGGGAAATTGGCCGCCTGCGCCTTGGCATTGGAAAGGCAATTGAACAAGGTGGATTTCCCAACATTCGGAAGTCCCACGATACCGCATTGTAAAGCCATAGCTCGATTTTTTGAGGCGGCAAAGGTAATGCAATGGTTATTTCATTTCAGACCTAATTCGGCTTCATTAATTTAGCGCCTCATCGAACTCATGGAAAGTAAGAATTCCTACACATTCAACTACGTTTTTTTCTTGGTAGGAATCACTCCGCTTCTGCTTTGGATGTGGCATCACGTGCATCAAGATGCGTGGTGGGATGAACTGATTTCCCTGAAAGACTACGCACTGGTAAGTTTTGAAACCACGCGAACATCCTATCCAGAACCAGGAAATCACATCTTCTTCAACCTGTTCGATAATCTGGTGAGTCGACTTATTGGAGAAAGAGATTTCTATGAATTGCTGGATAATCTCTGGAAACTCCGCTTGGCACAAGGACTGTTGGCCATCGGAACGTGTGTGTATGTTTTTCTGACCGTCAAACAATTCTTCAGCGAACGCTACGCAAGTCTTGCGGTCATTTTCCTAGCCAGTACAATTCCGTTTTTGAATTTCTCATTGCAATTGCGCGGCTACAATATGAGCATGCTGTTCGTAAGCATGATCATTTACCACGGATGGAGCTACTTGGACAACCGCAAACTGCCGCATCTTATCCTCACAGGGCTGACCTCTTTTTTCCTGCTTTACACCATTCCGAGCAATGTTTATTTCCTGTTCGGACTGAGTGCCGTGATTGGAATTGATTGGCTGCTTCAGTTCCGAGAAAAAGGAGGAAACGAGAAAACGAAAAAGGGCAAAAAGGAAAAGCGGCCTTCGCTGTTCTCCTTTCCGCATCTGTGGGTTTTGGCCGCCATCGGCATAGGTGCTGGAATCACATTTGTAGCGTATCAACCTGTGATGGAGCAGTTGCTCGACAACCGTTTCGTGTCGAAAGCACCGCCCGAAAGAGCGTTCGTGCTGACGACTGTTTTCCCTTCGGTGATGAAGGCCTTCTTCAGTTTCCGCTGGTTGTTGCTGATTCCGATTTTGGGTGGAATATTCTTCTGGTTCACCAAAAAGGATTTGGATTTCGACCACAAAAAGTTGGTGCAGGTTTTGGTCGTTTTTCTGCTTCCGTTCCTATTTCTCTTTCTGCACGAAAAGGTTCCATTCGAACGGACGTTCGTTCATCTCGCACCTGTATTTGCCATTCTTATTGCTGCCATCACCGCGTTATTTATTGACGGATTGAAATTCAACGAAACGGTTAAACAAACCATCGTGGCTGTGTTGGCCATCTTCTGCCTTGGAAATTCTGTGTGGCAGAATTTGGAGATCAACGCGCATCTTGACAAGAACCTCGAACGCAACAAACGCGAGCAGAACATTTACAACGCCTTTTTCCTAGCCGATAATTTCCAACCGCATAAGGCAGTGAAGGAATTCTTAGCCCTGAACGATACGAATGCAGCGGTGATGCTGGTGGATGAACTGGACCGTGTGAGCTACCTCTATTATTTGGAGAAGTATGACATTGTGAGCTACGCGATGATCAAGATTCAACCAAAGCAAGTAGAGGCACAAGGAAGGAAGTTCACCCACGTTGGGATGTTCCAGAAATCGCAAGGAAAAGGCAACAAACCTGCTTTCCAACAGATACCCGCCAACTTGGACGAAAAGAACAAGCAATACAATGATTATCTATTGCTGACACAGGTGGTTTCACAGATAGAACGAGGCAAGAATCTCTACCTTTTCACGGGCTTCCCAAATAATGCCGAAAAGGCATTCGACATGTTCTTCAAAGACCAGATTTCGCTAAAGCGAGAGAATGAATTCGGCTTTGCCAACCTGTATCGGGTTGAACCAAGAACTCAATCTCAACAACCTTAATTCGGTTTTCAAAAGTTATTAACGCAGCCCGAATCCCTCCTACGGTTCGGCTACTTTTGAGCAAACCAAAACATCGCCTCATGCCCTCTCCCGATGAACTAAAACGTATCTGTTCGCAAACCCGAAGAGACATAGTTAGAATGGTTCACGCGCCCGCTTCGGGTCATCCGGGAGGATCGCTTGGTTGTGTGGAATTCTTTGTTGGGCTGTATCATGAGATCATGAAGCCTGATGCTTCCCATTTCACCATGGATGGAAAAGGCGAAGACCTGTTCTTTCTATCCAACGGACACATTTCTCCGGTTTGGTACAGCGTGCTAGCGCGATATGGTTACTTCCCCGTTGAAGAGTTGAAAACCTTCCGATTCATCAATACCCGTTTGCAGGGACATCCAACCACACACGAAGGATTACCTGGGGTAAGAATGGCATCGGGTTCCTTGGGCATGGGATTGTCTTGCGGATTGGGCGCTGCCATCACCAAGAAACTGAATGGTGAAAACAAGTTGGTCTACACACTTCATGGAGATGGCGAGTTGCAAGAAGGTCAGATCTGGGAAGCGGCCATGTTCGGTGCGGCACAGAAAATCGACAATATCATAGCCACCGTAGACGTTAATGGAAGGCAGATCGATGGTGACACGGATGATGTGATAGCACTTGGAAACCTGCGCGCAAAGTTTGAGGCTTTCGGCTGGAAGGTTTTTGAATGCGATGGCAACAACATGGAGGACCTGCTTAAAACAATGGCCGAATGCAAGGCCGCAACAGGAAAAGGTGTTCCAATTGTGAATCTCATGAAAACCGAAATGGGCATGGGAGTTGATTACATGATGGGCACACACAAATGGCATGGCGTTGCTCCCAATGATGAACAATTGGAAGCTGCTTTAGGCCAATTGGAAGAAACCATGGGAGACTATTGATCTCCTTTAAATGATGTTCCGCCTGAGGAAACATATCCTTTCAATTCTTTTAGGAACTGGGCTACTGCTCGGATTCTCTACACCAACCCTTGCTCAAGAAAAATCTGCTGTTCAGAATAGGATTCTGTTCGTTTTCGATGGCTCGCAGAGCATGTTCGGGCATTGGGAAAGCGGAATGAAGATCGACATTGCCAAGCACATGCTCAACGAGTTGTTGGACAGCTTGAAAAACGTGGAGAATCTTGACCTGGCCTTCAGAGCTTACGGCCATCAAAGTCCGTACATTTCTGGTTCGCAACGCGATTGTAAAGACACCAAATTAGAGGTGCCGTTCAACTCTGATGGTGCTTGGGAGATCAAGAAAGCGTTGGAGAAAATCCAGCCTAAAGGAACCACGCCAATTGCCTACAGTTTAGAGCAATCGGCAAAGGATTTTACTCCTTGCGTGAATTGCCGTAACATGATCATCCTCATAACCGATGGTATTGAAGAATGCTATGGCGACCCTTGTGCTGTGTCGATGGCTTTGCAATCGAAAGGAATTGTGTTGAAGCCGTTCGTAATTGGAATCGGGCTTGACCTGGAATTGGTAGACCGTTTCAAGTGTATCGGCACCTACTTCAATGCCAACACGGAACGTTCTTTGAAAGATGTTTTGAATGTGGTCATTTCTCAAGCACTCAACCCGACTTCGGTTCAGGTAAACCTGATCGATAGCAATGGAGAACCGACTGAAACGGATGTGAACATGACGTTCTATGATCTGAATTCAGGTAAGATGACGTACAATCTGATTCACACCATGAATCACCGTGGACTCCCTGACACCTTGAGCATTGACCCGCTGGCTTCATACAGAATGAAAGTGCACACGGTTCCATCGGTTCAGAAAGACAGCATTGAACTCATTCCTGGTATACACAACATCATTGCTGTTGATGCGCCACAAGGCGATCTTATCATGAAAGTGCAGGGCAAGCATGATTATGAAAATCTTCAGGCCATTGTGCGTCAAGGAGGAGAAATGAGCACGCTCACCACGCAGAAGGTTGGAAGAAAACAGCGTTACTTGGTTGGCACTTACGATCTTGAGGTCCTGACGCTTCCGCGGATGTATGTTTCAGGCGTAAATGTGGCGCAAAGCCATACTACCACGGTGGAAATTCCACAACCTGGCATGGCACACATTATGCGCAAATCGAAAGGCGTGGGAGATGTTTTTGTGAAGGATGGTAACACCTTGAATTGGGTCTATTCACTCGACCCTGAACTGACATCAGAAAGCATTCCGCTTCAACCAGGAAATTACAAGGTGGTTTTCAGACCAACCGGATCTAAGCGGTCGTTCTATACGATTGAACAGGATTTCACAATATTCTCAGGCAAATCACAACTCGTTGAATTACGATAATATGGTAATAGAAAAACTAACTGAAAACCGCGATACACGCTCTGGATTCGGAGCTGGACTTTCTGAATTGGGCGCGAAGAATCCAGACGTTGTAGCTCTCTGTGCAGATCTTACCGGCTCGCTGAAAATGGATGCTTTCCAAAAAGAATTTCCAGACCGTTTCTACCAAGTAGGAATTGCAGAGGCCAATATGATGAGCATAGCAGCAGGCATGACCGTTGGCGGTAAAATTCCGTTCACGGGAACGTTCGCCAATTTCAGTACTGGGCGAGTTTATGACCAGATCCGTCAATGCATTGCGTATTCTGGAAAGAACGTGAAAATCTGTGCTTCGCACGCTGGACTCACACTAGGAGAAGATGGTGCAACACACCAAATACTGGAAGACATCGGCCTGATGAAAATGCTGCCCGAGATGACCGTGATCAATCCGTGCGATTACAATCAAACGAAAGCTGCTACCATCGCGATAGCTGAATACGAAGGCCCTGTTTACCTGCGATTTGGAAGACCGAAGGTTCCGAACTTCACTCCAGAAGACCAGAAATTCGAAATCGGAAAGGCTTGGAAAATCAGCGAAGGAACAGATGTGAGCATTTTCGCAACGGGACATTTGGTTTGGAAAGCCATTGAGGCGCAAGCCATTCTGGCCGACAAAGGATTCAGTGCTGAGATAATTAACATCCACACCATTAAACCTTTGGACGTGGACGCCATCATAGCTTCTGTTAACAAAACCGGTTGTGCGGTAACCGCAGAGGAGCATCAACGCAACGGAGGACTTGGAGACAGTGTAGCGCAAATGTTAGGATTGCATCTACCCTCGCCTATTGAAATGGTGGCAGTGGATGATAGTTTTGGTGAAAGCGGAACTCCAGAACAGTTGCTTGAAAAGTATGGATTGAATGCCGAGAGCATTGTAAACGCTGCTTTGAAGGTTATCGCGAGGAAGTAAAACTCGCATATGGCGGAGGCCAACGACAAGGAACTGATCAGAGAATTCCGAGACCCGAAATCTCGAAATTTCGCGTTCAGCAAGTTGGTCAACACGTATCAGGAACGGCTTTATTGGCACATTAGACGGATTGTCATTGATCATGACGATGCGGATGATGTGTTGCAGAACACCTTCATTAAGGTTTTTAAGAATCTGAATAATTTCCGTGAGGACAGCCAGCTATTCACTTGGCTCTATCGGATTGCAACCAACGAGAGCATATCGTTTCTGAAGAAGCAACGGAAACACATTTTCGTTTCGATGGATGATGTGGCGCATTCCCTTTCTAGCAAGCTGGAAGCCGACCCACAACTGAGTGGAGACGCCATTCAGCTGAAACTGCAACAGGCCATCCTGAAACTGCCGAACAAGCAGCGGTTGGTCTTTAACATGAAGTATTTTGAGGAGATGAAATACGAGGAGATGTCCGAAATTCTTGGAACGTCAGTCGGAGCTTTGAAAGCATCATACCATCACGCAGTAAAAAAAATCGAGGCGGATCTGAAAAACCAGTTTTAAACCATTTGAATGAACCGATGTCTACCCAAGAGCAATGACTGAGAACCAACATAATGATAATGAAGAACTGAGAATCGAAGGATGCTCTCGGGAAGGGTTGAAACGCAATTCGTTTCAAACGCCAGAAGGTTATTTCGATAACCTGACTCCACGAGTTATGGAAGCAGTGCGAGGTTCTGAAACTTTTGCAGAAACAACTTGGCCGCTTTGGTTGAAGATATTCACGCCAGCCGTCAGCGTAGCTACTGTTGCCATTGCGGTTTGGTTCTTCATGCCGCCAAATCAAAATGAGACTCCTGATTTTGAATCGGTTCTGGCATCGCTGTCCGTTGAAGAATTGACGCTTTATGCAGATGTCAATCCAACGGAATTGGTCAAATACGAACTGGTTGATTACAACGAGGTTGACCTAAGTGAAATGACCGAGGAAGAACTCCTTGAATATCTGGAATCGGAAGACGAAATAGAGATAAACACATTGATCAACGTAATAGATATCTGAGATGAAAAAGATGATGATTCTGCTAGTGATCGTAGCATTCAATGCTCTTCAGCCAGCACATGCGCAAGAAGAATTGGAGCCTTCAAAAAGAGAGAGATTGGAGGCATTGAAAGTTGCCTATCTGACGCAAGAATTGAGCCTTACACCTGAAGAGGCGCAACAATTCTGGCCACTTTACAACGAAATGGCCAATAAGATGCGAGACATCCGCAAAGAACAACGAGGCAATAGAATGGACGCCAAAGAGAATTTCGATTCGATGAGTGATGCAGAACTTTCAGCGGCCATTGACAAGGAATTGGCTTATGAGCAACAGGAACTCGACTTGAAAAAAGAATACAACGCCAAGTTCAAGAAGATTCTGCCGATAAAGAAAGTGGCCAAGCTTCACGCGTCTGAAAAAGGATTCAGAAAAGAACTATTAAAAGGTGCTAGAGACAAGCGAAAAATACCTGGCGGTCCGCCACACTGAAGAACATTTTTAACCAATTGAAAAAGGCAGCGAACATTCACTACCTTTTTTCCGTTAACAGGGTGAATTTTCTGGCAACGGAAACGGCATTTAAATGAGTTGATTAATGCCAAAGTCAAAGCCACAGAATTTCGTATAATCGCGCTAGAAAAATTAAAACCCTTTACTGCACAGAAAATGAGTGAGAAAGCTGAGATTCATTTCGGAGATCAAGTAATAGAACTTCCCGTGGTTACTGGAACGGAGAACGAGAAAGGAATCGACATCCGTAAACTTCGTGACCAAACTGGACTGATCACCTTCGATAGCGGATACAAGAACACTGGTGCTACCAGCAGTGCCATCACGTTTCTGGACGGTGAGAAAGGGATACTTCGTTACAGAGGATATCCGATAGAACAATTGGCAGAGAAATCAACCTTCTTGGAAGTTGCATACTTGCTTATCTACGGAGAATTGCCAAGTCAGGCTGAATTCACTGCTTGGAGTGAGAAGATCACGCGGCATACGCTCATTCATGAAGACATGAAGGAGTTTTTCGAGGCTTTCCCTCGTAAGGCGCATCCAATGGGGGTTCTTGCTTCGAATTTGATCTCACTTTCAACGTTCTACCCAGAAAGTTTGGATCCAGACCGTGAGGACGAAAAGGTAGATCTGACCATCATCCGTTTGATTGCCAAGATCAGCACCATTGCTGCTTGGTCTCACAAGAATTCGGTCGGTCATCCAGTTGTATATCCTAAGAACAAATACAACTACACCGAGAACTTCTTGAATATGATGTTCTCTGTTCCAACTGAAGATTACGAACCAGATCCGGTTGTGGTTAGAGCATTAGATCAGTTGTTGATTCTTCATGCCGATCATGAGCAGAACTGCTCTACATCTACTGTAAGGATCGTAGGTTCTTCAAGAGCTAACTTATATGCATCCATCGCGGCAGGTGTTTCTGCACTTTGGGGCCCACTTCACGGTGGTGCTAACCAAGCTGTTATTGAGATGTTGGAGAATATCCAAGCTGATGGCGGTGGCATGCAGAAGTGGATCGATAAGGCGAAAGACAAGGACGACCCGTTCCGAATCATGGGCTTCGGACACCGTGTTTACAAGAACTTTGACCCACGTGCTACCATCATCAAGAAATCTTGTGATGACGTGTTGGAAAAACTAGGCATCAACGACCCGATTCTTGACCTAGCCAAACAATTGGAGGAAGTTGCATTGAATGACGATTACTTCAAGTCAAGAAACCTGTATCCGAACGTAGATTTCTACTCAGGAATCATCTACAAGGCAATCGGAATTCCAACCGAAATGTTCACCGTGATGTTCGCCATGGGACGACTTCCAGGATGGATTGCACAATGGAAGGAAATGATGGCAAACAAGGAGCCAATTGGTCGCCCACGCCAGATCTACACGGGAGAAAACGAACGTCCTTACAAAGGAATTTCACAACGATAAATCCCAATTGGGAAAGAAGCAGAAAGGATGAGGTTGACCTCATCCTTTTTTGTTTCCTTTAGTCTATGAGCAAGGGTATTTTCCGCAAGCGCTATATCGGCCTATTCATTAAGGTTCTGATTGCGATCGTTGCTCTCGTATTCATTTACAGAGAAGTACAACTTAAAGACCAAGACACCGACCTCAGTTTCGGCATCGGTGTGCTAGCTCAAAACCTACAAGTCCTGATCTTGCTCATTGTAATGATGATGCTGAACTGGGGGCTGGAAGCCTACAAATGGCGCAAGTTGGTCAAACCAATTGAGCAGATTTCACTTTGGAAATCACTCAAAGCCGTGTTTTCAGGAATTACCATTGCATTGTTCACACCCAATAGGGTTGGAGAATACGGTGGGCGCGTATTCCATCTGAGAAAGGCAGATCGCATTGACGCTGTTCTGTTGACCATTGTAGGTAGCTACGCCCAGTTAGTGGTCACTTTGGTAACTGGAATTGTAGCCACGATATTCTACCTACCAACTTACGTAGGACTTGGTCCGGTTTCTCCCATGCAGTACAATCTGATCGGATTGCTGATGTTGAGTCTGACCATTCTGTTGGTGATACTGTTTCTGAATACCCGCCTTCTGACAACGATTATAAATTGGCTTCCAATCCCTGAGAAGTACCGACACTACTCCAAGGTGTTCGAGTATCATTCTTCTACAACACTATGGAAGGTTTTCATGGCCAGTTTGGGCAGATACGTTGTGTTCACGGGTCAGTTCTTTATTCTGCTGCATCTATTCGGTGTAGAGATCGGTTATCTCACTGCGATGCTGATGATATCCATGACCTACTTTGTGATGACGGCCGTACCCACCATTGCCATCACAGAACTAGGCGTAAGAGGTTCGATGGCGGTGTATTTCATCGGGATGTTATCATCGAATGTGAATAGCATTTTCATGGCAAGTTCCATGCTATGGCTCATCAATCTGGCGGTTCCGGCAATTGTTGGTGTGGTTTACATTTTCCAACTCCGTTTCTTCCGAAAACCTGACTGATGGCGTGGCTTTGGTATGCACTTTTCGGTTTGGCAGTGGTTGTGATGACCCTGTATTCGGCCATGATCATCTACGCCATTTCAGGTTGGAAAAAACTGAAAGTGGAGGAGGAAACGCAAGCTTGGCTTGGGGTTAGCATTCTCATTGCCGCACGAAATGAGGCAGAGAACATCGAAACGGTTATCCGAGACATCTTCAATCAGAGTTATGCCAAGGAACTTTTTGAACTGATCGTGGTCGATGACCACTCAGAAGATGAAACGCTTTCCATGGCCGAATCGCTGAAAGCTGAATTTCCCAATCTGAAAGTGCTACAAAACGTTGATGGCGAGGGCAAAAAAGCCGCGTTGCAAACTGGCATTCGCCAAGCGAAGTTTGATACAATTGCCACCGTTGACGCAGATTGCCGCGTTCCTTCAGAATGGCTCATTACCATGACATCGCATTGGGAGAAAGACCAAACGAGAATGCTGTTGGGACCTATTGTCTTTCAATCGAACCAGACCGTTCTGCAACAGTCTCAGGCAATGGAAATGTTGGCCATTATGGGATTGACCGGTGGTTTTGCAGCGCACCAAAAACCGATCATGGCGAATGGCGCCAATCTCATCTTCGATAAGAAATCCTTTGAAGAGATTGGCGGTTACGGTAGTTCTGAAAACCCGTCTGGCGATGATGTTTTCACCATGCTGCAATTCAGCCTGAAATGGCCTGAATCTGTAAGGTTTGTGAAGCATTATGAAGCAGCGGTTCTCACCAAACCGGAAGTAACCTTCTCTGCCTTTTGGCAGCAACGCAAGCGCTGGCTTTCCAAGAAAAGTGGTTATTCCAATTGGCTGGTCAAAGGCACCGCCCTTGTTACGTATCTGGCCAACTTGGCCGCGTTGCTTTCGTTCATGGCTATTATCGTGGCTTTCGGTTCTTATTGGACCGACCGTCTGATGTGGATCCTGTTCATCAAAACATTACTGGATCTGATTCTGACCAGAACGGTAAGCCGAGACCTTCAACCGCATTGCGGTATCGCCAATATTCTGGTTTCGGAGTTGTTTGTGGTGGTGTACGTTACATTTCTTGGCATTTTTGGGAACGTGCGCAACTATGTTTGGAAAGGAAGGGAGGTAAAAGTGAAGTGAGAATTGGAAAAGATCAACGGTTACGAATTACGAATGAGCACGAATATGCGAACGCCACTATCTAAAGGGCTTCCTGTATCAGCAATAAGGTTGCGGTCTGCACATTCGTCATATTCGTATCGCGTTGCGACATTCGTAATTCGTAACCTAAATGAATAAGGGAACATCACTCGGTCAGTTGGCGTGGCGCAAATTCAAGAAAGATGTTGCCGCCATTTTCGGAACGGTGGTCATTTTACTGGCGGTTGTAGTGGCCATTCTTGGACCGTTGATAACGCCTGATGGAAGTCCGCACGCCAACCGACAGATTATTGAGTTGGCGGCCAAAAAACCAGGGTCCACTTTCACTTTTCTGAAGATTCCACGAACGTCTACTACGGAAAGTTCCCTCTTAAACCGCATGCTATCGGGCCAAGAAGAATCGCATTCTTGGATTCCGATTCATGCGCATTCTTTCTCGGGCGATACGCTGATCATTGAACGCTACACGGGCGATACCCCGAATGATGGCGAAATAGTCAAGTATCCGCTTGCTCGTTTCGAGATGTCAAAAGAGGAAATCGAACAACAACTCATCGAAACAAAAACCTATTGGCTCGGAACAGACCGCTTTGGCCGCGACCTACTGAGCAGAATGATCCTTGGTACGCGCATCTCGCTGAGCATTGGTTTTGTGGCCGTTGGAATCTCCTTGCTCATCGGTATTCTAATGGGATCGCTGGCGGGTTTCTTCCGTGGTTGGATAGATAATGTAGTGATGTGGTTTGTAACGGTGGTTTGGAGCATTCCGCTATTGCTGTTGGTCATTGCCATAACTTTGGCCATGGGAAAAGGGTTCTGGCAGGTCTTCATCGCAGTTGGTCTCGCCATGTGGGTAGAAGTGGCACGTATTGTCCGGGGACAGATTCTTAGCATTCGCGAAAAGGAATTCGTGGAAGCATGCCGGGCGCTTGGCTTCAACGGTTATCGCACCATCGTGAAACACATTCTTCCTAACATTCTCGCTCCGGTTATTGTCATCTCAGCAGCCAATTTCGCGGCAGCTATTCTGATAGAGGCAGGCCTGAGTTTCCTCGGTATCGGGGCGCAACCTCCCATTCCGAGCTGGGGCGGTATGATCAAAGACCATTATGGCTACATCATTATGGATAAGGCGTATCTGGCGCTTATTCCAGGTGCGGCCATCTTACTGATGGTATTGGCATTTACCTTGGTTGGGAATGGAATTAGAGATTCTATTGATGTGAAAAGCACGCGATAATTCGAATGCAATCATGTCTGAATTCCACAAAAAACGGCCTCACCTGCATATGGCAGATGAGGCCGTTCCTTATTTATCGAAGTCGGTTACTCCTTTACTAATTTGAATTGGTGCAACTGCCCATTCTCCATGATCCTGCACAGATAAACACCTTCGGGAAACTCGGTGGCGTCAATCACGATCGAGCTTCCTGTCTGGTTACTGAGTGCAAGCACAACTCTACCATTCAGGTCGTAGACAGAAACGTTTGCCCCATTGAAAGGTACTTCAGATCTGACGGTGAACAAGCCTGTGGTCGGATTTGGATTGAGGACAATGGATGATGACGCAAGGTCACGTACTCCTACGGTTATTACCTGATAGCAATTGGAAGTGACCACACACGCTCCCGAGGCAGCTTCCACCGCATAATTCCCAGAAACCGCAGGTGCAAAGGTCTGATCGGTTGCAGACGGAACGGGAGCATTGGCATTGTCGCAATCAACCCATTGGTAACTGTCAAGCGTTTGGTCTACAGTAAGCGATGCCCCATTTTCAGTAACTGTAACCAATGGCAATTCATCAATTGTAAGGTCGATGGTCATCACGCTATCGCATCCGCCAACATTCAAGATGGTATCCATGTAAATGCCACTCTCTGTCCACGTGTAAAGACCGCTTGGCGACTGGTAACTTTCACATGCCGAAACCTCCGTCAATGAGTAAGACACGCACTCGCGGGTCCATATCTGATGCAGGGTTGATGGCAGGCTGAAGTTATAGTCGTCCATTTCCCATCTTCCAAAGCCCGGAGAAAGGAACCAATGGTATGAATTGCCTGTCCAGAGTGGGTATTCGGTCATTGCAAGGTTGCCCGCATTGGAGTTTGTATTGTTGATGGCACCTGGCAAGAAAGCGGTATGGTCTGGCAACGGGGTAAAGGCCGAACTTATACCTGAAGTAGAACCCGTTCCGGAACGGAAGTAATCGATGGTTCCTGTGTGTTGGGTCTTGAAGTGCATGACCCGTGCATGATTGGAGGTGATGCCATAGAACCGAAGCTCATCAAAAACCAAGGCGCTGAGCGTAGCATTGCCGGCATGGCCCCAATACTGTGTGCCGCTCTCATCCGTTCCCAATGTCACGGCACCCTGAACCGGGAGTTCATCGGTAAAAACGTTCAGCGCAGGATTGGTTCCAGCCAAGTGATTGTAGTTGAGCACCAGTGTCCAACCACCGCCATCTGTTTCCATGTCGCATTGGCATTGCATCGAAGGCACTGGACCGGCACCATCCGGATCGATGGTATAGACTCCGCTTACTGCCGATGGATCGTGGCCCAATATCTCTTTGCAGTTTTTAGGGGTCTGCGCATTTGCAGTTCCGAACAGGGCCAACACGGCCGCAGTTCCAATAAGAGGTGTAATTTTCAATCTCATGTGGTGTTGATATTTGTTGTTTTTAAAGTTGATTTCCGCAAATTTCAATTCGTCCTCAGACGCTTTTCTACGTATTCTTACTGATTGTAACAACCCCTGCCAAACTTGAATGAAAAAGGCCGCATATACCGCACTTGCATTGGTCATCACCCTATCGTTAGTCTATATGCTCGGGCCACAACCAGCGGCACCGACATTGGACCCAACTCCAATATCCTATGATGTGGTCTTATCCGATCTGGATTCTATCATCTCGCTGAAGGAATCTCAGGTTGCAAACCTCAAACCAGATAATGAGGCAACGATCTTTTGGGTGAACGATTCTGTGATGAAAACCGAGTATTCGGTTGTGTATCTGCACGGATTGAGCGCCTCGCGGATGGAAGGCGATCCTGTTCATTATGAATTCGCGAAGCGATACGGTATGAACATGTACCTGCCACGGTTGTACGGACATGGCATTGAGACGCCCGATGCGTTGGGAGACCTGACTCCAGAGAATTACCTGCAATCGGCCAAAGAGGCTATTGCGATAGGGAAAACCATTGGTGAGAAAGTGATCATCATGTGCTGCTCTACAGGCGGTACGTTGGCTTTCTACCTCGCGGCTCACGACCCTGAAATTGAGGCCATCATTGCGTATTCGCCCAACATAGATATCTACGATTCCAACTCTCAGGTGCTGACCATGCCGTGGGGTTTGCAGATAGTTCGGTTGGTGATGGGTGGCAAAAACCGTTCGTACGAAGCGCCCGATGAATTCAAAAAATACTGGCAGACGAGTTACCGATTGGAAGGCCTGCAAACAACCCGCTTGCTGATTGATGAAACCATGACGTCCGAAACCTTCGGTAAGATCACGCAACCCGTTTTTGTGGGTTGCTACTATAAGGACGAGGAGAACCAGGATTTTATCGTGTCTGTCCAAGCCATGCGTAGCATGATGGATGAACTAGGCACGTCAGAGTCTGAGAAGGTTTATGTTGAATTTCCAGATGTGGAAGCGCACGTCATCACCAATCCGCTGCGCTCTAAAGATGTAGAGAGCGTGATGGAGGAAACCTTCCGTTTTGCGGAAGAAGTTGTTGGTCTAAATCCAATGGCTGAAGGCAATATCGATTAACGCAAGCGTTCTGTTATTCCTATTTTTAGACTGATGCGGTGGAATGCACTTTTCTTACTCTTGGTGAGCCTTTCTTGTTTTGGGCAGGAGAAGGCAGACAGTATTATTGCTAAGCCCGAAAAAGAGTATCTGGTCGGAAATATTTGGAACGGTGTATTGTTCAATGCTATGGACAATCCAGCTTTTGCTGGATTTGACAGAAGGTTACAGTTCAGTTATTCTTATCAAGGTGAGCGACTCAAAGTTCCAGAGGCATATGACACAAGGAAAGCCGGCTTTTGGAATCAATCGGCTGAAATTGACTTTGCGTTTGCTGGTAAGCGAAAGAACATTGGAGTCAATGTTTCATACAATGGCGGGCAAGAACTGATAAGCCATTACCACCGCGTTCAGATTGCCCATTCCTATAGACTTCATCTGAAAGACCACAAACTGATCGCAGGTTTCGGTTTGCAGTATCTGAAACTGAAAGGAGGTGTTAGGACAGCCACAACCGGAGATATGATAGACCCCAGATATGGATTCATTTACCCAGGGTCTGATTTCAGGTCTCTTGCTGACTCTATCGAGGTACTAGAATATTCCGCTGGTTTCATTTACAACTGGAAGGGAATCTTTGTCGGTTATTCATACAGCCGTGAACACCGCTCATTACTTACACCTGCAGAAGACGATTTCCATGACCTGCATCACATCAGTGCTAGCTACAGCCATCATTTTGATCAGATGGGACACGTGTCTTTGGGCGCTGTAATCAATTACAATTCGTTCGACTGGGACTACGAACCGTTTCTGGTAGTGACATGGAAGGAGAGTCTGTTTGCTTCAGTTTCTGCACCAAATGTAGAACAGTTCAAGATCCACTTCGGTCTGACACGGTGGGGAATCAGACTATTCTATGCCAGCTCCTTTTACTTCAACAAGTATGCGATAGACAATTACGGAGTTGCATCCATGGAAGGTGGAATCAGATACCATATTCAACCATTTAACAGAAGAGCGCGATGAAAAGGTTAATGGTTTTTGTTGCTGCCGCTTTATTGCTTCAATCTTGTGTTGAAGAAGTTGAGAACCCCTTTGGTCAATCATATTATTCAGAGTCTGACTATTGGATTGTTACAAACGAGACAGAAATCTGCCAGAATTGGATATGGCGAACCTATCTAATCTATGGTGCAATTCAGGAGGTTGATTCCGTGCAATGGAATCCAACAGAAAACATTAATTATCAACTGAATGGCGACACAATTAGGCTAGGAGAAATCTATCCATCAGGAGATACAGCTTACATCTCATTATTAACCTTTTCAAATTCAGACACTTCTGAAATAACTATAACGGTTTTTGATTGTTTCCAGACCATGTACATTCCGAGCGGTTTTACACCAGACGGAGACGGAATAAATGATGAATGGTATCCGATTTTCACCAACATTCAGGAGCTAGAGTGGACCATCCATTCTGACGAAGGAAATTTGGTTTATGACAATCTTGGAGAACTTGAAGCCAGATGGGACGGAACTTGGAATGGAAACCCCGCTCCTGAGGGTCTATATCGATTTGATCTGAGGTGGTTTGGTTATCAAGACACAATGTATCACGATAGGTCTGGTTGGCTTCAACTTTATCGTTCCGAATGAGATGGCTTTTGGTCATACTCGTGCTACCAATTCTCTGTATCGGACAGGAATACTCGGACACTGTCCAAGTTGACAACATTCAGTCCGTGCCAATTGGCAACCCGAACTTGATTGAACCAGAATGGAGCACTAAAAACTACACCCAAGAAGACAAGATCTACAACCGTTCTGTTTGGACGTTTGCAGATAATCCTGCTTTAGTGGGGTTTGACAGGAAAATGGCGTTTGCTTATCGTTTCAGAGCAAAAAACCTTTCTATGGGAGTTCCGAATGATGAGGGCAACCTTGAATTAGCTTTTATGAAGCATGAAGCATTTATCGATTACGGATTCGGAGGGAAGAAAAAAAATTGGGGAATCGGGCTCTACTACAACAACGAAAAGGAGCTTCAGCACACGTATCATCGAGCATCGCTTTCTACTTCATATCGAATTCAGATACAAGACCATTACGTAATACTGGGCCTTGGAGGTGGTGTTCAATTTTCAAGATTAGAAGACTGGGATAAATTGACTTTTTACGATATGATCGATCCAAGAGCTGGCTTCATCTATCGAACCAATGAAGTGAGACCATCCAATAGAAGAATCATAGGATTTGTTAAAGCTGGACTACGATACAACTGGAAAAGGCTTTTCTTCGGATATGCATTGCAAAATGGTCCTGCCGGCCCCTTTGCACTTTCTGGATATCCTACTGATGTAATAGATAACAGACTACGAGTTGGCTACCACATTAAGGTTGAAGATGACCTAACCATTACACCAGAGTTTGTCACAACGGTTTCAACTACATACTATAACGCTTCAAGCGTGCCTGGTATCCTGAAGAGCAAAGCTACCAACAACTACCCGCTTTTCTCTGGCTTTGTAACATTCACATACCAAGATGTGGCTTACGGTCAGATCGGCATTGTGAACCACAACCGAATGGCATTGAACATTGGCTATCAGTTCAGAGACCTACTGGTGTTCTACGTTGTCACATCAGGTTACTTCATTGAGGAAATGGCCGAAATCGGTGGTTGGGCGAGCGTTGAAGGTGGAATCAGAATTCAATTTAACACCCAAAAGAAATGAGGCATTCGATTTTTGTGTTATTGGGTTTGATATTGGTCGGTTGCTTTAAGGACAGACCGAAGCTTCCTCAGTATTACGCAACACAACACATTGATGTGGTGCAAGATGAAGTGATCTGTTTCTCAGGTCAAGAAGATTTCACGCATTTCTTGTTAGGTTGTTCTGCTGTGCACGACTCGGTGCATTGGTATGCGCTTTCTTGGGGTGGAGATACGCTTTTAGGAAACGGAAATCCGCATCCACTGCCAATAACTTACTCTCAGTACAGCTACATCCAATGCTTAGGATTCAGCGATTTAGATACAACCGTCTATGATGTATCCTTAAACTATTGTGGAAGGCATATTTACATTCCGACAGCCTTCAATTGGTGGACTCCGTGGGGGTATGGATGGGCTCCAGTTGTCAACACACGCGATACACCCTACTCCATCTATTGGGAAATCCGCACGTTAGATGGAATCAAAATATTTGAATCCACAGATGTTGAGCAAAGGTGGGAAGGCGGATACAATGGATCTGTTGTCCCCAGAGGAGCTTACTTCTACCGAATAGAACTAACGATTGAAGGAGAGGAAACCGTTGTATACACAGGCTGGTTAGAGTTTTACGGGTAAAGAAAAAGCCCCATCCGCCTATGGCAGACAGGGCTTCTAATAACCTAATTCACTAATAAGCTAATTCCCTAAGAAAGCGCTTCCTGCACTTTTTCAGCAGCTTCTTTCAAGGCGATGGCCGACATTACTTTCAGTCCGCTGTTGTCAATGATCTCTTTGGCTTCTTCAGCGTTGGTTCCTTGCAAACGCACAATGATCGGAACATTGATCTCGCCCATGTTCTTGTACGCATCTACAACACCTTGTGCTACTCTATCGCAACGCACAATTCCACCGAAGATGTTCACCAGAATGGCTTTCACATTCGGGTCGCGAAGAATAATTCTGAACGCCTGCTCCACACGAGCCGCATCTGCCGTTCCGCCCACATCCAAGAAATTGGCAGGCTCAAAACCGAGCAGCTTGATCATGTCCATGGTAGCCATGGCCAATCCGGCACCGTTTACCATGCAACCCACGTTTCCGTCCAGTTTCACATAGTTCAGACCAACTTTTCCAGCTTCCACTTCTGTTGGGTCTTCTTCAGACTCATCGCGCATTTCTGCGTAATCCTTGTGGCGGTAAAGTGCGTTGTCATCCAACGTTACCTTAGCATCAACAGCCAAAATCTTGTTGTCTGATGTTTTCAACACCGGATTGATCTCGAACATGCTGCTATCGCTGCTTACGTACGCATTGTACAGCGCGGCAACAAACTTGGTCATTTCCTTAAATGCTTGTCCTGAAAGCCCTAGGTTGAAAGCAATTTTTCGTGCTTGGAATCCTTGCAGTCCCAGACCTGGATCAATCTCTTCTTTGAAGATGAGGTGCGGTGTTTTCTCAGCAACGGCCTCAATGTCCATTCCGCCCTCTGGCGAATACATGATCATGTTCTTGCCCGTTGCGCGGTTCATCAGAACACTCATATAAAACTCCTCTGTTTCACTTTCTCCAGGGTAGTAAACATCCTCCGCTATCAGCACCTTGTTCACCTTCTTCCCTACTCCATTGGTTTGGGCAGTTTCCAAGTGTCCGCCAAGAATTCCTTTTACGGTCTCCTCTACTTTGTCCAAACCTTTGGCAAGAACAACTCCGTGCGAACCCGTTTCTTCAACAACACCTTTTCCTCTACCACCGGCATGGATCTGTGCCTTTACCACAAACCACTCGGTGCCTGTTTCGGCATTCAGTTCTTTGGCAGCGGAAACCGCATCTTCCAACTTTTCTACAACTTTCCCTCTTTGAACAGTTACTCCGAATCCGCTTAGAATTCCTTTCGCCTGATATTCGTGAATATTCATTACGTCTTGATTTTTGGAGTGCCGAAAATAGGGCTTTTCGTGCGAGCACTCCTCCAAACTGAAGGTTATTTTACGATGAGTTTTAAACGATGCAAACACCCTGACAATCGTAGTATATTTGGATACCATCAAATCAGAAAACCATGGATGAACGTACAGGTAAAGAGAAAAAGTGGTCTGAGTGGTTTGAGATTCCAGTGTTGGATATGCAGCGAGCTAAGACCTTTTACGAAATGGTTTTCGACACGCAGATTCACGTCATGGAATTGGGGCCAACATTTCAAATGGGCATCTTTCCGCACACCGAGGTAGGTTGTGCGCTAGTTTACAACCCAGACTTTTACAAACCCGCAGACGGTGGCGTAACGGTTTACCTCAACGCCAACCCCGACCTACAAGTGGCGCTGGATAAAATTGAAGCTGCCGGAGGGAAAGTTCTTGTTCCGAAAAAGCAGATAGACCCAGAGCATGGTTACATGGCCCTATTCCTTGATTCTGAGGGAAACCGCATGGCATTGCATTCAATGAAATAGGCTGAAAGCGTTAGCTCCCAGCCCATTTCAATTGCATTTTTCAAGGTTGCTATTTATCCAAACCTCGGTACCAGTCCACTTTTCTACTCCAGATCATAATGGTGGCTAGGATGATGAACAGCCCAATGCTACCTACAAGCAATGCGGTGTCTTCTAATTGGAGGATGGTAAAGATGAAACCGTACATCACAGACAGCAACCCAAAAAGGAATGCCGTCAGTTTACCGCTGGTCAGAATGCTGGAACTGTAAATGACGATAAGCAAGGTTGTGGCGACCGCACCTACTCCATAGGCAGCATTGAAACCAATGAATTCTGCCAACGAAAGCAGTAAAACAAAGAAGATACTCAACGCCAATCCTACAAGGATGTACTGAATTGGGTGGATGCGTTTCTTGTTGATGGTTTCGAGAAAGAAAAACACCATGAATGTGAGCGAAATGAACAGAATAGCATATTTGGCTGATCGCATGCTCTGCTGGTAATGATCGTTGGGCATGAACAACTCAAACCCGAACGATGAATCATAGATTCCATCCCGGTTTCCTTTCCAAGCTTGCGGAAAGTTTCTATTGAGGTCAAGCACTTTCCAAGTAGCTGAAAACCCATCGGCAGTAATGTCATGGTCAGGTAGAAAACCGCCATTGAAACTCGGGTGTGGCCAATCTGATGTCAGATCAACGCGAGTTGCTCTTCCCAACGGAACGAAATTCAATGATTGACTACCGCGCAGATCGAGGTCGATATTGAAAGCATATTCGTCTTTTTCACCCACCGGCATCCTTACAGAAATTCCATTTGCGAACACCTGATCGGTTGGTATTCCCGGGCCGAATTCAGCAACTGTGTCGCCAAAGTTCAAGGCTACTTTTTCGCCAATACCACGCATATCAGGAATGCCCATGCTCAGAATCGCTTCACCGGGTAAGAACATTTCGGTTGGAATGCTGAGCACACTTGGATCAGGCTTTTTGAATTTTCCCGAAATCTTCATTGTAGAACCATAGACCACCACTTCGTAAATGCTGCGTTTCCGTTTGTCGCTTTTCACATCGGCTTTCACATTCAAGTCGTCTGGCAGAAAATGACTCCAACGTTTGGTATAGGTCCGCTTGCCTTCTTTGTCTTCGGTGTAGGTGAGGTACGGAACGGAAAGAACAGGGCCAACAACGGTCTGGGCGTAGCCCCATTTCGAACTCACTTCTCTAATCGCCTCATTACTGGTCAATTGTCGTTCTCGGATAATGTCCCGGATCATTGAGTTCGGAATCATGAGTAACAGCACCAGAATGGTGATGCTGAAAATCCGCACGGTTACAGAGCCATTGAGCCAACGGTTAAATCGCTCAAATACGCTTAGGTTTTCTTTTGGTTTGAGGTTTGTTTCAGGTGTTTCCATGATGTAAGTTTTTGTTTAGGTTGCGATGGAAACGTCAGTTCAAAACAGATCATTGAGCCCTTAACAGTCTTTATGATATGCGGGGGCAATGCGTATCATTGCAACCTTGCTAATGGGAAAGATCGATTTTGAACGATTTACACTGAACAACGGCCTTACGGTCATTGTACACCAAGACAGGTCAACTCCGCTTGCCTGCCTCAACATCATGTATGATGTTGGATCTCGAGATGAAGACCCGAACCGTACCGGTTTTGCACACCTTTTTGAGCATTTGATGTTCGGAGGTTCGGCCAACATTCCGTCTTACGATTCTCCGCTGCAGATTGCTGGAGGCACCAACAATGCTTTCACCTCTACAGACATCACCAACTACTACATCACGCTGCCATCGCAGAATTTGGAAACGGCCTTTTGGCTGGAAAGCGACAGGATGTTGAACCTCGCTTTCACGCCTAAAAGTTTGGAAGTGCAGCGCAATGTGGTCATTGAAGAGTTCCGCCAGCGGTACCTCAATCAGCCGTATGGCGATGCATGGCTATTGATGCGTCCCATGGCGTTTCAGAAGCATCCGTACAACTGGGCAACCATCGGTAAGGAAGAAAAGCACATTGAAGAAGCCACCATGGCGGATGTGAAGTCATTCTTTCAGAAGCATTATCGGCCTAAAAATGCGGTGATGGTGGTTGCCGGAAATGTGGAGTTGGATGAAGTAAAAGCACTTTCGGAAAAGTGGTTTGAGCCGATTGACAAAGGCGAAAAGCCACTCAGAAACCTACCAACTGAACCGAAACAGACCGAAGCAAGAAGATCTGAGGTGGAACGACCAGTACCGCTGGATGCCATCTATATCTCGTTTCATATGTGCAGCAAGACAGACAAGGATTACCAAGCTTGGGATCTGTTGTCTGATGTGCTCTCGGGAGGGCAGTCAAGCAGATTACAACAGCGGTTGGTAAAGGAGAAACGGATTTTCACGTCCGCCAACGCTTTTCTGATGGGCGAACGCGACCCGAGTCTTTTCACCGTTGCAGGACATATTTCGCAAGACCGAAGTTTTGAAGAAGCAGAAGCCGCCATCTGGGAAGAAATTGAACTTCTGAAGAAAGAATTGGTAGATGCCAAGGAGTTGGAAAAGGTAAAAAACCAGATAGAGGCCAACCACGAATTTGCTGAAATGGACCTGCTCAATCGGGCCATTGGTTTAGCTTATCACGAACTGCTTGGAGATGTTGACAGCATCAATACCGAGATGGAAAAGTACATGGCGGTAACGGCCAAAGACCTTCAACGAATTGCAACCGAATCTCTGGTCAAAAAGAATTCGAACACACTCATTTACAAACGCAAAAGCGATGCTTGATAGAACCCAAATGCCAGAATTCGGCAAGGTCGAAAGCATCGACCTGATCGAGCCAAAGGTCCATCATCTCAGCAACGGACTTCCGGTGTTTTACATCAATGCGGGTGTGCAGGATGTGCTGAAAGTTGAATTGGTTTTCGATACCGGAACCTCCACCGCCAACAAATTGTTGGTCGGTTCTTCTACAGTAAATCTGATGAAGGAAGGAACCAACAAGCGTTCTGCTGCGGAGATTGCCGAGGCCGTTGATTTTTACGGTTCTTACCTTCAAGCAGAGGTGGCACACGATCAGTCTTCCATCTCGCTATTTACACTGAACAAGCACCTGAAAAACACCCTACCAACCTTGGCTGAGGTGTATTCAGAAGCGGCTTTTCCTGAAAGGGAATTTGAAACGTATGTGCTGCAGCACCAGCAGGAAATGTTGGTGAATCAACAGAAAGTGGGGTATCTGGGAGCCAAAGCTTTCAGTGCGGCACTTTACGGGAACAACCATCCTTACGGGCGTTCTGCAGAGGTTGAAGATTATTTGAAACTGAAGCGTCAGGATCTGGTAGACCATCACGACCAAGAGATCCTATCGCGGATCAAATACATTCTGGTTGCAGGTAGAACCAACGAACAGACGTTGCCTGCTTTGGAGACGTATTTCGGTTCGGACAAGCGGCTTCCTATTCCAGAGCATGCCATGGAAACCAATGGCGAATCAGTGAAAACCGTGCATGTTCAGAAAGACGATGCGGTGCAGAATGCCATTCGGGTGGGGCGTATCCTTTTCAATCGCAATCACTCGGATTTTATCGGAATGCAGATTCTCTGTACAGTTCTGGGCGGTTATTTCGGCTCGCGCCTGATGAGCAACATCCGTGAGGACAAAGGCTATACGTACGGCATCGGTGCTGGAATGGTAAGCCTTCAGCACAGCGGTTACCTCACCATTTCCACGCAAGTGGGGTCTGATGTTTGCCAAGCTGCGCTGAATGAGGTCTACTTCGAAATTGAGCGTTTGAGAAAAGAGCTGATTCCGATCTCTGAACTGGAATTGGTAAGAAATTACATGCTCGGTTCCATTCTCAAATCGATTGACGGCCCGTTCCATCTTGCGTCAAAATGGAAGATGTATCTGGAGTACGGTTTGGGTATTGACACGCATCACGACCTCATCCATCGCATCAAAACCATTACACCGGAAAGGCTGAAAGCGTTAGCCAACCAATATCTTCAGCAAGATGACCTTACTCAGGTTACGGCAGGTCAGCCGCTGAGTTGAAGCAACTTTCAGTATTCTTCTGCGTTATTCAAGCACAAATTGTCCGATACACGAGGGCAATAAATGGTAACTTCGCTCGTAAAGGATCTGTTCCCCCAAATGAAGCTTCTTAAGCACGCTTTTTTTCTCATTTCCGTTCTGTTTGTGCTACTGCCGAATGTTTCGCGTGCTGAACACGTTATTGGAGGAGACATTTACTGGGAATGCCTGAACACGGGGCCTGACGCTGGCAAATTCGTTTTCTACCTGAAATTGTATCGTGATTGCTCGGTTCAGAACACGATAATCGATTCTCAAGGTCATTTTCTCACAATAGACAATCACCCCGATTTTGCAGGGGCTTCGATTACCCTGAATCTGATCTCGGAAACAGACATCACAACGGGTAGTTGTGGTGTGCCATGTGGCCAGGCTGGTGCAAACGACATTTCCATAACCGAATACCTCTTCAGCACAGACCCGATTCAAATAAACGGTGTTCCGCCCGCCAACGGATTTGTGATCAAATACTTCCGTTGCTGCCGAACCAACGCGCTTAATCTGGTTCAGCCACAGTTTGAAGAGATACGATATGCGGCCACCATGTACCCGTTCAATGGCCAGAGTACTTTTCCATGCTACGACTCCAGTCCACAGTTTTCTGAGAAGCCTACATCGGTGCTCTGCTCTGGGTATGAGCTGAGATACAATAGTGACGCGGTTGATTCCGACCTCGATTCATTGAGTTATCAGTTCATTCAGCCTGCGGGAACTGGCGGAGACCTGATTCCCTACCAAGCGGGTTATTCTCTCAACTCACCGCTTCCTGGCCCTGCTTTGAATCCTGGTTATGACCTGGTTTCTCTCGATCCGGTGACCGGCCAATTGGAATACGATTCGCCAAGCACCGAGCAAGGAAATTGGTCTGTGGCCATTGCGGTTTTCGGTTGGCGATGCGGCCAGTTGGTATCGCAAACCGTTAGAGAAATGACGGTCTCGCTCATTGCCTGCACCAACCCGAATAACGTTCCGCAAGTGGTAGCGCCTAACTGGACAGCACCTGCTTCCGGGTCAGGGTTTGCAGTTACCGTCAATGCCGGAGACCTCGTTTCATTTGATATTACCGGTACCGATGCCGATGCCGGACAGGTGTTGGAATTCACCGCCTCGGGCAGTCAGTTCGGAAGTAACTTTACCAACGCCAACAGCGGATGTACCAATGCCCCGTGCGCCACACTTTCCAATGTTGTTCCACCTATAACTACCGGAAACGGCAGTATCGGAACCACCTTTAACTGGCAGACGGACTGTAACCATGTGGGTATTTATGATGACTGTGGAAACCTGACCAATACCTACAATTTCTTGTTCAAATACCAAGATGACTACTGCCCAGCAAGTGGGTCGAATATTGTGAATGTGGCGGTAACGGTATTGGGCGAGGCGATCGTTCCAAGTCCTGATCCTCATTGCGCAAGTACAGATGCTAACGGCAACATTACGCTCAGTTGGGAAACGGTAACTGACAACTCCAATCCACCGTCATTCGAGGAATACATCATTTACCACAGCACTTCTGCCAGCGGACCTTACACTGAAATTGGAACGGTTACCGACATCAACACTGGCACGTACACCCACAACGTTGGTGGTGCCAATCCTCCAACCACTTCTGGCCCCAATTTTTATGTGATCAGAACACGTTCCGGGTGTAACGACCAAGTGATAACCGCTCCCGTTGACACCATTTCGTCCATCTATTTGACCATGAGTGAAGATGGAACAACCGTTGATCTGAACTGGACTCCAGTGGCCACGCCTCCGTTGGCATCTTCCAATGGGAACGGACAAGGACTCTATCAGGTTTATCGAGAATACCCGATCGGAACTTGGAATGTGATAGGAACCACTTTCGGGCTCGCTTATGAGGACCCGATTGTTTGGTGTAATGAACAGGTGAATTACCGTGTAGAGTTGACGGACAACCTGCCGTGTACTTCCGTTTCGAATATCGTTGGTGATATCCTCACCAGTTCAGAGCAACCTGCTCCACAGCCCATAGATTCTGTGGTTGTAGACCCGGTAACCGGATTCATCACTGTCTGCTGGCCTCCCAATCCGAGTCCGAACGTTGTTGAATATCACATCCTGCTGAACCCTAATCAGTTTGCCTGGCTTCCAATGGACACGGTCTATGGATACAACAACACGTGTTGGACGGACATGGTGACAGATGCATCTTCTCAGTCGCTTTGGTACCAGGTTTTTGCCGTCAACAACTGCGATATTCCAGGAGTTCCGTCCGGGAGTATTGCGGATGGCACCGACCACCACGAAACCATATTCCTGCAGGCGGATTATGACAGTTGCAACATTTCAACAACGCTGAATTGGACAGCTTACTGGTACTGGCCGCAGGGCATCGAGTATTACGACATTTACGTTTCTGAGAACAGTGGCAATTACACCAAGATCGGCACCACGGCCGACACCACTTTCTATCATGATAACCTACAGGCATCGGCAGAATACTGCTATTTCGTTCGCGCCAAGCAGAACGGAAGTAACGTAACGGCCACCTCTAACGGAAGGTGCATTTTGGCCAACGTGCCCAAAAGGCCAGATTACGGATACAACTACAACACCACGGTACAGCCAGGTAATACGGGGGTTGAGGAATATTTCTTCTCAGACAGTGTGGCCGGTTATCTCGGGTTTGAAATTCAGCGCGGTACAGAGCCCGATAATCTCAACTATCTGTGGTTCGTTCCGTTTGACCCGAACACCCGTTTCTACGAGTACGTGGATGCCGGTGCACAACCTCAGAACACCAGTTACTACTATCAGGTCATTGGCGTTGACAGCTGCGATAATTACGCGGACACACTCAACATGAGCAGAACCATTTACTTGGAGGCCGAAGCCAACTCAGACCGTACCAACTCCCTGCAATGGAACCCATATGAAGGTTGGAATGGAGGCGTTACCGCTTACAACATTTACCGTAGTTACGAAGGGCCGTTCCAGTACTACCGAACTGTTCCGCCCAACCAGTTGACGTTCTTGGATTCGATTGAAGAGATCATTATTGGAGAGGGTAATTTCTGCTACTACATTGAAGCAGTTGAAGGACCGGGAAACACGGTGGGCACGCCTTCCGTTGAGTTCATGGAGTTGAGCCGATCGAACGAGGCTTGTGCCCGCCAGCACCCTAACGTGTTTGTACCAAATGCCTTTATGCCAGAAGGCGTGAACAACATTTTCAGGCCTGTTACCATTTACGTACAGGCAGAGAGTTTCCTGTTTCAGGTTTACAACCGATGGGGACAACGCATTTTTGAGACCAACGATCCTAACCAGGGTTGGGATGGTTCCTATAACGGAAAAGAACAGGTGCAAGGAGCTTACGTGTACTTCATCAGCTTTGAGACTTCAACGGGCGAAACCTTCACCAAAAGCGGATCTGTGACTTTAATACGATAATTCGGGTTGGGTTACTTGTTTAGATTTGCCGCTCAAATTGAATGAAATGATCAAATATTTACTTGGAGCTTTTCTCGTTTTCACATTCGGGTTCAGCGCATTTGCCCAGCATCAGCATGATGAGCATTGCGCCACATCCAGAAAGATGGCGGAGCAGTTGGAGGCAGACCCGAACCTTGTCACCACCCGACAGCAGATAGAAGAATTCACCGCAAGGTGGATAGAGAACAACCAAGATGCGGAGCGTGCAGTTATCATTATTCCAGTGGTGGTGCATGTGGTTTACAAGACCAGCATTCAGAACATTTCAGATGCCCAGATCCAGTCTCAAATCGATATTCTGAACCAAGATTATCGCGGCACCAATTCAGACATTGGCGGAGTGCCAACCATTTGGACCAACCGTGTGGCAGATTGCGAGATCCAATTCCAATTGGCCACATGCAACCCGGATGGCTACGCCACCAACGGAATTACCAGAACCGAAACCGATGTTGCCAACTGGTTCGGTTCTGATGATGTGAAAGTGACCTCTCTTGGCGGACACGACCCTTGGCCTTCTTCAGACTATCTCAACATCTGGGTGTGCAATATCGGTTCGGGATTGTTGGGTTATGCGTATCAACCGGGCATCAATCCGTTGCTTGATGGCGTAGTTATCGGCTATGCCTATTTTGGTTTCGACAGCTCATCTCCATCCTATGATATGGGAAGAACCGCCACGCACGAGATCGGCCATTACTTGAACCTCGATCACCTGTGGGGACCTGTTGCCGACAACTCCAACTGCAATGCAGACGATGCCGTTGCTGACACGCCCAAACAAATGGAGCCTAATTATGGTTGCGATGCCACTTACCCGCATCCATCTTGTGGCAATGGTTCGAACAGCGACATGTTCAACAACTACATGGATTATGGCAATGATGTGTGCCTGTTCTTTTTCACCAACGGACAGAAAGACCGTATGCGTGCCGCTTTGAACGGACCACGGGCAAGTTTGCAGAACTCCAACGCGCTCAATCAATGTCCAGTAGGAGTTGAAGAGCACATTCTGGAAGCTTCGTTGAACGTTTATCCGAACCCGGCTTCTGACGTGATCAACATTCAATCAGACCAAAAAGATGGTCTTCTGACAGATGCTCGGATCTTTGACCTATCAGGAAAAATGGTACTGTCAGAATCCAACATCCGATTGGGATTTGCAGCCGTTCAGCTCGATGTTTCCGAACTAAAAACAGGCTCGTATGTTCTTGAATTACGGTCAGAAAACGAAGTGGTAACCCGCAGAATCAATATTGTGAAGTAATGAACACGAACGGCTTAGAACACATTCTTTCGAGTACGCTGGACACCAAGTTCAAAACCATTGCGCAGAAAGTGCTGGATGGCGAACGCATCTCTTTTGATGAAGGTGTTTTTCTGTACGAAAAAGGCGAACTGGGTTATCTCGGTTCGTTGGCCAACCACATTAAGGAGAAACGCCATGGCGACAAGGTGTTCTTCAACCGCAATTTCCATGTGGAGCCGACCAACATCTGCGTGTTCGATTGCAAGTTCTGCTCCTACTCTCGCCTACTGAAACAGAAGAACGAGGGCTGGGAACTTTCCGAAGCTGAGATTCTGGAAATTGTCAGGAATTACGAAGGCAAGCCGATAACCGAGGTTCATATTGTTGGCGGGGTACACCCTAAAATGGGCTTGCATTATTTCGCATCGCTGATAAAAAAAGTGAAGGAGATACGGCCAGACATCCACGTAAAGGCATTTACGGCCGTGGAGTTGGAATACATGTGCCGCAAGGCCAAGGTCAGCTATCGCGAAGGATTACAGATACTCAAAGACCACGGGCAGGATTCGTTACCTGGCGGTGGTGCCGAGATCTTTGATGAAGAGATCCGTGCGGAGATATGCAACGATAAGTGTACCTCAGAACAGTGGTTGGAGATGCATCGCACCGCGCATCAATTGGGCATGCCCAGCAACGCCACCATGCTGTATGGCCACGTGGAAAGATTCGAGCATCGCGTAGACCACATGAACCGTCTGCGAAACCTGCAAGACGAAACGGGCGGCTTCAACACCTTCATTCCGCTCAAGTTCCGCAATGGCGATAACCAGATGAGTCACATCCCTGAGGTCAGCACCATTGAAGACCTCCGCAATTATGCCATCGGTCGTATTTACATGGACAATTTCGGGCATGTGAAAGCCTACTGGCCCATGATAGGCCGCCAGACCGCGCAGATGAGTTTGGCCTTTGGCGTGGACGACATTGACGGAACCATAGACGATAGCACCAAGATCTACAGCATGGCCGGGGCCGAAGACCAGAACCCTGCGCTGAGCACCGAAGAACTGGTGGGCCTCATCAAAGAAGTGGGTCGCCATCCGATAGAGCGCGATACGCTTTACAACACGGTTACCGATTATCTGAATTACGATTTTGCTGCCGAGGCCATTGAATCTTAGGTAGATGATCCGACCCCTTGCCCTGCTCCTTTCCCTCACGCTGCTCTCCGATCTGAGCGGCCCATGGACACTGACCAAAGACAAGGACCAGATAACCACCTACATAGGTAAACCGGATGAGAACGGCCTCAAACCAACGCGGTCGGTAATGAAGGTTGCAGGAAGCCCCGACATGGTGCTGGAAAGGCTGCAAGACATTGCCTCCTACCCCAGTTGGATTCCGTACTGCGAACGCACCGAAGTACTTGACCGCCCCAACGATTCCACCTTCTACTACTACCAGTTCATGGATATGCCGCTGGTCAAAAACCGCGACCTCATCGTGAAAGTAACCACCACCAGAACTCCTGAAGGTTACACCATCAGCATGCAGGTGGCACCCGAGCATATTCCTTTAAATGATGATGCGGTACGCATCAGCATCTTCGCAGCCGAGTACTCGCTGGTACAACAGGCGGGTACAGACAGTACAGAGATCATGCTGTACAATAAGGTCGATCCGGGCGGTTTCATTCCAACCTTTGCGCTTAACTGGGCCAGCCGTTCTCAGCCGTTTGAGACGTTCAGCAACCTGAAAGCGCACATAACCGGCCACCAGAACCGCAACTAGGCGGAACCTATCTTTTCAAAAGCTGAGGTCAGCTTCGGTGAGCAAGCCGAAGGAGACGAGAGACAAGGGACGAGAGACAAGAGATAAGAGATAAGTTGATTAGTGAATCAGTGAATCAGTTAACTAGTAGACCAGTTTCGAATTTCAGATTTCGTGTTTCGAATTTCCTCTTTAGGATTTCCTCTTTCCCATCACTTCAACCGTTTTACGGTCCAGCCTTCTCCAGTAACAATGGTGCCACCGAGCAACTCCTTTACCCTAACACGAAGCTTGCTGTTGCAATCAAGCAACTACTTTGCCCTAACACGAAGCTTGCTGTGACAACCAAGCAACTCCTTTGCCCTAACT
>JACJZQ010000001.1 GCA_020635495.1 Flavobacteriales bacterium | reverse complement strand
TTCAAGGCAAGAGTGCCTATCAGGGATTACGAGGAGCTGAAACCTTACTTCGAACGGACAGCAAACGGAGAAGAAAACGTGCTTTGGCCGGGCAAGCCGCTTTACTTGGCAAAAACCAGCGGCACAACCTCAGGTGCCAAGTACATTCCCATCACGCGCGATAGCATTCCGAACCATCTGAACGGAGCCAAGAACGCGCTGCTCAGCTACATCCATGAAACAGGTAATTCTCAGTTTTTGGACGGCAAACTGATCTTCCTTTCAGGTTCGCCTGAGTTGGAAAAGAAGAACGGAATACACGTTGGGCGACTTTCGGGCATCAGCAACCATTTTGTGCCCGGTTATCTGCGCACCAATCAAATGCCGAGTTATGAGACCAATTGCATTGACGATTGGGAAACCAAGGTCGATGCGATTGTGAATGAAACGCTGAAAGAACGGATGACGCTCATTTCGGGCATTCCGAGCTGGGTGCAGATGTATTTCGATAAGATCCAGTTACGAACGGGAAAAGCTGTAAAAGACGTCTTTCCTGATTTCTCGCTATTCGTTTATGGTGGAGTGAATTTTGAACCGTATCGCGCCAAAATGGAGGCGAGCATCGGCAAGAAGATTGACAGCATAGAACTGTTCCCTGCTTCAGAGGGCTTCTTCGCTTATCAGGATAAGCAGAGCGAAAAGGGCATGCTGCTTATTCTCAATGCTGGCATTTTCTATGAGTTTGTTCCTGCGGATGAAATTCACAACGAAAACCCTACCCGACTGACCATTGGCGAAGTGGAATTGGGCAAGAACTACGCGCTCATTGTCAGTAACAATGCTGGGCTTTGGGGCTACAACATTGGCGACATGGTGCAGTTCGTGAGCAAAGAACCGTATCGTGTAATTGTCTCAGGACGCGTGAAGCATTACACCTCCGCCTTTGGCGAACATGTAATTGCCAAAGAGGTAGAAGCTGCGCTTAACAAAGCAGTTACGGAAAATGGTGGTGAGGTCATCGATTTTCATGTGGCTCCTCAGGTCAATCCGAAAGAAGGTTTACCCTATCACGAGTGGTTCATCAGCTTCGCGAAGCGGCCAGAGAACATGGGGCAATTCGCTGCCACCATCGACCGCGAAATGCAGGAGCAGAACATCTATTACAAAGACCTCATTACTGGACATATTCTTCGTCCAGCGGTAATCACTGAAGTGGCCGAAGACGCGTTCATCAATTACGCACGCTCACAAGGAAAACTCGGAGGACAGTTCAAACTACCGCGCTTAGCGAATGATAGGAAAGTGGCTGATCAGCTTATCTGACGACCAGTCTCTTGGTCAAACTTCCCGACTCAGATAAGATTGAAACAGTGTATAGACCAACGGCCAATCCATTCCTGAAATCTGAAATCGTGATTCGATTGGCGACATTCTTTAACCGCTTACTCCAAACCATCTTTCCGCTTGCATCGAGCACCGAAATGTTCAAATCTCCTTCCAAGCCGATCAACACCAATTCTTGGTTTTCGGTTAATGGATTCGGATACATTGAAACCCTGCTTCCAGTCCATTCAGAAACTCCAAGACCAGAACTGTTGGCATCAATAAAGTTGATGCACTCCATCATTTCTTGCGTAAAAGCTGGGTATTCCATGGTGTGGTCAACCCCCGGAATCTGATTGTACAGATACGGAAAGCCGGCATTGCTCATACTGCCATTCAGAATATTGGCCTGAACAATAGAAACGAAGTCTACCGTTCCGCTGCAAAGGCAAACTGGTGGAATTTCCTGCGGGTTGCTCAGATCGGGTGAAGAAAAGAACCCAGGCGAATGCCAAATGAACCCTTTCATTCTATGGGTTGGCTCCCCGAAAACGTACTGCGCAGCTACATCGCTTCCTGCAGAATAACCCGTAATATATATCTGATTCGTGTCGATGTTGAACCACGTCATCACACTATCATACGCCAAATTAAGCACAATTTCGCTGCGCGGTTGGTCTTGCAAATACGGGTCTGGACAAACCACAACGGCATTCAAACTATCGCCCAAGGGCGATAAGTAGTTCCTTATTTGGTCACTGTTGTTTGGGTTCCCCAAGCCATGAAAACCAAGTATCATCTTGCTTGGAATACTGCTAGTGTACGTGTTCGGAACGTGGAAATAAATATCGAGACTGTCGCCACTCAACAGCGGGTCGGTGGTAGCAATGGTGATGGTATAATCGCCCGTTTGTTGTGCCAAGGCATTCAATCCAAAAGCAGCAATCAGCGTTGCCAGTAAAAGGTGTTTCATGTTCTAGGGTTGGTAGGCCGAATTTAAACGTTCTTCCAAAACCATACATTTGATTCAACTCAACCACTGCCATGTACAAGAGAGTCATTCAATTCCTTGCTGTTCTCGCACTCATTTATCTCATCCCAACCGCTTACCTCAACTATACCGAACAGGTGGAGCATTGGGATTGGGACGAGATCGATCTGAACGACATTTCGTTCCCAGAAAACTTCATTTGGGGAGTTTCTTCTGCTGCGCATCAGGTAGAAGGTTACCATACCTCCAACAATTGGGCTGATTGGGAAAACCAGGTAGATGAAAACAGAAATCCGCGTATAGCGCGAGGAGAGAAGTGCGGCATTGCCTGCGACCATTGGAACCGCTATCCTGAAGACATCAAACTCATGCAGGATTTGGGAGTGAAGAGCTACCGGTTCTCCGTCTCGTGGAGTAAGATCATGCCAGAGCCGGGCGTTGTCAATCACGCGGTCATGTCGCATTACATTGCCATGTGCGATAGCCTGCTAGCGGCAGGAATTGAACCCATGATAACGCTGCATCATTTCTGCCACCCGATGTGGTTTGAAGAAATGGGCGCCTTCGAAAAAGAAGAGAACATTGAACATTTTCTCCGATTTGCTTCTGAGGTTTTCATTGCCTTGGGAAGCCGTGTAAACTATTGGTGCACACTGAACGAACCGGCCGTTTTTGTCATCGCAGCCTATTTCGATGGCCACTTCCCGCCAGGAAAACAAGACCCCGAATTGGCGGCCGAGGTGCTCAAGAACATGTACTTGGCGCATGTCAAAGTTTACGAACGCATCAAGTCCATGGAGGGCGGAGACCGAGTGCACGTGGGCATTGTAAAGAACATGCATCAGATAGACCCGATGAACGATTGGAACCTATTCGACCGATTGCTATCGAGAACGGTAAATAAAGGCTTCAACGGGTCGTTCATCAGCACGTTTACCAAAGGTGTTTACAAGTTCCGTTTTCCAACGTTGGTCGATCTGGAAGCAGAGATTCCGAACGCGCCCTATTCGTTGGATTTTGTAGGACTGAATTACTACAGTCACAACGCCATGGATTTCTCACTGAACTTGGACGAAGCATTGAAAACCCGCATGTATCCAGATGAAACTCCAACCGACATGGATTACACCATGTACCCCGAAGGATTTTACCGAGCCATCAAAGAGATTTCCGTTCTTAATCAACCCATCATCATTACCGAAAATGGCGTAGCCGATGCGGATGACGACATCCGTGGCGAGTTCATTAAAAAGTACCTGTATGCCGTTTCCAAAGCCATAAAAGACGGCTACGATGTGCGCGGTTATCACTATTGGTCGCTAATGGACAACTTTGAATGGGACCTTGGCTATGACGAGCGTTTCGGGTTGTACGAAGTCGATTTCGAAACGCAGAAAAGAACACTTCGTGAAGGCTCGAAAGAGTACCAGCGGATTGTGAAGGCGAACTGAGAGGTTTAGGCTTGATGCATCAAACCCTAACTTTGGGTAATGCGAAGCCCATTTTTCATTTTTCCTTTTCTCCTTTTTCTATCTCTCTTTTCAAGAGCTCAATCGGTTCATTGCCTTGCCGACCGCTATTCGCAGGATGCGCTGTTCGATAGCACCGATATTCAAATAACCACGGGTGTGCATTACGCCACGTCCATGCGCTGGCCAGGAACGCAGATGGACAGTTTGCGGATGGACATCTACCAACCTGATCCGAACATCGACCCACTGGAAAAACGCCCGTTGATCGTGATGACGCATGGCGGTTCGTTTGCTGCTGGAACAAGGGAAGGAATGGCATATTACTGCATGGAAATGGCAAGACGCGGATTTGTTACCGCCACGATCTCTTACCGTTTGGGCTGGAATTGCTCGTTGGCCACCGACCCGTGCATCATTTGTCAGGGCGAAGCGCCCAAACTCCGGGTGGCCACGTATCGGGCGGTTCAGGACCATCGCGCAGCGTTAAGGCATTTGGTTCACAACGCCACTGATTTCGGGATTGACACGGCTTTCATTTTTGTGCTGGGTGAAAGCGCAGGGTCCATTGCTTCTTTGAGTTCGGTTTTCTGGGATCAATCCGAAGCTGACGCTTGGTGCCCGACCTGTGTTTCGAATGTCGGGCTGCTCGATACGGCAGGCAACAGTCTCACAGATACATATTCTATCAAAGGCGTGGTGAACCATTGCGGTGCGGTAACGCATGTGGATGTGATGGACGGACATCAGATACCTGTGATCAGTTTCCATAACGACCCCGATTGTGTGGTGAATTACGGCACGGCTCCCGTCATCAACTGCTTGGGTTGTGCTGCTTTCTATTGGGCCGCGGGCTCCAATTCCATTCAGGCGCGACTAAACCAGAATGGTGTTTGCACCCAACGACACACCCGTCAGGAACTGAACCATTGCACGTACTACGTTCAGCCGCTGCTCAAAAAAGCCACGTGTTTTTTGAAGGATGTGATGTGCGATAACTGCACGGCCCTGAACACGGTTGAGGACTTCAGCATCCCAGATTGCGCAGCAGGCGGAACCATCTCTATTGATGAAACTGAACCTGAAAACTGGGTTCGTTTGGCTGGAAATCAACTCCTGTTAAAACCAGAAACAAAGGTTTCTTCTGTTCAGGTTTTTGATGTTTCCATGCGATTGTTGACCACCATTTCAACTAACAGTTCAACCATAGAACTTCCTTCTTCACTACGTGGATGCATGTTTGTAAAGATCGATGCGGAAAACCACGGAACGGAAATGGTGAAGTGGTGCAATTTCTAAGTCTTGCCCATCGTGCCAATTGAGGTACTTTTGCGGCTTCCCGCATGAGTGACAAAAACACAGATAAAAGGCACATCGCCATTCTCGGGTCAACGGGTTCCATCGGAACGCAGGCGTTGGAGGTTTTGGAGGCAAATCCCGATGTGTTTGTTCTGGAGGTACTGACCGCAAACTCAAGTGCTGACCTTCTAATAGAGCAGGCTCTCAAATTCAAACCGAATTGCGTTGTAATTGGAGATGAAAGCCAATTCAAGAAGGTGCAGGATGCGCTGTTCGATGAAGGCATCAAGGTTTACGCTGGCGCAGACAGTTTGGCGCAAGTGGTACAGATGGAAGACATCGATATTGTGCTCACTGCGTTGGTCGGTTACGCTGGATTACGGCCAACATTAGCAGCAATTGAGGCTGGAAAACACATCGCGTTAGCAAACAAGGAAACGCTTGTGGTGGCCGGCGAAATTGTGACCGACCTCGCACAGAAAAAAGGCGTGAACATCTATCCTGTGGATAGCGAGCATTCGGCCATTTTCCAATGTTTGGTAGGCGAATTCCACAATCCGATTGAGAAGATCTATCTGACCGCTTCAGGCGGTCCGTTCCGCGGACAGAAACGCGAACAGTTGGCAGCCGTGACCAAAGCTCAGGCACTCAAACACCCGAACTGGGACATGGGCGCCAAGATCACCATCGACAGCGCTTCGATGATGAACAAAGGCTTGGAAGTGATCGAAGCAAAATGGCTTTTTGGATTGAAGAACGAGCAAATTGATGTGATCGTGCATCCGCAGAGCATCATCCACAGCATTGTTCAGTTTGAGGATGGCAGCATGAAGGCGCAGATGGGCTTGCCTGATATGAAGCTTCCAATCCAGTTCGCGCTCGGCTATCCGAACCGATTGAAATCGGACTTTCCCCGTTTCAATTTCTTGAATTACCCGCAGCTCACATTTGAGCAGGCTGACACTGAAACCTTCCGCAACTTGGCATTGGCGTTCGAGGCGCTGCACCAAGGCGGAAATCAGCCGTGCATTCTCAACGCGGCCAATGAAATTGCCGTTGACGCGTTCCTGAAAGACCGCATCGGCTTCCTCGAAATGTCAGACATCATCGAACAATCGATGCAGCGCGTGTCTTTCATAAAAAAACCTAACTATGACGACTATGTGGCAACAGATGCGGAAACTCGCATAGTTGCTTCGCAACTAATTATGAATTATGAATGAGGAATTAGTAATGGCTGCCCGTGCTGAACTCGTTTCAGCATCTTCGCAGGTTAATCACAAGACCCTGAAACAAGTTCAGGGTGACGTCAACAGCCAAGTTTCTGCCTCAATTCATAATTGCTAATTCCTAATTTTTAATTGAATAAATGGAAATCCTAATTCAAGCATCTCAGTTCCTACTGAGTCTTTCCATCCTCATCATTCTGCACGAGTTCGGGCATTTCCTGCCTGCAAAACTGTTCGGGATGCGCGTGGAGAAATTCTACCTCTTCTTCGATTGGCCTTCCAGTCTCATCAAGAAAAAAATAGGCGATACCGAATACGGAATTGGAATTGTGCCGTTGGGCGGATACGTGAAAATTTCGGGTATGATCGATGAGAGCATGGACAAGGAGCAGATGAAAAAGCCTGCTGAAGATTGGGAATTCCGCTCGAAGCCGGCTTGGCAACGATTGATTGTGATGGTTGGCGGTGTAACCGTGAACGTGATCTTGGCCGCGCTGATCTATTGGATGGTGCTCTTTGTTTACGGGGAAACATACCTGCCAACCAAGAATGTGACGTACGGGATTACCTGCGACAGCTTGGCACTGGAAATGGGACTTCAGGATGGAGATAAGATTCTAACGCTTGATGGCCAATATGTAGAGAATTTCTCCAAGGTGCCAGTTGAGATCATTCTCAATGAGGTAAAGACCATCCAAGTTGAGCGTAACGGACAGCAGGTGGACGTGAATATTCCAGATGGGATGATCAGCAAACTGATGCAAGCTCCCGGATTCGTTTCCGTGCGCATTCCTTTCTATGTGGATCGATTTGCGAAGGAATCAGTGGCCGAGGAAGCCGGATTTCAAAAGGACGATAAGATCATTGGGTTGAATGATAGCAGCATTGTCTATTTCGATGCATTCAAATCCGCCTTGCAGGAGTTCAAAGGGCAAGAAGTGAATGTGAATCTGGAACGCAACGGGGAACCGATTTCCATCGCGGTTTCGGTTCCTGAAAGTGGTTTGTTGGGCGTGTACCCGAAAGGAAATATGGCCGAGTTCTTCGAGTTGGAAGAGATCAAATACGGCTTCTTCGAAAGCTTCCCGAAGGGAATTGAAAAAGCGTATAATACGTTGATCAACTACGTGAAGCAGCTGAAATTGCTCTTCTCGCCAAAGAACAAAGGTTACGAGAGTCTGGGTGGTTTCTTGACCATCGGTAGCATTTTTACCACTACGTGGGATTGGCACCACTTCTGGAACATTACAGCTTTTCTAAGCATCCTTTTAGCGGTGATGAACATCCTACCCATTCCAGCCTTGGATGGTGGACACGTAGTTTTCCTGCTGTATGAAATGGTTACTGGTCGGACTCCAAACGAGAAAGTGTTGGAGATAGCGCAGATGATCGGGATGGTGCTATTGCTGGCCTTGCTGTTGTTTGCCAACGGAAACGACATCTACAAGTTCTTCCTCAAATGACGAGACCTCTTGCTTTTCTTTTCCTTCTGATTCCGTTCATCGCGCAAGCACAAACAGACATGTTCGGAGATGAGAAGGTGACGAAAACCGACCAAGAAGTTTACGCTGAAGGCGCGAAAGAAGAGTCGAAAATCCTGATCATTCCGTTTGAGGAAAAACTGTTCTACTGCGACATAATGCGTGATCTGACCACGGAAAATCAGATGAGCGCAAATGAGATTTACAATCGCCTTCGGAATGAAATTCAACTCAGCCTGAAAGCTGCTTTGAAAGACAGTATGGAAACGGCCACGTTTCTCAATACGGACAGCATTACGGACCAGGATCTGATCAACATTTACGCGGTTCTTGGCTACAAGTATGTTCCCGTTCCGGTTAAAGAAGAAGTGGACGAAAAAGGGAAAGTGAAGAAGGAAAAGAAGCAGCCAGAACCCCAAAAGGAAGTTGGAATCAGAAACGGCCAAGTGGTTGCCGAGCGCCAAGTTGTAGAACGGTACATGAGCGCTCAGCTCAAAAGTTTCGATGTGCTCAACCAGTTTTACACAAACTATGGCATCAACAAATTCCTGTTCATCAACCAGATGGATGTGAAAATGGACCTTTCAGACCCTGAGACCGCTTTCATCGACCCGAGACGTTTGGTGGCAATTCATTATACCATTATGGGTAAGGATGGGAAGCAAATCAGTGGTGGTTTGGCTTCAGAGCAATTCCCTGGAACAGAAAGTAGACTCAATTACATTATTGGAGGCAACTTTTATAAGCTTTCGGCAGAGGTTCTAAATTCCCTGATTGTAGCCGAGAAGAAGGAAACAGAGTCCGAAATGGATAATCGGAAGTCAAAAACGAAGGTCGAGGAGTAGTCTACGGTATCACCACCGACCCAGTCAAAATCAGCGTTCCGAGGACAAAACCTGCATAAACCTGGAGCGGTGTATGGGCGTCCAATTGCAAACGCGAGTAGCCGACCAATCCACTAAGTACGGTCAGCGCCATCACCAGCGGTACAGCATCTACCTGATACTTCAGAATGATACCGATAATGATACCGACAATACCTCCCATGCCCAGCATATGGATGCTCACTTTCCATTTGAGATTGATGATGAATGCCATAGCAACAGATACAGCCGCTCCGAGCACAAGATTGGCGAAAAGGCTTGGCATGGGCGCCTGACGGAACACGTAAAAGGTGCTCATTTGAAACACCACAATGGTCAAGAACGGAAGCGACCGCTCCCGTGCGGTGTGCATGTGCAGCGAGTCGATAAGTTTGGCTCTGTAGAAGTAGTAGAACACGCCCATTGGCAGAATGATGGTGTTCATTACCGTTATGCCGTAGATGAAAAGTTTGACCTGATCGTGCACCGCATAAGTGATGTAGGTGTTGGCGTTGAAAATGAGAATCAACGAGTACAGCGGCACGAAAATGGGCTGGAAAATGATGGACAGCGCCATCGCAAAGTTTTTTTCGAATTCGCGCATTACAGCTTCAATTCAAATTCATCGGCATCATCCAACGGACGGAACTTGGCGCGGAAATCATCCAATTCGGCCCTGGAAAGCGATACAGTTTCAATGGCTGCTTCTCCTTCTTTGAACGAGCAAAGAATCTCCCCCTTTGGGCTCACCACCAATGAGCTTCCATCATATTCAATTCCTTTTCCGTCTGTGCCAACGCGATTGACCCCAACTACGTAACATTGGTTCTCGTGTGCACGAGCTACGAGCAGACTTCTCCAAGCGGAAGAACGCGCAGCTGGCCAATTGGCCACATAGATCAGCAAATCATATCGATCGGTTTTCATGTTTCTACTGAATACGGGAAACCGAAGATCGTAACACACTTGCGGCATGACGCGCCAACCGTTCGGACCATCGATCAGAATGCGCTGTTTCCCTGCCGTGAAGAACTTGTCTTCCTCAGCAAAGCTGAAACGATGCCGCTTGTCGTACCACGTAAAACTGCGGTCGGGATTGGCCCAAAGCATGCGGTTATAAAATTTGCCTCCCGAACCTCCTGTGGTGCATTCTTCACGGATGATGGCGCTGCCAGTGATGGTTGCGCCCAACTCAGTTGATAGGTTGCGAAGCCAAGCCACCGTTGGGCCATCCATTGGCTCAGCTAACTGACGAACGTTCATAGTGAAGCCCGTGGTGAACATCTCAGGAAGCACAATCAGGTCCGTCTGTCCTTTCAGAGGTCGAAGTTTCTCTTCCCAGAATTTGAGGTTCGCGGCTTTGTCTTCCCAAACCAGCGGTTGCTGACAGATGGTTACGCGCAGATCATTCATTCGCTGGACATTTTATCGCCACAGAGACACAGATTTTCACAGAGAAAATTTCTGGCGTTCAGTGTTTTCTGTGCTTCTGTGGCTAAATCCATGTTTACAACTTCATGAGTTTTTCGGCTGCTTTCTCCAGTGTTTCATCTTCTTTCGCGAAGCAGAAACGTAAGAATCGATCTTCGTTTTTCTCGTGGTAGAACACAGAAACGGGAATGGACGCTACGCCCACTTCCTTGGTCAATCGTACTGCGTAATCGGTGTCTTTTTCGTCAGAGATCTTCGAATAATCCAACAATTGGAAATACGTTCCTTCAGATGGCTGAACCTTGAAATTGGAACCTTCCAACAGCTTCAAAAACGTGTTGCGCTTTTCCTCATAGAATGCGCCTAATTCGAGATAATGTTCTTTCTCCAAAAGGAAATCTGCCAAGGCATATTGCGCAGGCGTGTTTACGGAAAAAACATTGAACTGATGCACTTTTCGGAACTCTTTCATCAGTTCTTTCGGAGCTAAAACATGCCCGATCTTCCAACCCGTGTTGTGGTAGGTTTTGCCGAATGAACTCACCACAATGGAGCGTTCTGCCAACTTGGGGAAACGTGCCACGCTCTGATGTTCCATGCCATCAAAAATGATGTGTTCGTACACCTCATCGCTGAGGATGATGATGTCGGTTCCATCGGTCAGCTTCTGGAGTTTGAGCATATCGGCTGCATTCATCACGCGGCCAGACGGATTGTGTGGCGTGTTGATGATGATCATCCGTGTACGCTGATTGATCAACTTCTTCACTTTTTCCCAATCAATCAACTCACCCGACAAGTTCATCTGCACGTACATGGTCTTTCCACCATGAATTTCAATGGCGGGATCGTAGCAATCGTACGCGGGTTCGAAAATGATGACCTCATCACCTTCCTTCACAAAGGCCGAAATGGCCGTGTAAATGGCCTGCGTGGCTCCAGCTGTGATGTTGATCTCCGTTTCAGGGTCGTACTTTGCCGAGTAGAGTTCTTCCACTTTTTCGGCCAACCGCTCACGCAGAATGGGCGCGCCTTGCATGGGCGAATACTGATTCAGCCCCTTCCTCATGTACGAATGGGTCAGTTCAACCAGCCTTTCGGGAATGGAAAAATCAGGAAATCCCTGTGAGAGATTAACAGCACCTGTTTCGCGGGCCAAACCGCTCATCACGGTAAATATGGTGGTGCCAACCTTTGGCAATTTAGAATGGATGGATCCAGGAAATTTCATTGGGCTCGAAGATAATCTTCAGAAGTTGACGATTAGCCGACAGGGGAGTTTGAACTTAGTCATTTTCATTCTTAGATCGACCAAGCTGTTATACAACGCGATAACTAGTACTCAACATTCGACAGGTGTTCGTGTCTAATCGATTAGTGTGCTGAGCAGACAGTTTTCGCGTAACATTTGGGTCAAAAAATGCAACCATTTTATGTCATTGACGAGCTTCCAACATCCGTATATCCCAGTCATAACAAGGGATTCAGAGGTTTTCAGATTTTATTAACGTTGCACTTAATCATCCGTTGTTAAAAAGGCGGGATAAGTGTTGATAGTTTGTGGTTGACCCCTATAACTATTATGGCAAACTTTGAGGTCGGAGTGGGTGATAGTTCCCTAGGTGTGCGGACCTTTATGATTCCAACCCATAAAGGTGTCTGAAGGAATTATCGATGATGAGCTTCCAAACCTCATCCCCACTCTTTTTTTGTTTCCATTACAAATGTATGTGTAGCTTTTTTCTCAGCTAATTTTTCTCGTGTCTTTTTGTCAAAATTCGACATCACTTTTCAACACTTTTTTCACTTGATTCCGTTTTTCACGCATACTCCAACTCCTTGTCCTTCACGCCCGAATATTTCAGAGCAAAAAGGTCTTTGATGTAGTTCTGGTGCACTTTCCAAGGTCCAGATGTTCCTTGTTGTGGTAAAAGGTGTTTGGCCCGCATGATGTAACCAGCATCGAAATCGAGCAGGTCTGCTTTCTCCATGTTCTCATGGTCGAATTTTGGCGTGCAGACCTGAAGATTATTCGATTTCAGGTAATTCAGAACCTTGGTCACGTAAATGCAGTTGAGGTCGCTCTTCAGGGTCCAAGAAGCATTGGTGTAACCAACAGAGAAAGCAAAGTTTGGAATGTCGCTCATCATCACGCCTTTGAATGCTGGCGATTTAGAGAAATCGAGCGGATTTCCATCAACTGTTACCCGCATTCCACCAAAGAGTTGTACCTGTAATCCGGTTGCGGTGATGATGATGTCGGCTTCCAGTTTATTTCCCGAATTAAGTTCGATTCCATCTTTCACAAACTGTTTGATGGTGTCGGTTACTACGTGCGCCTTGCCTTTTTTAATTGCTTTGAAAAGGTCGGCACTTGGAACCGCGCACAACCGCTGATCCCACGGGTTGTACTTGGGCGTCCAATCTTTCGGGTCGTACTGGTCTTTCAACGTTTTTTGAATCTGGCCAATGAGGAAATTCTTCATTTTATCGGGCCACTTTCTACTGAAATTGTACACACCAAGCTGGAAGAAAATGTTCTTCCATCGCGATAGCGTATGCGCCAATTGCTTTGGCAAATACTTTTTGAAGAAGTTGGCTACGACATCCTCACTTGGCACACTCGACATATACGTTGGAGACCGCTGGAGCATTGTAACAGATTCGGCCGTTTCCGCCAAGATCGGAAGCAAGGTTACAGCCGTTGCGCCACTGCCAATGATAACGATCTTCTTGTCCGCATAATCCAAACTTTCATCCCATTTCTGTGGATGAATGGTGATACCCTCAAAAGCTTGCTCATTCGGGAAATCTGGCTTGTATCCGTTCTCATACTTGTAATATCCGCTGCACATGTACAAGAAATTGCAGGTCAATGTCTGCGTTTCTCCTGTTTTCGAATCGGTGATGGTCAACATCCATTTTTTCTCGTCAGAAGACCAGTTGGCAGCGGTAACTCGCTTTCCGAACTGCATGTACTTTCCCAATCCGAAAGTCTCCACGGTATCATTCAGATATTCCATAATGGCCGGACCATCTGCAATTGCTTTCGGGTCTTTCCAAGGATGAAACGGGAATCCAAACGTGTACATGTCAGAATCGGAGCGGATTCCAGGATACTTGAAAAGGTCCCACGTTCCGCCTATCGAATCTCTTCCTTCAAGCACGGTAAACGTCCTATCTGGACACGATTTCTGCAAATGATAGGCCGCTCCGATACCTGAAAGTCCGGCCCCAACAACAACAACATCAAAATCCATTGTTCACCAATTGCGTTTTTGTATCCTGCAAAATAGCCCAATTGAATGCACAAGCATACTTTTGCATCAGTTTTATATCATGAGGATAATAATTGCAGGAGCAGGAGATGTTGGGTTTCACTTGGCAAAGCTCCTAGTTCAGGAAGATCAGGACATAACTCTTATCGACACTGACGGAGATAAACTGAAGTATGCAGCCGAGCACCTCGACATTGCTACCATTAAGGGAAACTCCATTTCGTACACCGTACTTGATGAGGCCAATGTTTCCAAGGCCAATCTGGTAATCGCGGCCACCAGCTCGGAAGAGGCCAACATTTCAACGTGCATCATTGCAAAGCATCTGGGCGCTGAAAGAACCGTAGCACGGGTTAGGAATACGGAATTCCTTCTGAGGAGAGAGAAGTTCGACCTGGAGAAATTGGGTATTGATGAGATAATCAGTACCGAAACATTGGCAGCGCGAGAAATAAAGCGCTTGCTGAAGGAAGTGGCTTTTACAGATTCGTTTGAATTCGATAGAGGACTCTTGAATCTGGCTGGAATTTCCATTGAGGAGGAAAGCCCATTGGCTGGAAAAACCGTTTCGGAAGCGGCATATCTCAACCCCGACAACAACTTTCTTACCGTAGCCATTCTGCGCAAGAATGAAACCATTATTCCGCGTGGCGATGTGCATTTCCATGTGGGAGACCACGTTTATTTCATCGCGCAGCAAGATGCCATGCACCACATTTTGGAGCTGAGCGGAAAGGAGCGGAAGCGCATTAAGAATGTGATGATCTTGGGCGGTAATGAGGTCGGATATCACACGGCCAAAAAGTTGAGCCTCAAATTCAACGTTAAACTGATTGAGGCGGACAAAGAACGCTGTTTTGAATTGGCCGATCAACTTCAAGGCACGTTGGTCATAAACGGAGACGGTAGTGACGTGGAGCTTTTGGAGGAAGAGGGAATCGACCAGATGGATGCATTCATCGCGGTAGCAGATAACTCCGAAACCAACATTATCTCATGCCTTGTGGCCAAGAACCATGGCGTAAGAAAAACCATTGCGCTGGTAGAGAACATGGATTACATCCACCTTTCTCAGGCAATTGGTGTAGACACCATGATCAACAAGAAACTGATTGCGGCCAACTTCATTTTCCGTCACGTCAGGAAGGGAGAAGTCGTATCGCTGACCAGTCTGCATGGTGTAGACGCGGAGGTGGTGGAGTTTGAGGTGAAGGAAACTTCACCCGTGGTCGGTAAAGTGCTGAAGGGCATAAATTTCCCGAAATCTGCCATTGTGGGCGGTGTGATAAGGCATGGAAGAAGTTACACTCCGAACGGAGAATTTGTTTTTGAACCCATGGACCACGTGGTGGTGGTGGCACGTCCAACGTGTATTCATAAAGTAGAAAGCTACTTCTAGATGAACATCAACTTCCGTGTGATAATTCACGTGTTGGGACTATTACTTGGTTTCAATGCGCTGTTCATGGCACTTTGTATTCCTGCTTCTCTTTATTTCAATATTGACGATGTGGTTTCCATGGGGTTTTCAACCACAGCTACCGGTGGATTGGGAATGATGCTTTGGGCGCTGACCCGTTCTCAAGAAAAACCGAACATCCGCAAGCGAGAAGGATTTCTCATTGTAACACTCGGTTGGGTGGTTATGGCACTCTCGGGCACACTGCCCTACATTATGAGTGGCAGTGTTGTCAGCTTTACTGATGCGTTTTTCGAAACCATGTCGGGCTACACCACAACGGGTGCTTCCATCATCAAAGATCTGGATGTAATTCCGCGCGATATTCTGCTTTGGCGCAGCATGACGCAATGGATCGGAGGTATGGGAATCATTGTTCTGGCGGTGGCCATTCTACCTGTGCTGGGCATTGGCGGCATGCAGCTTTTTGTGGCAGAATCGCCAGGATTGAAACCCGATAAATTGGCGCCCAAGATCAGAGACACCGCCAAGCGGCTTTGGCTTGTTTACGTTGGGCTGACCGTAGCAGAATTGTTGCTGCTGAAAGTGGCAGGTATGAGTTGGTACGATGCGTTGAACCACGCGCTTACAACTATGGCCACAGGAGGTTTTTCAACGTACAATAGCAGCGCGGCAGAGTTTTCTCCGGCCATTCAATACATCATCATTGTATTCATGTTCTTGGCAGGAACCAGCTTTACGCTCACTTATTTCGGACTTATTGGGCAAGTGAAAAAGCTTTTCCAAAACGAGGAGTTCAGATACTATGCTGGTGTAGTTGCTTTGGTAACTGTAATATCGACCATTATCGTTGCCAGTGTAATGGATGATGGCTTGGAGAAAGCTTTCCGTGATTCGTTGTTTCAGGTCATTTCGCTCATTACAACAACAGGATTCGTATCTGCAGATTACACAGGTTGGACACCATTCCTGACCATCGTTTTCTTCATGCTATTGTTCATCGGAGGTTCTGCAGGCTCAACCGCAGGTGGCGTTAAGGTGGTAAGGCACATCATCCTTTTCAAAAACAGTTTCCTCGAACTGAAAAGGCAACTTCATCCATCTGCCATTATTCCGGTACGGTTGAACAAACGTGCTATTGATCAGTCCATTACTTACAACGTGGTGGCCTTCATCATGATGTACATTCTCATTTTCGCCATTGGCTCCATTATCATGACAACGCTGGGTGTTGATTTCGATACGGCCTTAGGAGCTGTGGCAACATCATTAGGAAACGTTGGTCCGGGAATTGGGCATGTTGGCCCAACCGACAACTTCGCATGGCTTTCATCGGGAGCCAAATGGTTTCTATCTATTCTCATGCTCATTGGGCGTCTGGAACTCTTTACGGTGCTGATCCTATTCACTCCTTATTTTTGGAGAAAGCACTGATGTGCAATGACAGACAACCTCCTGAAATGGTTCTTCTTTCTACAGTGCCAGCTTCTCCTGCTGTTGGTTTACAGTACCCAAGGCATTGAAGGGGGCGCAGATGCGGTTTGTCATTGGATGATCTCGCACGATGCACCAACCCATCCTATGCTGTTTCTAGATCAGTGGAACAAACCCATTTTCACGCTTCTGAGCGCACCCTTCGCTCAGTTTGGACTACTGGGCATGCGTATTTTCAGTGGAATTACCGGAATATTGACAGCCTACGTCCTGTTCAGATCCGTTGAAGAAACATTTGGACGAATTGCCTGGTTGCCTGCGGTGTTACTGATGCTGATACCACAGTATTTGGTGCTTCTGACCTCTTCAATGACCGAACCACTGTTCGCGCTTTTTTTAAGCTTGTTTGTCCTTTCAGTTTCGAAAAACCGACTGGGCTGGGCTGCCGTTGTTGCTGGGTTCTCTCCATTTGTGAGGCAAGAAGGAATGGCTCTGATGCTAGTGGCGATCATCGTCCTCATTCTACTCAAAAAGCCGAAAAAACTACCGTGGTTGGGGTTTGGAACACTGACGTTTACCCTCATAGGTTGGTTCAGTTCTGGCAATATCGATTGGATTTTAACGTCATTCCCTTACGGTTCAGAGTCAGCAGACATTTACGGTAGCGGAAGCCTCTTCCATTATCTTTCGCATTATCGCGTTTTGTTTGGAATTCCAATATCCATTCTGTTTGTGGTGGGTGCGGCCTGGTTGATGGCATCTACAACCAAAAAACTGCTTGAACAGGTAAGGCTCTCCCCTCAAGAGATCGCCATTCTAGCTGCTTTCGTTTTTGCGCTCATGTTCTTTTTGGCTCATTCTTTCATTTGGTGGAAAGGCATGAGTGGCTCCTTAGGATTAATTCGGGTAATGGCCTGTATTGCTCCAGCCATAGCATTGGTGGCTGCCTATGCGGTTAAACAGAGTTTGGACTTTGCTCCACTGAAGAAAGCTCCTATTCAAGCAGGAATTTCGCTGGTGTTGGTTATTGTGGCTGCTGTTGAAACCTATGCCTTGACCCAACTTCCGTCAGAACCAGAGCAATCTCAAATAGCAATGAGGCGGTCTTGTGGATGGCTGGTTGAGCGAGGTGTTACTGGAAAAGTGCACTATTACAACCCCGTTTTTGCTTATTACGCCAATGGCGAGTTGAATATTGACAGTCCGATCAATAAGAGTCCCTTGAGGCCTGACCAGGTGAACCAACTTGCCGTGGGTGATGTAATTGTTTGGGATGCACACTTTGGTCCAAATGAAGGCCGAACCCCGCTCGATTCGTTGATCCGACATCCGTATCTGAAAGAGATCAGGTCTTTCAAACCAGACCAACCGTTTACTGTTCTGGGCGGAAACCCATACAGCGTGAACGTATTTCAGAAGGTTGAAAAGCCGATCAGAAAAGCAATTGTGGAATCCGTAATTGCTGTTGAGGACTTTGAAAATCCCAGCAACGAATTTCTTATTGCAGACGAAGGCCGCAATAGTTCCAAATGTGCTGTTGCCGACTCGCAACACGAGTACGTTACGTTGAGGAGTCAACTCAAAAGATCTTCTCTAGACAGCGTTATGAGCTTTAAACTGGAGGCTTGGATAAGATCGGATGTTCCAATTGATGAAAACCGCTTGTTCTTGGTCTCGGATGTAAGTGGGTACCATTACCTGAGCACAGATGCAACCAAGGCATCAGAACCGGATGAGGAGGGTTGGATGAAACTTTCCCAGTCATTTGTGCTTGCCGGAAACCTGCCAGAACGCTTTGAGGTGGGTTGCTACATTTGGAATCCTAACGGGCTAAACGTGCAAGTTGACGACCTGAAATTCTCCGTCACTTACCTGAGTCAGACCGAACAATGAAATTTCAGTCGAAACTGAATAAAGATGATAACTCAGACATCTACCACTGGTTCTTTCCTGTGGAGGCTGAGATTGCCCAGCAATTCATTGACGGCAACAACAGGCGCGTTGTGTGCAAGGTGAATGGTGAGGTGAAGTACCATTGTGCCATCCATGGAGATGGTACGGGAGGCTACCGCATCATGCTCAATAGAGAAAGGTGCAAAAAACTCGGTCTGGTGCGTGGCGAGACCATCAATGTGGAATTGGAAAAAGACAATTCTGAATACGGCATGGATATGAGCGAGGAACTGCGCGAAGTGCTGGATCAGAACCCGGATGCAGACCGCATTTTCCACAGTTTTACCAAAGGCATGCAACGCACGTTAATCTATTGGGTGGATAACGTGAAGAGCTCAGAGATCAAGATCAGGCGGGCCATAGTAATGACCGATCATATCGTAAACCAGAACGGTAAACCTGACTACAAACTACTGAACTTGGAGATCAAAGCGGCCAATCAGGCTGCAAAACTTCGCTGACCGTTTATCTTTAGCTGAAATGCCATTTGGGCCATTCAAAAATATCAGCCATAAACTGTTGCAACGAATTCTGCAGGAAGACCCTCAGGCATTCCGAAAGCGACTTTCGCTAAAGCACCTCAAACTCATTGTAGAAGAGGTGATCTTCGGTGTGGAAACCCGTTGGGGTAAAACATTTGATGTAGTGCTTCTTTGGGCCATTCTGCTCAGTCTGGTTGCCATCATGTTCGAAAGCATCCCGGCATTCAGAGAACAACACGGAGCCGCTCTCTACATCATAGAATGGGCATTTACCATATTCTTTACCATTGAATATGCTTTGCGGTTGTGGGCGTCAGAAAAGCCGAAGGAATACGCGTTCAGTTTTCTGGGCGTGATCGATCTTCTCGCAATCATCCCAACGTATTTGAGCTTGATAGTTGTAGGGTCTCAATTCTTGTTGGTTATCCGCGCCATTCGGTTACTGCGGGTGTTCCGAATATTGAAGCTGGTACGCTACTTGAAAGGGGCACAGATGCTGGTAACGGCCATGAATGCAAGCAAGGAGAAGATATTCGTTTTCCTTACGTCTGTTGTAACGCTGGCCGTTATTCTTGGTACGTTGATGTACATGGTAGAAGGTGGCGAAAACGGTTTTGACAGCATTCCGCGGAGCATTTATTGGGCCATTGTAACGCTCACCACTGTGGGGTATGGCGATATTGCTCCTGGCACAACCGTTGGGCAGTTTCTAGCTGCGCTGATCATGATTCTCGGTTACAGCATTATTGCGGTGCCAACAGGTATAGTAAGTGTTGAGATTGCCAGGGCCAGTGATGAGGGTACAGGTATAACTTGTCCGCGCTGTGGAGAGACTGAGCACTTCGAAAATGCACGCTTCTGTCATAAATGCGGTGAAAAGTTCGTTCCTAACGAATGAAGTGTTTCAAATTTCTCATTCTACTTTTTTCAGCCTCATTCCAGGCTGCGGCACAACAGCCCGAACCGCTTTACATTGGCGATAAAGCTCCCGATTTTCTGGCTTTGGATCAGTTTGACAATCGGGTTTCGTTGAGAGACAGGCTGAAGAAAGGACCCGTAATTGTCATGTTCTACCGAGGCCAATGGTGCCCACATTGCAACAGGCACATGAGTCAGGTGCAGGATTCATTGCAGATGATCTTGGATGCTGGTGCTTCTGTTATTGCCGTTACACCAGAAAAAGGGGAGAAGATCGAACAGACAATGAAGAAAAGCGGTGCCACATTCAGCATCATTTATGATGAGAACCACCGCATCATGGATAAATACCATGTCACGTTCAAACTCAGCGGTTGGAAACGATTCATCTATGGTTTGGGAGGAATCAATATCAATAAAGCAAGCGGAAACAAGGACAGTGCGTTACCTGTGCCGGCAACTTACATCATTGCCACAGACGGCACCATCTACGCATCACACTTCAATGAGAATTACACAGAACGGATGCAGGTAATTGAAATACTGGAGATTCTTGGTGAAATGCCTTGATCATTTGCGAAGTACCGGCTGAATCATCGTTTTATCACCAACCACCAAATGGAAGTAATACTTTCCAGGGTTAAGACCAGAAGCAAAGTATTTGTACCGATGCACACCAGCATCCAAGCGCGCTTCGATCACCTTGGCCACTTCCTGCCCAAGAACATCATAAACCTTAAGCACAACCGATTCGGACTTTGGGATTGATAGGTTAAGCATAGCCTCATTGACGATCGGATTAGGTGAGCAGTTGAATTTCAATTCTTCCGAACGTGGAGAACCGATTCCCACCAAAGGTTCGGTTACCGCCCAAATGGCGCCTTCAAAATCTTGCACGGTTGCATTAGAAATGCCATTCACTTGGCAATCGTAGTTTCCGGCAGCCATGGTGCCTAAAGAAACAACGGTATCAAACGGAACCAGCACGGGCAAACCAATTCCACCGGCCATGAATTCTATATCAACCGTCCATGTATTATTGCTTTGCGAAGTGGTGATGGAACTGATGAACACATCAGACGACCAACGGTCTCCAGTTATAACCAAACTCACCTCATCCAACGTGGTTGGATCGGTAGGTGAAACCGTTACCGAATTGATAGACTGACCGAACAATTGGCCAAATAAAACCGTAGTAAGCGCGACTGCGAGTAGACTTTTTCCCATGATGTTGACATTTCCCCTTTCTAAAGTTAAGGGATCAACCGATTGCTGGAGAAGGGTTAACTTGCTGTGTTTTACGGTTTTGTTGCGAATTCTTGCAATCATATCGATTCTTAGCCTGCTCAGCGCAGGAAATGGCTTTTCTCAGATTGCCTGTCCGGCTATGGGGTTAACTCAGGTAAACGTTAACAAGAAAGACAAGTTGGCGGGCTTCAGTAAAGCCGTTAGAAAAGGGAAAAAGAAAGCCCAGATGGGAAGTTTTTTCACTGTCAAAAAGAATGGAAAGTCGAACTTTTCGAATAAAGACCCATTTGCATTCCGAAGCAAGAAAACAGGCAAGGTCAAAGAGTATTCTGAGTTCAATAGAAAGACTTCTCGCAACAGTCTGTTCCGAGATTATGACGAGTTTGCTACCAAGAAACGCGGTGGTGGAAGTTTCTTCGATAAGGACGAGTTTGCTTCGCGAAGCAAGAAAAAAGGCCGTTTCAGAAGCTATGATGAATTTGCCACACGAAGCAAGCGAAGCAACCGCTACAAGGACTTTGATGAGTTTGCGTACCGCAGTAGCAAGCGTAGTCGTTTTCACGATAAGGACGAGTTCGCAACCAAACGGCAACACAACAAGCGCATCAATATAGATTCTCAGTTTTCGGTGAAAGCAACAGAAAGACGGTTCAACAGCAGCAAAAAGCAGAAGAGCGAATTCAGCTCAAAGAGCAAGCGGAACAAAGAAGCCAGAACCGAGTACACGCCATTTGCCAGCACTACTTCGCCCAATGCGGGTAAGAGAAAGCACCGAGAACCGGAAATGGGGCTTTGGGGAGGGAGCATCGGCAAGCGGTCTGGCAAAGACAAACGCGCCATGATTCCGCTACCCGAAGTGGAAAAGAAAAAGGACGATTAAGCTTTTTTCTTGGTCTTCCCAACCATGACCTTGAGCAGGGCAATCTCCTTGTCTTTCAGGAACCGCCATTTACCTCTCGGAATGTCTTTCTTGGTGAGGTTGGCATAAAGTGCACGGTCCAACTTCTCCACCTTGTACCCGAAATGCTCGAACATGCCACGCACAAACGTGTTTCTTCCAGAATGGAACTGCGCACCTAACTGTGTTCCGTCTTCCACCTCTTGGACATAGTTAACTACATCCGGCTTCACCTTGTCCCCATCCAGCTCAATTCCGCCCATCAGGGTCTCTATATCTGCCTCTAGCATGGGTTTATCAAGGTAAACGTGGTAGATCTGCTTAACCTTGGTAGCAGGGTTGGTAAGTTGGCGCGCCAGATCGCCATCATTGGTAAACAGAAGCAGGCCGGTTGTGTCGCGCTCCAGTCTTCCAACCGGGTAAAGCCGCTCAGCGCAGGCATTTTTCACAAGGTCCATCACCGTCTTACGACCCTTCTCGTCCTTAACATTGACAATAAAACCTTTTGGTTTGTTGAGCAGGACATATCTAAGTGTCTCTCCTCGCAGAACATTGCCTTCATATTCCACTTTATCATCTCGATGAACGCGCATTCCCATCTCGCGTACAACGCGTCCGTTCACTTTCACCTTTCCAGAGGCTATAAGTTCATCTGCCTCGCGTCTTGAGCACACCCCAGCCCGGGCAATGTATTGATTCAAGCGTGGAGGTTTCTTTTCCTCCGCTTCCGCTGGCCTCTTTTTGCCCTTTCCTCCTAAAGGCTTGGTATTTCTTCCCGCAGGACGTTTATCTCCCGACCTTGGACTCTCGCGGTCACCGTCTTCTTTCTTTCTGAAAGGTCTTTTCCCCTTTTCTCTCATGGCGTAAAGATATATCAGGCCAGAGGATAGAATGCGTCTTCCACATGGTCAAGCGTCAGTTCGTTTCCTGAATCGACAATTGATATCACGTCAAAGCGGGCTTCGAGGTCAAGCTCGTGCTGTTCCAGATAATCGTTAGCGGCTTGAATGATCCTTCGTTGTTTGCCGATGGAAACGGCATCGATAGGGTCTCCGAAAAATGCTGTTGACCGCGTTTTCACTTCCACAAAAACCGCGGTATCGGCAATTCGGGCCACAATGTCCAGCTCGTTCTTGCCGCTACGCCAATTCAGGTCAAGAATGGAGTAGCCTTTCTTCTTCAGATGTTCTTCGGCAAGCTGTTCTCCCCGAACTCCAAGTTTGTTATGGTCTGCCATAGAAATCGTGGATAATTCAAGGTAAAGGAAACTTTTTCAACAACATTCACGTACAGCGACACACAACAAACGAAAGTTACCCATGCGAATTCAAAAATTAACCGCAGTTGCTCTCTTGATGCTCAGCTCGCTTTTTGCAGGAGCCCAGGGATTTGAAGGTTCCATCTACTTCACCAAGTCGAATATGATGGATGTGACCCAGTACGCTTACCATGTAAAGGGAAACATGGTCCGCATTGATGAGATGGTTGAAGGAAGTGATAAGAAAGTAGCCACCTTGTTGGTGAATCTTGATAATGGCGACATGTTTGCGCTTAGTCATGAGCGGAATCTTTGGATGAAGCGACCAAGCAAAGACGGAGCTACCAAAGCAGAGGGAGTGGAAGTGAAGGAAGGTTCTTTGCAGCGTTCCATCCATGGCAAGAATTGCAAGCAATACAGGGTAAAGAATGCTGCTGCTGACAGAGAGATCATGTATTGGGTTACCGAAGGCGATTATGCATTCTTCCCAAAGCTGTTGGAGATTCTGAAGCGAAAAGACAATTTCTCAACCTATTACCTCAACTTGGATGGCCTAGGGAACAAACTTCCCGTAATGGCAGAGGAGAACACCTTGCTTCGCGAGAAAAAAGGCTTCTTGCAAGTAGACAAGATTGAGCAAAAGAAATTGGCCGCTGTTATGTTCGATATCCCGGAAGGATACGAAAAGATGGAGCGCTAGTTCAAGACATGTATTGGAACTGAGAGCCGCTGTCCGTGATTCGGGCAGCGGCTTTTTTGCCTAGAATAAGTGCCCGATTATCGTCAACATGCCCTGCGGGGAAATTGAAACAGACCGGATAATCATATTCATCCACCGCTTCGCGAATGATCTCTTCGGCCGTTTTCCCAAACGGAATGGCGTTATCGTTCATGTCGCTCATTCCACCAATGATCAAGCCTTTCAGATTGTCGAGTTTCCCGTTACGCTTCACGTTCATCATCATGCGATCGATGTGGTAGAGATACTCATCCAGATCCTCCAGAAAAAGAATCTTTCCATCTGTATCGATATCCGATTTTGAACCTAGAATGGAATAGAGCACAGATAGATTCCCTCCAACAATTTCGCCTTCCATTTCCCCTTTTCGATTCAGCGAATGCGCATCGAAATCATAAGTCGGCAATTCACCTTTCAATGAATTAAGAAGTGTTGCGTATTGTGGGTGGTCTTCAGGTAAATCTTTCATGCTCAACGGCATGGAACTATGCAATGTAGCAACCCCGAAATTCTGGTTGATGTGAGCGTGCAGGACCGTGATATCGCTAAAACCACACAGCCATTTCGGGTGCTTCGCAAACTCCGAAAAATCGAGTTTGTCAATAATGCGAACCGTTCCGTAACCACCACGAGCACAAAGTATGGCATTGATTTCGGGGTCGTCCAACATGCGCTGCATATCGGCTGCGCGGTCTTCATCACTTCCCGAAAACTGGTCTTGCGCCCCGAACATGCGCTGTCCTGTTCGCACGGTGAACCCAGCGTCAGCCAGCACACCGATGGTCGGTTCAACTTCCTCCCACGTCAGTTTTCGTGCAGTGGCTACAATGCCAATGGTGCTTCCAGGTTTAAGAAATGGTGGTTCGATCATGCTTCTGGCGATTGCTATCTTCGCAGGCCAAATTAACAAGCTTTGAGCGCATACAAACGACATCTCATCACTGCCGCATTGCCGTATGCCAATGGCCCGATTCACTTGGGTCATTTGGCGGGCGCTTACCTGCCATCCGACATATACGTCCGATATCTGCGATTGAAAGGCAAAGACGTGTTGTTTGTCTGCGGTTCGGATGAGCACGGAGCGGCCATCACCATCAAAGCGAAAAAGGAAGGTATTACACCGCAGGAGGTGGTGGACCGCTATGATGCGATCATCAGAAAATCCTTTGCCGATTTCGGAATCGATTTCGACATCTACCACAGAACTTCATCAGAATTGCATCACGAAACGGCTTCCAACTACTTCTTGGAGCTGTTGGAAAAAGATGCTTTCACCGTTCAGGAAAGTGAACAGTACTTTGATGCGGAAGCAAACCAATTTCTGGCCGACAGATACATCACCGGTACTTGCCCGAAATGTGGAAATGAGAATGCCTATGGCGATCAGTGCGAAAGCTGCGGTAGCGCATTGAGCCCAACGGATCTTATCGACCCGAAATCGACCCTAAGCGGCAGCCAACCAATCCTGAAAACCACCAAGCATTGGTACTTGCCCATGCAAAACCATGAACAGTGGTTAAAGGAATGGATCAACCAAGGAACGTTGGATGGCAAGCAGCATCACAACCCGAAAGAGTGGAAAAACCACGTGGTTGGGCAATGCAATTCGTGGATCGATGGCGGCTTGCAACCACGTGCCATGACCCGCGACCTTGATTGGGGCGTGCGTGTCCCAGTTGAAGGTGCTGAAGGGAAAGTCCTTTACGTTTGGTTGGATGCGCCCATCGGTTACATCAGCGCCACCAAGCAATGGGCAATCGATAATGGTAAGAATTGGGAGGATTATTGGAAGGATGAGGAGACCAGACTGGTGCATTTCATCGGCAAGGACAACATCGTTTTCCATTGCATCATTTTCCCTATTCTGCTGAAAGCTCATGGAGAATTCATCCTGCCAGAGAATGTTCCGGCCAACGAATTCCTGAACTTGGAAGGACAGAAGCTTTCCACTTCGCGCAACTGGGCGGTTTGGTTACATGAATATTTGGAGGAATATCCTGATAGAATTGATGCGCTGCGATATTGTATCACATCTATTCTCCCAGAAAACAAGGACAGCGAGTTCACGTGGGCAGACTTTCAAGCGCGGAACAATAACGAGCTGGTGGCCATTCTGGGCAACTTCGTGAACCGTGCCGTGGTGCTCACACACAAGTATTTCGAAGGGAAAGTTCCCACTTCCGACTTCGACCACTCGGTTTTGGATGAGGTGAAAACCCACTACGGAAAGGTTTCCGAGAACCTGGACAAGTTCAATTTCCGTCAGGCGTTGAGCGAAGCCATGAATGTGGCTCGGATCGGCAACAAATACTTGGCCGACAACGAACCGTGGAAGACCATCAAAACGGATGAGACAGCAGCCAAGAAAGTCATCGCTACTTCGTTGGTTATTGCGGAGCATTTGAAGAATGTGATTGCTCCTTTCCTGCCGAATACTTCAGCTAAATTGGCGCAGATGCTGAACGTTCCTCAAGCATCTTGGAATACCGAAAACACAATTGCTTCCGGACATCAATTGAATCCAGCCCAACTGCTTTTCACCAAGTTTGAAGATGAAGAAGTGGAAAAGCAGGTGAATAAGCTGAAGGAAGCCGCAGCAGCCGCGAAGCCAATTGAATTAGAGCCAGCCAAACCGGAAACCACCTTCGATGTTTTCCAAAAACTTGACATCCGAATAGCCACAATTCTGGAAGCCGAAAAGGTTGCCAAGACCAAAAAACTGCTCAAACTTAAAGTGGACACGGGCATGGATGAACGCACGGTTGTTTCGGGCATCGCAGAGTTCTATTCTCCAGAAGAAATCATCGGCAAACAAGTATGTCTACTTGCTAATCTCGCACCGCGCGACATCAAAGGCATCACCAGCCAAGGCATGATCCTGATGGCTGAAAGTCCTGATGGAAAGTTGTCCTTCACGCTTCCGGAATCTACCGTTCCGAATGGAACATCTGTAAGTTAGAAGCTACTATTTTTGACGTGCAGTCTTGCACTGGCCTCGTAGTTCAATGGATAGAATAGAAGTTTCCTAAACTTTTGATACAGGTTCGATTCCTGTCGAGGCTACTAAATAGGAAACATCCAATTTTTTGTGGATTTTTCTTTTCCCAAAACTTCTGGAACCCTTGTCAATACTGAGACACAGAGCAAGGGCTTCGTTCAATTTTTTGGTTCGACATTGATTTCCGTCAAATTCAAGCATTTCTGGGAAAATCGAACCAAGCAAGCTGATTTTGGTCGTTCCCGAAGCTACTGAAAAGGTAGTTCCAAGTTCGGAGAGCATTGAAACTGCCCTTCGAATGACATCTTCCTTTTCAGATGAATCACCATGCAGTGTTTTCAGTTCGGCCTCAGCCTGAGACCGGATTTTCTGAAACCGTGCCTTCATTTGAATGAAGTCCTCTGATGAAACGATTCCATCTGCAAGGTTATCCTGCAATCGTTCTATTCGTTCTTCTTGCTTGGCAACCGTGTCTTTTAGACTGTCAACCTTTTTCTGCCTTTCAACAACGGAACCGTTTAATAAGTATTTGATCACTTCATTTTGGATGATGCTTTCATCTTTTGTGAATTCAAAGCTGTTTAGGATTTCTGAAATGGTTTGGTTGACCTTCTCCGAACGATATCGCTCTTTACCGCAATGATTACAGTGATAATATGCATACCTGGTCCCGGCTCGGCCCCGAGATCGACTTCCGGTCATAGTGCTTCCGCAATTAGAGCACTTCAAGATTCCTCTCAGGGCAAGAAGTTCGTCAGAGATTTTGGTGCTCACGCGCTTCTTGGTTGAATTCTGACTCAACTCGTGCTGGACTTGATAGAATAGTTGCTCATCCACGATACCCTCGTGTTGCGCTTCAATGATTTGATACGGTTCATCATCCAACGGTGGAACTTCCAGTTTACCCATGTACATCGGATTTCTGAGTAGATACGAAAGCTGGCTCTTGCTGATTGGCGTACCTCGCTTTTTGAGCTCTTCTACTACTTCAGATTGAGGACAGCCACGAGCTACCTGTTCGAAAGCAAAACGAATCCCTTCTGCATAATCATCAGGAACTATGATCGGGCGGTTGTTCTCATCTCTCGCGTTTCTGTATCCGAATGGAGCATTTCGACTCCACCGCCCAGCTTTTAAAGCAGCCCTCATTCCTCCTTTAATCTTTATTGATCTTCGGTCATTGTCGACTTCTGGGATTGCCAAAAAGACAGCGAGCATCACCTTGTTCTCAGGAATTGAAAAGTCAATGGGCTGTTCTATGGACTGGGCCTGAACTCCCAGTTTCTTCAATTCATCAATAACCCGATAAGCATCATAAGCATTGCGAGAGAACCTATCCCATGAGGTAAAAAGCAGCAAGTCGACTTGACCTTTGTTCTTTTTCAGCCATTCCAAGAACTTCTTAAACGCGGGTCTATCAAAACTCTTCGCGGAATGGTCTTCTCTGAATGAGTAGACAATTTCGATATCGTTCCTATTGCAGTGATTTTCTAACGATTCTGATTGTACATCAAGGCTGTAGCCTCTTGCTTGTTCATCGCTGGAAACTCTACTCATCAGTGCTGCTCGCTTTCTCATCATCTTGTTTTTTGATTTCTTCAACTACTATTCGTGCCAACTCCTTGTGAAAGGAGAGCATGATTTCTAAATCCTTATCCGTGTACTTTTCGTTTTTAGGGTCAACTAATTTTCTGCATTCTTTTAGGGTTAGCATTGTTCAATACGCTGCATCCACCTCTCTTTTTCGAGTAGGGAGATACCTGTACCAATAGGTCTGAGATCTTCAGTACCATCATTTCAATTTTACTTTTCGTGTGGTCTCACAATAGACCACCTTCCCATGCTGGGTCTTTACCGTGATATCCTGATAACCACCCTTCAGCATGAGGTCCATCAGCCTCGCTTCCCGCTCCGTCTTCTGAAGCTTCTTGATCTCCATCAGGTCCATCTGATTATCCTTGTCATATCGGATCATCACCGATGAAAGGTCATCTTCCCGAAGAGCTTCCAAGACATTGGCTTCCATGTCAGAAAGCACCATCAGTTGGCCATGTAGAATATCTATATCAGATAGCAAAAACACCTCAGATAACACTTCCGAAAGACTGATGCTCACAAACGACTGGGTGAACAGTTCGCTGATATCGTCCTGAGAATAAAGTCCTTCCTTGAGCATGAGTGGACTGAAGTAAGTACCCTTACCCTCATGATCAATGAAAAAGGAAAACGGTGTTTTCAGAAACAGACAGAAAACCACCAACAATTCGAGCACATTACCATCCAGCCCGTACTGAGGCAGGAACTGCCTCGCCATCTCATTGGGATCAGCTTGAGCCAAGTAACGTTTAAGCTTCTCGTGGTCGTCCATACCGGGCATTCCCTTCAGGTTTTCAAAGAAGAAGGAGGTTGTGAATTCGGATGACACCTGCTCAACGATCGAACTGTCCATGTCCTCTTTGAATGCCTTGATGACCTTTAGTGGAAAGCCATATTGACGCATCTTCTCTATCAGCTTCACCCAAACGAATTCGGTAATGGAGAATCGGTGCATCTTATTCGGCTCAGGCTTTACCAACAGCAGCTCATGACGATTCCAGTCAGCCATCACCTTGGGGTGAATACCGGTATCTACCGCTCGATAGGGTTTCTCTTCCAAGCGCGCTTTTAGTTCCAGCATGCTTACAGGAGATCTTATCGCCTGGTCGACCATCGACCTGAATGTCTGATTATGGATACCGTCCTTTACCATGCATTTGTGTTATTACCCAAAAGTAATATATATTTGCAATAGAGAAAAACAAAATGCGTATCGACTGGGATTCACATATGGGCACGTACCGACACACCTGCGATTCATGTGGTATAGAATTCCATGGTCGGAAGAACAGACAGTATTGCACTGAGAAGTGCAAGGCCAGACACAATAACGAGCTGGCTGCGGTTCGTAAAAAGAAAGCTGAGAAGTTGGTCCATGCCGAAAGAGAAGCCAATGAAATATTGATTGCACTAAGTGCCCTCTGAGAATATTTCAGTCCTGGTTTATCCATCGGGCACTCAACTTCTATTTGCAGGCGTATTTTCAAAAGACCCCCAAACGGCCGTCCTCTTCTTACTAAAACAAACGTTTTGATAGTGTTCTGGTCTATGACAACGGCAGTTTCGACCTTCACTTGCCTGATGACCAGCTAATCTGATCTATCCTATTTAGTTCGTAGAACCGGTAGCCTAAATTCAACTTTGGCTTTTTAGGCTGGATCTTCGCCAACTTTTAAATTTTGGCTATCGTATTTTCATTCTCGAAACGCAGTTGTAAACTGAATTTATCCGCATTAATGCGAATATATCCGAATGAAGATGGATAGTTATCCGGATTAATACGGATTTCGGTTTTCTCACCCATATTGGACTGGCTGAGATCTTTTGCTCAATGTGACCAAACCCCGTAACCTTGTTGTCTCAGTTTTTCGGCCAACCACTTTTCCTTTGCTTCGGCTTGCTTCATGGTTTTCATGGGGCGATATTTCTTGTATTTGCTCGGTCGTAAACCATCAAAGTATTCCTTAGCTATCGGACTGTATAGTCGTCCGCGCTTGTTTCTCGCTCCTGTTCGGTGTTCCTCTGCCCGAATCTCAGGAGTCTTTCCTGTGCATCCGACATAATAGCACGGTTTTCCCTCTTGATATTTTGGGTTTGCCTTTTGGAATTTCTTATGGGACATAACGCTGTCTTTAAGTCTGATGACATATACATGGTAGGTGCGCATTGCTTTCTTCTTTTTGTTGATTTGGTTTGAGTTTGTTGTGTTCGTCTTTTTCATGGTAGGTGGATTTGCAGTTATAGCTCTGTGTTTAATCTTCATTCATTTTTTGGAAAGTCAGCCGATAGTCACCGTCTGGAAAATTGACCGTGGTTAAGATGGCATTAGGAACTTGGCAGGTGTTGAATGCCCTGTGCATCTGGAAAGCGGCTTTTTTAATGGCCGCATTGAGAATAATTTGCTTTTGCCTCGGGTCTGAGATCGGCATTGCTGGAGGATAGGACTTCATCTGACCCAATTCTGAACGTACCCGATCGAGCTCTTCTAATAGTTGTTCAATGATTTGTCTTGGAGAATCATGTTCCAGTAGTTGTTTGGCAAGTTGATTTCGATTTAGCGACCTGTCTTTCATGTGATTTTGATTTGCATTAGTTTTTGATGTTTCGAGAAGGTGGTTTTCAAAAAGCGACACCCCCTACTAATCAAAGACGCGCGCTCGCATCACATACGTGTGTGAGACTCCGTAAATAGATTACGGACTCAATGCTGTACTTGCTGGTGAACCAAAACTCAGCACAGATGAAATATCAACCTCAATATCAATTCATAGACAAGATGCACGTAGAGAGCATCGCAATGGACCAAGAATCGGAAGTATTGACTCTTCTCGTAAGACTGGAAACCAAAAATGGAATCTCATCCGTGAAACATGTCTTTTGTACTTCTGATCAACTAGGTCAACTCTTTACAGAGGATGGCAAAGACATTGATGAAGTACTTAACTACATTGTCTTTCTGATAGAGACTGATAGGATGAGAAGTCCAGAGGAAATTGATCTGGAAGCACTCATCGGTCACCCGCTGAGTTTGTCCAAATACAGATTAAGAATGTACAATCCGATGGTTCAGAATGCGGACGATGAACCCATGCAAATTGACCTGAACCTATTTGAACTTGACCTGATTTTACCAAAGCACTGAAAAACAGAAAAATGAAAGATTCACTGAAGAACCTTGCTGAAAATGCCCTCTCTAAAGTTGATAGAACAGCACTTGATGAACTCTTTGAATTTGGGAAATTGTCGATGGGAGAAAATTCCGGACAATGGGTAAGTGGTAGGCGACTTGAACCAGGAGTTCACACGGCCCCCTACTATTCCATGAGCGATGTAGCAAGGAAGATCATGCGTCTGCTCTATCAACTTGAACTGATCGTTCCTTTCGATTGGTCCAGTTGGGATGAAGGCCGAAAACTGCTTGAATCCAATGACCTGTCAAAGCTTGACGGACAGCCAAAACATGTTTTGATCGGACTGCTTACGGCTTTGGCTCGAAATGACAGGTTCTGTGAAGGAGCTTGGGGTGCAGCTATTGAGGATGGAACAGTAGGTAAATTGATTCTGGAACTGGAAAAGAAGGTGGTTGATGCGTAAGCAGAAAGTTTTTGTTTCTCAGGGCTTGGTTTCCAGTTCATTTGGAAAACCCGTTTTCAGTCAGCTCCAAAATATTCTCGGAGACCGTTTGAATGTATTGCCTATTTCGAATGTCTGGTGCAGAGATTACATGCCCGTGAAAGGTGCTAAGGGTAAACACGTGCTGTTCAAATATGCCCCCTCATATTTGATTGGTGAGAAAACGTATGAGAAGACAATTCCAGATAATCTATCTGAAGCATTGGATAAGGAAAGAATCCCATTTGAAACTTGTGAAGTTGTTTTGGATGGCGGAGGAATTGTGATGCGTGGCGATACAGCAATCGTCACAGATCGTGTCATTTCAGAGAATTCATCTGAATGGCGCAACGGTAAACCAGTGATACTGGAAACGATTCAAAAAAAGCTTGAACTGAAGCGACTTGTTGTCGTTCCTGCAGACCCGTTCGACATAACCGGCCATGCAGATGGTACTGTAAGGTTTATAGACGATGAAACGGTACTTGTTAATGACCCCACAGATATGTTTCAATTACTGAAACATGGGGACTCAATAGCACAACTTGAAATGTACGAACGTTGGATTCGCCACTTTGAGAATACACTTAAAGATGTAGGATTTCGAATTGAATATTTACCCTGCTTATCTCATGAGGAAGACGAAAAAAGACCGAACAGCGCCTGGGGTATCTATCTCAACTTCTTGGAACTAGGAAACATGATTTTAGTTCCCTTTTTCGAAGATAAAGATGAAACCAACGAAAACGTGAAATTGAAACTGGAGCAGTTCTACAACAGACCTGTTCATGGTGTTTATGCTGATGAGCTTTCAGAGTGGGGCGGAATTATCAATTGCTGTACATGGCAAATTTGTGTGTAACGCGTATTGCCAATTCATGCCACGTTTACTACGTTGGAGGTTCTAAGTCCAGCATATGAAAATCAAGAATATAAGGAACTATCGGTCGCTGTATAAAAGCATTAGACCTGTTGATCAAAATCTCAATGATGAGCACTTCATTGGAAGCTTTCACGACCAAAAAAGCGAATCCCGAACATGGGGATGGTTCAACATTTATCATGGTGACAAAGAAGGAATTGGGTCTGCTGATGACGGGATGCGCAACTTTCTTCAAAGTTTTTTGGATATGGCCAAAGATGGCCAAGCTGTTTACGAATTTCTACAGAATGCTGTTGACGCAGGTGCCAATCACTTTACGATGGCTTGGGGCAAGGATGAAGATGGACACAACTATGTGCTTGTTGCGAATAACGGGGCAATGTTTGATTCAGATAGCATTCGCTCGATACTGAATGTTGGTTCATCAACAAAGACCTCAGATACCAGAAACATTGGAAAATTTGGAATTGGCTTTAAGCTGGCTCATAGGTTGGTTGGCAGAGATAATGGACTGGACGAGCTATTCAGTGACAATGCGTCTGGGCCAATTTTGTTTAGTTGGACCAATGGTGAAATAGAGGAATTGGCAAACGGCAGTTTGCCTGAGCCGGTCAGTTTAGAAATAGAGAACGATGGCAACTCTAAATTCACTATAAAGGACCTGAATCCTTGGTTATTTAAGATTCTTATAACCTGTTTCCCCGCGTTACCAGAAAATGATTTTGTGGATGATCGCGTTGCTCTCTCTGCCGGTCTTGAGAGTGAAAAGCCTGTATTCTCCAAATCAGAGTATGAAGCACTAGTTAGGTGGGTTAAAAAGTACAAGGATGTACTAAGCCCAGATCTATACAAACAAGGGTCAGTGTTTTTCATTAGGCTGGGAGCCGGAAAGGAGAATGATCTCGCTGACAAAAACCTTGGTGAGGGTGTTCGATTTTCCTTGGCAATTCTTCAAGAGACTGCGGAAGACCACCTGAAATCAAAACATTCTCTCAAAACCGTTCAGCTTAACCGAGAGAAGCCGATTGAAAAGCCTGATTTGGAGTATTTGCTCTTTTACATTACCAAAAGTGGAGAGTTGGAAGAGTATCTGTATATCCGATTCGGTGTTCGAGAAAAAACTGATTTGACGGCTGATCAGCTTCAACAAATGTCAAAGGAGTCCGACATAGAAGTCCTGTTCGGCTTTAGGCCATATGACCAAATTGAAAGTTACTTCAGGGGGGCACCGAACTTCTACTTGTATTTTCCACTGAGCGAAGAGGTTCACAATTTCAACTTCGTACTTCACTCCAACGCATTCTATAAGGCTAGTTCCAGAACCTTTTTACATAAGGGTAGTGTCGGTGAGGATGGGATAAACGAAAGGTTGTTGAACTCAATTGCGGTAAGGCTCGAAAAAGAGTTGCTCAACTTGTATGATAATGGAGAAAAAGGAAAGTTCCTCAATCTGTATGCGGCATTGCTTACATCAACTGAGAGCCAGAATCAAGATCGGCTTTGGGTTAAGCGGCCTTTTATTGATGAGATCACTCGGGTATTAAAGAAACTTGTTCCTGTTCGTTCTGATTTCAAAACTGAAGATTTCAACCTTTCAGATGGCCGACCAAGGATAAAGAAAACGGCCATTGAGTTGCCAGCAGCAGCTTGGGGCGCAAATTCCATAAACTGGTTTTACTGGAACCTCGAGTCTCCGATGATTTTGCATGCTGCAAATTTTAAACTCGACCCCTTGGTCATGAACGTGTTGACGGTTTTTCGGACTCAAAACATTTCCAATGAAGTGAACAAGTGGTTAGAGGAAGACCCTGCAAGAGTTTCTTCAGTACTAAAAGAGCTATCTGACTATTATGATGCTGCAGTAATCCGCGATAATGAAAACATTAAAGAAAACCTTAAAGGCCTCAAGGTTTTTGAGTTTGGTGATGGTGCCCTTTTAAGTGACAATGAACTTCAAGAAGACCCCGACAAAAAGTACATCATCTTGTTCAACAAGCTGAAGCAAGTAGAGCCTGAGCTACAGAAGTCTGGTTTGAATACTTCGGTGTTAGATTTTGATGATTTCTCGTTCATTGACAAATACGCTCCATATCTGAGCAGTGACAGTCAACTGCGAGGCCACGACAAGTTGATAGAAATTATCAGTAAGGCAAACACTGACGAGTTAACCAACGAAGAGCGGATAAGAATTTTTGATGTATTTAGAAAACATGTCGTCAAGGATAAATTGATCGAGAAACTTGGAGAACTAAGTCTGTTTGCAAATAAAAACGGGGATCGCGTCAAGCTGAAACAAATACTTCGGAAGGCACCCGTCAAATGGCTTGAACGATTTGAACTTGGTTTTGCGAACAATTCCAGTGAGTTAGACAAATACTTGTTGTCTGAAGATCGATTAATCTATGAAAACGTAATCTACCAGTTCTGGCCCGCCATCATTGATGGCCTTGCTCAAATGGAACCCTCAAGCGCCTCTTTGGCGTTGAGCCAAATCCGCGAGTTTTATATACTTAGCGACAGGGCAGAAGATGAAGGGCTTTTGTTGTCGAATCATCAACTAATTGTTTTTAATCGGTCGATAATAAAAACCAAACGTATTTTTTGTGATTCGTCCTTAACTGATTTTCAAAGAGACGAATACAACCGTGTTCAAACCTCGATTCTATCTGCTCTTAACCTATATCTCCCCGATTACACGTTCATCGAACCTTTCAATTTTCTACCGTTCGATTTTGACGAACCAGAACTTCTCTCGGACCGCCAAACCTACACCCTTGGTTTAGAAGATGCCATTGATGTACTCACGTTTTTGAAAATAGCTGACGGCCAGCTATTGAATCAAATAGTAGTTGCTAAAACTCTAGAGGGACAATACGAACTATCCATTTCTGACGTGCGCAATTACTATACCGAGGACTCTTCAGTTGTTACTTACGTGGAACGATACCACGATAGTGAATTAAGGTTACTTCCCCCTGAATTAGCCGATTTGAAGGAATCGGTTGGATTGTCGCAAGACCAACTTTACAACTATATCATTCAACAGTTGGATACATCAGATGACCAACAAACATCATCAGCGATTCAGGTTGTAGAAAAGTCTAGTAGCCAAACCGTCCTGCAATTGTTCCAGAGGATTCAAGCCGTGAAGCTGGATTCAGAATGGAGAGACTCGAACCTAAGTGAATCTAAGCTTTCCTTTCTCCGAAGGGTAATGGAGCTTGCAAGTGTGACCATTGAACAAGTTCGAGAGAAAATCGTAATTGAGAATGTTTCCGATTCCAGTATCCAGTTGTCAAGTATTGACGCTGCAAGTGATTCTGTCTCCTTCAATTATGATAATCATGAAGTGTCTTTATCACGGTCGAAACTGTTGGGTCTTGATGATGGTGAATTGATTCCACAGATTCTTGATTATTCAACCGAACTTGTTTCTCGCGGTTGTTTGACACAAAATGAAGTGAACCAGCTCTTTAGAATAACCTCGTCCGGCATAACAGATGAGCTATTAACAAGGTTTAGAGAGGTGATTTCAGACGGCAAACTGCATAATGGCCACCAACTCATACTTGTCTGTTTCTCAGATGCTTTTAAAGACTCCGACCTGAAGGGATTTCACGTATTGGCAAAGTCTGGTGAGTGGTTCAGGTTGGAGGACAACTGGATACTGTCCGAATGCAGTAGACAGTCTTTATACAACCCTAAATATGTCTTAGATGACGCGTATGCTGAAATTAGTACCCTGTTGAACATTCCTGTTGGAAAACCTGCCTTGTATAATGGTCCAGATGAATCCTCAATGGATAACTTACTTGGGCATAGGTTTTTGTTCTGTAGTGGTGCGAACCCTTCAACTCTGAATCCAGAAGCTGATAAGCAGGAGCTACTCGGTCACTTATTTGAATCTTGGAAAATTACCAGCAAATCCATTCGACAGTTGCTGCCTGATGAGAGGTGGAAAGATGTCCTTGGATTTAACCCTTTACTTACTGTTCTTGATGGTTATGCGCTAGAGGAAGAACAACTAGACGCACCTATTGCCGATTGGTTAAAAAATCAAACTGAGAAGAGATTCATTGGGGCATTAGGAATCAGCACGGCTGGAAGCCCTATTTATAATCTACGTGAGTGGTTGGCAAATTCCGATGAAGGCGCAGCTAAGAATTTTGAGCTTGGAAACATAAGTTCGACCCTGTTGCGCAATACACTAGTTGGGTTCGCTGAGCAATTCACAAATGAATCGGGCGAAAGATTTCACTGGAAGTACGATTCGCCCCAGGACAAATTGATTTCTGGGATGCTTTCCATATTGCTCGAGTCTGATGAAGAATATGATGTGAGGGTTCCTGTCTGGGCTGGGAACGGTATTGTTTCCATAGGGAGTGAAACTAATGGCCTTCCCTTTCGCTTAAATGAATCAGACCAAGAGATTTTTGGTTTGACCTGTAATGAAGAAAGTTGGGATACTCTGATAAATATGATAGATGTGGTGGTCTCAAATCCAGAATATCAAAGCTTTGTAGATAGCGTATTTCCGGTAGCTCAAATTGACTATGAAATTAGTAATTGGCGAAATGCAGATGAGCACAATGAGCCGTTTTACAAGACATGGTCAGACGAGCACGACATTAGACTTTTTAGACTTAGTCAGCTGGAGTACAATGCGTACTGCGTAGATGATGAAGACCGAAAACTTATCGGAAGTGTATCACACGGCCAAGTTGAGGTTTTTAAAGAGGATGATATAACTGAGGTCTATTACCGAAGCAATCAAACTCTGGAACAGCTTTTGGAATTGCTGAAAGAACGAGGGGAAAGCGTATTGAGTAATAGCCTCCAGGACTTGATAAATTCTAGAAATGACCTTCTAACTACTTTCTACAACACAATTATGACTCAGCAGCCTGACGGGTTCCAGGATGAAGATTCGCGGAAACTTATGGAGGCCATTCAGGAAAAGAGTGTAGATGAAAAGCGAAAGGAAATCGTTGCGGGAATCAAGGAGCAAGAAAGGTACTCGTATGATTGGTTTGTGGGGTATTTAGAGTACCTGATGACTTTTGAGGAGCTGAGCGACACCACAGCACAACGCTCTATTTCCTTTCAGAAGATTGAGGACTACGTGTATGAGGGGCGAGTATCTGAAAAGTACTTCGTTCTGAAAGCAGCTAACTCCCTGATTCCAGTAAATATTGAAGCTTACACGGACTTCCGGTTAAGCCTCACATTCCGAAATGGTAAAAAAGAGGCTATTGAGGTTGAGGGTGTTTCTAAAAAAGGACAAGACTTACTTACGTATTGCCCAAGTGGAGTGAAAAAAGATCTGCGAGCACTGTTTTCAGATGCGGTGAATGTCCGGATTAGCTTTTCGCCAAGTTTAAACTTAGTAGAGCGGCTCTACAAATCGTTCACCAACGAAGACATAATTACTCCGTACGACTCCATTCAAGATATTTTACCGGCCATTCACTTCATTTATGGGCCTCCTGGAACAGGAAAAACAACAAGGTTGACCAATCTCTTATCTGAGAAACAATCGGCAAATCCATTGCATAAATCGCTCGTCTTGGTTCCAACCAACAAAGCAGGAGATGTAATCGCCAAAAAACTAATTGATTCCAACCCGAATATCGATGTTGTACGAATAGGTACGGCAACAGATCCAGAAATTGAGAGCAAAGACCCCGAGATTTATCAAGCGTATTTGGACCACCAGCGACTTGATGCAGCAAATGTGGTTATATCAACTGTACACAGAGTTCCATACTATCAGATTTCCGATGAGCATGGGGTCCATTATAACCTCTTTGACAAGAGCCGAATCGACTGGGACCTGGTAATCTTCGATGAGTCTTCTATGATAAGCTTACCGCACATCACGTTTGCACTCTTGGCATTGAATCCCAAAGGAGATTTCATCGTTGCAGGCGACCCGAAGCAAATTCCACCGGTCGTAGACACTTCAGACAAGAATCTGGAAGAGCTTGAAGTTGATGACGAGAACATCTATAAGATGTTGAAAATCGACAGCTTTGATAGAGATGAGCAAGAGGAGATTAGAAGAGAATGTGACACCATCGAAAACCTTTCCACTCAGTACAGAAGTGTTGAGGAAATAGGGACGCTTTTCGGTGCATTTTCCTACTTGGGACTATTGAAAAACGGTCGTGACCTAAAGAAACACCCAAGAACTCAACTACCCGAGGGATTTCACAAGTCACTATACAGCCCGGTCTCAATGATTGATATTCCGGTTGACTTGGAATATTCAATTCACGAGCCTAAAAAATTGCTGTACAGTCCATATCACGTTTACGCAGGAATATTGACTTCGGAGATGATAAAGAAGCTAGACACTTTAAGTAGTGACGACCAACACTACACGATTGGAGTGGTCAGTCCATATAAAGCGCAGGCAATGCTTGTGGGTAAACTCGTAGTGTCAAGCGGCATTTCGAAGAACATTTCCGTTTACTGTGACACGGTTCATGGATTCCAAGGAGACGAATGCGACATCGTGATCTTCGTTATTAATCCCAATCAAACCTATTACACAGGCCATAAGAATGCGTTGCTGACCAAGGAATACATCTACAACGTGGCGATGAGCAGGGCACGAGATTATCTGTGGATTCTTTGTCCTTATAAGACCATTAAGAAGAATCCACACGTGAACGAGATCCAAGATATTCTTGGTTCTGATCTGGAACGGGTGGACCACACTTCGATGGAGAAATCACTATTCGGCCAACCGGATTTCATACTTAATAACAGCTACCTTACGGGCCATGATAATATCAACGTGTTCGGCCAAGTGGATATGAAGTATTTCATAAAGGCGGGTAACACGGCAATAGATATTCAATTACGCTCATAAATGGGAAAGAAAAGAGACATAGACGTATCGAAGGAGGCTGGCCTCATTTGGAAGATTGCCAATGATGTATTGAGGGATGTATTTCAACGAACGGAATACCCCGACATCATTTATCCGATGGTGTTGATACGCAGATTGGAGTGTGTATTGGATGAGGAGACCAAGGATATAGAAAAGAAGTTTTCAGCAGGCTTGGATAAAATGAATGCAAAGGCAAAAGCCAAATTCCTTCAAGACCAGTTGGAAACCAATATCGGGTTCTACAATGCTTCCAAATTCACGCTGCAAGGGTTAAAGGACGAAGGCGAAAAAGCCATTAAAACCAATTTTGTCGCCTACCTAAATGGCTTCACAAGCAGAAAAGCCAAGAAGGAAGACAAGGACCGTGTTCAGGAGGTCATTAAGAATTCGGGAATCCGTAAGCACATCGATAAGCTCAATAGCAACGACATCCTCTATTCATTGATAGAGGAATTCGCCAATGTTCCGCTGAACCCCACTACGGTTTCTAATATCAAGATGGGATACATCTTTGAGGAACTGGTAAGACGTTTTTCGGAGCAGAACAACAGCGAGGCAGGAGAACACTACACCCCGCGAGAGGTGATTGACCTCATGGTAAATATGCTCGACCTTGATGAACGTAAACTCAAAAATGGAGAGCTGGTGACCATTTACGACCCTGCGTGTGGTACAGGAGGTATGCTTTCGGCCACCAAAGAGTTCATTGAGGATAACGTGAACGACAAGACCAACGTGCGGCTTTACGGACAGGAGGTGAACGATAAGACCTGGGCCATTTGCGAGGCAGACCTGATGATAAAGGGTGAAGATGCCCGTATTGTGCATGGCGACACACTTTTTCAGGACGGTTTTCCCACTGAGAAGTTCGATTATATGATCTCCAATCCACCTTACGGCAAATCGTGGAGCAAGATCAAAAAGAAGGTAATGGCGGCAAGCAATGGCCGCTTTGATATTGGCCAACCGCGTTCTTCAGACGGGCAGCTGCTCTTTACCCTGCACATGGTCTCTAAGATGAAGAAGCCGAAAGATGGTGGCTCTACCATTGCTATTGTACACAATGGTTCGCCTCTGTTCAGTGGCGATGCTGGCGGGGGCGAAAGCACTATAAGACAACACATCATAGAGAATGATTGGCTCGAAACCATTGTGGCCCTGCCCACCCAGTTGTTCTACAACACGGGCATTGCCACGTATATATGGATAGTGCGCAACAACAAGCCCGAAAAACGCAAAGGCAAGATACAACTCATCAATGCGGTGGATTTCTGGAAACCCATGAAACGCAGTTTGGGCGATAAGCGCAGGCGCATAGATGATACTGATGTGCAGCGCATTGTAAAAATGCACAAGGAGTTCAAACCCAACGAGTACAGCAAGATCTATGATCTGGAAGACTTCAAATACCGCAAGGTGAGCATACTATTGGAAGAGGTGGACGAGGATGGCAACCCGCGCTATGAGAAGAAAGAGGTGAACATACCCGCCAATGCGCTAACCGGACTTATTGTAGCAGACAGCAATCAATTGAAAGCGCTTCTGGATAAGAAAAAGGCTGCGCCAGCAACCTCAACCTATAAAGTAAAGGCCAACGCTCCATTATTGGAAAAGCACAACTGCACCGATAAGGAGATAACCATTAAGAAGGAGTTGGACGGCAACCGACTGAAACTGACCACAGAACTCAACGTGCCCGTGTTGGTTTCTGATACCGAGATCATACCTTGGAAAGACGATACCACCACTTGGTTGAACAAGGAAGTGGAGAAGAAATGGACCTACGTTAGCGAAAAGGAAGGCTTTGAAATACCCTTTACCAAGGAGTTTTACGTGTACCAACCGCTGCGTCAGTTAGAAGATGTACTAACCGAGTTCAAGAGCTTGGAGAATGGCGACCCCAACAATGGCGTGGTGGGCAACAAGCAGTTATTGAACGAATTGGGCTTGGAACTATGAAAGCCTATCCATCATACAAACCTTCTGGAGTTCATTGGATTGGACACATACCAACTTCATGGGGGGTAAAAAGATTGAAACAGAATACTTACCTGAAGGGCCGAATTGGCTGGCAAAACTTAAGGTCAGATGAATTTATAGACGAAGGGCCTTACTGCGTTACAGGAACTGATTTCGCAAATGGCCAAATAAATTGGGAGACCGCTTATCATGTTTCAGAGGAACGATATGAGGTTGATGAAAATATACATCTCGAAGAGGGCGACCTTTTAATTACTAAGGACGGAACGATAGGCAAAGTGGCAAGGGTAGTTGACATGCCGTATAAAGCAACACTGAATGCAGGTGTGATGCTTATACGTCCAACTACTTACAGTTTTCACACCCACTTTATGTATTGGATACTGGTTTCTGAAGTATTCCATCAGTATAATGAGTACACTAAATCTGGTAGCACAATTCTTCACTTGTATCAGAATGTCTTCGAAAGAATGACGTTTCCTGTTCCTTCCATTGAAGAACAAACCGCCATAGCCAACTACTTGGACGAGAAAACCTCCAAGATAGATCAGCTGATTGCCAATAAAGGGGCGCAGATAGAGCGCCTAAAGGAGATACGACAAATAGAAATTACCAATGCCGTTACCAAAGGCCTTAACCCCAAAGCTCCGCTCAAACCCTCTGGTGTAGAGTGGTTGGGAGACATCCCCAAACATTGGGAGGTGAAAAGAATTAAAGAGATACTACGACCAAACAAAGGAGCGATTAAAACAGGGCCATTCGGGAGTGATTTAACCTATGAAGACTATGTCGATGAAGGCTTCAAGGTCTATAATCAACGCAGTGTGCTTGATAGTGATTTTGAGAGTGGAGAAATATTTATTGATCAGCACAAATTTGAAAGTCTATCGTCTTGTGAAATTTTTCCTGAAGACATTCTGATAACGACCAGAGGAACTATTGGAAGATGCGCTGTATTTCCTAATGGTGCAAGCCGTGGAATTTTGCATCCTTGTTTGATGAGAATTCAAGTTAATCCTTCTGAATGCTCAAACTCGTATTTGTCTATTTTGATAAACCATTCTGGTTTTTTCCTAGAGCAGGTTTTGTACATCAGTAACGCAACTACAATTGAGGTGATTTACTCAAACTATCTTAAGGAGGTTAAGCTAGCCATTCCACCTTTAGATGAGCAGTTTGAGATTGTAAAACACCTAGAAGCGAGAATGTCTAAAATTGACCAATTGGTCAAGAACATTGAAGGTCAGATTGAGCAGTTGAAGGAAATCCGCAAGATTGAGATCTACAATGCGGTAACGGGCAAAGTAAAGGTGGCATAGCATGGGCAAACAAGGGCTTACACCGGATAATGAGAAAGTGTTTGAAGAACACTTCTGCAACCAGTTGGATGTAAAGGGTGGCTACCGCGTACGGTTTGAAAGCCGCATAGACACCAACAAGGAGTTATGCATCTACTTTGAAGATCTGGAGGAGTTCTTAGAGGCCACCCAGCAGGAACCTCTGCGCCAATTGAAGAGTGAGTATGGTGCCCACTGGCAGAAGCAGTTTGAACAGGCCTTTAGACAGGAGCTGAGTGAGAAAGAGCTGTTTCAAGTGCTGCAAAAAGGTATTGCAGTGGGTCAGTATCATTTTGCCTTGGTCTTTTTTAAACCAGAAAATGAGACCAATAAACATTTGGCGGAGCTTTATAAGAAGAACCGCTATACCGCTGTGCGCCAATGGCACTTTGGAGCAGATACCCAGCGCGAAAGCTTGGATATTGTGCTATTGGTCAATGGTTTTGCCATTGCCACCATAGAGTTGAAGAACGAAGGTACCAGCGGCACCTTCCAAAAGGCCATTGAGCAATACATAGCGCGTAATCTCGACCTGCCCATTTTCCGCCAACCGTTCCTGCATATTGTAAGCGATACGAGTGAGGCCAAAATGGCGGCTGCGTTCAGCAAACCGCCCAGCGAGAAGGACTTCCGTCCTTTCAATCAGGACATTGTAAATGAAACGCCCAAGAACAAAAAGGAATATCCGGTCCATTATCTCTACCACGACATTCTGTTGCCAGAGCGGTTGCTCAATTATTTGGAAACGTACCTCTATCCGAGTGGCAAAGGCAAATGGATGTTCCCACGTTATCACCAGCAACGCGCCACGCGCATGGTGGTGGAGGATGTAAAGGAACAGTACGCCAAAAAGAAACAACTCGACCTCAAATACCTCATTCAGCATTCCACAGGTTCGGGCAAGAGTAGCACCATTGTTTGGATGGTACAGAACCTGCGCAATGCCTTTGTTGGCGATACACCCGTGTTCGATAGCATTGTGGTACTTACCGACCGTATCAATCTGGACGACCAAATATCAAAGGACTTCCAAAAGGCCATCATGACTGAAGGTGTGGCGCATTACGCGGAAACCACTTCAGACTTGAAACACGCCTTAGAGGCGAATAAAAAGGTGATTGTTTCAACCATTCATAAGTTCTCTCACCTGAAAGAACTGGCAGACCAAACGCACAAGAAGATTTGTTTCCTCATAGATGAGGCGCACCGTTCGCAAGACGGGAAGTTGCATGAAGGAGCTACATCCACCTTTACCAGCGATGAGAAAGGGGTAGAGAAGACACCCGAAGATGCACAGGAAAAGCTTCTGAGTAAAATTGAGAAGAAGAAGTTTCCTAACCTCGCTTTCATAGCGCTTACGGCCACTCCAAGTGATAAGACGCTACAGAATTTTGGCAAGCCAGCTAAAGACGAAAAGGGAAAAAGCATCAAGGTTCCTCATGATGTCTATTCCATGGATCAGGCCATTAAAGAAGGCTACATCATGGATGTTGCCAAGCACATCTACAGCTACAATACCCTCTATGAACTGAACAAGGAGGTAGATACCAAAAAGGAATATCTGCCCATGGTGGTTAAACAGGGGCTTCGTCAAAAGGCTTACGAGGATAGCGCCATTATCAAAGAGAAGTGCAACCGCATAGTTACCATCTTCGAAAACGAAAGCGCACATAAGATTGCAGGCAAGGCCAAAGCCATGGTAGTTGCCAGCAGCCGATTGGCGGCTGTCAAATACAAGTTCTTTATGGACGAGGAATTGGCCAAGCGAGGATTGAAACACAAGACCTTAGTGGCCTTCTCGGGTAGCATTCCTTATGAGGATGTTACCCACACGGAAAGCAGCCTGAATGCTGCTATCAATCCGAAAGGATTGAAGATTGAAGACCTGTTTGAAGAAGATGATACCATCCGCTTCCTTATTGTTGCCAATAAGTTCCAAACGGGTTTCAGCGAGCCTTTGCTGCATACCATGTTCTTAGATAAGCCGGTCAGAGACCGAACAGCGGTACAGACGCTAAGCCGACTCAATCGCATACACCCTGAAAAGAAAGACACCTTAGTGGTGGATTTCTCAGGCTCTTATGAGGCGATAATGAAGGCCTATAAGAAGTATCAGAATGATGTGGTCAGCTACAAGAGTATAGACCCCAAGCAACTGGAAGAGATAAGGAAGAAGTTGCTTCAGTTCGGTGTGTTCACAGCAGCGGAGTTGGAAGAGATTGCCAAACTTGGTTTGGAGAATAAGGAGAGTAATACACCAGCCATTGTTGGGTTGGTACATCACATCAAAGAGAAGTTTGAAAAGAACCTCACGCAGGAAAAGCGTGATGAGTTCAGAACCCTAATGAACCGTTATTTGGGCTTGTTCAATTACATATCCGGGCTTTACCACATACCAAAAGGCGACCTCACCAATACGCAGGTCTTCCTTATTTACCTGAGCAATAAATTGGCTGGTGGCGACTACAGTTCGCTGCGCAAAGAATTGGAAGATGTCTATGTCATCAATTATGCTTTGCCTGAAGTAGAACAACGGGAAGTGGAAGACCCACCAACTGGTGGTGGAAGCGGTTCTGGTGCTGCGCGAGTTAAACAGACCAAAACCGTTAAGGAGGTTATTGCGGAAATCAATCAGGCCTTCAAAGCTCTTTTGGGTGATGCTGGAGTAGAGGTGGTAAGCAAGTTCTTGGAGGTAGTCTCTAAGGATGAAGAACTGATTGAAATTGTTCGCAACAACCGTGCACAGGACCCTGTGCGTGTCTATGAAGACATTATGCGAGACAAATTGAAAGTACGCTTGGTGCACACTATCATGGAAACTGCTCCTGATAAATACGCCAAGATTATGAATGAAAACGTGGAACCACGAGTTAGTCAAACGGCCTATCAGGTGGTAAGAAGTGTGGCATTGGTAGCGTAATAGTCTAAATCAGCTGTTGAATTTGCTCAATGATGTCTTCAATGGCAATTGAATCTATACCCCCCTTTTCACTTTCCGTTGTAATGAAAAGGTTGTCATTCAGCTTGTAGCCATTCTCATTGTAGAACCTCAACTTCTTTTCCCAATCAGCCTTGTAGCTGGGTACAGACATCATTCCCAAGTGTTCTAAAATGACAATGTCTCCTGCTGCATCAATAAATGTGAAATCAGGAATTCGTTTTTGTCCATTGTTGCCAATGAACTCTCGTTCGTACTCGAATTCAATCTTCTTTTCTACAAGCATATTGGCGATGATTACTTCAGATTTACTTCTTACGAGTAAACCTTCCTTTTTTGTTTTGTGGATAAGGCCTTCTGCATAAGGAATGTGATGCTTTTCAGCCCGAACGGCATAGGAGAACAAATGTGTGTTACGCTTTGCGGTTTCTGAGTACTGGGGTTTAGAAAGGTTGATGATCCATTGTGGTGAGTCACCTTCAATCAGCAATACAAGTTGTTTCTTAGCCCTTGTAAGCGCAGTATAGATTAGTTCTCTGGAAATGATTCTACCCGTTTTCGGAATGACCAAGAAGACATAATCAAAATCACTTCCCTGACTTTTATGCACCGTAATGGCATAGGCTAACTCCAAATTACTTGAGTCGTTCTCGGTCTGTCCCTGTGATCTATATCCGAACGTTACATTGCTGTCAACTCCCGCAAAAGCCACATTGGCGTTTCCTTTGATGGTTGACTGAACCAGCCCCAGCTGGCCATTGGATAATTGGTACTTTGCATTTCCTGGATAACCCTCCTTCCGTTCATTTACGGTTTGAATAACTTTATCGAACTGCCCAATTTGATATTCTCCAATTGTAACGGTTCCAAATATTCCCGAACGGAATTGCTGCTTAAAAATTCGATTGAGATTAAACGAGCCCCAGTAAGGAGCTTTTACTGGACTCAGTAGCTGAAAGGACTCTATTTTGCTAGTGTCGATACTGTTGCCATTGACACCCAGAAAGGCATTCAGTTTTTCATAGTCTCGCTCATCTTTTAAATCAAGTTTGTCGATCAAAAGCTCGTTCAACTTCTCAACAAGGGATCCTTCGTCTTCCCATGTTGAAACATGCAAATCGTTCAGCAGTGAATTATCCCCAATTTTCTGGAAGATTGAATCAGCATCTTTAGATGGTTTCAGCCCGGAGTACCAAGATGCAAGTGTCAGTGTATCTGAATTGGCCCCATCCACATTACGTACCACTTCTTTCAATCTGGCAAGAGACTCGGTGGCCTCATAATCTTCATGGTCTGACTCAAGATTGTCCAAGTACGAGCAGAAATCGGCAAACGGTCGACCAGCACCAATCGGTGGAAGTTGATAAGGATCTCCAACCAGAATCAATCGTTTGATATGGGCTAGATCCAATGCCTGCATTAACGCATAAAGGTCGTCCTCTGTAAGCATGGAACATTCGTCAACAATCACATTCTGCTCTCCTTGGTACTTTTCTGTCCCTGTAAATCTTGGTCTCATACGGTTCCAATCAAACCGTCCTTGCTTATTCAAGAATTGAGCAATGGTGTAGGCCTCACTCCCGGCCATTTTACCAAGTTTAACCCTGGCTTTTCCTGTTGGTGCCAATAGCAAAACTCCTTCCGTGGTCAAGGTCTTACAACCGAACAATGCACCAAGTACCGTAGTTTTCCCTGTGCCGGCAGGCCCATGCAGTACAGATATTTTTCGGCTTGTTAAGCGTTGGAGCGCTGACACCTGATCTATGAGAGCTGCAGCATGTTTCGGATTATCCTTATTGAAGGCGATTCCATTTTTGGTAATCACACCTTTTATAAGTGAGTCCCAATCCTCATCAATGCTGTCCAACTGCCTTTTCGCTCTTGCTATCAGAACTTTCCTGAAATACGATTCTATCTGTTCATACTTCTTCAGCTGAAGCGACTGAATCTCATCTCCAACAATGAAGACTAACTGTTCCTTGATGAATTCGATATTGGTTATGATGTAATTTGCTGGCAGAACGGTGGCCCGTTGCAGATTGAGTTCATTAACCGATTCCGTTATTTCATTCACTGCAAGCAAAGTATCTCCATTCTTAGCAGCCCTTTTCAAAACATGCGTAATGATTGCTCTGATTCTTCTTTGATCTAAAGGTGAGTCAACAGCCTGAGCGGATTCTGGGACATGCTCTCCCTGAATCGCCTTGTCTTCAAATAGCCCATTGTCGAGAGTTTCTACGGCAATCGGGTAGTGTTCCAGATCCCCTTCGTCCAGCTCCGCTATACGGTAGGGATTTTGAAGAATCTCTGAGTCGGTCGATTTGTAACCCAACTTGCTCCTTGTGGCCGTCTCAAACCAATTTTTGATCTGCTTCTCGGACAGCTCAAATCTTGAAAGTAAAATGAGCAGGTTTTTCCTTTCTGTTGACTCATTTAGCCAAATATCTCTGAAGTGCGGTAAATCCCCTGAGTATGGTTTTCGGTTTAAACTGATGTTTCCGTATATCGTCTCTTCCCAGTATTCCCAAGGGTTGTCCTTCAAGCCTAGATGTCCTTCATTACGTAAATCCTCTTCTAGCAAATTTCCATGTCGAAAGCCAAGTGCCAGCAAAGCCTTCCCAAACGAAGGAAATGGGCCCATACTTTCTTTGACCTTCCCGATTTGTTGGTCAATCCACAAGAGATGATGATCCCAAACATCTTTGACGATTCCATGTTCCTTCACACGTTCAACAATGCTGCGCAGTTTACCTAACACACCAAGGATAGAGCTGTCATTTACATGCTCGCTACCATAAGCGAATTCATCAATAATCTCTTGTCGACTGGCAGTTTCTTGAAGAGTGAGTTTTATCTCATTGAGTAGGTCTTGTTTCGTTTTCTTGCCATCCTTGGTTTTTAGTACAAAGTCATCAGGAAGGTCCAGATAGTCATGGTAAGGCAGCAATATTCCCTCACTTGTTGTGTCATTTGGCCGGATGCCATGCGTTATAAGCCGGTCCCACAACGGATAAGTGTAATCGGCTTTAGTGTCATACTTTAATATTCTGGATATTGATTTAATGATTCCTATACCTACAATAAGTCTTCTGCTGTCTTCATCAACAGGGTTTGAGCCTTTGGCATAGAAAACCACTAGAGACCGAGATTCTTTTATGGGCTCAAAAAAGCGTTTTAAAAGGGCTTCTTGTGTGGCGCTGGAATAAACCCATGACGTTGGGAATGGCGCACTCTCATCCCGCGGGACATCAGGATACTGTTCTCTGATTTCAGCTTGGTTCTTTGTCAACATCCACCAAAATGGTACCGCGAAGCAACTGTATGGTGGCACTTCTAGCGTTGTAGGCTTCAGAGCTAAATGAGGTATGTCTTTGGAGCGAGGCCTGTTGTAAGGATGGTTGAATTGACGATAATACTTTCGGGTACTCATGAAACTTGCACCTTCAGCTTTACATGGGGGTAACTGGCCGTCTTCCAACTCAACCCAGTGTTTTCCGGAAATTTGGTCTTCCGCTTTGTCGTCCTTGTCTTGATAGATGCGTGGAAGGTTTAAGCAGAAAGCATTCTTAGATGGGTTGTTGCATATAGTCCCATTCCACTTATTGTCATGCCATGCAACGCGAATTGATAGATGTTGATTCATTTTGTTCAGGTACTGCCTGTTGAGACTTCCTTCTGGCTCATTAATGATTAGATACTGCGAAATACACAGTCAACGGAAATTACCCGTCAATATCATCATAGCTCTCAGAGATTTCCTCCAGTCTTTTTATAATGTCCCTCCTACCGACAATTTTGTTGTACTGTTCTGAAACGTCCTCCAAAGTCTCATAATCTTCACGGTTAATCAAAACCACGTTGTCATTCTCATCAAGGGTTGAAAATGCACCGTTGTAATCCATTCCCTTTACACATCGGGTAAACTTATCGAAGAACAGGTCATTGAGTTGCACAGCAACTGTGTATAGATCAAAATAGTATGTGGATGCCTCTTCTGCGCTTTTATCTGATACGATTTTCTCAGCGGCCTCTTCAAGAAAGCAATCAAATAATTCCGTTGATCCAGTTAGGAAGCATAGTTTGAAAATAGGGTTTTGAGGATAATGAACTTGAGCGAGATTGATGTCTTTACGAAGAGCCATTTCCAATACCACCGATAGAAGATTCGATTTAAACGTGGTGTATTTCTTGAATATTAATTCTGATAATTCATCTGCTGCCATTGATGGCTTCATTGCACTTAATAGTGAATCAAGTAAGCTGTCAATCTCTGACATGTATCCTTCATCAATTGCAATTGAAAGATTTTCTTTTAAGCTGTTAATATTCATGTTTGCTGCCGTATGTGGTTAGTTGGTTAAAAGTATCACTTTGAAGCTGGCCGAAGTACAATCTAGAGATAGGAAATCGTCCATCGAAACGCTCAAACTATTCCTTCATTTCTACTCTTTTTGATTGATTCACACCACTCAACATGCTTGCGGAAATCTCCAGTCAGAGCATCTAAGGCTTCTACGTCAGAGATGTCAGGACGGTCTAATGTTTCAGCGATCAAGTTGAGATTTCTAGCAACAAACTTTCGATACCGCTCAGGAGAATACCACTGCTCCAACGGAAGAGAATCATTCGAGGAAGGAAATTCTTCTGGAAACTCACCAATCCAAATGTTCTTCACACGGATGCCGTTAAATTCCGTTGGGATTAATCGGAGATCGAAAATAAATGGATGTTTTACATCAATTTGGTAAACGGGCTTTTCAAGTTCCTTCCAGCCGTCTTCACTGCTTTCAATGATTTCCCATACCGAAACATCAGGGTTCAATTCAAATAATCTTGGCTGAGCCGCCTGGAATGCAGCCAATATCTGTTGCTTAATCATTGTGTAATCCTTGAATAATTAAGTACTGACCACGAACCAAATAATCGTCTTTGGTCAATTTTAATAGAGAATCTTCTGTACATGTTAGAAAGGCCTTTCCAAACGGCCCAGAGCAACGAATGAACTTCCAATCAAAAAGGTTTAAAGCTTCCTGTCCACGAAAGATGAATTGTGCAGGACACCCTGTAACGGTTACATGCTCCAAAAGGAACGTTCTATTGAATACTGAGTTCCAGTTAGAAGTTGAAAGACCAACCATTGGAAACAACTGATCTGTACCGATCAACTCCGCAACGGTGTATTTCTTCCTTCGCTTTCCTTTCCGTCTGATTTCCATAAATGAAATATCATCATTGAGTAGACCACGGTATTCCTTTGTGCTTTTTGAAAGCTCAAACTTCAGTTGTTGCATCTCACTTGGATGCCAGAAGAATGGATCGAACCAGAGTTGTCCTAAATCCTCACCGATTCTACTTGCCCGATGCTGCAAAAAGTCAAGCGTATCCTTATCGATTTCATAGATCGTCATAACGACACCATTCCCCCGAAGCTCGATAATTGTTTCTTCCACAGAGCAAAGAAAACGAGAGTATGCGTCAAAACTTGGCGTTCTGTAAATTCGTGGTATGAGTTACACTAGCGTTTACGACCGCCATGCCGCGATATTGGATTTCATCCGTTGCAATTCAAAACCCCGCACGGCAGACATTGAAAATTACTTGGAAGACATTGGTGATCCAATAGGTATACGTTCGATTCAGCGAGCGCTAAATAAACTGAATGCGATGCCAGGTGTAACCGTCATTAAACGAGGATTGTCCCCTAATCATTGGTACGAACTGGAAGAGGACGAAACGGAAGAGACCCCCCTGCTTTACAGTTATCTGGAATCATCGCGTTTGGCAAACACGTTTAAGAGTGAACTTCAGGATGAGAAAGCAATGGGTCAGATCATATACCCTGACGTTCCCCTTTCCAAAGGGTTAGACAATATTGCGAAACTCATACCTGCAATCAAGAAGCGAAAACAGGTTTCGTTCGAATATCACAAGTTCACCGGTGATATTTCTAAACGAGTTGTGTGTCCATACTATCTGAAGCAATTCCGTAAGCGCTGGTATCTCATAGCTAAGGACACCAAAGATGATACTGTCAAGAGTTTTGGTCTCGACCGAATAGAAAAACTTAAACCAACCAACGCCTCTTTCAAGCTCCTGAAAAAGGATGACCCAAAACACCTTTTTGAAAACGTCATCGGACTTTTTGAAAAGGACGGGATTCCAACAAAAATCAAAATCTGGTCTGAGCCATATAACGCAAACTATCTGCGCACACTCCCTTTACACCGATCACAAAAAGAAATAGGAGAACAAAATGGTGGCTACATTTTTGAATTGACCATTGTTCCCAACTTTGAGTTCTATCAGGAAATCCTGCGGATGTCCTATAACGTTAAGATAGTCAGTCCCGACTCGGTAAAGCAGGAGATGATCGACACGTTGAAAGAGATCAGAAGCTACTACCAATAGTGCGACAGGTTTTGTCGCCAACCCTTCAGACGTTTGCATCGAACTTAAAAGAAAAAGGAGATGCAAAAAGAAAAAATTTCGAGAGATGTGGTGGTTGTCCGACTGGCCAGCTTGGAGAAGGCTAAGGTAACACTTCAGAAAGAATTCATTGGTATTGACGAGGTCATTGAGCAGATGGTTCAGAGCACGAGGACCTGGTTCACATTACCTGGGTTACAGACCAGACCAGTGATTATTAACCTATGGGGCTTGACGGGCACAGGAAAAACCTCGCTGACCCAAAAATTCACGGAATTAATTGGAATGGACGGGGCCTTCTACAACATCAATATGGGCGATTCCAATGACGGAGGCATGTCATTCTACAATACACTTGACGAGGTTTTTGAACACAATAGCGGAAAGCCGTTTGTTCTACTGCTCGATGAGTTTCAGCATGCCAGAACCAAAGTGCAAGGACAGGATCGCATTGCCGGCCGGATGGCAAACATTTGGAAAATGCTTGATTCTGGAAGACTCGAAATGCATGATTTCAGTAGATCCATCGGTATTCTCAATCAGCGGATTAAGCAACTACGCCTGTGCTTGAAGCATGGTGTTGAAGTAGAGAATGGTTATGTATCCAAGAACTTGCAGACATACTGCGATATTACTAACGAGCGTATTGAAAATGCGGATACAATATTAAGGAGAGACAGAAGAACAGGCATACCCAGAAGGCATAAGAACAAGACCAATAAGCTTAAAAAGTCCCTGCCGTTTTACCCAAGTTATGAATGGGATGAGCTTGTTGAGATTTCGAAGGGTCGTTTCACATCAGAATTCGAAGTTGAAAAACTATTGGCGCAGATGGATGGTGAGCAAGTGATCTCCTTTTTGGAAGAACTTTTGGATGAGGCAAAAAAACCAAAGATCCTAGACTGTTCTAAGGCTCTCATTATTGTGGCAGGAAATCTTGATGAAGCGTACCAGATGTCGCACAATCAAAACCCTGATATTCCTGCTGATGTGTGGAAGAAGCTCACGAAGGATATTTCCCTAAACCACATTAAAGCAGCACTGTCACTCCGATTTAGAGAAGAGCACATTGCTAGGTTGGGAAACAATCACATCATCTATCCGGCAATGGGCGAAAAAGACTTCAAAGATTACATCCAGCTAAGAGTCAATGGCATCTCAAAGTCGTTTCTCAACCAGCACGGATTGAAGCTAATGGTTGCGCGCAGTGTTCTGAATATCATTTACCAGGAAGGCGTTTACCCGACCCAAGGTTTTCGACCAGTAAATACCACCATCGATAGGTTTGTGCAGAACAACTTGTCTGAAATCCTTGGTCATAAGCTGATTGATTTTCCAGAAAGTGATCAAGTACGGCTGTCCTTTAGTTCAGGGCGATTGATTTTTGAGTTCTACCATTCGGGCGGAATCATTGGGAGCAAAAAGAAGAAGGTTCATCTAACCTTGCAGGATAAACGCTTGCCAAAGCGAAACAATGACCAAGCATTGACCTCGGTTCATGAGGCTGGTCATGTCGTTTGCTGTGCAATGCTTTTAGGTGAGATTCCAGAAATAGCTGTTTCGGCTACCTCAGATACAAGTTCTGGTGGTTTCGTTATTAGGACTGGAAGAAATAAGGTTTTGCAGCGGTCTCAACTGATCAGAACCCTGTCATTTAAGTTAGGCGGTTACGCAGCCGAGAAACTCATTTTCGGGAAGGACAATCTTACTACGGGTTCTTCAAGCGATATAACTGGTGCGACCTTATTCGTCAGAAACGTGTTGGCAGACTCTGGGTTTGAGGATATGCCAGCGGCAATCGTAACTAAAAATGAACGTCTCGACCTCGGAGTTTTGGACCATGATGGTCAGCTCGATAAGCTCGTGGTTCAATATTTAAAGGAAGCTGAAGCACTCGCCTCCAAGACGCTGGAAAGTGAACGGATTCTCCTTATGGAAGTAGCCAGAGCATTGTTCGATAAGGGGTTACTTAAACAGCCGCAGATGAAAGACCTGATATCAAAACACGCTGTTTACGGGTCTGTTCCCGTCAAGTTCGAGTTTCCGTTTAAAGACAGGTTTCTGAAGCAACTGGAGCAAGTCGATTCACTTCAAAAAGTTGCTTAGGCCATGGAAAAGAAATCAGTTTCCCGTATTTCTTCCGACCTGCTTCAATTACTGACAGGAAGTGAGCTTGTTCTGAGTGTGACTTCCGAAAATCTGCTGAACAGTGACGATGAAGAGAAGTTGTTTCACCGTGTGTATTACAGAACCCTGACTTCTGACGGAAAGTATTCCTACTTCAGAACTACAAATGAGCCTGAATGGACCGATGATGGCTATGGGAAAGTCGAAGTGTTGGGGGAAACCTTTGTGGCACTGTCATCATTCGAAGACCTTGTAGCTGACCTTTGCAATACAAGTATTCTCGAGGCTTCTTTTGGCGAAACGGTAGGCCAACCCAAGTATATCTATTACGATATCGAGTTTATGGATGAAAGTCTGAAGAAACCTTTTCGCAATCATCTTTCTGGCGTTTTATGGAGATTCCCGGATGAATATTTAATGAGGGAACTTTCCGGTTGGGAATTAAGACAGTTGGATCAATGGAAAAAGGGGCTTCTACCACCAGACGATGAGCACGTGGACAACCGGGTGCCACTTGACAAAAACCTTTTGAAGGCGCTGGCTTATTCCTCCCTAGTTCTATCAATACAAAAGCCGAATGAATTGCACCCTGAAATCTCTGGTCCTCTCTATAGACAATACTTCAAGTCAAGTTTGAAGAGTGGTAATGACGTTTTCTTTTTGAACACGAACGAACCTGTGCATCAAAGCAAGTACCTGACGAATTGTAAAAAGGTTGGTTCGGCATTCACTGCATTCTTCTCCATTGAAGATGTCATTTATGATCTAAATCACTACAGCGAGGCAGCTGATGACAAGCCAGACGTCCACGGACCTCCCAAATATGTGTATTACGACCTCTTGTTTGTTACAGATGAGCTAAAGCAGTTTTTACACGACCATCTGCACCAGGAGGTAACTGGGTACTCGGAAGACTACTTCCGAAAGTATTTCGGAAAGGACGATCAGAAGAGAATCGCTCATTGGAAATCAATTGTTGGAACAAAATCGACCCCATGAACTATTACGATAGACAAACACTTGATCTGTTTTATGACGCGGACAAGTATGGACTCCCATATTTTGAAGATGAATTGAGCCTTGGGATGATCCGTGAGTTAAAGGGTCTTTCTTTGGATGACCTGGTTGTAATATTCGCTTTGAGCCGCCCAAATCTCAGACCTGATGTTTGGGAAGGGTACAAAAGTGGCTTATGGATAGATGAAGTATCCATGCCAGATTTCACACAAGGATTACTCGCACGCAGCTCTGGTCTACTCATCTTCCAGGAGCAACTAATGGATATTCTAAGATCAACAACCGGATGGTCTTTTGATGAGGCCAATGAAACGCGCAAGCTAATGGGTAAAAAACACCAACGGGAGCTAGAGCCTCTTTACCAAGAGTTCATTTCTGGACTGTTTCATACCTCAGTTGGCCATCAATGGCTTTTCCGAAATCGCAACGAAGGAGGACAGGCCTTATGGAACCACCTGATTGAATGTGCCCCGCATCTTATTTCGTACAAATTCTCACTGAGTTGTACTTTGCATTCATACCAGATCGCCCACAACCTAACCCATCAATAGTCAACCAATGGAAAAACACATCTTATCTAAGTCTACTTTCATGTCTGGAGTGCAGTGTAAAAAGCGGCTGTACCTGCATAAGAACCACGAGAAATTCGGTATTAAGCGAGACAAACTTACAGCCCAGCAAGAAGCCGTTTTCGCAACTGGTACAGCCGTAGGTGAACTTGCACAACAATTATTTCCAGGGGGTGTGGATTGTACACCCGAGAGCTATTACGATTTCGGACCGAGTTTGGAGTTGACCAAACAGTCTATTGCTGATGTAAAAACCGTCATTTACGAGGCAGCTTTTCAATATGACCAAGTACTTGTGGCTTTAGACATCCTTGTCAAAAAAGATGACGGTTGGCATGCATACGAAGTGAAATCTACCAACGATACCAAGCCGCAGCACATTCACGATGCCACCTTACAATATTGGGTCATGACCAACGCTGGACTTAACATCCAAACCATCAATATTCTTCATTTCAATAAGGAGTATGTCCGTAGAGGTGAGTTGAACATTGAAGAGTTATTTACTTGGGATGATGTGACTGAACAAGTGGAAGAGATACTTCCGACAATTAGACCTGAAGTGAAAGCATGTAAGGCGGTGCTTCAAGAGCCTGAGATTCCTGTGCAGGACATCGGTCCACACTGCTCAAAACCATATGATTGTGACTTTAGAGGACATTGCTGGAAGCATGTTCCTGAATATTCGGTGCTGAACCTTACCAATCCAAGAGGAAAGCAGTGGGATCTCTACCTGCAAGGAATCATGAAAACTACGGACATACCAGAGGGTTACCCGTTGTCCACCGCGCAGCAATATCAAGTACAAGCAGATAAGACTGGAGAATCTTTTATTGATTCTGATGCTATTGCGGCATTCACCTCTCAGTTGACATATCCGCTGTATTTCATGGACTTCGAAACCATTCAATCGGCCATTCCAATTTATGACGAGACACGACCTTATCAAATGGCTGTTTTTCAATACTCAGTACATATTCAAAAAGAGGAAGGCGGAACCGTTGAACACAAGGAGTATTTGGCCGACCCGAAAGACCCGAATCTACGGAAGACAGTTGCGCAACGTTTGATTGATGAGTTGGGTTCTACTGGAAGTGTAATCGTCTACAACAACTCCTTTGAAGGCCCACGATTGAATGAGTTGGCCAGAGACTATCCAGAACTTGCGGCAAAACTGCAGGCTATTGCTGACCGAATTGTGGATCTGGCTGTACCGTTCCGGCAACGAGCATATTACACCTCTGAAATGCGTGGTCGTCATTCGATTAAAACCGTTCTACCGGCTTTGGTACCAGAACTTTCATACAAGGATTTAGTAATCCAGGAAGGAGGAACAGCAAGCCTTACGTTCTTACAAATGGTGCAAAGGCAATTTGATGGTGATGAAGAAAAAACCAGAGAAGCGCTAATCAAATACTGTGAATTGGATACTTTGGCGATGGTTAAGATTTTGAAAGAATTGGATAATAATATTGCATGAAGAACAACGAAATCTTTAAAATGCCAAACCGATATTCTGTTTCAGGCCGGTCCTCTACCATTACAGCGGCAGTCTGGAAGAGTATAATGCCTTTCAAGGAGCCTACTATTGAACAAATAGAAGATTGCTTGGCGACCCTTGGAATGTCTACTGAAAACGTTCATTGTGCATACTGTGGTGCGAAAAACTGGTCTAGTTGGGATCATCTATTCGCAGTGGTCAAAGGCAAAGAATACACAGGATACGTTACGGATATTTTCAATCTCGTTCCAGCTTGTTCCAAATGTAATTCATCCAAGGGCAATAGTAATTGGAAAGAGTGGATGAAGCGGGGAACCGGCTCCTCCCCAGCAAGCCGTGTTGAAAAAAAGCGACTGGACTCCCTGATAAGAAGATTAGATGCCTTTGTTTCGAAATATGATTCCGAAAACAGAAGGTTGGATATGAAACCGTTTGAAAGGGATAAAGAAAAACTAAAGAAAGAAAAGGACTCAATTAATAAACACTTGGAGGCCATTCAGAATAGTTGCGATGTTCTGCAACGAAAAATCCAAGATGAATATGAAAGGCAGTTCACTACTCCTTGAAAGGGCCAGAGGGATATGACAAAAAAGGAGTTCATTAAGAAACAGATCTCGAGAACCAACAAGAAGGACTACGAGAATTACGTTACAACCAGAATCATTCATAAACTCGACAATCTGGATGTCAAGTTTGTAACCCAACAATACATTAAGCGGCCCAGTGGAAAAGGGTTTGCTGATCTCTATTTTCCTCAAATCAACTATTGTGTAGAGATTGATGAAGCGCATCACTTATCACAACAGGAAGCCGATAAACTACGGGACCGGGACTTCGTAAGTGTTGTAGGAAGAGAGCCTCGAAGAATTGAGGTTGCCAACTCAAACATGGACGAAATTCACAAACAGGTCGATGAGGTCGTAGATGAAATCCGTGACCTGATAAAAGCACAGGGAAGTGCTTTTGTGGCTTGGGATATTGAGCGGGACTTTGACCCAAAGTACTGGATTTCCAGAGGCTTTATCGATATCAAGGACGATTGCTCCTTTCGCACCATGGTTGATGCCGCAAACTGCTTTGGTAAGCATTACAATAAAAACGGGATTTGGAAGGGCGGCGTAAAACACTCAAGGGAAGCGGGTAAACTAATCTGGTTCCCTAAGCTATACCAGAATGCGGATTGGAATAATTCCATTAGTGTAGACGAGAATCAAATTATTGAGGTCTGCAACAATCCCGCCATAGTTGAGTCGCACTTCAATTCCGTTATTGATAGTAACCTTTACACGCGTGTAGTGTTTGCCCGTGTTGCCGGAACCTTTGGTTTTGTGATGTATCGATATAAGGGTGAGTATGAATTGGACGTGAAACGCTCCAATATCAAAAGTGGATTAATTTGGAACCGAGTTGCAACCAGAACTAAGACCTACCCTAATCCGACACCCGGCAAGTATGGCTAAATATTTACCTGAAAATAAGAGGTGGTCCGAAATCACTCGGGATGAACGTTTCTTCTGCGCTGAACTTTATCAAACATTCAAGGATGATCCGTATGGGTTAGTCGCTCTTATATGGGACAACAATAAACTGTCTAAAAAAATCGGAGATAAGCCGAAGGCCGGAGCATGGGAGCTCGGTTTTGAGGTGTGCTATTACCGAGACGTGATTCATTTCCGCTCGTCTAGACTAGATAACACACACCCTGAGTCCTGTGACAGCATCAGGAAACTGGAAATCACATCATGGGATCCTTCCTATTCTGGCTCGAAGACCTTTTTCCCAATGAAAAGAACTTTTGATCTCTGTTTGTTTTCGGACGAGCAACTGATTGTGATTGAAGCAAAGGTTCAGCAAGGGTTCAACTCTGATCAATTAAGGTCCTTTGAGGAGGACAGGAAACTTATCAAGGCGTTGCATAGGGAGGAGGAAATAGACGTTAAAATAATTGGCCTTTTTTCAGACACGCCAAATCCGCCTAGCAGTGGTGTACTTGAGTATTTTGACGGTGTACTAACTTGGGAAATGATTGGTAAAAAGCACCAATGCTATGGTTCAGGAGACCAGAAAAAGCAGGACAATCTGTTCAAGTTTGCTTGTAATGTTAAGTAGTCTTTATAGGCTATGCTGTCCAAGCATTTAAAAGTAGTTCGGTTATACCTCGTATGATTTTTTGATTGCAAGGCGTCTACTCCTAGCGACATGCTTTGACGCGTCCTCTTTGGAGCTTTGTTGAAAACCCGCATATGCCAAAGAAAGAGAAGAGCAACCAACCACCTAAAACGCAAGCCGAAAGACGAAGGGAATTCCAAAAGTCTAGGTTTTACAATAGCCCACTTACCCCAGAGGGCGAAATTCGGTTGGGCATCTATGTCAACAACCTGTGGAGCTACAGACGCCTTATCAGATTTGGCTTGTACAATTTTGACAGCCAAGGTCGAGTATTCATTGAGCATGCCGAAGACCAAAAACAAGAAATGATTTCTGGAAGAGATTTCTTGGTCGAACTCATACAGTATTTTGAAAAAAAAGACGAGCCCTATGCCTATCTCTATTGTGCTAATCTTAAAGAATTATTGGACGAGTACAATCAGAAATTTCACGCCTAATCAATGGAAATACTGACCCTTTAAACCAAAACAATGTCTGACAAAAGAATCTTTACTGGTATTACTCAATTCGATGAAGCGACAGGTGGACTAAGACCTGGGGAACTGGTGGTAATCACAGGCCGTCCAGCTATGGGAAAGACCGCATTGGCCGCATCCATGCTCATAAATGAAAAAACAACTACGGAGTTTTTGTTTTTGACTCTACAGGAATCTATTAAAACCTTGAACCCAAGACTAACGCGTATGACAGGCCGAAATCCTGGTTTTGGTCTTCCGAGAGAAGATTTCTGGCATGAAGATTCAGTGTCCACTTATCCCTCGAATCACAAATTACAAAGGATAATGCATCGGAAAAGTCCCTCACTGTTAGACATTCAAGAATCTATTTGGCAGGCTGTTTCCTCAGGTTCAGACGCCATCATTATAGACGAACTCTACGAAATTGGGAAAAAGCCTAAGGTGCTATTTGGTAAGAATACTCACGATAAAACCCTCAGGCACTTGAAGTCAATTGCGAACCTCATTCAAAAGCCAATCATCCTATTAGCTCGGGCACATAGAAACATTGAAAAGAAACCAAGTATCGGCTTGCCATTTGAACATCACTTCTCCAGAATTAAGCATGTGGATATTCTACTTCACCTCTTTCGATGGGAATACTATGGTTTCGATTGGGATGATGCTGCTGATCGCCCTGTCAACCAAGGGGAGGCTATGCTCATGACCTTGGCTTCAAACCGACCAATTTGGCCGAGGGAAATTTTGATTAACTATAACCATGAGAAAATGATTTTTGAGTAACCCGTTGGTATTGGTACAATGAATAAGTATTATCGAGAATAAGATGAATAACTATCCTACTAAAGACCGTTTATCCCACAAACTGACAAAGTTGGAGTATGTCTTACGTATGAGTTGGGAAAAGACAGTACGGCAATTCAATAATGGCCAGAGACGGTTGTCCTCGGAAAAATCGTTGGTGTTCTGGTTTGCATGGAACCTAAAGTTAGAACTGGGTGACATTGTAAAAGAGGTAGACTTTGAACGCAACCAATATGATAGTTTCTCCGATGGTACCTTTCTTGATCTATACCTTGAACTAGACAATCAAGATCAGACATATAGAGTAGGAATTGAATTTAAATTCCCACATAACAATGGTGGAAACACCAATCAGACCCAAACCCGGCAGAAATGTATTAATGACTTAAAACGTCTAAGCTGGCTGGTCGATAACCAGAAGATTGATCTTGGCGTTTTCTTAATGGCGACCAACGAAGGCCCATACATAGCTCAAGGAACGTTCGGTATTGCTAAGGAATTCAAGACGTCCAACGGAACGAAATATCAAAGAGACCAGCTTTTTCCGTCAAATGAAAGCTATCCTGAGTCAGTGAAAACCTTAGATGACATAGAGTTCAGATGGAACAACTTTGCTGAGCGTGGCAGTAGAGCATTAATTCCCGATGGTCAGGTAGCTTGGATAGAGCCAATCCAAATCAAACGTTTGAATAATCAAGAATGAACACCAATCATACACTGCTCTACACTATAAAGCCTAACAAATGAGGTAAGCGATACCGTCAGTTTTGAAATGAAATACCAAAATCAAATTATTTACAGCCCGTCCGATTTATCTTCTCACAGCAGTTGCAAGCACCTCACGCAACTAAATAAGCAAAATGTGAGAGGCGAAATAGCGGACCCAGAAAAATACACGAACAGGGTCTTGGTCATGCTTCAAGAAAAGGGAGTTGAGTTTGAAGAAGGTCATCTGCAGGAGCTAACAGATCAAGGGAAAGCGGTTGTGGAAATCAATAACGAGAACCCCCATGCGGAGAAGCACACAATTGATGCGATGCAGGCAGGTGCGGATGTCATCTACCAAGCAAGATTAAAAGAAGACGGCAAATGGAGTGGTTGGGCTGATTTTCTGATGAGAGTTGACAAGCCAAGTGATTTAGGAAATTGGTCTTATGAAGTTTGGGACACCAAGTTGGCCAATGAAACAAAGGCAGGAACAATTCTGCAAATAGGATTGTACTCAGAGCGGGTTGCTCAAATCCAGGGAGTAAATCCAGAGTATATGGGTGTTGTTAAACCTGAAGGAGAGGAACGCTATCGCTTCGATGAACATGCAGCTTACGTGCGGTTGGTCAAGCACAACCTAGAATCTGCGATTGAACATGATGAAGAAACTTATCCAGAGCCAGTCGGTCACTGCGATATCTGCAAGTGGTGGAAGAATTGTAATGGTGTAAGACGAAAGGATGACCACTTGACCTTTGTTGCTGGAATGGGTAAATCCCAAATCAAGGAACTCAAATTAAACGATGTCGATACTCTAGAAAAGCTGGCAAACATTGACTTGCCCATTCCGTTCGACCCTTCGAAGGGTGTTAAAGAAACATACAATAAGCTTCGGGAACAGGCACGTGTGCAGTACGTTAGCAGAGAAGACGGGCATAAGCCAATATATGAGACCCTAGAAATAGAAGAGGGCAAAGGACTTAACAAACTTCCAGTACCTTCTGTAAATGACATCTACCTTGATTTTGAAGGGGATCGGATGGTCGAGCCCGATGGTCTGGAATATATGATCGGGTACGTACATAGAGACATCTATTATGCTTTGTGGGCGAAGAACGAAAAAGAGGAAAAGCAAATATTTGAGCAGTTCATTGACTTCGCTTTTACCCTAAAACAACAAGACCCCACGCTGCATATTTATCATTATGCGCCCTATGAGGTCACAGCCTTAAAGAGGTTAATGGGTAAGTACGCGTCTCGTGAAGATGAAATTGACGACTTTCTAAGGTCAAACACATTTGTGGATTTATACGGAGTGGTGCGACAATCTGTACGGGCTAGCGTTGAGAAATACTCAATTAAGGACTTAGAGGTATTCTTTGGGTACGAACGAAAAATGGATTTGCGAGAACTGTCTGGTCACAAATCACAGTTGGAGTTACTTCTTCAAACTGGGAACATCGATAAACTGTCCAAGCAAACTGCAGATGCCGTTCAACTCTATAATCAAGATGATTGTGAATCACTGATTCGTCTTCAGAAATGGTTGGAAGACATTCGGACGAAACTGGTTGGCGATGGGGAAATCATTACAAGACCTGAAGACGGTGACGGTGTAGCCAGTGAAAACATCACTGCGCACCAAGAGCGGATCCAACCTATTATGGACGCTTTACTAGAAGGCGTACCACATATAAAATCTGAAAGGAGTAAAAATGAGCAGGCTCAATATATTCTTGCTCATATGCTGGATTGGTATCGAAGGGAGAAAAAGTCATTTTGGTGGGAATTTTTTCGATTGAAAGAGCTTCCTGAAGATGAACTCTTGGAAGAACGAAAAGCCATTTCTTTTTTAACATACACAGGAAATCGACAGCCCGAAAAAAGAAGCTTTGTTGATACCTATACATTCCCAATTCAAGATTGCGATTTACGTTCAGGTCAGCCATTAGAAGATCAAGAGGGGAACAAGCTGGGTACTGTTCATCAAATTGATATTGAATTGGGGATGCTTCAAGTAAAAAAAGGACCATCCAAAATCGATCTGCCGCACCCCGTCTCAGTTATTAGTCTGGAGAGCATTGATTCACGCTCTAAAGAGGAGTCAATCATCAGTTTGGCGGAATGGGTTGTTGCGAATGGCATAGACAGTGATGATACGAGGTATCGAGCTGTCCGTCAGTTGCTTTTGAATACTCCTCCTAGTCTAACGGAAGAATTGGTTTATAATGAAGACGCTCTTGAAAGAACAATCGATTTTACCTCCAAACTAGACCATAGTTACCTTCCGATTCAAGGTCCTCCGGGAGCAGGTAAAAGTTTTACTGGAAGTCAACTGATAGTTCGGTTGGTTCAGCAAGGCAAGAAAATCGGTATTACTGCGCTAAGTCACAAGGTGATTACAAACCTAATGACCAAGGTTTGGGAAGTGGCTGAAGAGACGGGGGCTAGCATTCAAATGATACAGAAAACTGAGCCTGACCCGGAAAACCCTTCACCTTGGACAGTGAGTAACGATGAGAATGTAATCCAAGCTTCTCTTGGGACTATTGACGTGATTGCCGGTACATCGTTCATGTGGAGCAAACCACCTTATGAGAACAGTCTGGACTATCTTTTTGTGGATGAAGCTGGGCAGTTATCTTTAATCGATACCCTTGCGGTTTCGCATTCCTGTTCAAACCTCGTGTTGTTAGGTGATTCACAGCAATTGAAACAGCCGCAACAAGGCGTTCATCCAGAAGGGACTGAGGTTTCAGCTCTAGAACACGTATTACATGGTGAGAAAACCATTCCAGATGAGTATGGGGTCTTTCTACCTGAAACCTGGCGAATGCACCCGTCTATCAATGCTTTTGTTTCAGAGCTTTTTTATGAGAGCCGATTGAAATCAAAAGAACATTTGAATCAACAGCAGATAATCGGCTCTAAGTATGCTGGAGCTGGTTTGTACTTCGAAGCCGTTGAACATAGCGGGAACACAAATTCTTCCACCGAAGAGGTTGATAAGGTAGCAGATATCGTAGGGGAATTGACCGGTGGCAACGTAAGTTTCATCAATCAAATGCGTGAAGAAGCCACTCTATCTATTCCTGACATTAAAGTCATTACTCCATACAACGCTCAGGTGCAGGCTATCAAGCAGCGGTTGCCTCATCTAGAAGTTGGTACGGTAGATAAGTTCCAGGGTCAAGAAGCACCTGTAATCATTTATTCGGTTGCGACCTCAAGTTTGGAAGAGGCGCCCCGTGGCATGGATTTTTTGTTTAGCCCAAATCGTTTTAATGTTGCTGTCTCAAGAGCGCGTACTCGGTTTATTATGGTTGCTAACCCAGCAATTTTCGAAGCGGAATGTAAAAGTCCGCATCAAATCAAGTTGGCGAATGCTTTTTGCAGGTTCAGAGAAGTCGCATCCGGAGATTGAGATGAAGAGCTGGATGATTCTAATTGGTTCTCGATTATTACGAATTTGATTCAAACAACACCAGCAACCTAAAATCATCCCATATGTTCGACCCCTCTCCGAAGGGTTCTACTAAATAGGAAACATCCAATTTTTCGTGGATTTTTCTTTTTCCAAAACTTCTGGAACCCTTGTCAATTCTGAGACACAGAGCAAGGGCTTCATTCAATTTTTTGGTTCGACATTGATTTCCGTCAAATTCAAGCATTTCTGGGAAAATCGAACTAAGCAAGCTGATTTTGGTCGTGCCCGAAGCTTCTGAAAAGGTAGTTCCAAGTTCGGAAAGCATTGAAACTGCCCTTCGTATGACATCTTCCTTTTCAGTTGAATCACCATGCAGTGTTTTCAGTTCGGCCTCAGCCTGAGACCGGATTTACTGAAATCTCGCCTTCATTTGAATCTAGTCTTCTGATGAAACGAATCCAACTGCAAGATTATCCTGCAAATGCGAACATGACCACCAAGATGGTAAGAAACTGGACAACGTACTGTCTGGTCTTCTGAAGCATTTAGGTTCCTGGTCGGTAGGTTGATGGTCATGTGAACATAGGATTATCAAGCTGGGATGTCAAAGGCCAAACATTGGTTTTCACACGAGAGATTCTGACCGCCTCGTACAGTATAGAGATTTCTAACTGCAAACAATTCTTAAATCAAGAGATAAAGCTGCAGTGCCCAATGGTTAAGCGACCCCATTGAATTTCAACGTCAATTGAAACCAAAGTCAAACAGCCATGATGCATAGACCAATGCTCCAATCTTAGGGCCGCCCCAGACCTCAACATGTCGGTTGTTGTAAACATTGGATGCCCCAACCCTAAATGTGGAGTAGATCTTATTAAGCTCGTAAACCAATTGAACATCCAGAGTGTGATATGAAGGAACAGAGGTTTCCTCTAGCCCGAATGCCTTTGCGGCCCTTGTACTGAATGGACTTTCCCAATTATACGAGTCTACCCAAGAAAAACTAAGAGAGAAACCGAGCCCCTTGTACAGCCTTCTGCCGGTTGCTGTAATGTTGAATCTGTGCGGTGGGGTGTTGAAACCTGGAATAAGGTTATCATCCAAACGCTTATCAAAAATGTGCGAAAACGTATAGTTTGCACCTACATTAAGACCGGTCAGTACACTATATTTTAAGCCTATGGATGCCCCTAGGGTACTCACATCCTGCTTTGCGTTTGCCGAAATACTGTAGGAGGTATACTGCCTTGTATCAACGGCTGCTACACCAGTGGAGTCCGTTGCGGAACCTGTTGTTGGCTCAACAGCATTTATTGAACCTATGAAACCCGAATAAGTGTTGTGGTAAACAGCCACATCAAGATAAAGTCTGTCTTTAAACAGGTATTTGTATCCAATTTCAATAGTATTAAGGCGCTCTGGCCTTAGTGGGTCAATGGTAAGTGGTTCAAGTATGACTGGGTCTCGAAGCGGAGGTGGGGCTGACAAGTATTCATCTACAGAACTTTGGGTGTAAAGGTTCTCATATCCTGTGATGTTGCCACGCACTATAAGGGGGCCTACGTTCAGAAAGAAGTATTGTTCACTTAGAGTTGGTGTTCGGAATGCCGTTTGGTAAGAGGCTCTAATGTAGTGTCCTTTGTGGTTAAACGTAATTGCTCCTCTCGGTGAAACCTGAAGTTTGAAATTTTGGCTTTTATCGAATCTAACGGATGCATGTAACCTCAATTTGTTCTTAAACAATGGCTTTCGCAATTGTACAAAACCCGCGTACTCCATGTATGATATGTCGGTTCTATGTCCATCTGAATTTAAGGTATCCGACATGATGTTTCCATCCGATATCGGATCAAATCTTCGCCAAGATGCACCGAAATTTGCTGTGAGAAAGTTTAGCCTAAGATTATATTGAGCCTCAACATGTTGCATGTTAGATCGATCGGTGTACCTCCCTCCTGTAGGCCTATCCGGGTTGGAGACAACGGAGTTGACAACAGACGCAAAAACATCTGAATTCGGGTTCAAGAATCCAGACTGTGCCGACTGTTGTGCCAAACTTCGAGCAATGTCAATCTGCTCTTGGGTCAATGGGTTGTTGAATCCGCTGGACAAAGAGTCGACCACACCAACATATGTTGAGAGATAGCTTGAACTTGCTTGGGCCAGTCCCGCGAATCCAGCATTGATACCTGTCAGGACCAAATCATAAGAATCTGCTGCATCCTCAAACGTTGTGTAAGCCCTTACACTGAATCGTTCATCGCTTACTTCTAGTTTGTGCTGATGAAGATAGAAGTTCTTTAACGCTGCTCTATTGTTTCCCTGATAAACGCCAGTAGCCTGAGCAAATCTGGATGTCCAAACCACACGGGTTTTGTCCGTCAACTTATAGTGAGCGGTTATTCCAGCTTTTGCGCTGTTCACTTTACCGTCAAATAATTCCGATTCGTTGTAAGCCGGTAGCACGAATTGAGTTCCTACAGGTATTACATTTGGCAACACTTGAGAATTGGTGGTAGCGTAATTATTGAAGTCTGAATAATTCTGATCCCCTGAATTATCCAACTCACTTACCATTTGATTTAGGTTTACCGGAGGTGTAGATGCAGGGAAATATCCGTTGGCAACTGGGTCATTGGCCACCCAATCATTTGCCATGAAATAGGATCCAGTCAGTTTAATCGCAATTCGTTCTTTCTTGCCAAATGCTTTCGAGAATCTAACCTGAAGATCTAAAAGGTCTCTGCTACCTCCTTTTACAATAGCGCTTACTCCCTGATGCATAAATGGGTCTTTACTGGTCATTGTTAACACTCCCTGTAACGCGTTTGAACCGTAAAGCGCTGAGGCGGGCCCCGTAATCACCTCCATGCTCTGCAGGTCTAATTCAGGGACTCCTAACATGTTGCCTGGCGAGAAATTAAGTCCCGGAGACTGGAGGTCCATTCCATCGGCCATCTGTACTACTCTGTATGGTGTAGAAGTGTTGAACCCCCTGGCATTGAACACATTGAAAGTTAGACTATTACTAAGTACCTGAACCTCTTTTAGCTTTCCGATCTCTTTATAAAAATCACCAGAGCTTGCATTCTCAATCTGGTAAGAATTCAACTTCATTATGGAGGTCGGTGCTTCAAGTAGCGTTTCATCAAATCTGGAAGCGGAAATAACCACCTCACCGGCATTGAACGGGCGTTCTTTCAATTGTACTGTTCGTAAATTGTCTTGTGAGTAAGGGACTTGACGTGTATAGAAGCCAATATGACTGAAAGTCAGCGTATCCGAGGCTCCAATCGTCCCCTCCTCAAAACTGAAACTTCCCTGAGCGTTGGTACTAGTGCCATATTCCTTACCAACCACACTGATGTTTACACCTGGTATTCCTGTACCTGATTCGTCTATGACGACCCCTTTAACAACCTGTGATACCGATACTTTTGCCAAAAAAAGCAGAAGAACGCTGATCGTTAATGCTCGAAACATAGTTTAAGTTTGAAGATTGGCTTGCAAAGTAGTTACCACAACTCACGCAACAAGTAAATTTGAGCATTATTCCTCAGAGCAAACTTGGACAAATCAAATGAAGAATCAATCCAATAGAATCAAATTACTGTCAGTGTCCCTGTTATGTTTGCTATGTTTAATTGGATGTCAAAAACCGGGTGAAAGAGTGGCCCGTGAGGCGGTAAGGTGCGATTATATTAGAATAACATTCACGGTTAGGGACAGCATAGATGGAATGAAAATTCTCCTTGCATCAAAAGAGGATAAGGAAATGTTTTCCGGTTTTATTGGAACCGAAATAGAACCACAGGTAGATTGTGATGTAGCGGGTAAGGTAGAATTTATGCTGAATGGAAAACCGAATCAGACTTACGCGCTACGGTTACAGGAGGGTTGTACCTTTCTTTCTTTGAATGAGGAAACCATAGAAATCAACAGCAGAGGAGTTAAGTTCCTAGGCACCCGGTATGATACTTACCAAAAAATTAATTTTTCAACTCTAGCTCCAACTGATTCCATTCTGATTCGAAATCCAGAAACGCCATAAGGTAGTTAGAGTAAACATGCTCAGAAGGGGGCAATTGTCCCCTTCTGAGCATGTTGGACACCAACCTTAGTTTATCAACAGCTCGCCAGTGCCTTGTATACTTACTTCAGCACCATTACTTGCATCAATAGTTATTGTATTGGCCCGAGCAGTATAACCAGTTGGAATAATAGGATTCACGTTACCTATGGTTTGACTTGGTTGAGGTATGTACACATTATGTCCATTAGTCGGAACTGTACACAAAGACCAATTGTAGGCATTATTCCAACCAGAGTTATAACCAATCCATGTATTATCATAGCCAGAGGTGGTCTGACCGTGGTAGTAATACTGCCACTTGACCCTCCAAGTACCACTGTTACCGCCTCCAGATCCATCAAAGAATGAGTGCCAAGTACATGGGGCCCTACTTCTAATTGTCTCTGTTGCGATGTTGGTATAACCATAACCACAGTCATCTCCCGTTATCCCTGGGTCACGCTCGTACCCTCGAAGCTCCACATAAATCGTGGTATAGTTAGCGTACGCACCATAGTTCCTCCAAGCATTGTTGGTCACACCCCACCAACCTTGGGGGACTTCATCCCCACTGTTATTCCAATCGCTCCAGCCGGTATTGATGTTGTCTCTGACCCTTGCGTTAATTACAGGCTCAGGGTTTCCGTTTCCGTCTCCGCACCCAACATACTTATTGAGTCCATCTACCTCATATCGAATATTCTGTGCATTCAAATCCACCTGCCAAAACGGATTAAGCAGCATAACTGTGCAGATTAGAAAAGTAGTGGAGAGTCTCATTCCCAAAACATTTTAATTAGTAAAGTTAACAAAACCAAAATTAGACTAAATCCTTAACCAGCTGCTGCATTCAGAATGGTTTTTTAAGAATCCAATCTTGTTGGCAATTACATATCGAATGACATTCATTGAGCAGGTTTACGGTAGAGTCTGCCCATTGTTGGCCTGGCCTCCCATTCAGACCCACTCTAAAATCGGTTCGTACTTCAACATCACCGATGTATAGTTCCTTCAGGTCTTTTTCAATCCAACTCGCAAAGCGAAGAGTGTTAACGGGATAGACATGCATGGAATGTGCCTGTCGAGGTCCCATGTAATCTTCCTTAGATATTTCATGTTGTATAACTCCCCCTTTGTTGGTTATGTAAAAGTGAGATTCTGTTACCTCATGAGACATTTTCATGTGCCAGCTAAACGTGTAGCCTACCTTTGACCAAAGTATGTCTCTCCCATCAAAATAATGTCTAAGTGGAAATATTAGTTGAAATCCACAGAATAAAGCCAAGCCCAGAATCACAAAAGTATACTCTCGTATTGGTCGAGTGTTCGGTTGTTCGGTTATGACCTGATAATTAGCTACAATGCTCTTGAATAATTTACTTAGATAACTTCTGAGTTCCTCTGGGCTAAAAAAGAGAATTGTTGCTGAAAACATAAGCATTGGAAATATGCCTATCTCAAACCTTGCTTCATTGATAGCATGAAATAATAATATGGGTACAAATGCCCACCTCCTTGTTGTTCGAGAAATGAGAAGGAAGGGTACCGCAAGGTCGAATACCAATCCGCCCCAAGTGAAGGTTTGAGTAAGTATCTCAAGTTGAGTTTCAGACAACAACTGACCATAAGTGGTGGTAAGGTCGGCCCTGGTAATTCTGCCTGTAAGCCAATCTAGGTGTAGTTTGGCCAATCCCCCATAGAAATAGACCACACTGACCTGAAAACCAAAAAGCAACCTCTGCCACTTGGCAATCAATGTATAACCAGCGCGGCTCCGATTTCTGGTCGAGTCAATTGACCATATGGCATTAGCATCTGTAACACAGAAAAACCCAAGGAGCAGGACAATAAAATAGTAGTGGTTATTGTACACCGAGGAGTCTAGCAAGTAGAAGTAGCTTACAGAGACAAGCAAAAACCATGTTACGTACCTGTAAAATAAACCTAACGCTAGAAAAGCAAACCCCAAGGTGATGGCAGCAAGTAAAACGTTGATACCATTGTAGGTTAAAGGTTGCACCCATTCGAATCCGCAATACGGAAAGTGATTGAATTCTGATGAGAAGTATCGTTTCAGTTCCGTATTCAACAATTTGGTCAGAAAGCTGTACGACATGGTCAGACCTGCGAGGACCCTAAATGTCGCCAGCGTAATAGGGCTCTCTTTCGTGAATAGGCTTACCAAAATCTTGTTGAGCATCCTGTTACTTATCAAAGTTTTGGTTCATCTGCAATGAGTCCTCCAACATGGTCTGGCCCATTTCTGGGCACAGATACATAAGTTCAGCATAGCGCATCTGCCTTTTGATTGGATTGGACAGAAATGGAAGTGAAGAGGCTATTGCATTGCAAGCGTCCAATGTGTCTCCAGTAAATAAATGATACAGGCCTTTGTTGTATCTAGCCAGCTCATTGTTTGAGTTCAGTTCCAAGGAACGATCAATGTATTGATTGCCTAATTCCAAACTATCAGATAATAAGTAGGCTAAACCAAGGTTGTTATATGAATACGCCAGTTCAAACTCTTCGTCAATACATTGCTTAAAATGCCGGATGGCACTTTGCGGCTGATTGAGTTCAATTAAAATCAACCCCAGTTTAAATCTCAGGTACATAATATCAGGTCGTTGCCTCATTATCCTAATTGTCAACTCCTTGGCCTCTTCAAATCTTCTCATTTGAAAAAGTACGTCAAGCTGATTAAAACTCGCCCCGAAGTATTCAGGGTTCAAGTTCAAAGTCTTTTGGTAATCCAATAATGCTAGGTCATAGTCATGGTTTTCTTCGTGACCCATGGCCCTCTTCATGTAGAAAAATGCTTTTTCCGGATGGCTCTTAATAGCATCTGACCAGAAAGAAACACTGTTCCGATAGACGCGGACCCTTTCTCTTGTCTTCGTAAACCCGAGAATCAAAACCCCGACCACTATGACCATGAAAAGCGCTTTGCCTACTGCTTTTGATTCTACGATCGATAGCGCATGAGCAATAATCAAAAACACCCCTATACTTGGTATATAGAGGTAATGTTCATTCACTATCGAATAGCTATTTGGGAAAAGTTGGATAAGTGGGATGATGCATGCCAGAAAAAACCAATAACCAAAAGCAGAAACCTTGTTGAATACATACTTCGACAAAACAGCTCCACAGATAATAAAACCAGGAATGGTTAAGAGGTAAATCTTATTAATTGGTTCTATGAACGGATGTATGGTTGATTGTTGTATTGGCAGCCACACTAAACGAAAATGATGGAACAACGAGTAAGAAGCTTGTATCAACCTATCAGCCATGGGTAGGTCAAAGCTTGCTTGGGACGCTCCAAATTCTGGAGAAGTACTGGAAACCAATACTGTTACTACCGAGACTATTGCCGCCCCTATAGCAAAAGGAACCTTTAAGCTCCAAGCCCTGATACTTCGTAGGTCGCTTGGGTAATGCAACCAGTCATATAGCAGCATGACAGGTAAGAAAACCACTGCGGTTGCTTTTGAAAACAGTGCCATTATGAAGAACAGCAACGTTTTAGTGTAACCCCAAAAGGTGAATCCGCCTTGAGTCTTAACATAGCTCAAAGACGCGCACAGGAAAAAGAAACCAAACAACACGTCTCTCCTACCCGATGCATAAACCACACTTTCTGGCTGCACTGGGTGTAGCGCAAAAAGCATGGCTACCAACCATTGGGACTTTCTGTTTTTTGTTAAATGGCCCGTGAGCACGAACACTAACCATGTATTAGAGAGGTGCAGAAGCAGGTTAACGATAATGTAGGTTGACGAGCTAAGACCTGCCATCCACCAATTTATACTGAAGGAGAGCGCTGTCAGTGGCAAATACATGCCATGGTATTCCCCTTCGAGAAACATCCGTTTAACATTCTTCCAAGTAAAATCCAGGTTCGGATTCTCGAGGATATATGCCTTATCATCCCAATTGTTGAATTCATTGAATAGCCCGGGCCAATAGACGGCAACCACACAAAGCATAAAGAGGGCCCACAACCTCTTTTGCGTAAAACCATAGTCGTTAAGCAATTGCATCTATCAGGGCTCTACCGTGTTGATGTAAAAGTGCAAGCTTTAAGACTCGTAAGCTTCAGCAACCAAGATTCGTAGCCAGGCTCATCAAATCCTCTGTCTGAGGCTTTGATGTAGTATCCAATGGCCTTGCAGGTATCTTTCCGTGTTCTCAGAAAATAGTCTGCTACTTCAACAAATGGCACATTCAGAGCTGAGTCGTTCTGTTCTATGAATGAGATTTCTTTTTCAACATTCGATTTCATGTCCCCGAAAATGTAAGCCGATAACATATCGACACGAATATTCAGATTCATACTATCTATTCTTGATGCCATTTCAAAATGGTCTACTGATGGCTCTAAAAGACCCAACCTCAAGTACAAAACACCTAAGTTGTTGTGCACATTCACATCATTGTATTCCAATGCAAGTTCTTCATTATAGGCTCTAATGGCTTGAACATAATTTCCCAGCTCCATATGAGCATAGCCTATATCTCCATTTACACTCTCCATAGTTGGTAGAATGGTTTTGGCCTTTTGAAAATGAACAAGAGCTTCATTCAAAAGCTTACTCCTGATCTCATTATCAGTGCTTTCTTTAGCAAGGCTAGATAGTCTGTAGCCAAGCATTACGTTGACCTTTGCGGAGTTAGGGTACGAACATGCATCTTTTCTGTAGAGCGTTAATCTATTTTCCCAGTCTTGATTTCTGGTCAAAACCTTGGTAACCATGAGCCCTATTGTACCAACCATGATAACCCAGAACCCCAATTTAATTATACGATTTGAGACTCCTTGATAGACATTGACTCCAAGTGCTGATGTAGCTATGCAAAACCCTAAGGATGATACGAACAGGTAACGGTCCGCAATTATACCAGTAACAGGAAGCACTACATTAAGAAACGGGGCAATCCCAACAAAGAACACTGCCAATCCGAATGACCACATTCTTCTTCTCAGTATTCCATAGAAGGTCAATACAACCAGTAAGACAAACAGGCTTATTCCAGCTATGAAATAAGACGAAAACACCTTCCCGAAGGGAACCGTATTGAATCCGTAATAGAATGAAAGTGGATGAGGAAATACTAATAATCTCAGGTTGTACAGGAAACTATTGAAAACTATCGTTGCCCGTACTTGCCATGAAGGGTCTTTAAACGCTGGATTCTCCCAATAATAATAAACTCGGTGCCATTCTGGCAACCATATTGATGGCATGAGCTTCACCAGAAGAAAGCAGACCACATAACCAAACCCAAGCAAAACCGCAGTCTTGATTGTCGCCTTGTTGAAGAACCAAAGGCTCCCGGGAATAACGATGGCAAAGATTCCTGCATCCATTTTGGAAGCAACGCCTAAACTGAACAGGAAAAATGCTAACGCCATTCTGCCCAGGTTTACTTTGCCTCCCTGAGTGGCCGGTATCATTACCCACCAAGAAATCAATCCAAGTAGAAAGCCAAGCAGGACCTCCCTGTTCTTTAAGTTGGCTACAACTTCGGTGTGGATAGGATGGGCCGCAAATATTAGAGTGGCCAAGATAAGTACAGCAGTCTGTTCTGATGGGCTTGCCGTTCTACGCAATACAATTAGTAGAAGCGCAACTATCAAACCATATAGTATACTGTTGATTCCGTGACTAATGTGAGGGTTGGCTCCAAACAACTCATACTCAATGGCGAAAGTGATTTTGGAGATTGGACGATATTCAAAATACCCGATCTCTCCGGTGTTTGGGTCTTCAGAAAAGTCCCATAGGGTGGTCAAAATTTCAGGTATTCCGGCTAATCCTTTCTTTACCTGTTCGTTCTGCCCCGCGCTTTTCGTATCATCGACAGAATAGTCGTTCGGAATCGTATTTATGTACAACAGAAAGGCAAAAATTCCCAGTAATGCCGAAATCCGCCATGCTCGTGCAGCACAAAGTCTTGCCACTCTTATATAGAAATCAGTAGATGACCTGTTTCAGACAACTTACCAAGCAGGTCTATAACTACCTTCTTCAAAAATTTGACCTTTGGGGATGTTGTTGATTGAATCCTGATACTGTTTTTCGGTAATTCCTAGAACATTCAACAAACTATCGAACTTAGACTGAACTCCTGTATTACGCAACTCATCAAACTCATCGTAAGAATAGTATGTCTTGGTGAGTATCTGTCTTGCCAAAGTTTGCTTTTGCTCGCCTTCTATCTTATCTAGATGTTTAAGATGGCGCTTCAGCTCTAACAACGACCAAGCACCTAACAGAGAATGAAAGTATGAGTCAACCTCCTCAGCTGTGTTGCCGGGAAACCCACCATTTTCTAACTGTAGGTTTACTAGGTAAGGCACAACCATTACACTAACGAGATCGGTATTTCCAGTGTACAATAGAACTGAGAGTGAAAACAACGGGCCTTTTGTTTCGACTGGTTCAACGGCTAGCAATCGGTCATTTTCAAAGTTCTTTGCAAAAGGAAGCAACAGTGTTCGCAACATCTCCCTTTCTTCTTCACCGTCAGATATCACACAACCACTGTTCAAAACTGTCTGAAGCATCATAACCGGGTCCAATATGTTCAGCTCTGGGTAATTCCCCTGCTCAATCTCTCTACTTAGTGCGTGCAAAAATTCTTGTCTACCAGAAGTAAGTTTCTCACAATAGAGAGAATACATCCTAGTACTTTCAGATTGCTTGAGAAAAATGGACTCTGGGTCTTTTTCAAATCGGTCTATCATTCTGTCATTCAGCACTTCAAGTTCAGGATTATAGTACGTTCGGTATAATTTGTGTTGCCAATACTTTGAGTCTGGCTTTGCTTTAGTCAGTGTCTCGCGCGATGGAATGTTCAAATTCAGCGAGTATGTTTGATTAAGTAAAGTAGCCCAAACAATCTCCTGTTGATCGTTTATCTTGAAACTGTTCTTTTCGAGGTAGATAAGGGCTTTATTAAGAGCCTTTTCCAATTCCTCATTTGCAACAAACAATTGTTCATTGCTCTGTAACTGCCTTTCAGGTTTGGTATTGTAAGAAGTGAAAAACAAATACAATAATGCAGTAATAAAAATCAAGCCAACCGACTTCCAATTAAGAAGTCCGTTAACATCAAATTTTTCAACGTTTGCTTTCATGTCACAAAATTTCGACTAAACTAATCTTTCTGATACATTGATATCAAAGTTAGAAATTAACCAACCCTTATCTTATTCAGAGTGGCTTTAAAACGCATTCACATCAATTCCAAGTTCAATCTTGTAACCACAATGATTCAGGAAAATTAATTTTCTTCCACCCGAACACGGGTCGTTGCCATAACTAATCATTGCATGGTTTTCAATCTAATTCAGAAACCATGTTGATTTGATTTCTAATTCGAATTGGAGCTATTCGATGTGTCGGTAGAACATTGTTGAAATTGGGTGATTGATTGTTAAGATTCCATGAACTGATGGCGAACTGGTAGCACTTGAGTGCGGCTTGGGGATTATTTAATCGATACTGGTATATCCTGCCAATTTGGAAGTAAATAAAGTTTCCCATTGGAGGGTAAATGGAAACGAACCGTTTCCATTCGACAATTGATTTCTCTAGCCATATATCAGAAACCGATTTAAGCCCACTTTTATCAGACTCTTCCAAATATGTCTGAGCAAGCATTAAATGTCCAACAGCAGATTCAGGATAGTTTTGAAGATCAGACTCAACTAGGGTCATTCTATCTTTCCATAGAGCAACCCGTTCAATCGAAAGGTGAGTGTAGTATCCGATTATTAAAAGTAAAACGACTCCAAACAGAGAGCGTTCGACTGTCTTTGGTAAATTTTTGGCAATTATGCCGGTCCAATGACAAATACCGATGGAAACTCCAAGAACGGGCAGAAACAAAATTCTATCTGCCACCCCTCCCGGTACGGGAAGCAACAGGTTGGAAAAGAGAACCATGGTCGGAAAAACGAAAATCCCGGCAATTCTAACTGGCCATTTCTTGGATTTTAGCGCACTGAATAAAACAAGTATCATAATGGCCACCCCAAGCCAAACGGTCACATCTTCCCAACTGTAAATACCAATTTCGGCATAGCCGTAGAAAAATGACAGCGGGCTACCTAGTAATAGCTGCTTTGCGTTGAAGTATACCGTGTAGAAGGCGGTTGCAAAATACTCAGTCGTGCTTTCGATATAAGACAGATGACTTTCAAAGTAGGGCTGCTTATATGCCCTTGAGAAAGAATCAGGAAAAAATAGAATTAGAATAATCGTATAAGTCGCAAATGGTACGGTCAGTAATGATGAGAATTTTACTGTTTTAATGAGGTCTCCTTGGTTAAAAAGATAGTTTAGGATTGGGGCCATTAAAAAGAACACCATCCCCGACACCTTTGTCATTAAGCTTAGGAACAAAAATGCCAGCGCTATCGTCATACTAGCTTTGTTCTCCGGCCAATATTCTCTCTTCTTCCGAAACATTAAGACCAACGCGATGAGTCCAAAAAGTGATGAGAGCAAAACCTCACGGTTCTTAAGGCTGGCAACAACCTCTACGTGCAGGGGGTGAACCGCGAATAAAACAAGTGCCAAAAATATCGTTCGCTGCTGACTCGTTTCCGGAAGGTTGGAAGTTAGTAGCGTCCAAATCGTGGCAATAACTGTTAGATATAGAACAACATTAATTCCATGACTAATGCCTGGCTTCTCTCCGAACATTTCATACTCTACAGCGTAGGTAATCTTTGTTGTAGGTCGCCACTCAAACCTTTCTCCATCAACCTCCTTATAGTATGAGGTCAGCAGTTTAGGAATTCCATCCATTCCTGATTGAACAGCAAGGTTGTTTTCAACAACCAGATAATCATCGACATTGTATCCGTACCGCAAGGTTGGCCAGTAAATCAACCAGACCAGAAATAGCAATATCAATCCGTACCATAACTTGTACCTTTCCAAAATTTCCAATGTAACTCGAATCAAGGGAGTTCATCAAAACTAGTCTGTAACCTTTATGTTTAACATATGATCACAGAATTCAACACAATTTCTGCAATTCTCAATGATTCTGCGAGTAAGCACAACAATCTTTATGCTTTTAGCTGGAAACAGAATGGTTTTTGGCACTCGATGACCTATGGAGAGTTGAAATCCAACGCCAATAGATTGAGTATCGAATTGATAAGACTTGGTGTTAAAAAGGGAGATAAGGTTGTCATCATATCGCAAAACAGGCCAGAATTTAACATTGTTGATTTTGCATGTCTACAAATTGGTGCCATTTCAGTTGCACTTTTTCCCAACTACTCAGCTGAACTCATAGAGGAATTGACCAGGCACTGTGATGCGAAGATTGCTTTTTGCGAAAATCGATTTTTAGAATTGGTGAAAACCATCTCGGATGATCCAACATCCACCCTTTCTGGCCACTTCTGCATGGAGAAAACAGATGCTTTTTCTTCCCTTCATCGTGTTCTTGAGAACGAGAATGTAGATGGCAATGATCAAGAGAATTTAGAAAAACGGATTGCCAATGTGCAACCCGAAGATTCGGCCATGATTTTTTACAGTTCAGGAACCAGTGACCATCCTAATGGCGCTGTTCTTGACCACAGGAGCTATTCCATGACGATAAAAAATTGTCATTCTATTTTCGGCCTTCAGCCTGGGGAAAAGGTGCTAAGCTATTTACCTTCATGCCACGCTTATGAACGTGCCCACCATTACTTTTACCTGACTTGCGGCCTGCATGTTCATTTTGCAGAAAGCCCTCAAGATATGGTGTCCAATGCCCAAGAGGTGAAGCCCGTAATGTTCACTACCGTACCAATGTTTTTAGAAAAAGTTCTGGAGGTTATTCGAATAAACGCAAAGATGGTTAAGACACCACATCAGCCTGACTATCTGGCTGCGATGGAGTTTGCTCAAAATCAATCTCCCTCTGAGGCTGAACAATTTAGAGAGACAGAAAAGCATTCTACGCTTGAAAAGTCATTTTTCAGCAATTGGAGAGGGGTGCTAGGTGGATCTATAAAACTTGTTTCTTGTGCCGGGGCTCCATTACCCACTCACGTTGGTCAGTTTTATTACAGCATCGGAATACCAATACTCTGTTGCTATGGATTATCGGAAATTGCAGGAGTGGCTTACCAACGACTTGAGGAACTCCCAAACTACAATGAAACCGGCACCTTACTTGACGGTATTGAAGCAAAACTAGCAACGGACGGTGAGTTGCTCCTTAAGTCAGAGCAGTGCATGAAGGAGTATTACAAGAATCCTGACCTCACCGCGAAGGTTATAGACAAGGATGGGTGGTTTCATACCGGTGATGTATGCGAAATAACCAAAAACAATGGTCTTAAGATTGTTGGTAGGTTGAGGCATATGTTTAAACTTCCATCTGGAGAGTACGTGTCTCCAGAACATATTGAGACCATCCTGGTAAGGTCTCAATTCATTTCCAACATTTTCGTTTACAGTAATAAGGGATGTCTTTCTGCACTGATCGTTCCTAATGATTATTTCCTCAACATTCACGGGACTGAAAAGACCAGGGACCTAATAAAAGAGGACATCAATATCATTTACAATAGTAAAGTGCACAGTTTACAAAGGGTGATTGACTTTGATCTGGTTGCCGATAATTGGAGTCCTGATACAGGAGAATTAACCCCGACAATGAAAATCAAGCGGCATATAATAAGAGAGAAATATCGAACCATTATCAATTTATAATTTCGGGATTCATGGCCAAAATTTGGCTTAATAAAATTGACGAAGTCTATTCAGGAGACGAGCCATGGTTCTACGAACCTTCCAATTTCAAGTGGCTGCCAGCATTTATCGAGTATTATCACTCGATTGAACCTGAGGTAGGTGCCTTGTTCGGCCCACAATCTGATCGATATCTTGATTACTTCCAAGACGAAATTCAATTTCCGCCCTCATCTTGGTCAACGATAAGCCTGCTCTCATATGGAATGGAAAACCAATCTAATGTTGAGGCTTTTTCTCAGTTAACTGAACACATTTACAAGATTCCTGGAATTGTAACCGCGTATTTTAGCAGGCTGAAGCCAAATTCTCATATACTGCCACACTGTGGTCCTATAAATGCTACGTTGAGGATTCATCTAGGACTAATTGTTCCTTCGATAAGCCCCGAAGAGTGTGGAATTAAAGTCGGAAATGAAATCAGAAATTGGAAAGTTGGTGAGGCATTGGCTTTCTTGGACGCACACCAGCATGAAGCGTGGAATAGAACTGATGAAGACCGCGTGGTATTGATATTGGATGTTGTTAGGCCAGAATTTATGGGTAGAAAAAGACTTATTTGCTGCATTATGATCTTTAGCTATGCGTTGTACAAAATGCTTACTGTATTAGGTGTTAAGCAGGCTGCCGATTATCTGAAGGGAAAAAAAACAACCACCGTATTACAGTGGATAGGGGGTATTACACTTTATCCGTTTTCTTTTATCTTTTTAAAACCGTGAGCAACCATGGAGTCAATCGAAAAACTTATAAGTAGACTTGAAACGGAATTTGAAGAATTGCCTGAAGGAAGATTGAAGCCGGATTCAAATTTCTCAGAGTATATGGCTTGGAATTCCATGAACTCCCTTTTGATCATTGCTTTCATAAGAATGGAGTACGATCTGGAGGTCAAAGGCAGCGAACTACAATCAGTAGAAACACCAAATGATCTTTACAAGCTTTTACAAAGCAAATCGTAATGGCTTTTTCTTGTTTGAATAACATCTCGTTAAAAGGCATAACAACGGTTGTTCCTTCTGATGTTTTTGAACTTTCAAAGTATCAGCGGCTAGAGCCGCAAGAACTTAAAAAGCTCATTAAACTAACTGGGATAGAACGAAAGCGCCACGCAAGGCCAGGTAGGATAACATCCGACTTTGCCGTATTGGCAGTAAAGGATCTATTACATGGTTTGCAATGGCGGGAGGATGAGGTCGACCTCTTGGTCTTCGTTTCTCAAATGAGAGATTACACAGTACCTTGCACAGCACCGATATTACAAGATAGGCTTGGGCTTAAAAAAACTACGGCAAGCTTTGATGTTCCGTTGGGATGTTCCGGTTATCCTTACGGAATCCAAATTGTTGGCTCCATGATGGGAAAAGGGACAATTGAAAAGGCTATCCTCATTGCTGGTGACATTAACTCCCATCTACTGAATTACAATGATGCCTCCACATTTCCACTCTTCGGAGATGCTGTAAGTGCTACTGCTTTGCAATATGATTCTAATGCCCCTCGTATAACTTCCAGCCTGAACAGTGATGGTAGTGGGTTTGATGCAATAATCTGTCCCGCAGGAGGTGCGAGGATTCCCGTTACTCCGGAGTCTTTCATAGAGACTGACCATTCTGGCAATACGCGTAACCAACTTCATGTAGCTCTGGACGGTATGAAAATATTCGAGTTTGCTACTTCCGAGGTGGTCAAAGACATCCATGCACTGCTGAAATACAGCTCTGTAGATCTCTCTGAAATAGATCAGGTATTTCTGCACCAGGCCAATGGATTGATCAATCAACTTCTTTGCCATCAACTGAAAGTTGAAAAAACCAAAGTTCCCAGTAGCATCAGGGACTTTGGCAATACAAGTTCTGCGTCAATACCCTTGACCATGGTTACAAAAGGCAACGTGCTAACCCAAAAACCATCTAACGTTGTAATTTCAGGGTTTGGAGTGGGGTTGTCATGGGCCTCTACGTACATTCCCTCACTAAAACTAGATCATACAAAATTGATCGAAGCTGAATGATTGACGAGTTGAACCTCAAAGGAAAACGAATTCTGGTACTGGGCGGGTCTTCTGGAATAGGGGCTCAAGTATGTGTTCAAATAGCAGGTTTAGGAGGAACGGCTATAGTTTCTGGGCGCAATTACGAAAGATTGAACATCGTGCTCAAAAGGTGTGAAGGCGGCTCTGAAAAACATTCAGTCATACCGGCAGACCTGTCAGAATCAGTCCAACTTGAAGAGTTGAGCAATACTGTTCCTCCGTTAGACGGATTGGTGTATTCTGCTGGAATCGTTCAGTTTAACCCGATTCGGTTCTTTGACGTGCACCTGGCCGAGCAAACTTTCAAAATCAACTACTTGGCGGCCGTTCACCTGACTAGTCTTTTGGTACGAAAGAAAAAAATCAATCCGGGTTGCTCATTAGTGTTCATTTCATCACTTGCATCTAGGTACCCGTTCTTTGGCGGATCCGACTACAGCGGCTCAAAGGCTGCGCTTGAAATGTTCAGTAAAACCCTCGCCATGGAGTTGGCCGATAAAAAAATCCGGTCAAACGTTGTAGCCCCAGCAATGGTTGAGACAGCACTCTTTGAGCGGGTTCGCGATAATATTTCAGAGTCCAACATGAACAAGCACTTGGAGCGACTTCCATTAGGGCCTGGAAACCCAAAAGATGTTGCCAACCTTTGCTGCTACCTGCTGTCTGATGCCGCTAAATGGATAACCGGAATGCGATACGAACTTGATGGTGGTTTATCTATCTCGGCTTTCAAGTAGGTTACATGAATTCTATGGGTTCTCCAATGGTTTCCGTGTGTATCCCTGTTTACAAGCGATACAAGAACATTGGAAAGATCAGAGCAAGCATAAGGTCGCAACTGACTCAGTTGGGATTAGAAAAATGGGAGTTGATTCTTGTGGATGACTCAGGTGGAGACGAATCCTGTTGGAACCAACTATTATCGTACAAAAAAAACTTTTCTGAAATCCGCCTCATAAGGCTCAAAAAGAATTTTGGACAAACCGTAGCAGTTCAGATTGGGCTATTTTATTCTAACGGTGAATTCATAGTCACATTGGATGATGACGTCTTGGATGAACCCGCCTTACTTCCAAGGCTGTTCAATAAAATGAGCGCTTCCAACTGCGATATTGTCTATGGTGTAAGAGCAACGGTCAGTCACAATATTCGAGCTACTTTCCTAGGCCTGTTGATGAGGCTTTTGTGCAATGGAGAATACAAACCTGACAGGACCGGTTCGAGTATTCGGTTGATCAAAGCTACTGTGCTTTCCAGAATCGATCTCAGACTGTTCGACTCTGTTTTCTTTGACATTAAATTTTATCACCTCAATCTTAAATATGAATACGTGGCTTTGGTTGGTGGTGATTTCCGTTTCCTTAAACCATCTGGATATTCCGTATTGGATAAGATTAAGATTCTTGTTCTTCTGATACATGTAAATGGGTCTGTATCGCAACTTTCAGTAACACTATTTTTTGCCATGTTTTGGTTCTCCTTACTCTTAGTGTTGTTTCAGATTTTTCCTCTAACAGGTTCAAATTCACTATGGCTACCTGTGCTTCTAAGTTGTGCGGCTACCATTGCTTATTTTTTGTTTTATCGGAGACTAGTGATGGATTTTAAAAAAGATTTACCTGTAACAGTGAAGGATGGAGTTTCAACAATCTTGTAATGACGGTTTCGCAATTTGACGTACTATTGAGGCGCGTTGCCTTATCAGATATTGAGCTGATTCGCAGTTGGAGAAATTCAGACAGGGTAAGATTGAATTTCATTCACCGGAAGCACATTTCAGTTGACCAACAGAAGGCTTGGTTCAATAATATTGACAACATTTCTAACTACTATTTTCTGATGATGGATCAGTCAAGACCAATTGGGGTTGTTGACCTTAGGCTTGGTTCCATGGAGAATGGCTTTACCGAAACTGGAGTTTTCGTTGGCGAACCAGAATATGAAAACTCACCAAAGATTCCATTGTTTTGTCTATGTATTGCAAACTTTGGATTAAGACTCTTACAAGAGACTCAAATTGCTTCCAAAGTTTTAAAACATAATGAACGAGCAATTAAAATCAATAAAATGTTAGGTTTGTTTCCTTTCAAAGAGTTTGATGATTACTACCTTTTCCAAACATTTGGTGAGCAATCAGTAGAGTGTTTGTTAAGGTTCCACGAAACAGTGTTGGGCTACTTTCAAAATCCAGATTTTGGAAATATGATTATCTCTATGGATAATCGGTCAGATTCACCCGAACTCATTGAATTCATTCAAAAACGTTATAATACAGTTCCTGCCGAGTTCACAGAGTCCATAAAACTTGAGATAACGTAGCTAATACTCGCTTGCAATTAAGCCAAGCATCGGTTCGATATGATAGACATGGTCAAATCGGGTTGGAGTTAACCCACACTTGAGAAAGGTTTTCCAACTGGCCGGGTTTTCAACTCGAGAACCTGTAATGAACCATTTTTTTGAATTATTGAGGCACTGCAACTTAATCCAACTAATCATGTCCTTGCACAAGCCATTTCTCTGAAATTCCGGTAATATTCCAGCAATAGTGGAAATTATTCCGTTTTCTTGTATCTGAGCCGATACGAATCCTACGGGCCGATTTTCCAACTCCAAAATCCACATTCTTTGATTCGAAACGGTGCCGCAAAAATTTTCACAATAATAACTGGTAAGGCATTCCATTTCCTTCTGCTTTGTAAGAATGTGGCTTAAGTTTGAAGAACGATAATAGCCTATGGGATAATGGCACCAAGTGCTTCGGATAAGCTCAGTCAGTATCTGATGGTCTTCTTTCCGACATAACCGATACTTCACTTCTTGGTTAATGAACTCTGGTTGATCGGGCTGAAGCTCCATGTCAGTTTCAAAAACACATATGGTGCCGGAATGATAGTACGAAAATCCTGCCTCGTCAATGATCTGATGAGTAAACTCGAATGAAGATGGTATCCGCAATCTCACCAGGTCACATTGATTCTCCAATATTAGTCCTTTTAATTCCTCCGAACTAACAAGGTTTGGAGCCTCCAATCTCCAGACGCTAATTCCTAGTATGTTGCTTTCCGTTTTGGAATGCGTAAATGAAAATGAACTCATCTATCTGTATTCTTTGATTATAAACTGCTCCATTGCATTTCCCCGTTTCCAATTCCGGTACGAAATTATTAATGTCAGCACAGATAGAATTACAAAAGTCAATGCCATGAACACTCGGAACGAAACAAGATGTACTGGAAGCACAACTGCTAGAACAGCAACCAATAAAAACAACATTGATGCAACAAACCAAGAAGATGAACGATAATACTCTGGACCAAACCTCAGTAACAACGCTATCTTCTTAACGAAAGGATACCCTGATTTGCCGCTTGTTCGGGGGCGGTACTTTACATCTACATATCCGACCTGAGAATCCTCAAGGGCACGTTTTGCGTGGGCCTCAAAGTGAAAAGTGGTTTTCAAAAACCCACTTTCAAGCATCAACTCTCTCCTAAATGCCTTAAAACTTTCTGTTCTACTCTTTCCGAATATTCTATCTACAAGACCAACTCTGGCGGCATACATCTTCGGCCCGCCTCTGCCAATAGTTCCTTTGGCTTTTGGTATTCCGTAAACAACCTGATAACCTCCCTCATCTAACGTATTGATCAGCGACAAAACATCCTCAGGGTCATATTGGAGATCGTCATCAATTGTAACTATAATTCTACCTCTGGCCTTTGATATTCCAGCTAGAGACGCCACCCATTGACCAACGTTATTCTTTAGACTGACAACCCTAACTGTCATTGGAGAAGCTCTCCTCAACCCTTCCAACACATCCATTGACCTGTCTGGTCCACAATCATCAACGTATATCAGCTCATATGATGCAGGATGTACATTCAATACCCGGTGCAACTGCTTATCGAGCTTAGGCAACACCTCTTCGCTTCCAAACACGGGTATTACAACGGAGATTTCAACTTCCGCATCCGTTTGCTTTCTATTTACCATTTGGTTACCACGGTATATCTGAAAGAGAAGGCCTTCATAAAAGTTAGTTACAAGGATGTAAATTGAATAGCTTTGAAGTATTAAGCAAGATTGATGATTGATGCGAGAGAAATTGCTGAGCTCCAAAAGCCGACATTGATTAAAAGTTTAGTCATTGTCTGGTTTGAATGGACGCTCATTTTTTTGGCCTTTTTGCTAGTCTTTCAATTTCAGCATCCTACTGTCTACCTAATGGCTGTACTGTTTATTGGTACTAGGCAGTTAGCCCTATATACACAGATGCACGATGCAAGCCATTTCAAACTTACTGCTTCTCGTGTGGTTAACGACCTCCTAGGTCAGGTTCTGCTGGCGTTGCCACTCTTTTATTCTCTACATCGTTTCAGAACGATACATTTTGCACACCACAGGCATTTGAAAAGCGAAAAGGATCCGGAGCATGGCCATAGTTCCTACCCGGAATTTCAATTTCCAATGACCAAGAAAACATTTGTTTTAATTCTTTTGATGGATCTTTCAGGATTCAATTACCTCCGTTACAAATTTCTAAAGTTGAGAGCTTTTACAACAAGTGATTTGCAAAAAGTTTTTTCAAAGGATTCAATCTCAATAGCTGCATTAGGCTTCTATCCCGTTCTTGTACTGTTTCTGAGTTATCTCAATTTGTGGGGGTATTTTCTAATTCTATGGGTTGCGCCATACGTCACCGTTTACCAGGCCTTGCTTAGGTTCAGATTGTACATGGAGCATTTCTGTATACCTCAGGACAATGAATATCAAACACGAACGGTTATTACCAATGTGCTTGAACGATTCTTCATATCTCCCTACAACCTCAGCTACCACATTGAGCATCACCTGTATCCTGGCGTGCCAAGCTATTCGCTTAAAAAAGTAAGTATGAAATTGATGGGATCTGAATCGTTCCGTAGGAAGGCTATTATCAATAACGGTTATGCTTGTGCTTTAAGGAACTTCCTCATCTAGTTACACAACTATGACCGAACAAGACAAAGACACGTTTCTAGGAAATCTGAACGAACAAGGCTATGCCATATTGAGAAACGTTGTTGGACCAAGCTTATTGAACCAACTTCGGACGGAACTTGACAGGGCAATTGATATTGAAGCGGCCTATCACAACAACGACAATCATCCAGACAGAGGAATGGTTCAGATTTGCCCTTTGTACGGCAAAAGCTTTTTAAAATTGTTAGACATTGATGCACTCATTGACCCTATTAACACGGCAATGGGTAATGGAAGCATTCTCTACGTTTATACCTCATCCTTTTTACCACCGTCAGGCGGAACAAACCGATCTACAAGAATCCATGTGGATAGAGCTCAATACGACAATGGAAGGCTGGAAATGCTTGGCTGCCTAGTGCTATTGGACGATTTTACAGCCCACAATGGTGCCACCAGATATCTCCCTGGTTCACATACTTTATTGGAAAAGCCTACTCAGGAGGATTTCGACAATAATGCTTTGACATTGGAAGAAAAGGCCGGGTCCGTGTTCTTTTTCAATGCCCGACTTTGGCACACTAGCGGTACTAACTTCAGTGATAAGTCAAGAGGTGCGTTGGCATTAGGAATAGTACCTCCATATTACAAGCAGAAATTTGACCTTCCCAGAGCCATGAAAGAAGCTGGCATTGAGACACTTGGACTTCCTTTGCGAGTACTCCAGAAGTTAGGGTTTCATTCAATCCCTCCAAGGTCTTTAGCAGAGTACTATGACCCAAAGCTTCGCACGTACACTCAAGCTTCCGAATGGAATACTTAGCTCTCAACCTATTTTCTTGCTCCTTACACCTCCAAAAATGCGGCTAGCATCTACACCGAAAACTCGTTGGAGGTACAATAAAAACCTGAAAGGCCAATGAAGTATCCATTGAATGACACTTGTTACAGCAATGGAAATTTTCTTTGCCGCTGGAAACCGTGTAGCAAACAGTTTCATACTTATCAGCGCTAGGGTTTTGCTAGCTATTTCAAACCTTCTATTGTAATACTCTGGATGAATCACATCCAATTGAAACATGACCCTATACTTAGATGAGTAATTCCAGGCATAATGCCGATGTACGATGCAAAATGAGAACACCCCACCCTCTTTCCAGCAGATCTCCTCGGTTCCGATTCGGAATCCCAACTCTGGCAAATCCCCTGGAATCAATATCCCTAAATGGGATCGAATAATTGCATTTGTATCACCTAGATGAGCCTTTATTCTTGTACCTGGTTTTAGAACCGCAATCTGCGCTCCGCACATACCAGGTACCTGCTCCATCAACTTAGTCGTCTCCGGAAAAAGATTGCAGTTGGCTGGATACTTCAAGAAATATGAGTAAAGATTGATGGTTTTCCATCCTTCCTCTTGATAATCATAAGGCGTAAAGTTGGGTTTGAGGCTATCCATGTTATCAAGCAGATAGCTCAAAACCTCACTCTTGATCAGTTCATAATTCTCTGTGAGAACTTTGGTGCCAGGTAAAGTGGTCGGATCGTAAAGAACAGGAAACTGCCCCTTATACCATTTATTGGATAGAAAGTAATAGACCGGTTCTGGTTTCTTTTTCATCTTAGCGAAAGCCCAATACTAGCCTCAACCTACGGGCGAAAGAATGATTAAATTAATTGCTATGTTGGATGTCAATTTGCAACGAGTACAAACATGCATATTCCTGTGAGGACTGTCCCATTTTGCATCCCGACCAAAGTTAAAGAACAGTCCGTTTACATTGAGAAAATTTGTGCAGACCCTAGCCTGCTTCTCACCAGTTCTTTTTCTGAAAAGATAATTGATAGGTTTCAGGCACATTATCCAGGAAGTAAGATTTTTCTCACAACTTCGGCTACTGCTGGGTTACTAATGACGGCACTGATTGCAGGTATAGGTCCTGGTGATGAGGTCATCATGCCTTCTTTCAGTTTCGTAGGAACGGCAAACCCTTTCGTTTCGCTAGGCGCAACACCCGTTTTCGTTGACATTGAAAAGGGCTCCATGAACATAGATGTTGAACTACTAAAGGAGGCCGTTACATCCAAAACTAAGGCCATAGTTCCCATTCATTATGGATCTCAACCATGCCGATTGCACGAGCTTATGAACTTCGCTGCCAATAACAACATTAAAGTCATTGAAGATGCTTCTCACAGCGCTGGTGCAAGAATAAATGAGCAATACCAAGGGGGCATAGGAAATATGGCCTGCATTAGTTTTGACCATCAGAAAAACATTTCATGCGGTCAAGGGGGCTTAGTCATCATCAATGACCCTGACCTGTTTGAAATGGCCGACCTAGTTTATGAAAACGGAACCAATAAGAAAGATTTTCTTAGAAAGAAAGTCAATGCATTCAGTTGGGTATCTGTTGGCTCTAACTTCCAAATGTCAGAAGTCTGTGCATCATACCTGCTACCTCAAGTGGAACAACTTGACACAATAATTTCTGAAAGGCTAGCTAGCTGGCGAGTTTACCATAACGGACTGAAACAATTGGAAACAGATGGTCTACTTCGGCTACCTCCCGACCATTCAGGTCACAATGGTCACATATTTTATCTTTTAACCGAAAAGCGGGATGAACTCAGGTTCCATCTTGCACAAAAGGGCATCCAAGCAAATTCACACTACACACCCTTGCATTCTTCAAGTTTCGGTAACAAAGTAGGTCGATACGTGCACCGGAATGATTACACACGAATCAAGAGTAATAAGGTCTTGAGGCTTCCTCTTTATCACAATATGAAAACTGAGGATTTGGAGTTTGTTCGGGATGAAGTGGTCGCATTTTTTAAAGCACGTTGACCTCTAACGGAATTCAGGACAACCCAAATTGTGTTGATGAGCCACGTAAACAATTCGACCAACGGTGTTGAACAAGGGGCTTTTTACGCTGTTTACCGTAGCCAAAAGCGACCAAAAAAGCGACCTTTGCGCTGCAACCCCACTATGAAACGTTTTCTGGCCATATTGTTTCTGACCGTAATGTCGAGCGCTGTGTTGGCTCAAACACAGACCATCAGAGGTGTCGTTACCGACCAGGAAAGTCGTATGCCGATAATCGGTGCGGCAGTGGTTGTGTTGGGGAGCGACCCAATAATTGGAACCACAACGGACATAGACGGGAACTTCAAACTACCAAAGGTCGAGGTTGGCCGAATTGACCTCGAGGTTACCTACCTCGGATACTCGCCAAAGACATTTAACGGATTGGTGCTTCAAGCAGGAAAAGAACTTGTTTTGAATGTGCAGATGCAGGAAATGGTTGTGAAGCAGGATGAGGTTGTGGTTACCGCAGCCCGGAGAAAAGATGAAGTGCTAAACACCATGACAACTGTCTCGGCACGTGTATTCTCAACGGAAGAGGCTGAGCGCTACGCAGGAACCAGAAATGATGTCTCAAGAATGGCTACCAACTTTGCTGGTGTAAGAGGTGCAAATGACGCTACCAATGACATAGTCATCCGAGGAAACTCGCCAACAGGTTTGTTATGGCGACTTGAGGAAATTGATATTCCGAACCCAAATCACTTTGGAAATCTGGGGTCTACGGGTGGCCCTGTAAGTATGTTGAACAGCAACGTACTTTCCAATTCAGACTTTTTAACTGGTGCGTTTCCTTCTGAATATGGAAACGGTATTTCGGGGGTGTTCGACCTAAAGATGCGTCATGGAAACAACGAAAAGCACGAGTTTTTGGCGCAGATCGGGTTTAACGGGTTGGAAGTGGGAGCAGAGGGCCCTTTCTCTCGAAAGTCAGGCGCCTCATATCTCATCAACTTTAGGTATTCAACCTTAGCGCTGTTCGCGCTTGGCGGGGTTGATTTTGGAACCGGAGATGCCATTCCAGAATATTCTGACCTGAGTTTCAAGGTCAGGATTCCAACTAAGAAAGCAGGTATTTTCTCTGTTTTCGGAATGGGTGGAATCAGCAGCATAGAGTTCATTGCCAGCCAAGCAGAAGATGATGCAAGCAATTTCTATTCGCAAGGAGGGTTGGACATTTACGATAAGACCATGACGGGTGTTGTCGGCTTCTCGCACACCTATCTCTTCAAGGATGCCAGTTACATCAAAACGGTGGTTTCAGGAAGCACGCTTCTGAATCAGGATGTAATTGATAGCGTGGATGTGAACCGAAACCCATTCGATTGGTACAAGCAGAACTTCCAAGACCACCGATTCCAAGGTCTGATGTACTACAAGAAAAAGTTCAGCGCCAAACACAATTTGAAAGTCGGTTCAAGAACCACGGTGTTCTATTCTGTTCTGAAAGACAGCGCTTTTGTACCCAGTTGGAATGATTATCAGACGCTGACCGATTTTGATGGGGTTACGGCATTGATCCAACCATTTGCACAGTGGCAATGGCGCTGGAACGACTCTTGGACCATGAACACAGGACTACATGCACAGGTGTTAACACTCAATGGGTCGTATGCCATTGAACCTAGATGGGGACTACAGTGGAAAGTGAACCCGCGCCACAGACTATCATTGGCCTATGGCCTGCATAGTCAGATGGTGGCTTTGGACCAATACTTCTTGGTCATGGAAGATTCGCTGGGAAACAGGGCCACGCCCAATCGCGACCTTGATTTTGTGAAGAGCCATCATGCCGTATTGGGTTATGATTGGAGTTTGCCATTTGACATGCGCATCAAACTGGAGGCTTACTATCAGTACATATACGATGCTGGAATTTCAAGAGATTCCAGTTCATATTCTACGCTGAATGTGGGCAGCTTTTCGCAAGAAGGACCCGATGACATTGTGAATGGCGGAACAGGAACGAATTACGGTCTGGAACTGACATTTGAAAAATTCCTGACCAAAGGATATTACTGGTTGCTTACGGCTTCACTGTATGATTCTCGGTACACGGCCAGCGATGGTGTTGAGCGGAACACCGTTTTCAACGGCAACTACGTTCTGAATGTGCTTGGCGGTTATGAACTGAACCTGAAGCGCAAGAATCCGAAAGTGAAGACTGCACCAGAGCGTATTCAGCTGAAAGAGAAGAAGCTTGCCCGCTGGAACAAGAAACAGGAGCGCAAGAAGAACAGCCAGTTCTCATTGAAATTCGATGTGAAGTTTACACTTGCCGGTGGATCTCGATTTACACCGATAGACCTGAACGCATCGTCCATTGCCAAGCAGGCCGTTTATATGGATGAAGCTGCTTACTCGAAACAGTTTGAGCCTTATTACCGATTGGATCTCGGACTTACTTTCAGGATGAGCCGAGGTCGGGTTACGCAAGAATTCATGGCCTCATGCCAGAATGTAACAGACAAACAGAACCCGTTGTACAATCAGTACGACCCTGATGAGAATCGTTTGGTAAACGTGAATCAGTTGGGGATTTACCCGCTCCTGCAGTACAAGATCTTGTTCTGATCAATCTTGTACAACGCCCATTTTCAAGGCGTACTTGACAAGACCAACCACATTTTTCACCTCCAGTTTTCGGATAAGGTTGCGCTTGTGCGTGTCTACCGTTCTGATGCCGCAACCCAGTTTTTCAGCAATCTCCTGATTGGAGAATTCTTGTGCAATGAGTTTCAAAACCTCGGCCTCTTTTTTGGTAAGCATTGGCTGATTGCCTTTCTCCAACTGCGTAAATTCTGAGGAGATCTTAGCAAGAACATCATTGCCAAAGTGGTGCTTATTATTGGCCACATCGCGTATGGCTTTCAATATCTCGTCTTTGGACGAATGTTTAAGGATATAGCCTGATGCACCTGCGGTGAGAACCTCCTTAATAAAGCGAGGTTCGTCATTGATGGTAACAGCCAACACCTTGGTTTTCGGACACGTTTCTTTGATGCGCTTGGTGGCTTCTACACCATTCAAAACGGGCATCATCACGTCCATCAACGCTACGTCAATATCTCGCTTCTCGCATATTTCCACTGCTTCCAGACCGTTCTCGGCCGTTTCCACTACGTGGATATCGCTCTCTCCTCTTATGAGAGATGACAACCCATTGCGGATCATCTCGTGGTCGTCAGTTATCAGAACTCGAATCATGCTTGGCTTCGGGTAAAGGTATTTCAATTGTTGTAACTGTTCCTTTGTTCAGACCGGAATCCACCTCGACGCTGCCATCGAACAACTGAATTCGAGAACGGATGTTCTTCAATCCGAACCCGTATGAAACGGTGGAGATATCGTAACCGGAACCATCATCTTCGACCATCAGTACCAACGAGTTTCCGTGGTTAATGAACTGGACATAGATGTTGGTACAGTTACCGTGCCTGATGGAGTTGTTGACCAACTCTTGACAGATGCGGAACATGGCCTGCTCAAGATCGTTGGAGAAGCGCCTGTCCATATCAACAAGTTCAAGCGAAAATATGATGTCGCTAGATGAATTCAACTTCTCTATGAGGTCTTCCACGGCCGGTTTTATACCGAACTGCCATAACACATCCGGCATCAGGTTTCTTGAAATGTTCTTCACTTCCATGAAGGCCATGCCTATGCTGTCCTCGAGCAGGTCGATACTCTCATTCAATGAATCATCGGCATTGGATGGAAGGCTGGATCTTATCTGCTGAATATTGAATTTGATGGCGGTGAATAGCTGTCCTAATCCATCGTGTAACTCTTGAGATACACGCATTCTTTCCTGCTCTTGGCCCTCGATCAAAGCCTCTTTGGCTTGAATTTCAAGTCGTTTGGTTTCGGTGATATCTCGAGCAATACATACTACGGAAATTACCCGCTGACCGTAAGAAATAGGCGAAAGCGCAACACCGAATGTGGTCTTTCTTCCACTATTGGATACAATGTCCACCTCGGTTTTCAGTGGTTTGCCTTTCCTTACAACCTTATCCAGAAGTTGTTTCACCTTAATGGAGTTCTCTGGTCGTAACACCTCATCGATCTTCAGACCGGCCCACTTTGCATTCTTGGGCAGCCCTTTAAAATCGTTGATGGATAGAATATAGCCGCTGGTATTGAAGGTGATGATGAGATCGTCTGCATGATTGAACACGGAACGCCATCTGGCCTCGGATGCGGCCAAGGCTTCCTGCGCATTCTTTCTATCGGTTACGTCTGTACCCACCGCCTGATAGCCCAGTAGAACACCAGATGCTCCGTAAAAAGCTGTTACAGACCACTCTTGCCAAACAAGGTTTCCATCCTGGTCATAGTTCCTCAACTCGCAAGTAATAGTGGGCTGCGCAGCTGATAATGATGCCAATTTTTCCTCGCATGTAACCAGTTCGTCTGGCGGAAACAGGGTTACAAATCTTGTGTCCTCTTTCTGAAGTTTGAACTCAAAGAATCTGCCAAATGCCACGTTTTTGAATAGCACATTTCCTTTGGGATTCAACCGGCAGATCATCTCTGTCTGTGCTTCTACAATGCTTTGGTAGCGGTGCTTGATGTTACTGAGCTCGCTTGCCATTTTACGCATGTCTGAAACGTCAACCACCGATATAAGAACCAACGAAAGCGTTTCCTCGTGGCCGGGAAGAACATTGAGATTGAAGATCACATCAAGAACTTCTCCTTTGCGGTTTACGAATGAGCACTCTTTCTGGAACTCTGTCTCACCTCGCCCTAAGGCTACCAGTTCGTCTATGAACAACCCTTCAGATTCTGGCGTGAAATTCTGATTCAAATGAGGAATGAGCTCTTCCTTGTTTCGAGCCCCATTCATTTCAACGGTAGCTTGGTTTACATTGAGTATCCGAACCGTGTCAAAGCATTTATCCACCTCTTCCGGATGTGTTTCGAAGTAATATTTGAAGTCATCAACCCCGCTCTCTTTCAAGTGATTCAAATACCGTTTTACTTCAGAAAAATCCTCCTCCCAAAAGGCTATTGGAGCATGATCAAACATGAATCGGTATTTGTCTTCAGCAGTCTTGGTCTCGGTAATATCCCTTGAAACCCCGATCAAACCGATCATCTCGCCAGAGCTGTTCTTTAACGGAGATTTACTGGTCCAATAGTAACTTGGGTTTTTACCTGAAATTCTTTGACTTTCGTATTCGACCGGAGTTCCTGTTTCAAACAATTTCCTGTCCCAACTCATTACAAGCTGCGCTTCCTCATCCATGAGTTCGGCATCGGTTCTCCCAATAACCTCATCAATGCTTTTACCCAATATTTCCGCTCCCGCGCGGTTTATGGTAATGTATCTTCCTTCAAGGTCCTTGGCAAAGATCGAATCTGAAGCACTTTGTATAATGCTGTTAAGCAGGTCATTTTCCCTGACCAGTAACTTCAATTTGTCTTCCAGACGGACTCCAGTAATATTGCTTTGCATCTCCAACCTTTGCCCAACTAAATTAGCTTTAGCAAATCAATTGAGTAAGTAAACAATGAGGTTTCTTGGTGTTCTTTTCAGCTTATCGGTTCTGCTCAGTTCGTGTATGCAGATTCAGGCTCCTGAGGTTCGGAGCGTTGTTTGCTGTGATATTAAGAAAGCTTTGAAGACAGAAACGGAGATCGGTTTCAAGGTCGATGTTTACAATGGAAACGATTTTCCGATCCAGGTAAAGAAGCAAAACCTGGAAGTTCGGCTCAATGGTAACACCTTAGGACATTCCAAACCAAGTGAACCCACAACTCTGGAGCCCGGAAAGGTTCAAACTTTTGATGTCACGATAACCACATCATCCCAACAACTGATAAGCGGAACATTGGTTATGGGGTTAACGGCTTTGATGCGAAACGAACCTACAACTCTGGAGGTGGAGGTAGTTGGAACCGTTGTTGGCAGTGCCAAAGGCGTATCCAAGAAAGTGAAGATCAGAGAGAAATATCCCTTGAAAATGCACCCTTAGCTAAGCGGGATGCACACGTTTTTCGGTTCTGTGAAGAATCGGAGCGCCTCCCAGCCGCCTTCTCTTCCAACGCCCGAGTTTTTAACGCCTCCGAACGGTGTTCTCAGGTCGCGAACCAACCAGCAATTGACCCAAACAATACCCGTATGTAATTGCGCTGCTACGCGATGAGCCTTGGTCAGGTCGCTTGTCCAAACCGTTGACGCCAAGCCATATTGCGTTCCGTTGGCGTACTGAAGAACTTCTTCTTCGGTATCAAATGGTTGAATGGTAACCACTGGACCAAATATTTCTTCTTGGTTGGTTCTGCAAGTTTCTGCAAGTCCTTCAATAACTGTAGGCTCAATGAACCAGCCATTCATGTCGGTTTCAGCAGGCTTGCCTCCACAAAGAACCGTTCCGCCTTCTTCTTTGGCCAACGCTATGTATGAGAGGATCTTGTCAAAATGAGGCTTGGACACTACCGCGCCAAGTTTGACGTCATCCGCTTTCGGATTACCGACTTTCAGTTTCTTCACTTCTGCTACGAAGCGGGTTTTGAATTCCTCATAGATGCCTCGTTGCACATACATTCTGGAACCGCACAGACATATCTGACCCTGATTGGCGAAGCTTGAATTGAGCGAGGTTCTAAGAGCATTCTCTAGGTCGCAATCATCAAAAATGATATTCGGATTCTTGCCGCCCAACTCCAGCGAAAGCTTCTTGAACATTGGTGCTGCTGTTCTGGCAATGGTCTTTCCCGTCTCTGTGCCTCCCGTAAACGAGATTATCGGGACATCCGGATGCTCTGTCATTGCAGAGCCCACTTTGGCCCCTAAACCATGAACAATGTTCAGAACACCTTTTGGAAAACCGACCTCATCACATATCTCAGAGAGCAGGTAAGCGGTCATTGGAGTTACCTCAGATGGTTTTGCAACCACCGTGTTTCCAGAAGCCAGTGCTGGCGCGATCTTCCACGTGAAGAGATACAATGGCAGATTCCAAGGAGAGATACAGCCAGCCACTCCAATCGGTTGTCGGAGCGTATAGTTCAAGTAGAGGCCATCCGTATCATGCAGTTCAGAACTATCGTGAAGAATGGCCGTTGCAAAGAATTTGAAATTATCTGATGCTCTTGGAATGTCCACCTTTTTGGCCAACCATAGCGGTTTACCATTGTCAGTGCTTTCGGCCGCGGCCAATTCATCCAACCGTTCAGAAATTCTTCGAGAAACATTCAGCATATGCTGAGAACGCTCTTCTCTCGTAAGTGAACTCCAAGCAGGAAAAGCGGCTTTAGCAGCTTGCACTGCCAGTTCCACATCCGAAGCATCAGAATCTGGAATTTGAGAATAAACTTCTCCTTCAGCAGGGTTGAAATTATCGAGATAACAGCCTGAATTAGGTGGTACAAACTCCCCGTTTATGTAATTCTTGATCTGGAACATGGCCTTCTTTGCGGTAAAAATAGCAACGTTAAAATGTGTTAACCACCCAATAGTGCCCCTATCGCACGCGTACTTTTGTTGTGTTGGGACGAAATACCATAAAAGCGACCATTATCCTCATGTCCGTGGCTCTTGTTGGGCTGATCGGTATACAGGTGTATTGGATCAACAACGCGGTAAAGCTGCGCCAGCAGAAATTCCAAACCTCCGTTAATGAGGTGCTGGGCGATGTGGTCTATCAGTACGAAAAGCTGAAAACCGCTGAGAGCCTTGCGTTGAAAATGGATCTTCGCGAGAAGCAGAAAAGGCTCATTTGGCAGATGGACTCCATCAATAGGGCCATCCGCAAAACGCAGGATAGTCTTCTGCTTCTTCAACATTCTAAATACGGTCTTTTAGAGGCTCCGGCCCCATTAGAGAAAAAGGGAAACGCTGTTTTCACGAAGGAGGAAAACAGCTTTGTGGAGTGGATGGTCGGTTCTGGAAACCAGCAGTTTGAGATAAGTGTTTACGAAGAATTCCTGGTAGACTCGGCTGGTATTCTGGTAAAACGAAGCCGCGAGAAACATTACGAATCGCCCAATTATGGCCCTATTCGGAAACCCGTTCTGCCAGAATCGGAAAACGAAATGGCCTATTATCTCGACTCACTGAAGCAGGCACAGACCATGAACCTGCATTGGCTGGAAAAACGGGCCGATATGGTGAACGAGATCTTTGAGGAGATCGTAAACGTTGACCTCTACGACCGAGCGGACAAAATAGACACCGTGGCGTTGGACTCGTTGCTGAGACAGCAGCTGAAAGACAATGGCATTGGAGCGGAATATGCTTACGGAATATTCGACCCGTTCATGAATGCCTTCCATATCAATGGAAAGAAGGAAGACCTTGATGGTATCATCACCTCTCCGCACAAGGTTAATCTAACGCCTGGAAACGTTTTCAGTCAGCCGAAGTTCCTGAGCATTTTCTTCCCGAATCAGAACAAGTACCTGCTACGCACCATGTGGCTGTTGTTGACCATTTCGGCCATGTTCATTCTGGTTATCATCTTCTCGTTCTCATTTACGGTTTCAACCATCATCAGACAGAAAAAAGTGTCGGAGATCAAGAACGATTTCATCAACAACATGACGCACGAACTCAAGACACCTATCAGCACCATCTCGCTGGCGTGTCAGGCTTTGGGCGACCCCGATATCAAGTCTAGAGAAGGAATTGTGGACAATTACATCAACGTAATTGCAGACGAGAACAAGCGTCTGGCCATGGTGGTGGAAAATGTTCTGCGCACCGCGGTTATGGATAAGGGCGAGCTGAAGCTGAAGATCATTGATCTGGATATTCATGAGGTCTTGAATCAGGTGCTACATAACATGAACATTCAACTGGAGCGGAAAGGCGGCCAGTTCATTACAGACTTGAAAGCAACAGACACCATGGTGCAGGCAGATAAGGTGCACCTGACCAATGTGATCTTCAACCTTGTTGACAATGCGCTGAAGTACACGGAAAAAATACCCGTCATCAAGATCGGGACGCGTAATCAGGACAACGGAGTGGTTGTTTATGTAGAAGACAACGGAATCGGAATCTCGAAAGAAAACCAGAAGAAGGTCTTTGATAAGCTGTACCGGGTCCCGACAGGTAACATTCACAACGTAAAAGGTTTCGGGCTGGGACTCAGCTACGTAAAGGCCATTGTAGACAAACACAACGGCTGGATAAGACTTAAAAGCGAGCTGAACAAAGGCAGCCGTTTCGAAATACTCATACCACACAAAAACCAAATAGCATGAGCGCAGAGAACATCAAAGTACTATTGACAGAAGACGATCCGAACTTGGGCATGCTTCTGAGAGAATATCTGAACGCCAAAGGCTACGATACCACGTTGGCAGAAAATGGCAAGATCGGTTACGAAACGTTCATGCAGGGCGGGTTTGACATCTGCATTTTGGATGTGATGATGCCGATAAAGGACGGCTTTACGCTGGCCGAAGAGATCCGTCAGACAGACAAGCAGGTGCCTATCATTTTCCTGACGGCCAAGAGCATGAAGGATGATAAGCTGAAAGGCTTTCAGTCTGGTGCAGACGACTACATCACTAAACCATTCAGTATGGATGAACTGCTGATGAGGATGCAGGCCATTCTGCGAAGAACCGTTCCGAATTCCAACAAAAACAAAAAACGGGACAACATCAAGGTTGGCAACTTCATTTTCGATTACGATGGACAGCAATTGAAGCTGAACGGAGACACCCAACGGCTGACAACCAAAGAAGCCAATCTGCTGCTGATGTTCTGCGAGAACCGCTTTGACGTATTGGACAGAAACTATGCTTTGAACAAGGTGTGGGGAGATGACAACTACTACAACTCACGCAGCATGGATGTGTACATCGCCAAACTCAGAAAATACCTATCCAAAGACCCTGAAGTGGAGCTGGTGAACGTGCACGGAAAAGGGTTTAAGCTTCTGGCGAAAGAGTAAGGGCAATATGCGGATGGAGTAATTACGCGTATTCGCATATTACTCTCATTGCCCTTATTACCTCATTACAAACTTCCTGTCCGTCCGCCATCAACCGGAACGTTGATTCCGTTGATGTAGCCCGCTAGTGGCGATGCAAGGAATGTAGCTGCTGCTGCCACTTCCCAAGGTTGAGCAAACCGCGCAGCAGGAACTTGAGCCCGCATGGCGTTGGCAACCTCGTGTTCAGATTTGCCCGTTTTTGAGGCCTTATTGCTGATAATGCTGGAAAGCCGTTCAGTTTCCGTAGCGCCAGGCAGCACGTTATTCACTGTAATTCCGAATTGGCCCAATTCGTTTGCCAGCGTCTTACTCCAATTGGCCACGGCACCCCGAATGGTGTTCGACACTCCCAGTCCATTCAACGGAATCTTCACAGAAGTGGAAATAATGTTGATGATGCGTCCGTAACCTTCTGCTTTCATTCCGCTTACCAATGCCTGAACCAGCACATGGTTGCACATGAGGTGTGAACGGAAAGCCCGCTCAAACTCATCCAACTCCGCATCAACGGCCAAACCTCCCGGAGGGCCTCCCGTGTTGTTCAGTAGAATGTGATACGGATTGGCCGATTTCATGTGGTTGTCTACCACGATCTTCAGCGCCTCAGGCTTGCTGAAATCCGCTACCAGATAACCATGCTTTTGACCTGATGATGAATCGAGCTCATGACAAACTGCCTTCAACTTCTCTTCGTTTCTGGCCAAAAGTGTAACGGTTGCTCCAGCTTCTGCCAATTGCAAAGCCACCGCTTTTCCTATTCCTGCGGTGCTTCCGCATACCAACGCTCGTTTTCCTTTCAGGTCAATTCTCATGTTCGGGCTTTGGTCAAAACTACTTGAATTTCCTTACTTTGAAGACCTTCAAACACCAGACAAATGCCTATTCAAAGACCCTTCAACCTTCAACAGTGGATCAACGATAACCGCGACCTTCTAAAGCCACCTGTTGGCAACAAAAACCTGTATACAGAAGCGGGAGATTACATTGTGATGATAGTGGGCGGACCGAATGCTCGGAAAGATTATCACTATAACGAAACAGAGGAACTTTTCTATCAGTTGGAAGGTGATATCAACGTCCGTATACAGGAAGATGGAAAGGCCGTTGATGTTCCCATCAAAGCGGGCGAAATGTTTCTGCTGCCCGCCAATGTTCCGCATTCGCCTATGCGTAGCGAGGGTTCCGTTGGGTTGGTAATTGAGCGTGTTAGAATTGGCTCCGATATGAAAGACGGTCTCATGTGGTTCTGCGATAAATGCAACAACAAATTGCACGAAACCTATTTCCCATTGGTGAACATTGAGAAGGATTTTCTACCTCGATTCAGGGAGTTTTACGGTTCTGAAGAACTAAGGACTTGCAACAACTGCGGACATGTAATGGAAACTGACCCGCGATTTGTGTAGTTTCTCGCCAAGGCTCTAAGTCGCAAAGCTTTTATCGTCAATGAATAAAAAACAAAAAGGGGCTAACGAATTTCGTTAACCCCTTTTAATCTTCTTGGCGTCTTTGCGCCTTCGCGCGAGCTGATTACTTAACCACACTCAAACGTGATGTGTGAGCAACTTTTCCTGCCTCATCCACCATTTGGAAGATGTAAAGTCCAGTAGAAAGTCCTTCAAGATTTACGGCTTGTTGGTCCATGGTCAACAACTCAGAAACAAGCAATTTCCCCGTCATGTCGTAAACGTTGAACTCATAGATTTCGCCACCTGTTCTAACACGAACAACATCGTTGGTCGGGTTGGGGTAAAGCACATTCTGACCAGCCGCAACAATCTCCTCAACACCAGTACAGCACTCGCTTTGGTCTGATTTGAACGTAGCAGAGATTGGTGTTCCGTTGGCTTCTGTGGTAACATCAACCACGTAATAACCCAACTCCTTGCTAATGAAACGCGTTCTGTAAACGGTCTCGTTGCTTGGCACACCTATCAATCCTTCAACAAACGAAGGAGGTCTTTCCCAGCCGTTAGATGCGGTCCATCCCCAAAGGGTATCAATGTTGGTTTCAACCACTTCCATTTTCAGAACGTTGTGTGTTCCTCCCAATGGATCTGTAAGAGTTCCATCACCTACAACTTCTGCCGTGTAGTAAACCGCTCTCTTCACCTGAACCGAATCCGGATCCCAAAACGCACTGAACTGAGCTGGAACCAAGCCATCAGAGAAAAATTTTCCATCAAAAAGAGCTGTGTCTTCCAACACGGGGGAGCTTAAAGAAGATGGAAACTCAAAAAGCGTCCATGGGTTTTCTGCTTCTAGCGATACCACAATTGGAATTGGACTTCCCAACTGACCTGCAAAATCGCCACCAAGTCCGATGATGTCCACAGAGCCGGCACCAACTTCCGCGAAAGCGAAAATGCCACCTACCTGATCAACAGCCAGATCTGCTGTTGGGAAATCTGAACCACCTGTTACAGAGCCTGGTGCATAGAAACCAACATCGAACAATTCGTCTGTTTCCAAATTAGAAAGGTCAAAGGTCTGACCACCTCCGGTTGAACCAAGGTCAAGCGTCAGGTTAGAAACATCTGCATCATCTCCGAAGGTGATTGTCTCTCCAGCAACCGGAAAATCTGCCTGGTCTATCACGACCTGCGCGTTAGTGGAAGCCACCGTTCCAAGAACAAAAAGGGGTATTAGTTTTTTCATGTTTTTGAATTGATTAAGTACCAAAGGTAAGGAATACACGAGGTTATATTTGTACAGTGAGCGTCAGTCAGGCACCCGAGCATATTCAGACCCTTCTCAAGACTATTCCCGAGTCTCCGGGAGTGTATCAGTATTTCGATAAGGACGGGAAACTGATCTATGTGGGCAAGGCCAAAAGCTTGAAGAAGCGCGTGTCATCCTACTTCACCAAAGACAAGTATGACAGCCGCAAAACGGCCATTCTCGTTCGGCAGATACGCGACATCAAGTTCATTGTAGTGAACTCTGAGTTGGATGCGCTGCTCTTGGAGAACAATCTGATCAAGCAGCATCAGCCCAAGTACAACGTGATGCTGAAGGACGATAAGACCTATCCGTGGATCTGCATCAAGAAAGAGCCATACCCGCGTGTTTTCCCAACGAGGAGAGTGGTGCGCGATGGCTCGCAGTACTTCGGGCCGTACGCCAATGTGAAGATGATGCACACGCTTTTGGAGCTCATCCGGCAACTCTATCCACTGCGCACGTGCAACCTCAGTTTGACGAAAGAGAACATCCAAGCTGAGAAATTCAAAGTGTGTTTGGAGTTCCACATCGGCAATTGCAAAGGGCCGTGCGTGGGCAAGCAGACCGAGGATGATTACGACCTCGCCATTCAGAACGTGAAGAAGATCATCCGCGGCAACATTCGCGAGGTGCGCGAACACCTTCAAACGCTTATGACCGATTTCGCGGAGAAACTGGAGTTTGAGGAAGCGCAACTCGTCAAAGAGAAACTCGAAATACTGGAGAAATTCCAAAGCAAATCGGCCGTGGTAAGCCCCGTGGTTTCGGATGCCGATGTGTTCTCCATCGTTTCAGATGTGAAATCGGCCTACGTCAATTACATGCGTGTCATTGAAGGCGCCATTGTGCAGGCACACACCATCGAACTGAAAAAGAAACTGGACGAAACCGATGAGGAACTGCTGGAAATGGCGGTCATCGAGCTTTCGCAACGCTTCCAGTCGGATGCCAAGGAATACATCCTCCCGTTCGAACTCAACCTCGAAATTCCGAACGTGAAGATCACCGTTCCGCAGCGGGGCGACCGCAGCACGCTGCTCAAACTTTCGCAACGCAACGCCCTCACGTACAAGCGCGACAAGGACAAACAGACCGAGATCCTCGACCCCGAGCGCAACGTAACGCGCATCATGGAGCAGATGCAGAAAGACCTGCGCATGAAGGAGCAGCCGCGCCACATCGAGTGTTTCGACAACTCCAACATACAGGGCAATTACCCCGTGGCGGCCATGGTGTGTTTCCGCAACGGCAAGCCGTACAAGAGCGACTACCGCCATTTCAACATCAAAACCGTGGAGGGCCCAGACGATTTCGCCTCCATGGAAGAAGTGGTCTACAGGCGCTACAAACGCATGTTGGATGAAGGCATTCCGCTGCCGCAGCTCATCGTTATCGATGGCGGCAAGGGCCAACTGAGCAGCGCGGTAAAGAGCCTCGACAAACTGGGGCTGCGCGGCAAGATCACCATCATCGGCATTGCCAAAAAGCTGGAAGAGATCTATTTCCCAGGCGATTCGGTGCCGCTGTACATCGACAAGCGTTCGGAAACGCTCAAGATCATACAGCATGCGCGCAACGAGGCGCACCGTTTCGGCATTACGCACCACCGTAACAAGCGCGCCAAGGCCACGGTCAAGTCAGAGCTTACCGACATCAAAGGCATCAGCTACAAGAGTTCGCAGCAGTTGCTGTGGAAATTCCGTTCGGTAAAGAAGATCAAGGAAGCCACCGAGGCCGAACTGGCCGAAGCCGTTGGCAAGGCCAAAGCGAAGATTGTTTTTGAGCATTTCCACCAAGAAGGGTAAAACGGGAAAAAGGAAATTCGGGAAAAGGTTATTGAATGTGTTGAAAATGAAGAAAGCCCGACCAGTTGGTCGGGCTTTCTTCTGCCAAAATTTATGAGGAATATTAATCTATTCCGAAGCAATAGACGAAATCAGGCGTACTTAAGGCATATTCACCTGAACGAAGCGGTTGATCAACCGCAATTAAATAATATCCATTAGCCAACTTTTTGTAAGACAGGGCAAGCCCCACCATATTTGTTCCTGTCACTCCAATCGTTGCTTTTCCCATAATGTATTCCCTATTTCCCCGTCTCTCGTTCTTCTGGAACTCAAGAAGTGTAAACAAACTTGATGGGTCACTCCCTTCAGGGTCAACCTTAACAACAACTAAAATTTTGGATCCATTCTTGAAGCGAACATTAGACTTTATCCCTGGTGCAAATGCAAGTGCTTCAGCCGAGAATAAACCTGTGGACCTACCCATGGTTTGAAGCTTTGTCTTCTCAAAAGACTTAACTAGCGAACAGGCCTCTCCGTCAATCCAATATGGTTGATTCGCAAAGTCTGGACGAAGCGCGGAGCATTTTTCAGATGGCGAAAGTTCAAACTGAAAACCATAAACTTCATCTGATGAAAAAGCACCACCTCCATCGCTGGATGACATTGCCTTCTTTAACACCTCAATTAGCTTTGAGGCCGCTTCACTTGATGCAACTGCAATTTTCACGTTTGGGACCCCTCCTTTTGCCTCACCCTTTCGCATCTTCACTAGTTGCTGTTCCGGATTTGAAACTGTAACCAAAACATACATTGAAGGCCCTTCCGTGACCTCTTTAAGGTCAGAGGTGATTATACCAGACAAATCCAAACGATAACTATAATTCATCTCCATGCCTCTATCGGTTGTTTTCTTAATGTCGAGATTGATAGTCGTGCCAATGTCCGGTGTTGCGTTCTGAACGAAGGTGAAATCCTTGTTACTCACATTGGAGATATGTTCATTGATTCGCGCACAAACTTTTGTCAAATCAATTTGGGCAGTAGCGGACCCACTAATCAGACAAAATGCCAACAGCAATCCAAAAGCAGTCTTCATAATTTTTAGTTTTAAGGGTTGTCTTTATCGATGAAAAATACACTTTGGTCGAAAGTATTAAAAATTCTTTGTTGACGTTCTTATATGATACAAATGGCAATCCGCCCAGCGGCATCTATCTGGTAGAGGTGTTTACACAGAACGGCCAGCGCTCGGTGCAGAAGGTGGTGGTGGAGTAATAAAAAACCTCCCCCAGCCCCTCCTTTCCAGGAGGGGAGCTGTCTCTTCGTTCAAACGTTGGATCAGCGCGCCAATTCTCCCCCTTCGAAAGGGGGAGTGGCCGCAGGCCGAGGGGGTCAATTATCAAAACTTCCTTGTGTAATACTCTTGTCTCTCTTTCCGTTAGTGGCATACTATTCGCTCTACCTTCGGAAAAACTCAAGCCATGTCACGTCTTACAATACCTTTTCTCTTTTTCTCTTTTTTCCTCTTCACTTCAGCGCAAGCACAGCACACCGTCATCCTAAAAGACGGCTCGCAGAAGAAGGGCGAAGTGAAGTCCATCAGGGCCCAACCCTTACCATGATGCACAACGGAAGACCCGTTGAAATGCTGATCTCCGACATCCGCACCGTTCACTTCTATGATGAGGAAAAAGCCGCTGCCGCATCTTCCGTTAACGTCCGCAAGAAATTCAAAGACGGTTTCAAAGAGTACGAATACGAGATGGAAGGCCGCAAGATGATCAGCTTCCCGAAGATCGGTCTCGGCACCAAAGATGAGGGTGTTGTGGTGGTGGAAGTGACCATCGACAAGTACGGCAACGTGCTCCGTGCCGAACCGGGCGCACCGGGCACCAAGACCACAGACGACAAATACCTGTTCGTAAAAGCGAAATCAGCCTGCCAGCAAGCGAAATTCGATAGCGACCCGACCGCACCGCTTTCCACCACGGGAATCTCATCTTCAATTTCGTAGATGATGCGGTAATCTGCCACGCGAATACGGTAACCGTTTCGCCCTGTCAGTTTGATGTAACCGACCGGTCTTGGTTCTCGGCCAAACCCAGAATTGCACTTTTATCTTGGAATAATACGGCTCAGGCGAGGCAAGCTTCTTCTGTGCCTTTCGCTCAACCCTAACCTTGTAGGTCATTTCTTGCGCTTGCGTTCAATCTCCGCGAAAGCTTCGTCAGCATCTACAAAACCTGCTTGCGCTTCTTGGCCTTGGCGCCACATTCTTCATCTCAAGGTCTTCCAGCATTTGTTCCCAATTATGGATAATCCGGCAACCTTGTTGCATTCATCATCGGTTATGTAGAAAAACCGAAGCAATCGATAAGGTAAATATCGCCAAAATCTGATGACGCCTTGCGCTCTTGGCGCATTCTTTGCGTCCTTGTGGTTCCCAATTATGGATAATCCATAACTTATGCATCCTGAAGTGGCGAAGAAATGAGGATTTCCTCCTTTTATTCACCCAACGAAGGCCGCCCGAAATCGGCCTTGGAAGTAGTGCAGAAAATCCACGACCAGGCGGTAAAAGATGGCAACGGTGCGCAGTTGGTGAAGGCCGTCATTCACGAGATCAAGTTCCAATCGGAGTTTGAGGAGGAAAGTCTGGTGGCGAGCATCATCCGACTGGAAGGTGAGGCCAAAACCGCGCCCGAACCCACCAAGCAGATCCTGCATTCGCTGCTGGCCGAAATGAACTGGGGCTACTACCAGAACAACAGTTGGCAGATTCACAACCGAACCGCCACCGAAGCTGCGGGCAGACAACATCCTTACGTGGGATTTCAAGCGCATTGCCCAAGAAGCCGACAAACATTATCGGCTTTCGCTGGAGAACGCAGAAGTGTTGAAAGCCGCTTCGCTGAAGGATTATGAAGCGATTCTGACAGGTTCTGACAAGTACCGCGAGTTGCGGCCATCGCTCTATCATCTGCTGCTATCGCGGGCGTTGGATTTCTACAGTTCGGAAGAGCGCGAACTCATCAACTTCGACCCAGCTGGCATTTACAACGACCCGAAATTGTTGGGTTCGGTGGATGAATTCCTTTCGTGGGAAGCACCAACGAAAAGCGGGCTACAACCTGCGGCTTACAGCATTCATCTCTATCAGGAATTGCTTCGCGAAGCCCAAAAACTCAGCACAGAAGCCTTGGTCTCGGAAGACCTGAAACGCTTGAATTTCATCTACGGCCGTTCGCAGGCGCAATCGGCACAGGAGCAATATCAGAACCGGTTGGAAGCGCTACTGAAACATACAAGGAGGATGCGGTTCTGCCGAGGCTGCCTACTATTTGGCTTCTGCTATTTACCACGAACAGGGGAAGTGCTGTTTCCGACCCTTCGCATCCCGCGCATTGGAATTGGAAAACAGCCGATTCCATCTGTCAGGTTTACATTCAGAAATTCCCGAATTCGTTGGGTGCGAGGAATTGCACTTCGCTTTCAGAACGCATCCGTCAACGCAGTTGGAGCATGGCGGCCGAGCAGCACACGCTTGCAGAAAAGCCGTTCCGATTTCTGTTCCGCTACCGCAACATTGGCGAAGCCGATGCCGCCAAATGGAAGGTTTACACGCAAGTGGCCAAACTCGACCCCATCGAATACCGCGAGAACGCCCGCAGCAACTATGGCGAGAAGCTCATCAATTGGCTGAAATCGCATTCGCAGACCGTTAGCGAAAAGACCTTCGAAGTGCCCAATCCGCAAGACTTCCGCGAGCACAGCATTGAACTTCCGCTGGAAGGATTGCCCATTGGCACCTACGTCATCTTCACGGGTTCCGATGCCAAGCTTTCCATGAACAAGGATGTGGTTTCGTACGCCATCGTCACGGTCACCGATCTGGCACTTATCACCCGTTCCATCAACGATGGCGAAACGGTGCTGAAGGTCGTTTCGCGCGATAGCGGAAAACCCGTTGCGCAAGCACGCGTTGAACTGCTGAGTCTGGTGTACAACCGCAATTCTCGGAGCAACGATTACAAGCTGGAGCAAACGCTGACCACTGACAAGAATGGGGTGGCAGTTTGGAAAGGTCAGGCGCAGAATTACCGCGGTTATATGGTTGATGTTTACCATGGCGAGGACAAACTCATCACTGCTGGAAACGTGTACGGCCGCAGCAACCGCGAGGACATCCGCTGGAACGACCAGACACATTTCTTCCTCGACCGCGCCATTTACCGCCCAGGGCAGACCATCCATTTCAAAGGCATCATGCTTTCGAGCAATGGCAAGGAGGTGAAAACGCTGACCGACAAGAACACCACCGTGAAACTCTTTGATGCCAACGGGCAGGAAGTGAGTTCGCTGAGCTTGAAATCGAACGGTTTCGGGACGTTTTCGGGAACGTTCATTGCGCCAACTGGCGGACTGAACGGCTACATCCGCATTGGCAATGAGAGCGGTTCGCATTCGTTCCGCATGGAGGAATACAAGCGGCCGAAGTTTGAGGTGAAGGTCGATCAACCGAAGGAGCAATACCGCGTGAACGACACGGTTTCGGTTTCGGGAACGGCCATTTCGTATTCGGGTGTTCCGTTGGATGGCGCGGAAGTGAAATACCGCGTCACGCGCACCGCCCGATTCCCGTATCCGTGGTTGTGCTGGGGTTGGTTCCCGCAATCGCAGCCCAAGCAAGTGGCTTTCGGAACGGCAACGACCGATGCTTCAGGTGTTTTCCAAATTGAATTCGAAGCGCAGCCCGACCCGCTCATCAAGGCCACCTACAAGCCTGTTTTCAGCTACCAGATTGAAGTGGATGTGACCGACCAAAGTGGCGAAATGCAGACGGGCAACACCAGCGTTTCGGTGGGTTATCACGCGCTGAACATCGACATTGATATTCCTGCAATCATCGAGCGGTATGACCTGGCGCGTTACAACGTTTCGGCCACCAATCTTTCTGGCGAACCGCAAGCCGCGGAGGTTTCGGTAGATGTTTGGAAGCTCAAGCCGAATGACCGCATTCTGCGCAAGCGCATGTGGCAAACACCTGATCAGTTCTACCTGTCGGAGATTGACCATAAGCGCATGTTCCGCAACGAACCGTATAAGAACGAGGGCGATTATCAAACATGGGAACGCGACAGGAATATGTTCCATGCCGTGCTGAAAACCGCCACCGACAAGGACGTGAGTCTTGCTCCGCTCAACGGCCTCGGGCAGGGTTATTACATGGTGGAACTGACCGCCAAGGATGCGTTCGGCACCGAGGTGGTGCAGAAGGCGTATTACTGCCTGACCGAGAAGGACGCGAAGCTGCCACCGTATTTCACCACGGCTTGGTTCCACACGCTCAAAGACACATACGAGCCAGGCGAAATGCTCGAACTGTTGGTCGGTTCGTCTTACGCTTTTGTGGATTTCAAGATTGAAATTGAGGTCAAAGACAAGGGTTTCCAGACCAACAAGATCATCTACACCAAGGAGATCTCATGCACGGGAACACAGCAGAAACTGGAAATTCCTGTAACCGAAGAATGGCGCGGAAATGCTCAGATTCACATCACCGCTGTGCGGAACAATGAACTGTTGAGTTGGTCGAAAACCGTTTCGGTTCCATATACCAACAAGCAGTTGGATGTGAAGCTCGAAACCTTCCGCAAGGAAATGGCGCCCGATGATGCCGAAGAATGGACCGTCAGCATCAAAGACAAGAACGGAAAACCCGCCAAGGCCGAATTCCTCACCACGATGTACGATGCCTCGTTGGATGTGCTGGCCGCCAACAATTGGGGGCTTTCGCCTACCATTTCCTCAACGCCCGCTACAACTGGAATTCCAACTCCTTTGGCCAAGCCCAAACCCAGATATGGAACCGCAATTGGATGAAATATCCGAGTTCGGCCATTGCGAGGGATTTTGAGAAGATTGATTGGTTCGGGTACTATTTCGGTAGTAGGAATTTCTACGCGTTGGAGAGCGAAAGATTCGTACGTGGTGGTGCAAGAGGAAGAGCTGAGATGTTGATATGATGGCGGTTGAAGAAAGTGAGATCAAACTTGATGAAGTTCATTGTTCAAACAGCGACCCCAGCTTATGTACGATGATGCATGGCGGGCCTGATGGCTGGAAGAATGCAGAAGATGACGATCAATCTGAACCACCTAAAGACATCAAAATGCGTTCAGATTTCTCTGAAACGGTGTTCTTCCATCCGCATTTGGTGAGTGACGAAAAGGGAAATGTCACCTTCGAATTCAATGCACCACAGTCTCTCACGCGATGGAAATTCATGGGACTTGCAACCACCGAAGACCTGAAGATCGGAACCATCACGGAAGAGGTCGTTACCCGCAAACAGTTGATGATAACGCCCAACTATCCGCGTTTCGTGCGGGAAGGCGATAAACTCATTTTCCAAGTAAAAGTGAACGTGTTGGATAGCTTGGTCAAGAGCGCTTCTGCTTCATTGGAATTGACAGACGGATTAACTGGTGAGGCCATTGAATCGCAAATCGTTAATCGTCAATTGTTATTCGCTAATAATCAAGCGGTAGCTTCTTGGGAAATCGATATTCCCGAAGGAATTTCCGCTATCAAATTCACCACTAAAGCTTGGTCAGAGAAACATTCAGATGGAGAGGAAAAGACCATTCCTGTGTTGCCAAACCGAATGCTGGTAACCGAAAGCATGCCGCTTCCCGTCCGTGGAAAAGGCTCACATACCTTCAGCTTCAATAAACTGAAAAACAACGATTCGAGAACACTTCGAAATCATTCACTCACGCTTGAATTCACTCCTAATCCAATCTGGCTGGCGGTGCTTTCGCTTCCGTACATGATGGAGTATCCGCACGAGTGCTCTGAGCAGATTTTCAGTCGCTACTACGCCAACGCCATCGGTACGCATCTGGCCAATTCCGACCCGAAGGTCAAAGCGGTTTTCGAACAATGGAAACGTGATGCTCAGAACGGAAACGGTGATGCATTCCAATCGGAACTGGACAAAACCCAGAACTGAAACAGGCCTTGCTGACCGAAACACCTTGGGTTCGCGATGCGCAGAATGAAACAGAACAACGCAGAAGAATCGGTGAGCTGTTCGATACCGACCGCATGGAAACCGAACTGCAAACGGCTCTCAAAAAACTGAAGCAGAACCAACAGCCCGATGGCGGCTGGGGCTGGTTCAACGGGCTGCGCTCCGATATGTACATCACGCGTTACATCGTTTCGGGATTCGGGAAAATGCGCAAAATGGGCGTTTGGCAAATGGATGGTGAAACTGAATCCATGCTTCGCGAAGCAATCGTTTTCCTCGATGAGGAAATGGTGAAATTCTACGACCGCAGAGACCTGAAAGACAAGGATTACGTGCCGAGTTGGACGGACCTGCACATGACCTACGCGCGGTCGTTCTGGTTGGATGATTTTGCGCTGAACGGCAAGGCGAAAACCACTTACAACCTGATTGTGAAGAACATCCGCGATAAGTGGACGAAACTGGATGCTTCGCAGAAAGGATTGGCGGCTGTGGTTTTGAAGCGTTCTGGCTTTGAGGATGACGCGAAAAAAGGTCATCGTCTCGCTGCGCGAAACGGCTTTGACAAGCGAGGAATTCGGCACGTATTGGGCCATGGACAAGGGCTATTACTGGTATCAGGCACCGATTGAGAACCACGTGATGATCTTGGAGGCGTTTGATGAAGTGGCGAACGATGCCGACATGGTGCGCGAGATGAACATCTGGCTGCTGAAACAGAAGCAGACGCAAAGCTGGGAAACCACCAAGGCCACGGCCGAAGCGTGCTACGCGCTGATTTCAACTGGCAACACCGACTTTGAAACCTGAACCGAAGGTTTCCATCAAATTGGGAAATGAAACCATTGACCCACGCACCGACCCAGACCTGAAAACCGAAGCAGGAACAGGCTATTTCAAAACCAATTGGACGAAGAATTCCGTGAAACCTGACATGGGCAATGTGACCGTGACCAAAACAACGATGGCGTGGCGTGGGGCGCGGTTTACTGGCAGTATTTCGAGGACTTGGATAAGATCACAGGCGCTACCGACAACCCGATAAAAATGCAGCGGGATGTGATGCTGTTGGAAGACACCGAGAACGGCCCTGTGATGAAACCACTTGGGTGAGAACACCTCACTTTCTGTTGGTGATAGAGTTCGCGTTCGCATCGTTCTGGAAACCGACCGCCACATGGAATACGTGCATCTGAAAGACATGCGTGCAGCCAGTTTCGAGCCACGAAAACAGCTTTCAGGGGTGGAATTCCAAGAAGGATTGAGCTACTACCGCTCCACCACCGATGCGGCCATGAACTTCTTCTTCAGCTACCTGCCTAAAGGCACATTCGTATTCGAATACGACCTGAACGTAACGCAGGCAGGGACATTCAGCAACGGCATTTCACAACTGCAATGCATGTATGCGCCTGAGTTTACAACGCACGCTGAGGGAGTTAGACTGGAAATCGGACGTTAAACCCTCTCAATGATAGTAGCGATACCCATTCCGCCACCAACGCAGAGGGTTACAAGACCTGTTTGTTTGTCCTGACGTTCGAGTTCATCGATGAGGGTTCCCATGAGCATGGCGCCTGTAGCTCCAAGCGGATGACCCATGGCTATGGCGCCACCATTCACGTTCACTTTGCTTTCGTCAATGTTGAGGTCTTCGAGGAAGCGTAGCACAACAGAAGCAAACGCCTCGTTCACTTCTATCAGGTCGATATCACCGATCTCCATTCCTGCTTTTTTCAGCGCCTTGCGCGTAACAGGCGCTGGACCGAGAAGCATGATGGTTGGTTCTGTTCCTGTCAATGCCATGGAACGGATTCTCGCGCGTGGTTTTAGCCCTTGTGCTTCACCTGCTTCTTTCGTTCCGATGAGCGTGAGTGCAGCACCATCAACAATGGCAGAAGAGTTTCCTGCATGATGCACGTGATTGATGGTTCCAACTTCTGGATATTTCTGTAACGCGAGTTGGTCAAATCCCATATCGCCCAATTTCTGGAAAGCCGGATTCAACTTCAAAAGTCCTTCCGCGGTTGTTCCAGGACGGATCATTTGGTCTCTATCAAGCAATGAATTTCCGTCTGCATCTTTCACAGGAATGATGGATCTCGAAAAACGGTTCTCATTCCAAGCGGCATCTGCCTTGGCGTGCGATCGCGAAGCAAACTCATCCAACTGCGTACGGTTGTATCCGAACTTGGAAGCAATCAGATCGGCAGAAATTCCCTGTGGAACAAGCGCATGTTTGGTGATGAAATCACGGTCGTCATACATTGGGCCGCCATCGGACGCGATCGGCACACGGCTCATGCTTTCCAATCCACCAGCAACCAGCATGTCTGCGTTTCCACTTCCAACGTAAGCAGCAGCCATATTGATGGCTTCCAAACCTGACGCACAGAAACGATTCACTTGCACACCTGCGGTGGTTTCGGCATAACCTGCCTCAATGGCCGCAGCCTTGGCAATGTTCGCGCCTTGGTCTTTCACTGGGCTCACGCATCCGATGATGGCATCTTCCACCAGATCGGTATTGAGGTTGTTTCTATCGCGAATAGCCTTGAATGTCAAAGCCAATAGATCAACGGGTTTTACCGAGGCCAATGCTCCGTCTGGTTTTCCTTTTCCGCGCGTTGTGCGCACCGCATCATATATGTAAGCGCTCATTTTCTGTGATTTTGGACAAGTTTAGGTAATGAAATTGACGCATGGAAATGCAACAAAAATCACAGCGTAAAAAACTCTAAGAGTTACATTTGTGGTAAAATTCCACCATGCAGATCGATTCAACTTTCACCAACGCCATTCATATATGTGTTTATCTAGATAGAACGGAAAAGAACTTGGTGAATAGCACCGAATTGGGCGAAAGCATCGGTACCAATCCTGTTGTTGTACGAAGAATTGTTGGTCGATTGAAGGAATTCGGGCTTATCAAAGTGAAGCAAGGAATAGGTGGTGGATACTTTCTGGGGAAACCGGCTGCAAGCATCACGCTTTGGGACATTTATCTGGCCATGAAGAAAGACAACCCATTCCGTTGCAAAGTTGGAAATGAGGAAGACACCGTTTCCGTCAACCTTCCTGAGGCGTTGGCTGAAACGTTCGCAGAAGCAGAATATGCGCTGAAAAAACCCCTTGCTGCTACAACGGTTAAGGCTGTTTCAATGCGAATTGATTAGAAAGGCTTAGCTTCAAGGTTGTGAAGGCTTTTGGAGTTTGTCTTTTACTGAGCTTATTACTATCAAGCTTTGGTGTTGCACAAATCATTCCAGCAAAGGATACTGTTCAACGCGACTTTGGTATAACCGTTAATTGGCGGTACTTACCGTTTCCTCCACAAGAAAGCAAGGTTTCAGACATTGTTGGTGGATTTCATTTCGCTTTCGAAACAAGAGCACACAAATTTTGGATCCAGACTGGAGTACTTGTGAACTGGAATTCCAATCTTGGATTCAATCAACGTCACAGTTTTCTGATCACGTTAGCTACCCCGTACGAGTTTCAAATCTTGAAGCGGAGATTGTACCTCGGTTTTGGTCCTACTTTCAACTATTACTACACCAACGAAATATTCATCTACAGGGAAGGCACCTATAGAGACGTGGACCACGGCATAAGCTTTGGGGCAATTTTCGAAATAACGGTACCCATTTGGAAAGGACTGAGCCTAGAGACGTGTTCCGAGGCTTCAATCGGGGCCTATTTTGAAGGTCACGGGTCTCCAAATTTGTTCTTTCCGTTCTCTCGACTGGTTAGCCTCGGAATCAACTATCGGATTCCAATTTACCCGAAACCATCAATAAAGTAGTTTATCGTACGGATACCGCGTGATGTGAACCGCTTTGGCACGTTCGTAAAGCAGGTCGCGGAGTTCGTCAATGTTCTGCTTCTTGGCGGCTGAAATGAAAATGCAATCATCGCCCATCTTGCTCATCCAACTGCTTTTCAGGTCTTCGAGGCTCCAATTTTCGCGGGTGATCTCCGTGAGATCGTCTTCATCTTTCTTTACGTACGTGTAGGCATCTATCTTATTGAAAACCAGAATGGTCTGCTTGTCTCGTGCACCAATTTCAGCCAACGTTTCGTTCACCACACGGATGTGATCTTCAAACTCAGGATGCGAAATATCCACCACGTGAAGCAGAATGTCTGCTTCGCGAACCTCATCCAAGGTCGATTTGAAACTCTCCACTAACTGGTGCGGGAGCTTGCGAATGAATCCGACCGTGTCTGACATCAAGAACGGCAGGTTGCCAATAACCACTTTACGAACCGTTGTATCGAGCGTAGCGAACAACTTGTTCTCGGCCAGCACTTCGGACTTGCTCAACAGGTTCATGATGGTGGACTTACCCACGTTGGTATACCCGACCAGCGCCACGCGGATCAAACGCCCTCGGTTTTTCCGTTGTGTGGCCATCTGCTTATCAATCTCCTTCAACTGCTTCTTCAGCAAGGAAATACGGTCGCGGATGATCCGCTTATCGGTCTCGATCTCCTTCTCGCCTGCTCCACCACGCGTACCAGTACCACCTCGCTGGCGTTCCAAGTGCGTCCACATGTTGGTCAATCGCGGCAGCAAATACTGATAACGGGCCAGTTCCACTTGCGTTCGGGCCTGAGCCGTTTGTGCCCGCGACTGGAAAATGTCGAGAATCAGTAAACTTCTATCGTAGATCTTCTTCTGAAAGACCTTTTCCAAGTTGCGCAGCTGCGATGGGCTCAGGTCATCATCAAACACCACCACATCAATATCGTGCTCCTTGATGTACTCATCGATCTCCTGGATCTTTCCCGAACCCATGAACGTTCTCGGGTCGGGTTTGTGTAATTTTTGGGTGAAACGCTTTTTGGTCTCTAAACCAGCTGTCATGGAAAGGAACGCCAATTCCTCCATGTATTCGGCCACCTTTTCCTCCGTCTCGTTGCCTTGAATAAGACCGACCAACACGGCCGTTTCCTGTACAGGTGCGGTATCAAAAAACTTTCCCAAAATTCAATCTTGTTCTTTCAATTCATCCAAGTAAACAGCCACAGCCTGTATCTGTTCCTCAGAAATAACCTCTGCAAAGGCGGGCATCATACTTCCTCCTTTGCTAATGTTGTTGATGCGCTCTTCCAACGTCATTTCAGACCGTGAAAGGTCTGGCGCTTCGTTCAATTTCAGCTTACCGTCTGCGCCATGGCAGGCAACACAATACGTTCTGTAAACTTCTTTGCCCGGATTTCCATCAGAATTATCCGAATTCACTGAACCGCAGGCCAGCATTACAGTGGCTATGAGAAGCAACACCTGATTCATCAGAACCAACCTCTGCCCAAGACCTCTCGGAATGGCCAAGGAATAGTTGCCAGAATGATCAAAAGTCCAACTCCAAAATAGAAGGCGATCTTCTTGAATTTGGTCTTATCATCGGTTGCCTTCTTAGCTGCAATCCTTCCTATCGTGATCAATGCAATACCGATCACCATCCCAAAAATGTGTTCCACGAGCCAGAAACGCATAACAGAGTCTTTCATAGCTGCTCCCATTCCCATTTCCATGGCCGCTTTCACAAACGGACTAATAAAGTACAGACCAAGTCCGAGCAATAATTGAATGTGTGCCGATATCAGCGAAAACAGCGATAGTTTGTCGTCCAAAGCGGTGAATTTTCCTGACGACATGTTGGTTAAGGCTCTGATAATTGCACCTAGAACCAGAATCAAAACAATCCACCTTAATCCTGAGTGCGAGCGAAGTAGAATTTCGTACATGATTTCAATTTGACCTCAAAGCTAATGAATTCACTTCCTGCAATTGCAGCGACACGTTGCCCGCATTCAAATTCAGTAGTTTTGGCAGCCTTTTAATTACACGTTCTATGAGTAGAATCTTTTCCCTTCTGTGTCTGATCACCGCCACCTTCTCTGGCCTCATGGCACAGACCACGTTTCCGATAAATGGAGTTCAGGACAAGGACCTGACCCTGTATGCCTTCACCAATGCCACCATTCATGTTTCGGCCACAAACGTGGTTAAAAATGCCACGTTATTGGTGCAAGAAGGGCGCATTGTAGGTGTGGGTGCTGAACTTAACATCCCTAAAGGAGCCGTTGTTTCTGACCTGAAAGGCAAACACATTTACCCTTCTTTGATCGATGCATTTTCCACTTATGGGGTTGAGCAACCGAAGAAGGAAAAGAAAGACAATCCCGGACCACAATATGATGCCGAAAAACCCGGTGCATTTGCGTGGAACGATGCGTTGAACCCTGAAGCGAATGCAGCAGAGAGTTTCAAGCCTGACGCGAAAAAAGCCAAAGCATTGCGCGAAGCTGGCTTTGGAGCAACCATCTCGCTGATAAAAGACGGTATTGCACGAGGACGGTCTGCATTGGTTCTTACATCAGAAGGCACGGCCAATGAAGCGCTGATCCAATCTGATGTTGCGGCCAATTACTCTTTCTCAAAGGGTACCTCAACACAGAATTATCCGAGTTCGCAGATGGGCGCAATTGCTTTGCTACGTCAAACCTACTTTGATGCCGAGTGGTATGCCGGTCTGAATGATAACACCAAGGAAATGAATCTTGGGCTTGAAGCTTGGAATGCCAATCAAAACCTTCCGCAAGTGTTTGACGCACCAGACCTTCTCAGCATTCTAAGGGCTGACAAAGTGGGAGACGAGTTCGGAAAACAGTACGTCTTCATCGGAAACGGAACTGAATACAGGAGAATCGATGCGCTGAAAAGCACAGGTGGTGCTTTTATTCTACCCATGAAGTTGCCAGATGCGTTGGATGTAGAAGATCCTTATGATGCTCAATTGGCCAGCTACGAAGAATTGCTGCATTGGGAGTTGGCTCCAACCAATACTAAAGTGTTGGATGAGGCTGGAATTGAGTTCGCATTTACATTGGATGGGCTGGAAAAAGAGGCTGACTTCTGGAAAGGAATTCGCATCGCTTTGGAGCATGGTCTGGATACCGTTACCGCTTTGGAGGCACTTACCTCTACTCCTGCCAAGCTGTTCGGTTTGGAAGAAGTTGGAACGCTTGAGAAAGGCAAACTGGCCAACTTCCTCATCACCTCAAAAAACCTGTTTGATGAGAAGAACAGTATCCTAGAGCATTGGCTCAAGGGCAAAAAGCATGTCATTCAACAGCCTGAAGGCGAAGAGTTGAGCGGCACTTACCAAATGACCGTGGGCGCCATGTCTTGGAACTTTGAAATAACCGGAACAGCCGACAAGCCATCAGCAAAATTGGTGGTTGACGATTCTACCAAGTTGGATGTATCCATTACCGTTGCAAACGAGTTGGTCAGCATTTCATTCAAAGAAGCAAAAGACGCCAAGTCTAAGTACCGATTAAGCGGAAGAAAGGATGGCAAAAACTATCTCGGTAATGGAAAGACACCCGATGGAACGTGGGTTGACTGGTCGCTTAACTTCAAATCTGCTCTAGACAAGAAAGACGAAGAGAAAGAAGATGATAAGAAGGAGGACAAAGAACTAGGAAAAGTGGTTTATCCATTCATGGCTTACGGCTATTCCGAGGCTCCAAAGCAGGGCTCTGTGGTTATCCGTAACGCTACTGTTTGGACCAACGAGGCGGACGGGATTCTTGAGAACACGGATATTCATTTCGAAGGCGGAAAGATCAAGGCCATTGGCAAGGATCTGGCCGTTGCAGACGGTACAGAAGACGTTAACGGAACGGGCAAGCACGTTACAGCAGGCGTCATTGATGAGCACAGCCACATTGCCATCAGTCGTGGTGTGAATGAAGGCACCCAAGCGGTAACTGCCGAGGTCAGCATTGGCGATGTGGTGAACTCTGAGGATGTGAACATCTACCGTCAGTTGGCTGGTGGCGTTACAGCATCTCAGCTGCTGCATGGGTCTGCAAACCCAATTGGTGGCCAGAGTGGAATTGTGAAGTTGCGCTGGGGCAAATTGCCTGAGGAAATGAAGATTGCCAACGCAGCTGGTCACATCAAATTCGCCTTGGGCGAAAACGTCAAACAATCCAATTGGGGCGAGTACTACACTTCTCGATTCCCGCAGACAAGAATGGGTGTTGAGCAGGTTTTTTACGATGCCTTCTATCGCGCGAAAGCGTACAAAGAAGAATGGGCTGCCTACAATGGACTGAAAAAGAAGGATCAGGCATCTGCAACCAAGCCTCGCAGAGACATTGAATTGGACGTAATTGCAGAGATCATGGACAGCAAGCGATTTGTGACCTGCCATTCTTACGTTCAATCGGAGATAAACATGCTCATGTCCGTGGCTGATAGCATGGGTTGGAAAATGAACACCTTCACTCATATTCTGGAAGGGTACAAAGTGGCCGATAAAATGAAGGCGCATGGAGTAAATGGCTCTACTTTCTCCGATTGGTGGGCGTACAAATTCGAGGTGAATGATGCCATTCCTTACAACGCTGCGCTGATGCATGAAGCGGGTGTGAATGTGGGTATTAACTCAGACGATGCCGAAATGGGAAGACGACTCAATCAGGAAGCGGCCAAGGGCGTGAAGTACGGTGGCATGACCGAAGAAGAGGCTTGGAAGATGGTAACGCTGAATCCTGCCAAAATGCTGAAGCTAGAGAATCAGACCGGAAGCCTGAAGGCTGGAAAGGATGCAGATGTGGTTGTTTGGAGTGCCAACCCGCTGTCTGTTTATGCCAAGGCAGAGCGAACCTACGTAGACGGGACACTTTACTACTCCATTGAAAAGGACAAAGCGGCACGCCTGAATCTGCAAAGCGAGCGCAATAGGATCATCCAAAAGATGATCGCTGCCAAAAAAGGTGGTGCTAAAACCGAGAAGCCGTCCAAGAAAGAACATCATCTGTACCACTGCGATACACTTGAACCTTAATAGAAAACGACCATGAGAACGATTCTTACAACATTTCTGATCTGTGCCTCTGTGCACGTTTTCGCTCAAATTCCAACTCCGGGAACAACTCCCGAAAAGGCAATTGTGCTTACAGGAGGCATTGCCCACATCGGTAATGGAGAGGTTATTGAGAACTCGGTGATCGGTATGGAAAATGGCAAGATCACGTTTGTAAAACCGATGGGGGCCGTTAAACTGAATGCCGAAGAAGCAGACATCATCAACATCAGCGGCAAGCATGTTTACCCTGGATTCATTAACCCTAACAATACGTTGGGCATTACGGAGATCGATGCCGTTAGAGCTTCGCTGGATTATGCCGAAACGGGAACTTACAACCCCGAGGTTCGCGTGCTTACCGCGTTCAATACAGACAGTAGAATTTCGCCAACCGTACGTTCAAATGGTGTACTGATCACGCAGGTTACCCCACGTTCTGGGCGCATCTGCGGCACGAGTTCAGTTATGCATTTAGATGGGTGGAATTGGGAAGATGCCGTGATAAAAGCCGATGACGGAATCCACGTTAATTGGCCAAACAGGTTCAAGCGCTCCGGTTGGTGGGCAGAACCGGGCCCGATCAAACCGAACGAAAACTATCAGGAGCAAGTGGATGAGTTGGCGTCATTCCTGACTCGTGCTAAAGCTTATTCTGAGAATCCGAACCCGGAATTCAATCAGAAAATGGAAGCCTGCAAAGGCCTGTTCGATGGGTCAAAGAACCTTTATCTCTACGCTGATGACGGCAAAGGCATCATGGAATCTGTGTTGATGGCCGAGAAGGTCGGAGCCAAGAAACCAGTGATCGTTGGTGGTTCTGATTGTTGGTTGGTTGCAGATTTCCTCAGCACCAAGAAGGTTCCCGTGATTCTAGAAAGAACCCATTCACTTCCAGGAGATGATGATGACGATATCGACCAGCCTTACAAAACGCCCAAAACGCTTTTTGATAACAAGATCATGTTCTGTTTCAGCTACGCTGGAGACATGGAGGCCATGGGTTCACGGAACCTTCCATTTACCGCTGGAACAGCCGTAGCTTACGGTCTCAAATACGAAGAAGCGGTTAAGTCGCTTACGCTTAACGCTGCTAAAATTCTAGGCATCGATAAAACCTGTGGCTCATTGGAAACGGGAAAAGACGCTACACTTTTCGTATCAGACGGAGATGCGCTGGATGTACTGACCAACAACGTTACCATGGCCTACATCCAAGGTAGACCAGTTGACCTGGACAGCCCGCAGAAATATCTTTACAGAAAGTATAAAACCAAGTAGCCCATTTGAAAGCCAAGTTGTGGGGTGAATGGTTTTTCGGAGGAGGATTGATTCTTCTTTCATTGAGCCATTGGTTTCCATTTGGCATCAATTTTCTGGAGTTGCTAGGTGCGTTTGCGCATGCCACATGCATTCTTTCTCTGATAATTGCGGTGGTTTCTGCCTTTATGAGGCTCTGGCCTTTGGCCGGTTCTAGTTTGCTTGCCTTTGCCGTCAGTGGCCTGTTGATTCTTCCTCACCTTTCCACGCCCGAAATGAGCGGGAATTCCGACTTCTCAGTAGGACAATTCAATGTGTACCACAACAATCCCATTCCGCAAGATGCTATTGCAACGATTGCTCAGAATGCCCCTGATGTCTTTACAATCCAAGAATTGAATTCTGAGTGGCAGACGACCATCGATTCTCGATTCCTTAAAACTCATCCTTATCGCATTGAGGAGTATTGGGATAACTGTTGCTACGGAATCGGGGTGTACTCCAAGTATCCGATCACTCACAGTCGACTTTTAGATTTAGAGAAGCTTCCTGCCATCGAATGCACCATCAATGTGAATGGTAAAGATGTGAACCTGCTTTCATTACATACGTTTCCGCCAGCTTTTCCCAATCAAACCGAAGCCCGCAACCTGCAACTAAAGCAGGCAGAACAGATCATTTCGGCTATGAACAATCCGTTACTGGTAATCGGAGACCTGAACCTTGTCAGTTGGGACAGAACGCTCACGCAATTCTTGCAACGTCAAGAACTGAACTCAGCCCGTGATGGGTTCATGGCAACATACCCCATGGACCTCGGCTTTCCTCTCATACCGATAGATCATATGCTTTACAAAGGTCCAATTGCGCCAACCCGTTGCGAGACATTCGATATTCCCGGTTCAGACCATAAGGGATTGGTCGCTTCCTTCGCCTTCAAAGAATAGCGAAATTTGCTCTCCGATGCGCCATTTGATGTTCATACCTTTATTTCTGGTTGCGATAGACGCCAATGCGCAGATAGCTCAGACTATACGGGGCACCGTGAAGGATGCAGTTTCGGAACGTCCATTACCCGGTGCCAGCGTTGTGCTTCTTGACACCACCAATTTTTTGGGTGCAGCTACTGATATTGACGGTAATTTCCGATTGGAGCAAGTGCCTATCGGGAAGGTTTCGCTGAAAGTTTCCTTTATCGGTTATGAGGACCAAATTTTGCAGAATCTTACCCTTACACCATCGAAACAGTTGGTGTTGAATATTTCGCTCAACGAGAAGTTCAACGCGGTTGAAGAAGTGGTTGTGACTGCTCAGCGAGATAAGGCCAACCCACTCAATGAAATGGCTGTGGTCAGCGCCCGAACGTTTTCGGTAGAGGAAACAAGGCGTTTTGCAGGCTCATGGCAAGATCCTGCTAGAGCGGCTGCCGCTTTTGCGGGTGTTTCAGGCGGTTCGGACGAGCGGAACGACATCATTGTTCGAGGTAATTCTCCTGTAGGAACGGTTTGGCGATTGGAAAACATCAACATTCCAAACCCCAATCACTTGAGCTTTTCGGGCAGTACTGGCGGTCCGGTGAGCATTCTTAACAATAACGTGCTTTCCAATAGCGATTTCTTTACTGGAGCTTTCCCTGCCGAGTACGGAAATGCCAATGCAGGCGCCTTTGATCTGAACCTGAAACGAGGCAACAACGAGAAACGTGAATACTATTTCCAGATCGGTTTGAACGGAGTTGAATTCGGTTTGGAGGGACCGTTCAGTAAAAAGCATCCTGCCTCCTACTTGGCTTCTTACCGCTATTCTACCATGGGGCTGATCGGGCTCATGGGAATAGACTTCGGTATCTCGGCCATTCCGCAGTATCAGGACCTGACCTTTGTAATTGATGTGCCCACAAGAAAAAAAGCAGGCCGATTCACCCTTTGGGGAATTGGCGGCATCAGTTCCATTCACATAACAGACAATCCCGGATTCAATGGTGGAGAGCAGGAAGAGCGAGACCAAAAGCTGGGTTCTGACATGGGCGCTGCGGGTCTCACCCACTTGATGTTCTTGGGAGAAAAATCCAGCCTGAAAACTACCGTGGCCTCTACCGTGCTACACCAATGGCAAGAGAAGTTCGTGTTCCGAGAGACCGACTCCACATCTGTTAGCTATCTCGAAAACTTCAACAACAACGTTACCATTGGGGCAAGTTTGCATAGCCAATTCAATATAAAGCTGAGCTCAAAAAGTAGCGTTCGGGCAGGAGTAATTTACGACCATAAATTCATCTCTTTTGTAGATAGCGTTTACGATTATGCCACCGCTTCTCATATCGTTAACCTCAACCAAACGGATGATTATGGCCTTGCCCAAGTGTATGCGCAATACCACCATCGTTTCTCAGAAAAAACCTCTGGAAACATTGGCGTGCACGGACAAATGAGCACGCTGAACACCTCTTTTTCAATTGAGCCTCGTCTAGGGCTCAAATGGAATCCGCACAAGCGTCATTCCGTCTCAGTTGGGGCAGGTATGCACAGTCAGATGCTTCCCGCGCTGACCTATTTCTACCAAACGTACATTCCATCAGAAAATCGTTTCGAGACAACCAATCGCGATCTCGGATTCTCTAGAAGCGTGCATGCGGTTTTGGGCTACGATTGGGGGTTTCTGCCTCAGTTCAGACTGAAAGTTGAGACCTATTATCAGTACCTGTACGAGGTTCCTGTTGAACCGACCCCGTCTTACTTCAGTATGGTGAATGCAGGCGAAAACATTGGTGACGTATCTGTAAGAGATAGCTTGGTAAACAAAGGCACGGGGCAGAATTACGGGTTGGAATTGACCATCGAGAAGTTCTTTGATAGAGGTTATTACTTTCTTGTTTCAGGTTCTGTTTACAACGCTACTTACAAGGGTAGTGATGGGATTAGCAGAAACTCTGCCTTCAACGGAAATCACAACATGACCGCTCTTGGGGGTTACGAATTCAAGATCAGCCCCAAAAACACCTTGGCTTTTGATAGTAAGATAACTTGGACAGGAGGCGCACGTTATGTGCCTATTGACATAGATGCTTCCTCTGCAGCCAATGAAACCGTTCGGGATTATTCAAGAGCCTACGAAGAAAAGTACCGCGACTATTTCAGGTTGGATATGAAGGCCACCATCACTTTTAACGGCAAAAGGGCATCGCATAGTTTGGCGTTGGATTTTCAGAACGTAACGAACACGAAGAATGTGTTCAGTCAGAACTATGATGTTGCCACACAAAGCATTGTCACCAAATACCAGCTTGGCTTTTTGCCGTTGCTTTATTACAAGGTTGAGTTCAGATAGAATGCAAACTTTCTGTTAAGAACAACCCTTTTAAGATGGAGTTAAGTTATGCGATTGTAATTTGCACCGACAAATAATTGAAGATGCGTTCAAGAAGAGATTTTATCAGAACAACCGGATTTATCGGAATCGGCTTTATGGGGCTTAAACTTTATGCTTGCGGCAATGGTGCGCCAAGTGCTGTAGAAAGTGCCAAAGCATTGGATTATGGGCCATTGGTTCCAGACCCGGAAGGGGTTTTCGACCTACCAGAAGGGTTTTCTTACAAGATCATTTCCAAGCAGGGAGACATGATGGACGATGGCCTGTTGGTTCCTGGCAAGCAAGATGGAATGGCTGCTTTTCCAGGTGAAGACGGCAAGGTTATTATTGTGCGGAACCATGAGATTGTTGCTACGGATAAGGATCTCGGTGCGTTTGGGCCAGATAACACCAACCTTGGGGCAATTCCGAAGGAAGACTTTTTTGAATATGGCAGTGGTCAGTTCCCCGGATTGGGCGGAACAAGTACCCTTGTTTTCAATGAGAAAACGCAGGAAGTTGAGAAAGAATTTCTAAGCTTGGCGGGCACATACCGAAATTGTGCCGGTGGTCCCATGCCTTGGGGAAGTTGGCTTACGTGTGAGGAAGATGTAACGAAAGCCGGTGAGTTTGATGGCAATGTTGAGAAAAGTCACGGCTATGTTTTTGAGGTGCCAGCAACCACGGAAATAATGCGTGCAGCACCCAAGCCTATCAAGGAAATGGGGCGCTTCAATCACGAAGCGGTTGCTTATGATTCGGTGTCAGGCATTCTTTACTTAACCGAAGATCGGCATGATGGACTTCTATATCGATTCATCCCGAACGAAAAGAACAACCTCCACTCTGGAGGCAAGTTGCAGGCACTGGCCATTAAGAATGGTCCCAAATTCGATACTCGAAATTGGCCTGATTCCGTAGGCCCGGACATCCAGCCTAACGTACCCATGAAGGTTGAATGGATAGATCTGGACAATGTGGATTCTGCTGAGGATGATCTAAGAATAAGGGGGCACGAGAAAGGTGCGGCCCTCTTTGCCCGCGGAGAAGGAATGTGGTATGATGAAGGCGAGATCTACTTTGCCTGCACAAGTGGAGGCGACCTGATGAAAGGTCAGGTTTTTAAACTGACCCCAAACCCTAATGATATTGAAGGAGGAGTGCTTGAGCTGTTCATTGAGCCGAACGATGTCAACATTATGAAGTACTGCGACAACCTGACGATTGCCCCGTGGGGAGATGTGATGCTTTGTGAAGACGATACGGATGCCTACCTGCGTGGTGTAACTCCCGAAGGACAGATATTCACCTTTGCGCACAGCGTAAAGTATCAGTCTGAGTTGACGGGTGTGTGCTTCTCGCCAAGCGGAAAAACCATGTTCGTCAATATCCAACATGCAGGGTTGACATTGGCCATTACAGGTCCTTGGAAAGGCCAATCATAACCCATGCATAGGGTTGGTCTTGTTCTGATTCTTGTTGTAATATCATTCACTTCGACTGCGCAATTCATTACTCACGGGCCGGTTATCGGTGCAGTTACCGATTCATCGGCCCGCATGTACCTGAGAACTACAATTCCTAATGCTCAGCTTACCCTTGAACTGGTTGCGGATGATCCGTTTTCGATTCCTTTTAAGGTTAGCGCTAGCCCGGTGCCAAGGAATGACAGCTCTGTAGTACTGGGTATTGAACAACTCTCCTCGAATACAGAATACCACTACCGCATTTTCGTCAATCAAAAACCAGATACGATAGCCGGTTCTTTCAGAACGTTTCCTGCCGTTGGAGAAAAGGGAGAATTCACCTTTGTTACAGGCTCATGCCAAGAGACTGAAAACATGAAGGTGTTTGATGTAATGCCGCTTCACAACCCGTATTTTCTGATGCATACGGGAGATTATACCTACCCCGATTATCAGATTGCCCCAGACTATTCTTCTACTTGGGATGGAATGGCGCTCAGTTATCGAAAGCGGTATGACGAAAAGGAGATGAAGTACATGCTCCGTTCTGTCCCCATCGATTACGTTTATGACGATAACGATTATGTTGGTGGTAGCGGTGGCCGATTTTGTAAGAACGACTGGAAAGCTCACAAGGAAAATGGCAGGGTGGTGAATGAAATGTTTGCGCCTGAGTTTCCACCGTTCTGGCGCAGGAACACCATTAAGGGGTACGATGAATTCTTCCCTCATTATCCGCTAGTTGATACAAGTGAGGGCATTTACCACTCTTTCAAATTTGGCAATGCCGAGTTCTTTGTGATAGATAGGAACAGCGCCAAAGACAGACCGAACAAGGATGGTTTTGTTTATGATGAGAAGAAAAAAAAATGGCGCTGGGATCCACCAGAGGGTTACGCCCTATTCGGCAAAAAGCAGATGGACTGGCTCAAAAAATCGCTGAAAGAATCTGATGCCGACTGGAAATTCATTGTAAGTGGTGTTCCTCTGAATGGCGCCTGCGAAAAGCTTATCCATGCAGGTGTAAAGATTCAGAACATGAGTATGAAAGGTTTCTACGGCTTTCACATGGCGTGGGGCTTCAGCCAGTATTGGGCCGGTTTCCCAGAAGAGCGGAACGATTTCATGCAGTTCTTGGAAGACAATGACATCAATGACGTGATCGTGATAAGCGGAGACACACATCACAACGTTATGGATGATGGTAGCAATGCAGGATTACCTGAACTGAACGCCAGCGGACTGAGTGTAACTGGAACCGAGTTGGCGTACTATCTCAAACTCATCGGCACGTTCACATTTCAATACAGAATGAAGAAAATCTGGAACCAGGGCGGCAACGGTCTTGGCACCAAGAATCTGAAAAATGCCTTCGGAAAGGTGAGCATCGTAAATGACGATTATGTTGAGCTCAGCATCATTGATGAAGACAACGCGGTTATCAGCAGCTTTCAGGTGCCGCACTCATCTAAAAAGTAGCGCTTAGCTGTAGTGTAAAGTTTCTGATAGGTTCTACCTTGCTAGGTCTGAATGCGTAGATCCTATTGGTAAGGTTGTTTACGATGAAACTGACCTTCAGTTGTTTCAAAACCTGATAGGATGCCCGAAGATTGAATACCAGATCCCCTTTCTCATGGTCTCTGTAGTATCTTCCAGAAGCACCAAGTTCTCCAGTAGATTCGTTAGCGATCTCTCCTGATAGGAAATCCACCGCATTTCTTTCCGTTAATGGAAGATTCTCAGGCGAACTGCCGTAGACAATGGTGAGACCAACCGTGGCCTTCTTGTAGCTGAGCTGAATGTCTCCTTTGACCAAGTGGCGTGGTCTTAGCTTCAGAAGCTTCTCTGCATCAGGATTATCCTCATCAATTCTGTCTACCATGTACTCGAAAAACTCGCTGAGGTACTCTTCTCCTCCATAGTTCTTTGCCGAGTCTAGGTTTATCGGATAGTTGTAGGTATACCCGATCAATGCGTTTATACCGATCGGACCGATCTTACCTTGACTGGCAACTCCTACCTCATAGCCCGCCACCAAGGCATTGCTCACGTTCTGAGGGTAAAGCCCAATGAATATATTGTTCGGAACCCCTACAAAAAGCGAGTCTTGGTCTGCTCTTGAAACAAACCCGTATTCCACCAACTCTTTGTATTGTTGGTAAAACACCGCAAAATCCAGATAGGCCACCCACTTGCTGATCTTCACGGCTTGCTTCAAACCCAACTCAGCACTCAATCCTTTCTCAGCAACCAGTTCTCTATTAGGAATTACCTGTACAATGCCGTTCAGGTCGTCACTCAGATATCTTTCTGCAATGGTCGGTAGTCTATACGACTGCCCGAAGGAACCACGAAGAAATGTTGCCTTTCCTACCTGATAATTAAGGCCAGTTCTGAAAACAGGGGTGCTGGTTTCTGTAAAATCATCTACGCCCAAAACCTCGTATCTGATACCGGCTACGGCACTTAATCGCTTTGTTTTAAACTCCCCCTGTGCGTAGATAGCGGTTGAGTAAGAAATCCTCAACCCTGTATAGAGGTTACTACTTGAGATGCCAACATTGGTAGGAAGCCCCGTTGTAATGGACCATTTTTTCCAAAGTTTCTGGAATTGATAATTGAGCATTATCTGCGATGAAATGGCGTGCGGAGTTGTTGCCGTGTTTCCAGAAATTCTCATGATGTACATGTAGCGGGTCTCCAACGAGTGCTTGAATCCTTTATCGTTGGTGTAATGGAAGTGCGGGTCAACATTTGCCCTGAAGTATCTGTCGGAACTTGGAACCGCAGATTGCAAAGCGCCCTCGTTGGGATTAACCGCCAGAAAGAATCTTCCTGACTGTTCATAAACGAAGTTGCCATTCACACCATAGTTCATACCCGGTCGTCTCTTGTTATGGATTCTCGTTTTGAAGTTCAGGCCCGCTCTGAATTCATCGGCATAGCTCAAAAAACTTTTATGATGGAATACGTTTCCTCCAACTATCAGATCTATGTTCCTGATCTTTCTAGCATGGTTGAAATTGATGCCTGAAGCACCTCTTACTTCACCGTCATCCCACCATTTCAACGTGTCGGCCGGATAGTGGACAAGTGTATCCACAAGCACTCCGGCAGAATCAACTTTACTTGTGTAGGTCTGGTCACTGTATAGGTCTGGTGGATTATCATAGAACTTCTGAAACACTGTAACGGTGGTTATGGGCTCTGCTGATTTCGGCCAAGCCGTGATAACATTCACCACGCCATTCAAAGCCGAGCTACCGTAAACCACGCTCGAAGCACCTTTGATAACCTCGATCTGTTCCACATTTTCCAACGGTGCCTGTCTCAACTGAGGCTCGCCAAGGTCTGCACTCATCATAGACATCCCATCCTGCATAACCGCAGTTCTGGTTCCAACTCCGTAAGACCAGCTGCTGCCACCCCGAATACTCACCTGACTATCCTGAATGGTTACGCCTGGTGTTTTGTCAATGGCCTCGCCAAGGTCTGTTGCGTTGGTGTTCTGAATCAGTGCTTTGCTCACCACCTCCATCGAAACGGTTTCTTCGGCTATGCTTTTCTGATACTGACTGGCAGAAACCACCACAATGTCCAATTGCTCAGAGGTCATTCCCAAACTCACGTCTTTCTTAACCGGAGCGCCAGAGGTAAGGTCAATTTCCTTGACCTTCGGTTCATAGCCAATGAAGGAATACGTTATCTGGTATTTCCCTTTTGGCAGCTTGATGCTATACTTACCATCCAAGTCTGTGGTAACACCTTTACCATCTTTGGTTACTACGCTGGCCCCAACCAGTGGGTCGTTGGTTTCCTTGTCCGTTATAACCCCAGACAACGTAACATCTTGTGCTACACTAAGGCCAATAAATGAGAGGAGAAGAAATGCAGTGAGTAGAATACGATGCATACATTGTTTTTAGGAGGCGTTCAAAAATAGGAAAGTTGACCATCTTTGATTCCGTGTTAACGTTTAGCTCAAGACAGTTACGACATCTACTGCTGTTCGGCACTTTGTTGCTTGAATTTGTAGCACTGCGCGCAACTTCTCAACCGTTGCCAGATGGCGAGGAGACACTTACCGTAGAGGCTCAAAGCATTTCCATTCCTGTTAAGACCGATGTGCAGATACAGGGCGGGCATTTGCAAGGCGTGCAATTGTTCAATGGTACGCTTATCGTTTCTGGTAGTTCAAAAGACTTTGGGTATTTAGGCCTGTTTCAATTGTTAGGGGGCGACTTCCGCTTTTTAGGGTTGAAGAAACTGGCAGCAGACCCGTTTAATCATGCGGGAGGTTTTCAGGTTTCTGATAATTGGTTGGCCATTGGCTTGGAAGACCCCGTTGGCAAGCGGGCGTCTGTAATTCAGCTGATAGATGTTTCCAGTTTTGAGAAGCTTTCTGGGCCTCCTGTGTATTCGCTGAAACGCCAAGGCGAATTCAAACGAAGTACCGCTGGTGCGGTGGCACTTCTGAAGCGGAATGATCATTTTCTATTGGCGGTTGGGTCTTGGGATAGCATGGTCATTGATTTCTATACTTCAAATGGAGTGGATCCATACGCGGAAAACTTCGAGTTCAAACCTTGGACCAGTTGGGATAGTCGCGAAGCAAAGCGAAAAGACTGGAAAGACTGGGACTACAACAGCTATCAGAGTTTGCAGCTTACCGAAGATTCAACAGGCCTTTACATTACAGGATTGGCCCGAAAAGGTAATGCCAACGTGGCCGATGTGTTTGAGTTGAACACCGATTCTGACCCATACAACCTCTTGAAGAAGGTTGCTACTTATTCGGTACAATGCCGAGGGGATGTCACATTCAGAAATGGAGCAGGGTTGACCACTTTCCATGAGTTACCTTCCATCGTGGCTGTCGGACATCAGCTGACTCCGAACACGAATATTCAGATCTTCCCGATCAAAAAGCGCTAAATCAATGAAATCCATAAGCCCATCAAGTCCGTTGCTGACACTGACCGTGAAGCCAATTGGCGCCACCACCAGCAATGACCTTTTGGCGCGTTTCCACCCGATAATGAAAGCCATGGGATTTGGGAATTTCGAAATGGAGGAAGATGGACTCTATCAAGCACGAAAAGATGCCGAAACCATGTTGGGCTCGCCTCTGTTTGTCTTTGCTGAGAAGGAAGATAAAGCTGTGATCATCAACATTGATGGGCATTCGGTTTTCGGGCTTAAGGGTGTTGAGGAAGAATTGCAGAAAATCAAGACAGAATACGAGAATTCCATCGACTGTACAGCAGAGTTGAATGGTCCCAATTACGCTAGTGCATTCATTGGCAACATGCTCTACACGGCACTACCTATCTACGCCAGCGCAACCATCATTGTAGCTGCTTTCCACTATTTAGAGATGCGTAGTACAGACCTTTTTAACATTTATCTGTATGCAACACTTGCCGTTATTGCAGCCAAAACACGTTTCTGGGTTAACCAGCGAAGGAAACACAGACCCGTTTGGCTCAGTGTTCTGTTCCTACTACTGATTGCACCAGCAATTCTAGCATTAGTTGCAGGAATTCTTTTGGTGTTGAAGCAATTTGCTTAAAGCGAATTGAGAATAGCACGGAACCAATGCCCGTCTCCGTCTTCCAATTTCTTGATGCGCATTTTGGTAATGTCGAGTTCCAGTTGCATCTCCACTTTATTGCGCACTTCCCAAAGGGTTTCCTCATCCGTTTTGCCCTCATATTCTTTAGTTGAAATACGAGAACCGAATGCGTAGTACTGCTTTTCTGGTCGTGGAATGAAGGTTGGACCAATGCCACGTGCTATCGGGAAAACCGTCTCTCCGTCCTTCAGATACTTTTCGGCAATTCCCTTCTCGCGCAGCCAATCTCCGAATTGCGAATCCATGATCTCATCTCCGTCCATCACAATATCAAAAGCATCTTCCTGCCCCACCTGAGCCACGGTAACAATATCATATCCATGCTCAATGGCCATTCTGGCAAAACCCGTTCGCTTCTTCCAAGTAAGCTGGTACTTCTCGCCCTTTCTTTTGCAGGTCTCGCGCCCACCACCAGGGTAAACCATAATGTGTTCCCCATTCTCCATCATGGCAGCACAGTTTTCTCTGGAACCCCGTACAAATCCAACCTTGGGGGCCAGATCGCGCCAGCCGGGCATCATGTAATGCAGGTCGTCTACCAAAGAACGCATGAAAATGTCCTTCTCAATGTAGAGCTCTGCAGCCCAAAGCGTACCGTCCAATGCTCCTAGCACAGAGTGATTGGTTACGTACATGGCGGGCTTGTCCTTGCTTACGTTTTCTAGACCGTAAAACTTCGGTTGAAAATACGCGCGGCCCAAGGCCGTCATGCTTTGTACAAACTCCTTTGATGGTGGCTCAAAGCCAGGGGTGTAATCTCCGAGTTGGGGTTGGGTGGTTTCGCTCATGGCGCAAAGATACAAGCCATAGCACGTATGCTAGTAAACAACTGTTACGGTTGTGGTATCAAATGCTTGCGCGAATGCTGTTTGCAGAATCTGATTGACGCCTCCGTTCATATCAACGTAGTTGCCAGACACAGTTATCTGTTGCTCTCCATAAACGGGGCAAACTAACACTGAGTCTATCGGGAATCCTTGCACGATGGTGTTGTTGCCGCTGCAACATTCCGTGCAATTATCATTGTCTGAAAGCACTGCGAATGTTGCCGTGGTTGAAAAATTCTGGTTGATGAGGTGCGTGGCAACCCATGCCTTGGGTTCTACAGAAAATGTGGCTGAGTAAGGATGGCTGAAAGGCACATTGTCTGGATTTACCTCGTAAGAGGCAGTAAAGTGGTCAGCATCCGAAATATCGATTCGATAGGAATAGAACACGTCCTTTTCAATTTCGATGTAAAACCGCCCTTGCGCATCTGTTGTGGCCTCTCCAACCAACTGGTAGTTGGTGTTGAAACCACCCTCAATGCGCTGCACGAAAATGGAAACATGAGCACCAGAAACAGGCGCGTCTATTTTATCATCATAGACAATGCAGTCGAACATGAAGAAATCCGACTTCTTGTCGCACCCGCTCACAAGCAGACTCAAGAATAAAAAGAGTGAAACGATTCTCATTGTCCTGAAAAATAGAGCTTTCCTGTGATGTCTGTTTCAGAAACACCAGAGATTCTGAAAATGTAGATTCCGGCACGTTGCCCAGGAAGGCTCACTGCAAAGTCGTTGCCTAAGGTGGTGTTTTCAAGCAAGATTTTACCAGAAAGATCGAACACTTGTACTGTAGCCTCTCTGTTTAGGTCGTTACTGAAAAGTATCCGGAAGTTCGCAGAACCGCCATCTGTCAGGAGCAGGTAATTGTCTGAGCCAAAGTCTTCAAAGAAAACCTCCACCGTATCTGTAAAGCCTTGAAAACCCATCTCCAACCTGTAATAACTGTACGTGTTTGAAAGAGGCTCATTATCGAAATACGTGTAGGTCTCGTCTTCGGTAAAGCTTCCGCAAATACCCTCTACATGATTGATCACCTCAAACTGTTGTGCTTGGCCCGCCCGATAAACCCATGTTCCTTGGCATTGCTGGCCTCCTTTAATCACCCATTTCAGCAGAACACCGTTAGGTTGTTTTATCGCACTGAACGACCGTAGAATGGGGTGAGGCGTCTGCGCCAATCCCACCATCGGCAAACAGAAAACAAACAGCCATAAAAGCAGTTTTCGTGCGTTCATACTTCCAAATTAACCCTCTCTGCCAATCAATGTTGTTGGCTGTACTACATTTTGCTTCCAATTCATAGGTTTGCACCCCATGCGCAAGGACATTCACATACCCAAGGTAGAAGACGTTTCTATGGCGGTGGTCAAAGAAACCGAAGGAGAAATGCCGGAGTGGGGCGTTTATCTCATCAACAAAAAGGATGTTGACCTGAAGAACATCATTGTGGCATCCAAAGGTTATGGAACCCTGAACGACCAAGAGGTAAAAACCTCCACGCTCAGGCATTTCTTTGATGAACTGAATGCAAAGTCGTTCCAGAAAGTGGAAAAGATAATGCCCGATGTATTCGGCCTCAATAATGAGTACATGCTCACGTTCTACATAGACCAGCTGATCTACGACCGCAAATACATTTTTGTGCCAGACAGCATTGTGGAAGAGAACCTCATTCAGATACCTTTGATAGACAAGCCCGGTATTCTTATCAAGTAACCATGCTCAACAATCTAGACCTGACCAAGATCCTGTTTCTCGATATCGAGACGGTGCCTCAGGTTGGTAGCTATGCTGAGTTGCCCGAAGAAACGGCCGCCCTTTGGAATGACAAGGCAAGCAAGCTTTCGCGAGATGAGTCTACCGGTGAGGAAATGTACGAGCGTGCAGGCATTTATGCCGAATTCGGAAAGATCATCTGCATATCCGTTGGCTTTTTTGTGCTTCGTGAAGGTGGAAAACGAGAATTCAGAATGCGCTCTTTTTATGGCGATGATGAGGCTTTATTACTTCGAGAATTCTCGGATCTGCTGAACAACCACTACGCATCTCCAACGCAACTGCTTTGTGCTCATAACGGCAAAGAGTTCGATTTTCCATACATAGCCAGACGGTTGGTAATAAACCGACTTCCCGTTCCGGCCATTCTCAATTCCGTTGGCAAGAAACCTTGGGAAGTGCAGCACTTGGACACCATGGAAATGTGGAAATTCGGGGATTGGAAGAGTTATACTTCGCTGAAGTTGCTTACCCACGTGCTCGATATTCCAACACCAAAAACAGACATTGATGGCAGTGATGTGGCACGGGTCTATTATGAAGAAAAAGACCTGGATAGAATTGAACGTTACTGCAAGCGCGATACGTTAGCAGTTGCTCAGGTGCTGCTCAGATACAGAGGCGAGGAGATCCTGACAGAAGAACAAATTGTTGAAACATGAAAAGGTTATTGGTCTTCGGGTTTTTGCTGGTCTTATCCGCATGCGGCTCTAAAGAAAGTGCTATTACGGATGTGCTTGGAGACGGTCATTTCCGAAGCAACAAAGTTGGAGACGCCAGAGAAAAGGTGGAGAAAACGGCCACGGCCGATAATATCATTGAACGCTCGGACGAATCCATTAACTGCGAACTGACCGTGGATGATATTGAGATGGTGGTGAGATACGACTTTGATCAAACGCTCCTCTACTCCATTCAGGCAGACCTTTTCTTCCCAGATTCTGCCACGCTAAGTTCTTTTCAGGAAAAATTGGTGGAACATTACAACACCAAATACGGAACCGTTGACCTGGAAAGTGGCTTTCTGGTGTGGCAGGAAAGCGGAAAAGTGGAGTTTACTTTAGCCGATGAGAGCATCGAATTCGGGCAACCGAAACTCTCCCTCACAATCTATAATTTTGACTACTGATCAAATAAAGCGCATGGCCGACAGAAAATTATTGGAAATCAAGAATCTCGTAACCGAGTTCAGCACAGACGGAAACGTGATGAAGGCCGTTAACGATGTGAGTTTCACGCTGAACCGAGGCGAGACCATTGGAATTGTGGGCGAGTCAGGCTCTGGAAAGTCGGTCACTTCGCTTTCTGTCATGCGATTGATCCCTAATCCTCCGGGACGCATATCCAACGGAGAGATCCTTTTCCATCAGAAAGACGGCTCTACAAAAGACCTGGTTAAAATCAGTGAGAAGGAAATGCGCGGTATCCGTGGTAACGATATCGCCATGATCTTCCAAGAACCGATGACTTCTCTGAATCCTGTTTTCACCTGTGGTGATCAGGTAATGGAGGCCATTCTCCTTCATCAAAAAGTGAGCAAGAAAGAGGCGAAGGAAAAGACGGTGGCGCTTTTCAAAGAGGTTCAGTTGCCACGACCTGAAGACATTTTCAATGCTTATCCGCACCAGATCTCTGGCGGACAGAAGCAGCGCGTAATGATTGCCATGGCCATGAGCTGCAATCCGAGCATTCTGATTGCGGATGAGCCGACAACTGCGTTGGATGTAACGGTTCAGCAGACCATTCTAGACCTGATGCTGAAGCTTCAGCGCGAGCACGATATGGGCATCATGTTCATTACACACGACCTTGGTGTAATTGCCGAATTGGCCGATAAGGTTGTGGTGATGTACAAAGGCAAAATTGTGGAGCAAGGGCCCGTTCTGGAGATTTTCTCAAACCCGCAACACCCTTACACAAAAGGCTTGTTGGCATGCCGTCCGCCATTGGATGTGCGTCTAAAGCGTTTGCCTATTGTTTCCGATTTCATGAAGGTGGATGACCAAGGCACCATTGAGGAGATTGAGCAAAGCGTAACCGAAGCAACCGAAAAGGAAATTCAGACAGATGCGGAGCGAAAGCAGGATCATGAGGAAATGTATGCCAAAGAGCCTGTGTTGCAGATCAAAAACCTGAAAACGTATTTCCCACTCAAGAAGAATTTCTTCGGGAAAGTGACCGAGGAAGTGAAAGCTGTTGATGATGTAACATTCGATGTTTACCCGGGCGAAACCCTTGGTTTGGTCGGTGAATCGGGCTGTGGCAAGACAACACTAGGCAGAACGGTTCTGCGCTTGGTAGACCCCACAGACGGAGAGGTCATTTTCAAAGGAAAGCCGCTGCATTCCATGACCACAGATGAGCTTCGCGAAATCAGAAAAGACATCCAGATCATCTTTCAGGATCCTTATTCGTCTCTCAATCCGAGAATAACGATTGGCGAGGCCATTATGGAGCCCATGAAGGTTCATAAGCTTTACTCCAGCGACAAGGAGCGCAAGGAAAAGGTGATGGAGCTGTTGGTGACGGTTGGGTTGATGAAAGACCATTACTACCGCTATCCGCACGAGTTCTCTGGTGGTCAGCGTCAGCGTATCTGTATTGCACGGGCATTGGCGTTGCGTCCGCAATTCATTATCTGTGACGAGTCGGTTTCTGCCTTGGACGTGTCGGTTCAGGCGCAGGTTTTGAATCTGCTCAATGAATTGAAACGCGACTTCGATTTCACGTACATCTTCATCTCGCACGACCTTTCTGTTGTCAAGTTCATGAGCGACCGCATGGTTGTGATGAACAAAGGTGTGGTGGAAGAAATGGGCGATGCTGACCAGATCTACTCCAACCCGCAAACGGAATACACGAAAAAGCTCATTGCAGCCATCCCGAAAGGGCGATTGGAAGACATAGAAGCGTCCATAAAAGAGAAGGAAGAGTGGCATAAAACAGCCACGGCCAATTGATTTATAAGAATTTAACGCGCAACCGTTAACATTTCTGTTTGCGGTGCGTTGTAAGCATCAAACTCGCATATACTTTTGCGCTTAAATCACGTTTAAACCTTATGAGAAATTACGTCATTCTTGCCCTTACAGCCGTTCTGTTCACATCATGTGTTTCAACCAAGAAACACAATGCGCTGAGCGATGAATATGTTGGGTTGAAGAACATTCACGAAAAGAACCTTTCTGACCTGGCCCGCGCCCAACACGAACTGGTTTCATTGAAAAAACAAGTGCAGCGCGACAGTTTGGAGTTGGCCAGATTGCGATCTCAGAACGACCGTTTGGTAAGCAACATGGGAGAAATGGCCACGCTTTCTAAGAAGGAAGCTGAAAACTTGGAGAAATCGTTGGAGAAGATCAATGAGAAAGACATGCAGATTCAGCGACTTCAAGATGCCATTGACCGCAAAGATTCTGTAACATTTGCCCTGGTTACCAGCATTAAAGGCGCCATTGGCGATCTGAATGATGAGGATATACAGATCAAAGTAGATAAAGGCGCGGTGTTCGTCTCCATATCAGACAAATTCCTATTCAAGAGTGGTAGCTACCGTTTGAATAGCAGTGCCATGACCGTTATTTCCAAAGTTGCTAAGATTTTGGAGGCTAAGGCAGATTTTGAAGTAATGGTAGAAGGCCACACAGACAATGTTTCTTACCGTAAAGGCGAGTTGGAAGACAACTGGGATCTGAGCACGAAGCGTGCAACTTCCATCGTTCGCGTGCTACAGCAGGATTTCAACATTGATCCAGCAAGAATGACTGCAGCTGGTCGTGCTGAATATGTGCCAGTTACGGAGAACGAAACCCCTGAAGGTCGTGCGGCTAACCGCAGAACCAGAATCATTATTCTTCCAAAATTGGATCAGTTCTATGGAATGATCGAAGAAGGATTGAAAGAGGCTGAGGAATAACTCGCAGTAATTCAATTGAAATAAATAGGGGGCGGAAGAACTTTTCCGCCCTTTTTCATTTCATCCGAATTCGAACAAACTCAGATGTATCAAGGTTACGATTCAATGCCCACCTTTGCGGCCTCCTAACACATGACCAAACGGCTTTCTTATTTACTGGCATTCATCAAGTTCACACATATTATGGACTTCATGATCATGATGCCGCTTGGTCCGCAATTGGAACGTTTGTGGGAAATCTCACCACAGGAGTTCGGTCTTTTGGTTGCAGCATACACGTTCAGTGCAGGAATAGTGGGCTTGTTAGGTTCCTTCTTCGTAGATCGGTTTGATCGAAAGTATGCGCTGATATTCCTCTACGTTGGCTTTCTGGTCGGAACATTTGCCTGTGCTTTATCCGGGTCATATGAAACATTGTTGATTGCTCGATGTGCCACTGGTGCATTCGGAGGTCTGTTGGGTGCAACGGTGCTCTCCATTGTCGGTGATCTTACCACCCCAAAAAACCGGTCCGAAACCATGGGAATTATCATGGCAGCGTTCTCAGCAGCATCTGTTTTCGGTGTTCCGTTCGGACTTTTCTTGGCGGACAAACTCAGCTGGCAAGCACCTTTTCTCTTTCTCGGTGTGGTCGGAATTCCTGTGCTGGTACTCAACGTACTGATGTTGCCGAGTGTAAGCGATCATTTGGGAAAAGAAAGACCCAAGCCATTGGCCTTGCTTAAGGAAATGCTTGGGAAAAGCAACGCCCTCAGCGCGCACGTCTTTATTGTGCTTCTGATGTTGGGTCAGTTCAGTGTCATCACTTTCATTGCGCCATACATGGTTTCCAATGTTGGATTTACAGAGGGAGAGTTGGCATACATCTACCTGGCCGGGGGATTTGTGACCTTTTTCTCTTCGCCATGGTTTGGGAAATTGGCAGACCGCTTTGGTCAGTACAGGTTCTTTACCGTTGCTACGCTGCTTTCTCTCATTCCTCTTTGGGGCATAACCAACCTGCCCAGAATGAACCTCTATGCCGTTATCGTGATAACGAGTTGCATGTTCATTCTCATTTCTGGTAGAATCATTCCTGCAATGACCATGATAACCTCTAGCGTTAGTCCCGAGAGACGGGGCGGATTCATGAGCATCAATTCTGCCATTCAGCAACTTGGGGCTGGAATTGCGAGCTATGTTGCCGGATTGATCGTAATAAAAACCGCGTCAGGAGAATATCAGGACTACAATATGGTGGGTTACTTGGCCATAACCGCATCCCTCATTGCCATCCTTGTTGCAAAGCGGCTGAAGGTGGTTTCCTGACCTACTTACTCTATCAGGAGTTGGGTAACAAATCTGTCCGTTTCCTCCACAAACTCCTGATAATATTCTCCTGTTCCTGGGCCAGAGAAGCCTGTATGAATCTTTCTCACTTTCCCTGTTCTATCGATGTAAATGCTGGTTGGAAATGAAAGCACGTGATTGAGCATTGGCAGTTTTGCGGCCGCTTCTTTTTTACTCGCAGTTCCAGCAAGGAGCACTTTATACGGTACATTAAAATGGTCAACCAGTCTTTCTAACGATTTGACGTTGGTGGCGTTGTTATCGCTTTTCTCAAAAGCCAACGCAATCACTTCCAGCCCTTGATCCTTGAACTTTTCGTGTAGCGAAACCAGATAAGCGGTTTCATCTTTACAATTAGGGCACCAACTTCCCATAATCTGTACGATCACAACCTTGTCTTGATAAGCCGAATCTGATATAGATACTGTTTCACCTTTCAAGTTTTGGAATGAAAAGTCCAGGCTTTCATACCCTGGTTTTAAGAAGGTGAGGGTTTCTGGGTCTGGCAAATCAAATGCCTCGTCCCTATTTCCTGTCCAGTTTTCTTGCCAGTGCCTGCCAGACCAAAAGTTACCGTAGATGCTGTCTCCAGAAATTCTTGCCTTGAACAAAAAGGCATGAGATCCATCAAAACAAGAAAGGAACAGGCTATCGCCAGAAACGTTACCCTCCAAATACCGATAATCTCCAGTTGTTGTCAAGAATGTGCCTGTAGCCCGTGCTCCTAGCTGTTGAAATTGTCCAATGGCCTCATACTCAGAATCGCTTCCGGGGCTGAAGAGCACCTTCCATTTGCCCGTTACTTCTATCGTAGGTTCCGACAGGTCATCGAACCTATTCTCAAAAGACCGAGTGGCTTCAAACGGAATCAGATACTCGCCACTTCTCGAATAGTCATGGTAACTCCCGATGATTCCTTCCTCGGTGATTTTTCCGATAAGTGCTGTGTTGAAGACCGGTAGCCGCACAAAGAAGCTGTCCTTTATAACTTCAAATTCGTCTGCCCGAATCCGCTCTTCTCCATTAATGGCATAGAATTGCACCGCGTCTTCCTCAAGTATCATCTCAGCATTGAATGGAAGTATTGTTCCGCCCAGGTCCAAGCTGAACAACCACTTGCCAACCAACTCTGCCGAACGGTCTTTCTCAGCACATCCCGAGAAGAGCCATGTCAAGGCCAGCAGGGTAAGAAGATTAACTCTCAATGAATTCAGAATCGATGGAATACTCAGAATCGAACAGATAACTGACCGATAGTTTACCCTTCATCATGTACCCTTCTCCGGTAGTGAAATACAGACTTTGGTCTGATTGATAAAGAAAATTCTTTGTCCTTCGGTCTACCGTAACCTTGAGGCATTGTTTGGTTTCCTTGTCTACGGTTACTACAACATTCTTAACCGGAATCTGCTTGTTCTCGGTCTTGTAGGTTATCACATATTCCCTCTCGAGGTTAATGGTATCAACCTTAAACTGGCCTCTCCATGCAGGCCGGTTTATGTCTGATTCGATGAAAAGGTCCAATTCATCCATCCATTCAATATCGCCTCGCTCTATAATGTGGCTATGACCATCTTTGGTAACGTGCTTCCTAACCCACTGGCTTTTGCTCTGCAGGTTATTGGCCTGTTTGGTAATGAAGGAAGGAAGGTCGTAGTAGAACCGCTGGTCTTCATAGTATACCTCGGTCGGGTCTTTAGAGCAAGAGCACATCAGACAGATCAATGGTATGTACACGATTCTACGCAAACCTATCAGATATCGAACTTAATTCCTTGAGCCAACGGCAATTCGGTACTGTAATTTATAGTATTTGTCTGTCTTCTCATGTAAACTTTCCAAGCATCTGAGCCAGACTCCCTGCCTCCGCCAGTTTCTTTTTCGCCTCCGAAAGCACCACCGATCTCTGCTCCAGAAGTTCCGATGTTAACATTGGCAATTCCGCAATCTGAACCAGCATAAGACAAGAATAACTCTGCTTGGCGCAAGTTTGTTGTCATAATGGCCGAAGACAACCCCTGATCTACACCATTCTGAATGGCAATAGCCTCTTCCATAGTGCTGTATTTGAGGAGATAAAGAATGGGTGCAAAGGTTTCTTGCTGAACGATCTTGAAGTGGTTCTGTGCCTCGGCAATGGCCGGTTTCACGTAGCAACCGCTTTCATAACCTTCTCCTTCCAACACACCCCCTTCAACCACAATGGTGCCTCCTTCAGCCTTTACTTGCTCCAATGCATTCAGATATGCATCAACCGCTTGTTTATCGATCAATGGCCCAACATGATTACTCTCATCCAACGGATTGCCTATTCGAAGTTGTGCATACGCTTTCACCAAGCTGTTCTTAACCTCATCATAAACGCTCTCATGAATGATCAATCTTCGAGTACTTGTACAGCGTTGACCACATGTACCAACCGCTCCGAAAAGGGCTCCCACGATAGAAATGTTCAGGTCGGCATTCTCGGTAATGATAACCGCATTGTTTCCTCCCAGCTCAAGCAACGTTTTACCTAATCTGGAACCAACTGCCGCAGCCACTTTCTTACCCATTCTGATAGAGCCCGTAGCCGATACCAACGGAACCCGCTTATCTGCCGTCATGAATTCTCCGACCGTATAATTACCCTGCACAATGCAGCTTACACCTTCAGGCACTCCATTGGCTTCAAATACCTCTTTTACAATATTCTGACAGGCAACACCAGAGATCGGTGCCTTTTCTGATGGCTTCCAGACACATACATCGCCACAGACCCACGCCAACATGGTATTCCAACTCCAAACTGCTACGGGAAAATTGAATGCTGATACAATTCCTACAATTCCCAATGGATGATACTGCTCGTACATGCGATGCAATGGTCGCTCAGAATGCATTGTCAATCCGTACAACTGACGTGAAAGACCTACGGCAAAGTCGCAGATGTCTATCATTTCCTGAACCTCGCCCAAACCTTCCTGCAGGCTCTTTCCCATTTCGTAAGAAACAAGTTTGCCCAATGGTTCTTTTTTCTCTCTCAGCGCATCACCCAACTGTCTCACTACTTCTCCCCTTTTGGGTGCTGGCCACTTTCTCCACTCAACAAACGCTTCTTCGGCTTGTGTAATTACCCTATCGTAATCTTCCTTACCGCACGAGCCCACCGAAGCAATCAGGCTTGCATCGACCGGTGAGTATGACCCAATTGAATCTCCACTTCCAATTCCATCTTTGGAACCAGTAGAAAAACCCGGGTTCAAATCTTTGATTTTCAGTGCCTTAAGCACTTGTTTGATATCCGTATTCAAATCCATCACCACCTCTGACATTCCTTAAAATTTTAGTGTTTGGGCAAAGGTAAGAAATAAGGTTCCCTCGAATGTCTTAAAACAAATACCCCCACCGAATCGGCCGAAGCGTCATACGATGGGGGTGAAACCAGGAATTGGAACTGTCCTTCAAAGTTAGAACATCAATTGGAATATTCTCGATTTAATTGAACTTTTTTTCGATGAACGCCTTTCTAATGGCCACTAAATGTCACCACAAAGATGAATTCCAGACCGCTGGAGTCCTTGATCTGTCGGCTCAAGGACCTCACTGGCTGAAACGTTCCGTCCTTTTTTCGGATACGATAATTGACTCGGTCAACCTCAGGTCTAATGGTGACTTTAGCGTGGGATTTAAGAATGGCCTGAAAGTCTTCCGGGTTAAAATAGTCGTACGGTGAAGACCCTATCAGGTCCTTCTTTGAGTAACCAATTAACGTCTCACAGGTCTTCGAAACATCATTGTAAATTCCGTTGGGGTCGTGTGTTGAAAACATGACATCATCTTCAGAGCAAGAGTCTATAAGAAGCTTAGCCTCTTCCTTTGATCTTACCTTCAAATAAGCGTTTTCAAGTTCTACGTGCTTTTCTAGCATTGTGTGGTTTTCAAATTACTTACTTCACAAAAGTATGTTGAAAAAAATGGCAACAACACAAAGTTAGAACCGAAGAAGGGTAGCCCAAAACACTACATTTCGAATACATACATTTCTGCATGGCGAAAAAGAAAGAGGAGCGAAAAATATTCGTGCTGGATACTTCAGTGATCATATACGATCACAACGCAATTAACGAGTTTGATGAACATGACGTTGCCATACCGATTACGGTGCTGGAAGAGCTCGATAATTTCAAGAAGGGAAATGACACTAAGAACTTTGCTGCAAGGCAATTCATCCGGTTGTTGGATGAGTTGGCGGGAACCAAGACCCTACAACAATGGATTCCATTAAAAGGATCCAAAAAGGGTGCGTTCAAGGTTATTATGAACGGCAAGGGCGAAGTTGATGCCAACAAGGTTTTCGGAGAAAGCAAAGCCGATCATAAGATTCTGAATGCTGCTTTGGCTCTTCAAGTAGAACACAAAGACCGAAAGGTGGTCTTGGTGAGCAAAGACATCAACCTGCGGTTGAAAGCCAAGTCTTTGAATGTTTACGCAGAAGACTATGAGACGGGCAAGATCAAGGATGTAGATTCTCTGTATAAAGGAGAAAGTACGGTTGAGGGAATTTCGAGCACCATCATCAATGATCTTTATCAAGATGGTGTTTGTGACCCTAGCGATGTTGGCCTCAAGGACGCTCCAGACAACCATTACTACATTTTAAAGAACGGTAAGAAGTCTGCGCTGGTCCACAATAACCCTGAAACAGGTCAGCTTCATCGATTGGAGAAAACCACTGCTTACGGCATTCGCCCATTGAACGCTGAGCAGGTTTTTGCCCTCCACGCCATCATGGATCCCAATGTGAAACTGGTAACCCTTCAGGGTGTTGCCGGAACTGGCAAAACATTGTTGGCCCTTGCCGGGGCATTGGCACAAAAGCGCGACTATCGTCAAATCTACCTCGCAAGGCCCATTGTGCCTTTAAGCAATAAGGATATCGGTTATCTGCCAGGTGATATCAAGAGCAAGATCAATCCATACATGGAGCCTCTTTGGGATAACCTCAAATTCATCCAAAGCCAATTTCCGGAAAAAGGCAAAGAGGCCAAGCAGATTCAGCAAATGGTGGAGCAGGAAAAGCTGCTCATAACGCCATTGGCCTATATACGAGGACGAAGTCTGTCGAACATCTTCTTCATCATTGACGAGGCACAAAACCTTACTCCGCACGAGGTGAAAACCATCATTACCCGTGCAGGCGAAAACACCAAGATAGTTTTTACGGGAGACGTTTTCCAAATTGACACGCCTTACTTGGACACGCAGAGTAATGGCCTGTCTTACCTCATTGAGAAGGTGAAAGGAAACAAGCTCTGTGCACACGTTACATTGGAAAAAGGAGAGCGTTCTGAACTGGCCAACCTCGCCAACGAACTCTTATAAACGACCTCCCAAGGTGACGGAGAATTTGTGAACGGCCTTATCTCCGCTATCGTTGAATGCTTCAAACAGCACCACGTACATTCCAATTCTGGCCTTTTCGCCATTGTCTGAAGTGCCATCCCAAGTGTAGGTGCCGTTAGTACCCAAAAGCTCGTTTGTGGCAAGCTGTCTAATGGGTCTTCCATTTGAATCGTAGATGCGGATTGTGGCCACAAACCCCGGTGTTGCGAAGCTGTAATTGATGTTCAAGACATCATTATAACCATCATTGTCAGGTGAGAATATCTCAGGGTCGAAACTCACTTCACCACTTGATGGGTTGGTCAGATAAAGTTGGGAGTTCTCTAGGCCTGGGGTTCCGAATCCAGCCGTTTGTGCTGCCGAATGCCAGTTGCCCATATCACTCACTGGTCGATTAACATCCAACCGTTCTAGAGAGACGCCATCTACATCATCAAGCAACGGAAAATGCATGTCTTCACTGTACGAAAACGCCTCAGACAACACCGTGTCAATATTCAACAAGTAGACCGTACCAGAATCGTTGTTGTAAGACGGAAGGTCTGCCTGTATGAAATTGTCTATTCCATGGTTGATGTAGTTGGCCCTTACCTCTGTTGTGTCTTCAGTAATCAATACGTAACCACCAGCAGCAACAGCGTAATTTTCGGAAGCGATTGTCTCAAAATTGCTGATGCCGTCCTCATCATCAAAGTTGGCCAGCATCCATCCTTTCAGGTTCAACGGCCTATCTGTAACGTTAACCAACTCCACGTAATCAGAGCCGCCTGTATACGGATTGAATAGCACTTCATTGATGACGAAATCGCCTGAATCGGCAGTGAATGGAAGAATGACTGTTTGTCCCGAATCAGCATCCAGAGCATTTCCTTCACAGTCTAAGATTCCAGTAGCTGAAAGAAGATACACCACCCCCGTATCGATAGGATTTCCAAAAGAGACCTGTACCGAATTTCCGAATGACGAACTCACTGAGGCGGCTACCACGTTCAGGTCTGGCTGAATCGAAAAACTCATAGCCGAGATTCCTGATCCATCCAATGATTCGCTGAAGGTGGCCCGCACAGTTTGTGTGCCAAGAATCTCCACACCGATCAGGCTTGGACCGATCGTATCCGGTGCGTCATCAAAAACGGAGTTAACCGCAGATGGAGTACCCCCAAGAACATCCTCCGACCCACTCCAATTACTGGCGTTAACGCAGGACGCGAACGGGTTGATCTGTTCAATGGAATAACCACCATCTTCCTTGGCCTCATCACCATACCAACTTAGGTCATATCCTAGCTCATCAATTACCTCTTCAGAGGTGTTTAGCAGAATGATGCTATCACCACTATTATTCAATGATGGGAATGAAGTAACCTGCACCACGTTGGGGTAAAAGGCAAACAGATTTGCTGTGGTGGTAGAGACCAATAACGCATACTCCTGAGGGCCGATGACATGAGAACCCAATGTGCCAAATGAAGATGCATCTCCCAACTTCCACCCAGATATGTCTATGTAATTGTTTGACGTGTTGAAGACCTCAACAAACTCTGCATCTGCCAAGCCCACAAATGGTGTTGGGTCGCACATGAACTCGTTGATCACCACATCTCGGAAACCTGCCGGTGAAGGAATGACATAAATGAACGGCTCAGTAACCGTTATTACTGGGTTGCCTGCAAGGTCCTCGACATTGGAGATCGTCAGGCCGTAAGTCGTTCCATTTGTGAACTGCGTTGCGAAGGTCAAATGAACGAGCGCATTGTCTGACCCATCCCGCACCGCTGAAATTGGGTTTCCAAGGCCATTATCTGCCAAGTAGTTGGTAAGTGTCTCGGCCGTAGTTTGATCCACTGCCTCACTGAACTGAATATCCACCTCGGTGTTTGACACAGCAGATACGGAAACTACCGTTGGCGCAACGGCATCCACAAACGGGTTTCCTGTCACATTGAAATCATCGAAATAGAACTTGTCAGACCTTGTGCTCGTGTATTTGCACCAGACCCCAGAGTACAGACTTTGAACATACGTGGTGTCATTAGCCGTTCCCAACGAAGTAAAAGCACTTCCGCCTGACGTGTCCGCAAAAAGCTCCCAATCTGAGTTGGACGAACGCGTAACCCGAACTCTGGCCCCAGAAGGATCAGTATCCAAAAGTCCATCCTGCGATGTTATGATCTGCGTTGATGACGTACCAGTTTGTCGATAAAGACTTATCCGGTCTTCGGTCTCTCCCCCAAGTCTCACATAATACCCATTAACCGCCCCGGTAAGGTCTTGATTGTTGGCTACCAGATAAACGCGGCTAAGATTACTGGAAGATGGATTGAAGTCCATTTCAACCAAAAACTCCCATGTCGCATCATCAATCGCTTCACTGGTCACAGACAAATAGGACGTGTCTGATTCTGCCGGAGCGTTAAGGTGTAGCTTTTGGTTTCCATCCACTTCAAAGTTTGCAGCATCTCCGGTCCAAGTTGGATTTGCTGTGAAATCTCCGTCACTGAAATCATCCGTAAACTGGCAAAATCCCAGAGTAGGAAGCACCATCAAAATCCCGAAAAGAAAACCTCTCAAAAAAGCCGACATGCCGTTCATTTTTCCCAAAGCCAAGGGAGGTAAATATAGTACTTTTGATACCCCCTTAGAATTAACCTTTCGTTAGCGAATTATGAGAGTTGCAGTAGTAGGAGCCACAGGACTGGTGGGCAGAGAAATGCTCAAGGTTTTAGAAGAGCGTAAAATTGTAATCTCTGAACTGTTTCCTGTTGCTTCTCAGAAGTCTATTGGCACCTCAATTGTGTTCCATGGAAGGCCAGTTAAAGTTATCGGAATTGATCAGGCCGTTTCACTGAAACCGAATGTTGCCCTTTTCTCGGCCGGAGGAACAACTTCGCTGAATTGGGCTCCGAAATTTGTAGAGGTCGGCACTACCGTTATCGACAACTCATCTGCTTGGCGAATGGATCCAAATGTACCATTGGTGGTGCCAGAGGTTAATCCCAACTCGATTAATGCTGATTCCAAGATAATTGCCAACCCGAACTGTTCTACCATTCAATTGGTAGTTGCTTTGTCTCCTTTACACAAGGCCTTTGGACTAGAGCGGGTTGTCATCAGTACATATCAATCCGTTACCGGGACCGGTAAACCTGGAATAGAGCAATTGGAAAGGGAGGAACAGGGTGTTGTGGTCGATTCTCCAGCATATCCGCATCAGATCCACAGAAACTGCATCCCTCACTGTGATGTTTTTCTGGAAAACGGCTACACCAAGGAAGAAATGAAGTTGGTAAACGAGAGCCGGAAAATCTTGGGTGTTCCTGAATTACGGGTAACGGCTACCGCTGTGCGGGTGCCGGTTGTGGGTGGCCATTCTGAATCTGTCAATGTTACCTTTAACAAACGAACTTCGGTTGAAGAAATCAGAGCTGTCCTTGCCCAATCTCCTGGGGTTGTAATACAAGACGACACAACCGGAAACATTTACCCTCTGCCAGCCCATGCCCAAGGAAAAGATGACGTGTTTGTTGGGAGAATTCGTAGAGACGAAAGTGAAAAGAATGCATTCAATCTTTGGGTTGTTTCGGACAATCTGAGAAAAGGCGCTGCCACTAATGCTGTTCAAATACTTGAATTGCTTTTGGCCAAATGAAAAGGCTCGTCTCGGTAGCTCTCATTCTGCTCAGCCTAGGCGCCAGGGCACAAGACCCGTTCTCTTATCCTGACAACCTTCGTTGGTCCAATGAGGCCAATATTGGCATCTACCCATGCATAGACACAATGAAGGTATATGGCTTCAAGAACATCATTGATATAAGTCTGATTCTTCCTTCTTGGCGACCTGTGGTAAATCATGATACGGTGGTTGTACTGGAGGGGCAGGTCATGCCAATTGAAGGTCATTTGGGATACGAATTCGGGGTGCCTCACGTAAGTTTCGAAGACCTGCCACTATACCATTACACCCACGACTTTTCTTTCAACGTTTTTCCAGACCGAGGGTACAGAAACCTACTGTCTCGGTATATCAAGATATCAAAGAGCGATAACGGTGATGAAATACGAGATACCGTAGTTAGGGATTGGGTTCATTGTGAATGGGAGAGTGGTTTGGCTGCTGGTAACAAAGGGAATAAGCACGCATCCGTTTGCAGAAAAGGTGGTTCTGCTGGTTTTGCCTCGGCAGGTCACGAACGTTACGACATCATTTGGAATTGGCCTACCGCTGGTGATTGGGTTCACGTTGAGGGTCTTTGGATATGGGACCGCGGCCACCCACCAGCTAAAACTGAAATTCATCCTATGAGGTTATTGGCAACCAGAAGGAATCTACCAGACAAGATTCTGTCTGAAAAGGGCGATTCCGTTTTTGCCACAAGAATTGACATTTATGCCAATGGAGACGGTAGCGCGTTCTACAACAACCAAGACACAGGAGATTGGGTAAGGCCCGTGAAAATGAGCTCGAAGGATTACCTGTTTAAAGTGATGCAAACACTTCCTCGCCCATCAGAAAACTCTCGTCTCAAATTCAAACTGGTTGACCGAAAGGGAAACAGTTACTCAGGCCAAACAGACATTTTGCTATTCAGTAGTGCTGATTCTGCTGGTGCGTCAATCCGAATTCCTTGGGCTTCTTCAAATCAGCCTGACACTTTGGTATACGGAAAAACACTCTATCTGTATTGGGATGAGGGAAATGGCATTTCCGATGATTTCTTGATAACCACTTACCAGGTTGACTTGCACAAACTGAAAATCAGACGGCTATCAGAGGTGTTCTTTCTTACTCCTGCAGAGTTGCGTTTGTTCGCAGACGTAGGTGGAAACTATCTTTTCTTAAACGAATACGTTTCCAACAGTCAAGACATTCTCAAAGCTGGGCTTGGACGTACAATAAAACGGAATTGGAAAATTAAGAAATCTATAACCGTTCATGTGCCACAGGGCCGGGAGTTTCGGGTATATGTCGGAGGATGGGAGGCCGATGGTGTTGATAAGGTCATGGGGCACATTGTAGATCAATATTCCGAATGTACTTCAAGCACCAAAAACCGTATAAACGACCTCATGTTAGACCCAACGCCGGTAGGCTATGGCGGGTGTGAAGACGACAACATGGGCGAAGCAATCCAATATCACAATGGGGCGCAAATAGAAACAATCGGGACGTTCGTCATTTCTGGTTCTGGCAAATCATACAAGGAAAACTGCCCTTTGGGAAGCCGTACCCCGGTGGACTTTCACCGATTGGAATATTCAATCATTCGAAAATAGCCAGGTCTCACAACCTGTTATCAATGTTACATGTATTGATAAGTTTATAAATTAGCGTAATATCAAAAAAGGTATCTCAAATGGGGCACAAGTATATTTTGTTTAGCATAGGTTTATTAATTGTGAGCTCGGCTGTATTCGGTCAGGGCCTCACGAATGGCACGAACCTCTATATCGAATCAGGGGTTGTTCTCAACGTAGATAATCATTTTGATAATCGACCTAGCGGAACCATTCATAATGCGAGTGAGGTTCGTGTATCAGGGAACTTCAATAACTCCGGAACCGCTGAAATTGATGAGTTGGTTGTGCTGGACGGGGCGGGAGCACAGTCTGTTACAGGTCTCTCGAGATTCTATGGGGTTCTGGAAGTTGAAAAACCATCTGGGACCGCTACAGTCACAAGTGGTACAACCAATGTCCATGGTATACTAAGACTGGATGATGGTACGATGAATGCTAATGGTAACTTAGTTATTGCCTCTACAGTTTCAGAAACCGGGTTGGTTGATGACTTTTCAGACCCATCTCTAGACGGTGTGTTATCAGGAAATTTACGTGTTCAAAGGTACATCGGCCAAGAACCTGGATTCCACTATGTTGGTAGTGCCGTAAATAATTGTAATCTTTTGGAGTTGTCCGAGTTTAATCTTTATGGTCCAGATGGTTGGCCGGTAATTCCGCTTCCAAGTTGCTCACCTACGGCCATTGACGGAAGTTCTCCTTATGGATCTATGTTTGAATGGCATGAGGAAGGTCCTTGGATAGTCCCTGGGTGTGATCAATCGGGATGGTTTATAAGAAGTTCCGGAATAATGCAAAATGCAAGGGGTTATGCCGTAATTACAGCAAATCAGTTGGATTTTACATTTGAAACCGCTGGAAACGTTGGTAATACATCAGAATTTTCAACCGTATCATATTCAGGATTGACTAATTCTGGAACACCAGAAGGAGATGGGTGGCATTTGGTTAGCAACCCATTTCCATCTCCCATACGGTGGTCTGCACCCCCAGCTGGCTTTGACGGACAAGCTCAGTTCTGGGAAACCACTGGGAGCTTCTATGGCACTTACCAGCCTGTTTTACCGCCAATGAACGCGTTGATAGCTTCTCAACAAGGCTTTTTTGTTCGGGTATCTGGTGGACCAGCATCTTTTGCTCTACCTCAATCGTACCGCGACTTAGGAGACCCATACTTCTACAAAGAAGACCTAAGCAATACTTTCGACATAATAGTTGAGGCTGGTGGGTTTGCGGATAAGACAAGGGTACGCTTTGGACAAGATTTTACCAATGGCTTTGACTCGATGGATGATGCCAACAAGCTGAAGGCACCTGGAGCGCAACCAACGCTACAGACCCGACTTAGAAACACTAAGTACTCCATTAACTCCCTCAGTTTAGAGGACTATCCGATGACCGTACCCATGGATCTTATCCCTGGTATCTCGGGAGAATTTAAGTTCACCGCTAAACATCTAGACCAATTCAATGTAGAAGCCCATGTTTACCTGGAAGATCTTAAAACCAAGATTATACAAGAGTTAACAGTAAACCCAGTTTATACTTTCAATGCAGATGAGTCTGATGACCCTGAAAGATTTCTGCTTCATTTTAGACTGGGGCCCGATGCAGAACCAATGTATACCGGTGATGAAATCCTGTTGTATGCTTACGATCGAAACGCCATAATCTTCCTCCCCGAACTAGATGGCAAAGCCCAATTGGAGGTTTTTGATGCCATTGGTAATCTGGTTTTCCAAACTAGCAACCTAAATGAAGGGAAGAACGAAATCGACCTTAACAATTTGGCTACTGGAACGTATATCCTTAGAGCATTGGTGAATGAAAAACCTGTGACGAAGAAGGTTGTTCTCTAAGTAATTGTTTTAACAAAATCAGCTAAGCCCTGATTCGTGTCCTACGAATCAGGGCTTTTCTTTTGTCAGTATGCAGAAGTGAATGATAATTTACCTCTTCACCGCTAGACCATGAGTGTTACTAGGAGTCTTAAAAGTCGTGAGATGCAAATTAACGCTGTTGCAATTTATTCATAGGCGGTCCTTCGTTATGTGTAACCTCAATTATTTCAGAATGGGTTGTGTTGAAGATATCAACACGGTCAAACTAGAACTCAGCCTTTCTATTGTTTATAACTCGGGGAGTGATTTCGTTTTGACCAAGGGGTTTTAAAGTAACATTGTTACAAACCACCCCGCCATGTTACTTACCGCACTTCTTTTTGCAAGCGTATTGATGAGTTACATCTATTTCCTCCTCTTGGAGGAGACCGTGTGATACAGCTTACAGGTCATCCTTCTTTCAGAAAGTGCTTCTGAAAGATGATTATCAATGCCATACCTACGGTAATGGCCGAATCGGCTATATTGAAAATGGCGTTGAAGAATAGAAAGCGGTCTCCACCAACATACGGGATCCACTCAGGAAATCTCCCTTCAAAAAGAGGGAAATAAAACATGTCTACCACCCTTCCATGCAGAACGCCCGCATAACCACCTTCAGCGGGCATGAAAGTGGCAGTATGTCCATAGCTATCCGAAAAGAGTAGTCCGTAGAAGGTGCTGTCGATGATATTACCAAGCGCACCCGCAAAAACCAATGAAAGTGATACGATAACGACATTAGCCGTCCCTCTTCTTATCAGCGAGTGCAAGTAGACCCCAATCGCAACTACAGCAAAGATTCTAAACACACTTAGAAACAATTTGCCGTAATCTCCTCCCAACTGCATCCCAAAGGCCATCCCAACATTCTCGGTAAAGTGAATGATAAACCAATCAAAGATGATGTGCTCTTGACCCAAGACCATGGTGGTTTTGACCCAGACCTTTAGGGTCTGATCAAGGAGCAGAACACCAAATATGATTGACAAAGCCCTTTTCATGTCCGCAAAACAAAAGAGGCCTTTCGGCCTCTTAAAATACCTGTTCTAATACGTTAGTTTTGAGCGTTCTTAGCCTCAATGCTAAGTGTTGCATGAGGCACAATGCGCAAACGCTCCTTCGCAATTAGTTTTCCAGTGGCTCTGCAAATTCCATAGGTTCCATTTTCAATCCGCACCAATGCGTTATCCAAACTTTGTATGAATTTCTGCTGTCTAGCTGCAAGCTGATTGATCTCTTCTCTGGAAAGCACCTCAGAACCCTCGTCCATCAACTTGAACGTTGGAGATGTGTCATCAGTACCGTGGTCGTCTTTGTGAGAAAGTTGATCTACCAACAATTGTAAATCCTCTTTTGCCTTATCAAGCTTCTCATTGATAATTCCCTTGAACTCTTCAAGCTCGTCCTTCGAATATTTTGTCTTTTCTGCCATGGTCTAATGGTCTTTAATTCAATGTACTAATATTTATCTGTGTTTTAAGATTGTCTACGAGCTCCACCATGACCGAGCCAGGTGAATCCAATGTCGGAACAATCTCCAGTTCCTCCGCCAGCGTTTCCGCGCAAATATATTTAAGATTGTTAGTTACAGCCTCCCTGATTTCTGACGCCTCCTGAATGGTTAGAAAAATTCGGTCTGTCACTTCCAGTCCTTTCTCTTTTCTGATGTTCTGAATACGATTCACCAACTCCCGCGCAAGACCCTCTTGTCGCAGTTCATCAGTTATTGTCAGGTCAAGTGCAACCGTTATTCCTGCTTCAGATGCCACCGACCACCCAGGAATATCTTTTGAAGTAATCTCAACGTCATCCAAAGTGAGGTCTATTTTCTCTTCTGCTATCGCAATTGAGTATGCTCCTGTAGATTCCAGTTTCGTTATCTCCTCTTGATTCATCTTGCCGACCTCCACAGCAATTTGCTTCATCTGCTTGCCATATTTTGGGCCAAGAACTTTGAAGTTAGGCTTGATGCTCTTTTCAATAACACCCGCGGTTTCTCTTAAGTATTCCAACTCCTTCACATTGACTTCAGAAAGAATCAGTTCTTCAACCGCTTTCAGTTGGCGTTCGAACTTTTCATTCAGTATCGGAACCATCACTTTGGCCAACGGCTGACGAACGCGTTTACTTTCTTTTTTACGAATGCTCAAAATCAATGAAGTGACCTGCTGCGCAATTTCCATTCGCTCCTCCAGGTCCACATCAATTTGTTCCTGAACCGCAACTGGTATTTCAGCCAAATGAACCGACTCTGATTCATCTTTTCCAGTAACCGCGTTCAGGTCCAAGAAAAGCTTATCCGCATAGAACGGGGCAATAGGACTCATCAGCTTCGCGATGACATCCAAACAGGTATACAACGTTTGGTAGGCTGATGATTTGTCTTTCGATGGCTCTCCTTTCCAGAATCTTCTTCGGCACAGACGAACGTACCAATTACTGAGGTTCTCGTTCACGAATTCCTGAATGGCGCGACCAGCCTTTTTGGGCTCGAACGCCATGTAATGCTCATCCACCTCTGCAATCAGCGAGTTGAGTTTGGACATGATCCAACGGTCAATTTCTGGCCGTTCCGAAACGGGAACCTCCGCTTCGCTGAAATCGTACCCATCAATGTTCGCGTAAAGCGCATAGAAGCCGTAGGTGTTGTAAAGCGTTCCGAAGAACTTGCGCTGCACTTCGGAAATCCCCTCAATGTCGAATTTCAGATTGTCCCACGGCTCTGCGTTGGTGATCATGTACCAGCGCGTGGCATCTGGGCCGTATTGCTTCAACGTCTCGAACGGGTCGACCGCATTCCCCAATCGTTTGGACATCTTCTGTCCATTCTTATCAAGCACCAGTCCATTGGAGACCACATTCTTGTAGGCCACGGAATCAAAACACATGGTAGCAATGGCATGCAGCGTGAAGAACCAACCACGCGTCTGGTCTACGCCTTCCGCGATGAAGTCGGCAGGATAATAGCTTTTGCCATCGATCAATTCCTTGTTCTCGAACGGATAATGCAACTGCGCGTACGGCATGGCCCCTGAATCGAACCACACATCGATGAGGTCCATCTCGCGGTTCATCGGTTTGCCCGATTCAGAAACCAGCACGATCTCGTCCATATACGGACGGTGCAGGTCGAATGTCTTGTAATTGGCCTCGTCCATGTTGCCGACCGCGAAATCGGCCAGCGGGTTTGATTCCATTACGCCTGCCGCAACTGCTTTCTCGCATTCGGCTTTCAGTTCTTCGACCGAACCGATGCATTTGCGCTCGGCTTTGTCTTCTGTTGACCAGATGGGCAACGGAATCCCCCAGAAACGGCTGCGTGATAGGTTCCAGTCCTGAAGGTTTTCCAGCCAGTTTCCGAAACGACCCGTTCCTGTGCTTTCCGGTTTCCAGTTGATGGTCTTGTTGAGCGCGATCAACTTGTCCTTTGCTTCAGTGGTCTTGATGAACCATGAATCCAACGGGTAGTATAGCACGGGCTTGTCCGTTCTCCAGCAATGGGGGTAGCTGTGAACGTATTTCTCCACACGGAAAGCCTTGTTCTCTTCCTTCAGTTTGATGGCGATGCGCTCATCAACCGACAGGTAATTGTCGCGGCCCTGCTTCTTGGTCTCTTCCGCGATCTCCTCGTCCGTGTAATACTCGGCCTTCACGTATTCTCCGGCAAAGTCGGTCACTTCTGGACGGAAACGCCCTTGCAGGTCCACCAACGGAACCATGTTTCCCTGACCATCATCCACCAGCATGGCACCAACGCCAGCGGCTTTCGCTACGCGGGCATCATCCGCACCGAACGTAGGCGCGATATGAACGATTCCGGTACCATCTTCAGTGGAAACAAAATCTCCCGCAATTACTCGGAAATCTTCGCCATCTGGTTGTACATAAGGAAGTAGTTGTTCGTAAGGTGTTCCGACCAACTCAGAACCTTTGAATTCAGCCACCACCTGATATGGAATCTTCTTATCGCCTTCTTGATAATCTTCCAAAGACAATTCGGCATTCTCTGCCTTGAACCATTTTCCGACAAGATCCTTCGCCAACACCACCACAACGGGTGCAGAAGTGTACTGATTGAAGGTCTTCACTGCCATATAGTCGATGTTCTCACCAACGGCCAGAGCCGTGTTTGATGGAAGCGTCCAAGGCGTGGTCGTCCAAGCCAAAATGTGCGTTTCACCACCGAATTTGGCATCCAACAAAGGCGCGCGGAACTGCGCCACCACCGTGGTGTCTTTCACATCGCGGTAGGTTCCAGGTTGGTTCAATTCGTGCGAACTTAACCCTGTTCCCGCCTTGGGCGAATATGGCTGAATGGTGTAGCCCTTGTACAGTAACCCTTTGTCGAAAAGGTTTTTCAGCAGCCACCAAACGCTCTCAATGTATTTGTTCTCGTACGTCACGTAAGGATGTTCCATATCCACCCAGTACCCGATCTTGCGGGTCAGGTCGTTCCAAACGTCCGTGTATTTCATCACCGCTTTGCGGCACGCCTCGTTGTATTCGGCAATCGTAATGGTCTTACCAATGTCTTCTTTGGTGATGCCCAACTCCTTCTCCACGCCCAGCTCAATCGGCAATCCGTGCGTGTCCCAACCCGCTTTTCGCTTCACCTGATAGCCTTTCAGTGTGCGGTAACGGCAGAAAATATCCTTGATGGTGCGGGCCATGACGTGGTGAATGCCTGGCATGCCGTTGGCCGATGGCGGCCCCTCATAAAACACGAACGGCTCGTTGCCTTCGCGCGTTTCGATACTCTTCCTGAAAATGTCGTTCTGCTCCCAGAACGCAAGCACTTCGTCCGCCACCTCGGGCAGGTTCAATTGCTTGTATTCCGCGTACTTCTTGGCCATCGTTTTTTCCAAAAGGAGCGCGAAGATAAGAAGTAGAATACGGATAGCGAACCTTAAATGGTCGCGATCACCTTCAACTCAATGGCAATTGGTGTGGGCAGGCAATTGATCTCTACCGTGGTGCGGCACGGAAGATTGTCCTTGAAATACTCGGCATACACACGGTTGTAGGTCTTGAAATCGTCCTTCATGTTGGTCAGGAAAACGATCACATCAACGATCTTGTCCCAACTTGAACCGGAATCTTCCAGGATCATCCGCACATTATTAAAAACCGAACGGCATTGCTTTTCAATGTCGTACGAAACGATATTCCCATCATCATCCAGCTCAACTCCTGGTATCTTCTTGGTCCCGCGTTCGCGCGGGCCAACGCCCGAAAGGAAAAGTAGGTTGCCCACTTGCCTTGCATGTGGGTACAAACCCACTGGCTCCGGTGCTCTTTCTGAATCAAATTTTGTCTCGCTCATGCTGACAAATTTAACGGGAAAACTTTGGCGTTCCGGATCGGTTGAATGTCGAATTGCGGTCAATTCATCCGCTACAAAAAATGATACATTTGCTTAAGTCACGTAGACGGAAAATGGGAAGGAAAAAGAGCATTTTGATCATTGGAGCTTCCGGTCAGATCGGTACGGAGTTGGTGATGGAGCTCCGCAGGCAGTACGGAAATAAATACGTTGTTGCATCCGATCTTAAAACTGCTTCGCAGGAAGTATTGGAAAGTGGGCCGTTCGAACAATTGGATGTTCTTGACCGCGATAAACTCCACGAAATTGTGGTGAAATATAACGTTGACCAAGTTTACCTGCTAGCCGCGCTGCTTTCTGCTATGGCCGAGCAGAAAATCATGCAGGCTTGGAACTTGAACATGTATGGGCTTTTTTACGTGTTGGAACTGGCCAAAGAGGGTTTCATAGACAAGGTTTATTGGCCAAGTTCCATTGCTGTTTTCGGTCCGAATACGCCTAAATCCGACACTCCTCAAACTACAATTACCGAACCCGTTACGGTTTACGGCATCAGTAAACTGGCTGGTGAGCAATGGTGTTCATACTATCATCAGAAATTCGGGGTAGATGTTAGAAGTTTGCGATACCCTGGGCTGATTGGTTACAAAAGCGCTCCCGGAGGTGGGACTACCGATTATGCCGTTGATATTTTCCACAAAGCGGTTGCAGGGGTTCCGTTTGAATGCTATTTGGAAAAGCACACACGGCTTCCGATGATGTACATGCCAGACGCCATCAAAGCCACATTGCAACTTATGGAAGCACCTGCTGAGCAGGTAAAACTTCGGGTCGGTTACAATGTCGCGGCATTCAGCTTTACGCCAGAAGAATTGGCCATGGAGATCCGTAAACACATTCCTGGTTTCACGATAAATTATAACCCCGATTTCAGGCAACGTGTTGCAGACGGCTGGCCTAGCTCCATAGACGACACCTGCGCGAGAAAAGACTGGGGCTGGAAGAATGACTACTCGTTTGAGTACATGGTGCAGGACATGTTAGAGCACCTCTCCGAGGTTGTCACCTAAAACTTGTGTGGCGGATGTCAAACTTCAGATCGAATGTTTCGACAAACATGTCAATGTCATCCTGAATTCCCTCATCTTCCTCCTCATACTCCCAAATTACCACGGCATCCACTCCTTTCTGCTTTACAGATAAGAGTCCCTGAAACAATTCTGCCATTGCCTTGGAAGTTGCAGAGTTGTAATACTCTAACCTTATGTGAATTGTAGAAATCGGACTATCTGATTTCTGGAGAGTCTTAAATCGCAGAATAATGGGATCGAAGAAGTCCATCCCCTCTTCCGGGTAAGACCTTCCCTCAATTTTCAGAACCGATGCCTCCCGATCAAGCAACACCAACGGGCTGCGTTCTGAGGCTTCAATCGTCCATTTTTCCATTCGGTCCAAAAGTAGTAATAGCATTTAGCAATTCCGTGCTTCAGATTTCGACAAACGACACTAACCTAATAGGCCCCATTTGAGTAAAAGATGGTCAAAGAGGCGAAAGACATGAACGCGAAAACAGTTATAACCTACTTCACATTGATAGCTTCCTTTCTGGTGGCTAGCGCACAATCTTCTGGCAACAACGGAGATTCTATAAACGTGCGCGATGCCAACAACCAAAAGCAAGGCTGGTGGAAGGTTTACAATGAAGATGGCAAATACAAAGGCTACGAGAACGGACAGTTGGTAGAAGAGGGCGAGTATGTGGATAATCGGAAAACTGGCGTTTGGACCAAATACTATCCTAACGGAAACAAGAAACACGAACTGACCTTCGCCAACAACATAGCGAACGGTTATGCCAAGATCTATTATAGGACCGGACAATTACAGGAAGAGGGCATTTGGAAAATGAACCGCTGGTTCGGTCAATACAAGTACTACTACCCAGATGGCGTGCTCAAGTACGATTGGAACTACAATGGCTCCGGAAAGCGGGAAGGCGAACAGAAATACTTTCATGAGAATGGAATGCTTCAGTATCTCGGAGACTGGAAAAATGGCAATGAAAACGGTGAGTTGTTGGAGTACTATGAGGACGGCTCCATCAAAGCCAAGAGATACTTTGAAGCGGGAAAAGTAGAGCCGGATCGGACCGTGTCGTTACCTGCTGGCAAGGAGTATGACGAGAACATCAAAAAATACACTGGCAAACCAAAGCCAAAGACAATTGCCAAAACCGACTTTGAAGACGGCTACAATAAGCTGATGAACCCAGATGGCACCGTGAGTAAAGAAGGAACGTTCAAGGACAAAAAACTGATAGATGGAAAAGTTTACGTCTATGAAAATGGTCAGTTGGTTTCCACCATTGTGTATGAGGGCGGTAAAAAGGTGGGCGAAGAGTCCATAAGTTCTCCTAACTAAGAAATCGGAAACGTGTTAAAAGCGGTGCTGATGCACCGCTTTTTTTGTTTCACGGTTTCCTAAGCTATTTCCGTTAGGGTATTCGGCAGCATGGTTCTATTTTTGTCGTTTACGATATATCATGAGTACCAAGCTGCATTTTTACAACACCATTACCCGAAAGAAGGAGGAATTCATTCCTGCCAACCCACCGTTTGTAGGAATGTACGTTTGTGGACCAACGGTTTATGGTGATGCGCATCTGGGTCATGCAAGGTCAGCCATCACATTCGATATTGTTTTCCGATACCTGAAACACTTAGGTTTTAAGGTTCGATACGTGCGAAATATTACGGATGTCGGCCATTTGGAAAATGATGCGGACCATGGCGAAGACAAGGTGGCCAAGAAGGCTCGTCTGGAGCAACTGGAGCCAATGGAGGTGGTTCAGTATTACAAGGACCGCTACCACAAAGACATGGACGCGTTGAACAATAATCGTCCGTCCATTGAGCCACAGGCTTCAGGGCACATCATTGAGCAAATTGCCATGACCCAGAAAATTCTGGACAATGGTTTTGCTTACGTGTCTAACGGTTCAGTCTATTTCGATGTGGAGAAATACGCCAGATCCCATCATTACGGAAAACTTTCGGGCAGAAAGATCGAAGACCTTCAATCTAACACGAGAGACTTGGATGGCCAGGACGAAAAGCGTAGTTCATTGGATTTTGCCCTTTGGAAAAAGGCATCTCCAGAGCACATTATGAGATGGCCATCACCTTGGAGTGATGGTTTTCCAGGTTGGCATATAGAATGCTCCGTAATGAGCAGCAAGTATTTGGGCGAAACCTTTGACATTCATGGAGGGGGAATGGATCTACTTTTCCCGCATCATGAATGTGAGATTGCACAGTCAGTAGGTTCAAATGGTGAAGAACCTGTCAGATACTGGCTCCACAATAACATGATCACGCTCAACGGTCAGAAAATGGCCAAATCGTTGGGCAATACCATCATGTTGCACCAATTCTTTAACGGAGACCATGAGTTGCTTGAGCAAGCGTACGACCCGTTGACAATACGTTTCTTCATTCTGCAGGCACACTATAGAAGCACGCTCGATTTCGGTAACGAGCCGTTGCAAGCTGCACAGAAAGGCTACACCCGATTGAACAATGCGTTGGCTGCGGCCAGATCGTTGAATCTGAATTGGGGAAGTGATTCTGCAGACACCAAGAATAGAATTGATGGTTGGGAGACGAATTTGGCAGATGCAATGAATGACGATCTGAACACGGCTCTGACCATTGCTTCGTTATTTGACATGGCATCTTACATCAATGCACTGAAGAACAATCAGGAAAAACTCATTCCGAGCAAAGCTGAATTTGACAGAGTTGTAAGTTTATTTGAGTCCTACTTCGAAGATGTTCTTGGGCTTGGTGGAGCTGTTGTCAGCGACCAAAGCGCACAGAAGTTGGATGATGTAATGAAGGTTCTACTTGAGATCCGCAGCACCGCCAAGTCAAATAAGGATTATGCTACTTCAGATGCCATCAGAGACCAATTGAAAGCCATTGGGGTTACCGTGATGGACGGAAAGGATGGAGCAGATTGGCAGTTCGATGCGTAGTCTGACCGTCATAGCCCTTCTCGGGAGCCTACTTTTTTCCTGTAACCCGAATAAGAGAGAGCCGCAGGTGGTTGAGCTAAAGCCGGCCCCGGTATTCAATGAAGACTCTGCGTACAGATTCATTGAAGAGCAGATAGCGTTCGGATTTAGAATTCCTGGTACCGAAGCCCACGAAGCATGTGGCAATTATTTGGCGAGCAAACTGACCTCCTACGGTTTTGCCGTATCAGAGCAAAAGGACACGATAGTCGGTTATGACAATAAGTTGTTTCCGCTGAGGAACATCTCAGCAATTCTCAATCCACAGGCCGAAAAGCGAATTCTGCTTTGCGCGCATTGGGACAGTCGGCCATTTGCAGACCAAGGGGATGAGGATAAGGACCAACCCATTGTTGGCGCCAATGATAACGCCAGTGGTGTAGCCGTTATTCTTGAGATGGCCCGCATCATGGGACAGACACCTTCGAGTGTTGGAGTGGAAATCGTTCTCTTTGACATGGAAGACCAGGGTAGGCCGACCTTTCAGGAAACGGACAACCCTGATGACCACGGTTATTGCTTGGGTTCCAAGTATTGGAGCGAAAACCTAACTGGGGCCAAACCCGATTTTGGAATCTTGCTAAACATGGTCGGGGCCGCTAACGCTGAATTTACACTTGAGCATTTCTCGTGGGAACATGCAAGGCAACACCTCCTAGAGTTATGGGATCTTGGCAATCAACTCGGCTACGGCCAACATTTCATTTACAACCGAACTCATGTAATTTTTGATGACCATATGCATGTGAATCAGTTGGCTGGTATTCCATGTGTGGCAATCATCCACCAAGATGTGAAAAACAGGTCTCTGTTTTGGGATCATTGGCACACGAAGAACGATCAAATAGAAGTAATTGATATCGAAACGCTGAGGGCCGTTGGCTCAACCTGTGTCCAAATGGTTTACAATCAATGAAAAAGGATGAGTAAGTCTCCTTTTTTCTCAATTATTACCCCCACTTACAATCGAGCTGGACAGTTAGCGGTTGTAATTCAATCCTTACAGCTCCAAGAATTTTCTGACTTCGAACACATCATAGTCGATGATGGTTCAGAAGACAACACCAATGACATTGTTAAATCCTTCATGGAAACCGACAGTCGGATCATATACCTGTACCAAGAAAATCAGGGGCGGAGTACGGCCAGGAATCTTGGAATACACCATGCAAAGGGAGTCTTCATTTGCTTTCTTGATAGTGATGATGCTTGGAACAAGGAATACCTTTCCAATCTAAAGAAAGCGGTAGCGTTTCACGACTCCTCTTTTTTCGCTACTAGGATGGTATGGGTATCCTGCCATTCCGGCAAAAAGACACCAAGGCCCATAGAAAGCTTCAATTTCAAAAAACTGCAATGGGTAATAGAACAGGAAGTCGGCATGAATGTCTGTGTAAGAAGCAATTTGTTTTCCAAAAACCTGTTTAATGCTTCACTAAGCATGAACGAGGACTATGAACTTTGGACCAGAATAATATGCCAAAACTCATTGGAAGTTGTTGCCGTTCCGAACAGCGAGTACTATGCAACCACAGAAGAGCCATTTGGAAGATTGGAAAGCAACAGCATTGATGGAATGATTCATGCCCAGCGAATCATGCAACAGAACCCTTGCGTTCAGTCCGCAATTCCGACTGACTTTTGGATTAATCGGGCCAAAGGGTTTAGACTCAACAAAGCTCGGGCATTGAAACTTGAACAAAAGCATTGGTCATACTTTTTTTCATCGACTCTTTTCGCTCTCAAACATCCTCAGGAAAAGGTAGTTCCAAGTTTGCTTCTTGATGCCGTTTACGGACTTCCTGGCGGCAAGTTGTTAAGATGGGCTGTTAAAACTGCAAAGAGAACTTCTCGGTAATTACTTTTGAACTCATGTCTGACAGTCTGGTCATAATACCCACGTACAACGAGAAGGAGAACGTTCAGCAAATGGTGCGAACGGTAATGGGGCTGAAGAAGGATTTCCATCTTTTGATCATTGACGATGGTTCTCCGGACGGTACCGCGCAGTTGGTCAAAGACCTCATGCCAGAGTTTGACGGTCGTCTTCACCTAGAAGAAAGGTCTGGTAAGTTGGGCTTGGGTACAGCTTACATCCACGGCTTTAAATGGGCATTGCAACGAGACTATCAGTTCGTTTTTGAGATGGACTGCGACTTCTCTCATAACCCTGAGGACCTGATCAAACTGTACGATGCTGCAAACCAAGAGCCGGCAGATCTGGTCATCGGTTCCCGATATATCAAAGGGGTAAACGTGGTCAATTGGCCAATGGGTCGAGTGTTGATGTCTTACTATGCATCAGCATATGTTCGTTTCATTACCGGAATGAACATCAGAGACACCACGGCCGGTTTCAAGTGTTACAGAAGAATTGTGTTGGAAACCATCCCATTGGATGAAGTGAAATTCTTCGGCTATGCCTTCCAGATAGAAATGAAATTCCTAGCGTGGAAGTACGGTTTCAAGCTTTTCGAGGTGCCGATAATTTTCACTGACAGAACGGCTGGGGAATCAAAAATGAGCTCAGGAATATTCAAGGAGGCCATCTTTGGAGTATTGGAAATGAGATGGAAGAGCCTCTTCCGCAATTATCAAAAAGAACGCAATGAAAAAGTTTCTCATTAAGGGGGCTAACGTTGTCAATGAGGGCAAACAAGAAGTAAAGGATGTCCTGATTCAGGACGGAATCATCTCAAAGATCGATACATCAATATCGGTAGAATCAGGTGTTGAAGAGATCAATGCTGAAGGGCTCATTCTCATGCCCGGTGTCATTGATGACCAAGTGCATTTCCGAGAACCGGGACTGACGCACAAGGGAGAACTTTTCACGGAATCTCGCGCAGCTGTTGCCGGAGGAATTACCAGCTACATGGAAATGCCCAATACGGTTCCAAATGCGCTGACGCAAGAATTGCTCCAGGACAAGTACGACCGTGCGGCACAGGTTTCTCTGGCCAATTACTCTTTTTTCATGGGGGCCTCCAACGATAACTTGGATGAGGTTCTGAAAACCGATGAGCAGAACGTTTGTGGGGTCAAGATCTTTATGGGTTCATCTACCGGAAACATGCTGGTAGACAATGAAGAAACCTTGGACGGCATTTTTTCTGAATGCCCGATGCTGATTGCTACGCATTGCGAAGATGAAGCTACCGTCAGAGCCAATTCTGCTGCCGCACAAGAACAATTCGGAGAGGATGTGCCCATTGCCCAGCACCCGATTATCAGAAGTGTAGAGGCGTGTTACCTGTCGTCTTCAAAAGCGGTGGAGTTGGCCAAAAAACACAACACCCGACTTCACATTCTGCACATCTCCACCGAAAAGGAAACGCATCTGTTTGACAACTCTGTGCCACTGGCTGAAAAGCGAATAACGGCCGAGGCCTGCATTCATCATCTTACATTCAATGATTCGCTTTATGAAACGAAAGGAACGCTCCTGAAGTGGAACCCAGCCGTGAAAACCGAAGTGGATAGACTGGGCGTTTTTCAAGCGCTGCTCAATGATAGAATTGACATTATTGCAACCGACCACGCGCCACACACATGGGCAGAAAAGCAGAACACCTACTTCAAAGCACCATCTGGTGGACCATTGGTTCAGCACGCTTTACCGGCCATGATGCAACATGTTGCCAACGGAGCTATTTCGTTGGAGCGGATGGTGGAAAAAATGTGCCATGCTCCGGCCATCTGTTTCCAATTGGAGAACCGAGGGTTTATTCGAGAAGGGTATGCGGCCGACCTGGTTCTTGTTGATCCAAAAAACCCTTGGACCGTTTCAAAAGCGAACATCCTTTATAAATGTGGTTGGTCCATTTTTGAAGGAACGGAGTTCAGTGCCAAGGTGACACATACCTTCATTAACGGACATTTGGCCTACGCCAATGGTCAGCTGAATGATACTGTGCTGGGGCAACGATTACGCTTTGACCGTTGAGAATAGCGCTTTTCATATCAGTTTTTGTTCTGTTCTTCGGATGCCAGAAATCTGGAAAAGACGAACCAACCAATCTGGTTCCCGAAGACAAAATGGTGGCCGTAATGGTGGATATGCATTTGGTTGAAACGGCCCACAATATGAAATTGATAGGGGCGGACAGCACGTACACAGAATACCTGCAAACTTTCAACTCCATTTTCGAATCGCACGGAGTTACCAAGGCTGATTTTGACAGTAGCCTGATGTATTACACGGCAAGCACGGAGAAAATGCCTGAGATGTACGATAAGGTTTTGGAAGAATTGTACGAGATGGAGGCCGAGGTCAAATCCGACCAGTAGCTTTCACGTCCTCCATGAATTTCCGGCTCACGAACTCCAACGTTTCGTCCATATTGCGGTAACGGAAATCCGGCAATTCATTCAGCAACTTGGAGTTGTCATACCGATTCAACTGCAACGCGTGATGCGCCACCTCTTTTGTGATGAAAGGCTTCTTACCCGTCAGTGTACTGATGAGCCATTCTGCTCGCCAGGTCAGTCCGGTTAAGAATGGAGTGGCTTCAAACCTTGGCGGTTTCTTTTCCATGACAGCCGAAATGGTTTCAAAAACCTCTTTGAACTTTCTGTTCTCTGCACCGATAATAAATCGTTGGTCACGGACATCTGAATTCATCAAGCGTATCATAGCCTGCGCCACATCTCTAGCGTCCACAAAGCAATTTCCACCACGTGTGTAGAACGGTAGGCCGTTCCAAGCCTTTTTGAACATGGCACCTGTACTGGCGTTCCAATCGCCCGGCCCGATTATCAATGACGGGTTAACCATAAAAGCGTTCAGACCCTCAACAACGCCTCTCCAAACCTCCATCTCCGCGTGGTGCTTGCTAATGGCATAAGCGGCATTATGAGAAGAATCTTTCCATTCGTTCTCTTCTCTGATGGTTTCTTCAGACCCATCTCTGCCAATTGCCGCCACAGAACTAACATGACATAGACGAACGTTCTCGCTCTCCAAACAGGCGTTCACCAAATTGGCCGTTCCTTCCACATTCACTTTGTGCATGTACGGCCTCTCCTTGGCCAAAAACGTAACCGCTGCCGCACAATGATATACCTTGGTTACGCCCTGCATAGCATCCTCCAAACTCGGCACATCCAACACATCTCCCTGCACCCAATCAATCTTTTCCCACGGACTTTGTGCATCATCCGTGTAATAATTGAAGATGTTTTTTACCGAATTCCGCTTAGCTTCTGTTCGATACAAAGCCCGAACACTCTGCCCTTCTTCCAAAAGCTGAAGCAGCAAATGCGAACCTAACAAACCCGTGCCTCCGGTAACTAAGATCATGCGGCAAATGTATTGGTTTGCTAACGTCATAAATTGATCAATAATTTATCTCGTCAATCCCGTCATTGATAGGTCATCATTCTATTTTTGCCCCCATGAAGAATTTGCAGACTTACTCCTTCAAAGGGAAAAAAGCTTTGGTCCGAGTGGACTTTAATGTCCCATTGGACAGTGACTACAACATTACAGACGACACGAGAATCCGCGCTGCATTGCCAACGATCAACAAAATTCTTTCCGATGGTGGTGCGGTCATTTTGATGAGCCACCTTGGACGGCCCAAAGATGGACCTGAGGAGAAATTCTCGCTCAAACATCTGGTTAACCACCTTTCGGAATTGCTTGAGATGCCAGTTGCTTTTGCTAGTAACTGTGTGGGAGAACCTGCTGAACAGGCAGCTTCAACGCTTCAAATGGGAGGGGTCTTGTTGCTGGAAAACCTACGCTTTCATAAAGAAGAAGAGGCGGGTGATAAGGCTTTTGCAGGTGAACTGGCCAAATTGGGTGATGTGTACGTCAACGATGCCTTCGGAACCGCACACCGGGCTCATGCATCCACCACCATTGTGGCAGAATTCTTCCCAAACGATAAGATGTTCGGGTTGCTTCTCGCTGGAGAAATTGAAAGTGTTGATAAGGTGATGACGTCTGCAGAGCGTCCGTTGACTGCCATCATGGGAGGGGCGAAAGTTTCGTCCAAAATATCGATCATAACCAACCTTTTAGACAAGGTAGACCACATCATAATAGGTGGCGGAATGAGCTACACCTTCGCCAAAGCACAAGGAGGTTCTGTGGGAAGTTCACTCGTTGAGGATGATTATTTGGACACGGCAAACCGAATACTTGAAGAGGCCAAGGAAAAAGGAGTGCAAATTCACTTACCAGAAGACACCGTTGCCGGGGACGCTTTTAATGATGACGCCAACAAACAAACTTGTGACACAATGCAAATACCAGATGGTTGGATGGGCTTGGATATTGGCCCGAAAACGGAAGCTGCATACGCTGATGTCATTCGCTCATCAAAGACCATTCTTTGGAACGGACCGATGGGTGTGTTTGAAATGGAATCGTTCCAACACGGCACTCAGTCTGTTGCTCTCTCTATTGCAGGTGCCACAAAAAATGGAGCGTTTTCCCTTATTGGTGGTGGTGATTCTGTGGCAGCCATCAACAAATTCCAATTGGATGACCGAGTAAGCTACGTCTCTACGGGTGGAGGAGCATTGCTTGAGTATATGGAGGGCAAAGAATTGCCGGGAATCAAAGCTATTCGCGGATAATATCCCGAATTGCATCGCGGGCCTTATCAACCTTTCTGTCTACCTGATCGAGAATGGTGTCCTTGTCAACATCCTCCAAAATGGGGATGATGAACGGGGCAAGTTTCGACATTGGTTCATACAGGAATGAACTCTCTGCGGTTTCTCCTCTGTTGAACTGAGATAAAAGCTCGAATCGGGTCAGTACCATAATGACAACACTCATTACGAAAGCCATACGGAACATGCCAAATGCCGCTCCTGCTGCCTTATTGGCCCAGCCCAAAGCCACTGCCCTTGCCAATTTTTCAATGGCCTTGGCAAAAAGATGTACCAACAGCACAACCCCGATAAATATGATGGCGAAGGAGATTATCGGAAGAAACTCGTTGGTGAAGTCGGTGTTCTTATACAGATATTCGGAAAGCTCTTGCGCAAACCGAACTGCCAGATAAACCCCTGCAATCAACCCGAGAATTCTGGCCACCTCCATGATGATGCCGCTTGTGAACCCTTTGTAGAGTCCCCAACACAGTGGAATGGCCAATGCAATATCTAGCCAATTCATCTAGTAGTTTATCATATAGCCGTATCGCTCAGCCGTTTCGATTAGCGTTTTATTTACCACACCGAAGAAGGTTTTTCCGAAGCGGTAGTTCTTCATCTTTTCCCTTTTTTCCCTCAAGAATTGTTCTCGCTGCGTACTGAGCATTTTGATTATTGAAACATACTCCTTCCGCTCAAAAGAAACTTCCGTCAAATGTTGCGCGAACTCACCGACACTCATTTCCTGATATCGCTCATCCATGAACTTCCTATTCTGCTTCAAAGGCACGCCCTCTCCTGTGTTTCCAAGGTCTATGAGGTCCCAAGAAGCATTTTTTCCCTGATACAGGCGGGTGGCTTTGAAAAAGGTTCTTGCTTCTACTTGATTCTCTCCTAGTAGCTCTGCCTCTTCATCCAGATCGGCCTGCATTTCGTATCTATCAAAACCATCGGGCCCGTAATAGATGTACGTTGTATTTATCATTTGATTGGCCTCTCTCAGCATCGAGCCATCATACGGCTTTTCTATTACAATGGCCGGTTCTTTGAGGCCAATGAGAAAAAACTCCCCTCCTGTATACTCTGAGATCGTTTTCCATTCTGCCTGCTCCTTTTGGTTAGAATAGGCCAGAAAGTAAAGCGAATTGATGATGATGCCTTTCTCTTTAGCTGTCTCAAGGGGTTTTTTAAACCCAGGACCAGCGGAAGGTTTACCGTTTCCAACCAGATACATGAGCTTTATGGCGTTAGGGTCATCGGTCCACGACAACTCATTTACCGCCACATCTAAAGCATGCCCCATGAAATAGTTTCCTGGTGCGGTTACATCCTTGATCTGAAACAATGGGTATGCGGCTGCATCAATATCGTCAGTAAGGTCTGAAATGACCTGAACATAGTTGTTCTCTTCCTTGAAACTCGGACGACCCATGCATACAATTCCAATTCTATAATCGGGTGCGGGATCAAGTCTGGCAATCTCGTTCTGTATCTCCCAAAATTTTGAACGTACAGAATGAAGAATACCCCCTGTACTGCCACTAATATCCAGAACGAAAACAATGTCTATGGTGCCACCGTAGGCCTCTTCTGGAATCTCACCAGACCTGACATTGAATGATTGAATCAAAACCAGACAGGCACAACAAAGTGAGAAGAAAATTTGACGGGTTTTGAGTAGAAGCGGCATCGTAAGCGGCAAAAATAGGGTTTTGATCATTGAGCCGTTCTCGTACTAATTTTGTGCCATGCAAGATTTCGAATTACAACGGGACTGGAAATCATTGATGGACCGACTTGAAGCGCGTTTCGGTGAAGGCCTGGACCTTGATGCCGTAATATTCCTGGTCGGTGTTCAAGAACTGGGTCAAGGATATCGGACTTTCAAAAAGCACGAGAAAACGGATCTGATGCATATAGCTATATGTCGCTTACTTATGCCTTACGGATATTACGAGTACATGGGCATGGACGAAGATGGCTGGCCGCATTACAAGGCATTGGCCAAGCTTCCGCAGTTGAACCCAAAACAACAAAGCCTCCTGATGAAGGAGGCTCTGCTGGATTATTTTAAGGCCGCTGAACTGCCCAACTAGTCGTTGATATTCACGGTTTTCTCAACCGTTTCTCCCTGTTCCAAAATCAGGAATTCTTCCAATTGACTAAATGAGCCGTACACCACGTCAAACTGGATGATGGCGTCTTCAAACCAAACGAACTCCGCTTTACCACTGGTGTTTGTGAGAATGGTGGTATCGATATGCTCTGCACCGATAATGTCTAAGTAGAATCGAACACTGGCCTGAACCGCTGCAACCTGCACCGTGTCTCCAGTAACAAAGTTTACCGAATCTTTTACCACGGTAATGATCGCTTTAGCGTCTCTATTCTTCTTACAGGATGATGAGCCTACAATAAGCCCCAAAAGCAGTAGGGGCATCAAAAACTTGGTGTGTTTCATGGTATCAGTATGAACCGTAAAGTTACGTTAAACAGTCTTACTCAGGAACAACAATTGTCTTTTGGGTGGTCTCTCCAGGTTTGAATTCAACTAGAACCGAAGCTAAGAGTGTTCCCTGATCTTCCACTTTCACTTCCAGCAATGCCTCATATTCATACTCAAAGCTCACTTTTCCTTCAGTATCAGTTACGTGTAAAACGCCTGGGTCTAGCCTACTGCCTGAAGGCCCATAAAAAATAACATCCACCCCGGCCAGTGGCCTTGTCTGCAAGAGATGCCCTTGTGTGGCCGTGTACTCCTGGATAACCGTTACCTCGGCCCGAGCAACCTCGGTTTCCTCACATGCAGTAAACACTGTTGTAATCACTGTCAACGCCAATAGGAAACCCAATCTTATTTTTGTCGTATTCATCTTGGAATGCTTTTTGAATAATGCGTTTGCCTTGTAAAAATATCTTTACAGCAGATTTTAAAGATAAGAACCCAATCGAATAACATAACACCATGAAAAATTTAGCCGCTTTATTAATTCTAGCCTTCACGTTGTCAACAGCGCTTGGCCAAAAAAAGGAACCTGTAGTGCAGATAAGCACAACTTACGGAGACATTAAGCTGAAACTCTACAATGAAACGCCTCTTCACAGAGACAATTTCTTAGAATTGGCCAAAGAAGGAAAGTATGATGGTTCTACCTTCCATCGTGTCATCAACAAGTTCATGATCCAGGGTGGTGGGTCTTCAGACCTTCAAACCATTGATGGTAGACCTATGATTCCAGCAGAATTCAATTCGAAATTCATCCATAAGAAAGGGGCTTTGGCAGCAGCTCGAACTCCAGACCACATCAACCCGGAAAAGATGTCGTCTGGCTCTCAGTTTTACATCGTTCAAGGTCAGAAGTACCCAGTAGACCGAGTTACTCAAATGTCTCAGCGTTCTGGCGTTGAGTATACGGACGATCAGAAAAAGATCTACGCAGAGTTAGGAGGAACACCGCATCTTGACATGCAGTACACGGTCTTTGGAGAGGTAATAGAAGGTCTTGATGTAGTTGATAAGATTGCTGAGGTGCAAACGCATCAAGCAGACAGACCTGTTGAGGACATCATCATGTCTGTGACAGTGCTTCGGGATTAAACAACAACTTGCTCAACGATTTTAACAGGCCGCCAATTCAGCGGCCTGTTTTACTTTTGGGCCATGCTAAAGAAACTCGAAGACTACGAGAAACAGATTCAGGAGCTTGCCATAGCCAGCAAGGAGGATCTGGAAAATTTCAGACTTCAATTCCTTTCCAAAAAGGGAATCATTCCACAACTTTTTGCCGCGTTCCGCGAAGTGCCGAATGAGCAAAAAAAAGAGTTCGGACAGAAGTTGAATGTGCTGAAGAACCTAGCCGAAACCAAGTTTAAAGACCTTCAGGCCGAACTAAAATCGAGCGGTTCTCGAGTTTCAAACGACATCGACCTTACCGTTCCTCCGTTCCCGATGGAAATGGGCACGCGCCACCCGGTGAATATGGTTCGTAGAGAGGTGGTGGGCATTTTTGAACGTATTGGTTTCACTGTTTCTGAAGGGCCTGAAATTGAGGACGACTGGCATAATTTCTCGGCATTGAATTTTCCACCAGAGCATCCAGCGCGTGACATGCAGGACACGTTCTTTGTGGCCAAAGACCCTGATTTTGCGTTGCGAACGCATACGTCTTCGGTGCAGGTTCGGGTGATGGAAGGCCAGAAACCGCCAATTAGAACAATTTCTCCTGGGCGTGTTTTCCGTAACGAGGCGATTTCGGCAAGAGCACATTGCATCTTTCATCAAATCGAAGGGCTTTACATTGACAAGAATGTTTCGTTTGCGGATATGAAAGACACGCTGCTCTACTTTGCACGTGAGTTCTACGGCCCTGAAACCAAAATCCGCTTGCGTCCTTCTTACTTCCCATTCACGGAGCCAAGTGCAGAAATGGATGTGTATTGGGGATTGGAAACCGAAGCAGACTACCGAATCACCAAAGGAACGGGCTGGCTCGAAGTATTGGGTTGCGGAATGGTCGACCCGAACGTGTTGAAATCGTGCGGAATCGACCCCGAAGTTTATTCTGGATTCGCCTTCGGAATGGGCATTGAGCGCACCGCCATGCTAAAATATCAAGTCAAGGACCTGCGTCTGTTCTTCGAGAACGATAAACGCTTCCTCGACCAATTCAAAACCGCTTATTGAGTTCCCCCTTTTAAAGGGGGTGGCCCTGGATTGTAGCTTGCGGAAATTCGGGGTCGGGGGATTTAAAAGAAGTACACAATGAAAGACAAGATCAACGAACTGAGGGAGAAACAGGAACTGGCCAAACTGGGCGGAGGCGAGAAACGCATTGAATCTCAGCACGCAAAAGGCAAGCTAACTGCCCGTGAACGGATTGCTTTGCTGATGGATGAGGGCAGCTTTGAAGAAATCGGGATGTTCGTTACCCACCGCTCGCAGGAGTTTGGATTGGAGCGCCAGAAATTCTTAGGCGATGGTGTCATCACGGGTTACGGAACCATAAACGGTAGAACGGTTTACGTTTTCGCGCAGGATTTCACCGTTTTTGGTGGATCGTTGGCCGAAATGCACGCCAAGAAGATCGTCCGCATCATGGATCTTGCCATGGAAAATGGCGCACCCGTTATCGGTTTGAACGATTCTGGAGGTGCTCGAATTCAGGAAGGCGTGGTCTCTTTGGGTGGCTACGCGGACATTTTCTACCGAAACACGCTGGCCTCAGGCGTTATTCCTCAGATCTCGGCCATTATGGGTCCGTGCGCGGGTGGTGCGGTTTACTCTCCTGCCCTCACCGATTTTGTGATGATGGTGGAGAATTCGAGCTACATGTTCGTCACAGGCCCGAATGTGGTGAAAACCGTGACGCACGAAGAAGTTACTTCCGAGGAGTTGGGCGGTGCCAGCGCGCATTCCACCAAGTCGGGTGTCACACATTTCTCGTGCGCCAACGACCTCGCATGTATTGAAAACATCAAGAATCTACTGAGCTACATGCCTCAGAACTGCGAGGAGGAATCTCCACAGATAGAATATCACGCTGGTGATGAATCCCGGGCAAATCTGAACGACATTGTTCCTGAAAACCCGAACCAGCCGTACGACATCAAGGACGTAATTGAAGGTGTTGTGGACAAAGATTCGTTCTTAGAAGTGCACAAGGATTTTGCCGAAAATATGGTTGTGGGCTTTGCACTCTTGGCTGGAAAAAGCATCGGAATCGTAGCTAATCAGCCTGCGGTTTTGGCTGGTGTTTTGGACATTGACGCTTCCACAAAAGGCGGCCGTTTTGTACGCTTCTGCGACTGTTTCAATATTCCTTTGTTGGTGTTTGAAGACGTTCCAGGCTTCCTTCCCGGAACAGATCAGGAGTGGAACGGCATCATCTCCAACGGGGCAAAACTGCTTTATGCATTCAGCGAAGCAACGGTTCCGCGCATCACGGTCATTACCCGAAAAGCCTACGGTGGTGCTTACGATGTAATGAACAGCAAGCATATCGGGGCCGACATGAACTACGCGTGGCCAACGGCCGAGATCGCGGTGATGGGTGCGAAAGGCGCTGCCGAGATCATCTTCCGAAACGAGATAAAAGCAGCGGATGACCCAGAAGCGAAACTGAAAGAAAAGGAGCAGGATTACTTGGAGCACTTCGCCAATCCTTATCGCGCAGCAGAAAGAGGGTATGTGGATGAAGTCATTCTTCCATCAGAAACGCGCGAGAAGCTGATCAAAGCCTTCTCGATGCTGAAGAACAAGGCCAAGACGCTTCCACGCAAAAAGCACGGGAACATTCCGCTTTAAGTCAACGGCAGCTTTTCAGAAGTTGACGACCTTCGTGGTATGAGATTCCTTTTTCTCATTCTTCTTTTCCCCATGTTCTCCATTGCGCAATCGCGGCTGGATAGTATTCTTTCGGTGCCGTACGATGCCATGGTGGCCGATCTTCCCACCTCTTTGGCTTTGCTATCGGAAGGAATGGAACTTGCCAGCGCACAGAACGACAGTCTGGGTTTGGCCCAGTTGCATTCCAAGTTGGGTACAGTAACGTTCCTGATGGGCGACCACGAGAAGAGCCTGACACACACCATTTCGGCCATTGAGCTATACGAGGCATTGGGCATGCATGCCAAAGCAGGCGGCAGCTACTGCGGCATCGGTTATCAGATCAAAAGACGCGATCTTAATAAAGGCATTGAATACATGCGACAGGGGCTGAAGCTGTTGGAGCAACATCCCGATTCTGCGGAATTGGAAGCGGGATACAGCAATTTCGGGGTGCTCAAGGAGATGAAAGGAGAGCTTGACAGCGCCAAATTCTACTACAACCGCTCGTATGCCATTGTCTTGGCGAAAAAAGACAGCGTTGCCATTCCGTACAGCCTTCACCACTTGGGTGGCGTGGAACTGATGCAGAAGAATTATCGCGAAGCCAAACGCCTTTTTGATGAGGGACTTTTGATCCGAACGCTTCGAAACGACCGCAACGGCATGGCCGAAAGCAACATCTTTCTGGGAGAATTCTTCAAGGAAGTGGGAAAGGTGGATTCGGCCAAGTATCACTTCAATTCGGCCATCAACCTCAGTAAAGAACTCGGTAACCGCTACATGCGCCAATACTGCTACGAGCAACTGGCGCAGATGTACGAAGCGAATGGCAATGGCCCCGAGGCACTTCGCTACTACAAGCTTTTCAATGCGGAGAAGGATACGCTGCTTGAAACCCAACGCACCGAACAGTTGGCCGAAATGGAAACCCGTTTCGAAACGGAAAAGAAGGAAAAGGAGAACCTCATCCTCAAACAGGAAACACAGGAACAGCAATTGGTGGTTTCGCGCCAACGAGCGTGGATATTCGGATTGATCGGACTGGCAGCCACCATCATTTTTCTTGGGCTTTTCCTTTTGCAGCGCAACCGCAGAATGGCCGAAGCCAAACGAGATGCGGCCATTATTGAGGAACGCGAACGCGGATTGCGTTCCATCATTCAGGCAACGGAAGACGAGCGGAAACGGATTGCCAAGGACCTGCACGATGGAATTGTGCAATCGTTGACGGGGTTAAGCTTGCGCATGCAGAAACAGGCAAAATCCGAAAAGGCCAAAGAGTCAGGTTTGGATGAAGAACTCAACTCAACGCGCTCTATTTTGAATGAATCCATAGCTGAAGTGCGTGGAATAAGCCATCAGATGATGCCGCGCGTGTTGAGCGAAATGGGTCTCATTCCTGCCATAGCAGACATGCTCGAAAAATCGCTAGGACTCACAGACGTGGCTTACGAATTCGAACACCACAACATCGGTGAGAGCCGATTCACTGAAAGCATCGAAATCTCATTATACCGTATCTGTCAGGAATTGATCAACAACATCATCAAACACTCTGGGGCAAAGGCTGTTTCGGTGCAATTACTCAAAACCAAAACACATCTGGTATTAGTGGTTGAAGACAACGGAAAAGGCTTTGAGTGGAACGACCCGAACAGCCGCAACGGCATTGGTCTGATGAACATCAACAGCCGTGCGCAGGCCATTCATGGTGAGGTGAACTATGAGCCGAGCCCACAGCAGGGAACAGTCGCCACCATCCGCGTTCCGCTGGGATAATTTCTTGCGTCAAATAATGGTTAGCAAGGATTGCGTTCCTTTACAATTGCAAGTCTACCCCAAACCCACATTAATGATTTGCCCGACCCACGTAAGGTACTTTTTGGTGCTGGTTTTTGCTTTGGTCTGCGGTTTCGCAAACGGCCAATCGAAAACAGACAGTCTATTGCATGTGCACAATTCGGGAAAGGCCGATGCTACCACCTATGCCGACCTGATCTGGGCATACGTTTTCAACCAACCCGATTCTGCCATCTACTTTGGAAACCGTGCTCAGGAATGTTGTGAGAAAACCGGGGTCGATTCGCTTTTGGGAAGCATCTACAACCGAATTGGTGTTGCCTACGACATCAAGTCGATGCCCGATTCTGCGCTGTATTGGTACGGGCTGGCCTTGGAACATTCCTTGAAAAGCGGCAACCGAAAAACGGAGGCAGGCGCTCTGAACAATATCGGGCTCATCTATTGGAATCGTGGCAAGGCGGAGGAGGCCATCGACCACTACATCCGATCGGCAGAGATATTCGAGGAGATCGGCAACCTGATCGGTCTTGGTAATACTTACAACAACATTGCCCTTATTCTCTACGAGGACAACCAATTGGAAAAAAGCCAGCGCTACAACAGGCAGGCACTCCGTATCCGCAAGGAGGCGGCACACGACTACGGCATTGCGGCCAGCTATTCCAATTTCGCACAGCTCTATTCCACTGAGGGCATGATGATGCTCGATTCGGCCATCTACTATCTGGAACTCGCCATTCCCATCAAACAGAAGCTGAACGACCAGTTCGGGTTGGCACGCTCGTATCATAATCTGGGCGACATATACCTTACACTGAATCGTTTGGATGAGTCGCTGAAGTATCAGAAAATGGCGCTGGCAATTCAACTACGACTGGGCAATTCCGAAGGGTATGCCTCCACGTACTACAATATTTCTGCTGTATACAAGGCCTTGGGAGACGACCGCACGCAACTCGCCTATGTTGACACGGCCGAGAACTACGCCAAGGAGAACAACGACCTCTCTTTGCTCTGGAAGGTGTTCATGACCAAGGCACGGGTGCTCGGACGATTGAAGCGCTTTGAAGAGGCGCATTCTTATTGGATGCGCTACGACAATCTGAAGGATAGCGTGGTTAGTCTGGAGCGCAGCAAGCAAGTTGAAGAACTGGAAACCCGTTACCGTACGGCCGAACAGGAAAAGGAGATAGCAGACAAGAAAACATCATTGGCCGAAGCCAAACTCAAACTGGAGAACCGCAACAAGTGGATCTTCGGACTTTTAGGAGGGCTTGCCTCCTTCTTACTACTTGGTTTTGCGCTGTTTCAGGTATACCGTAGAAGGTCTCAGGCGGAAAAAGATGCCGCACTCATTTCAGAAAGAGAACGTGGCCTGAAGGCTATGATAGAAGCTACAGAAGAGGAACGGAAACGAATAGCCAAAGACCTCCACGATGGAATCGTGCAATCACTCACAGGCCTGAGTCTGCGGCTGCAAAAGGGGTTTTCTTTCCTGAATTCACTTTCAGAAAACGACAAAAAAGAATTTGATGATTCTCGTAAAATGTTGGATGACTCAATTGCAGAGCTTCGAACGATAAGTCACCAGATGATGCCACGGGTATTGAGTGAAATGGGGCTTATTCCAGCTTTGGACGACATGCTCAACAAATCGCTCGGTAATACCAACATCAAATATGAATTTGAGCATCACAAGGTTGAAGGTCAACGCTTTGCCGAAAATGTGGAGGTCAGCCTTTATCGTATCTGTCAGGAGTTGGTCAACAACATCATCAAACATTCAGATGCCAAGGCTGTTTCGGTACAGTTGTTGAAAACCAAAACCCATTTGGTATTGGTTGTAGAGGACAACGGCAAGGGTTTTAACTTTGATGATGGCGCCAATCAGAACGGCATCGGTCTAATGAATATTTCGAGCAGAGCCAAAGCCATTAATGGCGAGGTTAACTACCAACCTAGCCCAGAACAAGGAACTGTCGCAACCATAAGAATCCCACTAGCATGAGCGATATTAGACTGATACTTGTTGACGACCATAAAATTGTCTTGGATGGCATAAAGGCCTTGCTTGATGATGTGGAAGGTTTTGATTGCGTGGCCACAGCCGAAAATGGTCAGAAGGCCATTGATCTACTCAAGGTTTTTGATGTAGATGTAGTGCTCATGGACATTGACATGCCCGTAATGAACGGCATGGAAGCAACCCGCATCATCAAAAAGGAATTTCCCAATGTGAAAGTCATCTCACTTACTCAGCACAGCGAGCGCGGCATGGTAAAACAACTGTTGGATTGCGGCTCAGATGGTTATCTGCTGAAAAACATTGCACAAGACGAACTGGCCGATGCCATCAGAAAGGTGAAAGCTGGCGAAAGTGCTTTCAGCGAAGAGGTTTCCATGAGTTTGGCCGGCAAGGCGGTTGAAAAGAATGCCAACGGGGTTGAAGTTGAATTGACCGAACGTGAGATTGAAATACTATCGTTGATCTCTGAAGGCTTGAGCAGCAAACAAATAGGTGAAAAACTGTTTATCAGTCCGCGCACGGTAGACACCCACCGAACTAACCTGATGAACAAACTGGACATCCACAATATTGCCGGACTTATCCGATTTGCACTCAAAAACGGGTACGCTTAAGAGTTACAAAAAGTGTTAACTCCTGCCGCTGGATAAAACACCTTATCGATCTGTGCGTTTCCCTTAAGGAAAACATCGGTATAATTGCCGATCAATTGAACCCATGAAAAAATTCAAGTCCGCATTTTTCAGCGTTTTTGCGCTCACCTTTCTATTCATTTCCAGCTTTGCACAAGATGTTGACCTCCACGGTTGGCACCACAAAGACCCTTCTGAAGGAATGGTCGGGGTTGGAACCGAGCAAGCTTACCAACTGCTAAAAGACAGAAAACCCAAGAAGGTAATTGTGGCTATTCTGGACTCGGGCGTTGATACAGACCATGAAGACCTGAAAGACAACATTTGGGTGAATGAGGATGAAATTCCAGGCAATGGAATTGACGATGACAACAATGGTTATGTGGATGATATAAATGGTTGGAATTTCTTGGGCAATGCCTCCGGAACCAACATTGATGCAGCTAATCTGGAAGTAACTCGGCTGTACAGAAAATATGCCCCACAATTTGCCGAAGTTGAGTCTAAAAAAGACGTTGCAAAAGAGGATCGTGCCAATTACGAGCTGTTTAAAGAAGTAGAAGCAAAGATTCTTGAAGAGCTGAACTCATCTGCACAGGAGTTCGCTCAAATAGATGGGTTCTTAAAAGTGTACAACGCTGCTGATAGCGTTGCCAAACTAGAGCTGGGCGAGAACTACTCATCAGAAGACGTGATGAGCTGGGCGCCCGAATCTGAAGATGGAAAGCTTTACCAGAGCATTTTGGCTGGCCTTACCCAAGATCAGAGTTTCAGCAAAGAAGCTTTGGTAAAGTATCACGAGTACTTGCAGGAAAAACTGGAGTACCATTACAACCCGCGTTTTGTAGACCGAGCTGTTTTGGGAGATGATTACGAGAACACGGCAGAAAAGTATTATGGAAACCCAGATGTTGCCGCTCCGCATAACGATCACGGTACTCACGTGGCCGGAATTGTTGGTGCTGTCAGAAACAACGACATTGGAATGAACGGTATCTGCGCCAATGTAGAACTGATGGTTGTGCGCACGGTTCCTAATGGAGATGAGTTTGATAAAGACGTTGCTAACGCCATTCGCTACGCGGTAGACAACGGAGCCAAGATCATTAACATGAGTTTCGGAAAGGCCTATTCCCCTCAAAAGGAGGCTGTCTATGCGGCCATCAAGCACGCAGAGGCCAATGATGTGCTACTGGTTCACGGTGCGGGGAATGATGCGGATAACATTGACAAGGTTGAGAACTACCCTAACCCATTTTACGTTGACAGCAAAAAGCCGTGCGCCACGTGGCTTTCTGTGGGCGCCAACGCACATTCTGGCGATGAGAATCTTGTTGGCTCCTTCTCAAACTATGGTAGAAAGAACTTGGACATTTTCGCACCAGGAGTACAGATCTACTCCGCAAAGCCAGATGATACCTACGAGTTTGCCGATGGAACAAGTATGGCGGCCCCTGTTGTGAGCGGTGTAGCTGCGTTGATCAAGTCATACTTCCCAGAATTGACCGCACTTCAACTTCGAGATCTATTGATAGAGTCGAGCAACAAATACCCGAAGCTTTCGGTGAAGGCGCCAACCTCAGACTACGGTAATTCCAAGACCACTAAATTCCAGAAGCTTTCCAATTCTGCGGGAGTGGTGAGTGCCGTAAACGCTGCTAAGTTGGCGTTGACAAAATACGCTCAATAAGAAATCACCAACTTTTTCGTTAAATTGGGTGAACCATCTGCCCAAAACCATGAAAAAGTTCCTTGCTGTAATTGCTGGTCTGACCGTTGCTTTCGTGTTTATGACCATTGGCACATTTGCCTCCGCGAAGTTTTTCGGAAACATTGATGTGTTCAGCCCTTCTTTAAATGGAGTCAAGGAACTCGTTAGGAGTTTATCCGCGGTGGGTCTAATCTGTGTTATTGTGTCACACGCCTTAGGCTCGTTGGCCGGAGGAGTGACCGTTGGACGGATTTTAAAGGAGGACACTATGAACGTTGGCCTCACGCTTGGGGCCATTCTTACCATTCTCGGGCTGGTTAACATGGTAATGATACCAACCTATCCAGAGTGGTTCTATTTGGATTTCATCGTGTTCATTCCCTTGTCTATGTTTGGCGCCAATTACACGTCCAAACTATAGCGCTTGAAACAGACAGAGAACCTGATAGTCGGCCTTGGAATAGCGGGACTTAATCTCTGTCATCAACTGGAAAAGGCAGGAAAATCTTTTTTGGTCATTGACCGCTGCCCAGAAAATTCTTCTTCTCTTATTGCTGGGGGCATATACAATCCTGTTGCTCTGAAACGGAAATTGAGAAGTTGGCGAGTTGATGAGCTTTTTCCCACATTGATAACGGCTTACTCAGAAATTGATGCTCTTTTGGGCGTCTCTACGCTTCAGCATCCCTTTCCCATATTGAAGCCAATTGTTTCTGACGATGATCTCAATGAGTGGAAAACCGCTGTTAAAGACGAACGACTTGTGCCGTATGTCAATGCGGTTGAGGAGTCTGTACCAAAAGGCCCTTTCAAACAAGATGTTAAGGCATATGTAACCATCGAAAATGCTGGGTTTGTAAGAATTTCCAAACTGATTGCGTCCTATCAGAATTACCTGAATCAGAAAGGTCTTTTACTGCAAGACGAGTTTTATCATCATAATATCAACATACTTGATGATGGCATCGAATATCAAGGCATCCAAGCCGATAGAATAATATTTGCGGAGGGTCGGTTTGCATCGCAAAACCCCTATTTCTCTTGGTTGCCAATGCGTGCAACCAAAGGTCAAATGCTTACTGTCAGACTTCCTGAATCAGTCACTCCTGACAGAATATATAACCAACAATTTCTACTGTTCCCTTTGGAAGAAAAAGGACTTTTCCGATTAGGGGCTACTTACGAGTGGGGGCAGTTGGATGAGACCCCCACTGAAGAGGCCACGCAAGAACTCCTAACCAAAGTGAAAAAAACACTTGACGTTGAAATTGAGGTCTTGGATGCGCAAGCTGCGGTTCGGCCAACCGTAATAGACCGTAGACCAATTATTGGACAACACCCCGACCATCGACCAATATGGATCTTCAATGGTTTGGGCACCAAGGGAATCATGCTGGCTCCATATTTCGCGAAGCAATTGGTGGAGCATATTTATGAAGGGGCGGCAATTGACCCCGAGGTAAGTCTGAAGCGTTTTGGAAAGCACTACGCGAATTCCTGAATGCCGAGTTCTTTGGCGATGTGCGCCTTGAGTCTGTTTTTCACCTCCTGTTCATCCATGTTTCTTCCCAATTCTGCTTGCATGGAAGTGACCGCTTTGTCGTCAATTCCGCAAGGGATGATGTGCTTGTAGTATTCCAGGTCGGTATTCACGTTGAGGGCAAAACCGTGCATCGTAACCCACCGACTGGTGTGCATGCCGAAAGCACAGATCTTCCGTGCCTTTTCAGGGTTTTCCCAATCGATCCAAACACCCGTAAAGCCTTTGGGGCCGCGACCTGCTTCAATGCCGTACTCAGCGAGCGTTGCGATGATGGCATCTTCCAGCTTATCAATGAATTTGTGGATGTCATGGAAGAAGAAATCGAGGTCGAAAATTGGGTAACCGACTATTTGTCCGGGCCCGTGATACGTGATGTCTCCACCTCGATTGATGTGATAAAACTCCGCTCCGTGAATTTTGAGTTCGCTTTGAGTGAGTAAGAGGTTTTCTTCCTTACCGCTTTTACCCAATGTGTAAACATGCGGGTGCGAACAGAATATCAATCGGCTTTCTGTAGGTTTTGGGAATTCCGGATTGAGCTTGTTCCACTTTTTCCGTTCCACCATTTCATGAAACTGCTCCAGCTGGTAATCCCAACACTCCTTGTATGGAACGAGGCCTTTGTCTTCGAAATAAACGTTGTGGACACTCAAACTTCAGTCGGTTTTTGCCTTGACCTTTGTGTGATAATAAGTCGATCAAGCCGTCTTTTGTTCTCCTGTTGCAGCAAAGAAGGATAAAGGTTCATCAGAACGTTTATTGCCATAATGATCAGCCCAAAAAGAGCACTGTATTTAATGCCATAATAGGCAGCAAAGGGCAACACAAACACAAAACCGATGAGGTGACCGATTTCCGCATAGGTCATTTCCTTGCGGATTTCCAGCAGGTCTGCTTTGCCATTTTTCAGTTTGATCTTCTGGTTGAAGAATTTGAATGGTGTGTTCTTCACAATCCATTGAAAGTATTTGATTCCCAAATACTTGTTAGCAGTGCCACTTCGAATGAAATTGAAGTTCGAAAGCTTATGGTAGAACTCCATTTTCATCAAAATTCCATTACCAATGAGCCCGATAAGCCAAGAAATGAATGATATGGAAACTGCGAACTTGAAATACTGGACCATTAGCTCAGCTTGGCCAGCTCGCCCTTCAAGTGATCGATCACCTTCACTTCAGTGATGTCAACACCTTTTTTCTCTCCAAGGAAGAAAGAAACCCAGTCGCCCAAGTGAATCAGGTACAATGCGCGTTGAAGGTCTGATGTTCCCTTCGACCACACTTCAATTGTCGTGCTTGTGTACTCGGCAAACGTGCCTTTGTTAATCTCCATCCGTGCTTGAATGTTCTTGAAATCAGTCTCGTTTCGGAAGATGATCACCGCAAGGTCTTCGTTCTTGTCTCTCCAGCCTACCAGTTCATTGTGGTTCATTTCTGGGATCACATGATGCCAGCAAAGCATCTTACTGTTCTCATTTATCTGTTGGCGAAACCGTGTAGCAACACCCCCAAAACCATCCGCTGCATAGATCACCGGGATCTTACCGAACAGTTTTTCAGTTACTTGTTTTGCTTCTTCTTGAATGGCCGATTCGTTGTCATCCAAAAGGTTAATGGCAGCTTCCAGTTCCTTCTCAAACTTTTTCGAAATGATGCCATGCGCATGCAGACCGTACAGCACCTCTGGGAACGAAAGCCCAAAGCTGGCCCGTGGCGGCTGACCTCCAGGAATTCCGATGAAATCCCAGCCGAGCTCATCGGCCATTTCCTTCAACTTACCTCCGCTGGATATGACCACGATCTTGGCTCCTTCCTCATGCGCCAACTTGGCCGCTGAGATGGTTTCTTCCGTGTTTCCCGAATACGAACACGCCAAGAAAAGCGTGTTTATACTCACGAAGTTGGGAATAAAGTAACCGTTGTTGGTTACGATCGGAACGTGGGCCTCCGAAGCCACAACCTCCGCAGCAATTGTTCCGCCAATTCCTGAGCCGCCAAGGCCCGAAATAAGCACGTTAGAGATGTTTGCGTTCCAATCAGAGGGTTCATAAGCATTGCCAATGACGATGGCGTGCGCAATCTGATTTGTGAAGTCCTTGATAAGTTCTTTCATGACCTTTGTTATAGGCCGACAAAGCTAAACTATCCTGAAATGCTGGCAAGGATTCGGCTATAGACCGTTGGTTATCTTTGCGCAAAATTTTACGCATGCACGAACTAAGCGAACAGGAGATTGTCAGACGCGATGCGCTGAAGAAGCTCGAAGACCTTGGCATTGACCCGTATCCCGCGGCCGAATTCCCCGTGAACATTCTTGCTACGGATCTGAAGAAGCGTTTCGAGGGTGGAGAAGAGCTGAACGAGGTGATTCTTGCTGGTCGTTTGATGAGCGTGCGTGTGATGGGAAAAGCCTCGTTTGCTGAATTGCAGGACGCCTCTGGCCGTGTGCAGATCTACATTGCCCGCGATGAGATCTGCTCTGGCGATGACAAGGCTCTTTACAACGAGGTGTTCAAGAAACTGCTCGATTTCGGTGATTTCATCGGCATCAAAGGGCATGTTTTCAAAACGCAGGTCGGGGAAACTTCGGTGCATGTGAAGGAACTGACCGTACTCGCCAAATCCGTGAAACCGCTGCCTGTGGTAAAGACAGATGCCGACGGGAAAGTACATGATGCAGTGACCGATGCGGAGTTCCGTTACCGCCAGCGGTACGTTGACCTTGTGGTGAACCCAGGTACCAAAGAGGTTTTCAAGAAGCGCACAAAGCTTTATAGCGTGTTCCGCGAGTACTTCAACGAGCACGATATTCTGGAGGTGGAAACGCCTATTCTACAGGCGATTCCGGGAGGAGCAGCCGCGAGGCCGTTCATCACGCATCATAATGCGCTGAACATTCCGCTTTATCTACGCATTGCGAACGAGCTTTATCTGAAAAGATTGATCGTTGGCGGTTTTGATGGCGTGTATGAGTTCGCCAAAGACTTCAGAAATGAAGGCATGGACCGTACGCACAATCCTGAGTTCACGGTGATGGAGATCTACGTGGCCTACAAGGATTACAACTGGATGATGGACTTTACCGAGAAGCTTCTCGAAAAAGCATGTATCGCCTTGAACGGAACCACCGAGATCAAGTACGGAGATAAGGAAGTGAGCTTCAAGGCGCCATATCCGCGTGTTCCAATGCTCGATGCCATTAAGCAGCACACAGGTGTTGACATCACGGGAATGGGCGAAGATGAGCTGCGCAAAGTATGTAAAGACCTTGGTGTTGATGTGGACCCAAGCATGGGCAAGGGCAAGCTCATCGATGAGATCTTTGGCGAGAAGTGCGAAGGCAATTACATCCAGCCGACCTTCATTACCGATTACCCGGTGGAGATGTCACCCCTCACCAAAAAGCACCGCAGCAAGGAAGGTCTGGTGGAGCGTTTTGAGTTGATGATCTGCGGAAAAGAGATCGCCAACGCCTATTCTGAGTTGAACGACCCATTGGAGCAGCGCGAGCGTTTTGAAGAGCAAATGCGCTTGGCCGATCGTGGTGATGATGAGGCGATGATGATCGATCAGGACTTCCTACGAGCATTGGAATACGGCATGCCGCCAACATCAGGTATGGGCATTGGTATGGACCGTTTGGCCATGATGCTAACCGATCAGCATTCCATTCAGGATATTCTCTTCTTCCCACAAATGCGACCAGAGAAAAAGGCCGAGAAGAAGGTCGAATTGAACGAGAATGAGAAACTCATTTTCGGCATTCTATCCAAGAATTCACCAATGGACCTGAACGAGCTGAAAACCCAAAGCGGCCTTAGTGGAAAGCAATGGGACAAAAGTATCAAAGGGCTAACCTCAATGGGTGTTGCCAAGGTTACCAAAACCGATTCGGGGTTGACGGTGGAAGCGGTTTAATCCGCCAGCACTTTCACTGAAACCGAACCCTTCTCCGTGTTCAGATTCAGCAAGTAGTTCCCTGCTGATAATTCTGGAAGCGTAAGGGTTTTCTGATAAGAACCTGCCACCTGCCGTGTATTGGGCTGAAGCTGCGCAATCATTTTCCCTGAAAGGTCAAACAACTCAATCGAAACCATTTCATCCGATTTCAAGTCATATTTAACAGTTACCTGATTGTTTGTGATTGGATTCGGGTAAACGAGCGTTGAACCAATGTAGGCGTCCACTTCGCCAATGCCGATATTGATTCCTGAAATGATCCGCGCCATATTAGCTCCCCTTATCGGTGGTGATCCGGCTGTTGAGCTTCCCGCAGCAAGTATTTTTCCGTCCGACTGAAGGTGAATTTTTTCAAACGTGTTGCTATCGGTTCCGTCCGAGAACATGGCTTTTCCGTTTGTTCCGAAAGACGTATCGTACAGTCCATTTGCCTGAAAGCGAACCAGTCCTCCATTAAAGCCCGAGTTACCTACCGAGCCACCAACAAGCACTTTTCCGTCAGGCTGAATGATAACGTCTCTTCCGATGTCGGTACTTCCAGCAAAATCTACCATGATGAGACCATCTGCACTGAAACTTACATCGTTAGTTCCATCCGGATTGAGGCGAAGTATCATGAAATTGACGGAAGACCCATCCACATCTGAACTTCCGGCAACTACTATCCTATCTTCAGAGTTGATGTCTAAACCATACAGGGCATCTCCTGTAGAATAGTTCGTTAGTCTGATTCCATTTGTTGCGAAAGAGTTATCGATGGTGCCATCTGAATTGTAGCTTACCACAAACCCTTTCTCTTCCGAAGCCACGTCATCGTAGCTTGCCCCGGCAACAATAATGTTTCCAGCAGAGTTGATCGCCACGGCATTCGCATAATCCCGATCATTCAGATCCAAGGTCAGTTTTCCATCAAAACTGAAACTCTGATCAAGTGTTCCATTTTCGTTCAGGCGGGCCACAACCAGGTCAGATGCTGTAATTGGAAAAACCTCGTAAGTCAAACCAACCACAACGATCTTTCCATCTGCCTGTAGAGTAAGTTCCTTTATCTCATCAAAAACCCCGATGGATGTGCTGAAGAATCCGTTGGTACCAAAGGTCAGATCCAGCATCCCATTCGGGTTCAGTCTGGCAATGAAAAAATCCGACCAAGATGGATTAAGCAAGAACAACTTACCTGCAACCAGAATTTTTCCATCTGGCTGAACTAGCATCGAGCTGGCTTCCAAATAATCCGTTGGATGATCGATGCTTGCTGTTCCAAGGTTTCCGAAGGCAAGATCCAACGACCCGTCAGGATTTAGCGAGTTGACATGGATGTATCGATTGCCACCGCTTAGATCAAGACTGTAGCCGGCCAGCAATGCCTTGCCAGAACTTGTATATGCACAGGCAGCACCATAGCCCCATTGATCCGTTTGGTAGTAATGATAAAATCCGTCTCCGTCAAAATCGAGGTCGATGGTTCCGGATTGAGCAAAAATGCAGCTGCTTGCGCAAAGTAGTAGCGCGGAAAAGAGAGTGGCTTTCAAGGGTAGGTAATTTATTGTAATGATAACTATACCGAATGCTATTGATACCGGTTATGAGGCTTATTGATCAACCAAAGTGGCCCGAACAGAAACGGAGCCTTTTTCCGTATTCAGATTCAGTAAGTAATTACCTGAAGAAAGTCGCGGAAGAACAAGCGTTTTCTGGTAAGAACCGGCCTTTTGATGAATGCTGGGCTGAAGCTGCGCAATCATTTTCCCTGAAAGGTCAAATAACTCGATGGAAACAGTTTCGTCCGATTTCAATTCGTATTCAACCGTTACCAGATTATTAGTGATCGGATTCGGGTAAATCAAAGTTGAGCCGATGTAGGCGTCAATCTCGCCAATGCCTACGTTCATGCCCGAGGTGTAACGGGCTACTGTTGCTTGCTCATCAAACGTTTGAGTGATAGAACGCCCAACCGTCAGGATCTTGAGGTCTTCTTGGAGTGCAACTGCTTCATAGACATTTCCAACTCCAATGGATGTGGTAACAAACCCACCATTGCCAAAACTTTGGTCGTAGGACCCATCCGCATTGAAACGTATCATTGCGCCAACACTTCCCGTAATAACTGCATCTCCAACTACCAAGACGCGTCCATCGGGCTGATAAACGAGTTCCATGGCCTCATCATCGTCATTTAAACTGAGATCATCCAGGGAATAGCCGAGCGAGCCGAATGACTCGTCTGGCGTTCCATCAGTATTGAACTTGGCAACTAAAAAGGACTTATTAGGGCCGCCATTAAACCAACCACAGACGTACATTTTGTCTCCCTCACCATTCACAACATCGTTGAACAATGAGCTGCCTATCCCAAGGTTTTGAACCGCAATTCCGCTGTTTCCGAACGTGTTGTCCAATGTTCCGTCAACGTTATACCGTATGAGCAGGCCATCATTATTAGTTGCTCCAGCTACTGTGATCTTACCATCTGCCCCAATGACCAGCGCAGAACCAAGGTCAATACCCGATGCATCCGTCTTCACCACCCCATCAAAACTGAACGTATTGTCAGGGGTTCCGTCCTGAGTCAAACGAACCAACAGCACATCTGTGTCTGATTCTGTTGTGAATCCTGCGGCCACAATCTTTCCATCGGACTGAAGCGCAACATCCATTAAAAACGAGCCTTGCGGAAACGGCATGTAATAGGAACCACTAACACCAAATGAAGCATCAGTTGAGCCATCTGCTCCGTTCAGTCTCACAAATGCTACTGCATCAGTATTGTTGAATTCTCCCGCTCCCACCAGCACGATCTTCCCATCAGGTTGTATTGTCATTTGTCGCAGATTGCCAGCAATCGCAACTGCTCCATTTACACCAAAAGACTGATCGGTACTTCCGTCAGGAAACAGTCGAATAACAAAAGAGGAAAGACCAGCCGGTTGCGGAAGCTCTGTTTCGCCAAGAACTATGATTTTCCCGTCTGGTTGAACAGCAACGTCATATGCACGGGTAACACCTAGGTTTCCAATTTCGAATGAACGGATTCCATCCGCGTCAAAATCGCTGTCGAGCACGCCATACTGACTGAAGCCCGCTAACGGAGTAAGAAATATCAAAAGGGTAAATAGGTTTTTCATGGTTGTTGGTCGAATTGGTTGTGGATAAAGCTAATCACTCCATCCATGAAAACCTCTTGGTCGTCCCAAAAGCACATGTGGCTGCCGTTGGGGCAATGCAGGCTTTCGCCATTCTGAACCAGCGTGGCCATTTCTTTCATTTCATCAGGGTTCATGCTATCGTATTCTGCACCGACCATGAGTGTTGGAACAGAGATTTCGTCCAGTCTGTCCCAAACGCTCCAGTCTTTCAGGATGCCACCCGGCACAAACTCGCTCGGCCCTTGCATGTAGGTGTAAACGTCCATGTTGAAGTGGGAGAAACTGCGAGCAACAGGTTCTGGGAACGGGTAAATGCGGCAAATATGCTTGGCGTAGAATTCCTTTTCAACTAGTTCGAGATAAACAGGGTTTGAGTAGTCGCCCGCATCTTCATACATCTTCAAAGTATCCACTAAACTTGGGCGAAGTTGTTCCCGCAATTTGTTGTTGTAGGCCGTGTACTTGTGGAAATCGGCTGTCATGTTACTCACAATAAGCCCTTTCATATTCTGTTGGTACTTGAGCGCGTATTCCATGGCCAGAATGCCGCCCCAGCTTTGTCCAAGAAGAATGAAATTGTCCTTGTTCAGGCCTAATGCTTGGCGCACTTGTTCCACTTCCTCAACAAACCTTTCAATGTTGTAAAGACTGGTGTCCGTAGGCTGGTCAGAATAGTATGAACCAAGCTGATCGTACTCGTAAAACTCAATCTTCGCCTGCGGGAAAAAGCTTTGGAGGCTTTCCAAATATTCGTGCGTTCCAGCTGGGCCTCCATGAAGAATGAGCACCTTCATCGGGCTATTGCCATAGCGCTTTGTCCAAACTTTGTAGCCTTCTTTCAGGTCTATCATCTTCACTCCCCCAGATTGGTAATCACCCGGTGTTTTGAAGTTATTGTAGTCGCAGTTTTGGCCTGTGGCCGATGAGTTCTCAGTCGGTTGCTGTAGTTGGCTACAAGAGAAAACGGAGAAAACGAAAAAAGGAAAAAGGTATTTCATAGGGCTGATTTTCGCCCTAAGATACGTGGTTGCTGATTTCCGAAACGGAAATGGAATTATGCGAACTATCGTGAACTACGACACCATCTTTCAACAAAACTGCTTGGGGCGATTCGTGATGAACCCCTAATTGCGATGCCACGGCATTGGACACATTGCGGAACGAAAGCAGGTCGAGATACCACGGTTCTACGTTTTCCAGATTCCATTCGCGTTCCAAGCGATCTTTGGCCATGGAGCTGATGGAGCACCGCGTACTGTGCTTAAATATCAGTTGTGGTTTTTCGTGAGAAAGCGCTACGATTTCCGCGATCTGTTTTTCCTCGGTCAGGTTTTTCCAAGGAACATTGGATTTACCTCCGCTAAATATGTCTTTCCAACTCATTTCTTCTTACAGATCATAAGTGAATGATAATACCCGACCGTTTCCACGATCTTTTCCACTTCCAAACCAACCTCTTCCACGTATTGTTTCATGCGGGCCGAGTCGTACATCTTGCTGTTCCCGTTGGCCATTGATGTGAAATACAATGACGTTCCGTGCAAACAATAGGTGGCGGTCATACTGTCCTGCATATCCCAGAATGTTTCGAGGATGAAAACACGGCCATCATCGTTCAACGCATCCTTAGCGTGTCTCAGAATGTGCTTGATCTGCTCTGGAGAAAAGCAATCCAAGAACTGGCTCATCCAAACAGCATCTTGGTTTTTCGGTAGTTCGTAATCATCATCCAACACATTCTGATTGTGGGTTGAAATTCGGTGTTCCAAACCAGCCTCTTTGATGCGTGGGTTTGCCAACCCTGTCTGACTTGGAAGATCTACAATGGTCATATGCACATCGGGGTCATTTTCTACGCACAGAAACGACCACTTTCCTGTGTTGCCACCAATATCCAACATGGATTTCGGTTTGAATTTGAAAACCTCTTCTCTGGCTTGTGGAAACGCCTGATCGGAATAATGATGATCGAAATTGAACCAGCTGTCTTTTTCGCGTTTCGGAAGCTGAGAAAGTCCGTGGTAAATGGTCGGCCAATCACCCAGTTCCTTCAAACCAGCAGGTTTTTCTTCTCGAATGGCTTCTTCCAGTCGAAAAGTGCCTGGGTAGCAGATGTCCTGAATGAAATCCGTGTTGGCAATGGTCTGTTTATCGCGCAGCCAGAACGAACCCGTTTTGCCCAGTTTGTATTTGTACGGTTCCACGAGTTTGACCAAGTTGAGGCTCAAACCTGCTTCAAGCAATGTCTCAACTCCATACTGTGAAATGCCCGTTTTCTTGGCCAATTCTTCTGACGTGATGCCTTTCCTTCCTGCATCAACAATGGCCAGCAGAATTCCTGTTCTGTTCAGCGCAACTGCCGCCTGAAACATCATTGGATAAAAAGAGAGCCGCTCCGCTGCCTCTTTCGCTTCGTTAAGCGAAATGTTGTCTTCTTGAAATGCCTTATACATAAGATGGTTTTAGTTTTCTACCCAATCGGTAAAGTATTCCTGTGGCTTTCTTCTTGTCTTCCGCGGCCAGCCGTCTTTCGGATATCCGAGGTAAAGAAAGCCGAGGAACCTGTCCTTCTCTCCCAACTGCATGAAATCCTTTGTTTCGGGCCAATACGTAACGCCTCCACTCGCCCAAAAAGAACCAATTCCGTGCGCAGCAGCCACCAACATCATATTCTGAACCGCCATTGAAACAGAGGCAATTTCCTCTACTTCCGGATCGCGTTCGGCTTCATCGCGCTTCATACAGATGCCGATAATAGCCGAAGTCATCAATGGCCGATCGCGTAGTTTGCCGTATTTCTCCTGATCGAAGCTGTCGGCCTTTACTTCCTTATAGAGTTCCGATTGGAAATCAGACAACTTCTTCAACCCTTCACCCATGAACACCTTGAAATGCCACGGCTGTGTGTACCGATGTGTGGGTGCCCACTTGGCGGCATCAAGCAATTCCATCACAATTTCCTTGTGCACTTTACGTGTTGAATAGTTCTCAGGAATGATGGTCCTCCGATCTTCAATTACCGCCTTTATCTCGCTCAGATTGTATCGCATGCATGGTCGTTTTTAAAGCTGAACAAATCTATTTAGAATGAGTTTAGATAAACGATAACTTTGTGGGCCTAAATCAAAAATTACGGACATGTATCCACCAGAAATAGTAATGCCAATGAAGCAGGACATCACCTCAGCCGGAGTTGATGAGTTGCTTACACCAGAAGATGTAGATAACGCCATCAAGGCCGAAGGAACCACGTTGGTTTTCATCAATTCGGTTTGCGGTTGTGCCGCGGGAAATGCGCGCCCTGCCATGAAAATGGCCGTGAAGCACAGCAAAACACCAGACCGTGTAACCACCGTGTTTGCAGGATTTGACAAAGATGCGGTAGCTCAGGCCAGAAAATACATGGCGCCTTACCCACCAAGCAGTCCAAGCATTGCACTTTTCAAAGACGGTAACTTGGTGCATTTCATTGAGCGCCATCACATTGAGGGCCGCCCAGCGGAGATGATCGCGGAGAACCTGAAAGGTGCTTTTGACGAGTTTTGTTGATTAGCCGATTAGGAAATTAGGCTTTTAGCCAATTAGAAAGGGCAATTCCAAATAATGGAATTGCCCTTTTGTGTTTCTTCTAATCTCCTAACGCCCTAATGAGCTAAACCCCTATTCAGCATCTGGATTCTTCAACACCTTAGGAACCTTGAAGTAGTCTGAATCGGCTTTAGGAGCGTTTTTAAGTGCTTGCTTCTGCGTGATGGTCTGTTTCTTCTCATCCTTACGCATCACATTCAATTCTTCCGACATGTAAATGAGCGGTTCCACACCTTCGGTATCCAGCTCGTTCAGCTTCTCCATGAAGGTCAAGATCTTGTTCAGATCCTTCTTGATGCGCTCTTTTTCCTCGCCCTCAAACTGCAACCGCGCCAAGTGCGCTAGCTCATCAACCGTTTTATCCGTTATATCCATGTCGTTTCAGTTCTTGGCGGATTACTTCCTGCGCCTTGTCTCGCAATTCCGTTACATCCTTCGCGGTCATTCCCGCAGAAGGAATCGGCTTGTGGATCTTGATGAACGTTCCTCCTGGTCGTCCACCTTTCCACACATGCGGTTTGGCAGGCAGCAACTTCCAACCGCCTACAAAAGTAACGGGAACAACGGGAACTTGCGCGTCAATAGCGATCTTGAACGGTGAGTTCTTGAACGGGAGCATTTTGGGCGTATCGTCTGGAATAATGGCCTCTGGATAGACCAGAATCGGAATGCCTTTTTTGAGGTCGTCTGCCGCACGCTGATACGAGTTGTAAGAAGCGCGCAGATTGGTTCGGTCGATGAGGATGTTCATCTTATGGAAGAAGATGTTGAAGAACCACCATCGGCCCAGCTGAACTTTTCCCATGGAATGGAAATAAACAGGAATGGCAATGTACGATTGTACGATGTCGAGAAACGAAACATGGTTCGGAACGATGACATATGGTTGTCCATCGACCAGCGGTTCCTCAACCTCCACTTGGCACCACGTGCCTGTGGCCAAACTGAGCATGCGAGCCCAAACGCGCTTCAAAAACATGGCTTTTCTGAAGTGCTGCTCGCGATGCACGAAATAGTAGAAGAACGGAAACAGCGGCAAGAGCGTGATGAATGCTGCCGCGAAGAACCATCCTCGCCAGAGTATTTTCAGTGGCCAAAAGATCTTGGACATGCTTCAAATGTAAGGCTTGATGCATCGGGAGGTTACCTCTACTTTTGGCATCTGTCATCAAACGACTAAACATGGCGAGAGTACTTACGGGAATTCAGAGTTCGGGAAGACAACATTTGGGAAACATTCTTGGGGCAATTCGTCCAGCAATTGAGCTGGCTAACGACCCGAAGAATGAGGCGTTCCTATTTATTGCCGACCTCCACTCGCTCACAACCATCAAAGACGCAAACCTTCGCAAAGAAAACGTATTGGCAACGGCCGCTGCTTGGTTGGCTTGTGGTTTGGATACGGATAAAGTGGTTTTCTACCGACAGTCAGATATCCCGCAGGTGACTGAAATGACCTGGTACCTGAACTGTTTTACGCCATACCCTATGTTGGCAAATGCGCATTCATTCAAAGATAAATCTGAGAATCTGGCGGATGTGAATGCAGGGCTTTTCATTTACCCAGTTTTGATGGCCTGCGACATTTTGATGTACGATGCGAATATTGTTCCCGTTGGGAAAGACCAGAAACAACACTTGGAGATGACGCGAGACATTGCCCGTTCCGTGAATCATCAATTGAAGAAGGAGATTTTAGTGATTCCAGAATCAAAGATCAGCGAAGAAGTGATGGTCATTCCAGGCACGGATGGCCGCAAAATGAGCAAGTCTTACAACAACTTCATTGATGTCTTTCTTCCCGAAAAACAGCTTCGAAAACAGGTAATGGGAATTGTTACTGACAGCACTCCGATGGAGGAGCCAAAAGACCCTGATGCCTGTAACGCCTTCGCGCTTTACAGCCTGCTTGCTTCGGAAAGTCAGATCGTGGAAATGCGTCAGAATTACCTGGGTGGCAATTATGGTTACGGCCATGCCAAGCAGGCTTTCTTTGAATTGATTCTGGAGGAGTTTGCAGAAGAACGGAAGCGTTTTGACAAGCTCATTGCACAGCCTGAATTGATTGAGAAATTTCTTTTGGAAGGCGCTCAGAAAGCCAAGCCGGTGGCCGATGATGTTCTTGGCAGACTCAAATCGGCCATAGGATACTGAAGATCGGTGCTGTTATCAGCGCCAGCAACAACAGGTCGGCAATCCACCAGCGGTTCATAGATTCAATGAATTGGGCCATCAGATTGGAAAGCGGAAAAGCCGCCAAAACCAACCCTGCTCGCCAATCCACCCCCAGTATAAGTATCATTAACGCCACGCCAAAAATCCAGCCGAGGTTTACCAACGATATATTTCTCAGGTGTACGGTTCCTGCTGTAATGTTTGACAGGGCTTTGCTCATGGAAAGGAAAACCATCATCAGCAACACAATATGACCAATGCTAAGGCGCGATGTGGAAACAGAGGCCAGCCAAGAGCTTTGAATGGTCCGTTGAAATGAAAGCACTGGTTCTTCGGTCCAAACCACGACCAGCGCCATAAAAACAGCCGTCATTACCAGGCCAAGCAGAAAAACTATCCACTCTTTTATGTTTCCCGATCGGAGCATAAGCAATGAAAACGCCACAGAAAGAACCAGCATGACACTTTGGCCCACGAACAAGCTGGCCAGCCCTATTCCTAAGCCGACATGAAAGATCTCTGAGAGGGCCGACTCCTTTTTGTACGTGTAGAAAATGAGCATGAATACTGCTACCAGAACCAGGTTGGCAACAAGCACATCTGGCCTGAAAAACAACACATTTGCTTGAGTTGCGATAATGGAAACCATGGCCAACATTGAAAGGTTTCTGCCGCCCAAGGTCTCTTTGATCTCCCTGAACCTCACTCGGGCAAAAACGGCCGTCCCGGCCAAAAGAACCGTACTAAGCAGCACAACACCTGTGCCTCCATTTTCTGTCCAACTGAAAGCCCAATGGGTAAGAAGCAGTTCTGTAACGGATGATCCGCTTACCCCCATAAACCACAAGCAGCCAACCAAAGCGGCAGATATCAGGTAAGCCAGAAGCAGGCCTACAATTGTATCAGAACGAATGATTGCTGTAAGCATGAGAATGTTGGGCTATGCCGTTTCAAATATTGGATATATTTGCCGCATAAATCGTTACGAGATGAACTTGCAAGAATTTCTAGCACCGATCGAATCCCTTTTCATGTTCTCATTTGACGTGCTAAAAGCTGGTGGCAATAACTTCAACTACCTGTTGATCATCATTATTGCCCTCGCCTTGGTATACTGGACCGTTAAGTTGATGGGATACGAGAAAAGCGAGGTGACGAATCGCTAATTCTTTAGGTCGAATCCGATATCTGTTCGGAAATATTTCCCTTCGTAGCTTACTATCTGCGCATTGGCGTAAGATTGCTCCAACGCTTCGCCTATACTTTCTCCATATGATGTGATGGCCAACACCCGACCTCCGTTGGTCAGCACGTTGCCATTGTCATCTTTTGTTCCTGCGTGAAAAACAACACTGTCTTTCACCTTGTCCAACCCGCCTATTTGTCGGCCTTTTTGGTACGCCCCTGGATATCCGTCTGAAACCAACATCACAGTGCATGCGGTTCTATCATCAACCTGAAGCTGCACTCTGTCCAAAGACTGATCGGCAACAGCCTCAAAAAGATCAACCAGATCGGTCTTGATCCTTGGAATAACCACTTCTGTTTCAGGGTCGCCCATTCTAACATTATACTCAATAACGAATGGGTCTCCTTTCACATTCATCAAACCGATGAACACAAAGCCACGATAATCAATTCCATCCTGAGCAAGCCCTTTTATGGTTGGTTTAACGATACGCTGCTCTACCTTATTCATGAAGTCCTGGTCTGCAAAAGGCACGGGAGATACAGCCCCCATTCCGCCCGTGTTCAATCCGGTATCCCCTTCGCCAATTCGCTTATAATCTTTAGCAGATGGGAGAATCTTGTAATTCTTACCATCGGTGAGAACGAACACAGACAGTTCAATTCCTTTCAAGAATTCTTCGATGACAACCTTGTCTGATGCCGACCCGAACTTGTGCTCCACCAACATGGAGGTCAGTTCAATCCTTGCCTCCACCAACTCATCACAGATCAAAACTCCTTTTCCTGCTGCCAGCCCGTCTGCCTTTAGAACATAAGGAGACGAAAGTGTTTCTAGAAACTCAAAACCCTGTTCCAAACTATCTGCCGTGAACGAGCCATACTTGGCCGTTGGAATGTTATGCCGCATCATGAATTCTTTCGAGAATTCTTTACTTCCTTCCAACCTAGCCCCTTGTTTTGATGGGCCAATAACAGGAATGTACTTCAGCGTTGGCTCCAGCTGGAAATAGTCTACGATTCCCGCAACTAGCGGTGCCTCCGGACCAACCACCACCATATGAATTCCATTGCCTCTGACAAAGTCTCTGACCGCTTCAAAATTCTGTGGGTCCAAATCAACATTGGTGCCCACGTTCTTCGTTCCGGCATTGCCCGGGGCGATGAAAAGTTTCGAGATTCTCTGGCTTTGGCTCAGTTTCCACGCTAGGGCATGTTCCCTTCCCCCCGATCCGATCAATAGAATATTCATAAAGTGTGTCCGATTTGTAGCCGCAAAGGTCTGAAATTCCGCCAACTTTCATACGGTTATATCCATGTCGCCCACAGCTAATTCCTACATTTGAAACATCCTAAAATTGAACAGAAAATGGCTTACGAAAACATCCTGACTTCTATCGAAAACGGCATTCTGACGATCACCATCAACCAACCCCACAAACTCAATGCTTTGAGTAAAGGTGTTTTTGATGACCTTGATGCTGCAGTAAAAGACGTGTACTCAAACGATGAAATTACCGGTGTTATCATAACCGGGGCGGGAGAAAAAGCCTTTGTTGCAGGTGCCGATATTTCGGAATTCTCAGGATTAACCAAGGCCGAAGGTGTGCGTCTGGCTTCTCGGGGCCAAGATGTTTTCAATGCGATAGAAAATTCTCCAAAACCGTTTATCGCTGCGGTTAACGGTTTTGCATTGGGTGGTGGTTGCGAGTTAGCAATGGCATGCCACATGAGGGTTGCCAATGAGAACGCGCGGTTCGGCCAGCCGGAGGTCAACCTCGGACTCATTCCCGGGTATGGTGGAACTCAACGGCTTATTCAGCTCATTGGTAAAGGAAAAGCCATGGAGCTGCTCATGACAGCAGACATGATAAAGGCAGATGAGGCATTGCGTTTAGGGTTGGTGAACCATGTTGTTGCCAATGAAGAGCTGCTTGGAAAATGCGCGGAGATCCTTCAGAAAATAGCCACAAAAGCGCCTTTGGCCATTGCCAAGGTCATTGAATGCGGCAATGCTTACTTTACCGATGGGGTAAACGGGTTGCAATTTGAAATAGACAAATTCGGAGAGTGCTGCGAAACGGAGGATTTTGTGGAGGGGGCCTCCGCTTTCATCGAGAAGCGCAAAGCCGATTTCAAAGGGCGCTGATCACCTCGAGAAATAGACGATAATATTGAGTATGACGAGGATGATGGCCAACACTATCATAATGTTGTTCCTGATCTTTTCCCGCCTCTTATGTTTGTGCCAACTATCCACGTGAATTCGCTGTTGCTAAACTAAACAATCTTGTGCTCTAATAGGTTGTCGATGGTTCCGAAACTGAAGCCCTTTTCGCTCAGTTGCGTAATTATCTCGTTAAGTGAAGCCTTTAGGTTGGGCAGCGCCTTTCTGCTATCGTGCATTACAATGATGCTTCCACTCCTTGTTTTGGTCAGGACGTTTCTGACCACTTGGTTTCCGTCAGCCTGTTCGTCAAAATCTCCAGAGATCACATCCCAGAAGACGATCTTCACTTTTTTCCTTAACCGCAGATACTGCAAATATCCAAGCTTTCCATAAGGTGGCCTGAAAACTGCCGAGCCGATCTGCTCCTCTCCTTTCTGAACGTCATCCAAGTAGGTTGATGTGTCAGTATTCCAACCGTTCAAATGATTCATCCCGTGGTTAGCGGTCATATGACCTTCTTTCCTTATTCGGTTTACCAATTCAGCGTATTTCTTAGCGTTCTTTCCCAACAGAAAAAAGGTGGCTTTTACACCGTGCGATTCTAAGACGCGCAACACGTGGTCCGTTGCCTCTGGATGTGGCCCATCATCAAAGGTCAGGTACACCGTATTCTTCTCTTTCGGCCCGCGAAAAATGGCCTCCGAGAACAACCACCTATAAATGCGTGGCGGCCTTATTAGATACCATTTCATAGGCCTCGATTATCGAGACAATGGCGAAGAGACGTATTTGGTCTCAATCGCATCAAACCTTGCCTCTAATTCATCCAGAAGCTCATCCTGTTTATGAACTCTTGCCAGAATCAACAACTTCTGAAGTACAGACATGGCTATATCCGGTTCGTTACCCAAACGCTTGACCTGGTTTCGGTCCAAGCTCAAGTAATATTCCATCTCCTGACTGTAGACATCCATCAACTGGCGCGCTATTTCATTGGCCTTCTCAAACTCGCCCAATTTGTAGTAGCCTTCGGCCAAACCTGCTCCAGAGAAATTCATCAATATGGACTCATTCGGAATCGCTTCCATACATCTGTCCAATGTTTTCAGCGCTTTAGCACTGTCTCCTTCAGCAATCAGCGCGTTTGCCAAACGAGCAAACATGCTGCGGTAATTAAGCGACATGCGCTCCGTTTCAGTACCGTGATACACCTCCGGTTTGTGCATATTACCCCACTGGAATTTGTTGACCATGTTCTCATACATGGCTTCCGTGTTGACCTCGCCCGTTTGCCCATCTCGGTTGTTGCTTTCAATCGGCACCAACCTGTAAGCCAATCCTTCAATTTGGAAATACTTCTGCAGACCCAGGTAGTTGTCTCCACCAACCGTTACTGCAAAATAGATCGGGCGTTCCCAATTGGTTTGCGCAATAATGTCCAGTACCATCAAGTGGTTTCTGGTGATGGAGGAACCCTTTAATTTCCATTGCATCTCCTTTACAATGCGGTCTGCTTGATCTGGTCTTACTGTTCCTGTTTTGATAACCTGTGCCGAATCTATTGTCAGTTTTACGTTGGCCGTTGGGATATAATTGAAATCGCCAACACGCGTCTGTAGCATGAATTGTTTATCATCCTTGGCAACGAAGTCCAACACCTCATCCAACTCAACATAACCTGGGATTTTTCGGTCATATATTGGAATTTGTAGTCGTTTTTCTCCCAAAAGGGCGTCTTCAGAAAACCTGAAAGGAAGAAGGTCTGCTTCGTAGGCCTTCCTTCTTAATTGATCGATGTACCAATTGGTATTGAATAGACTGAGGTTAACCACCCTGATGTCCGTTCTTACACCTTCCACCTCCTGTGCATACCACAATGGGAACGTGTCGTTATCTCCGTTGGTGAATAGAATGGCATTCGGAGCGCATGTTTCCAAATAGTTGACCGCAATATCTCTGGCCGCGTACCTATCAGAACGGTCGTGGTCGTCCCATCCTTCTGCTGCCATGATTCCAGGAGCCACCAAACACAGCACGCTGGCCAGTCCTGCCGAAACCATCGCTGGCGCCTTTTGCTTCAGCGCATCAAATATGGCCGCAACGCCCAATCCTATCCACATGGCAAAGGCGTAAAACGACCCCACATATGCGTAGTCTCGCTCTCTTGGCTGAAACGGATACTGATTCAGGTAAACCACAATGGCCAATCCGGTCATAAGGAACATTAGACCCACCAGCCAAGCACTCTCCTTGTCTCTGGTATATTGGAAAACAAATCCTATCAAACCGAGAATAAGTGGCAACATGTAGAACTTATTATGGGCCTTGTTGGAGGTCATGGAAATAGGCAGATTATCCTGAGGGCCTAAGCGCATTTCATCAATAAAGCCGATGCCGCTTATCCAATTTCCTTGGTTGATCTCTCCATGTCCTTGAATGTCGTTCTGTCTTCCAGCAAAGTTCCACATGAAGTATCTCAGATACATATGTCCTATCTGATACTTGAACAGGAAGGCCATGTTCTCTCCGAAAGTCGGTTTTACGTTGCCTCCCTTTGCTCCTGTCCAGCTTTTGTATTCATCAATATGATGACTCTGGTTGCTGTACATTCTTGGGAACAGTCCGCTCAATTTTGAGTCGTACTTGGCTACAGATTTCCTTCCGATCACATCATATGAATCTTCAGCTTGATGGTAAATTTTACCTCCATCTTCTTTTCCGGTGTATTCGGCATTGAAGTATTGACCATAAAACAATGGTCGGTCTCCATACTGCTCACGATTCAGATATGATTGCAGCGCAAAAACGTTGTCAGGATTACTCTCGTCCATTGGTGGATTGGCAACTGAGCGCACTACCGTTAAGGTGTAGGCCGAGTAGCCCACAAGCAACATCATTAAACTTAGAATGGCCGTATTGGCCGATACCATTCCTTGTTTTTTGGTGTAGTATAGCCCAAATACAATTGCTCCGGCCAAGACGACCAGATAGAAGTAAAGGCCCGAGTTGAACGGAAGACCTGCCGTGTTGACGAAAAGCAACTCAAACCAAGCAGCAACCTTTACTACGTAAGGAATGATTCCGTACTGAACAAACACCAATAGCGCCAAGGAAACAAATCCGGTGACGAGGAACCCTGCCATTGTTGGCTTGAACTTCTTGAAATAATAAACGAACGTGATTGCCGGGATGGCCAACAGGTTCAGTAGGTGAACCCCGATAGACATTCCGAAAAGCAAGGCTATGAGCACAATGTAACGGTCGGCATGCGGCTCATCTGCCACGGTTTCCCATTTCAGAATGACCCAGAATACCAGCGCAGTGAACATCGAAGAAAGGGCATAAACCTCTCCTTCAACAGCTGAGAACCAGAACGAATCTGAAAACGTGAATGCCAACGCGCCAACAACACCACTGCCCATCACAGCAATAATGTTGGCCAAGTTGTTTTCATCACCATCCTTTCCAACAACCAACTTCTTGGCAAAGTGTGTTATTGACCAGAACAAGAACAGAATAGTGAACGCACTGGCCAGTGCCGACATGGTATTCACCCATCGGGCTACCTGAGTTACGTCATCACCAGCAAAAAGGGCAAAAAATCTGGCTATCATCTGGAACATCGGTGCTCCTGGTTCGTGCCCTACCATTAATTTATAAGAGGCAGAGATGTACTCTCCGCAATCCCACCAGCTTGCCGTAGGTTCTATTGTTGAAACGTAAACGAAAGAGGCGATGAAAAACACCAGCCATCCAACTACGTTGTTTGCTAATCTGTATGTGCTCATAAAGGCTGTTTTAAAGCGATGCCGAATTTAGGAATATATCAGCCACCTGACGGATTAATACGCACGAAAGTTGTTTGCGTCAGTGTTAATCTTTCTTATTTTTGCCGCCCGTTTTGGCCCATGGTGTAACTGGCAACACGTCTGATTTTGGTTCAGAAGAGTCTAGGTTCGAGCCCTAGTGGGCCAACAACCAAAACGAAAGCATCTCTCAAGAGGTGCTTTTTTTATGTATTCAAGCTGCGCGAACTGACTACTTTTGCCGCAAATGAAAAACATCCGCAACTTCTGCATCATTGCCCATATTGACCACGGGAAAAGTACGCTTGCCGATCGGTTGCTGGATGAAACACAGACCGTAACCAGCCGTGAGAAGCAAGACCAACTTCTTGATGACATGGACCTGGAGCGAGAGCGTGGTATCACCATTAAAAGCCACGCCATTCAGATGGCTTACAATCTGAACGGAGAAAACTACACGCTCAATCTTATTGACACACCGGGGCACGTTGATTTCTCTTATGAGGTTTCTCGTGCTATTGCCGCATGCGAAGGTGCGTTGCTGATTGTTGATGCGGCTCAAGGGATTCAAGCACAGACCATTTCCAATCTGTATTTGGCACTGGAGCATGATCTTGAAATCATTCCGGTGCTTAATAAAATCGACCTTGATAGCGCCAACCCGGAAGAGGTGAAAGACCAGATTGTTGACCTTCTTGGGTGCGATAGGGATGAAATTCTTGCGGCCAGTGGTAAAACGGGTCTTGGTGTTCCAGAGATTCTAGAAGCAATTGTAGAACGCGTGCCTGCCCCTGTTGGTGACCCTGATGCTCCACTTCAGGCATTGATCTTTGACTCTGTTTTCAATCCTTTTCGTGGTATCATTGCGTATTTCAAAGTGGTGAATGGCTCCCTGAATAAGGGTGAAAAAGTAAAGTTTGTCAATACCAAAAAGGAGTATTATGCAGATGAGATCGGCATTTTAAAGCTGAAACCAGAACCCAAGAATGAGTTGAAAACCGGAAATGTGGGCTACATCATTTCAGGAATCAAGACCGCGGTTGAGGTAAAGGTTGGAGATACGATCACCACAGTTGAGCGCCCATGTGCTCAGGCCATTCAAGGTTTTGAGAACGTAAAGCCGATGGTCTTTGCTGGGATTTATCCCGTTGACACGGAGGATTACGAAGAACTGCGCGCCAGTATGGAGAAGTTGCAGCTGAACGATGCTTCGCTTACCTACGAGCCAGAGAGCTCTGCTGCTCTGGGTTTTGGTTTCCGTTGTGGATTCCTCGGTATGCTCCACATGGAAATCATCCAGGAGCGCTTGGAGCGGGAGTTCGATATGACGGTGATCACCACCGTGCCGAACGTATCGTACTATGCTTACACCAAGAAGGATGAGAAGATCATTGTCAACAACCCTTCTGACCTTCCAGATCCAAGCAAGTTGGATTATGTTGAAGAGCCTTACATCGCGGCACAGATCATAACCAAAGCGGAATATGTTGGTGTCATCATGACGCTTTGTATTGAAAAGCGCGGGGTGTTGAAAAACCAAATATATCTGACCAGCGACCGTGTTGAGCTTCAGTTTGAGATGCCGCTGGGAGAAATCGTTTTTGATTTCTACGATAAACTAAAGTCTGTCTCGCGTGGATATGCCTCATTCGATTATCAACCCATTGACTACAAGCAGAGCAAGCTTGTTAAAATCGACATCCTCCTGAATGGAGATCAGGTAGACGCTCTGTCTGCCCTCATCCATCAGGATAACGCTTTTACGTTGGGCAAGAAGATCTGCGCCAAGTTGCGGGAGCTCATTCCAAGGCAACAGTTCGATATTGCCATTCAAGCAGCCATTGGCGCTAAGATCATTTCTCGAGAAACTGTAAAAGCCGTACGAAAAGACGTTACCGCCAAATGTTATGGTGGTGATATCACGCGTAAGCGTAAACTCCTTGAGAAGCAAAAGAAGGGTAAAAAGCGCATGCGACAGGTGGGTAACGTTGAGGTGCCGCAATCGGCTTTCATGGCTGTTTTGAAGCTAGATTAGCATTTGCTGAATGCAATGCTCGGCTCAGCCGAAACCATCAGTTCTTTTATTGTGCTTTGATAAAGCTTACCTCGAAATCATCTACATAAAGCACTGAACCATCTGAGCGCATGGGGTACACCACAAATCGGTCTGTTGCAGATCTTGGAACCCCGCACTTGAACAATGCCGTGACCCAAGACCACTGATTGACGCCATCAAACTGAGGGCGTAGTGGATAACTTCTCCAGAAGTACGATTGGCCGAGTGAGTCTTCGATGGCGCAAACCAAAGAGAGGTCTGTTTTTCGAGAGGAAGGCCGAACCCATGTGCTAACACGAACCGTGTTGATACCTTCTGGCAGTTCAACAACATTTTTTCTGAGGGTAATGCCGTATTGATGGTGCGCCTCCATTTTAGCGGTAGAAACGCCCGAATGAGGATGTTCTGATACGAATTGGTCTTCGTTGCCCCAGCCAAGGGTCTGTTCCATATCATGTTGTAACAACAGGCTGTCTATTGCTCTGTACGAATCCTCGCCAGGATAGCCACTGTAATACCAACGCAGGTCGTCTCCTGTTCTCAAAAACAGGTTCCAGTATTTTTCCTTGCTCATATTATCAAACGGAATAATGTGGTTGACGTACTGGTATGTCTGAACCATCTGCAATGCGATCCAAAGTGGAATTGAAACGATAAGCAACTTAGGTCCTAGAAACCCTACCCCTTTTGAAAGCGCGTAAGCTAGCCCAATGCCAAAAATCGGGTAGAACTCTATGAAAGCCCTGTGGCCGTAGCTTCCGCCATAGTACCACATCCACCAAGAAGCGATGACCCAAGAGATCAGCCCCAAAAAGAAACCACCCTCCACCAAACCCGGCTTTCTCCTAAACGCACCCGCTATTGTTCCCAATACGGCAATTATCAGAACCGGACAGTAAACGAAAAGCCCCTTTCGGTAACTGAAAAGCACATTATACAACTCAGGCGAAAGAAAATTGAAGCCTTCTTCCTGATAAGACCAAACGAATGGTTTCCCTGTTTGTAACAGATACACGAGTGGCTGAATCGACACTATTGCGATTACGGCCAACACTCCTATAAGCAGAACCTTCTTCCTTTGAAAAAGCAATTCAATGCCGTTGAGCATTCCTGTAAAGCCACCCGAGACCATGGGTAATCCAAGAAGTATCAATCCATTGATGGGGCGAATTAAAACCGTAAGGCCGAGAAATAGGGCCGCAGCCAGTACTGCTCTTGTGCTGGCTTCAACCAGCGTTCTTCTGCCAAAATAAAAGAACGCTGATACCGTGAAGAACGAGTACACGTGCGACATGGATGGCTCATACAGGGTGTAGAACAGCAGGTTAGTGGCGAAAACCAGCAGCAGCAGAACCGAAGCGACAACGCCTTTGCCGTAACCTAGTTCTTCCAGCACCCTCAACAGAAAAAAGGAACCAAACAATAGATAGAACAATGCCGCCAGTCCTACGAAAAGCTGAAACGGAGCCGAATAACCATCGGTCGGGTGCTCGGTGAACCAGGTGACCACGCAGGCAGCCAAAAAGAAAGGGGCCTGTACAACCGCGGTTCCCACGAAGTACTTATTCACGTTTCCAGAATCGGTCGGCACCACAAACCGGGCCCGCTTGTCCTCAGGATAATACCGCTCGTTTATCTCATCAACAAAGTTGAATTGAAGATCGTGATAGATGAAAACAGCTGGCAGGTATGCGTAGTAACCTTGACCATCTGTCATGATCAGCGGCTTCTCAGAAAGGGTCTGCCACCGGGTAAGCCCGGCAAAGACCGTTAGTCCAACAAAGACAAGAAGAATGAGACGTTCTAACTTCAAATCAGGTAATTCTACCTGCTGAAGATATTATACTTCAGAATACAATAAATGGCGCGGAACCCATCTTTGGCCCCGATCTTCTTTCCGTCTTCGTAGGTTCTACCATAGTAGGAAATACCAACCTCGTATATTCTGATGTTTGGAATGCGACTGATCTTGGCCGTTACTTCTGGTTCAAAACCGAAGCGGTTTTCCCTCAGTTTCAAACTCTGCACCATTTTGGTGTTAAAGAGTTTGTAGCACGTTTCCATATCGGTCAGATTCAGGTTGGTGAACATGTTTGACAGAAACGTTAGAAACTGATTTCCGATGGTATGCCAGAAGAACAGGATGCGGTGCGGGTTGCCACCCAAGAATCTGGAACCGTAAACAACGTCTGCATTTCCTTCTACCACGGGCTTCAAAAGGTCGTTGTATTCACGTGGGTCATACTCCAAGTCAGCGTCCTGAATCAACAGGTATTCTCCTGTGGCCAATTCAATCCCTTTATGAAGAGCGGCTCCCTTGCCCATGTTCTTTGGCTGAGAAAACAGTTGTATGTCCATTTCTGGATTGTCTGCCTTGTATTTCTCGATAACCTCGATGGAATTGTCTGAAGAACAGTCATTAACAATGATCAGCTCCTTTTTGATGCCATGAACAAGTTCAACCTCTTTGATCTTGTTAAGAATGAGGTGAATGGTCTTTGCCTCATTGTAGGCAGGAATTACGATGGAAAGCTTATTGAAACTCACGATTACGGCTCTATGGTCTTTTCGTCTTTGATGAGGTACAGCGGGCGCTGTTTCACGTTATTACTTATTCTTCCAATGTACTCTCCTATAATACCGATTGACACCAACTGTATGCCTCCAATAAAGAGAACACTTAGCATCAATGAGGTCCAACCGGGTTCGTACACTTTAAGAATAAAGCGCGAATATAGCGCATACAGCATGAGCAAAAAGGACACGAATGACATTATGAAACCGGAGATGGTGGCCACCTTCAGAGGAAAGTTGGAAAAAGACGTGATGCCATCCAATGCAAGACCAATCATTCGGCCCCACGTGTACCCGGTATCTCCGCTTAAACGTTCGTCTCTGTCATACTCCACAAACGTTTGGTCATAGCCTATCCAAGCAATCTGTCCGCGAAGAAACTTCTCCCTTTCAGGCATCTGATTCAGGACATTCACAACTCTTCTGCTGATAACCCGAAAATCGCCTGTGTCAACAGGAATCGGTACGCTGGTTATTCTTGAAAGCAATCGGTAAAACCATTTTGCCGTTGCCCTTTTCAACCACGATTCCCCTTTTCTATTCCTTCTTCTGGCATAGACAACATCGTTTCCTTCATGTATTTTCTGAAGCAGTTCAGGGATGAGTTCTGGTGGGTCTTGAAGGTCTGCATCAATGATCACAACGTGGTCTCCTGTGCTGTGGTCAAGACCTGCTGTAACAGCGATCTGATGACCAAAATTTCGGCTCAGTTCAATAAGTCGTATCGTTATGCCTTCTTGCGGCTTCAGTCCACGGACTTTTTCTAAAGAACGGTCCTTACAGCCATCGTCTACAAAAATGAGTTCCGTTGGGAAAAGATTGTTTTCGACAATGGTGCTTCGTAAACGGTCAAAAAGAGGCTGGATGTTCTCCTCTTCGTTGTAGATGGGTATTACAATAGAAAGGTTCATTAGAAGGTCATCTCAGGAATCTCTCCTTCTACCACCAGCCTTCCTTCTGTTGCATTCTTGATCTCTTCAACACTGATTCCTGGTGCTCGCTCAATAAGCTTGAAACCATCAGGCGTTACGTCCAGAACAGCCATGTTCGTCACCACCCGTTTCACGCATTGAACGCCAGTGATAGGCAACGTACATTTCTTCAACAACTTAGATTCTCCTGCTTTGTTGGTGTGCATCATGGCAACGATGATGTTGTCTGCAGATGCCACCAAGTCCATTGCTCCTCCCATTCCTTTCACCATGCGCCCTGGAATTTTCCAATTGGCTATGTCTCCATTGTCGGCCACTTCCATGGCACCTAGAACGGTTAACTGCACGTGCTGCCCTCTTATCATGGCAAAGCTGGTGGCGGAATCAAAGAAAACCGCTCCTGCCCGTGCAGTAATGGTCTGTTTTCCCGCATTGATCAGATCAGCATCCTCCTCACCATCGTATGGAAAAGGTCCCATGCCCAAAATCCCATTTTCCGACTGGAATTCAACCTCAATTCCCTCAGGAATATAGTTAGCCACCAAGGTTGGTATTCCAATTCCGAGGTTGACATAATATCCATCCTTCAATTCTTTGGCAATGCGTTGAGCGATCTGTTCTTTGGAGAGCATTTGTGCAGGTTATTGTTTGCGCGGTTAAAAATAGTCTTTATCGAGGGCTCAATTTGTAGGTTCGTCTTGCGCTAATTCAATGAGCTTTACGCGAGCCTCACCAAGTGCAATGGGCTTTTGCTCAATGTTCCAGAAATACAACTTGATATGCGATGCCCCTTCCGGAATATTCGGCATCAGAATCTTCTGTCTGAGCAACTCCCCTTCTTGCCATGTGGGTTTGAGCCAATCGAGAACTATAGTTTCCAACATCAGGTTTTCATTTTCGGATGTTGAGATATCAGTAGTTATCCATGCTAAAAATGGTTTGTCAATGGCGGGCATTTCCAATTCTATTTCCCAAACGAGGTCTTTGCCAACCATCGAGTCGATATCAGACTCAAAAAAGACCGTATACGGTTCTGAATTCAAGGTGTGAGGCCCTGTGGTTCTTTCTGCCCATAAGGTTTGGAGTTGAGGTTTCTTTCTCTTCAAAAGGTGCAGCCCTGCAGCCTTGTTGAAGCCTATTTTCTCATACTTATCCCACAGGCCGTCTTCGCTAAGCAGCGCATATTGATAATCTGCTTCATCTCCTCTGTAGGCAATGTCCTGAATGACCGTTATTGGATGGTTGTTCTTGAACCCGTAGTAGTAAAGTGGCAGGTCTCTTAAACGGTAGCCTGCAATAGTTGGCGTTGTTCCAGACTCTTCAGATTCTTTAAGGATTGTTTCATAAAACGACCTGGCGCAGGCATCTTCCTTCCACAACCTAACGCGAGTAAGGTTTGCAGAGAGGGCCATGTTGATCGGAAAAATCAGCAACAGCAGCGATGCAAACATGAGGACCACAGAGGATTTACGTTCGATGTCCGTTGAAAGCAGCTTATCAACCAGAAAAACGACTGCCACAGGAGCAAGAACAAGGAAATGCATGGCAACTCGGTCTTCTGGATAATTGACGCCCATAAAATGATGCATGAAAACAACCGCCATCAGTGCACCAAAGAACAAGTAGGCGAATAGTATCCGCTCTTCAAGACCATTCTTGAGGATGTGTATTACCGTTACAACCGAAAGAACAAGCACAATTCCTGCCGCTACAAAAGGGAAAGCGGACTCAACTCCAGGAAATCCTTGCCCTGCCAATGATAGCAACATCGAATCCCAGATGCCAGAACCTGATCCATAGTACAGCAGCCCTCTTTCTTTGTATTCGAATGATAATTCGACAAACCATTTGACACACCATCCTGAAACTGCCAGCATCAGAAAAGACGGAATCAATTTGGTTCTTGTTTTTAGTAATAGCCACCCGACAACCCAAAGCACTATCAATAGGTTTACTGTCAAAAGAGAAAGGTTTGCTAGTGTGGCCAACTGTATGGCCGCCAGAGCCATAAAAAGCTCGGTCAGGCCTGAGTTTATAGACCACTTGTAAAGGAATAAAATCGAGAGAAGCAACAGCGCCATCGACAGCCCATATCCGCGTGAAACCGCAAAGAACTCCAACACAAAATGGTTGCAGCAGAGCGCTAGCAACAGCAACCATTTAAGTCGCTTATTGGCGATGAGAGAACTCAGCCCAACTGCTGCGGCCAGGTAGATCATAGAAGCCAGCACATTGGGCAGTCTGAGCCAAACCTCATCAACTCCAAATACCCGAAACGACCAGATGCTTAGAAATGAATTGAGAATATGGTTGTTGGCGTCCCAAAGTCCATCTCCTGGCCAATAATGCCCTAGATTAATGTATCGGAAGAACGTGGTGACTTCATCGTAAGTAATGGGAACCAGAATGGCCCGAAACAGAACATACAGAAACAGGCCGCCAGCTAGCGCCCAGGTCAGCAAGCGTTCTGTTCTTTCAGATATCAAGCTTAAGGCTTTGGTCGGACGGTTCGTTGCTCAATCCGCTTCTCAAACTTCTCTCCTTGGTAGATACGATTGACGAAAATTCCAGGCGTGTGTATGAAATTCGGATCCAGTTCGCCTGGCTCCACCAGCTCTTCAACTTCCGCCACTGTTATCTTTCCTGCCATGGCCATCATGGGGTTGAAGTTTCTTGCCGTGCCTTTGTAGATAAGGTTACCAAAATGATCTCCTTTCCACGCTTTTACAATGGCGAAATCTGCCGTAAGTGCAGACTCCAAAATGTGCGGCTTTCCGTTGAATTCGCGCACTTCTTTACCCTCAGCCACTTCGGTTCCGTAACCAGCTGGCGTAAAGAATGCCGGGATTCCTGCACCTCCGGCCCTGCAGCGCTCCGCCAATGAGCCTTGCGGGATAAGATCAACTTCCAATTCGCCACTCAGCATCAGCCTTTCAAAAAGGTCGTTCTCGCCAACATAGGAAGATATCATTTTTCTGATCTGGCGCTTCTGCAATAGCAGGCCAAGCCCGAAATCATCGACCCCCGCATTGTTGGAAATACAGGTAAGGTCTTTCACTTCCATTCTTACCATTTCGGCAATGGCATTTTCCGGTATTCCGCAAAGCCCGAAACCACCCAACATAAGGGTCATTCCGTCTTCCAATCCTTGCAAGGCCGCTTTGGGGCCGCTAACTACTTTGTTCATTTAATCGAATTGATATGGGTCTGATCGGCTATCTAAAGTCTTAGCCTTCACTTTATCGTATTTCTCGCAATCAAGCTCAACGTCAACACCGCTTTCGGGTTTCTCAAACGGCCCTTTGGATATTTCCAATTTGGGGTCTTCATACACTTGTTTCATGTAAAGTGCCCAGATAGGCAACGCCATGGATGCGCCCTGTCCTTCAACAATTGTTCTGAAGTGTGCGGCACGGTCCTCACAGCCTACCCAAACTCCAGTGACCAGATCTGGCGTGTGGCCAATGAACCAACCGTCAGATTGATTCTGAGTTGTTCCTGTTTTACCTGCCATTGGCGGCTCCAATTTGTATCGGTATTTAAGACGAACTCCAGAGCCGTAGCGGACCACCCCTTCCATTAGGCTTATCATGGTGTAAGCGGTCTGTTCGCTCATTACTTCGTGCGTTTGCGGAACAAATTCTTCCAATACATTCCCGCTTTTGTCCTCAATTCGTGTAATCACTACCGGTTGGGTGTAAACACCTTTGTTTGTGAACGTGCAGTGTGCAGCCGTCATCTCATAAACAGACAATGATGGTGTGCCCAAACAGATTGCCGGGTATGGGTCTATAGGCGATGTAATTCCCATTTCCCTGACCAGGTCTACAACGGCTTGCGGTCCAAACTTCTTCATAACGTAGGCTGTAACCGTGTTGACCGAGTTGGCAAGTGCTTTTTTCAGAGAGATTTCCTCGTTTTCGAATTTGTCGTCTGAGTTCTTTGGGGTCCAATCTTCAGGAAGGCCCCAACGTTCTTTCTCAAACGTAACCGGGATGTTGAGCACCTTCATGCATGGTGACCAACCTTCTTGCATGGCCAATGCGTAAACGAATGGCTTGAAAGTAGAACCAACCTGTCTACTGCCCTGCTTCACGTTATCGTACTTGAAATGGCGGTAGTTGATTCCGCCAACCCAAGCCTTAACAAACCCTGTGCTTGGGTCCATAGAAAGCATGCCCGCCTGTAAAAAGTGTTTGTAATAACGTATCGAATCCATTGGAGACAAAACGGTGTCTATATCTCCGTCCCAACTGAAAATGGACATCTCCACTGGCTGGCTGAACTCTTGCTTCAACGAGTCATCAAACGGCTTCCAAACAACATGGTAATCATCCCACGTACGGTCGAGATCCGGTTGTAATTTCTCCGACTTTTTCCTGAGCTTCTTGATTCTTTCTTCGATGGCCTTGTAATCGTCCTCCTCTTCCATTCGCTCCGCCCGGTCAAGCTCCTTGTACAGCCGTTCAATCTCGCTTTGTATCCCGTTCTGTTCCGATTTGAATGTGAAATACTCTCTGTAAAGGGCCCGAATGTCCTGTCTCTGGTCCAACCTTGCGTTGTAACGGGTAGAACGCCTCATGGACTGAAGCATGATGCTCTCTATCTCGGCATCCGTTACCCCTCTAAAAGGTGCCTTTGAGTTCTTTGCCTGATCTTTCCAGAACTTGGCCTGATGCTCCTTGATGTGGTCGGTAACCGCTTTCTCGGCATATTCCTGCAAGCGCGAGTCTATGGTTGTATATATTCTTAGTCCGTCTCGATATAGATCGTAATTGCTGCCATCAGGTTTTGTGTGGGTGGCGCACCAATTACTCAGTTCACCACGTAAATACTCTCTGAAATACGTTGCAAGCCCTTCGTTATGGTCTGCGGTCTGAAAATCAAGTTCTATCGGAATTTGAGACAAAGAGTCCATTTCCTCTTTGGTGATCTTTCCGTTTCTGACCATCTGCCCAAACACGGTATTCCTTCTGTCTTGGGTGAGTTCTAACCTGCGTCTAGGGTTGAACAGTGCTGGGTTCTTCAGCATACCAACAAAAGTGGCCGCCTGCTCAATCTTCAACGAGTCTGGAGACGTGTTGAAATACACCTTACTGGCTGATTTGATACCAACAGCACCGTTGATGAAATCTACCGTGTTGAGGTACAGCGCCATGATCTCGTCCTTGGTGTATCTGCGCTCCAATCGCGTGGCAATTATCCACTCAGCAGGTTTTTGCACCAATGCTCCGCCTTTCAATCCTTTATCGCCTTGGCGGGTCTCAAAAAGGTTTTTGGCCAACTGTTGCGTAACGGTGCTACCTCCGCCCCTTCTTCCCATCAAAAGTATGGCCCTGGCCAAACTGTAGAGGTCAACCCCGCTGTGCTCGTAATAGCGTTCGTCTTCGGTAGAGACGAGCGCGTTTACCAAATGTGGAGAAAGGTCTTCGAACTTGACGTTAGACCTGTTCTGCACAAAGTAGGTTCCCAACACCTTCTGATCTGCCGAATAAACCTCAGAGGCCAAATTGCTCTTTGGGTTTTCCAATTCTTCGAATGAAGGAAGCGGCCCCCACAAACCGGCAGAAATGGTCCATAGGTGTAGGGCAATGAATGCCGGGCCAGCAACAGCAAGCAACCAGAAGTAAACCACGTACTTCCTCTTTACCGGTTGTTGTTTCTTCTTAGCCACTACTTGGTGTTGTGTTTTTCTATTGAAATGCCCACGTCCATTATTCCATTGAGTTTTTCGTCTCTCATTCCTTGTTCAAACTCAAAACTATAGGTTCCGGCATTTGGAAATCGGATATTCTCTTTGAAAAGAATGTGGTTGTCTTTTATGTCTCCAAGACCGTTGCCCAACCATCTACCTGTCTTATCTGCCAAGATACATTCTACCGTGTCTTTGGCCGTTTTGCCTGATGGAAACGTGGTGTTCACAAACATGAAGATGTTCGCAAACTCGTAAGACGCTTCATTTCTCAGGTCGATGTAAAAATCATAGGAACTCATGGTGTCTTTAACTTCAACATTGAAGCTGATGTTACTCCTTTGTTCCCAAATATTGTTAGGAATCTGCTGGCTACCTTGAAACATCACGTCTTTACAGCCGCTCAATAGGCCCAGCATTAAAACGACTGTCAGCAATCGCTCAGTTCGCATTATTCGGTTTGTTTCCCTTATTGCGATTTCTGTTCCTGTTCTTGTTTCTGTTTCCGCCTTTTCTTCGCTTGTTACCAGAACGGCCACCAGACTGTTTCGGACGGTCAAACCTTGTCAGATCATCCTGTCCAACCACATTCTCATAATCGTGTTTTACCTCAACAGGCGCATACTCGTGTTCTACCAGAACAGCTGGTTTCTTGCCCGCTTTATTCAGCCCGATTATCTCGTTTACACGCTCTACAGGAACCTCCACAAACTTGGTTGGGTCTGATTTTGTGGTGTACCACATTACGCCTTTAAAGATGTCTACTTTCTGAGGGAACGCGGTACCATCTTTCAATTCCAACTTGGCTTTGAGGCTTGGAAATTCTTTAAGCGCATCCAAGTAGCTGTCCAATTCATAATTGAGGCAGCATTTCAGTTTTCCGCATTGCCCAGCCAACTTTTGCGGGTTGAGCGAAAGCTGTTGATAACGAGCTGCGCTTGTGCTTACGGTTCTAAAATCATTGAGCCATGTTGAGCAGCACAGTTCTCGCCCGCAAGGGCCAATTCCTCCCAATCTTGCAGCCTCTTGCCTGGAACCGATCTGCTTCATCTCCACCCGAACCTTGAACTCTTCGGCATACTTCCGTATCAGCTCTCGGAAATCGACACGGTCTTCTGCTGTGTAATAGAAAATCGCTTTGCTTTTATCTCCCTGATATTCCACATCGCTGATCTTCATGTTCAGCCCCAACTCTCGGGCAATGATCCTTGCCCGTGTCTTGGTCTGATTTTCCAGCGCTACGGCCTCCTGCCAAGTGCTGATATCGGTTTCTGTTGCTTTGCGATAGATCTTCTTGAGGTCGGCCGTGGCAGAATCCACCTTCCGTTTTCTCATCTGAAGCATTACGAGGTCTCCCACAAGAGAAACCGTTCCGACATCATGACCTGGAGAAGCCTCAACCGCCACTACGTCTCCTTGGGTAAGGTTGAGCTCTTCCTGCTTGAAGAACTGCTTTCTTGTGTTCTTGAAACGTACCTCTACAAAATCGTTGACCGTATATCCAACCGTGTCCTCCATGTTGGAGAGATAGTTGAAAACACTCAATTTATCGCATCCTCCGGTCTGGCAAGAACCATTGTTCTTGCAACCGCGCGGCAATCCGCTGTCTGTTTTTCCATTGCTACATCCGCTGCAACCCATCTTTCTTCTGTTTAGCTAAGCGAACAAATTTAGTGGAATAAGAAACTTTATGAGCAACTACCTGATGGCTTCGCTCAACACTTTCTCCGATAACTGAAACGAAAGGTCTGTGAATGCTATTCTGGCATTGGCATTTCGCTCAATATGATAACTGGCTTCATTCAGCGCGGTTAGCATATCTGCTGCGTTGTTCTCATTGATGAATTGGGAGAATTTGTGCACAAATTCCAACTCTTCTTTCAGTAGTTTATCCTTTGATTCTGGCAGTGCGCGGTACGTCAACACTTTGCGGAGTATGGAACTTGACCTACTTAGCAATGCCTTTTGTTGTTCTCTGCCGAGTGATTGAAACTCATCCGTAAGATCCTGCAACGCCTCCAAGTTTACCGTAAAGCATGCGCGCATCCAACGGATAAAAAACCCTATGGCATTGGTTATTTCCGTGTCGTCCAGCAGTAATTGCTTGGCAAGATTCAGGTCTCCATCGGCTATGCTGGCAAGGCGTTTTGACCGTTCCAGGTCTTCTTGGTTTGATGCCAGCGCTTGCGCAATCTCGGTTTCCTTCAAACGCTCCAATCGGTGTATCTGAACTCTTGATAGAATGGTCTGAAGCATATTCTCCGTGTCGCTTGCCACCAACAGGAATACGGTTCTTGTAGGTGGTTCTTCCAGAATCTTCAGAATCTTATTGGCGGAAGCCGCATTCATATTCTCGGCCAGCCAAATGAGTACAACCCTGTATTCTGCCTGGTAGGCCTTGTAGCTCAGGTTCTGTAGTATCTCCCGGCTATCGTCCACATTTATCAGCCCCTGCTTTTTCTCTATTCCCAGCTCTTTGAGCCAACTATTGAGGTCTATATACGGATTGGTCAAAATAGATTTTCGCCATTCCGTCACAAAGTCTTTGCTAGAGTAGGTACCGGAATCAATTTTCTGGGTCTTGTTCTTCGGAAAGATCAACTGTAGGTCTGGATGTTCCAGCTTGGCATATTTGATACAAGAATCGCATTTGCCACAACTGTCTGTTGGCGTCCTATCTGTACAGGCCAGATATTGGGCGAAGGCAAGTGCAAGTGGCAGTGGTCCTGATCCCACTGGGCCTACAAACATCTGCGCATGTGCAACCCTCTTGTTCTGTACAGAATTGCACAGCTTGGCCTTCAGGCCTTCTTGTCCTACAACATTGCTGAACTGCATGGTTCAAAAGTATGGCATTAGCGCCTCCAAATATTTACTCTGCGTTAAGATTTGAGGTGCTCCCGCATTTCATTGCGAGAATATTACCTTCGAAATCTTGTTAGAACGTGTACAAAAAACGCACAGAAACAACCCCCAGTTGTTGTTAACCTTGCAGTAACATTTAAAAGTCGATGAAAATCAATTTCACAACGAAAGCGCTGGTTGCTCTGGCCGTATTAGCTGCCACTGCCTGTACCAAACCAGAAGGAGAGGGAGGAACATCTACCATTACCGGCAAAGTGTATGCCTTCGATTATAACGGGTCAGGCATTTTGCAGAGCGAATTTTACGCCCCAGATGAAGACGTATTCATAATCTATGGTGATGAGGACAATTTCTATGACGACTCGTACAAAACATCGTTTGATGGCTCCTTCCGCTTCCAATACCTGAGACCCGGTACTTACACCGTGTTCGTGTATTCAGACTGCATTTTATGCGAATCAGGAACGGAGGCCATAAGCCAAACGGTGGAGATAACCGGAAACAACCAAGACATCATTCTAGATGACCTTGAGATCAGAAAGTGATTTCGTTAGAAAAACATATCGAATCATTTGATCCCATTTCGTTGAATGAAATGGACTCGGTTGCCCTTATGAACCGTGTTGACACCAAATACTTGGTTCCTAACAGTGTTGGAGAGGAATTCCTTCAATCGATACAAGAAGATTATTCTGTTCTTACTATTGACGGTAAGCGCCTATTTCCATACCAAACCGTTTACTTTGACACTCCAGAAAAACTGATGCTTCATGAGCATTTAAGGGGAAAGTTGAACAGAGAAAAAGTTCGTTCCAGGGAGTATGTTGGTACCGATACCCGGTTTCTTGAGGTCAAATTCAAAACCAATAAAGGCCGAACGGTGAAGACGCGTATCAGAAAATCTGGTGATCTGAGCCTTATTGAAGATTCCGAGCATTCGTTTCTGAGCAAGGAATCTGCTTTTTCCGGTGCAAACCTGGATGCCGTTCTTACGGTTATGTTCAACCGCGTTACGCTGGTAAGCAAAGCTCGTAAAGAAAGAATAACCTTAGATTTCGGCCTGACATTCAGATCTGAAGATGGGACAAAAACGATTGACAACTTGATGATTGTTGAGATGAAGCGGGATTCGCGGCACACGCTGGACTCCATTGCCGCTCAAAATCTTAAAGAGCTTTCTGCTCATCCTTCTTCATTAAGCAAATACTGCATCGGAATGGTCTTGTTGAACGAAACGGGAAAGTATAACCGCTATAAGCCCAAACTTTTACAATTGAACAAAATCACTAATCATGGAAATATTTGGTAGTCCACTGTATGATCAAGACTTTTTGGAGCTGCTGTTCCGATTGATCATCAACTTCATTGTTGCCTTTATAATTATCCGGCTCATCTATTACCCGGTGCATAACAGAAAGGACTATCTGTTCACCTACTTTGTGTTCAACCTCCTTATCTTTTTTGTGAGCTACCTGCTTAGCGGAGTAAAACTTCAGTTAGGCTTTGCTTTCGGGTTGTTTGCCATTTTTGGAATCCTCAGGTACCGTACGGAGCAGCTTGCCATTAAAGAAATGACATATCTGTTCGTGGTAATTGCCATTGCTATCATCAACGCCTTGGCCAACAAGAAGATAAGCCATGCTGAGTTGTTCTTTACCAACTTCGCCATCATTGCGGTCACTTATCTCCTCGAAAAACAATGGTTACTTAGGCATGAAACCAGCAAGACCATCACCTACGAAAAGATTGACCTCATAAAGCCAGAAAACCAGCAGCAACTGATTGAAGACCTAACCACCAGAACTGGCCTGAAGATCAACCGGGTTCAGGTTGGCCGGATTGACTTTTTAAGGGATACCGCTCGCGTGCGCATCTTTTACTTTGAGGACGAGAATGCTGCTTCGTTTGAAGACAATGGGGAAAATTAAGCCCTTCCTTCTCTCCTTATCTCTACTGTTCAGCGGCTCTGCCATCGGGCAGCAATGGGATTTCCTTTCGTGGTACCAGATAAGGGTTGGAGGAGAACTTACCAAGAAACTCTCCATGTCTGTTGAGCAACAGGTCAGGTTGTTTGATAACAGCACCAAATTGGATCAAACGTTCACGGAACTAGGGTTCGGGTATGATCTTCCAAAGGGTTTTGAAATCGATCTGGCTTACCGTTTCTCTTGGAATCAAGAAAAGGACGGCACTTTCATCAATAGACACAGATACAATTTTGATGTTTCCTACAGCGAGAAGTTCTGGAAGCTGAAAGGAAAGGTACGCGCTCGTATTCAGCACCGCCCCTCCCCTTCATTGTTCAACGAAAGGCTTGAACCTGAAGACAGCCCCGTATACTTTCGTTTGAACGGAGATGTCGTTTACCGCAAACTGGGTGATTGGACTCCTGGGGTTGAATTCGAGGCTTTTTTCAGGCTGGACGACCCGAATAATCTTGGCGCTACCACATTCCGTTATAAGGTAACATTAGATTACAACCTACCCAAGCGCTCAGAGTTGGGTTTGTTTTACATGCTTGAAACCGAGCATTCAGGGCAGACGCCCGAATATTATTCTGTTGTTGGTCTTAAGTATGCTTACGAATGGAAAAGGCCCAAGAAAAAGAAGAAGAAAACGGACAAAGAGTGATTACTCTGGATGGTAGATCGTTTTTGCTGTTCTGAGTACTTCTTCCTTGTCCAAGGTCATTTTCTTGGTTTGATGGCCCGCCAACATGTCCATTTGATCATTGAAGTGTGGGCTGTCCGGTCTATCAGAATTACCGCCAGCCATTAACGACTCTATGTAAGGCGGTCCATCCTTTGAAAAACGGGTCAACTGCACGTATGTATCTCCTCCTTGAGCTTCCATTTTTCCGGTCTTCGCGTCCCAATCGCTGGCGCATGCAGCCAACACATCAGGAATTCCCCCCATTTTCACTGTTTTACCCGATCTAGTGAAAGTCTGTACATCACCATAAGGAACTTCCAGCTTTCCGAAATGATGCAAGAACTCTTCTTTGGTTTTGGCAATCGCTTCAACCCACATGGCGTCTGATACATACAATCCGTCAGCCACTGCTTCGGATCGTTTCCCTACACGTTTCAATATCTTTTGCGTAGTTGCATAGGCAAATGCAGCCTGCATATTGGTGGCCGTCATATCGTAATCCCACTTTGCGATCACTTCAATGGCGTCTGCAATTTCCGGATACTTGGTAGCATCGAGTTTGTAGCCGTTCTGCATACTTTTTATGAACACATGATTCTCGGGTAAATGCTGGTCCCATTTAATGGCCTTGAACATCTCCCAATCTACCTGACTAACTTCTGACACAAGGTTTTTGAATCGGATGCTCCGGTTATTATCATGTGTCCAAAAACCCATATGTCTGTGGTACATGGCTTCAGACAGGTTGTACTGGTCGCAAGTAGCGTTGAATGGCGCATTGTTCGCATTGAACACGTATCCACATTCCGGATTCACGTATTGCGGCAGACTGTCTATGGGAACCAACTCATCCCAAAGCGTCAGGCTTGTGTTCCCTGGTACCGTATTTTCCCAGTCGAAACTGATGTCTCGTTTGGGAATCATTCCGTTATCGATATAGTAAATGGTGTCGTTCTTATCGGCATAAACAATATTGAATCTTGCTAGGGCTTGCATTTGCAATGCCTGGTTGAACTCCGTAAAATTCTTGGACTTGTTCATTCTGAACCACTGTTCTGCCACCCGTATGTCCTGAAATGCGGCACATCTGATAGAATAGAATTTTCCGTCTTTTTTAGATTTGACCGTAGGGCCATAAACACTCCAGTAGGCCATTTGCTTAACTGGTAAAACAATGCCCCCAACCTTCACCTTCAACCAAATCGGTCGCCTTTCCAACTTGAGCCACTCACCATCAAACTTGTAGGTTTCCTTTTTCTTCTTGTGCATTTCCAAACGATACGTATCCACAAGGTCCAGCCCATTCCAGGTGTGACTCCATCCAAGATTCTCGTTCGAGCCTAGGAAAATGCATACGCCCCCCGGAAACAGACCTCCCAAAATGTTCAGTCCTTCTTCTGAATTGAGGTGTGCCTCATAGAATGAGAATGGCCCATCGTATGGCATGTGTGGGTTTACCGCCAAATATGTGTTTCCATCTGCTGTAATGGAAGAGTTCATTGCAAATGCATTCGAACCCATTGGCACACTTTCACTGTCCAATTTACCGGCCAATGCCTTCTGAACAGGCTTATGTGCTCCGGATATAACACTTAAAGAGAAGACATAGCTGGCCACAACATCCTTTGGTGTAAGAGGAAACGCTTTCTTCAAAAACTTCTCTGTCTTCCAGTGTTTCTTAATGTAAGCGTTGGCCCCAGCACAATAGCCTTCCAGGTACCGTTTAAAGTCCTCAGAAATGTCCGATTCATAGCGCTCATCCACCAGTTGCCTTATGCCGAGCAAGTGCGTTAAGTAATCTCTTGCCGCACCGTCTTTTCCTGTGTGTCTGCCCGCAAAACCCTTTCCGGCATAGAGCATTTCTTGCATGGTCGGCATCAAATCCTCACAACTGGCCCAAGCCAAACCATACGCTACCTCTGCATCTGTTTCCGCAAAAATGTGCGGAACACCGTAGTCGTCTCTTGCTACCGTGATCTTTGATGGGTCAATCTGGCCGAAAGTCACTTTGGCAACCAGTAACAGTAGAATTGTAAATCGCATAATAAGAGGGGCTAAGTCGCGAACTTAGTTCTTTGGAGGCGAAGCATCAAACCGAAATAGCACCATGTCCACAGCGGTCATTGCGTAAATCTCGCAAACAACTCTTGGTTTAATTTACTTTTCCGATTCCTTTTTTTCTATTTGAAACTTGATTGGACATTTGATTTTCCAACCACCCAATTGTCAGGTCATAAAGTCGTTGTTCTGCATCATCAGTTACAGTTTTCGGTCATTTCTCAATATACCTTTGCCCAGTTGAATCGATGATTCAGAAATAACATGAACATGAACTCGTACTATAAAATCGGACTTGCAACCAATAAGACCGTTATGCTTATGGCTGGGAATAACAACACTTACAATGAGCCTCTACTCAGCAACCTTTTCTTACGGTGTGTCTTACATCAATGCGGCTCCATTCCGTGTGATGCTGTAGCCACACCCGGCCACACCAGGACCAATCAGCGCCACGCGGAAGTCATTGCCCGCTCGTAGAGCTGCCGACCCATCTGAACCGTAATAAGGGTAAATATCTACTTCAAATGGGAGGTTTTCTTTCTTAGCAAGGTCTACCAGTTTCTTGCGCATTTCATAGTCGTATGGACCGCTGCTGTCTTTAGCGCAAATAGAGCAAGCGGTTTCTTTTCCTTCGCAAGCATCTCCTACAACGCCCATGTCTATAACCAGTAGTTCCTTGGTTGTTGGTGCGTAGCCACATGTTCCGCCATGTCCAACCTCCTCATAGTTGCTGAAGAACAGTTCCACAGGCACTGACCTACCTTCTTCTTTTAGCCTTCTGGCCACTTCCATCAAAACGAAACACCCCGCTTTGTTATCCATGAAGCGGCTTTTGATGTAGCCACTTTCCAACTCCTGGTATTTGGTATCAAACGCAATGATGTCTCCGTTGGCTATTCCGAGTTTTTTGGTGTCATCTGCAGAGGAAACCTCCTCATCTAAACGGATGAACATGTTGTCTAAAGAGCGCTGCTTGGTGTTGGTGTCCTTGTTGGCGTGTACCGATGGGTCTTTCAGTAAAAGTGTGCCCGAATAGGTTTTTCCCGAATGTGTGTGGATACGGCAATACTCGCCTTCAAACCCATTAAGGGAAAGTCCGCCAAGCGGAGAAAACTTCAAGTGTCCGTCTTTTTGAATACCGCTTACAATGGCCCCGAGCGTATCCACGTGTGCGGCCATGGCCAAGGTTGGGTTTTCTCCTAATGTGCACTTAACGGCTCCTTTATTGGTGTATTCGGGCTGGTAGCCAAGCGATTCAAAATAGTTGTAGATGTACCTACAGGCATCTGCTGTAAAGCCGGTTGGCGAATCAATTTCCACTAATTCGCGAAGCTTGTCGTAATGGTTCATTTCTAGTCTTTGGCTCAAAGAAAGAAAATACTGACACACCTGACACGAAGTCCCCAAAACTGGTCAATGACACGCGGGCTGTCATGCCTGTCAGTCTTCCTGTTTTTTGGCACATTGGCGTGCCAAACTGTGCCAGAAATTGCTGTATCCCTTTATTATCAAGGGTTTCAGGCGGTTCTCGTTTTGAAAAATCATTCTTGGCACGCCAATGTGCATGGTAATTGCCTAAGGGAAGTCGTCAAACATTAAATCACTAACAACAAAAACATAAAACAATGGAAGACGCATTCAAAAAATTCCTTTACGCTGGTGTTGATCTAGCTGCAGAAGTATCTACAAAATTCGAAGAGACTGTTAAAGACCTTATCGAAAAAGGAAAGATCTCTGACGTAGAAGGAAAGAAAATGGTAGATGAGTTGTTCGAAAGAACCGAAGCTCGCAAAGAAGAGTTCGAAGCTAAGTACAACGACATCAAAGAAAAAGTTGGTCTAGTTAAGAAAACTGAAGAAGAAATTCTTGCTGACCTTAAATCAAAGGTTGCTGACCTAGAGAGCAAAATCGGTAAGTCTTCTAAGACTGCTGCTCCTAAAGCAAAAGCAACTGCTTAATTAAAGTCCACTTTGTAACGCAAGTTGCGTTACCCTTTCATGGTAAGCGCCTCGGCCTAGTGTCGGGGCGTTTTTTGTTATCCGTGTTCAATTCGGTATTTAGTACCTTCGCCCATTAGCGTTCGCTACATGATATTCAACAGCCAGACCTTCCAGAACATCAAACGAATACGCGAGATAATCGCTGTTCTGGTCAAGTATGGTTTTGAGGATATCGTTACTAACTCTACACTCAGAAATTTCGTCTCGGAAAAAGGCCGCGTTAGCTGGACACGCCAAGGCCAACCTGTTTTCCAATATACCCGTTGGGAACGTATTAGAATGGTCTGTGAAGAATTGGGCCCGACCTTCATCAAGTTGGCACAGGTGCTCAGCAACAGGCCGGATATGCTTCCCGCCCCGCTCATCAAAGAGTTGGAGAAACTGCAAGACAATGTTCCGCCATTCTCGTTTGAAGAGGTTCGTGAATCCATTGAATCTGAGACGGGCAAGAGGATGGAGGAAATTTTCTCTGTCTTTAACGAGAAACCATTGGCAACGGCATCCATCGGGCAGGTTCATAAGGCCCGATTGCTGAACGGAAAAGAGGTTGTTGTAAAGATTCAGCGGCCCGGAGTTAAGGACATGGTTTACCGCGACCTTGCCATTTTGAATGACGCGGTAAACCGAACCGACCGGTACCTGAAGAAAGAGGGAATTCTCAATGCCATGGACATGGTCCGTTCTTTTGAGCGAAGCATGCACAAGGAGTTGGACTACCGAACGGAATCCAGAAACCTAGAGCGGTTCCGTAATCTCTACAAGTCGTACAAGAACTTCTACATACCTAAGTCTTTCCGAGAATATTCTTCCGAGAAGGTGATGGTCATGGAGTTTGTGAGCGGTTGCAAGATCTCTGACGTTGCCCAGATTCGTGCTTGGGGTCTTGACCCCAGAAAGGTTGCCGAGAACGGAATGGAGATCTACCTCACTCAGATATTCGAGTTTGGGATATTCCATGCCGATCCGCACCCCGGTAACGTTCTGGTAAGAAAGGATGGGGTTATCTGCCTGCTCGATTTTGGCATGGTGGGAACGCTCATGAAAAAGGACAAGTTCTCTTTTGCGGGAATTTTTGTCGGCATGGCTGAAGGTGACCCTACCAAAATGGCCATGAACATGAAGCTGCTGGCCGTTGAAGACGGCATCAAGGACATGCGCCAATTGGAGTACGACCTTAACGAGCTGATAGAGGATTTTGCTTCGCTGGATGTGGATGAAGCCAGTATTGCAGATACCGTAGAACGGTTGCAGAAGATCATGTTCGATCATCAGATCCGTGTGCCAGGTGATATTTTCTTGATCTTCCGTGCTTTTGCCATCCTAGAGGGAATCGGAAAGACGATTCACCCTCATTTCAACACCTACGATTTTATTCGTCCGTACGGTTTCCGCTTAATGAAGGAGCGGTATTCGCCAAAGAACGTGTGGCAAGATGTGAACCACAGAATCACGCAGATCAACTCCTTCCTCTCATCTTTTCCGCGTGATGTGCGTGAAATTCTGAGCAAGACCAAAAAGGGCAAAATTCACTTCGAGGTTGAGCTTCAGGGTTACGGTTATCTTCTTAAGAAGATGGACAGCATTGCCAACCGAATGGCAATCACGTTTCTCATTGTAGCATTCATTATTGGTTCTGCCATTACCATGACGGTTGATTGGGGCGATAGAATGCACTACATCTATGGACTTCCGGCCATCAGTGTTTACGGTCTGTGGACTGCTGCTGGCCTGATGCTGCTTCTGTTTTACTCCATTATCAGAAGGCGTAAATACAAGTGATGCCGTTAGTCAAACACGGCAATAGTAACTCCTTCTGACTCTGATGGCCAGCTGGGTACATTCAGTTGTCTTCCGTTAAATACAAGGCTGATCGGGTTTGTTGTAGAGGCAGGAAAGTAAACATCCACGCCCGTTAAGAAGGGTGTAAACCCGAAAAGTCCAACCTCCGTTTCGTCCGTTTGTGCGTTGCCGTTGTCATACAGAAAATATGCAATCGTTGAGTTGTCTTCTGATGCAAACTGCGATGTACTCAAGTTTACACTGTTCGCGGTCATTTCATCTCTATTGTCAATAACTGCCTGGCTGGCCGTGAACGAGACCACCACCGCTTGATCATCGTCCTCTGGCAGACTGGCCAAAAGCGTTCCTGCCAACGAGCTTGCGGGAGGGAATGTGCGCAGGTAAACCAATTTGTCCGATGTTAAAAATGGTTCTCTGTAGTAATGCAGTTTTCTATCGGATGGATTGGCAGATATGACCTCAAATTCATAGTGCGCTCCCTCTTCTGCCGAGAATCCCCCCCAATTCCCTGCTTGATCTGTTGTATAAGTCCACGCTGGTTGCGCTTCTAGGCGCTGTCCGGACATTGTGTTCAGCGTGTAAACGTTTACTATGGCTCCATCCAACGGATTGTTTTCTCCTAGAGTTAAAACCCTACCTCTCACCTCGCGTTTAGCATCCGACACAATTTGTGTGTTTGTTACTGGGTACCCTCTAAAAAACGCAAACATTTCCTGAAACGTTTCTTCACAGGTTGCTACTTGGTAATGGTCTTTAAGCGCCAAAGCCACGTTTGTTGCCCCTGGAATGTCGCCACCGTCCACAATTGCGTCATATTCAGAATAGATATTCAGTGTCGGAATTTCTCCATTTGGCCCTGCGGGCCCGGTTTGAGGATTACTTCCCAAGTGTACGTAGTGAGCCACTTTTGCCGCCCTGGTTGCATCGCTCAGATAGTCATATCCCAAGCCCCCACCCGCACTGTGACCAACCAGTTCAACTTTAGTTGCTGACGTGCTTGCTAACACTTGGTCTATGAAAGCGTCCAGTTCGTTTACTGATGAGCCTCCTCCTAACGAATTCCAGTCAAACACATAGGTGCTATTGCTGCAATAATCATTCTGTATGAATCTTTTTACCTGACCCGCGTACGTATCGCCCGATGCCAAAAAGCCGTGGCACATGACAATCGGATAATATGTTGTGTCGCAAACCGAGCCGGTGATGATATCATCCGGACACTCTTCCTTTTTACACGATGAAACTGCTATGGCAATGGCCATCAATAGAAATGCGCCTCTTTTCATGATCGTTTACGTAAGTCTTTGAACTATAAAACAACTAATAATACCTGTACCCAACCGATAATAAAGCCGATTACAGCACCTATGTATTCAATGAACTTGAACTCCTTATTGAGTAATTTCATGATGAGGTCTTCCAGCCTTTCCGGTGATAGGTTATTCACCTTTTCCTGAATGATGTGCTCCACATTGAACTTTTCTTCAATGTTGGCCATGTAGCTATCGATCATTGAAGGAACAGATTCGTGAACTTCGGTCATTACCGCTTCTTTCAGCTTTATTTTGCGTTTGTCTCCAACAATGGCGGCCGTTATAGGGTAGTTCTTCGGGAAGGTGACATTGAGGTAGTAATCGATCTTCGCCTCAACAAGTTCTTTGATAGAAAGGATGTTTTCCGGGTTGTTGAGTTTTTCCCTCAGATCCTCGCTGGATAGCAATTCTTCGGCAACCATTCGTCCTATGTTCTCCGCTACTTTCTGCTGGTTTTTCGGGAAAATCCCTTGCAGCTTATAAACTCCCAGAATATTCACTGGCTCTTTCGGGTGAAACAGCATTTTCACCGCTATATAGTTGGTAAACCAACCCACCAAGGCCGCTATGAACGGGAGCGTATAGATCATTCTTTTGGCACTACATCAACAACCAATCTCTTTTCACGGTTAGCTATCTCCCACGCAGTGTGGAAAACCAGCTTGGCGATCTTCTCTGTTTTCTGAAACATGATCTTATCTACCGTGTCTGTTGGCTGATGATAATCTTCGTGAACTCCCGTGAAATAAAAAATGACCGGGATCTGGTTTTTCGCAAAATTGTAGTGGTCTGACCGATAATAGAATCGATTAGGGTCGTTCTCATCATTATATGTGTAGTCAAAATCAATTCCTGAATACGTTGAATTCACTCCTTCGCTCAGCTGGTGGAGTTCCGTGCTCAATTTATCCGAACCGATGATGTAAACGTAGTTCGAGTCTGGAGCATGGTTTTCATCAATCCTCCCAACCATATCAATGTTGAGGTTGGCTACCGTGTTTACCAACGGAAACACTGGATTATCCGTATAGAACTCGGAACCCAAAAGTCCTTTCTCCTCGCCTGAAACCGTCATGAAAAGGATACTGCGTTTCGGTCCGTTTCCTTCTTTGGCAGCAATAGAAAACGCCTCTGCAAGCTCCAACACGGTCGTGGTTCCAGAACCATCGTCATCGGCACCGTTGTAAATCTTGTCGCCCTTCTTCCCTAGATGATCATAGTGAGACGTGATGACCAGCAATTCGTTCGGTTTTTCTGTTCCAGGCAGATACGCCAGTACATTTTCTGACGTCAGTTCTTCCCTATTCTTTTTCACCTCAATGGTTACAGGAACGTTCAACTCCTTACCAATAGGAACTCCTTTTCTATTAATGGTCTTTTCCAATTTCTTATGCCCCCCTTTTACTCCTGCGCCCTTCATTATTCGGTTGGCCATTTTGGCGGATATGTAGATAAGCGGTATTCCGTCCTTTTCGGTAGGCTCATCGCCTAATTCCAAATTCGGGCGTTTTATGTAGCGACCAAACTGCGTTACTGATGTAGAAAAGTTGTCATCTATCACCAATAGTGCCTTTGCATTCTTGGCTCTGGCCAATTCAATCTTCTTTGTCCACTCAACAGTCCACTCGCTTTTTTCGTTGTTCTCGGTCAGGTGCGAAACCCCTTTCTTGGTCGTTGGCTCACCACCTGATATCAACAGCACCTTTCCTTCTACTTGCTGCCCTTCATAGTCGCTGTACTTCTCATCGTCAATACCGTACCCGAGATACAGCAGGTCTTCCGCTTTCAGCAACATATCGCCAAAACCAGGGAAATAATACATGTCCTTCAGAAACTTGACCGTGTCCTTTCCGACAATGAGTTTGACGGTATCTGGATACGTGAGTTGAAGTTTGAATTCTTGTTGGTAGCCACCTAACGCTGGTATTGGTTTGTACCCGAATTCCTGAAAGCGTTCTTCAATATATTTTGCTGCCTTTTTCTGTCCCTCTTGGCCCGTTTCGCGCCCTTCAAAATCATCAGACGCAATAATTTCCAACCTCGCCCGGAGGTCTTTCGCTGTTATTGTGTTGGCATACCGTTTTTGCAGGCTGTCTTGCTGAGCAAGCGTATTCAATCCCACACTACACAAGCACACTAGTGCAAAAACTCTTCTCATGAAATGGCAATCTTCTTTACTCGGGATTCGTGTCGTCCTCCTTCAAATTCCGTGGACAAAAATTTGTCTACACACTCCATGGCTTGTTCTTCTGTCAGGAATCTAGCTGGTAGGGATAGTATGTTGGCATCATTGTGCTGTCTGGTCAATTCTGCCTGTTCTGGTTCCCAGGCCAAGCCGGCTCTTACGTTTGGGTATTTGTTTGCTGTCATTGCAACTCCGTTTCCACTTCCACACATTATGATTCCTCTTTCTATCTCGCCTTTGTCTATTGCTTTGGCTAAGGGATGAATTGCATCAGGATAGTCGATTCTTTCTGCGGTTTGCGGTCCGAAGTCTATAACCTCATACCCTTTGGCCTGCAGTTCTTTCTTTATGTGCTCTTTGAGATCGAAACCTGCATGATCACAGGAAATAGCAATGGTTTTCATCTGTTATAAGGTGTTTAAAACTGTTACTTCAAACTTGGGGCTTATTAACGTGCCGTCTATGCAAAACTAAATCCGTTGTTAACATCTTCTCAAACATAAGTTTGGCTGTTTTAGTAAGTATTGCCAGTTGCTCAAATATTCGGATTACGCAACTCAAAAGATCAGTCAAGTATTAACGATCCCCACCTCCCGGATATCCTTTCTTTTTCTTCCTTTTTTCAAACAACAACAATTACTGACAACTCGTTAATAAAGTCATAAGACGTTGAAAATACTATTCAGTAAGCCAATAAATCTTGTTCATTTCGTGTTACTTGTTTGTGATAATTCATCACACCAATTATTTGAGGGGTTTCTTTTACACGAACCAACACACTAATAACAATAACATAGTTTTTAAATCCTTCTTTCTATTTAATTGTTTACTGTTTGAGTCAAATTTCCTTGACCGTTGTTTGAAACTATCTTTAGGCCTCTGAAATGAGAATCGTTTACCTGTTTTCCCTCTTGTTGTTCTTCATCGGAACTTCTTTTGCCCAACCATTGGAGTTCACTGAGTTTGAGTACGAGAACGGTGTTGTTTCCAGTTCTGGTTACATGAAGAACGGAAAACCGGAAGGATATTGGAAAACGTTTTATCCAAGTGGTGTGCTCAAGTCGGAAGGAAACCGTGTCAATCATCAATTGGATAGTATTTGGAAATTCTATGCTGAGGAGGGAACGATCAATCAGTTGATAACCTATGAAGAGGGAAAAAAGAACGGGGTAAAGAAGTCTTTCTTCGAGGACGGCACTTTGCAAAGACAGGAAAAGTTCAAACAGGATATTCTGGTTGATACCGTACTAAAGTTTCACCCTTCTGGTGGTCTTGCGGAAATGATTCCGATAGATTCTTTGGGAAAGGGTAAAGAGCAAGGAACAGGTTATGAATATGCAGAAGATGATGGACGAGTGATTGCTGTTGTTCAGTACAGCAATGGATACATCTCAGGCAGGGAGAGGATAAACAGAAAGGACAAGTTCAACCAGAAGCAGGGAATGTGGCGATACTTCTATCCAAGCATGGTTGCAAAGGAAGAAGGACGTTATAAGAATGACAAAAAGAATGGTTATTGGAAAACATATGATACTCAGGGTAATCTATTGGAAACCTTGAAGTATGAAGATGGCATTCTCATTCCTGATCCGGAGGAGTTGGCCAAACTGGACATCAGAAGAGAATACCATTCCAATGCCCAAGTTAAGTCAGTAGGTAGTTACAACAAAGGAGTGAAAGAAGGAGTGCACCGCGAGTACTCCATGGATGGAAATGTAACTGCTGCTAAGATATACAGCAAAGGAAAAGTGATAGGCCAAGGTATTGTAGATGCAGAAGGAAGAAGGCAGGGACCATGGAAAGAATTCTACGAGACGGGAGAATTGAGGAGTGAAGGAAGTTACAAGCAAGGACTTCGGGAAGGAGATTGGATATTCTACTACAGGGATGGGAAGGAAGAGCAAAGAGGGAGTTACTACAAAGGAAAGCCAGAAGGAGATTGGAAATGGACTTACAACAACGGACAGACGTGGAGGGAAGAGTCCTTTATTGACGGTTATGAAGAAGGTCTTGCAGTAGAGTATAACGATACGGGTAAGGTGGTTTCGAAAGGCAATTATCTTGCTGGTGAACGAGAAGGAGATTGGATAATAGACCTTGGTGATCACAGAGAAGAAGGAGCATATGTTGCAGGACAACAACAAGGAATTTGGAAAGCATACTTTCCTTCAGGTAAGCTGAAAAATGAGGGGAAATATGAGCAAGGAAGAGAAAGTGGGAAGCACACAGAGTATTATGAGTCGGGTCAGATAAGGGAAGTTGGTCTGTATAAATTCGGTTTAAAAGAGGGCGATTGGTACACATATAATGAAGAAGGTATCCAAACGAGTTTAATTACGTATAAGCAAGGTAAGCCCATCAGAATTGATGGGGAAAAAGTAATTGAAGCAGAAAGCCCGGATGAGCAGTAGTACTAAACTCAAGACCCCATCTTCAAGATATCAATCACTGGTTGAGAATCTTCCTGTTGGCGTTCTTATAATCAATAAGAACAATGGGATTGACTACGCCAACCCGCATGCAGTGGAAATGTTGGGAATTAAGCCAGAGGATTATGAAAATCTGAAACCGGTTCAGTTTCTACATCCATCTTACAATCATGAATTCGATCTGCTCATAAAGGGAATTAAGAACGAGAGTAGCCCAGGCTTTATAGAGCTCAAAGTTCAAAGACTTGATAGGCCAAAAGTACTAGAGGTAGAAGCAAGTGGCGGTATGCTGAATGATGGTTCAGTACAGTTAATGCTTCACGACATCAGTACAAGAAAGCAATTGGCCAGAGAGCAACTCCGGGCTCAGATTGCTGAAGAAACCAACCTTCAGCTACAGAGAGAGATAATTGAGAGGAACAAGGCAGAAAAAGATCTACTGCAGGCACAGAAGTATGCCCGCAGTATTATCGATAGTTCCCTCGATATGATAGTTGCAACAGACATTGATTACAATATCAATGAGTTCAATGCAGCAGCGGAATCAACCTTTGGATACACGAAGGAAGAAGTTCTAGGAAAAAACATATCGGTGTTATTCTCTGATGAAGGAGAAATGGCCAAGGTGCTTAAAAAGATCAATGAGCAAGGCTCATTGGCCAACGAGATAATCAATAAAAAGAAAGACGGTACATTCTTCATATCATTCCTATCAGCTTCGGTGTTGAGAAATGAGCACGGTGAAGCAGTGGGTGCCATGGGTGTTTCAAGAGACATCACGGCCATTAAAAAGGCAGAAGAAGAATTAAGACTAAGTGAGGAAAGGCATAGGGCAATCTACGATCAGGCTTACATAGGTATCGCGAGGATTGCGAAGATGGGGCGTTTTCTTCTTGTTAACGAACGTTTGTGTGATATGCTTGATTATTCAGCAGATGAACTCTACAAGAAAACCTTCTACGAACTGGGAGTTCAAGAGGAAGTGGAAGAAAGCCTTGTTGATTGGGATCAGTTGTTAAGTGGAAAGATCAAGAACTTCTCGCGTGAGCAAACCTATGTGCGGAAAGATGGAGCCATTCTAAGCGCCAACGTAACGGTTTCTTTGGTGCGGGATTCGAATAACAACCCGAATTATTTCGTTGCGGTTTTTGAGGATATTACTGAAAGGAAGGAGTATGAAAAACAACTTGAAGAGTCCATAAAGGAAAAGGAGGTACTTCTAAAGGAGGTACATCATCGGGTCAAGAACAACATGCAGGTTATTTCTAGTATTCTGAACTTGCAATCATCATACATTACAGACGAAAATGCATTGGGTATTATCCGAGAAAGTCAGGATAGGATAAAGTCCATGTCGTTCGTACACGAAAGTCTTTATCAGAGTAAGACACTTTCAGAAGTCAACTTTGCGGAGTATATACAGAACATCACACGCAACCTGTATCATTCTTATGGAAGGCCAGAGGGCGGAATAGAACTGGAATTTGATCTGGATAATATTTACCTCAATTTAGATACTTCCATTCCTTGTGGCCTGATAATCAATGAAGTAGTTTCAAATTCGCTGAAATACGCGTTTGAAGGACGGGATTCAGGAAAGATCAGGGTAGAGTTCAAGAAAAAATCTGACGAGAAAATGAAACTAATTATATCAGATGATGGTATAGGCTTACCTAAGGATTTCGACATAGAAAATGCCGAATCTTTAGGATTACAGCTTGTAACCACTTTGGTTACACAGGTTAGTGGCAAGTTAGATATTGATGTAACAAACGGCACATCGTTTAATATCGAATTCAAAGAGCAATAGTTATGGCCAAGACAAGCGTTTTAGTTGTTGAAGATGAAAGTATTGTGGCTAAGGATATTCAGAATAGTCTGAAGAAATTAGGCTATTCTGTTCCTAGCATTGAAAATAGCGGTGAAGATGCAATTGATGCAGCTGGACAATATAAACCGGACCTGATTCTCATGGACATTATGTTGAAGGGAGAAATCAGCGGCATAGAGGCAGCAGAACAGATCAGGACCAGGTATCAGATTCCTGTTATTTTCTTAACCGCGTACGCAGATGAAAGCACGCTTAGTAAAGCAAAGGTTACAGAACCGTATGGCTATATCATCAAGCCGTTTAAGGAAATAGATTTGCACACGTCCATAGAGATGGCCTTATACAAGCATGGTAAGGAGCAGGAGGTCCGTAAGGAGCGTGACCTCTATTCTTCAATAGTTCTGGATAAGACATCGGAAGACTGCATTTTTGTAAAGTCTAACAGTAGACTGGTAAAGGTTAAGACCAAAGAAATCTACTATGTAGAGGCGCTGAAAGATTATGTGATCATTCACACGAAGGACGGAAGATACACGGTTCACTCTACTATGAAGGATATGATGGACAAACTATCAAACAGCGAATTTTTACGTGTGCATCGTTCATACATAGTAAGGGTCGATAAAATCGTTGCAATTGAGCAAAGCAATTTGGTCATAGAAGATGACAAGAAGATCATTCCTGTTGGTGGTTCCTATCGAGATGAACTGAATAGTCGCTTAAAGTTTGTCTAAAGCACTGAATTACAGTAAGTTAATAAGAAAAATGGGTTGGCTTTAAGAAACCGACCAATTTTGGTGTTTTACTGAGAATTTGAGATATACCCTGACAGATGAACAGAAAAGAGCTTAGGGGCGAATTAAATGCCTTTTTTTAAAGACGTAGGTTACACTCGAGCACTTATTAGTGTCCATCAATGCCACGAGATTGGAAATTAGACCTACAACGAAGGCCCTAACCCACCCGATCAAAGACTTCACGAGACCGCCATTGGAAGTGTTCTTTTCACTGAGTAAACTCACATAGAAAGAATCGAACCACATGGGCTTCATGGCAACAAGAATGAAACCTTGAGACTCCATTAGAATTACCAAGGTATCTGGACAGAAGTGATAGAGATGCCGAGGAACGTCATAAGCAGCCCAATTTTCCTTGTAGAATTTTGCATCAAATGATGTATGGTTGGGAACAGCTATAACCAATTTACCATCGTTGGATAGAATACGTAGGAATTGTTGGATTGTATACTGGAGGCGGTGCACATGTTCCAAAACGTGCCACAACGCTATAACTGATTTTGAGCCATCATTAATTGAATCCAAAGAAGGAGTCAGGTTAATCTTATCATTCTTTGCAAGAATGAGTTTTCTGGCATTTGCATCGGGTTCAAAGGAAGATACTTCCCAACCGTTGCTGGCAAGTTCATTCGAAAAATCACCGCTACCAGCACCGTAGTCCAAGACGGTTTTGGTTGAAGTAAAACCCTCTAATAGTTTGCGTTTCTGACCAAGGGTATATCGCTTTACAATACCATAAAGCCAAAAAAGAAGGCCACGTTGAGTGTCAGTATGAGAAACGTATTCCGGGTTATCATAAAAAACACCAATGCCACTTTCATCAGGTCTTGGATTGGTAAATAGCAAACCACAGGAGTTGCAAGAGACAATATCAAATGGTCTATTTGAGAATGTATAATCCTTACATGTTAACTGTTGTGAGAAGCCAGACTTATTACAAGAAGGACATTCACGGAGAGTTTCTAAAGGATGTTCCACGTGAAACTATTTACCTAAATGAACAAGAAGAACGGATATATCGGAAGGCGAAACACCGCTTATTCTTGATGCTTGACCGATGGAAGTGGGACGAATGTCAGAGAGTTTCTGACGCGCTTCAGCAGAAAGAGACTTCAGTAATGAGTAATCAAAGTCATCCTTCAGGCGTATGCCCTCAAACTTAGAAATCTTCAATGCAGACTCCTCCTCCTTCTGGATATATCCACTGTACTTGGCGCGGATTTCAACCTGCTCTACCACAGAAGGATCAGAACTTACCGAAAGAACGGTTTCAGCTACAGACGGAATTCCGTTCATCATTGAATTAAGGTCTACTTCAGGCCGGGAAATCAAAGAAGAGGCACGAAGTTTTTGACTAACAGGATTGCTTTTTCGATTAGCGAGATAAGCATTGCTTTCTTCAACCTCTAAACTCAGTTTTCCTAGTAGTTTTTCTACGCGATTGACATGTTCATTCTTCAATTCGACTTGTTTCATCCTTGCATCAGAAGCTAAACCCAAAGAATGGCCAATAGGAGTTAATCGAATGTCTGCGTTGTCCTGTCTTAAAAGAATTCGGTGCTCTGCACGTGACGTGAACATACGGTAGGGCTCTTCGGTTCCTTTGGTAATTAGGTCGTCAATTAAGACACCGATGTATGCTTCAGAACGACCCAGTATAAAGGGCTCTTTGTCGTTGAGGTTTTGATGAGCGTTGATGCCAGCAATTAGTCCCTGGCACGCAGCTTCCTCATATCCCGTGGTACCGTTTATCTGTCCTGCAAAGAATAGGTTGCTAACCAACTTTGTTTCCAGAGTGTGTGATAGCTGAGTAGGTGGGAAATAATCATATTCAATGGCATACCCAGGACGGAACATTTTAGCCTTTTCAAAGCCTGGTATTTGTCTTAGTGCTTTGTATTGAATGTCTTCAGGTAAAGAGGTGGAAAAGCCGTTCAAATAAACTTCAACGGTATCCCAGCCTTCCGGCTCTACGAAAAGCTGATGTCGGTTCTTATCAGAGAAACGTTCTATTTTATCTTCGATAGAAGGACAATATCTAGGTCCAATACCTTGAATTCGACCAGTGAACATTGGTGACTTGTCAAAGCCTTCGCGAAGAATCTCATGAACGGTATCGTTCGTATATGCCAAGTGACAACTCCTTTGTTGCACAAGCTTTTGGGTATCCGTGAATGAAAACTTGTTGGGTAGTTCATCGCCAGGCTGTTCTTCCATCACGGAATAATCAAGGGATCTACCGTCTATTCTAGGGGGCGTACCGGTCTTCATTCGGCCACTAGTAAAACCCAAACGCTGCAGGCATTCAGTTAATCCGAGAGAAGCTTTCTCTCCCGTCCGTCCGCCACCATAATTCTTCTCTCCAATATGAATAAGCCCGTTAAGAAAAGTACCATTTGTAAGGACAACACTGGAGCAATTGAATTCATGCCCAAGGGAGGTTTTTACTCCTGTAACAGAATCACCAGATACTATAACCTCTGTAACGGTGTCTTGCCAGAAGTCCAAGCTCTCGGTTTGTTCGAGCATCATGCGCCATTCGTAAGCGAATTTGAAGCGGTCATTCTGCGTACGCGGACTCCACATGGCCGGGCCTTTAGATCGGTTCAGCATGCGGAACTGAATCGCAGAGCGGTCAGAAACAATTCCTGAATACCCTCCCAGCGCATCAATTTCACGAACGATCTGACCCTTTGCAATGCCACCCATCGCTGGGTTGCACGACATCTGGCCGATCGTGTTCATGTTCATGGTAATGAGAAGCGTGCGTGAACCGAGGTTAGCAGCCGCAGCAGCTGCCTCGCAACCCGCATGGCCACCACCAACTACAATAACGTCATATCGATTATGCATACCGAAGTCTTCGTTTCACGTGAAACAACCCCTTAACTAACTGAAAATCAAAAGATTGTACCCCTCAAAAGGGTCGCAAAGATAGATAAAAATCCTCTTTCGCAGTCATTTGCTCTTTATCGGAAGGTTCTTTGTCCTGGTAGCCGAGTAAATGGAGTAGTCCATGAACCATTACACGATGCAGTTCATCATTGCTGGATACACCCATATTTTGAGCATTGTCTACAACGCGGTCAATGCTAATAAAAATATCACCAGAAACATGGTCCTCCGTGCAATAATCGAAGGTGATGACATCGGTGTAATAATCGTGATTCAGGTATTGGCGATTCATCTCTAAGAGATAATCATCGGAGCAGAAAATGTAAGAGATATCAGAGGGTTTTTTTGCCTCAGAAGAACAAACGGCAAGCAGCCAAGCAGCAATAGCACTATCGTCAGAAAAGGAAAAATCGATTTGCTCCGAATGGAACGAAACGGCCATCGTCAGCCGACTTTGAACTTCATTTCCACTTTGGTGCCGTTCTCGGAGAACTCTACCTCGTCAGCCAACTGGTTCATAAGAAAGACACCGCGACCGCTGATTTTCTCGAGGTTTTCGGGGTCTGTAGGATCAGGCAAAGCTTCATGGTCGAATCCTTCGCCTTCGTCCTGAACAGTAAACGCCAAACGGTCACCACGGTTGATAAATTCCATATGGACCTTCTTGTTGGGGTTCTGTTTGTTACCATGGTTGATGGCGTTATTCACGGCCTCAGTAACCGCAATTAGTATGTTGCCATAGTAGTCCTCATCAACAGAGAACTTTTGGCAAACCTCATCAATCAGTTTTTCGGCAACGACAATATTCTCAGATTTCGAGTCGAATTGCAGGCTTTGTCTTTCCATTAGTGCAGCTATTCCACTTGCTGTTTGAAGTACTGGTCAACTTTCTCCCGATAGAACGGATTTAGGTTGGGCGGTACTGTTCTTAGCAGTTCAGTCTCATTGTTTTTCTGCCTTATATACTCGAAAAAAATCTCAGGGTTACCATAATCTTCATTTTTTGCCTCCTTCGATTCTCTGCGCTGTTCCTGCTCACGTTCTCGCTCTGCATTTTCCGCCTCCAAGAGCCTTGTTAGAATTTCCTGCTGGCGCATCAATGTCTCCTGCGTGATCATCTTGTTCACGAGGTCCGTTTCGGTCTGCTCCATCATTTCCTGAATCTTCTTCATATCGCCCGAACCGCCTTTCGCTCCTTCCTCTTTCTGAAGTTGTTTTTCGTATTCACGGGCCATGTTGCGAAGCGCCTCCTGCTGAGCGGCCATTTGCGCCAATTGCTTGCTCATGCCACGGTTTCCGGGAGACATGCCCCCCTGCTTTTCCCCTTGTTTCTTACCTCCGGGTTGCATGCCTTTCCGCATTTCTTCCAGTTGCTCGTTCATCTGCTCTTGAAGCTTGCGCATGGCACCGGCCGAAGGCTTGCCGCTACCACCGGGTTTGGAACAAGAACCTGAACCAGCCGCCTGAGCCGCTGCGGCTTGCATTTGCTGAACGGTTTCGCTCAAAAGCAACGCGAGATTATTCAACGAAGTGAGCGCAAATTGCTGTCGCGAAAGAGCCTCAGGTGTTTTGCGGTCGGCCATCTTTTCGATGGATTTCTTCATGTTGGAATTGACCGAACGGATTTCGCGGTTAACGATAGTTTCAATCTGCGGAACGCGTTTGCTCAACGCATAAAGGGAATCCTCAATAAGCTTGCTGTCGTCCTTCAGTTTGAGCTGTTCGCGGGCGAGTTCGGTGTATTTCGGGTCGTTGATGTTGGTCTGTTTCAAATTGCCGATGAGCTTTTCCTGATCGAACGAAAGCGTAAGCAGATTCTCCACAATTTGGCGTAGCGCCTCCATGTCTTCCTGTTGGCCTTGCGCCTGCATTTGCATCATCATGTTGCCCATTTTCTGAGCCATGTTCTTCATTTGGTCAGAAGCCTTTTTCTGCGAATCGGAAGCCTTCTTGTTCTGATTCTGGTCCAGCTGCTCCTTGCTTTCCTTTTGACTGTCCGAAACGGATTCCTCCTCGTTGCTGAAATCCTCCATTTTGTTCGGAGTTTCCAACTCTTCGTTCTTCTTTTCGAGGTCGTCAATGTCCTTTTTGATGTCCTCGAATTCCTCGTTCAGCTTCTCCTGTTTGTCGCTCAGTTCCTGATTGTCCGCATCCTTGTTCTTGGTCTCTTCGGAGAGTTTTTCCTGATCCTTCGACAGTTCCTCCAGCCGCTCCATGGTCTGCTCCAGTTTCTGCTCAAACTCCAGTTGCTTGAAGAGTTCCAAACTGCGGTCGAGTTCCTTTTCGAGGTCTTCGTTGCTGAGTTCAATGTCCTCCAAAAGTTCCTGCGCCTTTTCCTTGGTCATTTCCTCCATCAGCTTTTCCATCTCATCGAAAAGCTTTTTCATCTCGTCCGACATCACTTCCTCGAAGAGCTTTTCCAATTGCTGTTGCTTTTCCACCAGCTTCGGGTCAAACTCCATCATCTCGTTCATTTTGGAGTTCTTCTGTTCCGATTTCTGCTGGATTTCGTCCATTTTTTTCTGAAGCGCCTTCTGCGTTTGCAGCATCTGCTTCATCTTCTCCTTGTCTTCCCAATCGAGATTTTTCTTGTTGAGAAGGTCTTTCTGAAGGTCATCGAGGTCTTTCTTCATCTCGTTGGCCATCTTCAACGTTTCCGAAAGTTCCTGTTTCAACTGCTCGCTTTTGGCATCGTTCTCGGCCGCCAATTCATTCAAAGTTGCTACGCGATATGTTATGGTTTCCGAACGGGATGATTTGCTGCCGTTCACGCCATCGTTGTCCCACACCTCGAAGTAATATTCAACCGCATCGCCAGGCTCCAAGCCGAGTTCGGTCAGATCCCAGTAATGGAAAAACGTTTCCGATTTCTGGTTCTTGGAAACCGCAATTGTAACGTCTTTTTCCTCGCCCGAAGAACCGTCTTCATTCAACCGTTTGAACTTGAAAACAAGCGATGAGAAGCCGTAATCGTCCTTCACCTGTCCGTTGAAATACATGCGCTTCGGGTTCAGCGAATCTTCCACCCCAACCACAGAAATAGACGGATACAGATCAGGAACAACCGTAACCGTGTAACGCAACGAATCACCCGCTATCAGGAACTCGTTCGAACCGACAATCGTGTACTCCGCACTCTTTCGGAATTGTTCTGAAAAGCTGAAGTTGTCCTTTCCGTTTCGGTTAAGTTCAACAGTTTCATCGCCCAAAACCATGCTCAGGTTGTCGGTTTTGTTAGTGTTGAAATTCCAGTTCACGCGCGTTCCTTCAGGAATCAGCAGGTCACCACTGTTCTGGCGGTTTTCATTCGGGCGATTGATGTATTTGGGAAACGCCAGCGCCACATCAAACCCAACTACCGATGGCTTCGGAAGCACTTTCAACTCATGACCTGAAGAATTGTAGCCGTTTCCGCTCAGACGGAAATCTACGTTCTCGCGCGGCTGATGAAAAACGTACGAGAACTTGGCCGCGCTCAACTTGTTCATCAACGTGCGCTTGCCATCAATTTCCACATAAAGGTCGTTCGGAACCTCTTTTCCATCCAACGAAACCACCAGTTCAAAATCCTGCAATTCGATGGTTGAGAGTTCCTCATTCTGAATGTTGAACAAGAACGGGGCGAGGTTCTCGAAAGCCGTTCGGTGATTTACAATTCTTCGCGTTCCTTCTGTGACGAGCGAAGGCGCAATGGCCAAGATCAGCAGCAACAGCAACAAAGGCGGCAGCGCATAGCGCAGAAACTGTTTGTTTTCCTTCAGGTCGATGGCCGTGGAAAACGGAACGGGTTTCAGTTCGGTGATGCGTTGGTCGATGCTGGCCAACAACAGTTCTGAACTCGAACCAGCGGCCGAACGCTGCAACTGAAGCGTGTTCAGCAGGCGGTCTTCAATATTGCTGAAATGTTTTCCGACAATGGTTGCGGCCTCATCGTAAGAAATTCCAGGTCGGATGTTGTAAAGATGAACGAGCGGACCGATGACCCATCGCGCCAGCGCAACACCCGAAACCAGCAGCAGCGCATAGAAGAAAATGGTGCGGCCCGTAATGCCGAAACGACCGTAATATTCCAGAATCGCGAAAGCCAAAAAAGAAGCCACCAACAGCCCCGTGGTGAGCAATGCCCCACGGATGAGCTGATTCAGATAGTATTTCCGAATGAACTCATCAAGCTTCTGAAGTAACTGGTTGCCGTCCCCGCTCATGTTCGTCTCAACGCCTTCGTAATTCCTTTGTTGTCGCGACCGACTAACAAAAATACGGGTATTCCGCTGCGCGAAGCGCTTCCGCTCAGGAACAAATGTTAAATAAGGCTACCTTTGCGCGCCCAAAATCAACCTTGATGGAAAACCGAAAAGTAAGGGTACGATTTGCTCCCAGCCCAACGGGGCCGTTGCACATGGGAGGCGTGCGTACCGCGCTTTACAATTACCTGTTCGCCAAAAAGCATGGCGGAGATTTCATCCTCCGAATTGAGGATACCGACCAAACGCGCTACGTTCCTGGTGCCGAAGAGTACATTATGGAAGCGCTGGAATGGTGCGGAATGGAGTTGAACGAAGGCCCGAAAACGGGTGGCGAATACGGCCCGTACCGACAGTCGGAGCGCAAAGAAAGCTATCGCGAATTCGCGGAGCAATTGATTGCAAGCGGACACGCTTATTATGCGTTCGATACGCCAGAGGAGCTGGACGAGATGCGCGAGCGTTTGAAGAAGGCGAAGGTTGCCGCACCGCAGTACAACGCGGTGACACGTGAAACCATGAAGAACTCGCTCACGCTTTCGGAAGATGAAGTGAAAAGACGATTGGATTCGGGTGATGCGTATGTGATCCGAATCAAGATTCCACGCAAGGAAGAAGTGCGTTTCCATGATGTGATCCGTGGTTGGGTTGTGGTGCATTCATCGCAGATGGATGATAAAGTACTGTTCAAATCAGACGGTATGCCGACCTACCACTTGGCCAACGTGGTGGATGATTACAAAATGAAGATTACCCACGTGATTCGTGGTGAAGAATGGTTACCCTCAGCACCGCTACATGTGTTGTTGTACCGTTATTTGGGTTGGGAAGATGTGATGCCAGTTTTTGCGCATTTGCCGCTCATCCTTAAACCGGACGGAAACGGAAAATTGAGCAAACGAGACGGAGACAGACTCGGGTTCCCCGTTTTCCCATTGAATTGGAAAGACCCGAATACAGGTGAAGAATCGCAAGGCTATCGTGAGCGCGGCTATTTCCCAGAGGCATTCACCAATATGTTGGCAATGTTGGGATGGAACCCAGGAACAAACCAAGAGATTTTCACGCTGGAAGAGTTGGTTGAAGCGTTCACGTTGGAGCGTGTGGGTAAATCAGGCGCCAAGTTCGACCCAGAAAAAGCCAAGTGGTACAATCAGCAATATTTGCGCTCGTATGATGACGCAGCATTAGCGGAGATTTTCCAAGTAACCCTTAAGGAAAAAGGAATCGATGCTTCTGATGAGCACGTAGCAAAAGTCTGTGCACTCATCAAAGAGAAAACCCAATTCACAGCAGAGTTCTGGGATTTCGGTTATTACTTCTTCCTGAAACCAGAATCGTTTGACGAGAAGGTGATAGAAAAGCGATGGAACGAGAACGCAGCCACATTTTTCCCTGCGCTCGCGGATTCGTTCGAGAAAATGACCGATTGGAAAGCCGAATCAATTGAAGCGACATTCAAATCAACGGCAGAAGGTCTTGAAATCAACCCAGGTCACGTAATGCAATTGTTCCGAGTTCTTTTGAGCGGACAGGGGGGTGGGCCCGTTCTGTTCGAAATGACGGAACTTTTGGGTCAGAATGAGGTGGTTGAGCGTCTTCGCGAAGGTGTTGCAAAACTCAAGTGATGCAGGAACTTTTCATTGAAGACATTCGACTCCACGCCTACCACGGCTGTTTGGAAGAAGAAGCCAGAATAGGAGGGAAGTACCGCGTAGACATAAAGGCGGTGGCCGATTTCAGCGAATGTGCCGATACGGACGACCTGAAAAAAACCGTTGATTATGTGGTTGTGTACAACCTTGTAAAACAGGAAATGGAAATCCGGTCAAAACTCATCGAAACAGTTGCCAAGCGCATTGCAGAGAAACTGCAGCAACAGTATTCGTGGGTCGTTGAGTGGGAAGTGAGCCTGACCAAATTCAACCCGCCTGTTGGTGGCAATTTGGGACAGAGCAGAATAGTTTGGAGAACAGCATAGGTAATTTGATGGCGGTTTAATCTCTACGATTATTACTTTTGCGGCATGGTCGGGTGGCCGAGTGGCTAGGCAGAGGTCTGCAAAACCTTGTACAGCGGTTCGAATCCGCTCTCGACCTCAAAAGAAACCTCATTGACAAATTCGTTGGTGGGGTTTCGTAGTTTTAGAGACAGAAGAAACTTAGAAATGAAATTCAAATTGTTTTTGGCTTGTACTACAGCCATGTTGATAATCTCATACGCTCAAGCGCAGATTGGTGATTATGAGGCAAGGGTTGAGGTGAATGGTAACGGATTTGCCCACTATACAACCATTTATTTTGACGATGAAAGCTGGGACCCACAAGCATCTCCAACCTATGGGTGGGACGCCTGTTGTGACGCACTTTTGATTTTAGGAAACCCAAATCAACCACAAGTGTTTACAGAAGTAGTGGCCCCGCCAGAGCCCACAAACAATCATCGTCTCTCTGTTAATGGGCTCCCGCACCTGTTTGAAGAAACAAATGTTCCACTCGGTTTTTTACCAGGAACCCTTGCTCCATATGTATTTACATTTAAGAACCTGTATACGCTACCGCAAGGAACGGTTGTTGAGCTCGAAGACCTATCTCTCAATGTAACGCAAGACTTGATGGCCGATTCAACGTATGATACATGGGGGGCTCCCTCGGATGATGAAAGCCGCTTCATAATCAGGTTTTTTCCGAGTAATGTTACTGGATCAGAAGATATTGTTAGAAATAATCACTCGGAACAAATAACTAACACCGCTGGTATTTTGGAAATTCATGGAGCTTCGAATAACCGTGTGTATGACCTTCAAATCTACAACTTGAGAGGCCAGGCCGTTCTTCAAAAAAACCTGTTTGGTGCACGGTCGTTTAGTGTAAATGTGAACCTCCTTTCTTCGGGTCTATATGTGGTTTCGTTGGCCGATGGCGAAGGGTTTGCAATCAGAAGAAAGGTCATCTTATATTAAAAAAGCCTAACTTTGTATGCTTAAGACGGCTCAAATGAAATATGTTGTATCATTTCTAGTAGTAATGTTGGTCGGTATTTCGGCCAGTATGGCTCAGCCCTTGCCACCACCGATACCACAAAGTTATTATCCGATCGATGGCGTTGTTGGATTACTTCTAGTGTTGGGATTGGTTTATGGTGGCTACTCATTATTTGCTAGTCGAACTCTGGCAGAAAAGGCTAAATAGGCTGTCGGATATTGGTTCAGCGGAATTTGTTTTCATTCCCTAGAACCCTTTCAAGCAGGTGGGTTAGTTGGAGGCCGATTTGATTAGACCTTACATCCCTAATTGACTCATAAGCTAAGCTACCATCAGGGCGTTTAATGACCCTCATGTAGAAAGCAAATGAACCTTCGGGTTTTTCCGAGGCAAATTTGCTCCGCCCGAACTTCATGGTATAAAAGTTCAGCGTGTCTGGCCCATGCTCTGACACGACATACAGTTGGTCGCTGAACCACTTTAGCCTGTCAACCCCGAATTCGTTTTCTATTCCATTTAACAGGTGATGGTTTTTCTGGAAGGAAACCCAATCAACCTCCTCGTCCTCATCCAGAAAGGAATAATAACCAACATGAAAGGCATCTTCAGACTCGGCAACGCCATACCATAGAACGATGTTTAGGGGCGTAACGCCAGTAAACACCAATTCCATTTTTTCAGGCTCACGAACAAGGTCCTTTTCGAATACCCGAGACGCTAAATACTTATTAAGCAGACCAATCAGCAGATAGGTGGAGCTGATTCCAATGCCAATGTAGTTAAGCAGTTTGCGTCTGCTGTTGGCTCTAGCCATTATCGAAACACCGATTACGCAGAACAAAAACGGCAGCGTGTAGAACAGGTCAACCACGAAAACGGAGGCGATACTGACTCGATGATCCGAAAACGGCAAGAACAATTGTGTGCCGTATGTGGTCAGTGAATCAAGTAATGGATGTGTGAATATTGACCAGAAAAACAGTGTCGTCCAACCTTTGAAATCAGCTTCTGGTTTCTTACGGTACAGCCACTTGACAAGCCAACCAAGAATCGGAGCCATCAAAAATGCGAATAGAATAGAATGTGAAAAGCCGCGATGAAGCACAATTTCATCAATGGCATCGCCATCGATCAACTGAATGTAAACCACATCAAGATCCGGGATGGTACCCGCAATGGCGCCCCAAAGTAAAGCCTTGTTGCCAACCTTACGCCCCAATGCAGCCTCGCCAACGGCCGCCCCAAGAACAATCTGTGTTAAACTATCCACGCGGCAAATCTAACACCAACAGCTTGGGCTGGTTCACCGAAATTTGTTGAACGAGCAATAATTATATTTGACCGTATGGCCGTGGAGGTTAACGATAGAAAACAGGCTCAGCAATTTTACAACGAGACCAAGCAATGGCAATCTGAGCTCAATTCGCTCGTTATTGACCTCATGTTCCTTCAGCGCATTCTGGATATATATGGATTGAAGATTTCGGACGTGGCAGAACAGCGAGACATTGGCCACTTGAAAGAAACACTCAATTCGTTTGTTCAGTTTCGGGTAGAGAAGCAGAAATCGAGGTTGAAAACACACGAAGACTACCTTCGGAAGATAGTGGAAGACCGTGTTTTGCTTCGCGACAGAGAACTACCTTACAAGCACCAGGACATCAAAGCAGAGGTGGAAGATTTTTGGCAAGGCGGAACAAGCCTAAAGAATGAGCTGTATATCAAAGTGGAGCAGTTAAAGCAGTTTTGATGAGTGTTGTTTTTCGGTCATTCGTTCTAATCATGACCGTTCTTCTGGTCAGTTTAGATTGGGCCTACTCGCAGAGGCGCCCGGGGGATCGAGTTCTTGATAAAATGGAATTCTCTATTACCCTTGAACTGCAGGAAGAAAAAAAGAACAAAGCCGAACCGATTGAGGATGAACTTAGTTTCCGTTCAAACAAAGCCTGGTCAAATCATTTACAGTCTCATGCAAATGGTGGTTTTTTGAGAGGTGACTATGCCGTAATAAAAAAGGAGGAGCTCATGGGTGAAATCATTTACCACTTTCAAGCCATCAATAAGAACGCCAAGGGGATGTCGCTCAAATGGGAAGGAAAGGTGTTCGGAGATCAGATTGAGGGGATGGCGATTATTTCCAAGAACGGAAAGGTCAAAGAAGAGTATACTTTCTCCGGCAAACAGGTCGACTGAACTATTTCACCATTTCGGCCTGAAAAAGCTGATACGGCACCGCGTTCATTTCACCCTGTGTGTTTATCTGTAGAACTCCTTTAAAGGTCACAATCTGATCCGTGCTAAAGCGAGGAAACTTACCGTTGGGAAATAGCTCCACCACGGTTTCAGGACCCGCATTTCCGCAGAAGAAGCAGTTGGCGAACGGGTTGGCGGAAACCATGTACATGCCCAATTCTACATCAACAGGAATTACGTAGCCCTTCACTTTGACCTCCTTTCCGTTCAACGCCATCAGTTCTTTCGAGAACTCGGGTGGTTTCACATTCACCTCAAACCCGAAAGTCTCGGAGTATTCTTTGTGGAAAGTGACCTGCGCGAATGTGTTCCAGCTCACCAGGGTTTGAGCAGAAACAAACCCACTTGAGACAATCAAAAACACGGTCAGTAAGAATCTCATTTAGCGGTAACGTTCTGCAAGATATAATTACAATGTTCGAGGTCATCCCAATTCAACTTTAAACGGCCTTGAAATGTGGCAATTTCATCAGTAGTATAAGTCTTACTCAGTTTGCCTTCAAACTGTAGCTCAACCACGCTTTCGGGTCCCGCATTTCCGCAGAAAAAACAACTGGCGAATGGGTTTGCTGACAACACATAAAACCCTGCTTCAACATCAACTGGAATAATATACCCTTTGATTTCCACCAGCTTGCCGTCCATTGCCAAAACCTCCTCGCTGTAATCAGGATACCAGACGGTTTCCTCGTATTCTTCGAAATACTTTTCGCCCCATTCAACCTTAGCTAGAAATGCCCAGTCAATTTTCGTGTGTTGCGCTCTTCCTTCGGAGAAAGAAAAAAGAGAAAAAGAGAAAAAGAGAAAAGAGACCAGCCTACTCATTCCGTAAAATGGTTGAAATGTCAGACCGATAAGCACGAATGGCTGGAATAATTGCTGCAATTAGGCCAACGCCAAGCGTAAAAGGCAACAGCCAAATCTCCACAGGAGAAACGCCACTTTGAGACACGCTGAAGTGGAACTGCTCTTCTCCGAAAGATGAAAGCGTCATAATGGCAATTCGACCCAAGATGATGCCAAAAGCATATCCCGCCAAGCATAGCAACAGGCTTTCTTGAATGACCAGACTGAACAACTTGACTGGCGAAGCTCCCAATGAGCGCATCAAAGCCAGTTCGTATTTGCGCTCTTTCAATGAGTTGAGTAAGGAGATAAAAACACTCAAAGCAGCAATGATCATGATGAGAATGCCGATTGCCTGAAGGGTACTGAAACCGATTCCCATCAATTCATACAAGCGATTGATTTCTATTGCAGGAAGCGCAGCTTGCATGGATGTTTTCTCATTGATAAAGCGCGGAAGTTGCATCAAACCCATCGGGTTTTTGAACTTGACCAACAAGGCAGTGATTTCGCCACCAGCATCCTCCTCTTCGTGTTCATGATGGTCGTCTTCCTCGCCTTCTTCGTTCGCGTGTTCTTCCTCGGCAACATCTTCCTCTTCGTGGTGGTGGATGTCCCAAACACTTTCGGTTGAGGTGAGGATCAGGCGGTCAGCAACGGTTCCGGTTGGTTCAAGAATTCCGACAACGGAATAGCGCATTTCCTCGTGTGCGTGCCCTTCTTCCTCAAACCCGTGTGTTCCATGGAAATGACCTCCCAAGCCCATGCTTAAACGTTCGGCAACGGTGCTTCCAAGCACAACCTCCAGGCTTTTGTTCCAAGGTTGCCCCTTCTGAAAATTGGCTTTGAAATGAGACAGATAGAGCGTGTCGGTACCTACAATTCGGAAGCCTTGGTAACTATCGCCATACGAAAGCGGAATGCTGTATTTGACCAGCGGATGCCGCTGAATTTTGCTCACCTCGCTCAACGAAATGTTTCCCGTTGGATTGTCGATCTGATAAACCGCTGAAAGAATAAGCTGGAGTGGACTTCCCTTGGCACCGACAACCATGTCAATACCACGGATATCACGATTGAATCGATCGTTCAGTTGCTCGCTCACCGTAACGATGAAACTGACCATTCCAACGCCAATGGAAAGCAGCATAATGCTGAGCGCGGTGGTGAGGAAATGCTCCTTCAGGTTGGCGTATGCAAGTTGCAGCATCTTCATATCTCCACCGATTTTGGAAAACGGGTTTTTAAGCGTTGATCATGCGTGACAATGATTAGCGCTGCGCCATGACCAGTCACCGTTTTCTGTAAAAGGTCGGCAACCAATTCACAGTTCTCATCATCCAACGCGGAGGTTGGCTCATCTGCCAAAACAACCTTAGGCTTGGTAACCAAAGCTCTTGCTATTCCAGCTCGCTGGCGTTCACCGATGCTCAATTCGCTTGGGCGGTTGTTGGCTTTGTCGGCAATACCAAGTTCTGCCAATAATTGCTTCGCGAAAGCTTCATCATTAGGAAGACCTGCCAGCGAACGCGCCAACTGCAAATTTTGCATCACGCTCACGGAACGGATGAACTGCGCTTGCTGAAATACCATTCCGATGTTCTTGCCACGAAAATGGTCGCGATTGCTGCCGTTCAATTCTGTGATGGATTGTCCATCAATTGAAACCGAACCTGTATTCGGCTCCATCAAACCCGCCAATAAATGAAGTAAAGTTGTTTTCCCTGTTCCTGAACGACCAAGCACCAACAGCACTTCTTCGGCCTTGACGGATAGATTTGGGAACGAAAAACTCGGTCCGTTTGCGTAGCTGAAAGAAAGGTTATCGGTTTGCAGCATTTCTTACACGTGCAAAACTAAGGGGTTGATCGGAGCTTTGTACTTTTAGCCGACATTCTCAGACAATGCTTGAACGACCCAGACGAAACCGCGCCACTGAAGCCATCCGCAGTATGATTCGCGAAACCCGCCTCGACCTTTCCAACTTCATTTACCCGCTGTTTGTGGTTGATGGAAGCGGTAAGAAGGAGGAAATCGGGTCGTTGCCAGGAATTTTCCGTTTATCGGAGGATCAGGTTTTGAAGGAAGTGGAGCAGAGCATGAAGCTCGGGCTTCGGTCGTTTGTGTTGTTTCCTGCGGTGGAAGAGAGCCTCAAAGACAAAGAGGCCACTTACAGCTACGATGAAAAGAACTTCTACCTGCGCATCATCGCGAAGCTGAAAAAGGAATTTCCAGAAAGTTGTTTGGTGAGCGATGTGGCGATGGATCCGTACAGCTCTGACGGTCATGATGGATTGGTAAAAGACGGCCGTATTTTGAATGACGAAACGCTTGACATTCTTGGCAGAATGGCCGTGGCGCAAGCCGAAGCGGGCATTGATATCATTGGCCCTTCTGATATGATGGACGGTCGCGTACAGCACATCAGAGAAGAATTGGACGATGCCGATTTCGAGAACGTGGGCATTATGAGTTACTCGGCAAAATATGCGAGCGCGTACTATGGCCCGTTCCGTGATGCTTTGGAAAGCGCTCCGAAATCTGGCGACAAGAAAACGTATCAGATGGATCCTGCCAACAAGTGGGAAGCGCTTCGCGAAGCAGAATTGGATGCTTCAGAAGGTGCAGATTTCCTCATGGTGAAACCTGCACTGCTTTATCTCGACATTATTCATCTGCTTAAAGAGAAATTCGAATTGCCGATTGCAGCTTACAACGTGAGTGGTGAATACGCCATGCTGAAGGCTGCTGCACAGAAAGGATGGTTGGATTACGACAAGGCCATGCCCGAAATGTTGCTGAGCATCAGGCGGGCGGGCGCAACGGCCATTCTCACCTATTTTGCGAAGGAATACGCACAAATGCTGAAAGACGGGAAGCTTGCTTAAGATCGATATGCATACGCACATCATGCCGCGCGAAATGCCCGATTTCGCGCGCAAATTCGGCTATGGTGATTTTATCATGCTCGACCATGTAGCGCCCGGTGAGGCCAACATGATGCAGGGCAAACGATTTTTCCGAAAGATCAAAGAGAATTGCTGGAACCCAGAAATACGGATTTCGGAGTATGAGGAATTCAACACTCAAGTGCAGGTGGTTTGTACCATTCCTGTTCTCTTTTCCTATTGGGCACGCCCGAAAGATGGAGCTGAAGTGGCGCGGTTTCTGAATGATGACCTTGCGGAATCTATCACACCTTATAAGAAGAATTACATTGGGTTAGGAACACTTCCTATGCAAGACACCGACCTTTCCATCAAAGAATTGGAACGCTGTAAGGAACTTGGTTTTCCTGGCGTACAGATTGGTTCCAACATCAACGACAAGAACCTAAGTGAGCCTGAATTCTATCCGATTTTCGAAGCCTGCCAAGACCTTGGAATGGCGGTTTTCGTCCATCCTTGGAACATGATGGGAATGGACCAGATGCGTAAGTATTGGTTGCCCTGGCTAGTAGGTATGCCCGCTGAAACCTCAAGAGCAATCTGCTCTATGGTATTTGCAGGAATATTCGAAAAGCTTCCATATCTGCGCGTTTGCTTTGCCCATGCAGGAGGCTCGTTCATTCCAACCATCGGAAGAATTGAGCATGGATTTAACTGCCGCCCCGACCTTGTGGCAATTGATAATGATGTGAACCCGAAGGAGTACCTCGGAAAATTCTGGGTCGACTGCATAACGCACGATGCCGACACATTAGAGTTTATCCTCAAGAAAATGGGGTCAAAACGCGTTTGTCTGGGAAGCGATTACCCATTCCCGCTCGGAGACCTTGAGATCGGAAAATTCATTGAAGACATGAACCTGCCACCGGAAACCATTGAGGATATTTTCTGTAATTCGAGTTTGGAGTGGTTGAAACTTTCCAAGGAGGACTTCAGTTGAGCGGAACGGTCGAAATATCTATCGTAAGTCCGGTGTATCGGGCGGAAGCCATTCTTCCAGAATTGGTTCGAAGGCTTAGAACAGCCATGTCGACAATGGGTGTTGCCTATGAAATTGTACTGATTGATGACCGCTCTCCTGACGGTTCATGGGTCGTCATGAGAACACTCTCAAACGAAACACCCGAACTGAAGTGTTTTCGTTTGAGTCGGAATTTTGGGCAGCACAACACAATCACAGCGGGTTTGAGCTTGGCGAAAGGAAATTGGATTGTGGTGATGGATTGCGACCTTCAAGATCGGCCCGAAGAGATTCCCAGACTTTACCAAAAAGCATTGGAATCTAAGGCAGATGCAGTGGTTGCAAGACGTGCGGAACGCAAGGACACATGGCTCAAGCGTATGTCATCAAGGTTCTACTACTCAGCGTTCAGTTATTTGACAGACACAGTTCAGGACCCTGCTGTGGCCAACTTTGGTGTTTACAACAGAAAAGTCATAGACGCTATCCTTTCAATGAAGGACCAGATCCGTTACTTCCCAACCATGTTGCAGTGGGTCGGGTTCCAGCGTGAATACGTGGACGTAGAGCACGATGCCCGCGCTGAAGGTGAATCGTCTTACAACTGGAAAAGCCTTTTTGCATTGGCGTTCAATAATATTCTGGCATTCTCCGACAAACCGCTGAAGCTGACGGTCAGATTCGGTTTCTGGATTGCACTTATTTCCCTCGGAATCGGCATTTTCTACCTGGTTCAGTACTTCATGGGGGAAATCGATGTTCTCGGTTTCGCCAGCCTCATTGTCTCCATTTCATTCTTCTCAGGCATGAATATCATGATTTTGGGAATGATTGGTCTTTACCTCGGAAAAGTGTTCGAGAAGGTGAAAGACCGGCCGAACTTCATCATCAGCGAAAGTACCAATGGTCAAGAGTAACCTGATTCTATACCTTTTGGGTAACAAAGGGCTGAGGGTGCTTGAGGCATTGATTGATGCGGGTTTCACACCTGCCATAAAAGCCGTGATATTTGCGCCCGACAAAGCGGTTAGAAAGGATTATTCCGAAGAGATAACCGCCCTTTGTTTATTAAATAATATTCCGGTTTGGAGCAGGACCAGTTTGGAGGCCAGTTCTTTGAAGTCTGAATATGCAATGGCCATAGGGTGGCGTTGGATCATTGACAAGACTCAACACCACCGGGTTATTGTCTTTCATGATTCGTTGCTGCCAAAATACAGGGGCTTCGCGCCTTTGGTTTCTCAATTGATCAATGGAGAAACGACAATTGGAGTTACAGTTCTTTTTGCTGTGGACGAATATGATAAAGGCCCGATTATTTCTCAGCGGTCCGTGGACATAAAGTACCCGATTAAGGTCGATTCAGCCATAAAGGCTATTATTCCACTGTATCAAGAGCAGGCTTTAACGGTGCTAGAGAATATTACGGACAATATTCCCTTGGTCGGTTTGGATCAAGATGAGTCACAGGCATCATACAGTGTTTGGAGGGACGACAAAGATTTACAGATAGATTGGGGTTTAAGTGGTCAAGTAATTAGGAGATTGGTCGATGCAACGGGCTTTCCATTCAATGGGGCATATACAATGCTTGATGGGAGGCGGATAGAGCTAATGGAAGTAGAAGAAGTAGAGGACCTTCATCTGGAATTCAGACACGTGGGAAAAACCATTCGGTTTGATGATGAAATGCCAGTGATAATATGCGGAAGCGGAATGTTGAAAGTTGTTTCGGCCAGGTGGTATGACTCCAAGGAAAACATAGCCAAATGGCCTAGATTTAGAATGAGGTTTGAATGAAAAAGATTTCGTTTAATCGGCCGTTTCTAACGGGAAAGGAAAAACAGTACTTGGAAAAGGCTGTGGCTAACGGTATGATATCGGGCAATGGAGAATACACCAAAATGTGTCATTCCAAACTAGTGGAAATGACCGGGTGTAAGAAGGCGTTGCTTACCACTTCGTGCACAGATGCCCTCGAAATGGCAGCCATCCTTATAGACATTAACCCGGGAGACGAGGTCATTATACCTTCATTTACCTTCGTTTCCACGGCAAATGCGTTCATCCTCAGAGGAGCCAAAGTTGTCTTTGTCGATAGCAGAACTGACCACCCGGGAATGGATGAATCAGCGGTTGAGGCACTTGTGACGGAAAAAACCAAGGCAATTGTTTGTGTGCATTATGCAGGAGTTGCTTGCGACATGCAGGTGATCATGGAAATTGCCAAGAGACGAAACCTGTTCGTAGTCGAAGATGCCGCGCAGGCCATTGACTCGTACTACACTTGGCCGGATGGGAGAAAGCAGGCGCTGGGAAGTATTGGAAATATGGGGACGCTCTCTTTTCACGAAACAAAGAACATACAGTGCGGAGAGGGCGGAGCGCTCCTAATTAATGACGAGCAGTTTTGTAAGCGCGCAGAGATCATTTGGGAAAAGGGAACAAATAGAGCCGCTTTCTGGCGAGGAGAAATAGACAAGTACGGATGGGTAGACATAGGGTCTTCCTTTCTTCCTTCGGAATTGAGTGCCGCATTCCTGTTTGCTCAACTTGAACAGTCTGAAGAGATACAACGAGAACGAATTCGAATCTGGGACTCTTACGATAATGCGCTTGCCCCCTTAATTGACAAGGGCATGATTACTAAACCACACATTCCCGCCTACGCAACCAACAATGCACATATGTATTACTTGGTGTGCAAAACACCAGAAGAGAGAGCCTCGCTGATATCTTATTTAAAGGAGAGAGATATACATGCTGTGTTCCACTACCTTTCACTTCATTCCTCCCCCTATTTTCACAAGCAGCACGATGGTAGAAAGCTAGTAATGAGTGATAGCTTTTCAGATCGTCTGGTTAGGTTGCCTCTCCATATGCACATGTCGGAAGAGGACGTTGATCATGTCATTGCAACGATTATCAAGTTTTATTCATAACGCCCGAGGCCACAACAAACAAAAGATGAGACAATTCTTTCTGATAACATTCTTGGCGGCCGCAAGCGTCACCTGTAACTACAGAAACAATATTCAAACCATGACCCCGCCAATTGCCGAAAAGCAACCGCACGAAATGACCATTCACGGTCATACAAGAACAGACAATTACTTCTGGCTGAAAGAGCGCGAAAACCCTGAAGTGATCAAGTATCTGGAAGACGAAAATGCCTACACGGCAGAGCTTCTGTCAGACACCAAGCAGTTTCAGGAAGACCTGTATAAGGAAATGCGCGCCCGCATCAAGGAAGATGACGAAAGCGTGCCGTACAAAGACAATGGCTATTTCTACTACACGCGTTACGAGGAAGGCAAGGAATACAAGCTCCATTGCCGCAGAAAGGGCTCGATGGAGGCGCCTGAGGAGGTGTTCATAGATGAGAACGCGTTGGCCGAAGGCCACGATTATTTCTCTCTGGGAGGAATTGAAATAAGCGATGACAACAAGGTAGCTGCCTTTGGCATTGACACCGTCAGCCGTAGGCTTTACACCATCCATTTCAAGAACTTGGAAACAGGCGAAATGTACTACGAGACCATTGCCAATTGCGCTGGCGGAGGAGCATGGGCAAAAGACAACAAGACATTCTTTTACATAGCTAAAGACACGGAGACCTTGCGGACGAACCGTATCGTTCGTCATCAGTTGGGAACAGACGTTCATGATGATGTGGAGGTGTTCTTGGAGGAAGACGAAACCTTTACATGCTACGCTTGGCGAAGCAAAAGCAAGGACTACATCTTCATCGGCTCGTTTCAAACGGTTTCATCCGAGTATCAGATGCTGGATGCGGCAAACCCTAAGGGCGAATTCACCATCATTCAACCCCGAGAACGAGACCATGAATACGATGTTTCACATTTTGGTGATAAACTATACATCGTAACAAATTGGGATGCTAAGAATTTCCGACTGATGGAAACACCGGTATCAAAACCAGGCAAGGAAAACTGGAAAGAGGTCATTGCCCATCGTCCAGAAACACTATTGGAGAACATCGAGATTTTCAGAAACCATCTGGTGGTAGCGGAGCGTTCTGAAGGATTGCCACAGTTGCGCATCATTGACCAAAAAACAGGCAACGAACACTATCTGGATTTTGGCGAAGAGGCTTATACAAGCTACATCGGTACCAACATGGATTTCGACACCGAAATTCTGCGCTATGGCTATTCATCGCTTACCACTCCATGGTCAACCTTGGACTATAACATGAAAACCAAGGAGAAAACCTTGTTGAAAGAACAGGAGGTGATCGGTGATTTCGACAGGACCAATTACCAGACCGAGCGCGTAATGGTAACGGCCGATGACGGTACCCAGGTTCCAATGTCAATTGTCTACAGAAAAGGAGTGAAGAAAGACGGCAGCAATCCAACACTGCTGTATGCCTACGGTTCTTATGGAGCAACCATGGACCCTTATTTCAGCTCTGTACGCTTAAGCCTGCTCGACCGTGGATTCATCTACGCTTTGGCGCACATCCGTGGAGGGCAGGAAATGGGGCGCGATTGGTACGAGGATGGTAAATTGCTGAATAAGAAGAACACGTTCACGGACTTCATCAATTGCGGAGAGTTCCTCATCGAGAACAACTACACAACCACAGAAGGGCTTTTCGCCATGGGCGGCTCTGCAGGAGGGCTATTGATGGGTGCTGTAGTGAACATGCGCCCCGACCTTTGGAAAGGTGTCGTTGCAGCAGTTCCGTTTGTGGACGTGATCACGACCATGCTGGATGAGAGCATTCCACTGACAACTGGCGAATACGATGAGTGGGGAAACCCGAATGAGAAGGAATACTACGACTACATTCTGAGTTATTCGCCATACGACAACGTGGTTGCACAGGATTACCCGAACATGCTGGTTACCACTGGCCTTCACGATAGCCAAGTTCAGTACTGGGAGCCCGCCAAGTGGGTCGCTAAACTAAGGGACAATAAAACAGACGATAACCTGCTATTGCTTCACACCAACATGGAAGCAGGACACGGAGGTGCAAGCGGCCGTTTCGAAAGTCTCAAGGAAACAGCAATGGAATATGCATTTATGTTCAAATTAATGGGCATCGATCACTGATTATTTGGACCCATTCAACCCATATGGCGCAGTGATTATCGGGGTCTATGGCCTTTCGTTTGTTGCAATTTACATACTTGGACTGGTCATTGTTCCTGCAACAAAACCATTGAATGATACTGCCAGCAGGCTCTCTGCTGGTTTACTGTTGGCAATAGTTTTGTTAGGAGTGATTCATGCCGGTTTTGGTAGCATTCTTATCGTATTCATCCCGTTTTTTGTGGTGCTTGCAAAGCAACGTATCACTGCCTGTGGGCCAAATCCCCTGTTTACCATCAACCATTTGATGCAGTTATCTGTAGTATTGGGCCTTGCTGTTGTGGTGTTTCTACACGAGGCGTCTAGGCACGATCTTAGAAGGGGTGTTGAAACGGTTTATGTGGGCAATACGGACCTGTCATTCTATTCGGCCCACGGTCAAATGATGTATGAGTTTGGACAGGAAACGTTAGCTTCTTCAGTGTCAGATAACCCTCAGAAGTTGCTTTATCACTACGGAGACCTTTGGCTTTCTGGCTTCTTCTCTCATTATTTAGACATAACACCATATTATGCATATTCCATCCTATATCGTTCATTGGCTATAAGCCTTTTCCTGCTCGTGTTCTTTGCGTTGTTTAAACCGGTGGTCGGTAATCTATTGGGAGCTGTTGGAGCAATTCTTGCCCTTTTGCTGAACAATTCCTTTGTGGGGCTTTTACCGGCTTTGGAGATGGATCTCCTCTCGCCTTTTTCTTACAACTGGCCAACTTATGCTGAAAGTTCATACCTATTAGGGGGCATTGCCATGGGGTTGTTTGCGCTGATGCTAAAGGACGAAAGCCTATTTAGGCCTGGTTTTTTGGGGCTAATGTTACTAGGGGCGGTCCACTCAAGCTTTGTTGTTCCGGGGTTTCTGATGGCTCTAACACTCCTCCTCTTACAGGCCGTGTATCCTAACGTACTTAAATACGTAGGGCTTTCAGGCTTGTGGAAGGAGACAATTGCCTTATTCTTAGCTGGCATTATGCCCTATGTGTATGTAGCACTGGACGGACGGGGCTATCCTGTTCACCTAGAAAACTTTGGGCAGTTGGCGTACCTCTCATTGCACACATTTGTAAGAGTAATATGGACACTTATCCTTTCTGTTCCGTTATGGATCGGGGCGTTTTATCTTTTGACCAAAGGTCGAGCGAAACGTTCTGGTTTTATTCTTCTTTACACGTTTGCTGGCATTTCAGGGTTCTGTCTGCTTTTTGCAATTTTCCAATCTCAGAATATCGTTAAACTCTTTACAGCGCTTAGTTCGATAATGCTTTTTCCACTTGGTGTTTGGGGTGTGTTCTTGATGAGGTCTAGCAGAAACATTAGACATCGAGTGCTCTCTTTTATTCTATTAGGATTTATGATTATTAACACAATATGGAGCGCAGTCATTTCTAAAAGCTATGAGTTGGTTTACACTTGGGGAAACACGGAAGACTATGTTTTGAGCCATTCCTATGACAAGAGGCAATTGATTAACCTAATATCTGAACTGAAAGGAAAAAGAGTGGGTTTTGCCGTTTGCAACGAAGAAGAATATAGTTACCGGCTAATTAGATATAATGAGTTTTTGGACCTATCCAGTCTGGTGCCAAGGTCATTCATTTTTCGGGTGAACATGGTCCAAAAGGATTTTGAAGGGACCACAGAAAGCCTTGCTTGGGTTAATAAAACGGCCCTAGCTCAATATAAGGGCGCTTCTTCAACTCTAGAGACATCAAAAGAATACATAGATTGGCTTAGACCTGAGTTTATCATAACGGATGAGCAACACACCTTTTGCGAGCTTAAGAACTTGAGACTTGAAACAACAGGAAGAAAACTGAGGATAAAACAATATGAATTTCATGAGATTGTTCCCTAAAGCATTGGACCCTTCACATTTTTTAATCGTTGGGCTTCTTGCCGTAAGCCTTTCTACAATAGCCCAACACGGCTATTGGCAGCAGCATGTCTCCTATCAAATGGAAATTGATATGGATGTGGAAAAGCACCAGTTCGCTGGCAAACAGAAACTGGTTTACACGAATAACTCGCCTGATACACTGACGCGAGTCTACTACCACCTATATTTTAATGCGTTTCAGCCGGGCAGCATGATGGACATTCGCTCAAGAACACTGCCAGACCCAGACCCAAGGGTTGGAGATAGAATTTCTAAACTGAAACCAGAAGAGATCGGTTACCACACAGTTCAATCCCTATCTCAGAACGGTAAGTATGCCGAGTTCAAGGTTCAAGGAACCATTCTGGAGGTAAAGCTTCCAGAACCGATTCTTCCCGGTGCGAAGTCTGAGTTTCTTATGGATTTCTATTCTCAGGTCCCGCTACAGGTTAGAAGAAGTGGAAGAGATAATGCGCAGGGCATTGATTTTTCAATGACACAATGGTACCCGAAGTTGGCCGAGTATGATCACGAAGGTTGGCATCCAGACCCATACGTTGGACGAGAATTCTTTGGGGTTTTCGGAGATTTCGATGTTAAGATCTCCATAGATAAAAAGTACGTTATTGGAGGCACTGGTTACTTGCAAAACCCCAATGAAATTGGCCATGGCTATCAAGAGCAAGGGGTTGAGGTTATGCAACCGCTTGGAGACAAGCTCACTTGGCATTTCGTTGCGCCCCAAGTACACGATTTTGCTTGGGCAGCAGACCCGGACTTCATTCACGACATTCAATATGTGCCTAATGGACCAACACTGCACTTCTTCTATCAGGAAGACACCACTGGGAACTGGTTAAAACTCCAGCAGGATATGGTCAAGGCGTGGCAGATCATGGACAGCAAGTTTGGCAAATACCCGTACAAGCAGTTCAGCACCATTCAGGGTGGAGACGGAGGCATGGAATATCCTATGGCCACTCTTATTTCATCGGGCAGAGCCTACGGAGGGTTGTTGAGTGTAACGGTTCATGAAGCTTTCCATAACTGGTACTATGGTGTTCTAGCCACCAATGAAAGCAAGTACCCGTGGATGGACGAGGGTTTTACATCGTATGCACAGGATCACGTGTTAAACGCGCTGAATGATTACAAAAACCCGAACCCGCACCTCGGGGATGTGCAAAGAATGGCAGATCTCTATGCAAACGGCCTTCAGGAACCGTTGACAACGCATGCAGACCATTTCCAGACCAATTATTGTTATGGTGTATCATCATACTCAAAAGGTTCAGTTTTTCTCATGCAGCTGGAATATATTATTGGGAAATATGATTTCTGGAAAGGAATGAAACGCTACTTCAATACGTGGAAATTCAAACACCCAACTCCGAACGATTTCATCAGAGTTATGGAAAAGCAATCTGGTCTGGAGTTGAATTGGTTCATGGATCTTTGGGTCGGTACCACACAGCATATTGATTACAGCATTAAGGAAGTGGATAAAGAGAAAAAGGGCCTAACGTCCATAGTTTTGGAAAAAATCGGGGCACTGCCCATGCCTTTAGACATTCTCGTGGAAGACAAGGACGGAAACCAAATATGGTATTACATACCTGTTGGTCTTATGAGAGGCGAAAAGCCACTGGAAGCAGGCCAAGAAGGAAGAAGAATTCTGCCAGACTGGGAATGGACAAATCCAACTTATACTTTTGACATCGACCTTAAAAGGAAACACATTAAGAGTATTGAGATAGACCCATCGACCAGAATGGCAGACCTGAACAACATCAACGGAGTTTACCCATTTCCTAAAGAGAGAAAGAAATGAAATTGAAAGTGCTGTTCCCGTTGTTGGTGGCCGTAGCCATGGCCGGGTGTGATGGCGGCTCAGATTCGAGCCCGTCCAATGAAGACAGTGGTAGATCAACGGTAAGACAAGCAGGGCCTCAGTTCAAAAAAGAAGGAGAGTTGTGGTTGATCAAAGCTGCAGGAGACACGATTCGTCACATTGACATCGAAATTGCTGATGTGGAAAGTGAGAGAACAATAGGGCTCATGCATCGCAGAAGCATGCCAGATACTCAGGGAATGCTTTTCATTTTCGAAAGGGAAGAACAGCGTTCATTCTGGATGCGAAACACGCTTATCGGCTTGGACATCCTGTACATTAAGGCTGATGGCGAGATTGAAAGCATTGCCAAGTACTGTGTTCCTAAGTCAGAGAAATCCATCCCATCTCGTGGGCCAGCACTTTATGTTTTAGAGTTGATCGAAGGCTTTTGCGACATCCATGGAGTGGCCGTTGGAGACCGAATTGAGTTTGTAAGAACAGACGGCAAATAATCTAAAGAATGTTCAAATTTTTACCCCTGATGCTTCTCCCGATCCTGTGCTTCGGGCAGGAGCAATTATCGATTTCATCATTTGATAAAACGCCAGACAAATGGTTGCTGCTGAAGCAAAGCCGGCAGTACATAAGCGATAACGACAGCCTCAACGAACACTTGGTGGACCTAGTAAAAGCGTTCTCGGTTGACAGCGTTCTACCATCAAAAAGCCAGCGACATAGAGTTGCGGAAGCGGGATGGATCATCAGCATTTTCGGATACAAATGGAAGGCGCTGAGTATGACCAAGCAGAAGTTTGTTGGAACGGAGCGGGATGGTATCCGCGTTCCCAGTTGGCCACCACACTTTACGGAGTACGATGTGAACTTCAATCTCATTCCCCACACGCGCAAATACATCGATTTTCTGTGGCCCGGCTATGTGCAAAAATGCGAGAAGAATCGCTTCAAGCGCATCAAGAACTTGGATGAACCGCCTTGCATCTATCCGAAAACGCTGGAGAACATTGACAAGTACAGGCTTCACTGCGAGATCACCCCGCCATTGGATTACGTGTTTATGCTCAATTCCAAGTTTTATCCGTGCCATCGCCCCAACTCCTCCAAAGAGCATCACAACATTGGAACAGATCACGCAACCTTTGGGATGTATGGGGCTTTTGTGGCAGACTATAACCACACGGGCGGGCCGGAGCTGCATCCGTATGAATGGATCTGGTGGTACGATACACACCCCGACAGATTGCAGGAGAAAATGCAAACGTGGTTCCTCGGATTTATGAAGGAAGGAAGCAACCGATTCAGAGGTTGGTATCCCAAGAAAAGACCTCAGGTGGGTCAGATTTCCGTCCCGTTCATATTCAACCTTCAAAATGACACTCTAAATATCACACTAGAACATTTGGTGCACGACACCTTCATTCCAGATGCGATTGTCAAGCTTGAAAGTGTGCCAAGTAATGCCTCCACGCTAAATTTTTCAACCAGACATTATGCGTTTCAAGATAATGGGCTGGAAAAAAAGGTCATTGTGTTCCAAACCTCCAATCCCATTAGTGGTGAGTCAATGAAAACATGGTTTTCTGACCTTAATTGGGATAAGGAGAATAACCTGTTGACAGGATATCTCAACTTGGGTGTATCGGTTGCGAACCTTTACAACGCCAAGTTGAGTTTTGAGTAAAGTTTAGTCGAACGCCTTTCGAACGTGCTTCCAAGCTTGCGACATTTCTTTGGAGAAGTGCTCCAGTTTACCTGACGCTTCCTCAGCACGCTTTTCAAGGTCCTTTTGAAATTCCTGCAGTTTGGCCTCAGCCTCTTTTTTGCGCTTTTCAAACGCCTGCTCGCCTTCCATTTTCGCTAACTGAAGTTGCAGTTTGAAAATGTCGAACTTGATCTGGTAATCGTGAAGCTTCAGTGAAAGTTCTTCCAGGATCTGGTCTGAGTGTTCCTTTCCGGTGTCGAAAACCAGATCCAGATCGGAGCGGAGCTGCTCCATTTTCTTCTTCAATTCCTGTTGCTGTTCACGAAGCAGGTCTTCTGATGTGGCTTTTCCCAGCGCAGCCTGTAGGCGCAACTCTTCCAATGTGGCCTTTATCTTGGTTGCCTGTTCCTTGTTCAACTCTTTTGCTTCGTCCACGCGCGAACGCATCTTGACCGCCCAATCGCGCAGGTTGGCCTTCTGCTCCTCAAACGCTTTCTCAGCATCGGCTTTTCCCAAGTGCAACTGAACGTTCAATCCCTCAACAGTGGTTTTAAGGGTTTCCAAATGATCTTTGATGGTCTTCTTTTCCATGACATAACAGTTTGAGCGAAAAGGTAAACGATTTCCACAGAACGAAAACTGATACAGATTAGCTTTGGCGCAATCGTATCTTCAGAACATGTTTACCACTTACCTCCAACTCGGATTCGAACATATAACCGACCTGAACGGCTACGATCACATGCTGTTCCTGCTGGCGTTGTGCGCAGCTTATGTCTATTCAGATTGGAAGAAAATTCTAGTGCTGGTAACGGCTTTTACGGTGGGCCATTCCATCACCTTGGCGCTGGCCGTTTTGAATATAATTCCCGTTAACGGAGCGTGGGTCGAGTTTCTGATACCGGTTACAATTGTGGCAACAGCGGCCAAGAACCTCTTCTCGAAGCAAGAAAAAGCCGCAATTGCAACCTACATAATGGCACTCGGTTTCGGCCTCATTCACGGAATGGGCTTTTCCAACTATTTGCGTTCGCTATTGGGTGACGAATTGCTGATGCCGTTGTTTGCATTCAATGTGGGGTTGGAAGTCGGCCAACTGATTGTGGTTGCCATCATTTTTGGGCTTCAATATGTCGTGGTAAACACAATAAGTGTTAAACCGAAGCATTGGAATGTTACCGTTTCCTTAATAGCAGGTGCCATTTCGTTACTTTTGGCCGCCCAAAGAATCCCGTTCTGAGTTCATTCAGAACCACTTAAGTCAGATTTATGAAACGTTTCGCGCTTTCTATTTTAGCCGTTTTACCGCTTTTTACTTCCGCACAGGAAAACATCAACACCAACAAATTCCGCCAGTTGGGTCAGGAGTTACCAACCCCGAATGTGTACCGAACCGCCAGTGGCGCACCAGGACATGAGTATTACCAGCAGCAGGTGGATTACGATATGAAGGTGGAGCTGGATGACGAAACACAGCGCATTTACGGCTCAAGTACGATTACCTACGTGAATAATTCACCGGATGAGCTGACCTATCTGTGGCTACAATTGGACCAGAACGTTCGCGCCAAAGACAGCGATACCAAGAAGATTTCTACAGGGAAAATCGATGATAAAATGAGTTTTGGCGAGCTGGCCAGAATGCACAACGATTTCGATGGTGGTTTCAAGATCGAGTACGTGAAAGACAACGCTGGTAACGAATTGCCTTACACAATTGTGAACACGATGATGCGCGTTGATTTGCCAAAGCCACTAAAGGCAAAGGGTAAAACCAGCATCAAACTGAAGTGGTGGTACAACATCAACGACCGCATGGAGATCGGTGGTCGTTCGGGATATGAGTTCTTTCCAGAAGATGGAAATTACCTCTACACCATTGCGCAGTGGTTTCCAAGATTGTGCGTTTACAACGAAGTTGAAGGCTGGCAGCACAAGCAATTCTTGGGCAGTGGCGAGTTTGCGCTGCCGTTCGGAGATTACAAGGTTGACATTACGGTTCCAGCCGATCACATTGTAGGTGCAACCGGGTTTTGCCAGAATTACAGCCAAGTGCTTACAGCGGAGCAAAAGCAACGCTTTGACGAAGCAAAAAATGCTGATGAACCAGTTATCATCGTAACGCAGGCAGAAGCTGAAGAGAACGAGAAAGAAGGCACCAAGGAGAAAAAAACGTGGACCTTTAAAGCCACCAATGTTCGTGATTTCGCTTTTGCAACATCACGTAAGTTCATTTGGGACGCCATGGGCGTTGACATTGCTGGCAAGAAGGTGATGGCCATGAGTTACTATCCAAAAGAAGGAAATCCTCTTTGGGAGCAGTACTCAACTCGTGTTGTGGCACACACGCTCAAAACGTATAGCAAATTCACCATCGATTATCCCTATCCGGTGGCCATTTCAGTTCACGCCAAGGCCATTGGAATGGAGTACCCGATGATCTGTTTCAACTTTGGAAGGCCAGAAAAAGACGGCACGTATTCTGATCATATCAAACATAGAATGATTGGGGTTATCGTTCACGAAGTGGGTCACAACTTCTTCCCGATGATCATCAACTCGGATGAGCGCCAGTGGACGTGGATGGACGAAGGTTTGAACTCGTTCGTTGAATACCTTACAGAGAAAGAATGGGACAAGGATTTCCCAGCACGTAGAGGTCCAGCACCGAACATTGTCGATTACATGAAAGGCGATAAAAATGGCATGGTTCCAATTATGACCAACAGCGAGAGCATTAAGCAGTTCGGAAACAACGCTTACGGAAAGCCAGCTACGGCTTTGAACATTCTTCGTGAGACCGTTTTGGGCCGCGAGTTGTTTGATTATGCGTTTAAAGAATACGCAAGACGGTGGGCATTCAAGCACCCAACGCCAGCAGATTTCTTCCGCACAATGGAAGATGCATCTGGGGTTGACCTTGACTGGTTCTGGAGAGGCTGGTTCTATACCACTGACCATTGCGATCAAAGCTTGGATGCGGTAAAATGGTTCCAGATTGATACGCAAGACCCATCGGTGGAAAAGCCTTTGGCCAAGAAAGAAGATGAGCAGAAGGAGGCTTATATCAGTGACATCCGTAATGAAGATGCTTATCAAAGCATGGTAGAAAAAGACGCCAAAACCCGCGATTTCTACAATAACGAATACGACCCGTACAAGTGGACGATTCTAGACAGCGAGGAGTATGACAAGTACTTGGCCCGTTTGGATGATAAGGAAAAAGCCGTGCTCAATTCAGGAATGAACTACTATCAGATAGACATCTCATCTCCTGGAGGTTTGGTGATGCCCGTTATTCTGGAATTTGAATACGCAGACGGCTCTAAGGAAATTCATAGAATTCCTGCGGAGATCTGGAAAATGAACGACAAGACCGTAAGTAAGGTGTTCTACTCTGAGAAGGAATTGGTGCGAGTAGTCCTAGACCCAACCCTAGAAACAGCCGACATCGACCGAAGCAACAACTACTGGCCACCACGCCAGCAGCCAACTCGCTTCGAACTTTACAAGGGCCGCGACCACAACGGGGAAAACCCTATGCAGCGTGCTAAGCGCGCTAAGGAAAGAGGAGGAAAATAGGTTGGCATGAAGTTAAGGCTACTGAATCACTGCATTCAGGTTGCTCGATCAAAAGTTAACTCTCTTGAGGGGGAACTTGCTTCCATGCTTGATGCCGTGCAATCCGAAAGCAAAAGCACCGCTGGCGACAAGCACGAAACAGGTCGCGCCATGATACATCTGGAACAGGAAAAACTCCAAAAGCAATTGGCAGAAGCGCAGTCGATTTTAGCCGAACTGGAACAGATAAATCCCGAACATAAGTTGGAGACCGCTCAGAAAGGCGCAGTGGTGCAGACCAACCGCGCCACGTTTTACATTGCCGTGGGCTTGGGCAAGGTCAACCTCAATGGAACAGACATTTTTGTGGTTTCTTCGCAATCGCCCATCGCCAAACAGATGTTGGGAAAACGTTTGGGCGAAAGCTTTAATATGAATGGAACGGAATATGCAATCACATCCATCCAATAGATGAAAACAGCGTTGCTTTCCATACTTCTTGTCCTGTTCTCGGCACATGAATTCCATTTGTCATTAACTGAGATAAACCACAATACCGAGAACAAAACCCTTGAGATTTCCATCAAGCTTTTTACAGACGACCTCTTGACCGCACTGCAACAAGCAGGCGCACCCAAAATGGAATTGGGCACCGAGAACGAACCGCCCGAAGCCAACGAATACATCGAAACCTATCTGAAACGCCATTTCAAACTCACAGTTAATGGCAAGCCAACCGATTTCATGTACCTAGGGAAAGAAGCCGAACTCGATGCCACCTGGTGCTACTTGGAGGTGAAAGACGTTAAGAAAGTCCAATCGCTAGAAGTGGAAAATAGCTTTCTGCTCGAGGCATTTGAGGATCAGACCAACATGGTCAACCTCAACATCAACGGGCGCAAAAAGAGCGGCCTTGCCAGAAAGGGCAATACCAAATTGAAGTTCGAATTCTAAAGGACTGTTACAGTCTTTTCAGCAGTTTCCGTTGTAGTTCCGATTTTCCAAATCGTTTGATTATTCTTTTTTGCCAGTTCGAGGAACGCAATCTCGGATTCAGGACGAACACATATCAGTAATCCACCGCTTGTCTGTGGGTCGCAAAGCGTGAATAGCTGTTCGCCACTTAATTGACTCACTTTTGGAGAATACGTGCTGAAATTCTTCATCGTCATATCGGGGTAGATGAACTGATCCAAGTATGTTTTCAGATTCTCGATAAGTGGAACATCTGCGTAGTTGATGGTTGCCGAAACACGGCTTCCTTCGCAAACCTCGGTCAAATGTCCGAGCAGCCCAAACCCGGTGATGTCGGTCATGGCGGTTACTCCATCCAATTCAGAAGCCACGGCACCGAATAGATTCAGCGTTTTCATTTGCTCTACCGCGCGTTGATGATCAGCCGGGTCAGCCTTTCCTCTTTTCTGGGCAGCACTTAGAATTCCCACGCCTAAAGGCTTTGTCAAATAGAGCAGATCGCCAGCCTTTGCAGCATCGTTCCGCTTCAATTTTTCAAACGAAACTCTTCCGGTTACTGAAAGTCCGAAGACAGGTTCGGGTGAATCGATACTGTGACCGCCAGCCAGTGGAATGCCCGCTGTTTCGCAGATGGAGCGCGCGCCTTCCATCACTTTTTGTGCAACGGAAGTGGGAAGTTTATCCACGGGCCAGCCCAGCAAGGCAATCGCCATCAAAGGTTCTCCACCCATGGCGTAAACATCAGATAACGCATTAGCCGAAGCGATGGCCCCGAAGTCAAAAGCATCGTCTACAATCGGCATGAAGAAATCAGCCGTGCTGATAATGGCCTCCTCGTCATTGATTCGGTAAACTGCCGCATCATCTTTGGTAGCGTTACCGACCAACAGGCTGGGGAATTCAGTTTGCCTGGAATCCGTCTGAAGAATCTGCTCCAAAACCAGAGGCGAGATCTTACAACCGCAACCAGAACCGTGCGAGTATTGGGTGAGTTTTATTTCTTCGTTCATAATCCGTTTTCGTTGGCCAAAGTGATCAAACGCTTGGCATTTACATTGGCATCATTCGAATCGAGTTCGATGATCAGAGGTTTTCGCTCCAAGTATTTTTCCTTGCTGAAAGAATACCGCTTATCGTAGTAATTGAGTAACACTTTGGCTACCTCGTCAAGTTCGTTTTCTTTCAAAAGCTCCAGTGCTGCATTCATGTTTTGTCCTCCAAGTTTTTGTTGGAGTTTTCTGATGCTGTTTTCTAAGAGGTCTTTTGGGGCGGAGCCATAATCTTTGACCAACCGTTCTACCCGAACTGACAATGGAACTTCAATGGCAACGGCCGTAGATTCCCGCATTTTGTGCCAAAGCGGCTGCGGCAAATAAACCTTGCCCACGGTCATTCCTTCTCGTTCGATCCAGATTCTTTTTTCGGTGTCAAGTTGAGCAAGTTCGTGGTGAAGATCGTTCTGAAATTGCTGTGAGCTAGGCTGTTTCCCCAATCCAATACCACCGAAAGCAGAGCCCTTGTGATTGGCAAATCCTTCGATATCAATAATCTGTTCCCCAGCGGCCTTCAGTGCATGAAGAATCTCAGTTTTGCCACTTCCTGTTGGGCCATCGAGAACGACAAGGTTCTTCGGTTTACCGAAATCTTGCAGCGCCCAATTTCGGTACGCTTTATAGCCACCTGTCAGTACCGAGCACTGAAGTCCATTTTCTTCAAACCACCATGCAGTGCGATTGCTCCGCATGCCACCTCGCCAGCAGTAAACACCGACTTTGTCACCAATTGCAATCGATTTGGCAGCATTGGCCAGTGCTGCCATTTTTGGTTCCACGAACTCCATTCCCTTGTCCATGGCCGATTGTTGTCCCTTCTGTTTGTAGATGGTTCCTACAATGGCCCGCTCGTCATCCGCAAACAAAGGAACATTCACCGCACTCGGAATGTGGCCAGCTGCGAATTCACTTGGCGAGCGCACGTCTATCACCGGCAGGTCTGCCGTTAGAAGCAAGAAGTCAGAAGCGTTGAAATACTCCATTGCAATAAGTAGCGAAGCTATTGCTTCTAAGCGTATCACATACTTTTTCGCTTCCTTCGGAGTTGTAAGGAATTATCAACCCAAAATGCTTACCAGGGAACAGGAGGCCGAACTCATCCGCAAGGCGCAGAAGGACATCAACGCCTTCGGTCCGCTTTACGATGTGCATTTCAGCACCGTTTTCGGGTTCATTTTCAAACGTATACGCGACCAGGAACTCACTGGCGAACTCACCTCAATCGTCTTCATGAAAGCCATCAACGCGCTGCCCAAATACCAGGTAACGGGCGCACCTTTTTCTTCGTGGCTCATTCAAATTGCCCTCAACGAAGTGCGGCAATATCAGCGCAGAACCAACAAGAACACATCTGTGCCGCTGAGCCATGCTGATCTGCATGCCGTGTTCGATGGGCTGGACGAAAAACACGAGCACGAACGCAACCTCGATCTGCTGCTGAGCGGCCTCAATAAACTGGACGAGGAAGCCACCGTTTATATAGAGATGCGTTACTTTGAAGGGCGGTCGTTCAAAGAAATGGCAGAGATTTTGAGCCTATCTGCCGACAACGCCAAGGTGCGCACCTACCGCGCCCTCGACCGACTGAGAACAATAATGACCAACTTCGGCCACACCAAATGACGCGCTACCACGCAAATACCGAAACCGACAAGAAGAGCTCCTTCAACGAGGTTCCTTCCGAAGAGGAAATGAGCCGCTACAAGGATTTCGGCAAGCTCACGCACAACTACCAGCGCATGACCGAACCGCTCTACAAGCGCCCCATTTACCGCTACCGAAAAGGATTTCTCATCATCCTACTGGTACTTTTGGTGCTGTGGTTAATAATGGAATTCGGGTAGTTTACCACCAACCTTGGCTTTTGAACCATTGCTTGATTCTAAACTTCTCCATTTCCTCTTCCATCTGAGGCTGAGTAATCACCACGGCACCCAACATGACACAACTTTCCCCCTGGCTCATTTCAACCAATAAATGGGTTAGTGCCTCTTCTCCCATAAACGTAATGGTCTTTCGCTCCGAACCAATGAAGGACACATTTACACGAATAATTTCTGATTTCTTGTGCGGGGGAATGTCAAGTGTAAAGTTTCCGTCAAAGTCAGTTGTCACTCCCACCGTTGGGTCATCAGCGAAAACAACTGACGCCCCGATCAGGGGTTCTTTTGTGATACTGTCGACTACAGTTCCACGTAGAACGGATGTCGCTTCCAACTCTCCTACAACCATCTCATCCAAGGGCTCTTGGCTATTGGTAACGCGAACCTCTTGATGAGTAATGTTTTCTGATTGAGCTCTAGCGTCTCGCAATCCAGCGAATACGAGAAGTGATGTTAATAGAAGGTGGAATTTGTTTTGCCCTTTTACCTCTTTAGTAGGTGATATGCACTTGTCTAGCTGAACTCTATGGAAACGTCCACATGTTTTTCCCGTAGCCTTGGATAATCGATTAATCAACTGGTCGTCCGTTAGAATCGAGAAATCAACCACTTCTTTTTGGCAGCTTGTGCAAAAACGGCCCTTTTCAGATTGGGTCATTTCTGACCACTTCTCGTGACAAGGCTCTGGCACACTCAGTTTTATTCCTTTCTGACGCATCATAGAACGAATAACATTAAAGGTAAATGGTTATTGTAACTTGCCTCTTGACGCGTTCGATCAGAAAAATTCTGTTCCCTTTTTCATTTCCTGCATTCTATTAGCGAGGACACCCAGATTTCCGGCCGGTTATCAGTCCAAAAACTACCACACCAAATGGCGTGGACAAGGATTGTATTAACCAAAACACAACATCATGGCTGGACAGCAAGAAACACCAAGACAGAAAATGATCGGGATGATGTATCTCGTTCTTACCGCGCTGCTGGCGCTCAACATTTCCAAAGACATTCTCGATGCGTTTGTCATTGTAAATGAGAGCCTCGCTGCAAGTTCCGAAACCACGGGTAAAAAGATGAATGCGCTCTACACCGATTTCGACTTGGCCATGGCCATCGATTCGGAAAAAGTGGGCCAATACTGGGAGAGGTCCCAAAAGGCACGGGAAAAGGCACAGGAACTCAACACCTTCATCGATAGCGTTAAAACCACGCTCATTGCCAAAACGGAAAAAGTGGAACGTTCGGTAGCCGATACCATGAGCATCGGCAGCCTTTCTAAAAAGGATGATTATGACATTCCAACCAATATTCTGGTCGGAGAGAAGGAAGATGGCTCAGGTGGACTAGCCAAAGTGCTTAAGACAAAAATTGCCGCGTACCAAAGCTCCATGCGCGAGTTACTGAGTGAAGGCGATAAGCAGTTCTTCAATGAGCGCATCAACCTGGAGGACAGGAATCTCGAGGATGCCACTTCCACTTGGGAAACCAACAACTTTTACCACACACCGCTGGTGGCTTCGTTGGTCATTCTCTCCAAACTACAAATGGATGTGGCCGATGTGGAATATGATGTGGTGAGCAAACTCTACCGCTCGTTTAACAAGAAGGATTTCTTCTTCGACACCATTGCCGCAACCGTGTTGCCGCAGAGCAATTATGTGCTGCTTGGTGAAGAATACCAATCGGATATCATCGTTGCGGCCTACAGCACCACGCGCTCGCCAAAAGTGCGCATTGGCAAACTGAATGAGAAAGCCGATGACCTTGTTTCCTTGGAAGACACGTGCCTGACCGAAAACGGCAAAGGCATCTTCCGTAAACGCACCAGCTCAGAAGGCATTTTCACCTACGAAGGAATGGTCGATCTGCTGAACAGTGAGGGCGAAACGCAGAGCTATCCGTTTCGCTCGGAATACATCGTTGCGCGGCCATCGTTGGTGGTGTCGCCAACCAAAATGAACGTGCTGTACAGGGGAATCGAGAATCCAGTTGACATTTCAGTTCCGGGTGTTCCATCCGAGAATATCATAGCTACCATTTCTGGCGGTCATCAACTCATCAAAAAATCGAATGGAAAGTATGTGGCCAAGATGAACAAAGGCAAGAATCACACGGCCAGCGTTTCTGTGTCAGCCAGAATGGCCGATGGCTCAACCCGTTCGATGGGACTTATGGAGTTTCGCGTGTTGCGCTTACCGAAGCCACAGGCTTACTTGGGCAACATTACAGGGTCGGAGAAAATTACCACCGGGATGTGCAAAGCGCTACAAGGGATTTCGGCCCGATATGACGAAAGCTTCGTTTTTGACCTTCCATGTAGCGTCACTCGCTATGATGTTACTGTCATAAACAAAAGAGGCGATGTATACAGCCCTGTTAGAAATCAGGGAGGCAGCTTCTCGGAGGACACAAAACGTTTGTTAAGCAAGGTTAAAACTGGGGACCATATTTACTATGAGAACATAATGGCCGTTGGAGAGGATGGGCAGGTTCATCAGCTGGGTCCTATTGTAGTAAAAATCAGATAGAGGAAGAGAGATGGAGAGGGGAAGAAGATGGATGTATGCCGCGGCATGCATGGTTGTTGCGATTGTGCAATCGGGGTGTACACAGAACACAATCAATTACAACGACCTGAAGAAAGAGATTGCCAGTAGGCAAGAAGAGTTAAGTTGCGCTTACCGCAACCCAAAGTGTGATAAGGATTCTGTTGTGCTCTGTGCGCAACAGTTCCTTTTCACCACCATGACAGCCAAGGTGTTTCCGTGCTGGTACGGAACCAAATGGGATTACAATGGAACCACGGAAGAGCCGCGCAAAGGGAAAATCGCCTGCGGATACTTTGTGACCACTACCATGAGGGACCTCGGATTCAACATTCCAAGGGTCAGATGGGCGCAATTGCCCTCAGAAACCATGATAAAGGAAATGACTGATGGGAAGGAGATCAAGCGGTACCGGTTTGCGTCTATTGGTCATATAGAAAGCCAGATAAAGGAATGGGGAAATGGCATTTACGTGGTGGGAATGGATAATCACACGGGTTTCATTGTAAACCATGACGGCAGATGCAGTTTCGTTCACTCATATTACTTCAACTTGTCACGTGGTGTCACATCAGAGCGATTGGATACCAACAACCCGTTGCGAAGTTCAAAATACCGTGTTATCGGAAAGATTTTGACGGATGAAATGGTAAGAAAATGGCTGAGCAAGGAGCGCTTTCCTTAACGGATAAGCGAAACGCGACCTAGCTTTTTCAAGCCTCTGCCCCGATAGTCCTCGTAGCGTATCTGGTAAACATATAGGCCAGCCTTTACTTCTCTGCCGGTCTTCATGTCAGTGCCGTCCCATCCGTCATTGATGTCAGTGGTAACGAACAACTCTTTTCCCCACCGGTCAAAAACCCGGAAATCGAACGCGCCAATGTCTTTCCCGTAAGCTCTGAAGATGTCATTGTTTCTATCCGTGTCGGGCGTAAAGGCTGATGGAACATACAGCGTGGTTACCGGGGCAACAAACACGGAATCAACAACAGTATCTGTACAGCCGAACATGTTTTGCGTTATCAGAGTGATATACATCATACCAGAGTCGGAATACAGATGTGAAGGGTTTTGGTCGGTAGATAGAGGGCTGAAATCCCCAAAGTCCCAACTCCATGCCACGGCATCCAGACTCAGGTCTTCAAATTCAACAAGTGGCTCCAATGCGTTCACATAGTCTGGGTTTGCCACAAACGCGGCAGTAGGAAGTGGATTTACGGTAACCTGCGAGGTGAATTCGTCAGAGCAGTTCCCCAGCGTAACGACCAATGTAACATCGAAAGTTCCTGCACTTTGATACAGAACAACAGGGTCGGGGTCTGTAGAGGTTTGGCCATCACCGAAACTCCAAGAATAAGTAACTCCGGCTGTTGGTGACGATAGGTTGGAGAATGCCATTTCTTCTCCCACACACACATCTATTGCTGTGAAGTTAGCATCAGGAACAGGCTCTACAGTTACGGTGGTCTGAGCCGAATTGACACAGCCGAATTGGTCGGTTCCCGTTACGGTGTATGTTGAGGTGCTTGCTGGCGTAGCCACGGGATTGGCAATGGCAGAATTGCTAAGTCCTGTTGGAGGATCCCATGAATAAGTGTCTGCACCAGACGCGGCAAGTTGTACGCTTTCTCCTTCGCATACAGGGCCGTACGTTCCAGCATCTATTGTTGGAAGGTCGTGTACCGTTGCCGTAATCGTCTCTGTTGTCGTACAGTTGGCATTGCTTACGGCATACGAAAGCGTGAAACTTCCAGCCCCAGAACTGGAGGGCGAGAAAACCCCTGTGGCATTGGTTATTCCTGTCCCGGACCATGTTCCTCCCGTTGGTGTAAACCCAGAAAGTGTTTCATCAGGGCTGTTGATACACAGGTCAAAATCTAAACCCGGATCAACAACAGGAGCAGTGATAATCGTTGTAACGATAGGAGCGCTGACAGCGCTTGTGCAACCGAACTGCGTTCCTTGCACAGTAATGCTGTTGCCAGTCACCAACCCGGTTGTTGTCCAAACTTCTGAAGCGGAGTTCTGGACGGACGTGGCGCCATCGAAGAATTCATAAGAATCCAATCCGGATGGAGATGCTGTGAATGTGATGGATTCTCCAGCACAGATTTCATTATCTGGGTCAGAACTGGTAAGCGTAACTGAAGGATAAGGGTTGACGGTCATGGTTATCGGTGAGGTGGCTGCGCTGACGCACCCTTCAGCACTGGTTCCAACAACCGAAATATCAGTACCATTAACCAATGCATTGGTCTGGTACAGATTAGACGCACCGCTCTGTACCAAAGCAACACCTTCAAAAAACTCATAATTGGCAAGCCCGATGGGAAGGGCGGTGAATATCACGTCATCACCTTCACAGATGCTGTTATCAAGGTCTGAGCTTGTCAGAGTTAACTGTGGAATCGGATTTACCTGTGTTACAATGGCGGTACTTGGCGCACTCGGACACCCATTGTCTGTTGCCACAACAGTAATGCTGTTGTTGATTGGAATGGTTCCAAACAGGATTTCGCTAGCACCACTTTGCAACGAGTTGGACCCATTGAAAAACTCGTAATTATCAAATCCCGCTGGAGATGCGGTAAAAGTGATAGTTTCTCCCTCACAGATTTCATTGTCTGGGTCGTCTGATGTCAAGGTAACCGTAGGAATCGGGTTCACGGTTGGGACGATGGTATCGCTAGGATTGGCAAAACAACTGCCAACAAACGCCTCCACATAAATACTGTCTCCTTGCTGGATACTGGATGAAGTGTAAACCGCCAATGGTCCGCTCTGCACGGACATTCCGTCAATGAAAAACTCGTAATTATCGTATGTGGGAGGAGTGGCAGTGAAGACGATGGGGTCGCCTTCGCAGATGGACGTGGCGCTTGCCGTAAGCGTTACATCGTAGGCGTTTGCCTGTACGGTAACTTCTGTTGAATCGGTTACCGGACCACAGCAATCAGTAAGCACCGTCACTTTTACCCAATAGGTGCCAGGTGTGCTGAAAATGACATCGGATGTGGTGGTAAGAGTTGCTCCAGATTCTGTTGCCGGAGAAGCCACAGGCCCGAACTGCCAGTCATACTGATTTCCAACCAATGAAGTAGAAAATTGATTTGGACATCCCGCATCAACAGTAGGGTTTGCTGGCGTAATGGTTGGAAGGGTTGGCCCACTGTTGTAAATGCCAATGAAATCGGTAAATGATGTGCCGCTGAAAGTTATGGTTCTTCTACCGGGAGTGGGATAGGTTACTGCAATGGGGCCAGAACCAGAAGCTGTTTGAGGATTGGCCCCTGAACCAAAATCCCAAGAACCGGAGCTATTCGCTGTAAAAATGATGTCAGCGTTTGTGCACCCATAATTGTCAACAGATATCACAGGTGGGTTGCCTGGAACACCGTTATTGTTGACCGCGGTTACAGCAGTTCCATTTCCCTGCTCCGCAAGCCCTAAACTTGGTCCGGTTGCACCAGCACCACCAGGGCCACCATTACCCCCTTGTCCTCCAGCGCCACCGGCACCACCAACGCTAATTCCACATCCGAACCCGGTTCCTCCAGCACCGCCTGCGCCACCAGCGCCACCAGCACCTCCTGCGCCACCAGTGCCGCCAGCACCACCGGGACCAGCATTCAATCCGCAATCAACAATGTTTCCGTTGGCTCCGTTGTTCCAAAGGAATACGGCAAAAGAACCACCACCACCAGAGCCTCCGGTACCACCGTTTCCACCAGTACCGCCACCACCGCCACCGCCTCCGGAGCCGCCAACCTCGTCTGTTCCATTTTGTTGCCGGCCAGCGCCACCGCCACCGCCACCACCACCGCAGCCATTTGTGCCAGGCGTACCGTTTCCGCCTTGTGCTCCTGGCGCAAAATATCCATTAGCATAACTTCCTTGAGGCCCTACAGCGCCAGCGGTTCCATTGGCTCCTGGCCCTCCAGGCTGCCCAGCAGTTGGAGCAGAACCACCACATCCGCTGTTGTTGCTTGTTCCAAAAACGCCACACCCACAGGCAGGTCCATCTCCATAATTACCACCGGCCCCACCACAGCCACCACCTCCTGCCTGTCCAAGCGCTGCTGCTTGTGGGTTGTGCTTGGCTCCTTGACCACCATTACCTCCATTGCCACCACCGGCTCCGCCTGCTGGTATTGCGTTATCCGTTGCGGCAGGGAAACCAGGAGACCCCGGGGGGCCAGGTGCGCCTAAAGCGCCAGGCGCGCCAGGAAGACCAGGCCCACCCTGACCGGTATTTACTTCGCAACGCACAACATTATAGTTAGAACAAAGGGCCAAGTAAATTCCGTAGACAGAAAGCTCTGGGGATGGAGCATCAGCCACGTTAATGGTCAGATCTTGCAAACGGAAACCGCTTGCGTTCAAACCAGCAATGGCCACTATGGCGTTTGCAGGAGAAGGCAATGGATTGGCCCCAGTCCTGTTGAGAATGGTCGGAGTTGAGTTGCTTTTGATCCAACTTGTAGGATCAAAACCACCCTCCAACGTTACATCGTTTGGAAGAGAGAGCTCATTATTCAATGTGTACGTCCCAGCAGCCAGCCAGATAATGTTGTTGGATGGTGTAACCATGGAGAGACCTGTCGGGAGGTCTGCTGGGTTGGTCCTTGTACCAAAGCCAGCTCCGCTGCCTCCGGAAGGAGAGACGTATATCACGCCACATTGTGGTGGGGCGGGGCTTGGTTGAGAAAGCGTAATGAGAGAAACGCTAGTCAACAACACCAACAGCAAAAGGACTGTAAGGAAACGGGTCATTAGGGGTTATTACTTTGCTAACGTAACCCATTAGGGTTCGGTTGCCAACCTAAAGATAAGACTCCATGCCAAATAGCGTTGGTTGTCTCATCAGACATCGGACATATCAAATTCGGGCGGTGAATAACATTGCTGTGATCAGGTTTATGGGGCTGTGCAAGCGTGTAAATTCGATTTGCATTAACTAAACGAAAACATGCATTTCAACACAGCATCGCAAATTCTGGGCGCGTTGGCGCTAGTTTCTATTCTTGGCTCCTGCGCTTCAGTTAAACCATGCGGAGAGCCTTACACAGAAACACAAGAGTTCTTCCAGTCGAAAAAATTCAAAGAGGCGTTTCATGAGCGAGATTCGCTTTGCGAAAGAACAGCTGAGTTGGAAGGTGTGCTTGCTGCCACAGAAAAAGACCTTGCCACAACCAAAGACGACCTTGACAGAGCAAGAGCGCAAGCCGAATCCTTGAACAAGGATCTGAACGCTGCAAAAAAATCGTACGATGACCTGAAGCTTTCTTCTGGCGCTCAGGTGGCAGGCCTGAGTAGCGATCTGGAGGCAAAGCAAAAGGAATTGGCCGAGAAGGAAGAACTTCTCAAAAACCGAGAAGAGCGCTTGAAGATGTTGGAAGAGATCATCAAAAAGCAAGATGAGTTGATGACCGCACTATCTGACCGAGTTAAGAAGGCTTTGATGGGATTTGAAGCGGATGAGCTGAGTGTTGAAATGCGCGATGGTAAGGTTTACGTTTCCATGAGCGATAAGCTATTGTTCAAATCGGGAAGTGATGCGGTTGAACCAAAAGGACAGGAGGCCCTGATAAAAATTGCCGATGTGATGAAGAAAAACCTCGATATCGGGATGGCCATTGAAGGACACACGGATAGCATTCCTATCAAGATGAACTGTTTTGATGATAACTGGGACCTGAGTGTTGCAAGGGCAACATCGGTAGTCCGCATCCTGACTGGAAATGGTATTGAACCAGATAGACTGACAGCTTCAGGTAAAGGCGAGTTTTCTCCAAGAGCATCTAACAGCACAAAAGAGGGAAGAGCCGCTAACCGAAGAACTGAACTTGTTCTTTCTCCTAAGCTGAACGAGTTGATGCAGTTGTTGGGTCAGTACGAACAGAGGTAAACAAGGGACCTAGTACTTTTTTCCTTGGAAGGTTGAGTGGTAGCCACCACCAAGACCACCACCATTCAGTTCGGTGGTAAGGCTGTCGCCTTGGGAGAACTCAGCAGAATAGTAACTCGAAGCACTACCGCCTCGGTATTCAAAAAAATAGCCATCTGGGCCAATGGGAATTTCCGTTCCATCAATACGCAATAAAGAATCGCCAACGGCTACCACGAGAACGGTGTCTTCAACTTGGCTTGATGTGCCTGGTTCACCCAACATCCAAGAACTATTTGTTCTTATCCCGAAGTATTCTCCAACAAATTCATCCCGGTAATCAGGGGAATCTTTCTCGGTATTACAAGAAGAAATGATACTTGATAGCGCCATTATGGCCATAAATCTTATACAACAAGGGTTCATTTGTGGAATCGATAACTGAAATAAAACCCCGCACCACCATCAACCCCCATTGGGCTTAAGGTAACCCCTTTGGCAATGGGCTTTCTCGTATGTAACCAAGGCACTAGGTAGCCAATTGCTCCGCCAATGAAGTAACCCGCAATGACATCAGACGGAAAGTGTTTTCCCGCCTCTACACGCAACGCGGCTGTGGTCAGTGGAAGAACGGCCGCGGCTGTCCATACCAAGGCTTCGTGCGTTGGATTATCAGAATAGTCTGAAAAGACCTTGGCCGTTGTGAAGCATAAAGCAGCGGTTATTGACGTATGGCCAGAGAAGAACGAAAACCGTGCATCGCGTTCCGTCTTTCTGTCCATTTCAATGTCTGGATTGTAAACATATGGTCGTGGCCGTTTGACCAGCCCTTTGGTCAGTTCAGTTATTCCAAGCGTTAAAAGGGCTGTTTCTGCGTAGATGAACCCTACCACCAAAAAATCCTTTCTCGCTCGCTTGTTTATCATCATAAATGCAGGCAAGGTTACCGAACCGTATAAGAGAATGTCACTGGCTAGGTCGGCATCGGTATTCCAGTTTCTGATGGTGGCCCGATCGAAACCCGGAAGGTCAAACTCATCCAATGAATTGATCTGAGCAGGAGTCAATGGCCTGGTCTGGAAATCGGCCAGAAAGCCACCGGCCGTTAGTAAACCAGCTCCAGAGGCGTATATCAGGTCACGTTTCCAATTGAAGTTATATGGGCTTTCCGACTGCGACCATGAAGAATGGGCGTTCATCATGATAATCAGAAGCGAAAAAACCACCCGACTCACGGAACTGCGCCTATTTGATGGATTTTTCCTTGGTCTGAAGGTCTTTGATCACAGCCTTCATGCCTTCAATCTCCGTTTTCTTGTTGGCTTGAGCTGCAACATTCTGCTCTATGGCAGCTTTGGCCTCTTCAATTTTCTTCTTGTAATCCTCAATGTCCTTTTCGAGCTTCTCTTTATCCTTTTCCAGTCCACTGAAATCCTTCTCAAGCCCTTTTAGAATTTTCTCGGAAGCATCGATTTCATTCGCTAGAACCGCCTTGGCCTGATCCAATGCAAATTGCTTCATGATCTGCTCTGCGGCCGGGTATTTTTCTGGATGATCGGCTGTGCTGAGATATGCACCGCCAAGGTCGAAGGCGGCAACCAATTTTATTCCTTGGTCGCCAAGGTCTTCTACAATAGAGTAAACGTCAAACGTATTGTCTCCCATAGACTTGGCCTGACAGTCATCTCCGAAGATGATGGTCTTGTCATTCACCTTGCCTTTCAGGTCCTTCAACTGCTTTTTCCATGCTTTTTTCACGTCATCAGCAGTGGCGTCCTTTATGATCACAGAGAGACTGTTTCGGCTTTTTCCATCAATGGCCACCATTCCTTCGGTTACCATGGATTGTGCAAAAACAGAGATGGATAGGAGCGTGAAAATCGGTAGTAAGAATCGTTTCATTTCTAAAGTTTTGGTTCCAATTCAAAGAAAGGAATAATCTGAGCAACTGTTCAGAAAAAGAAAAACCGCCTCGGATGAAGCGGTTTTCTGTGGGCCCACCTGGGCTCGAACCAGGGACCAACGGATTATGAGTCCGCTACTCTAACCAACTGAGCTATAGGCCCGTGCCTTTTGGCAACATGCTCTTATTTGAGCGGACGGCAAAAGTATATATTTGGCCGTTCTGAAGCAACAGTTCAAGATGAAGCCAACCGATTATCCGAACATCATATTTGACCTTGGAGGGGTTATCTTGAATATTGACTACCAACGTACCATCAAGGCTTTTGCGGAACTGGGGGCGAAAAACGTGGATGAGAAATATTCTCAACTCAATCAGACCACTTTGTTTGATGAGTTTGAACGAGGGGAGATAAGCGCCAACGATTTCCGTACTGGAATTCGTAAGGTGTTTGGTGCGGACGTTACTGACGCTTCAATTGATGATGCTTGGAATGCCATGCTTTTAGACCTGCCGGCAAATCGCTTGGACCTTCTGGGGCGCTTACAAGGCAACAAACGACTGGTCTTGTTGAGCAATACCAATGCTATACATGCCAATGTGTTTGAGGCTGAAATGAAGGCGGTACATGGAATTGAAGACCTCTCAGGCTTTTTTGAAAAAGTATATTACTCTTTCGAGGTTGGAATGAGAAAACCGGAAGAAAGAATATTCCAACTCGTTATTGATGAGCTTGGTTTTGCGCCAGAGGAAACACTTTTTATTGATGATTCTCCTCAGCATATTGAGGGGGCAAAAAAAGTAGGTCTCAACGCATATTACCTACGTGCAGACCAAGGAGAGACCATATTAGACCTGTTCGGAGATTTCTTGGCATAGTTCCATCAGAACGCCAGAGGCATCTTTTGGATGAACAAAACATATGAGTTTGTTGTCCGCGCCCCGCTTGGGTTCTTCGTTCAGAAGTCGAAAGCCATCGTTCCTGAGCCTCTCCATTTCTGCTTTAATATCTGCAACAGAGAATGCCACATGATGAATTCCCTCTCCGCGCTTCTCGATGAATTTTGCAATGGCACTTTCTGATGAAGTAGCCTGCAGAAGCTCAACCTTATTGTTGCTCAACTGGAAAAACGCTGTGATCACGTTTTCCGATCTTACTTCTTCTCTCTTATAACATTTTGTGTTCAAGAGTTTCTCGTACAGAGGTATCGAGACCTCAAGGTCTTTGACGGCAATTCCCAAATGTTCAATGTGTTCCATGGTGACAAAATAAAAAAGGCCGCACCAATTGGCGCGGCCCTTAGTTCAAATCAGTTGTTCACTTATTTCTTAAAAGTGGCAGTTGCTGTTCCATAGTTCAGGTAGTATACCCCTTTCTCCAAACCAGTTACGTCAACACGTTTGGCCACGCCTTTAGCCACAATGTTTCCGTAGGCGTTGTATATCTCGTACAGCGTTGCATCTGAGAAATTGATTGCATCAGTCACTTTCTTGCCGTCTCCTGGCTGGAAAGTTACATCTGGTAAAGGAGAGTTGATCTTTGCCTCGAATGAATATCTCGGCTTGCTTCTGTGATCTTTCTGCTTTACTCTGAATCTGTTCTGACCTGAGTGAACGGTGGTCAATTGAATCTCGTAATCGTTTTTCTCAGGACTTCCCTTTCCTTCAAACTCACCAACTTCTACCCACTTGTTCCAACGGAATTGCTCAATAACATATGCTAGTTTACCCGTTTCGTTGGTAGTGGTCAATTCCATAACCCCCTCTTTGCTGATACCCAAAGAAGCCACCTCAAAAGTGCTCATCGGCTTCAAAACCTCTGGGTTTACTACTTTGGGCTTGCAATCATCTTTGTGAGAAATTCGGATCTCAACCGCTGAACCCAGTTCCAATTGGAAGAAGCTCAGGTCAATTTCAAATGCGCTCGAGTTGATCTCGTCAGTTGTTACCTGCCCATTCACCTTTACTTCGAATGTGCAAAAACCTACACCCTCTGAAGCAAATGGGTTTTGGACGTACAGATTCTTTCCGTGATAATTTCCCTCTAGAAGAATGGTTCCGGCCGTGGTAGGTGCTGCAAAAAAGGCGACCAAGGCCAACAGGACTACCGAATTTCTAAGTACAACTTCTTTCATTTTGTGGAAAACATGTTAGTAACAGGCAATATTACGGGGTTGCGAAGATAATTCAAAACGCGTGCCTGATCGTGTTTCGAAGAATTCAATCGACCAATCGCGTAGTTAAAGCAAGACATTAACTTTAGTTCCAATAAGTTTAACGCTATGAGAACGCCCAAAATTCTTGCTCTGATACTCATTATACTCCTTTCGGTTACATATTTCGGGTGTGAATCGAAAAAAACCACAAAAAATCATAGGACCGCCAAGGGGCCTGTAAGCCTTGGGGGGAGCATGACAATACCTCTGGGTTCTTTACCAGAACAGTTGGAACCTTACGCCCTCTTTGGGCGGGCCAGCAATGCCATCGGGGTTCATGTATACGAAGGATTGGTAAGATTAGACCCACAGAGCTCTAAGTTGGTTCCTGGCCTTGCTACTACGTGGAGCAAAGAGTCAGACGGAAGGTCTTATGTCTTCAACATTAGAAGTGGAGTACAATTTCATGATTCTGATCTTTTTGGCAATGCCAGCAGAGAGGTAACGGCCAGCGATGTTGTTTACAGCATTTCTGTTTTGGCAAAAGAGGCCAGTGATGACTTCTTTCGGGCGACAGTAGGAGGAAGAATTCTCGGTGCGGAAGATTTCAGGCACGGGGATTCCGAAAAACTGGCGGGCCTAGAGGCCATAGACGACTATACCCTGAGAATAAAATTGACCAAGGAGGATGATTCTTTTCTACAGGTTTTAGCCATGCCGGCATTTGGAGTGATTCCTGAAAACAGTTCAGATGGTGATGACAGTGAAACCGTTGGGGCCGGCCCATTCTCTCTGACGGAAGAGGAAGAAGCGGTTACGCTGATCAGAAACCCCAATTATTTCCGAGAAGATGAGTTCGGCAATCGACTTCCGTACATCGACACGATTCGGTTTGTGGAGGTTGACCAGAATTCTGAACGGCTAGAGGCATTATTTAACGGTGAGATCGATGTCGTTTCTGACCTTGAGTTAGACCCTGTTCGAGACATTTTGGAGAGCCATATGCAGGAGTTTTCTGGCGAGAATCCAAAATTTATCATGAAGCGAGAACAAGAGAATGCGAGTTATGACACCTATCTGATCTATCGTTCGACATTGAGAGGTTTGGGTAGCGGGTTCATGGGCTACCGAGACTATTCTCAGGTTCAAATTGAACAATAGGATTTCCAAACGCTTTTACACACTATGGAATTAAAAGGTAAGGTTGCCATTGTTACTGGAGGTAGTAGTGGCATTGGCAAAGAATTGGCCGCGCAATTGGCAGGTGAAGGGGCGCTCGTCACCATCACTGGGCGTAATGAGGAAAAAGTGAAGCAAGCGGCAGAACAGTTGGGTGTCAATGGGCTACGCTCTGATGTTTCTAAGCCGGAAGATGTGCAGCAGTTGTTCAGCACTATTCTTGAGCAGCATGGAAAATTGGACATTCTGGTTAATAATGCGGGCTTTGGGGCAGGCTGGGCTGAGTTGGGGGAGCTCAATTTCGATGATATGGTCAATGTTTATCAGACCAACGTGTTCGGAGCGGCCATGGCAGGACAGGAAGCGGCCAAAATTTTCAAGCAACAGCGGTCGGGCAACATCGTTAACATCGGCTCCACCGCATCTCTAAAGGGCTATGCTAAGGGGAGCATCTATGCGTCATCCAAGTTTGCGCTCAGGGGCCTAAGCCAGTGCTGGCAGGCCGATCTACGACCATACAATGTGAGGGTCATGCACATCAATCCTTCCGAAGTAACCACAGCATTTGGTACAGGCAACGGAGTTAGCCGACCGGAAGTGGAAAACAAGCTCAGGCCGAAAGAAATAGCAGATCAGATCATTGCTCAGCTGAAAATGGATGACCGTGGTTTTGTACCTGAAGTGACAATCTGGGCAACGAATCCGTGGTAAACTTATTTAAGAGCCCCGTTCAACTATATTTGAATTCAAAATCAATCAGAACATGAAAAGACTTTTTACGTTTTCAATCATAATCTTGGCCGCAGCTGTTTCAGGAATGGCTCAGCCAAGCACGGTCACAGTAGGAAACACCACACTTGACGTTCGTGTGGTCATACAAGGAACAAATTCAACGAATGGAATAGATATTCCGTGGGAAATACAATGGGGGCCAGACGACTACATCTGGATGACCGAAAGATATGGAAGGGTAAGTAGACTGAACCCTGAAACGGGAGCAAGAACCACTATTCTTGACCTCACCAGCACGGTGTACGACAATTCCGAGTCTGGACTCTTAGGCCTTGCGCTTCATCCGGATTTCACCAACACACCGCAGGTTTTCTTGGCATATACCTACTACAGTGGAGGCATTAAGGAGAGAATTGTGCGGTATGATTACAGCTCCGCTTCAAACACCTTGATAAACCCGCTTACGCTGATAGAAGGCATCAATGGTAATACAACGCACATCGGTTGCAGATTGCTGATTCTTCCAGACAACACGCTACTTGCTACAACGGGGGATTATCAGAATCAATCTTCACCCCAAAATGAAAGTTCTCTTAGCGGAAAGATTTTAAGAATGAATTTGGACGGCACCATACCGGCAGACAATCCGTTTGGTTCAAGTAGTTACTTGTATAGCAAAGGACACAGAAATGCACAAGGAATGGTGCTGGCACCAAACGGAAATCTATACAGCTCTGAACATGGACCTAGTACAAATGACGAGTTGAACATCATTGTTCCAGGAGGAAATTATGGTTGGCCAGATGTTGCTGGTCTTTGCAACACTGGGTCTGAGATGGCGGCCTGTAATCTAATGACCAACTATCAGGATCCAATTGCCATTTGGTATGAGAATTCTACCATAGCAACATCAGACCTTATCTGGTACGATCATCCTGCAATTCCAGAGTGGCAAGGAAAGCTGTTGATGGCCGTTTTAAAGGCAGAGCACATCAAAGAAATTGAGGTTGACAACACTGATGGAACTACGGTTGAAAGTCAGACCATCTGGTTCAATAATTCGCACTCGAACAATCCAAGCTCATCATTCAGCAGTGGCACCTTCGATCGCTTAAGAGATATTTGTGCATCTCCTGACGGGAGGGTTTTCCTCGCAACCAGCGGACCTTCTTGGGGAACTAGTGGAACATTTCAAAACTCAATTATTGAGCTGAAAAACGCTGCGTACTCAGCAGTTTCGGTTAATGAAGTACAAGAGGTCAAAACATCGGTTTATCCAAACCCAACCAATGGGCAGATAAACATGGTTTTTGCGCCTGAGTTGGTAGGCGCAGGTTATACACTTGTAAATAATCTTGGCCAGGTCGTGGCAGAAGGTACAGTGTCATCAACAAAAGTGGCCTCAGACTTTTCAGGACTGGCCCCAGGTTTGTATATTTTACGTTCAACTAACGTCAATTATACGACCAACCAGCAAGTTCTGATATCTAAATGACCATACGTTTACTGCTCGTCTCTGCTCTTTGTCTGATTCAATCTCTGGCAATTTCTCAGGTAATAAACCCTGAGTTTGACAACGTTGCAAAGAAGTTTGAGCAGTCAAAATTCGAGTCTGCCCTAGAGACAGCAGAGGCCTTGATGGACAATGACAAGCACCGAAAGAAGCCAGAACCATATCTCTGGGCCTCCATGTGCTATTATGAGATCAGCAAATCGGATGATGAGAAGCTACTGGAGCGCTGGAAGAATCCGATGCGGAATGCGTTGAAGTATGCCGGTAAGGCCGTTTCGAAGGATAAAAACGGGAATCTGGTAGAGAACAATGCTGAGTATTTCGCTTTGATGAAAGAGGCAGGCATTGCAGAAGCTTTGCAGTGGGAGAAGGAGGAGAATTATCGTAAGTCGTCTTATGCGTACAAGCAGATATTGGAATTTGCACCTGAGGATGTATATGTGCAGTTTGCTAAAGGAGTGACCGATATTCGACTTAATGCATTCTTTGATGCGGAACGAACCATTAGGGAGGCGTTTCCGATCATTGAGGAAAGTTTTAGAGACTTAAATTATGAGCCGGATCCTATCAGTTCACCTTTGCTTAAGCCGAACGTTCTATACTACATAGACCATCTGATAGAAAACAGTTACGCGGACTCCGCACGGAAAGTGACCATGGCAGCAAGGGTCTTCTTTCCTTTGGATGAAGAAGTTAAGTCAAAGCTGCAGGCGATAGAGCAATAGTTTTTAAGGCCCTACTCCCCGATCATCCCTTTGATCATCTGATTGGTCTCTTTGGCACGTACCTCATCCATTACCAGATTGATTTCATTGACGAGAGTTTTAGCCTCTTCCACATCGATCGGTTCAGCATTCTGACGCAAACCGTTCAAAACCTGGATGGCTGATAGTCGCATCCACCAAGCGCCTTCATTAAGTGCTAGGTCTTTAAGGGTAGGAAGTCCTTTGAGCTGTGCTGAGAAATCTTGACCGATAAGATATTTACCGAAGATCTGCACGAAAACATACTTGTCGTTCGGGTCTGAGACCTTGGAAATACTGTTCAAGAAGAAGTCGAGATGTTCGCTGCCTCCCTTTTTAGAGTACAGAGATGCAATGGCAGAGATCAGTGACCCTGAGGCGTCAGCCTCCGCCTCTTTGGCAAGAGAAAGCGCTCTGTCGGTATCATACTCTGAAATGGCTTTGAGCGTAGCTCCTAGTACATTATAAGAGCGGTCTTTCATTGCGCCCTCTATGATGGTTCTGGTGCTTTCACCTTTAGAGAAACGCTCTGCTAAGAATGAAATGGCCTCTGCGCGGACAGAGGATTTTGGGTCTTTCTGAGCCAACCACATCAGTTTGTTTTTCAGAAGAGACGTGTCCGCTACCGATTTGCTTTTCAAAGCCTGTAGTGCTTTTCTCCTTGTTCCCCAATATTCGTCATCCAACAGGTTTAACATGGCGGTCACCGCATCATCGCTCGAAGAGCCTTTCAGGCCATTCATGGCTTCAACCTTATCCAGATAACGGGGTGCGTTCTTCAACATGAAAACGTATTCGTCCTCAGTAAGGGTTTCGTTTTTGGTTCCAAGCAGAATGTTTTCTGCATCAACCAACACCAATTGTGGCTGGCCCAGAACGTCAAACTCAAATGTTTGCTCAACCTCTGTCAGGTCTATTCTGTGCCGATTGACAGCACCACCGAAATAGATGTCCACATCCATCGGAATTCTGTACAGGGGCATTTCTTTCAGATCCTGATTCTGACTAATTGTGATAGCGTACTTCTTTGTAGCGGCATCATAGGTGTGAGATACGGAAAGGTCCGCATGCCCTTTATTGAAGAACCACTGATTGAAGAACCAGTTCAGGTCCATTCCGGTAACCTCTTCCATGGCCAAACGCAATTGGTGCATTTCCACGGCTTGGAATTTGTTCTCATTCAGGTATAGGTTCAACCCCTCAAAAAAGGCCTCGTCTCCAATGGTTTTTCTAAGCATGTGCAGAATTCTACCCCCTTTGTTGTAAGAGTGCGCATCGAACATATCTTCTTTATTGTCATAGTAGAACCTGACCATATTAAGGTGGCCGGTCTGTGCAACAGAAGCGAAATACTGGCGCATTTGCTCATCTCCATGCTTGTCTGCTTCGTCAATGCCATGACGATGCTCTAGCCACAGATACTCTCCGTAGGTGGCAAAAGACTCATTAAGCGGGAGGTTACTCCAGCTTTCGCAAGTAACCAGGTCTCCGAACCAATGGTGAAAGAGTTCGTGTGCAATGATGCGCTCATTGTCTCCGTCCAAAAGCTCACGGTCTGTTCTGTGAAGGAATTCTCCGTGGATGGTGGCGGTGGTGTTCTCCATGGCCCCAGACACGTAATCTCGCACCACAACCTGGCTGTACTTTTCCCAAGCATATGGGTATTTGAGTACGTCTGAATAAAAATCCAGCATGGCCGGTGTCTCACCGAAAATGGCTTTTGCGTGAGGCTCATATTCAGGCTCAACGTAGTAATCAACATCAATCCCTTTCCATTTGTCTTTAACCACGGCAAACTCGCCAATGGCCATCATGGCCAAGTACGGAGCATGAGGCAATGATTGTTTCCAGAGGTCTGTTCTTGTGCCATCCCCGTTCGGTTTTGAGCTAACAAGAAGACCGTTAGATAGCGTCACATACCGACTATCAACGGTTATCTTGATGTCCTGCGTCATATTCTCGTTGGGCGCATCAATGGTTGGGAACCAGCAAGAACTTGATTCTGTTTCTCCTTGTGTCCATATCTGCTTTGGCTTGTTCTTGTCTTCACCCAAAGGGTTGATAAAATAAAGTCCCTTGGCGTCCATGATGGCAGCGCTTCCTTCCGCGTCCAATTCCTCTGGTTTGGCAACGTAGTCGACCCAAACTTTCAGCGTGTCCTTGCGCGTGTAAACCCGGTCAAGCGCAATGTTCATCTTCTGGCCATCGTAATCGTATTTAAGAGGCTTAAGGCTTTCCTGATTCTTCAGGCTTACAGATCGGAGCTCAAAACCCTTGGCGTCCAGTGTTAGCTGATCCGTATCGTAGAAGTATGGAGTGAGTGTCAATTGGGCCTTTCCGATCAATTGTTGTTTTTCCCAATCAAACCGAACGTCTAAAGAAGTATGGATAAGGTCGAATGTCCTAGTGTAAGCGGCTTGATATTCGCGTGTTTCCACCGCGGGTGTTTCTTCTTCTGCGGCTGCTTCCACAGGCGCAACCTCTTCAGACACCGTTGCCTTCTCTTGCGTTTTACACGAGGTTATGGAAATGATTATCGCCAGTGCAGGGACTAGCCAATTGTTTGTTGAAACTGTTTTCATCGTTTACTTTCTTTGACCCTTGAATCGGGCCGCTAAAATAGGTTATGACCTTAGAAAGCACGGCCCATTACACTTTTTTAAGACATGAGCACTCGTATCAAGGTTTCAAACAAGGAATTTGAAGTCATTTTCTCGGACGATTTTAAAACTTCCGGCACACTTAGCGGTAACGCTTTCAATTGGGATGTGAGCAAGATCTCTGATTCGGTGTTCCACCTTATAAAAGATGACAGGTCATTCAACGTTGAGGTGTTGGAACCCTTGGAAGGGCTTACCCGGCTCAAAATAAACGGCAATGTTTATGAAGCGGAGGCGGTTGATCAATTCGATGAACTTCTCAAGAAGCTTGGAATGGAGAAGGGTGGTGCCGGTAAGGTCAATGAGCTGAAGGCGCCTATGCCGGGGCTGGTTCTTGAGATCAGTGTGCAAGCAGGAGACACGCTCAAGAAAGGCGATAGAGTACTGGTGTTGGAGGCAATGAAAATGGAGAACGTGATAAAGGCTCCAGCAGACGTTACCGTAAGTTCAATTGAAGTTAAGCAGGGCTCAACCGTAGAAAAGAATCAAGTTATGGTACGATTCGCTTAATCGTTGACCAATGAGATATCGAATTGTACCAGGTCGATGAAATCCTGAACACGGTCATCGATTTCTTCCTGAGAAAGGTTAATCAACCTCTCCGTTCCGAATTTCTCTACACAGAACGAGGCCATGGCCGACCCGAAAATGATGGCACGCTTCATATTGTCGAACGAAGTATCGCGAGTGCTTGCCAAGTAGCCGATGAAGCCACCCGCAAAGCTGTCTCCAGCTCCAGTTGGATCAAAAACCTCTTCCAATGGAAGAGCAGGGGCAAAGAATACAGACTCATTATTGAACAGTAAAGCACCGTGCTCGCCCTTTTTGATTACCAAGTACTTTGGGCCCATGGTGAGGATGGCCTGAGCTGCCTTTACTAAAGAATATTCCCCAGAAAGTTGACGTGCTTCTTCATCGTTGATGGTAAGCACATCTATCTTTTTCAGAACGGCTTTCAACTCATCAAGCGCAATGTCCATCCAGAAATTCATGGTATCCAGAACAACCAACTTTGGCCTGTTTGGCAATTGGTTGATAACAGACATTTGAACCGCTGGTGTAAGATTTCCCAGCATAAGGAATTCACATTCTTGGTAATGAGTAGGCACCACGGGTTCAAAATCTGCCAACACGTTGAGCTCCGTGGCCAACGTATCGCGAGTGTTCATGTCGTTGTGGTATTTGCCGCTCCAGAAGAATGTTTTCTCTCCATGCTTTACTTGAATGCCATCTGTATTGGCACCGTGATTTCTGAGGTTCTCCAATGCTTCTTCCGGAAAATCATCACCGATAACCGAAACCATGTTGATAGGTTTGTTGAAGTAAGAAGAAGCAAGCGCAATGTAGGTGGCTGCACCACCAATGATTTTATCGGTTTTTCCGAATGGTGTTTCTATGGCGTCAAAGGCAACGGTTCCTACAGTAAGCAAGCTCATTTTGTGTGGTTTAAGATTTTTCGCAAAGGTATTGGATTATATGAGCAAGCAAACTACATTTGCAGCCCTCAAATTCCTCCTTAGCTCAGTTGGTTAGAGCATCTGACTGTTAATCAGAGGGTCCTTGGTTCGAGCCCAAGAGGAGGAGCAAACAAAAGCCCGCTGAACAATTTGTTCAGCGGGCTTTCTCTTTTTTTCTTTTCTAAACCTTAGTGGTCTTTCGCAGCAAAGTCGGTCTCTTTAACGTACCGATCTGCTGTAATGATTTCGCCTTTGGCGTAATGAATCTCCATGTATGCATTGGAGTATTCATCCCAAACTCGAAATTCTCCATGACGCTTTCCGTCCACGTAACTCAACTCGGCTGTTTTAGCTCCGCTCTCAGAGTAAGTGACCCATTGTCCATCAGGAATCTCATTCTTGAAAAAACCTGTTTCCTTTACAGCACCGCTCTTGTAGTAGTTGGTCACTGCCACAAGATCATGCCCCTTCTTCACATACTCACTCTTTAAAGTACCGTCTTCGTAACTCGTCTTCACCGTATTTTGTGCAACACAAGCCGTGCTCACTAATACTACCAAACTTAAAACTGCTGCTTTCATGGCGCTTATCTTATTAAATCAAAGTTACGAAAAAATTAAGAGTGTTAACATTAACGTAACATTAGAATAACGGATAAGCAGCCTAATTGTTTCGATTGAGTTCAAAATTGTGAAAATGATAACATTAGAAAATGATTACCTGCGTGTTAACATAGACCCACTAGGTGCAGAATTGACCAGTTTATACGACAAGCGCGATGGAGTGGAACACATGTGGTCTGCAGACGAGAAGTTTTGGCCGCGTAGGGCGCCTATCCTTTTCCCTTGTGTTGGTGAATCTCGAGATGGAAAAGTCCAGATTGAAGGGGTGGATTATCCAATGGCGCGGCATGGATTTACGCGGATGCAGCCATTCGATGTTCTGGAAAACAATTCAGAAACAGCAGTATTTGAACTCAGAGAGAATCAGGAGACACTACGGCACTACCCGTTCAATTTCGCGTTTCGAATTACTTACAAGCTGACCAATGACGTTCTGATTCAATCTTTCGAAGTGGTGAACTCAGACGAGAAAACAATAGGCTTTCAAATAGGTGGTCATCCGGCATTCGCGGTTCCTTTTTTCAAGAGTGAGGAATATTCAGATTATGAGATTCGGTTTGACCGATCGATGACCATAGACCGACACTTGTTGGATGACAAAGGGCTTTATAATGGAGATACGCGAAATGTTCTCACAGATTCTGACAGAATAGACCTGTATTATGACCTTTTCAAGGAAGATGCCTTGGTTTTCAAAGACATACCGAGCAAACGGGTTTGGATTCAACAAAAGGAAGGCGGAAAACGATTGATAGTTGATTACAAAGGCTTTCCGCATTTAGGCATTTGGTCCAAACCAGGGGCTGATTATGTGTGCATAGAGCCTTGGATCGGTTGCGCTGACAATGCAGATCAACCAGCAGACTTCTTTATTAAAGACAGCATTGTGAAGTTAGCGTCAGGCGAACGCTTCATGTGTTCGTTTGCGGTCTCAGTCGAGGGCTAATCTCCCGCACGTCTCTTCAATTCCTCGTTTGCCTTTTCGAGTTTCTTGAGCATACTACGTTGTAGGTGTTCGGTCTCCTTCTGCTTGGTGATGTCCATGCCGATGCTTACCACCTTAGATACGTTCCCGTATTCGTCCAGAATTGGCGTAAAACTCACATTAACCCATACGTTGTGTCCATCTTTGTGCCTTAGAATGTTGTCTGACGAGAACGACTTACCCTGCTGTACTTTCTGGTAGGTCATCTGTACTAACCGTTGGTCGGTTTCTGGGCCTGCCATTACAGACCAGGGTTCATTACCGACAATCTCATCATACGAGTAGCCGGTAATCTTTTCAAATCCCTTGTTTGCCCAGTTTATTGTGCCATCTGGGTTATGAATAAGAACCCCGTTGACAGTTTCGGAAGCGACCAGAGATAGGGTTTCAATCCGCTCTTTGTCAAGCTTCTGTTTGGTAATGTCTTCCGTGATGCCTGCAATTCTAGACACCCCACCATCTGAACTGTAAACCGGAAACGCCCTGTCTCGTACCCACTTGATAGTGCCATCTGGCATCTGCAACCGATACTCAGTGTCGTATGTACCTTTTATCGAGTGCTCTCGGAATTCTTTCGTTGCCCGATCGAGATCATCTGGGTGAATGGCTTTGGACCATGAGGAGGAATCTTCGTACAACGATTCTGCCGACAGGCCATACAGTCTTTCGTACTGTGGGCTCACGTAAAGTACCTTGTTAAGTCCCCAGTCTGTTAGCCAAAACACCTCAGTGATGCTTTCTGCCATGTCTCGGAACAGTTGTTCGCTGTTTCTGAGAGCCTCTTCAATATCATGCCGCTCGGTCATGTCAATAATGATTCCATCCATTCTTATAGGGGCCCCAGTATTGTCAAAGGTCACCTTGCCTCTGCCATGCAAATATTTTGTTCCCTGTTGCGTGAATATGCGGTATTCAGAACTGTAATCTCCGCTTGAGAGAGCCTCGGAGATTCTGACCTGAATGGAATTTCGATCCTCTGGGTGTATGAATTCAATAAAGTCTGGAACATCTATAGCCCGTCTTTCAATTCCATAGATTTCAAAGCATCTATCGTCCCAAACAAGTTCATTCTCATTTATCAACCAATGCCAAACACCAATTCGTGAAGCCTGGAGGGTAAGTTCTCTCTGAATTTGATTGGCCTTTGCCTCCAGTTCTGAAGTGACTTTTTCTGTAACGTCCTGCAAAGTTCCTATCAGCTGGGTCACCTGGCCATTGGAATCCTTTACCTGTTTTGCGCTTGAGATAACGTGTTTAATTCTATCAGAATTCAATAAGATGCGATACTCAATTACAGGTTCAATATTATCGTTTAGGTCCTTGGATGTTAGTTCATCAACCCGTTTTCGATCATCAGGATGAATGAACGATTTGACATCGCTAAGGGTAATTTCACGCTTTTCGGTCTCATATATACGGTACATTTCATCCGACCACCAGACCCGCTCGCTTCCTACATCCCATTCCCAACTGCCGATCTTGGCAATTTTCTGTGCTTCACTCAACGAGGCTTCACTTTGTCTCAATTGTGCTTCGCTGATCTTTAACTCAAGCTGTATTTTGTAACGTTGAAGCGATTTTTTGATGGCAACAGGAAGTCGTTTCAGGGTAGACCGCTGAACGTAATCCTCAATTCCTTCAGCCAACAGGTCAATGGCTATGTCTTCCGAAAGGTCGAACGCTAACAATATGAATGGCGTGTCATATCCGGCATCTCTGGTCAAACCAAGTAGCTTTACCGCATTGGTGCCTTTTAGACTGTACGGGCTGATTATCACATCAGGTTCAAGTTCTTTGAGCATTTTCAGGAAGCCTTTTTCATCGGTGGCTACCTGATATTCAAAATTCATCTCAGAATCACGCAGCTCCTTTAGAATGATGTCAGTGTCTCCGTGAAAATCTTCCACGAAACCAAGTTTAACTGGCTTGTTTCCCCCTTCCGTCATTTCATAAACCTTTACTGTGTTGTTGTGTTTATAGTTTCATCATTACCTTAGGTTTTTCACAGATATAGCACTAACCAAACTTACATCAAGATGAAATTGCTGACCACACTTTTACTACTCACCGCTATGGCGCTGAGCCCAACAGAAACCCAATTGAACATTGGAGATAAGGCGCCTGGCCAGGATCTGGAGCTGAAGAACATAGACGGAAACAACCTAACCCTCGAAAAACTGAAAGGAGAAAAGGGCCTGTTGGTGATCTATTCTTGCAACACGTGTCCGTATGTTGTTGCCTGGGAAGACCGCTACAATGAGCTTTATAAGTACAGCGCTAATGAGGGAATCGGATTTGTGCTAGTAAACTCCAACGAGGCCAAGCGAGAAGGAGACGACAGCCTGGAAGAGATGAAGAAACATGCACAGGAGAAAGGCTATTTCAACTTTGCTTATGTAGTGGACGAGAACCACCAACTGGCCGATCTTTTCGGGGCAACAAAAACACCAGATGTGTTCCTTTTCAATGCCGATATGGAATTGGTATACAAAGGGGCAATTGACGATAATTCCAAAGACAAGAATGCAGTTGAGGAGCCTTATCTGATGAACGCACTGAAAGCCCTATCTGCCGGAAAAAAGATAAAGCCAGAAACAACCAAAGCACTTGGTTGCAGCATCAAAAGAATAAAGAGTTAAAGATCTAATTCCTTGAGCTTGAGTTCGAGCTCACCTTCTTTGAAAGACCCCTCATGAAAATGGCGGGTCTTTTTTTCTTTGTTAGTGAACAAGGTGGCCGGAAGAGCACCGGTCCAATCTTCGCTCACGCGGGGAATCCACTTATTGGGCTTGTCTTCATCCATCAACACAACCTCAGAGACCAGTTCTTTGGTTTGGACAAAGGGAATGACCTTCGTTTCGAGTTGGTTCGCAAAATCCAGACTTACCAGCAAAACCTTTAAAGGCTTATCTCGATTGGCCAACTCCAATGCTTCAAAGTAGGGGAGTTCTTTCACGCACGGGCCGCACCAAGTGGCCCAGAAATTGACCACAAACGTGGTGTCTTTTCCTGCGTTCAGCCTTGATTCCAGATCATCTAAACCGATCACTGGAACATTCTGACCCGAGCTGGAAAATGCGGAAGCCAGAACCACAAAGGCAACGGCTAATGGTCTACTTATTTGACCTATAGTTCTCATATAGCAACCGAGTAATTCCATCAGACAGACCGAACTCTGGAACAATGATGTCTTTGATCTTGGCGCGTTTCAGAATGGCTCGGAAGATTTCACATGCCGGAACAATTACATCGGCTCGGTCTGGGTTCAGTCCCAACTTGGCAATTCGTTCCTCATAGCTCATTTCGCGAAGCATAACATGTAGCTCCTTCAGTTTGTTGCGTGACATCGGATTCCTTCCTGGAATCTCTGCCATCTTGTAAAGCTTATTGATGTTGCCACCAGAACCGATGGCGTCCAACTTCTCCAGGCCTTCCGTATTCTTTTCCACCCAATTCAATAGCTTCTCCCAATATTCGGGCTCAACCTTGTTGTTCAGCAAACGCAATGTTCCTATTCTGAAAGACCTACTTGCAACGGGTTTCTGCTCACTGAAAACGGTAAGCTCGGTGCTACCACCACCAACATCAATGTACAGGTAACTCCTATCGTGGAACAGTTTTTCCTCAAAATGATTGGAGAAGATGATGTCGGCCTCCTTTTTTCCTTGGATCACTTCGATATCGATCTCAGCCTGATCGGAGATCCGCTCTACCAATTCCTCTCCATTGGATGAGTTTCGCATGGCAGAGGTAGCGCAGGCGCGGAACGCAACCACGTCATGAACGCCCAACAACAATCGGAAAGCGCGCATGGTATCAACCAGCTTCTCCGCCTTTTTGGGTCCTACATGGCCCTGCACAAAAACATCCTCGCCCAACCGGATAGGCACCCTTACCAAAGAAGCCTTCTTGAAAACAGGTCCATCCGGACCCTCAAATACGTTGGTAATTAGCAGTCTTACTGCGTTTGATCCAATGTCAATGGCTCCGAATTTCAGCACAGAATAGGCGTGGTTTTACGTGATTTATTGCTGCGATGAAAGTACAGGATCCCTGACCGAAACAGGCTGACTATGCGACTTCTTTTGGGAAAAGTTCCAACACCTTTTTGCCCTTTGCTTTGGCAATGTCAGACCAGCTATCTATAGGTAGTTCAATTGCAAAAACCCCGCAGGTTGGCAGGTTGTAAAGCGATTCTTCCTGAAGCTGATTTATTAGTGAGGTGAACGAAGGATTATGGCCGAAGATCATCAACGTGTCAATGGAGTTTTCCACGTTTCCGATAAGTTGCAACAATTGGTAAGTTGAGGCTTCGTAAATGCTTTCGTTGGCACGGATTCTTTGCAACGGAAAATCCAATTTTCGGGCAATGATGATGGCCGTGTTCATGGCCCTAATGGCTGGACTCGAAAGAATGAGGTCTGGGAAAACATCCCGCTTCAACAGCTCGTCTCCAATGTTGAATGCATCGTTTATTCCGCGCGGTTTAAGCGGGCGGTAGAAGTCTTCGAGGTCTGGGTAGGCCCAGCTCGACTTGCCATGACGAACAATGATCAGCGTTTTCATGCTATCGAAGTTACGATGGCCAACATTAACGGCCGCATCAACTAACATTTCCTTAACGGAAAGTTTTTTACTTGAAGGTCAGAACAGCCCTGCTTTCTAGGTTGTATGTGTTGATGGAAGCGGCTTTCTGTGCCTCGGTCCAACCCAGCAGGTCGGCCAGCTCATCGTTCAGCTTTTCGGCATAGTGGTCAGCTATGCGTTTCTCAAAATAGAGCCTACCTGTTCTTCTGATAAGGAAATCAGATAACTCGGCCACCATTTCGTTCTCAACCGCATAATTCAACTCTGCAATAAGGATGGCCCAGGTTCGGTCTGCGGTTTTCCAGTCTATGGATCCGACAATGATTTTTGCATTATCGCCATACTTATGGTACAAACTGCTGAGTTGGTCATTGGTCAGGTCGGTTGCTCCTAACTCATCTTTAAAGGCGTTGAAACTGTGATAGCTTCCACCCGAAAGTTTCCTGGAAGAGGATCGCGATAGCAGGAAAGACCTTCCTTCCTGCGCTTCCAACTGTCGCAATGCAAGATCAACGGTTCGTTCGGCCATTTTACGGTAACCGGTCAGTTTTCCGCCAGCAATACTGATCAACCCTTTATCAGAGATGAAGATCTCGTCTTTTCTGGAGAGCTCTGATGGAGACTTTCCGTCTTCGTGTATCAAAGGCCGCAGCCCCGCCCAAGAAGATCGGATGTCATCTTGGGTCAAAGGTTCAATGTCAAAAGCCTCGTTAGTGGCGGCAAGAATGTAATTCACATCAGACTGGCTTACGGCTGGCCGCTCCAGTTTATCCGTGTAAGTGGTGTCGGTGGTGCCCACGTAAGTACAACCGTCTCGCGGAATGGCAAAGATCATCCTGCCATCGCTCACATCAAAGTATACGGCCTGTTTCAGGGGTAGCCGTTCGTGATCAAACACCAAGTGTATGCCTTTGGTTAGATGAAGCCTTTTCCCCTTCACATCAGAGTCCTTACCACGGATCTTATCCACCCACGGCCCGGCCGCGTTAATGGTTCGTTTGGCTTTTATCTGAATCGAGTGACCACCGATCAGGTCCCTCGCCTCAATGCCCGCAACATGGTCGTTTTCGTACAGAAAGTCAGCACACTCGCAGTAGTTCAGCAGAATGGCACCATCAGCCGTAGCCGTTTTGGCCACTTCAATTACCAAACGGGCATCGTCACTGCGGTATTCCCAGTACATGATTCCGGCCTCCAACCCGTCCTTTTGCAATAGCGGTTCGCGTTTCAATGTGCTGGTCCTGCTAAGTACAGATCTTCGCTCGCTACGCTTAACACCCGCCAACCAATCGTAAGTATAAATACCGAAAGACGCGGAGGTTTTTCCGAACGAACCATCTTTGGTTATCGGTAGCAGCATCCTTTCGGGAATCACTAGGTGCGGAGCGTTATGATAAACCGTTTTTCGCTCTTGCCCCACTTCACGTACCAGACCGAATTCCAACTGTTTCAGGTAGCGCAGTCCGCCATGAATAAGCTTGGTGCTACGGCTGCTGGTTCCTGCGGCAAAATCCTGCTTTTCCACCAAGGCCACTTTCAGCCCACGGCCGGCCGCATCCAACGCAATACCAACACCCGTAATTCCACCGCCTATAACAAGCAGATCGAACGTTTCTGACTGAAGCGTTTTGATGGTTTCGGACCGATTTTTAACCGAGAACATGGAGGGATTTCTGGCCGCGAAGGTAGTGGTTCGTTTGCTTTAAACTGAGTTCAGATGTTAATGTTCAAATAGCCTTGCATCAGGTTCTAAACTGATATGTTCATCTCCAGCCTGATAAGGCAGATACGTGATGATGAATTGAAACATCTCATCGGTTGTTTTCATATCCCTGTTAACGGGCTCCACAACTGTTTTGGGCGGGTCAAACGGATTATTGGGGTTGTCTAACGTGTTATCGTACAAGCCTTCGGCATGAATAACAGAACCCTTCGGAATCTTCAGCATCTGTTTGAATGTGTAGAAATACTGCCACCTGAAATCCCATTTCGGAATGGAGATCAAGGGAATTTCTTCACCTTCTGGCGTTGTGGCCCAAGCCTTAAAATCCCTACCGATAAGGTGCATGTGCGGATTGATGGTCAGTAGAGAAACATCAAACGGAACAGTGAATTCGGTTTGCACTTTCATGATTGAATCTGGCGGCACAACCAAAGCGGGTTCCACTTCCGAAATGCCCAGTGTTCCTAAAAGCCATTCCTTAATGGGCCGTTGAGGCGCGCCCTTGGCAAAAAAGATGTTGAAGTAAGAGCGGTCGTAAGCATCTTTCGGTGTTGGCCCGTAATGCATGTTCTTTATCAAAAAGGCCGCCTTTCTGTTCACTTTGTAGCTTCCAATTCCTTCGGGATACATGGCCGGAAGCACTCCCGGCAGATAATTACTTACCGATGGCGTTAAGGTCGGAAACGAGCCATCGTCATGGGCAATGGAGAGTTGCTGGTAGGTCTCAATGGTGCTGCCGTCAACATCGGTCACCACATGTTGTCCTTCAAAAACATCCTGCTTTTTGTCAAAGTCGTAATTGATCAAATGACCGTTCATGTGGTGCACCAGTTCTCTGTTCCCCGGCACGAATTCAATCAATCGGATAAACGTGTCTTTCGGCAATTCAAAAGGAACTTTGACAACCATGAACCTGTCCAAGTTGTTCCCTTCAATGAATACCGTATCCTGAAATGGAACCACAAGGTCAGGCTCACCAAACATGGAGCCCTCAGCATAATTGGGAGGTTCTGGAGGATTTCCAGAACCTTCCAATCGGCCATCCTCAACCCATTTCTCAAGCAAGGCGATCTGTTCTTCGGTCAAAAATCGCTCTCCAACAAACGAACGGTAGTTCGGGTCGGCTGGCCAAGGCGGCATGTATCGGTCTGACGTTACTTCCGCGATCATCTTGGCACGCTTGGCCACATCCTTGTATTTCACCATTTCAAACGGAGCACCACCATCTTTTCGGTGGCAGGGCATGCAATTCTGATGGATTATAGGGGCAATGTGTTCATTGAATGTGACCTGTTCAGGCAGGTCGAATTGATGGGTTTGAACACCTGAACAACCAGCAACAAACAGAATTAGGATTGAACCAAGAATTGACCTCATTCTATCAAACATCCTTTTGGTTCGGTGCGTTTTGGGTTGATCTCCGTATCGGTCAGCCAAGCGACCAGTGCGTTGTGTAGGTAGCGTTCACTGACTTCCAGTTTCTTCTTTCCAAGGTCGTTGACCCAGTTATCTATCTTTCCGCGGTATAGAATTTCCGACTTCGAATCAAGAACAAACACCTCAGGCGTAACAGTGGCACCCAGCGCTTTGGCCAATTGGTTTCCATGGTCCAAAAACATCGTTATTGGTAGGTCGTACTTCGAGACATAATCTGCCACCTCTTTGGCCGTAAACCACTCACCAGCATGGATGCCGTAGAACACTACCGAGTCGTTCTGAAACTCATCCGCTAATTCCTTCATGGTCAGCGTGTAATTGATGCATAATGGGCACTCTGGCGAAAGGAAAAACACAACCGTCAGCGCATTTTGCACAGGAGAAATCTGTCCTGCGGAACCGTTCAATTGCTCGAGTTCTATTTGATTGAGCGAAGGCTGGCCAGCACAGCCGATAAGAATGAGAAAAAGGAAAACCAGATTTGACCTCACAGAACCAAAGGTCAGAAGAATGCAGGAATAGACCTATTTCTGCTCGTTCAAACGCCAGTCGTATTCGTAGAATGAATATTCAGGGCTGAGTTTGACCTTCTTCAGCAGATACTTTTGAATAAAAGGGATGACCTGATCGGCTCCACCAAAATCATCCGCGTACCATTTGAATATTTCAGAAACCTGTGCAGTTGGGCCATTCAGTTTGATGAAATCAGGATTGTTGATGACTGCCCCGGTCTGACGACCAAGTTGAGATTCGAGCTTCGGGCCATCGTATGCCATGGCGGCCAATTTGGGGCATCCAATGGCAGCACAGACCAAAGCAAAATGAAGCCTCGGGTCTGGAAACTGTTCATACAGCAGCTCCTTTTCCAGTTCATTCAATGTAACCGCCTTGCCTCGTAAACGGAAAGTCTGCTTGTCGAAGAAGCCGTCAATTTCCAGCGGTCCATTGGTTGGGTAATTGTCAACAATTCCCTTGATAACGAACACATTATAAGCATTGATCAGCAGCGCCTTTTCGTCATCCCCTTTTAACATGGGAGCGCGGTTGAACTGATTCAAAATGGCATTCAGCTCACTAGGATTCGCCTTAATGGCCTTGTAATCGACCAAACCATCTCGAACATGAGCTTTCAAAAATTCATCCACCTGTTGCGTCAGGCTTTGTCCAAAAAGGGAGGTGGAAAGGCAAAGAAATAGGAGGTGTGTCAATGTTTTCATACGCGGTCAAACTCGAATTCCATGCCAAATTACCACGGATTTTCGAGATCCATGGCCGAGTATCTGTGATGCTTGAAATCGAAATTGCTCTTCTCAGGAGCCTTAAGCCTCAGCGGATCTTTCCCAAAGTTGGAGATAAATGCAATTGGGGTCAGAACAAGGTAGTAGACCAGAAACAAAATGATTGCGGCATTCACCCGGCCGATCTTTTCGCCAAACCGAAGCCAGCCTTTTTCTATGTATACGGCTGCAGGTTGACTGACTGCCGATAGCATCAACACAACCAGTGCAACCACCAAAAACCACGTGGTCTTTTCCTGAAAGACAAGGTGTAGGACGCAAAACCCTACAATGAGGACAAGAATGTTCTTGTAGACTTTCTGCATCAGAAGAGTGTGTACACGAATGGCGCAACGGCTGTCCCTCCGCCCAGAACGATCAGAACACCGAGTAACACCAGCACCAGTATGATGGGTGTGAGCCACCATTTCTTCCGCTCCATCAAGAATTTTATAAGGTCAGAAAACGCTTCCATTCGGGTAAACTATCAAGTTCTGCAATCAGTTGCTCAGCGAAAATACGGTTTCCCGCTGCGTTCCAATGTCCGTCATATCGGTAGAAAACACGGGTTTCGGTATTTGGAAACTTCGGGTTTAGTAAGGGAACTTCAAGGCCATCTGAAGTCATCGTCATTGGAAAGGCCGCATCAAGGGTGTCGCAACCGCTAACATCAAAGCCGAGTTCACTTAATGGCTCAAGCTCGCTTGGAAACGCATAAGGCCGATTCGGAATGTTGATGAACAAAGGTTCAGCACCATTGGATTCAGCAATGAATTTCAGTTCCAAGAGATGATCGTGCAGTCGAATGATTCCTTTCCTGCAGAGCTCGACTGAAGTGTCAGCGGCCAGTCTGAACATGGTTGGGTGATGCAACGATTCGTAGATCATTGATGGGTTCAGCAGACCGTTTTCGAAATCGTTTCGGATTGTAGTATTGAATGAATTGTACTTGGCAAGTTGTAATTCGTTCAGCTCTGACAAAAGGTTTTCTGCATCTTTTTTCCAGCGCGTTTGAATGGAAACTTTGGCAGGAAATCGTTTGGTGAAATTGGGAAAAACCAAACCTAAATACCGTCTGATTTTTGCATTAGCAGGTTCATGCATAGATTCGGATTTAGGAATAGAACCGCCAGACTCTTCAAACTCAACCAAACGCATGAGCTGGTGCAGGTCGTTGCCTTCAAGAACACATACAAATACCACATCTGGCTTGAGCAATGGAATTGTCTTTTTGGCAACTCGAACATAATCTCCAGGATGATTTCCGCCCTGACCAAGATTCAAAAACTCAACGTTCGGATACTGTCCAGAAAGCTGGTGAATCCAAGTTTCATGCTCCTTCACCCCCCAGCCGAAAGTGAAAGAATCGCCAATGACAACGACTCGTTTTGCTTGCTTCTTTAGCCTAGTGCTTGGCCCTCGAAAACCAAGATTGTTTATCGACACATCCAATTCAAATTCAGAAGCGTAATGCTCAGCCTTGCTGAACGCGGGAAACAGTAGGTTGTCTGTTTCGGGAATGATGTGCCGTCCATAGGCTCTATCAAGCGACACGGAAAACGCAACCGTCAACCAAGTAGAGATCACCACCAACCCGATGTTGACCAATGATTTTCGGGCCAAGATTAAAATCGAAACCCCAAGAATCACAATTAATAATTCACAGAAAACAATGGTGCCAATAATGGCAGAGGTCGTTATGTCTCCATCGTTTGAAAAGAGCCAAGAAAACAACCAAGGGTTGGATAGCAGTCCGATGAGAATGAGTAGAATCCCAAGCGTTTTGTGACCGCTTTTCATGGGTTATTGGTCTTGCTTCAACGCAATGAAGGAACCGATGGCGAGTACATCCATTTCGGTGTTCAGAAAACCGTTAATGGCATCTTCTGGAGAACAAACAATCGGCTCATTGTTCACATTGAAACTGGTGTTGATGGTGAGTCCGTGACCTGTTTTCTCCTTCAGTTTGGAAAGGAGCAAATGCATCTTTGGGTTACTCTCCTTGCTCACGGTTTGAATTCGGCCAGACATATCCACATGGGCTACTGAAGCAAATTCAGAACGCACGGTTTCCAATTTTTCCTTCCACGGCAATGAGCTGTAATTCTCGGGCAGTGGATTGTGCCATTCGTCTTTCCATCGGTGCACTTGCAGCATGTAAGGCGAAGGAAGTTTCACATCGAAATATCGCTGTAAATCCTCTTCCAAGAGGATGGGTGCGAATGGGCGGAAACTCTCTCGGAACTTGATCTTGAGGTTGACCTTTTTCTGCATTTCGGGATTTCGTGCATCGGCAATAATGCTGCGGCAACCCAAAGCGCGCGGACCGAATTCCATTCTTCCTTGGAACCACCCGATGACATTCGCTGAAATGATGAGGTCGCTGACCTTGTCCGTCAATTCCTCATCGTTCTTAACCTTCGAATAGTTGATGCCCTTTGCTTTCAGCGCAGCCTCGATTTCAGCATCTGAATATTCGCTGCCAAGCAATGCACCTGACATGGCATCAGGTCGGATTGCGGTTCGTTCTTTCCCTTCGAAGATGTGATAAACCGCTAAGGCGGCACCAACTGCGCCACCAGCGTCTCCAGCCGCAGGCTGAATGAAAACCTCATCGAATAGGCCGCTGTCGATCAGCTTACCATTAGCCACGCTATTCAAAGCCACGCCACCTGCCAAGCAGATGTTTTTGCAGCCTGTTTTCGCCTTGGCGGTGGTCGCCATCTTGAAGAAAATGTCTTCGGTCACTTGCTGAATGGCCAACGCCATGTCGCAATGCTCGCTCAGCATTTCATCTTTCGCTTCACGTTTTTCAGGCCAAAGAGTTTCTGCCACTTGTCATCCTTGGCCATGCGTAGACCCGTGGCATAGTTGAAGTATTCCTGATTGAGCCAAATGGAACCGTCATCGTAAATGGTTACTAGATTCTCGGTGATCAGTTTTCGATAGTTGGAGGTGCGCTCGCCATTTGGGTTTCCGTAAGGTGCCAATCCCATCAGCTTGTACTCGCCTTTGTTCACCTCGAAACCAAGATAATAGGTGAAAGCAGAGTAGAGGAGGCCAACGGAATGCGGGAAATTCATGGTGGCGAACATATCGATGTCCTTTCCTGAGCCCTTGCCGATGCTGGCCGTGCTCCATTCGCCTACCCCGTCAATGGTAAGAATCGCGGCTTCTTCGAATGGCGATGGATAGAAGGCCGAAGCAGCATGTGAAAGGTGGTGATTGGGAAAACGGATCGGAATCTTTTTCGCCTCTTTCGTATCGGAGATTTCCTTCAGTCCGTTTCGGATCTCGCGTTTGTGAAACAGCTTTTCGCGAAGCCAGACAGGAACGGCTTTATGGAATGAGATGAATCCACTGGGCGCAAATGCGTAGTAGGTTTCAAGCAGGCGTTCGAATTTCAGGAGTGGCTTGTCGTAGAATGCAATGGCATCGACATCCTCCAGTTTCAGATTGGCAAATTCCAAGCAGAAACGAACCGCATTTACAGGAAACGAAGCGTCCTGCTTTTTGCGTGTAAAGCGTTCTTCCTGCGCAGCAGCGATGATTTTTCCATCAATAATAATGGCAGCTGCAGAATCGTGATAAAACGCGGAGATTCCGAGAATTGTCATTTACGCGTCTTCCCACTTCATGGTGCGTTCCACCGCCTTCTGCCAGCCCTTGTAAAGGTTCTTGCTTTCCGATGCCGACATGCTTGGTTTGAACGTGCGGTCGATGGCCCAGTTCTTCGAGATCTGGTCTTTCTGGTAGAACCCGACCGCGATTCCCGCAAGGTAGGCTGCTCCGAGCGCTGTGGTCTCAATCACCTGCGGACGCTGAACATCCGTTTGCAGAATATCCGATTGGAACTGCATTAGCAGGTCGTTGGCGCATGCACCACCATCGACCCGAAGCGCGTTCAAGGTGATCTTCGAATCCTTCTGCATCGCATCCAAAACGTCTTTTGTCTGATAGGCCAGCGATTCAAGCGTTGCTCGGATAATGTGCTGTTTGGTTGTTCCACGAGTGAGGCCGAACATGGCACCACGGGCGTACATGTCCCAGTAAGGCGCGCCCAATCCTGCAAAGGCAGGAACCACATACACACCATCGGTGTCATTTACTTTCATGGCGTAATACTCAGAGTCGGGCGACTCATCGATCATCTTCAAGCCATCGCGAAGCCATTGGATGGCCGCACCGGCAATGAACACGACCTTCAAGCGCGTATTCCACTTTTCCGTCCAATCCCCAAGCGATAGTGGTCAACAGACCTTGCTTGGATTTCACTGGGTTTTCGCCTGTGTTCATCAGCATGAAACAGCCCGTTCCGTAGGTGTTCTTGGCCATTCCAGGCTCAAAACACGCCTGACCGAACAGCGCAGATTGCTGGTCACCAGCAATTCCAGCAATGGCAATCTCGCCACCGAAAAGTGATTTATCGGTTTTACCGTAAACCGAACTGCTGTCTTTCACTTCTGGAAGAACCGATTCAGGAACATCAATCGCTTTCAGCAGTTTCTTGTCCCATTTAAGTTCGTTGATGTTGTAGATCAATGTTCGCGAAGCGTTGGAGTAATCGGTAACATGTGTTTGGCCTTTGGTCAGATTCCAGATGAGCCAAGAATCAACGGTTCCAAAAGCCAACTCGCCTTTTTCAGCCTGCTTTCGCGCACCTTTCACATTATCAAGAATCCATTTCACTTTGGTGCCTGAGAAATAAGCATCAACCACCAAACCTGTTCGGTTCGGATGTCTTTTTCCAAACCATCCGCTTTCAGCTTATCGCAGATGAAGCGGTTCTTCTGTCTTGCCAAACGATGGCGTTGTAGATGGGCTTGCCCGTTTTTCTATCCCAAACAACTGTTGTTTCGCTCTGATTGGTGATGCCGATGGCCGCGATGTCCTTGGCTGAAACACCGTTCTTTTTCAGAACATCCTGAGCAACCTCCAACTGGCTGCTCCATATTTCCATTGGGTCGTGTTCCACCCAACCGGCTTTAGGGAAATATTGGGTGAATTCCTTTTGCGAAACGCCCGCGATGGCGCCTTTTTTATCAAATAGGATTGCTCTTGAACTGGTGGTTCCTTGGTCGAGGGCGAGAACGTATTTTGCCATTTAGTTGAGTTTTGCGGTCAGTAGTACGGGTTGATGATCGGAGAATTTGAAGTCGAGGTTTACGACCTCAACCTTTTCGACTGAAATGTTAGGACTGCACAGATAGAAATCAATGACCTGTGTCTGAGTTTCACCAGCTACGTATGCTTTTTCCAAGTTGCGGTTGGTTGGAAATGAAGTGTCGTAAGCCCACGTCCAGCCTTCCAAATATTCGTTTGGAACCTGGCGGTCACCAGTTCCTGGGGCGTGCTGGTTCCAATCTCCACCAACAATAATATAGTTGCCTTTTTTCCTTCGGCTTTCAGGAAATCCTTTAGAAAATCCATTTCAGCCTTCTTCAATGAACCATCATCGTAAGCAGAATTGTGCGTGTTGATGACTACCAATTCCACATCGTTGTATGGCATTCGCTGCACCATGAAACAACGGTCCAAAAAGTAAATGCTGTTTGGCCAAGCATAGCTCGATGGAAACTGATGCCGCGTAGCATTTGTAACCGTAAATCGATTGAATGAGGCCAATCCACCCATCACTTTTCCCATTGGTTCGGTCAATGGAATTGGAATAAAGTTGACATTGTAATTCAAGCAGAATGAGCGGTTGTAATCGGGCAGAATCTGAGCGATGTCGTTGTACTCGTTCAATTGCCAACTGCGCTTAGAAAGCGTATCCACTTCTTGAAGTAGGATGACGTCAACTTCGTCTTCGTAATACTTCAACGTGTTCATCACTCCGTTCAAATTCTTCTGAACGATGGATTGTTCCATTCTCACGGTTGAGCCGCCATCGTAGAAGAAATCACTTTCCTCGCCCAACCCACAATAACCAATGTTCCAGTTCAGAATTCGAATAATGCTGTCGGGCTGTTCGGCATGATTGGCCTCAATTTTCAAGGCCTCTTCCTTAGGCGGTTTAAAGTCGGTAAGTGTTCCGTAAATCAAATTTCCTCCTACCCAAATAAGGGGAATCGAAATGATGACAAGAATGATTTTGAGTGCTTTTTTCATCGCAAAGAGCTTACACAAATATGGTTATTACACAGAGATAATTTTGAGAAGGGGAGACACACGGAGCGGTTTCGAATTTCAAATTTCGAGCTTCGGATTTATTTCCGTCTATATTTGGGTTCAAATCTCAAGCATCATGACACATAATGAATACACGTGGGGGTCTAAAACCGGGCAAAAGGTTTACGGCCAGTCTTGGTTGGTAGATAACCCCAAAGCGGTGGTTGGCATCATTCACGGAATGGGGGAACATTCAGGGCGATACAATTATGTGGTGGATGCGTTGAATGCGGCTGGCATTTCTGTTGTTTCATACGACCAAATGGGACACGGCAAGACTGAAGGCAAGAAGGGGCACGTGGCTAATTACGACATGTTGCTTGGATGTGTTGGGGAGTTGACCTCAAAAATGGTTGAGCTGGTTCCTGCAAAGCCAACGTTTCTGATGGGCCATAGTATGGGCGGAAATGTGTTGATCAATTATTTGCTTCGAAGAAACCCGAAGATCAATGGTGCTATCGTCTCGGCTCCTTGGTTGAAACTGGCATTCGACCCACCAGCCATTCAAGTCAAATTGGCGCAGATCGTTAGCGGTATTTTGCCTGGATTGGTTCAGTCGAGTAAGCTGGATGTGAAGGCGATTTCGAGAGATCCGAAAGAAGTGAAACGTTATGTGGATGACCCGTTGGTTCATGATAAGATAAGCACTGCGTTCTTTGTTGGAGTTCATGAAGCGGGTGAATGGGCTTTGGAGCATGCCGCAGATTTGAAAGCGCCAATGTTGTTGTATCATGGAACGGCAGATAAGCTCACCTCTCATGATGCCTCCAAGGCCTTTGCCGAGAAAGCAGGTTCAAATGTGACCTTCAGATCATTGGACGGATATTATCACGAATCGCACAACGAAGCGCCCGAAGACCGAGCAAAGGTGCTGAAGATGATTGTTGATTGGATAGACGGCCAGTTGACCAAATAATTCCTTAGGATTAAGGCTCTTTAACGTTTTCCGGATTAACCTCCGTTCTAGCAGCGTCTAGTTCCGTTTTGTAGAGGGCCTCGGTAATGATCGCCTCTCCCTTGTAGTAGAATACGTCTCCCCAACTGTGTGCCACTTTCTTATAGGTGGTCTTGGTGCCATAGATGTCGGTAACGGTTGTGGTCACCATGTCGTTGCCTTTCTTCTCGGTTGTTGAAACGAACGAATTCTCTTTTCGCTGCTCGCGAACACGGGCAATTTCAGCCTGCTTAGCCGCTTCTTTTGCTGCGGCAATGGAATCTGCACGGGCTTTTTCTCTTCTGACCTCCTCTTCCTGTTGGCGTAACCGCTCAACACGAGCTGTTTCTCTTGCTTGCGCGATGGAATCCATTCGAGCCTGCTCTGCCAATTCTGTCTGACGTTTAGCCTCAGCAATTGAGTCTAATCGGGCTTGCTTGGCCGCTTCAGCAGCAAGGCGTGCCTGCTCTTCTGCCACACGCTGTGCTTCCTTTGCTGCAGCAATGGAATCTGCTACCGCTTGCTTACGCTGACGCTCCAACTCTTTTGCTAATTCAGCTGCTTGCCGTGCGGCTTCTTTCGCAGCATCAATCGAGTCTTTCTCGGCCTGTCTTCTGGCAGCTTCCAATTGCGCTAGCCTTTCCTGTTCCAAGCGTTGAGCTTCCTTAGCGGCCGCTATAGAATCCTTCTCTGCTTGGCGCGCAACCGCATCAAGTTCCTTCTGTCTTTCACGCTCCAATCTTTCTGCTTTGGCTGCGGCCAACGAATCGTTCAGCGCCAGTTCTCTTAGTCGTTCGGCCTCTTTTTCTTGCTGTAGGTTAACTTTTCGCTTCGCGCGAAGCGAAATGGAATCTTTACGTGCTTGCTCTGCGGCATCCTTCAGTCGCTTGGCCTCGGCAATAGAATCTTTTGGCCTGCTGTGCAGTGGCCGCAGCTAGGGCAGACGCCTGCTCCGCATTTTTATCGAATCAAGTCTGGCCTGTTCGAGGGCAGCAAGGCGTTTGCGTTCGCGCTCAGCGGCAGCCAATTCATCCAGCTTGTCTTTTTCTGCTTGGGCTGCATCCTCTCGCTCTTTGGCCCGTTTTGCCATCATCTTGGCCAAGTGAGCCTCTACGGCTGCCAAAGAATCAATTCGAGCTTGTTCTTTTGCAGCGACCAAAGAGTCCTGTCTGCGTTGCCAGTTGGCAATGGAATCAGCAATGAAACGTTCTCTGGCCCGAGCAATGGAATCTAAACGAGCTTGTTCACGCGCAGCGGCCATTGCTTTCTGGCGCTCTTCCTCTCTGCGTTTTGCGGCTTCTGCAGCCATTTCCTGCTCCTCCTTGATTCGGCTTATATCGCGCGAAACGGTTACGAAAGAACAGAGCCTTCATTGAACATGACCCCGCCTGCGGTTTCCTCCCTGATGGTGTTACCCTTCAGGTCTGAACGCATTTTCTGAAGGTCGAGAGTTACGGTCTGAGTGTACTCTCCATTCGTTCCTTCGGGCACCTCGGTGAGTACAGTAATGGTGCGAGTGGCATAGCCCTTTTCTGAAACACTTACTACATATTCGGTTCCAAGATCCAAAGTGGCAACGAACTTCCCAACGTTGTTGGCATAGGAGTATTTAAGGCCGCCATCTACTTTAAAGATCTTGATTTCAGCTTCCGGAAGCGGCACACCTTCTTTGGTGACGTTCCCGTTCAGGACCAGTTTCCCGTTTGACCAAAAGTATTGAGACCAACAGCTAGTAATAGAAGTATGAAGAGGTGCTCGATCACTGACCCAGAGGTGTTCGGCTAACGCAAAGAGCGGCTATTTGTTATCGATCTGGAAAATTCGGCTGCAAAGGTAACAAAATGGCAATTCGTGCTTGTTTGGGCACAAATTCAAGGACTTACCGTTTGCCGATTGGTCGGTAAATAGGACAAATTCGTCTAAAAGTGGAAACTCTGAAGGGGAAATTCGGTAAACGCAGTCACCAAACGAAAAATTAGCGAGGCAGAACCGGCTAAATCTAGGATCAACTAAAGCTCAAAGAGATGAGAACTGATAACGGAGGAAATAAGGAGAGGATTCTGATCAAAGCCAACTACCAGTTGGTGCCGGTTAATCTGGATGATATTCTTTTCATCAAGGCTCTCAGTGATTATGTGATCATTAAGACCACAACAGGAAAGTACATAACGCTATCTACCATGAAGGACATGGTGAAGAATCTACCAGAAGATCATTTTGTCCGGTCTCACAGATCGTTCATTGTAAACTTGGATAAGGTATCTGCCGTGAAGGGCAGCACCATTGAAATCCGCGATAGCGAGATGCGTTTCAGCGTTCCTATTGGTAGAGCATACAAGAAGGATTTTAAAGAGTCTTTGAATGCTGCCTAACAGCAGTTTCATGGGTTGTAGGTTGAAAGCCGTGCTGGGGAGCACGGCTTTTTTTATGCCAGCAGTTCTGAGACTTTCTGTTCCAGCCACCGTAGGTCGGCAACGTTTGGCTTGTCGGCCATGTGTTTTTTAATGGCACGCACCTTTGATTTTTCTCCACCAGAACGGGATAATGAGAGTGTGTGTTTGATCAGGTTCAAGTACAGTTTCCGCTGCTGGTCTGAGATCGTTCTGTTTCTGTTAAGCATGGAACGAAAAGCCGCTGCATGGTAGAAAAGGGCATCTTGGTCGTCCAATTCATAGTACGATTTCAAGAGAATTGAACGCGCATCCAAGCGATAGAACACGTCATCTAGGTCAACCTTCTGAAGCTGAGAAATAGCTGCGCGGTGGTTGTTTTCTGAGAAGTGCAGGTTGGCCAAATTGTACGCCAAGGCGTTGGTTCTCTGTGATGATGGCAGGGCCTGCTTGTAGCTGTGAATGAATTCGCGGGCGTAGTCAGTGCTTCCAGTTCGCAACGCAATGGTTACCACATTCTTGAAATCCCATTGTGATATCTTACCATTGGTGAGAAGGGCTCCATGCTCCAAGGCGCTTTGATAGACGGCCAAAAGCTCGTCTTGAAATTGCAGACGACCTGCATTGATCTTTCGAATGCAGTAGTTGAGCAGATACTGATACAGATCGGTAATTTCTGATTCGGGGAGGCTCCCTATGATCTGAGGAACATGGGCTTTCAGCGAAATGAACGCAGACTCATTTTCAGGTTCTGTCAGACTGATGATGATCAATCGGTAGAGTTGGATGTACGGAACGTTGCTGAACATTCCGTTATCGATCTGTTGTAGGATGATCTCGAGAAACGGGTCTTCCCAATCCTTTTTGAGGATGTAATTCAGGTTGATTTTTTCTGCACTTATCTGAAGTTTTCGTGCCACGAAATATTGGTCCATGTACAAGGCGCTTTGCTCAAATGCATCGGAAGACCGTTGACCGGATTCCAGTTCGGTGCGTGCTTTCAGGCTCAGCACTTCTGAATAGTGCAGCAAGGATTGCGCATCTGAATGGGCAGCATTTTCAAATTCTGATAGGAGAATGTTGAATGTCTTAGAAAACGTACGATCACACTTGCGGTCCGTAAGCTCGTTCAGAAGTAGCAATTGCTGTTTATTGGGCTGTTTCTGAAGCTGCTTGTAACTGAAATATTCATAAACGGCTTTGTTCACGTCCGTGAGGAGATACCGAATTGTCTTATCGTTGAATTTGGTCTTTGGAAAGAGTTTATGGTGAAGGTTCTTTCGGTCAATGCTTCTGGCCCTGGAGTCTTTTAGCGCATCAAGCATTCTGTAAACATCTTCGCGCAAGCGCGGAAACCGAAATTGCATGAACCGTTTCAGCTCTTCCCACTCAGAAGTTTGTAGTTTATCGATGAGCTCTTCAGTAAGCATGTTGATTTAGTCCGACAAATATTAATGATTTCAAATACAAAAGGACGAATTACAATAATTATTAGTCCGACAAATTAATAAAAGTGTAATTTTTTAACCGCTATTGTGAGGATACATTTGGAACGTGAAACCGTCTAAAGATCAAACCCATGGAAATGACGAAGCGAGTATTTAAGGGAATCAGTGGAATGATTCTGATGCTCGTTGCAGGAGTTGGTATAACCGATTCGTATGCACAATGCGAAGCAGACATTCAGATTCTTCAGAATCCGACTACCTGTTTCTCAGCAGTAATTCTTCAGGCGAATGTTTCCGATCCGGTTCAGAGCTGGAATTTTCTCCTAGACGGTAATTTGGTCGGAAATGGAAGTTCGGTCATCTTGAACTTAGAACCAGGCACTTACAGCGCAGGTGTAGTTGCCATTACAGACCAAGGATGTACGGCTATTGACGATACCGTTTTCACGGTTGCTGGCAACCCTCTTGGAGTTGATGCCGGAAGCGATATCGTTGCGTGCCAAGAACAGACCCTGCTTTCGGTTGATGTGGTTTCAACCAATCCATATGAGGTTAATTGGTATCCACCACAGTATCTGAGCAACCCAGAAAGCGAGACGCCTTTGGTTACCGAGAATGTCACCAATCAATGGTTCATAGTTGACGTTCACGACCTCGTTACGGGCTGTGTCAACTCAGACACGATAATGGTTACGCAGCAGAATCCGGTTTTTGACACGTTGGACCTTTGCACTGGTCAGGCATTAATTAATCTGGGCCCAGGTGCAATCTATTATGATTGGCTAAGCTGGACCGACACTGCAGGTAACAATCAGGCGCTGAATTATCCAAGTACCCAACAGGCTATTACGGTTACTCAACCGGGTCAATACTTCGCGGTGGCAACGTTTCAAGAATGTGGTTCCCTGACGAGCCTCATCACTGTTGAGCCCTGCAATACAGCCTGTTTCAATGCCTTTGCTTATACGATTAATGGCGGACAATGCTCAGATCATTATTTCTTCCTTTCAACGGGTTCTGGGCTGGTTCAGACCTGGATGTGGGATTTTGGCGATGGCCAAGTAAGTACAGAAATGCACCCCGACCATGTGTTTGCGCCCGGCACCTACGAAGTGGTGCTTACCACCATCAATTCAGATGGCTGTACGGCTGTTTATTCAGAGACAATTACTGTTGGTGGGCTATCCATTTTAATGTCTAACGATACGGTTGGATGCCAGCAAGAAGCATACATGGAGGTGTTTGCAACAGGCGGATCGGGCGATTACAGCTATGAGTGGTTCCCACAGACAGGATTATCAGACCCATATAGTGCTCTTACCTATGCTTCAGGTGTGCACAACCAGAACTATTTGGTGGAGGTAACCGACAACGTAACGGGTTGTACCGTTGGAGGAGATGTGACGGTAAGTTCATACGTTTTTCATAACGAAACACTTTTTCTCTGTGATGATAGTGTGCTGATAGATCTGGGACCGGGTGCAGATTTCTACAACCTAGCGCCTCTGTCATTCGATCAGCAACAGCAGTCAGTTTGGACGGATGATACTGGCACATACGTGTTTTATGCGCAGTTCCCCGGCTGCGGAGCAATTACCAGTGTTTTTGATATTCAGGAGTGTCCGAGCACTTGCTCATCGTCAATCTCTAATAACGGACTGACCTATCAGAATTGTGGGGCGTTCATCAATCTGATTGCCGGTTACTCTTCTCCGATTGATAGTGCTATTTGGGACCTTGGAAACGGGACGGTGCTATTTGATAATGGCAGCGGAATACCCACCCAATTCTTCGAAGGCGGAAGCTACATTGTAGAACTTACTGCGTACCACACTGGTGGCTGCGTAAGCACAACCGGCTATTCCATTATTCTCCTAACAGAAATTGCAGCACAGATAAATGTGGAGGATACTGTGGCTTGTGCAGGTCAGCTGTTCTTGAATACGTTTGCCACAGGTGGAGGCGGCCAGTACGCATTTTATTGGCCGTTGACAGGAAGCACAACGTCTAACACCGTTGTTTCGGTAACACAGAATCAATGGGTTACCGTGGAGGTTACGGACACTTACACAGGCTGCACAACTGCAGATTCTGTGTTCGTTTACGCCAATCAGCAGGTCAATGAAACGGTGCAAATGTGCCAGCCAAGCGTTCCGTTATCGGTTGACCCAGGAAGCCTTTTCTACAACTGGAGTTTCACTGATCTTAGCGGAAACACGTCCAGTCTCCCCGAGCAATCCAATGAACTGGAAGCTAACGAGCTGGGCACTTACACATGCTTTACATACTACTCTGGTTGTTTAGGGGTTGAGCACACATTTGAGGTAGTGAATTGCGGTACCGTTTGCGATGTCTTTTTCCAGTACACATACAACCCTCAAAATTGTGGTCAATGGTATGCCTTCTTTGCCAGCCCAGCTTCTGGAATAGATAGTTTGGTTTACGATTATGGAGATGGTACAACCTTCACAACCAACGGCATCAGCGGAAACCATTATTATGGTGCTGGCACGTATACCGTAACAGTAACAGCCTATCATACAAGTGGATGTGTTAGTGATTATTCAGAAACCATTACCATCAACAATGGCCTATCGGTAGCATTGATTGAGGATACGCTTGCATGCAACGGAACACTTTTCCTCAGCTATAACTTAACTGGAGGCAGCGGCAATTACACCTATGAATGGTGGCCAGCCGCATTGATGAGCAGTCCGACCTCGGCCAATCCGCAAATGACGGTTCAATACGATACGTGGGTGGATTTCATGATCACCGATACACAGAGCGGTTGTATTGCGGTAGACTCGATGTACGTCTATGCCAATGAAGCGGTGAACGAGACACTTCAACTTTGTAATGATAGTCTTCAACTTGAGTTGAATGCTGGATCCATGGTCTATAACTGGTCTTACACCGATCAATTCGGGAATACATCTCAGCTACAGAATTTTGGACACGAGGTCTGGGTTGATGAACCAGGAACGTACATCTGCTTTACATACTATTCTGGTTGCAACACCATTACCCACACGTTCATAGTAGAAGAATGCGTTGCGAACGATGACGTGTGGCCTGGAGATGCCAACAGCGATAATATTGTTACGAATTCAGACGCTCTGTATCTTGGATTGGCGTTCAATCAAACAGGGACAACGCGTCCGGCAGCTACGCTTAATTGGATTGGGCAACCATGTCCTGACTGGGTGTTCAATTTCGCGCAGAACAACGTCAATATCAAGCATGCCGATTGCGATGGAAACGGCATCATCAATTTCGATGATACACTTGCAATAGACTTCAATTATCTGAACACACACAACAAGTTTGAAGGAGTTAGCGGTGGAGGCAACCCACCACTTTGGGTTGAGGCTACGCCAGATACCGTTGGACTCGAGCAAGCCATTGATGTTGTGGTTCATTTGGGCTCGGCTGATCAGCCAATAGACAGTCTACATGGAGTAGCGTTCAGTCTTACATTCAATGAGGCGTTCTTAACGGAAAATGGTTTCTCTCTTGACTTTGATAACTGCGCTCTTGGAACTGCAGGCAGCGATGTGTTGACGTTCCAAAAGAGTTTCTTCAATGATGGCGCCATCGATATTGCCATTACTAGAACCACGCTTCAGAACTTCCAAGGTTATGGGCCAATTGTTCATGCCAGAATCGTTACAACAGACAACCTTTCAGGGCTTCACGACCTGCCGATCGGTGTAAGCAATGCTTTTGCCATCACAGCTAGCGAAACAGAAGTGCCGCTAACCACAATTCCTGACACGGTTGTTATCGACCCGAACAAGGTCGGAATTGTTGACCCAGTTGAGTTGGATGTGGCCATTTATCCAAATCCGACCAATGGTTTGATCAACATAGTTGGAATTAACGCAGGTAATGTGATTGTGCTGAACAGTTTGGGTCAGACGGTTCATTCTGAATCCTTAAACTCGGGTAATCAATCAATTGATCTTGGCAACCTGCCAGATGGTGTGTACATGCTCCGATTCAATACGGAAGAAGCAAGTGCTGTAAGAAGGGTTCGTGTAATGCATTAGAATCCGAATCCAACCCATTGATAAGGGCGGCATTTGCCGCCCTTATTGTTTACACAAATCGATCGTCACAGTCTCTTTGATTGCGTGAAGAACTTAAACCATAAAGCACCCTAGTGACCTTGAAGTTGAAGTGAAAGGCTTCTATGGAAGATTCTTCTCGGATGAGCGATTACTAGTATACCACCGCACTATCGAGGTAAGCAGAAACAGAAGCTAATTGAACTAGGCCCAGACCTTGCTTGTAATAATTGGTGGAGGCATTTCCTCCATTATAAGTAGCTACCTGAAGAAGCCCATCATAACTACATCCATTTTGGGAATTCAGGGTGGCATTGGTTGCAACAATCACAATTGAGTCAGAAGAGCTTGTGGTCCAACTAAAACCAGGAGTTGGATTTGCAGGAAGGTAAACTTCATCAATCTCAAGTGTTGTATTCCATTCGTATATGGTTCCGTTTTCATTTCTGAAATAGTCGTGAGCACTGAAGGCTCCCGTGGTTACCATGTGGGCATAGTCTTGGCCATTGTTCTGCGTAACCGTTCCGATGATCTCCAACTGAAACCAGGCATTGTTGGGCATTGAGTATATCCAATAACTCGATTCACTTAAAGGAAAATAAGAGGATCCACCTGTTCCTTCGCAGATAAAGTCTGGACTTAGAATTGAAGTGTCTGTAATACAGTCATTACAGGGTCCGCCACAATCAACCCCTGTTTCTCCTTGATTTTGGATGCCGTCAAAACATGTTCCGTTAGATGTGTCGCAAGGCACACATGGGCCACCACAATCGACTCCCTCTTCGGCATTATTCAACTCACCATCATAGCAGGTTTCTTCGCAAGAAGTCAGGCCAGATATCAAGAAAATGGAAAATACAGCAAAGCACAGAACGTCAATGACCCTATGTGCTCCGTTGTTGCGTCTCATTACATGAACAAGACGTTACCAATGGTATATAGGTTGGCAACAGGGTTTACGCACATGGTGGCAATCTGAGCATCGTTGTTGATGATCTTCTCTTCATCGGGCCCAAGTACTATTTCAGACACACTCACTTCGCCATCATCAGTTAGGATAACAATAAGATCGGCATTGACCTTAGACGCGTATTTGATGGTCTGCTTGGCATGATTTCCGTCTGCGTGGGCCACTTTGTAATCCACACCGTTCTTTTTGAACATGTTCTCAGCCCAAGCTATGTTGTTATTTCTGGCGTTGATCAGGAATTCATCCGTCTCATGGCTGGCAAACAAGTGTACTGTAGAGTCAAAATGCTTGGCAATTGAGATGGCATGAATAACTTTCTGTTTGGTCTCTTTGCTAGCATCAATTGGAAAAACAATCGTCTTATAACCGTGGTCTGCAATCTTCTTCTTCTGCACCACAATGGTAGGTACTGGTGACGAAGTAATGACCTTGACCGCCCAAGCACCAGTTATATGTTGCATTCCAACCACACCGTGCGTTCCCATTATTAAGAGACGGGCACCAATTTCTTCTGCAACCTCACCAATCGTAGTGAAAATAGAGCCTTCGCGGAGGTTATAGCCCGCTTTAACCCCATATTTAGACTTAATTTCTTCAACCTTTGCCGTCATCTTAGCGTTAAGGTCATCCAAAGATTCTCCGGCCTTCTTGAGTTTTGACTTAGAGTCTTTGTTTACAATGTGTACAAGTCTAACCTCATCTCCTGAACTGCTTGCAACTTTTGCAGCATGATTGATGGCCGTGTCAGCGGCCTCTGAGAAATCGGTTGGTACAAGAATGATCGGATTTTTTTCTGCCATTACTTTGTTTGATTAATCGTTCACAAAAATAGTGCTTTGAATTAGGTGTCGTAGCCGGATACGATGGATTCGAGTTCCTTAAGATGCTTCTCTTTTACAGGTTGTCTTAATTCTTTTCCGTACGATGTGTGATAGTGGTGCTGTTTGAGAAAACCGACCTGAATCCGATTCCAAGATTGTTCGGTCTCCACAATTCCAAGGTGTTGTAATTCATTGAAAAGGCTCGTGGCAATTGGTTCAAAATCACCTCTGCCCAGATAGTCCAGGTCGGCATCGCAAAGAATCTCGCAGAGTTTGCAGGTCGGGTTCTGCGGAACCTTTGTGGCCATTATCATCTGACAGATAAGCTCAATCGTAGAATCATCGAATCCGAATTGCGGCAGTGCTCCTCGCGCAATGTCACAGCCTGTTTCTTCGTGATTCTTAGGGCCATGGATGAATCCACAATCATGGTAAGCCGCTCCAACAAGCAGGATGTTGATATGGTCTTCAGAGACCCCTTCATGTCTTGCGATCCGCTCGACAGTTTCAAGCACATCCATAGTATGATGCTTGCCATGATAGTACAGGTGCTCTGGTAACTCATTCTCCAAGCGACCCAATATGTGATTTACAGCTCCTTTGTAATCCATAGAATACAATGATATGATAATTTCTCTCTAATCGAAGACAGAAGAATCCAAGCTAGATAATATAGAAACAGGTGAGATTGGCTAACCTCACCTGTCGTACGGAAACTATTTGCGGAACAACGCCTCTAAAGTTATTCGCTGCTTGATGTTTTTTCCTCGTTCAAATTGTTCAAAATCAATTCAATTAAACCCGTATTCTTATCAAGTTGAGCTTTGAGAAAGCTGGTTTCTTCTAAAAGGGAGGTGTTCTGTTTTTGGAGTGTTACAATGAGCTTTTGTTGCTCCTTAATGGCTTCAATAAGCACAGGAACCATATGGGTATACTCGATGGATTTCCAACCTTCTTTGTCGGTTTCCACAAGGTCTGGAATTATTTTTTCTACTTCCTGAGCTATGAGGCCATACTGTCTGTCCTCGTTCAGACCCATTTCAGGGTACTCCTCACTTTTCCAATTATACGTTACGCCCTTCAATTGCTTTACTAAACTGAGTGCACCTTCGATTGGATTTATATCTTTTTTGAGTCTAGCATCTGATGTTTCGTTGATTCCTGTGGTTTTAAGCCTACCACTAACATGTAATTTATATGTAGGAGAAACTGTTCCAATCCCAACGTTTCCGTCAGTAAGAATCCTCATTTTGGTATTACCATTTGTAAATGAAGTACCATATGCTATGTCATAATTCGCACTTTGGTTCAGTCCAGTGATCCAATAACTAGTGCCTGTGCTGGAGTTTTTAAAGCTTACAGCAGCTTCTCCTGCACTTCCCGCAGTGTTCATAACCATTATCCCATCATCGTCCCAACCACCGTCACCAGCCGTTGACCCTTGCACGTGCAGCTTGGCTAACGGGGCAGTGACCCCAACTCCAACATTTCCATTGCTTATAACTCGTAAACGTTCCGAACCCGCGGTTGTTAATGCAAGCTGATCTGTGCCAGCCCTGTACATTCCAGTATTTTCGTCACTGGTAAAGGTGTAAGATGGGTCAGTGGCACTTCCATTATCAGCCCAAACCTCATTCAATGTGGCCACCCCACTACCACTGATACTGGCCACATTGGTAGTTCCTCTCCTGAACACCCACCCGCGAGTGGTAGTGTTATTCATTGTGAAGTAGGTTGCCCAATCGCTGGTTACGTTTCCGTGAGTACCTAGGTTGCCTGTGCCAGAGAAGACAATACCATAAGAGGGAACCCCTGATGTTGCCCCACCATAAAGTGAAATACCGTCTCCAGATGTGCTGCTGGTATTATTAACCCCAAGTTGCCCAGCACTGCCACGACCACTAATTCTATACTCTGCAGTGGTCTGAACAGCAGCATATTGATTCTGGATATAACTATCATCACCTCCGGGCAGGTCGTTACCCGCCATGAGCAAACCATTATTATCTACACTTACAACCTGAGTTCCACCACCACTTAAACCACTTACCGTCAGGCTGCCCCTAACTTGAGCGTTGGCCCCATTTCCTCTTAAGAAATAGTTGCTAGAGGTGTTGCTGTCCGTCAGGTAAGACCAACCATCTTTTTGAGTTATTCCAAAATACTCGGTGTTATCCTTGTCACGTAGTACAATTCCGTAATTGTCAGTATTGGACTTCAGTTCCACATATCCATTCAGTCTAATCCAGTCATCAGAGTTTTCTCCCATCGTAGCATCATCATCAATATATCCAGAAGCCCCTATCTGTAGGTTACCTTCTACGCTGAGTTTTTGACCAGGACTTGTGGTGCCTATTCCGATATTTCCGTTTTCAGCTATTCTCATCAATTCAACCCAATTTGCATCACCCCCTTCATCGTTTTTACCGAACATGATGGCCTTGTCATCAACGTCATTGTTGTTGTAGTCCATGGAGATGTAAACGTTATCCTCTCCGTTGAGCCGGAGGTGGCTGTTATTATCGTATATGTCTCCTCCTTGAACCGTAAGGTCAGCGGTAATGGTAAGGTTGTCATTGACGGTAAGAGTCCCATCTTCCGGGTCTAGTAGAGTGTTGGCCTGTACAGTATTTGCGTCCAGAATGTCCAAGTCATTCATGGTCAGGTTTAAGGTGGCGATGTGGTCGCCCAAATTGTCTCCATAACCAGTACCTACCAACGAGCCAGAGGAAAGGACACCGTTGGCGTCTGACGTGACAACTCCCGCTCCAAGCGCAGAGACGCGCGCGCCACCAACAACGTGTAGGCTTTCGCTGGGAGACACGGTTCCAATTCCCAAATTCCCACTAATAGTTCCAGTTCCTGCAAGGTCAAACTTTTGGGCTGGTGCAGTTGTTCCTATCCCCACATTCCCGTTGGATTGAATTGTCATTTTCGCATCGGTGCTCAGGCTTACCGGAGTGTTGTCAAGGGTCGGGTCCAGCAGGAAGTGCATCTTTCCGAAGCTGAAGTCGCTGGTCCTTTCTGTGAAGATGGCCATTTTGGGCACGTTGGCGTTGTGGTTGTTGAAGGCTATGCCCGCCCCTGTTCCACTTCCGTTGGATGCCCCAGCATTGCGTATCATCAGCGGATACTGTGCAGAGTTGGAGTTGACCTCCACGTGCAAACGGTTTGCCAATGCCTGTGTACCGGTACCGATTCCCACGTTACCCGAGTTGTCGACCCTCATTCGCTCGGTTGAGCTGGTAGCCAGTCTGATTATGTCATTGTCGCTTCCGTTGTCTGCGGCCACCCTTACCCAGGTATCGTTGTCGTTAGCTGTCCCGTCAATGAGCTGCCGTCTGAGCGGGTCAAGGTCCACGGTCTGTGCTACCTGTCCATTGTCCTCAATGTCCAGAGACAGGGTTGTACCAGAAAGGCTGAACAGGGAGATCTGCTGGTCGTCATTTGCATCCAGCATTGAGGTGAGGTCCAATGTGGAGGTATTACCGTTCTCCAAGGTTATGGACAGGACATTGCCTGTGGCAGAGAGGTCGGTAATGGTCTGGTCGTCATTGGCGGCCAGAAGAGCGGTGAGGTCCAATGTGCGGGTATTGCCGTTGGCAATGGTAATTGACAGCACGTTACCGGTTACCGATAGGTCGGTAATGGTCTGGTTGTCCACGGTTGCCAGGTTCACCGAGTTCCCGTTGGCAATTGAGAGATTGTCTCCGGTGAGTGTCAGGGTCTGATCATCTGCTGCATTGAGGGTCGATGTCAGGTTCAGTGTCATGGTATTGCCGTTCTCCAATGTTATGGACAGGACGTTCCCTGCTATGGAGAGGTCGGTGATGGTCTGGTTGTCAGCGGCACTCAAAGTGGGCCCAAGGTTCAGCGTCATGGTATTGCCGCTTTCCAGCGTAAGGGACAGTGTCTGACCCGATACGGAGAAGTCGGTGATGGTCTGGTCATCGGTATTGGCAGTAAGGGACACCCACTGGGTGCCGTCATGGAATTGGAAGGTGGTTCCGTTCCATCTCAACGACCCGGCAACGCCATTTGTGGTTGTGCCGATCTTGATACCTCCGGCAACATCGAGCTTCTGCTCAGGAGACGCCACATCTACACCTACGTTTTGGGAGAAGGTGATTGTCGAAAGCAGAATTAAACCACTAAAAATTATGTAAAATCTGTTCATCATTGAATGGATTTGATGTGAAAAATCACAGTTAGAATCCATGAAAGAACAAAAAAAGAACAGGTTATGCAATTCTAGCGCAACCTGTTCCCTTGTGGATTTAAAATTCAGGACTTTAAAAACCTATTCCTCAAGCTAATAACCGTTATTGTAGTGACAAGTCAAACTCAAAAAGACCTATCTTCTTCCAGATTCTAGCTTTTCAACCTTGTGTTTCAGTAGGTCGATTGTTTTCTGTTGTTCTTTGATTGCTTCAATAAGAACTGGAACCATGTGTGTGTACTCAATGGACTTCCAGCCATCTTCATCCGTTCTAACTAATTCAGGAATAATCTTCTCCACTTCTTGTGCAATGAGTCCAAATTGCTTTTCATTATTAAGGCCCATATCCGGATATTCTTCATCTTTCCAATTGTAGGTTACCCCATCAAGTTGTTTAACCATATCCAACGCGTTTGCAATTGAGGTAACGTTCTTCTTTAGTCGGGCATCAGATGTCTCATTAATACCTGTAGTTTTTAATCGACCATTTACAATAAGAGTATAGCTACTATTAAGTGTTGTTTGACCAATAGCGGCACTACCCTCAACAATAAGCCCAGCATCAGAGCCGCCAGTGCTTCCTCCGGCTGCACGATAGGAATCATTTATAATCACATTGAATCCGTTAGGTGGAGAAAGGTGTATATTGGAATTAGCAGATAACACCCTTCCTTGAATTGAAAGGTCTCCCCAATTGTCTGACCCCGCTAATGTGGTTGTACTGCCACAGTCTGGGCAATCAAAGAATACCGACTCATCAAACGTCACGGTCCGGTTGGCATCTATGGAAATGACATTGCTTGAGCCATTGTCTCTAAGTCGGAATCCGCTTGAACCATAGTTCATGTACATAATGTTGTCACTCCACCTCGGCCAGAAGTAGGTTTCAGACGTACCCCCAGAGTTTTTTGCTTGGAATGAAGCCTCATTGTCAATTCCAAAAACACTTCCAGTTCCAGCTATTGTGAAATAATGACTAGGACTACTTGTTCGAACGCCTACATAACCGTCATCTCTAACATAGAAGTGCGTCTGACTCGAATTACGTACTTCTAAAGCATACCGACTAGAGCTATTGGTTCCACCAGTGTTAATATGGATTCCATATCCACTCTGGTGTGCCAAATAAACGTTAGAGGAACCATTAGTGAATCTTGATTGCCAATCTCCAGAGTTGGTTTTGGTAACATTCAGCGGGTAGGATGGACTGGTTGTCCCAATGCCCACATTCCCATTGCCCTCAATAACACCTTGGTCCCATATGAACGTGTTTGCTCTTAGCCTGATGACATCCCCTGATGATGAACCAAGATAAGTGTTGGCCGAATACAGGTAGGTTGTTGAAACTGCATCCGTTACGTAGAACGGTCGAGGTCCATTATACCTTAAATAGGATGCGTCACTGTAAAAACGTGCATCGGCACCAACGTAAAGTGACGCTCCTTCGTCTATCTCAACATCATCCCCGGCTGTTGCAGTGGTTAACTCGGTTCCTGTTCTTGTCCAAAACCCAGAAGTCCCTGTGTTGGGCTGATTTGTTGTAAACACGCCATTGGCATCAACAGATAGATTCCGGATTCCTGTGCCTGCCATTGATGTAAAACGGCCATTTCCAACCACATGCAGATTGTTCGATGGCGCAGTCGTTCCTATCCCCACATTACCATTGGAAAGGATGGTCATTCTGGCATCCGTGGCAAGGCTGACGGGAGTGTTGTCAAGGGTCGGGTCCAGCAGGAAGTGCATCTTTCCGAAGCTGAAGTCGCTGGTCCTTTCTGTGAAGATGGCCATTTTGGGCACGTTGGCGTTGTGGTTGTTGAAGGCTATGCCCGCCCCTGTTCCACTTCCGTTGGATGCCCCAGCATTGCGTATCATCAGCGGATACTGTGCAGAGTTGGAGTTGACCTCCACGTGCAAACGGTTTGCCAATGCCTGTGTACCGGTACCGATTCCCACGTTACCCGAGTTGTCGACCCTCATTCGCTCGGTTGAGCTGGTAGCCAGTCTGATTATGTCATTGTCGCTTCCGTTGTCTGCGGCCACCCTTACCCAGGTATCGTTGTCGTTAGCTGTCCCGTCAATGAGCTGCCGTCTGAGCGGGTCAAGGTCCACGGTCTGTGCTACCTGTCCATTGTCCTCAATGTCCAGAGACAGGGTTGTACCAGAAAGGCTGAACAGGGAGATCTGCTGGTCGTCATTTGCATCCAGCATTGAGGTGAGGTCCAATGTGGAGGTATTACCGTTCTCCAAGGTTATGGACAGGACATTGCCTGTGGCAGAGAGGTCGGTAATGGTCTGGTCGTCATTGGCGGCCAGAAGAGCGGTGAGGTCCAATGTGCGGGTATTGCCGTTGGCAATGGTAATTGACAGCACGTTACCGGTTACCGATAGGTCGGTAATGGTCTGGTTGTCCACGGTTGCCAGGTTCACCGAGTTCCCGTTGGCAATTGAGAGATTGTCTCCGGTGAGTGTCAGGGTCTGATCATCTGCTGCATTGAGGGTCGATGTCAGGTTCAGTGTCATGGTATTGCCGTTCTCCAATGTTATGGACAGGACGTTCCCTGCTATGGAGAGGTCGGTGATGGTCTGGTTGTCAGCGGCACTCAAAGTGGGCCCAAGGTTCAGCGTCATGGTATTGCCGCTTTCCAGCGTAAGGGACAGTGTCTGACCCGATACGGAGAAGTCGGTGATGGTCTGGTCATCGGTATTGGCAGTAAGGGACACCCACTGGGTGCCGTCATGGAATTGGAAGGTGGTTCCGTTCCATCTCAACGACCCGGCAACGCCATTTGTGGTTGTGCCGATCTTGATACCTCCGGCAACATCGAGCTTCTGCTCAGGAGACGCCACATCTACACCTACGTTTTGGGCATTCAGAAGTACTGGAGTTAAAGCCACACATGTTAATAAACTAAAGAGCTTTTTCATCTTGTCAATTCAATTTTGTTAATGCAAACCTGTCCGCACCATGTAAAGGAACGTAATAAAAGTTTTGGATGAAATTTCGTGAAAACATAGGTTGTCAAGAAGCTTAAGATTCATCAGTCCAGATCAAAATCCAATCATTTGACCCAACAACATCTTTTCGGAATCTAAATAATAAGGCCCTTCTACTAGAACGGGCTCACCCCTATGCCAATTGAAATAGGAACGGCCTCTGTGCCGTAACCCTCTCGGAATAGGGGTGTAAGAGAATAAAAGAAGTTCAGATAGAAGTTTGCGTAGCCAACCCTGGCTGTCAACCCATAACGGAATTTTGTAAGGTTAGGAATGTCATAAGTTTTAATTTTCCGTCTGAAGTTGACCCCCTCATAAAAATAGTCTTCATCGGTCTTGGATTTTGTGTGGCTTTGCACTAGCCAACCCAATTTAAAACCAACGGATGCAGCGATGCGCTTTCCATTCTTGTGTGGGTTTGATCGGAATCTGACCTCAAACGGAATGTCTATGAAATTGGTGGAGATTTTATTGACCGTGATCTTCTGACCCTCGAAGAAAGTTGGATCTAAATGGGTGTATGAATGCCCCTCAGTAATTTGGTATACGATGGGAAAAGCTTCCATGTGAATGTTGTGCGAATTGAAGCCAACACCACCAGCAAGGCTAAAATTACTTTTGGCAAGGACATAATCGTACAGAAGTGCAACATCAACTCCCCTGGATGCAAACCATTTTGGTTTTACCGTAGATGGATTGAACAGCCAACTGTCGAAATTGAGATTAACCAGAATCATCTCCTTTTTAGGAGGCTTTCGTTTCTTCTTCGGTTGCTCATCCGCTACCGTTGTTTCGGAAACGGTCTGGGCATTGGCCGTGGAGGCGAACAAGCCGATTGCAAAAAGAATACTGAAGAATTTTTTCATGGGTTGTTCCGTAACAAAAGTAGCAGAGCCCTTTATTTATTCTGCTGCAACATTCGGGTTCCACTCAACTTCCAAATCCCAATTGGCCCGAACCTCGGAATTTTCCTTTAGCCGTTTTATAGGCTCTGGTTGCAGCTTCTCTGAATATCGGCCACTGTCCCATTTGCCATTACCATTCAGGTCAGAAACCACATCAATGCTGTAAGACCCTGGAGTAAGCTTTTCAAACTTAACCAGGCCAGCTTCCGAAGCAGACTTTCTGGCAACCAAAGTGTTAGAACCGGATATCAATTCCACTAAGACATTGTGGGTCGGTTGTTCCATTATCTTCAGGCTTATTGAGCCGAAGTCATCTTCGCCAATTCCTTTGAAAACATTCTCAATGGTATCGTTCCATAAACCGTACATGTCTGTGAATGATGAATCCAACGCAATAATCTGGTAAGTGGAGCCCTTTTTCCAGTTGTAGGTAATATCAAACCTTCTTAATGACGGGTCGGTTGTCTGGAAATCATAGACAACTCGAACAGAATCTTCATAAAGCTTGAGTCGATTAATGTCCAAACCCAATACCGGATGGTTCCAGACAATTTTAAGCGGTGAATTTGGACCTGGCGACTTTCCTGATGGCGGATTGAACTTGGCGGCAAGCTCAAATTTTTCCACCTGCTGCTTTCTTCCTTTGACCTTCACGGCAGATTTTCCAGCTTCAGAAACCGGTTTCATTTGAATCTCGACCGTGTCTGGCAAGTGAGAATTGACCGTTGCGATACAACGCATCGTGTCTGGCGCTTGGTCAGTGATCCAAACGGTTATCGTATCAGCAGTTGAATTGAAGTCTTGAAGTTTCCATTGTTTCTTAGAACTGAAACCAATGATGGAAAAGTCAAACGTTTCAACAGGACGATTGTATATGAAAACCAGCTTTCCGAAATAATCGCAGTAGGCCTTCTTCAGAAACTGGGTCGTGTCTTCCTCCACAAACATCACCATATCATAACTCGGAATGGTTAACCCCTTTCCTTTTGATTTCAGGGGGTTTGAAGCAGTAGTGTCTATTACTGTTGAGTCCAATGCAATTGAGTCTGGCACTGAAGGAAGCGAAATGCTGAAAGGCTTGATCAAACTATCCAGAAATCCGATTTTTTCCGTTGGTACATCAAACTTGTAATTGGCGTTTTCGTCTTTTAGCGCAAAGATCTTGTAGGGCTGATTGGCCACATTTTTAATGTGGTAATGACCAGCCTCGTCCGTTCTTGTAAAATAATCAGGAATGGTGTCTAGAGGAAGAGAATCAACATCGTTTTTGTAAAGCATAACAAGGGCATCCTTTACCGGTTCTACGGAGAGCGCATCGGTCAATCTGCCCTTCACTTCCATACTGTCCAAATAAGCTCCCGTGCTAAAAACGTAGGTATAATTCTTCAGGATGTTGCCTTCATTGTTATCTCTAATAGCTTCACCAAAGTTGATGGTATACGTGGTGTTTTTGGCCAACTCTTGTTCAAACTTGACAATGAGCGACTTGCGTTTGAGTTGGTAGGTGGGCGATTTTAACATGGGTGGTGAGATGACCACCTGCTCATTGGCAGAACGAAGTTGGATATACTCATCGAAAGGAATCTCAATCTCCTTTCCCGTAAAGTTGGTGGAAAGGTTAGGCGGAATCTCGCCAAGGATTTTCGGTGGCGTTTCGTCCTTGGGCCCGCCAGTTGGAGCCACTTGCTGGGCGCATCCGAAAAACAGAAGAATGGCTATGAATTGAAGGGCTTTGCGCATCAGAATTTCGAACTCAAAAGTTTAACTATACGTGTTAGACCCTCTTCGTCCACTGCATCAAAGTCGTTCAGCTTATCGCTGTCCACATCCAGTACTGCCACCACAATATCATGGTGGAATATGGGAACTACTATTTCTGATTTTGACTGTGAACTGCAAGCAATATGCCCAGGAAACTCTTCCACATCGGGAACAAGAATGGCCTCTCTTCTTTCCCAAGCTTGTCCGCAAACGCCTTTTCCGATTGCAATGCGAGTGCAGGCAATATCACCCTGAAAAGGACCCAAAACCAATTCTTCTCCATCAACCAGGTAAAAGCCAACCCAGAAAAACCCGAATGCCTGACGCAAAGCAGCCGTAACATTGGCCAAGTTGGCAATTAATGAGGGCTCGCCATCCATCAATGCCTCTATCTGAGGCAAAAGCTCTTCGTAGATTTTGGATCTTTCTGTAGATGATATGTGAAGCTGCTCCATTATTTCGATGCGAATTCTTTCAGCACTTCGAGACAAGCTTCCGGTGCTTCCAGGTGACCCATATGACCTATGCCTTCAAACACCTTTAGCGTGATGTTATTGTTCAAACGAGATTGTTCCAACATGTCCGAATTCGGTATAACCGCATCCAGCTTTCCATGAATGATCAATTTCGGAAACGCCCCACTTTTAAGGACATCAACTCTTGCCTCACGCTCCATCATTCCCCTGATGTTAGCCACAATTCCTTGCAAAGTGAATCCCGATGCAATCTCACAGACTTTTGATACTTCAGCAGACAACATAGCTAAAGAATCTTCCGCAAAAAGTGTTGGAATAACCGCTTTAATGAAGACATCTTTGTTGCGTTGAGCGAGGTCAATTACGCGTTGACGATCGACTTTCTTCTCTTCAGAATCCGCATAAGCGGTGGAATGGAAAAGCACCAATTTGCTGATCATGTTCGGATAAAGGTTGGCCAACTCCAACGCCACGTAACCGCCCATTGAATGACCGACAACAACACATTGACCAATTTCTTCTGCATCCAGTACGTGTTTCACTGCCTCAGCATGGTCGGTCATGGTATGAACGTACCCCAAACAGTCAGACTCTCCTTGTCCAAGAAGATCAACACAGATCACGTTGTAGGTATCAGAAAGCTCGGAAACAAAAACATCCCACATGCTGCGCTCTTCCAGAAAACCATGCAGCAACACAATGGTTTCTCCACCACCGTGTTGTGAATAAACCACTTTGGCACCTTTGTATTTGACCGATCTGCTCAAAGTAACTTTACCGAGCGGCCAAAAGTACATACTACTGCCAAGCCTATTCCGTTTACAGAATAACAAACAACCATGAACCGAGCACTTTTTTTACTTGTACTGCTAACGAGCCTGTTGTTGACCAATCATTCATATTCCCAAGGTCGTTTGGGGGTGTTTATCGGTGGCGGTACCATGTGGTATTCAGGTGACATTCAAGAAAATCCATGGCCGCACCCCACCTCAATCAGATGGACGGCCAATGCAGGACTACACTGGCAGATCACGCGCAGGTGGGGCCTTCAATTGAATTACACGGCAGGTGAGCTTTTTGCAAGTGACCAATTCGCACTCTCACCAGGTAAACGCAAGCGCGATTTCAGATTTCAAACATTTATTCATGAAATTGGACTGCGAGGTACATTTGACATACTACCGAACGATAGATGGAGAGTTTTACCATACATAACGGCCGGTGTTGCCGCTTTGAACTTTGAGCCAAAACGTGATGGCGTTCCGCTAAGACAATTTGCAACCGAAGGAAAATCGTACTCAAATTGGACATTGAGCATTCCTACCGGCTTGGGCGTAAAATGGCAGATAAACTGCAGGTGGGCCTTGAAAGGTGAATTGCTCTACCATTGGACCATTACCGATCATTTGGATGATGTAAGTGGCGCTTACACAGCAGATACTGGTAACCATGATAGAGACTTTTACAGTGACCCCGGAGGTGTTTCGCCACCACGGGAAATGCGTGGAAATCCGAAGTGGAAAGATGGCATGTTCGACATTAATGTGGGCGTCATCTTCTTCTTCACAGGTTGCGGAAGAGGTAAGAAGGGCGGTCTGATTGAAGACTGTGAACAGCTCTACAAGGATGTGGACATGGAGAAGTTGATGGATCAGTACAAACAGTGATCAGGCAACGACCTGCAATGCATTCTTAATAGCCCCTGCAGTTCGGTCAATATGCTCGTCATTTACAATTCCCATGTGTCCAACGCGGAAGTATTGGGTTTTGTGTGATGGAAGCAACCCACCAGCGATAACGACTCCGTTCTCTCCAACCTTTCGTAAGAATTCCCCACCATTTACATCTTCAGGATAGTAAGGAGCGGTAAGTGTGTTTGCTGTGACTCCTGCCGACTTTGGAATGAATGAAAGTCCTAGCGAACGCATCTCGTTTCTGAATTTCTGAGCCAATCGTTTGTGGCGAGCAAACCGCATGTCCATTCCTTCTTCCAGAATCAATTCTAGGCTTCTTTCCAGCGCTTGAATGAGATTTACTGGTGGCGTTGCGAAGTACGATGGTTTTCTTGCTTCGTATGCTTGCATTATCGGCAGCCACAGGTTCCAATCGCAATAGTAATTGCCAACAGGTGTTTTGTGGTTTTTCCAAACAGTCATTGCTTTTTCGGAAGCCACCAAAAGCGCCAATCCTGGAGGAACGCCAACAGCCTTCTGCGATGCAGTTACCACCACGTCAATTCCCCATTCTTCCTGGCGGATTTCCTCTCCCGCGACCGAACAAACGCCATCCAAAATGCTGAGCACATTATTTTTCTGCGCCAGCTCGCCCATTTTCTTGGCATCAACCAAAACACCAGTAGAAGTATCTACGTGGGTAAACGTCATTAGCTTGTATTTGCCTGAAGCAAGTTCAGATTCAACGGTTTCGTAGGGAACAATGTCTCCGACTTCAGATTGCAGGAACGTGACATTCGCCCCGTATCGAGTCAACAACTCCGCGTAGCGTTCTCCAAAATAACCTGTGGAAATGACCAACACCTTATCGCCAACTTCTATCAAATTCGCGCCAGCCATATCCATGGCCAAGGTTCCAGAACCAGCAATAATGAACGGTTGTCCGCTTGGCGCTAACCAAACCTCACGCATCATTTCCAGCGCGCGACCAAAAGACTCAATAAATGCGGGTGCCACATGACTCAAGGTCGGCTGACCCATTTTTGCCATCACACTCGGGTCGAACTCTATCGGCCCGGGGATCATCAATAGTTTACTACTCATTCTTATTTCGAATTCATCAATTCCTCAATCTCCTCAACCTCTTTCGGGATGTTCTTCATTAGGTTGTGCGGGCCGTTCTTGGTAACCAGAATATCATCTTCAATCCGAACACCTATTGCTTCTTCCAAAATGTAAATTCCTGGTTCGCAGGTAAACACGTTTCCTTCTTCCATCGGAACATCCCAATTTCCCACATCGTGTGTATCCAATCCAAGGAAATGACTTGTGCCATGCATGAAGTATCTCTTGTACGCAGGCCATTTCGGGTCTTGATTCTGAATATCTGCTTTGTCGATCAACTTCAGTTTTACCAACTCATCCTGCATCAGCAATCCAACTTCCTTGTGGTAATCCTTTAGAATGGTACCTGGGCGAAGCATTTCAATCGCAGCCTTCTGAACTCTCAAAACCGCGTTGTAAACATCTTTCTGGCGCTTGGTGAATTTGCCATTCACAGGAATGGTGCGCGACAGGTCGGCATCGTAATTGGCGTATTCAGCACCAATATCCAACAGCAACACATCGCCATCTTTGCATTGCTGATTATTCTGAATGTAGTGCAACACGCAAGAACTTCGGCCAGAAGCTATTATTGGCTCGTAAGCAAAGCCCTGTGCTCGGTTTCGGATGAATTCGTGAGCTAATTCGGCCTCAATTTCGTACTCCCAAATACCTGGTTTAACCTTGTCCAGCAACCTGCGGAAACCCTTTTCAGTGATATCGCAAGCCTCTTGCATCAACAAAACCTCAAACTTCGATTTCACCGATCGGATGCGCTCCATTACGGGTGCACATCTGCGGAATTTGTGCAACGGGTATTTGTCCATACACCATTTCACAAAGCGGGCATCACGGGTTTCTACCTCAATGGTAGCGCGTCCATGTTCGTTAGAGTTCAAATAGATGTGTGAGGCCTCATTGACAAGCATGTTGAATACCCGATTAAAATCCTTCAACCAGTAGATGGTCTGAATACCCGAAACCTGCTGCGCCTGATCTACGGTCAGCTTCGCGCCTTCCCAAATGGCAATGGTCTCATTGGTTTCCTTCAGAAAAAGTACTTCGCGATGATGTTCGTCACGAGCATTGGGAGCTAGCACAAGAATCGATTCTTCCTGATCAACACCTGTCAGGTAAAATAGGTCGCTGTTCTGTTTGAATTTCATGGTGCCGTCTGCGTTTGTCGGCATCACATCATTACTATTGAAAACAGCCACACTCTGTGGCACAATTCCTTCAACAAATCGCTTTCTATTGTTGATGAAGAGTTCGTTGTCTATACGGTTGTATCTCATAATGCCCAAATGTAGCGATTGCGGCAGACCAATATGAGCGGGAAATTTCTGTCTTTGAGTTGACTCTAGCCCTTTATTAAGCAAATCTTAAGACTTCATGAAGGGTTTTTAGCAAATATTGTACAGGCAATGGGGTCAAGAATACTACTTGTAGAAGATGAGTTGGGCATAGCCAAGTTCCTGAAACAAGGACTTGAAGAAGAGTCTTTTGAGGTTGACGTTACCCACAATGGAAGGGAGGGTTTGTTGCGCTCGATGTCTGGAGAGTACGACCTTTTGTTATTGGATTGGGTGCTACCCGGAATGAGCGGACTGGAGGTGTGTAAGCATTTCCGTAGTGAATTCAGAGAAACTCCGATTATTTTTCTCACAGCCAAGGATGGAGTAGATGAAACAGTGTATGCTCTTCAAGCAGGGGCCAATGATTACGTGAAGAAGCCGTTCCATTTTTCTGAGTTGTTGGAGCGCATAAAGGTTCAACTAAGGCAAACAACCCCGGTAAACGATCTTATTGAGGTCGGACCAATAACAATGGACACGTCCAACTATCGGGTTACCAAAGGCTCTAGGGAAATAGCACTTACAAGAACAGAATTTGCCCTTCTTGAGTTTTTGGCCAGAAACAAAGGTGTTGTCTGCAGCAGAGAATCAATTTTCGAGAACATTTGGGGAAGTCGACCCGATGGAGAAACAGGTGTTATTGATGTGCATATAAATTCACTAAGAAAGAAATTGCGACCTTATGTGGCAGAGGGCTTTCTGAGAACCGTACGCGGAGTGGGATATTCTATAGAAGGGTAATGAAAACCAGCATAACCAAGAGAATTTCAATAAGCTATGCCGCTGTTGCCGCGGTGGTAGTTGCTGGCGTTTTCCTGTTGGTCTTTCTGATAGTGCGCTGGTCACTTTTTTCCAATACCGATGAACTACTGAACAGTGAAACAATCAATCACTTGGCCCATGTCAGATTCAACAGCGAAAAACCCTACATCGCAGAGATTGAACCAAGAAACGAAATTGGTCCTATAGGCTTTACCAATGAGCAATTCTACGTACAGCTGAATGATGTTAGTGGAAGGCCTGTGTATCGTTCAAAAAATCTGGAACAACGCTATCTTGTTCATAATAACGATTACGAAGACCGTGAGCGTTACACGGCCTATTTCAATAATGGTTACGTAAGGCAGCTTAGAATCCCTATCATGCATTCGGGGCAGCCGCGTGGACACGTGATAGCAGCCATACCGATAGACAACCTTTACGCGATGATTGACAACATCCTATGGGTCATGTTGATCACGTATCCATTAATGATCTTCATACTCTTTGCAACATCAAAGTATTTGGCCGCTGCCAGTATCAGGCATATTACCTTACTGAAAGATAAGGCAGACGCCATAAGAAGAAGGAATTTCAACGACCGGGTGCCACTTCCGAACAACCGAGATGAATCGTATGACCTGTCTGTCACTTTTAACGAGCTGCTTCAACAGGTAGAAGATGCACAACACCGAGAAAAACAGTTTTCATCCTATGTATCGCATGAACTTCGCACACCCATTTCGGTACTACGTGGAACGTTAGAGGTACTTATCAGGAAGCCCAGAAGAACAGAAGAATATGAGTCAAGAATATCAGAATGTCTGAGAGAAATTGACCGACTTACCGATGTAATGGAACAATTGATGGTCTTGGCCAGAGCGGATGGCTCCGCTCTTTTTTCATCAGACAAACGAGTACCCATTCTTGACATTGTGAATCAGTTAGTGGCATCCAAAGGACTGGAGGCCGAGCTCTTCAATGTGGATGTAAGGGTGATTGATAAATTGGGTCAAGTAAGATTCGTTCCGGAGAAGCATGTGGAGTTGATCTTGGGCAACCTCATCGGAAATGCTGTAAAATACGGTGCAGGCGGAGACGATGTGGTCATCGAAATTTCAGGTGAGGGTAATGCCATTTTTTGCAGCGTTAAGGACAATGGACCAGGAATTGGCGAGCAAGAATTCGGTCAGATATTCAAACCGTTCTATAGGTCTGAAAGTATAAACAAGGACTTTTTCAATGGTACCGGTCTCGGCCTCTCAATTGCTCAAAAGGCGGCATTTGCCATCGGTGCAGAAATTCAGGTTTCCAGTAAGGTCGGAAAAGGCTCGGTGTTCACGTTGGTGATCAATGAATTTCCCAAGCAAAAGCAATTTTCAAACACCATCATCTCAAATCACAGTTCCGTATAAATAGACAGCCTCCATATGGGTATTGTGACTAATGTCATATCTCTTGCTTACTCGGCCATCTAAATTTGCCACCATGTTAATTGTCAAGAAAACAGTTTCGCTGCTTCTTTGGGTGGCTTATACCATTGGCATGGCACATGGCGCTGTTCCGCACTCCCACTTTTTGGGTTCTCATAAAGCAGAACGATCTGCCCAATGTTTGATACAAAGTGAGTCTGACGATGCAGAATTGATGCGTTTGTTAATTCACATTTTCAGTGAATCTGAAACAACCGACATCGCTGATTACTTCGTTAACGAGACATCTGATATTGATGTTTCCACGTTATCAGCTAGGTGTGCACTTGCCGCAGTATTGGTTTCGTTCGTTTATATCTGTCAAGAGGAAGTTGACTCTTCGAACGTCACGTTTGCTGAAGAAGCTGGTCACACACTCTTAGCACACGACCAAGCTCTTTCTAGAAGAGGCCCTCCTGTAGTTTCCTGATTCAGCACCATCTCAGATGGTTGCGCCTTTGACCTGTCTGCAATCGGACGGGCCACTGCTTTTTTGAATTCTCAGGAAACTAATAGACATGATAGACAGGCTCATTCGATATTCCATCGAAAACAAAACCATAATTCTACTATTTACCGCGGCCATCATTGGCTTTGGAGTTTACGCCTTAATGAATATTCCCATCGGGGCGGTGCCCGATGTGACAAACAATCAGGTTCAGGTCATTACCACCTCACGCAATCTTGCTACGCAGGATGTGGAGAAATACCTCACGTATCCCGTGGAGTTGGAAATGGCGAATCTACCGGGCGTAAAAGAGATACGTTCCGTCTCCAAATTCGGGCTATCCGTGGTAACGGTAGTATTCACCGATGAAGTAGGAACCTACCTTCCGAGGCAGCTCATTGCAGAGAAGATCAAGAGTGCAGAAGAGCGCATCCCTGCGGGATTCGGTAAACCATTCATGGGTCCCGTCACCACAGGTTTGGGTGAGATTTACCAGTACATCATTGATGTCAAACCTGGTTATGAAGACCGTTACACAACCACCGAACTCCGAACCATTCAGGATTGGGTGGTCAAGCGCCAATTATCAGGCATTCCAGGCGTAGTGGAGGTCAATACGTGGGGCGGTTATCTGAAGCAATACGAAGTGGCTGTCGATCCATCGCGGATACGCAGCATGAACATCTCGCTTGAGCAAGTTTACAAAGCCGTAGAAGATAACAACGGTGTTGCAGGAGGTGGTTACATCGAGAAGGAAAACGAGAGTTATTTCATTCGTGGCGAAGGTCAGGTTCAAAGTCTGGAAGACATTGAGCAGATCGTCATAACCAATCGCAACGGATTGCCCATTCGGGTGAAAGATGTGGCCAAGGTCGGTTTCGGGCACGCTAACCGTTTCGGTGCAATTACAGGAAATGGCGAAGGCGAGAAAGTGCTCGGTCAGGTAATGATGCTGAAGGGTGCCGATTCAAAAAAGGTGATCGATGCGGTAAAAGAGCGCGTATCTCAGATTCAGGGCTCACTGCCAGAAGGCGTGGTGATCAACCCGTTTTTGGAACGAAGTGAACTCATTGGCAAAACCACGTTCACCATTGCCGAAAACCTCATTCTAGGTTGTTTGATTGTGATTTTCGTGGTGGTACTGCTGCTAGGAAACATTCGTTCAGGATTGGTGGTGGCATCGGTCATTCCGCTTACGTTACTCTTTGCGCTTACACTGATGTACATTTTTGGGGTAGATGCCAACTTGATGAGTTTGGGCGCCATCGACTTCGGAATTATCATCGATGGAGCCGTGATTATTGTCGAATACATCGCCTATCGCATTACCGCACAGCGGAAAGATATACTGACCCTAAGCGGAAGCGAACGCCAAAGTTTTATTGACCGAATTACGCACGATGGGGCGTCTAAAATGATGCGTTCTGCTGTGTTCGGTCAGCTCATTATCATCATCGTTTTCATTCCTATTCTTTCGCTCACCAACGTGGAAGGAAAGATGTTCAAGCCGATGGCGATGGTGTTCTGTTTTGCGCTGATTGGAGCGATGATGTTGTGCTTCACCTACGTTCCGGTGGTTTCTGCGCTGTTCCTCAAACCGACCGACCCGAATAAGAAAACGCTGTCATCCAGATTGATGCACTTTTTGGAAGACCGCTACGCACCAACTATTACGTGGGCGTTGCGCCACAAAGCTGCGGTTTTGAGCGGTGCAGCAGCGCTTTTGGTAGGTGTAGGATTACTCTTCACGCAAATGGGAGGCGAGTTTGTACCAACCTTGGATGAAGGCGATTTCGTGATTCAACCAGTGCTCAAAACGGGAACATCGCTCGGTAAAACCATTGAAACCACTACGCGCATTGAGCAGATTTTGGGACGTTTCCCAGAGGTTGACCAAGTGGTGAGTAGAATTGGTGCCGCTGAGGTTCCAACCGACCCGATGTCGATGGAAGAGAGTGATGTCATCATCAAACTCAGACCCAAAAGCGAATGGACAACCGCGGTAAGTAAAGACGAGTTGGCCGATAGTTTTAAAGTGGCACTTTCTATCATTCCAGGAGTTGATTATGAGTTCACGCAGCCCATTGAAATGCGGTTCAATGAATTGATTACGGGTGTTCGAGCCGACCTCGCCATCAAGATTTTTGGTGAAGATCTCGATGTGCTTTATCGTAAGGCTATGGAAGTGGAAAAAGCCATTTCAAATGTGGATGGAGCGGCTGATATCACCGTAGAAAAAGTGGCTGGTTTGCCCCAAATGACGGTGACGTATGATCGCGCAAAAATTGCCAAATACGGACTTTCCATCGCGGAGCTGAACCAACTTGTTCAGGTTGGTTTTGCAGGAATGCCTGCAGGAACCGTTTTCGAAGGCGAGAAGCAATTCGACCTTGTGGTTCGCTATGACAAGGAAGACCGAAATAGCATCGAAAATCTCAGAACGGCTTCTGTTCAGTTACCGAACGGAACCAGTTTGCCGCTCTCCGAATTTGCTGCGGTGGAATACACAAAAGGTCCCGCAAAGATTTCGAGAGATAACACCAAACGAAGAATTGTGGTGGGCGTAAACGTACGTGGCCGCGATCTCGAATCGGTGGTGACCGATGTGCAGAAAATCATCTCAGAACAGGTGAATATGCCTGTTGGGTACACGGTAGAATATGGCGGTCAGTTTGAGAACCTGCGCACCGCGCGTCAACGCTTAATGTTGGCAGTTCCAGTAGCGCTGATTCTCATTTTCATTATGCTGCATTTTGCCTTCGGCTCCATCAAAGAAGCATTGATGATCTACAGCGCCATTCCTCTTTCGGCTGTTGGTGGCGTGCTGCTCCTGTATCTGCGCGGGATGCCGTTCAGTATTTCTGCCGGAGTTGGGTTCATTGCACTTTTCGGTATTGCTGTGCTCAACGGAATTGTGCTCATTGAGCACTTCAAAGAATTGAAGCATAGAGGAATACGAAGCGTGCACCGAAGAGTGATTGTTGGAACGCGCGAACGCTTGCGCCCTGTTCTTTTGACAGCATCTGCCGCTGCGCTCGGCTTTTTGCCAATGGCCATTTCCACTTCTGCGGGAGCGGAGGTTCAGCGACCATTGGCCACGGTTGTCGTGGGCGGATTGATCACAGCTACAATGCTCACACTTATTGTTCTGCCAGTGCTTTATGCGCTGTTGGATTCATCTTCCGAAAACGACAACCCAAAGCTTCCTAAAGCTGCGGTTGCCATTGCACTGCTGTGCTTGATGCTTCCTGCAAGTTCCATGGCACAAGAAGGGCCGCTCTCGCTAGATCAAGCCGTTTCGCTGGCTTTGGAAAACAACAATCAGTTGAAGGCGTCCAAGTATGAAGTAGAGCGCAATCGCAACCTGATCGGGGCTTCCATCGACATTGAAAAAACACAGGTCTATTATGGTTTCGATGAGAATAACATTGCCGTAAATAATGCTCCGCTGCACGTCTGGGGATTGAGTCAGTCGCTGAAATTTCCAACGGTTTATCATGCGCAGAAGAAGGTGCAGCAAGGCCATATTTCTTTGGCGGAGCAGCAATATCGCTTGGATGAACGCGTGGTAAAACAGGAGGTAAGCCGGGCGTATATTGAGTTGAGCAATGCGCAGCAATTGCTGAAACAGTATGCCGACTTGGATAGCCTTTACAGCGAGTTTGCAAACGGTGCCCAACTCAAATTCGACCTTGGAGAATCCAATCAGCTCGAACAATTGACGGCTCAGGCCAAGTACCGTGATGTGCACCTGAAATGGAATCAGCAAAAAGAAAATGTACTGGCGGCACAGATTCAGCTCAATCGATGGATACAGGCTGATTCGTTGCCAGAAGTTTCTGTACAAGAATTGCAGCCGTTGCAACCCTTGCCGCTGGATACAAATCAGCATCCGATACTCAAATATTATGAGCAGATGCGAACGCTGTCGGATCACCAACTCAGATTGGCGCGACAACAATTGCTGCCCGACATTCAGTTCGATGTGTTTCAGGGAACAAATACGGCCGCCAATGCGCGCATTTATTCGGGTGTTCAGGCCGGATTGGCCATTCCGCTTTGGTTTGGTTCACAGCGTTCGCAGATAAAAGCGGCAAAAACGCAACGCAATGCAATCTTGGCACAATCCGAAGACCAACAATTACAGCTCATTTCTCGCTATCAAACACTGCTCACCGAACTCGAAAAGCAACAGCAGGCGCTGGTCAACTACAACGAATCGGGCAAGCAGCTGGCGGAAAAATTGCTTAGCAGCAGCGAGTTGGCCTACCGAAATGGCGAGATCGACTTTTTGCAGTACACACAGCTTTTAGAACAGGCCATAACCATCAAAACACACCACTTGAACGACCTACTTCAATACAACCAAACAGTATTGGATATCAACTACTTAACGAATTGAAAATGAAAACGAATCACTTGAAATACGGCCTTTTCATGGCCATTTTACCATTGCTTTTTTCTGCGTGCTCATCGGAAGCACCAGAAAGCGCAACGGAAGCAGAAACCACCACAGAGCAAACCGACCTGATCACGGTTACCAACGAGCAGTTCAAATCATCGGGATACCAATTAGGAAATCTGACCGAAAGGGAGTTTGAAACCACGGTTTCTGCCAACGGTTCGGTGGATGTTCCGCCAAAGTACCAAGCTACTGTGAGTGCCTATTTTGGCGGTTATGTAAAACAGGTTGATCTGCTGGTTGGCGAGAAAGTCCAACAAGGACAAGTCGTTCTAACGCTCGAGAATCCAGACTTCCTGGAAGTTCAAAAACAGTACTTGGAAACCCAAGGCGAACTGAAATACCTGAAAGAAGACTTGGCGCGCCAAGGAAGTTTAGCAGATGCGAATGTTTCATCGCAGAAAAAGCTAACCAAAGCGCAATCTGATTTTCAGATGATGAATGCCAAGCACGCTGCGCTAAAGAAAAAGCTGGAAATGATGCACGTAAACGTAGATGGTTTGACTGCGGAAAACCTACGCTCCAGCATCAATGTTCTCGCACCAATTAGCGGTTACATTACAGAGATCAACGCTTCGCCCGGAACGTTCCTTTCTCCTTCCGATGTGGCCATGAAAATCATCAATACCGAGCACTTGCACTTGGAATTGAGGGTTTTTGAGCAAGATGCGCCCAAAGTCAAAGAAGGACAGAAAATCCACTTCAAAGTGCAGAACGAAAAAGACTTTCGGGAAGCCACTGTGCATTTGGTCAACCGAAATTTGGATATGGAATCGAGAACAGTTATCGCACATGGTCACATCGAAGCTGCCTCAACCCAAGGTTTGATAGTTGGAACGTATGTTGAATCAGAAATAGTGATTGGTTCGGACACGTTTATGGCGCTGCCACAGTCTGCCGTGGTTCAATTGGAAGACGAATCTTTCGTGCTGAAAGTTGTGGAGTTGTTGGATGAATCTGCTGATTTTGAGAAGATTAAAGTAAATGTGGGAAAGCAACAGAACGGGATGGTTCCCATTCTTGACGATATTCAGGTTGCTGAGAATGAGCAATTCTTGGTAAAAGGCGCTTACGACCTGATTCAGGAATGAACCAAACTTGGGCAGAATGGTTTCTTGCAAAATCGGTTTTTGACGCTATTGTTATTAAGAATGCTTCTAAATAAATGGCTAGAGGGAGGCAATTAGGCGCAGGTATTACATTTGCCAGCAATTGCGCTACCCACCTAGGTTTTAACACAAAATCAGACGTAAATGTCAAGTTCAATAGCTAAGAAAATAGCAATGGCCCTATCGGGCTTCTTCTTGCTTGTATTTCTTCTTCAGCACATGTCAATCAATATGATTTCCGTTTTGAGCGAAGAAGGATTCAATGAAGTGTCTCATTTCATGGGCTACAATCCGCTTGTTCAGTTCGCGCTGCAACCAATTCTAATGTTCGGGGTGATTTTCCACCTCGGAATGGGAATAAAATTGGAATTGGAAAACCGTGCAGCACGACCAGTTAAGTATGCCATGAACAAGGGCGGAGCAAATTCTACATGGATGAGCCGAAACATGATCATCACAGGAATCATGGTCATGCTTTTCCTCGGGTTGCACCTGTACGATTTCTGGGTTCACGAAATGACAGTTAAGTATGTTGAGTTTCAACCAGAGAACCCAACAAGATATTGGGAAGAACTTCATGCGAAGTTTGAAAGCCCAGTGCGTGTTGGAATCTATGTTCTGTCGTTCATATTCCTTGCGCTGCACCTGATGCATGGTTTCCAGTCGGCATTCCAGTCGGTTGGTTTCAACCACAGAAAGTACACTCCAGTAATTAAGAAGTTGTCTAACATTTATGCTGTTGCGGTACCGCGCGGATTCATCTTCATCGCAGTTTATCACTTCATCACACAATCATAAAATCTTACGCCAATGTCATTGGATGCCAAGATACCTGAAGGTCCTATCGCAGAAAAATGGACCAACCACAAGAACCACATCAACCTTGTAAATCCTGCCAACAAGCGCCACATCGATATTATCGTGGTGGGAACAGGTTTAGCGGGAGGTTCTGCCTCTGCCTCGCTTGCCGAGTTGGGCTATAACGTAAAGGCTTTCTGCTATCAGGACAGTCCACGAAGAGCGCACTCGATTGCGGCTCAAGGCGGTATCAACGCTGCTAAGAATTACCAGAACGATGGTGATTCGACTTACCGTTTGTTCTACGATACGGTAAAAGGTGGCGATTACCGTGCTCGTGAAGCGAATGTGTATCGCTTGGCGGAAGTTTCGGCCAACATCATTGACCAATGTGTGGCGCAAGGAGTGCCGTTTGCACGTGAATACGGAGGTCTGTTGGACAACCGTTCATTCGGTGGGGTTTTGGTTTCGAGAACATTCTACGCGAAAGGTCAGACAGGACAGCAGTTGCTTTTGGGTGCTTATTCTGCCATGAACCGGCAGATTGCCAAAGGCAAGATTCAGATGTACAACCGCCACGAGATGTTGGATCTGGTTGTGGTTGATGGCAAAGCTCGCGGAATCATCGCAAGAAACTTGGTGACAGGCGAGATTGAAAGACATTCCGCTCACGCAGTGATCATTGCCAGTGGAGGTTACGGAAACGTATTCTTCCTGAGTACAAATGCAATGGGTTCGAACGTGACTGCTTCGTGGAAGATCCACAAGAAGGGTGCTTACTTCGCAAACCCATGTTACACGCAGATTCACCCAACGTGTATTCCACGTTCTGGAGACCACCAATCGAAATTGACATTGATGTCAGAGTCGTTGCGTAACGATGGTCGAATTTGGGTTCCGAAGAAATTGGAGGACGTAAAAGCCATCCGCGAAGGCAAACTGAAGCCAACGGAGATCAAAGAAGAAGACCGCGATTATTACTTGGAGAGACGTTACCCAGCGTTCGGTAACCTCGTTCCGCGAGATGTGGCTTCTCGCGCAGCCAAAGAGCGATGCGATGCTGGTTTCGGTGTGAATGCCACAGGCGAAGCAGTTTATCTGGATTTCAGCTCAGCCATCATGCGCTACGGAAAAACCGAAGCGCACCTTCAAGGACTTCACAACCCTACTGATGCCCAGATTCGTGAGTTGGGCGAGAAGGTAGTTGAGGCCAAGTACGGAAACCTCTTCCAGATGTACGAGAAGATCGTGGATCAGAACCCGTACAAAACACCTATGATGATCTACCCAGCGGTTCACTACACCATGGGCGGAATTTGGGTTGATTACAACTTGATGACAACCATTCCTGGTTGCTATGCAGCTGGCGAGGCGAACTTCTCCGATCACGGTGCAAACCGATTGGGAGCTTCAGCCCTGATGCAAGGTTTGGCAGATGGTTATTTCGTGCTTCCTTACACGGTTGGCGATTACTTGGCGGCTGAGATTCGT